>CAVSFM010000001.1:0-386958 GCA_963727305.1 uncultured Pseudomonadota bacterium
GCCAGGTTGATCGGCTGGGTTATGTAAGCGCCCGGCAGACAGGCGCAGCTAACGCGCGGGGGACGCCTGTCCCCGCAAGTGTGTACTCCGAAGCTGATCACGGATCAGCAGGAGTGCCGTGCGGTACGAGTCATGCGGCGAGTACTGACGGCACAGCCTGCATGAGCCGCACTACTCATGGACCAAATGATTACTGACCGATTCAAGGGCTGTCTGCTTGGGTTGGCACTTGGCGATGCCCTGGGCGCTCGCTACGAAGGCGGCATCGCTGAGCGATTCCTGTGGTCGCTCATCGGAACGACGAAGGCAGGGCATGCACGATGGACGGACGATACGCAAATGTCGGTGGACATTGCGGAGTCGCTTCTGGCCAAAGAAGGACTGGACGTTGACGACCTCGCGCTGCGATTCGCACGCAGCTACCGCTGGACTGGGGGCTACGGGACGAGTGCAGCCAAGGTATTGAAGCATATCGCGGCAGGCGCGGACTGGCGGCAGGCGAGTCGTTTGGCTCCACCCGGAGGGGTCATTCGGGAACGGCGCCGCGATGCGGGCCCCCGTATCGGGCTGGACTATCTCTCGGATCGGCAGCAGGAACTTGCCGATGCCGCTCGCTTGTCGGCTGGCGTCACGCATGCCCATCCTCTCGGTGTGGAGGGTGCGGTTCTGGTCGCGTCTGCGACGGCACTAGCAGTAACTTGTTCGCCCCCGCGAGCAATATTTCGACGCGCGGCCGAAGCCTGCCGTCTAGAGCCTTTCGTTGTCAGACTCAAGATTGCGGAGAGCTGGATGGAGGCGAGCGAGGAACCGGCGCCGCCGGCGGTTCGTCGGCACCTAGGGAACGGCGTGGCTGCAAGTGAGTCTTGCGTAACGGCTGTCTACATCGCCGTTCGGTTTATGCGGAGTTCGTTTGAGGAGATGCATACCTTCGTTGTCGACTGCGGTGGAGACGTGAACACCATCGATGCGATGGCGGGCGCGATCTAGGGCGCCGCGAATGGCACAGGCAAATTGCCGTCGCTGCAACTGGCGAAGCTTGAGCAGCGCGAGCGATTGGCGGACTCGCGGTCGCGTTGCGCAAGCGCAGAGCCTGAGGCTGGGGGAAGGAGCATAATTGGCGCGCCGTAGGCGATGAATCTGGGCACTGGACAGTGACGGTCGTGGTCTCATGACGTGGTGCCGACCTTCCCCGAGAAGCGTAACCGAGCGCGAAGCGCGCTCGCCCAAGACGTCAGCAGTCAATTCGGGTTGCTTCCAAAACTTGTTGGATGACGCTTATGACACTCGAAAAATCAATTCTACTTGGCGCAAATCGTTGCTTCAGTTGGTGTCATAGTGTCTCTCGGCTTTATCGCGGTGCAGATCAGAGCGAATACCGCCGCACTACAGCGCAGCGAGCACAACTCCACGATGGCACAGTGGACGGTGATCCGAATGGCGGTTGCGCGTAACCGCGACCTCGCCGAACTAATGACCGCTGGCCTTAACGGCGAGGTCCCCTTGGATGCTGCCGATGAGCTGAGGCTCGAGCAGGTGCTGGCTGAGAATGCCTGGGCGGCCTATCACATTTGGGATAGAACGCAGCGCGGCATTTTCCCAAAGGGGACTTTCGAGCTGACAGGCGGAGCCCTTCTGTGTGGTTTGCTCAGGGCTGCTCGCGGCGCCGCGTGGTGGCGCAGCGCAAAACATACTGGCTTCGTCCCTGGATTCGTCGCAGACGTCGACGCAATGCTCGCCAAGGAGATCGAAGCGTCAGTTGTGCATGTGCAAGCGCCGCCGCCTGGCAAAGTACACGCGAGTGTCAGTCCCTGAAGGAGTGGCGCGCCCGGGAGAGATCCAACCTCCGACCTCCTGGTTCCCAGGCTGATCATGGCATTCTCGTCGCATCGCCCAATCAGACACTTTGCAGCACCTGCCACCTTAGATTGCGATCTAGCAAGACGAGCCCACGGGACATGCAGTACTGCGACAAGCCGCAGCTGAAACCACGGCCACGGTGGCCGCTATTGACCCGGCAGCAGACGCGAAACGCGCGCCGACGAAAACGTGCCGTGCTCGTGCTCGCGGTTGAAGTTCCGACTTCGCAGGCGGACATTTGCTCCTTAGAACGACGGTTCTTCACCGGAGCAGGGGGGATCATGAATCCCAGAAAGCGCACAATCCTCGCAGGCACCGTGCCGCTGGTGTTTGTCGCCTTGATTCACACGAACGCCTGGGCGAACCCGGCGAGGGGGGCGCGGACGTGATCGCACCAGCATCCACCGACCGACAAGAACATCGGACTGAATCAAGGCAGGTCGCGCCGGCTGACACGATTCCGACCATGACAACGACCGCGGCGCTCACAGGGACCGCGGCGCCCACAAGGGCCGCGGCGCTCACAAGGGCCGCGGCGACAACGATGAAGTCGACAACGATCGAGACGATGACAGGGACCGATCCGGGTCGCCGCCCGGCTCCGGCAATCCCGGGACGCTGGCCTCGGTACCGGAGCCCGGAACGCTGGCGCTCTTCGGCCTGGGCGTCCTCGGGACCGTGCTCGTGCAGCGCCGGCGTCGCGCAATCTCGGGCTGACTGACCTCCGTCAGGACAGGTCGAACAGCAGCGCCTCGGCGCCATCGCATCGTGCAGTTTGAGAAGTGCGGGCCCGTGGTCCCGGCGCGATCGCCGCCGCAGGACAGGTGTCATTCACCGACACTTCTCCCGCGCGCGCGTGGCTCCGCGTGGCGTAACTTTGCGCGCGTTCTTGTCGAGTCCCTTCCGGTTGGTGGTGACTCTAGCGACTTGAAGGAGCGACAGAACCGTGCAACGGAATTGTGTCCTTTCGGACACATAGGTAACACAGTATTCCGGAGACATGGGTGACACTTTTCGGTATTTGCGGAGGGTACGCAGATGCCGTGGCGGGAGTGTCACAAGATGGACGAGCGTCTGCGGTTTGTGGCCCGTCTGCTGGACGGGGAGAAGATGGCAGTGCTGTGCCGGGAGTTCGAGATCTCCCGCAAGACCGGCTACAAGATCTTCAGCCGGTACAAAGACTGTGGGGTCGATGGCCTGACGGACCGCTCCCGCAGGCCCTACCGGCATGCCCGCCAGCTGCCCTTCCAGATCGAGAAGGCCATCATCCAGCTCAAGCGCGAGCACCCCAGCTGGGGGGCTCCCAAGATCCGCGAACGCCTGCGCCGGCAGTACTCCGAGGTGCACTGTCCGGCCATCAGTACCGTGCATGCGATCCTTGATCGCAACGGCCTGGTCAAGCGACGGCGACGGCGTCTCTACAAGGCAGAAGGCACGGCGCTCTCGCGCCCTTACTCGCCGAACGATCTTTGGTGCGCCGATTACAAGGGTGAGTTCATGCTGGCTGACCGCCGCTACTGCTACCCGCTCACCATCACCGACTTCGCCAGCCGTTACCTCATCAGCTGTGAGGCTCTCGCCAACACCCACGACGATGTACGCCTTTACCGTATTTGAGCGGGCTTTTAAGGATTTTGGCTTGCCCAGGGCGATTCGCACCGATAACGGCTCGCCCTTCGCCAGCGCCAACTCACTCTTTGGCCTCACCAGGCTATCGGTGTGGTGGCTGCGGCTGGGGATCGATATCGAGCGCATCAAGCCGGGCAATCCGCAGCAGAACGGACGCCACGAGCGCATGCATCTGACACTCAAGCAGGAAGCCACCAAGCCGGCATCAAAGAACTTCCTGCAGCAGCAGGCTCGCTTCGATCAGTTCATCAGCATCTTCAACCAGGAGCGTCCTCACCAGGCCCTCAACATGCGCTACCCGGCTGAGATCTACATGCCCTCCCCAGGCCCTACAGCGGCTTACCCGAGCTCGAGTATCCCTTCCACGATCGCACCATCACGGTCACCCGCTGTGGCAGGATCTGCATGGGACCGCTGAAGATCAACCTCAGCCAGGCCTTCGCCGGTCAGAAGGTCGGAGTGAAGCAAGTCGAGGAGAACATCTGGCTGGTCAGCTTCATGCGCTACGACTTAGGGTTCTTCGACGACCAGACATGCCGGATCGAGAGCGCGGCGAACCCCTTCGCCGCTAAAGTGTTACCCATGTCTCCGGTATGAAACGTCACCCATGTGACCGGAATGGACCATTGATTTATTGGCGCGCCCGGAGAGATTCGAACTCCCGACCTCCTGGTTCGTAGCCAGGCGCTCTATCCAACTGAGCTACGGGCGCGCGACGTGCAAAGCAGCGGCTATTTTCAACCTAAATCAGTAACTTGCAAAAACCCGAGTAGCCGCTCGAGGATAAGCCCCTGCATGGGCCGGGCCGGAGATTCCGCAACCCGGGCCGCGCTGGGGGCGCGCATCCTACCATACCGGCCTGATCCCGCCGTAAGTGCCGCGGAAGAAGCTTTACCTGAGCTCCCGGCTGCACCGAGAATCGGGCATAGGGGGAACCATGCTCAATGTCTCGATGCGAGTTTACGTGCTCTTCTTCGCCTCGGTCGGCTTCCAGCTTCTGGCCATGGTGCTGCTGCCTCGAACCCGCGGCTTTACCGTGCCGCTGCCGACCGTTGGATGCGCGGCGCTGTTCGTGTGTGGCATCTGGATGATCGCGCGCATGTATCAGAGCGGCGCGAAGCTCGGCATCATGAGCCCGCTGCTCGCGGCCGTCATTCCCCTGGGCGTCATAGCGATCGGCATTCTGCTCTACAACGAGAGCGTATCTCCGCTGCGGGTCGGCCTGCTGGTGGGGGCGTGCGCGATGATCGGTGCAGCCGCCGCAGTGCCCTGAGCGGCGTCTTAACCGGCAAATCCGTCACCTGCCGAAGTCATCCCCCGGCGGCCCGCCGTAAGGCCTCCGGCAGAAGGCGCATGTCGCGCGTACTAGACGACCATTCGGTCGTAAATAAAGAGCACGATCAGCGCACCGATGACTGACATGATGAGGCCGGCAGGCTGCACCTTAGAACCATCGGCCGGCGCGTTCTTACTGAAAAGCCGCACCAGAAAGCCGCCCACGAACGAGCCCACGATTCCGAGTACGCCCGTCATGATGAGGCCCATGTGTTGCGCCCCGGGCATGACCAGACGCGCGAGCGCCCCGACCACGATGCCGATGATGAACATCCATACGTAGTGCATAAAGGTCAACTCCTAGTGCTGAGGCCCGTGCAGGCTCCGCTTGTTGTTGTAAGGCCGTCGCTCCTTTGCTCATTCTAACGGTTGCCTCGGCCCGCGAGGAAGCGCTGGCTCGAGCCGCATCGCGGCCGCGGCGAATGCCGCACGCGTACGGGCCAGGCTCCTCAAGAAAACTCAAGCTCTTGCGTAGCATCAGCTTCCGCACGTCTAATCACGGCATTCTTCGGAGGGTATTGAATGAAAAGAACGCGAACCGCCTTCATCTGCGCGGCACTCATCCTTCTGGGCACTCAGGTGTGCAGCGCCGCCGCCGAAGGCGATGCGCAATTCCGTGCCCTTTATAAGGAGCTCGTCGAGACCAACACGACGCTCTCGGCAGGCAGCTGCACGCTCGCCGCCGAACGCATGGCTGCGCGCCTCAAGCAGGGCGGCTTCAGCGACACCGAAGTGCAGGTGTTTACGGCGCCGGATCATCCCAAGGAGGGCGGATTGCTCGCCTCCTATCCCGGTCGCGATCCAAAGCTCAAGGCGATTCTGCTGCTCGCGCACATCGATGTGGTCGAGGCCAAGCGCGAGGACTGGACCCGCGATCCGTTCCAGCTGATCGAGGAGAACGGCAATTTTTATGCGCGCGGCAGCATCGACGACAAGGCCGAGGCGTCCATCTGGGTCGACACGCTGATTCGCTACCGCACGGAGAAATATCGCCCGTTGCGCACCATCAAGCTGGCGCTGACCTGTGGCGAGGAAACTGCCGGCGCCTTCAACGGTGCCCAGTGGCTCTCGCAGAACCGGCGCGATTTCCTCGAGGCCGCCTTTGCAATCAACGAGGGTGCCTGGGGTGAACAAGACGCTGCCGGCAACCGGGTGGCGCTCCTGGTACAGGACGGCGAGAAATTTCCACAGAACTTTCGTCTCGAGGTGACCAATCCCGGTGGGCACAGCTCGCGCCCGGTGAAGGTCAACGCGATCTACCAGCTCGCGGGCGCCTTGAAGAAAGTCGAAGCGTACGAATTCCCTGCGCAGCTCACCGATGGCAGCCGGGCCTACTTTAGCGGCATGGCGAAGATCCAGCAGGCCAAAGGCAACACCGCGGTGGCGCAGGCCATGGACGCCTTCCTCAAGGACCCCCACGACAATGCCGCCATCGCTCTGGTCTCCGCCGCGAACCCCAGCTGGAATGCCACGCTGCGCACCACCTGCGTCGCCACCATGCTCGAGGCAGGACATGCCACCAATGCCCTGCCGCAGCGGGCGCGGGCCAATATCAATTGCCGGATCTTTCCCGGCGTCGCCGTGGAGAGCGTGCGCGCGCAACTCGAGGAGGTGATCGCCGATCCGGCAGTCAAGGTCACTACGCTGGAGACCCGGGGACCGACCTCACCCCCGCCGCCGCTGACGCCGCAGGTGATGCAGCCGGTGGAGAAGCTGGCCGCGCAGTTCTGGCCGGGCGTGCCGGTGCTGCCGATCCTGCAGGCTGGGGCCACGGACGGCGAGTTTCTGAACGCCGTCGGTATCCCGACCTATGGAATCGAGCCGCTGTTCATAGGCCAGGACCTGGGCAACATTCACGGGCTGAACGAGTACGTCAGCGTCAAGTCACTCATGGACTGCCGCGACTTCCTCTATCGGCTGATCCGCGCGTACGCGGAAGAAAAATAGCGCGACGCCGAAGTAACCCGCTCAGTCGGTCCCCACCATGACGCTCGATGCCTTGATGACGGCGTAGGCGCGGTCGCCGACCTTGAGCTGCAGGCTCCGTACCGCATCCAGCGTGATGACCGACACGATACTGAGCTTCGGGGCGAGTTCGATCGTCACTTCGGCGTTCACCGCCCCCGGTGCAATTTTGCGAATGATTCCCGGCAGCGAGTTGCGCGCACTGATTTTCATATTTCTCTCCGCGAAAGCTGCGACCAGCGTACCGGCGAGGGTGTCACGCGACAAGCGTGCGAGACTGCGCGGACAATGCGCCTGCCCGATGGCCGTGACTCGGACCCACCCTCGGGCTGCCCTGACGCCGTGCTCGGCCTCGGGATCTTCAGCGTAGCCAGCTATGCCGAGGATCCCTGCGCGGCCTTCAAGTGGAACGTCGCGCACGAGCGCGCCGCCTTTGCACAGAGCCCGCAGTCCCTAAGCGCGGCAGCGGCAGCGGACGCTGCGGCCCACACTGCTTCCCGAGCGGCTGTATGCGCTGTCCCTGCTGCCTCAGGAACAGCTGCGGCTGGCAGTGCCACTCGGCAAGAAGGCCCAGTTTGCGGGCGCCTTCGGCGGGCTGATCCGCCTGAAGGTCTCGGAGGCTGGCAGCTACCGGATATCCCTCGACCAGAGCGGCTGGATCGACGTCGTGGGGGCGGCGGGCGTAATCACCTCGAGCGACTACGCCGGCGCCGCGGGCTGCAGGGCTCCGCACAAATCCGTGCAGTTCAATCTGCCGAGCGGCGATTACCTGTTGCAGTTGAGCGGAGTCAGCGCCGCCAGTGCGCGGCTTGCGGTGACCGCGGCTCCCGACTAGGCGTGGCCGGATGGCCACTCTGCCTCAACCGATGCCGCCAGGATCCTTTGCAATGCGGAAAACTCGACCGGCTTGACCAGGTGGTGGGCAAAGCCTGCATTGCGCGCGCGAACCTTGTCGGCATCCTGTCCGTAGCCGGTGACTGCCACGAGACATACGGCTTTGAGGTCGATGCAGGCGCGGATGCGACGTGCCACCTCGTAACCATCCACGCCCGGCAGTCCGATATCCAGCAGCACAACGTCAGGTCGAAAGGCCTGCGCCCGCTCGAGCGCCTGGTCCCCGGTATAGGCCGCGATCACCTCGTGTCCGTCCAGCCCGAGCACCATGCCAAGTGAATCGGCGGCATCCTCATTGTCGTCCACGACCAGGATGCGCCGGGCGGGCGACTTGACCGGCTGCGGGTAACGCGCCGCTGGCGCTGCCTCGGCGGACAGGGGCAGCCGCATGACGAACGTCGATCCCTGGCGAGCCCCGGGGCTGGTGGCGGCAATGTCGCCACCGTGCATCTCCAGCACCCGTTTGACGATCGACAGGCCGATCCCCAGGCCGCCGTGAGCGCGGTCGAGCGTGCGGTCCCCCTGCACGAACAGCTCAAAGATCCGCGGCAGCAGCTCCGCCGAGATGCCGGCGCCGTTGTCGCTTACCGTCAGTACTGCGAAGCCGCGCTCCTCGCTCAGATCCACGCTGATCTCGCCTTCGGCGTCGGTGTATTTCGCCGCGTTGGTCAGCACGTTCGCGACGCATTGCACGAGCCGCTCGGGATCGCCGTTCACCAACAGTCGCCGCCGGCTGCCGATGAGCAGGAGCTTGTGGCCCTTCTGCCGCAGCAGCGGATCGACCGTCTCGATGGCACGGCTCAAGATGTCCTGCAGGAAGACCGGCTGCCGGCGCAACTCGATGCGACCGCGGGTAATGCGCGAAACGTCGAGCAGGTCATCCACCAGTCGCGCCAGATGGGTCACTTGCCGTTCGATGCTCGCCACCGCCTTGGCAGCCTGCGGGTCCGCTGCCACGGTGCGCGCCAGCACCTCACCCGAATTGCGGATGGGAGCGAGTGGATTGCGCAGCTCGTGCGCCAGCATCGCCAGAAACTCGTTCTTCTGCTGGTCCGCGGCTTCCAGCTCACGCTGCTGTTCCTGCAGGGCCTTGCGCGCGGCGACATGAGTCGAAATGTCGCGGAAGTAGCACACCACTCCGTAACGTCCGTCCTGCAGCCGGATGCGGCTGATCTGCCACTCGTAGTATTCAGTCACGGCGCGATCCAAGCGGTTCTCGGCACGCTCGGCGGTGAAATAAGGCTCGCCGGTCTCCAGCGTATGGCGGAAGCGGCGCACCAACTCGTCCGCGTAGCTGCGGGGCCACAGGATGCGCATCACGCGCTCGAACTCACTCCCGAGAACGTCCGGAATGTCCCCGAACACCAGCCGCGCGGTCGGATTCACCTCCCGGATCCTGAGATCGGCGTCGACCACATAGATACCAAGCGGAGCCTGGCCGAAGAGCGTCTCGTACTGCGCGTTGCGATCGGCAATTACGGCCAGCGCTCGATTGCGCTCCAGCAGGGCGCCCACACGCGCCAGCAGCTCACGTGCGGAGAACGGCTTCACCAGATAATCGTCAGCGCCGGCGTCGATGCCCTCGACGCGCGCCTCTTCGCCGGCGCGCGCCGATAACAGCACGACCGAGACGCTCCGGAGCGCGGGCTCGGCGCGCACCCGCCGCAGCAGTGCAAAGCCGTCGAGCTTCGGCATCATGATGTCAGAGAGCAAGAGCGAGGCGCGCTCGCGCTGCAGGGCCGCGAGCGCGGCCTCACCATCAGCCACTGCCTCCACCTGGTAGTACGGCTCGAGGAGCTCCTTGAGGTAGGCACGCATGTCGGCGTTATCGTCGGCCAGCACGATGCGCGCCCCGAGGGTCGAGGCAAAGCGTGCCTGATGTCCCGAATGTTCCACCGCGGCGCGGCCGGCCACCTCGTTGGGCGGCGCGCCCTGGTCCGGTACCCAGCGCAGTGCCTCCTGCACGAATGCCTGGGTACCGATCGCGGTAGAGGCCGGTGCGCGCGCCTCCTTCAGGTGCTCCGCGCGCAGGTGCGCCGAGCCGTAAGGCAGCCGGACGCTGAAGGTGGTGCCGGCGTTCAACTCACTGCGCACTTCGATAGTGCCGCCGTGCAGGCGCACCAGCTCCTGCACCAGCGCCAGGCCGATGCCGGAGCCCTCGTGTGTGCGCCCCTGGGTGCCCTCGACGCGATGGAAGCGGTCGAACAGCCGCGGAATCTCGTGCGCCGGCACGCCGACGCCGGTGTCCTCGACCTGCAACAGCACGCTGCCGTTGTCAGCACTGCGCAGTCGCAGCGTGACGTGGCCGCTCAGCGTGAACTTGAAGGCGTTGGAGAGCAGGTTGAGCACCACCTTCTCCCACATCTCCCGATCGACATAGACCGGCTGCGGCAGGGGCGGACAATCAACTTCGAACTCAAGACCGGCGCGCTCCATCGCCGAGCGGAACGTACTCCCCAGGTCCGCGGTGTACGCCGACAGGTTCACCGGCTCATAAAACGCGCGCACCTTGCCGGCTTCCAGGCGCGAGAAATCCAGGAGCGAATTGACCAGTTTCAGCAGACGCAGCGAGTTGCGGTGCGCAAGCTCGAGGCGCGTACGCGCCTCCGGCGAGAGGCCTGGGTCTGCCAGCAGCTCCTCGAGCGGTCCCAGGAGCAGGGTGAGGGGCGTGCGAAACTCATGGCTGACGTTGGAGAAGAAAGTGGTCTTGGCACGGTCGATCTCGGCCAGCGCCTCGGCGCGGCGCCGCTCCTCATCGTAGGCGCGGGCATTGGTAAGCGCCTGGCCGAGATAAACGCCGGCCTGCTCGAGAAAGCTCTGGTAACGCCGGTCGAACACCAGGCGCGGGCTCAGCCCCAGCACGAGAATCGCGGCAACGTCGTCATAACCGGGGGCCGTGATGGGCGCGAGCAGCGCCCGCTCGACGGGTTGCGGCCAGCGGCCGGCAACGATCTGCAGGCTGGCGAGGTCCTCAACGACCACCGGCTGGCGGGAGCGCATGACCGCAGCGAGCGGCCAGCGGCCGCCCACTTGCGTTAGATCCTGCGCGCCGTCGAGGCCCAGGCTTGCGAGTTCCACACCGACGGCGGCGACCGGCAGTGCCGATTGCTTCCCGCGCTCCAACAAGAGCGCCGCCACGAACGGCAGATCGCTCGGATTCTGGGCCAGGGTCTCGACGGCAACGCGGCACGCCTCGCGCGCCGTGGAAGCACGCTCGAGAAAGCTCGCGCGCGCGCCGAGATCCCGCAGCGTGTGCTGCCGGCGCTCGGCCAGGACACTCTCGGTGACCTCGGTGACGACGCACAGCATGCCGGCGATGCGACCGCCGTCGTCGTAGACCGGGCTGTACGAGAAGGTATGGTAAGTCTCCTCGGCAAAGCCGCTGCGCTCGAGAAACAGGAGCAGGCCTTCGTCCCAGGTCGACTGTCCCTGCTCCAGCACCTGACGAATGCGCGGGCCGATGTCGGACCAGATCTCCTCCCACACCTTGTCGGAGCGCGCCCCGAGCACCCAGTCACGCTTGATGCCAACGGTCGGCAAGTACGCATCGTTGCAGAAGAACGTGAGGTCGGGACCCCAGAGCATCCACATTGCGTAGCGCGAGTCGAGCATCACACGCACGAGTGTCTTGAGCGACTGCGGCCACAGCGCCTGCGGCCCGAGCGGATGCCGGGCCCAGTCGAATTCGCGGATGCGGCGTCCCATCTCTCCGCCGCCGGCAAAAAGATCCGGGGGCGCCGGCGCTGCGATCACCGGATCGTCACGACAGACGGGTTGCTCAAGCGTTTGCGAGGCCAGCATGCCCGCGAAATCTTACACGCACTGTTGGGGTCCGCGAGACGCAGAAATGCCTGCGCAGGCGCCGCACTCACCGCTTCGTCAGATACTTCCTACAACCCGCGAGGGACGCGTGTCGGATTTCTCCAATCCAACACGGGCGATCCCCGAAACCGGGGTCTGAGGGATCGCGCCGACCTCAGTCATCATCGCCACCGTCGTCGTGCTGCCCCAGCTGCGCCTGGTCCGCGGTCAGCGTGGCAGCCGTCCCAGCTGCCGCGCGCCGTGGCCACGTGACCGATGAGCGAGTCGAAGAAAGTCGTCGCATCGAGCCCGTCCGAATACTGTGTCGCATCGGTGGTCGTCACCTGCGTCGCCAGGATGGAAAAGACAGGCGCCGCCACCGCAGTGACCGGCCCGGCACACTGCGGACTGCGGTGCCAGCCGATCGATACGCGTCGCCGCGACGGACATGCCGTCAGTCGAGACGCCGCGCACCTCCAGCCAGTCGCCGACCTGCACTGCCGTCAGGTCGAACGTGTGCATATCCTCCGAGCCATGGTCCTCGAAGCGCGTCATGGCTGAGACGGTGACCTGAATCCCCAGTAACGCGACTGTAGCGGCCCCGGCGTCGACGGCGTCGACCGTGCCATGATGCGTACATCCGCCGCGTGATCGATCCTCACCTTGCTCGCCGCGACGACGCCTGCGGCGTCGACAATCCCCTCCACTCGACCTGCGCGTTGAGAATCAGATCCGCTGACGTGCCTCCTTCGAACTCGGTTGCCGCAGAAGTGCTGACTCCGTGCCCGGCGACGTCGAAATCGGCGCTCGACACGAAGCGCGTATCAGTCCTTCGAGGTGCGCGGTCGCCTCCGCGGGAGTTTCGCGACGGCGCCGCCCTGCAGTTCCAGCCGAGTCGCCAGCAGCGCGCCGCTCGCCTCAATCGTCGTGCCCGCCGCCTCCACCGCGTCCCCAGCCTTCGGCCCGGTACCGGAAAAGTCACTCAGTGCCGCACTGGAGAAGTCCACGACCAGCGCGTTGATGTGCAAGGTCATCGCGGCTGTGTCGGTGCTGGAAACGACGCCGGAAACCTGGAAGGAACTGGTGGGCGACTTGCGTTCGATGCGGGTGGCCTGAATGCTGCCGTCGGCCGCCGACATGCCACTGACCTCGAGGATATCCCCGATGTGAATGCCGGCGAGCGAGGCGGGACTGATGTCCTTATCGAACGACGTGGTCGCCGACAGCACCACTTCCTGACCGAGCACACCAGTGTCTGCGCGACCGGGTCGACTGCGCTCACGGGGCCGACGACGTTTCCCCGGAAATCGATCTCGTCGGCCACGTCCTCATCGGTCGCATCGTCGTGGTGACTCTTGATCTGCACACTTCGCCGGCGTGCAGATCTGCGGGCTGAGCGCTCTTGCCATCGATGCTGACGGTGGCACCGACGCTTTGAAACTGGATGCCGTTGACCTTCACGGTGGCGGCGCCAAAGCCGGTGATCGCCCCTAAGGTCACGGCGGATTTAACCATCGGCGTGGTAGTCGGTGGGGGTGACATGCTCATGCCACCGTAGCCGCCGCCACCGCAGGCGAGCAGGGAAAGCGTCGCCACCAGCAGCGGGCCGCGGAGAGCTGCTTCAGTACCGTGCGCAGCGCGCGCCGAGGGATCCGGCCTGCCCATTCATGTTGATTCTCCCTGCCACGACCCAGATTGGTCGCGTACATGGGTGTCAATGCAGGCTGAGTGGTTCAGCGAAAGTGTCGCGGATGGCGGCAGGAACGCTCGTAACGAACGCGCCCGGGAACGCAGTTGTTGGTTGTTAGATGAAGCCGTCGCCAGGCACGCCGGCGCCGGCGGGTCTCGTTATGTTCCCCGGCGCCGTCAGCTAGCGCCGGGAGCACGGCCGGGCGGCGTCCCGCAGAAGCGCTTCAAGTCGCGCGCCGACAGCGGCTCAGAAAAATAGTGACCCTGGGCCAGCTGGACGCCCGCGGCACGCAGCGCCTCGGCCTGGAATGCGGTCTCGACGCCCTCGGCAATGATCTGCACCGATGTCGTTTGCAACAGCGCTCTGAGCCCGTTCAGCCACGGGGCCTGGGGCTTATCGGCAGCCAGTTCTGCCACGAGCTGCCGGTCAATTTTGACGAAGTCGAAATTGCAGCGCGTGAGCAGTGCCAGGTTCGCGCCCGAGAGCGTCGTGTCATCGAGCGCGACCCGCGCGCCGGTGGCGGGAATGCTGTTGAGCGCATCGAGGCCGAGCTGGTCGGGAATGCCACGCTCGGTAACTTCGACGATGAGCTGCCTGATGCGCGCGCGTAGTCCTGATTTGGTTGCGGCGTAGTCAAGTCCGCCGCGGCCGAGAATCTCCGGCGGCACATTGATGCTGATGTGCACCCTCTCATGGCCGCCGAGCCAGTCACCTAGTTCTACTGCCACTGTGTCGATGACCCAGTAGGTCAGCAGTCCCGACAGGGGCGTGTTATCCGTCAAAGGGATGAACTCAGCGGCCGTGAGGATCGTGTTCTGCCGCCGCCACCGGATCAGCGATTCGGCCCCAAAGCAGGCGCCATCACCGAGAGAAACGATCGGCTGATAGACAAGAAAGAACTCCCGTGCTTCGAGCGCCGAACGAATCGTGTTGATGTCCATGAAACTTTAGCCTCTGCCTTGAAGCTTAAGCGACGTGCAACGCGCGGCCAGACCCACCGTGGCCGGCGCAACACAGGCACCCACGCCGCTACCCCCAGCGTACTGGAATGGCGCAAGAAGCGCGATCTCACGCCACCGCCCTTGACACGCAGGGGCAACACCGCAGACTTGCGTCAGCCCCGAGCAGGAGCCCGCCTTGCGCCTGTCTGGATCCCCATCCAGGTCCCGGTACTCGTACCTCGCATGCGCCGTGCTCAGCGCGCTGCTGCTCGCCGCAAGCTCACTGGCCGGCGCAAGCGCAGGTTATGAACCTGGGTCCGAGGATCCCCCGCAACACAGCCGCTCAGATCGAGCCGACCGTCCGCTGCGCATCAGCATCCGCTCGGCGCAGCGGCTGCGCGACTACTACCTCTTCATTCCAGGTTCGATCGCGCCGGACATGCCGGCCCCGGTTCTCCTGCTGCTGCACGGCTCCTACTCGACACCCCTCGACGTCCTGCCGCAGTGGACCGAAGTCGCGGAGCGCGCCGGGATCATTCTCGTTGCCCCCAAGTCCTTTGCGGACTACGGCTGGCGCATCCACGACGACCCGCCGGCACTCCTGCGCGATGTCGTCGATGACCTCGCGGCGCGGCGCCCCATAGACCGCAGACGCCTGTACCTGTTCGGGCATTCCGCGGGTGCCGTCCATGCGCTCACGCTCGGCCTGCTCGAGTCACAGTATTTCGCCGCGGTCGCGGTGCACGCCGGCGCCTGGACGCAACGCGACTATTTCAACGTGATTCCCCTGGCGCGCCGCAAGATCCCGCTGTGGATGACGATCGGAGATCAGGACCGGCAGTTCAGCCTGAAGGACGCCAACGCGACTGAGGCGGCGCTGCGCGAGGCCGGCTTTCCGGTGACCTTGACCATCATGAAGGGACACGATCACTCCTATGCCACCGAGGCGCCCGCCGTGAACCGCGCGGCCTGGGAGTTTCTCGCGCCGCTCACGCTCGCACAGTCGCCGGTGTTCGCGAGCTATGAGTAGCCTGAGCTCAGGAACACGAATCACGGGTTCGCCCCCGGCTCGCTGCCGCGGAATGCCTCGGCCCGCTGCGCCCTCAAACCGTAAGATTCCGTTACTTGCGCTCACATCCCGCGGCCGGTCGCGATGTTCTAATCCGCCTCGGCAAACGTGCCACCCTCGGCGTGCGAACTGCGCCACGGCTTCACCGGAGATCCGCTCATCATGCGCATTCCCCCGCTTAAGCTCATCGGCTGCGTCGGCGCAGGCGTTGCCGCGCTGCTGGCCACCGCCTGCAACGGCACCACCGACAACACCACGAATACCACCACCCAGTCCGCGACTGGGGTGTGGAGCGGGACCGATTCGGTGACCGGGCTTGGGGTGACGGCCATCATCAACTCCGGGGGGCAGGCGGCGTTCATCCGCAGCGACGGCATCCTGTTCACCGGGGCGGTCCAGGTCTCGGCCGGCACGCTCGCCGTCACCGTCGACGGTTATCCCGATTTCAGCAGTGCCTTCAGTGACGGCTCGGATTACGGCATCGGCACGCTCAGCGGCACGGTGACGACCGGCGCCACCCTCACCGCATCGCTCACGTTCATGACCAACGGCAACAGCCCGATCACCGGTACCTGGTCACTCACCTACGAAGCGCTCTCGAACACCGCCTCCTCGACGACCGCGATCAGCGGCAACTACACCGACGGCGTCACCGGAACGACGATCTCCATTTCCACCACCGGTGGCATGAGCGGCCAGAACGCCGCGAACAGCTGCACGCTGAGCGGTTCCGTCTCGAGCGCCGACAGCACGCACAATGTCTACGAGGTGGCCTATACGTACGCCGGCTGCACGGGGACCTACGCGGCGGTGAACGGGGTGCAGTTCAGCGGGCTTGCAACGTTGAACTCCACCGTCTCGCCCGCCCTCATGATCATGACTGCGACGGGGACTTCCGGCGCGGGCGTGCCCTACGGCATCGTCGCCTCGCTGAACGGCACTTAAGCGTCATGCCGCCCTTGGCTTGCGTTTTTTACGCTCATGGTAGCGCTCAGATTTTTTTTTGTGTGTTAGGAGAGATAGTAAATTGCAAGGGAACTTTGGGCACGACAGCTGCTGCTTGCTGGTGGAGAGACCTTGCTGTTGAATGTTTAGCAACCTCTTGGAGCAGGGGCCAGGTTTTTGCGCTCGCGAATGCTGACATGAAGAATCGACAATCAACACCATCAATATCCCTACACTTCATATCGCCGGGAGGCGCCATCCGATGAGAATCGAGAGGAGAGATGGAGCTAAGACGGAAACGGGGCAGCTCCAACGAATCGGGTGGGTCGTGTTCGAGTTGCCATCGACTCGATATTTACACAGGAGGCCAGACCGTGAGTCATTCACTTCGACGGGTTAGCGCAGCGCCGCAGTGGCTAAGTTACACCGGTGATTCACCTATATCGGCACGAGTCCAACGACAGAGGTCGCTGTCTATGTGGATCTACGCTCGGCGGCCCGGCAATGCAGAACGGCAAGGATCTGGTCGCCGACGCGGATCGCGTTGTAAAAGCAAACAACGCGATATTTGGAACATCCAGCCAGCCAGTTAATGTCATTATTTTTGCTTTAGGCGGCAAGACCGACGGTACGGCGGAGCCGACCACATACGTGTGACTACAAGAATGGTGCGGATATTGAGGTGTGTGCCTCGTTCGGCAACTCCGGCAGAGTATCCGCGCTGTTCGAGGCCGAATTGAGTGAATGTTCGATGGGCGGCAACCTGTGCGGCGTCAGCACGGGAGAGGCTCTTTCTCGCTGGTGTGCCTCTGTCGTAAGCGGCAACGCGTTGGCGGACTTGCGATCGCACCGGCAAGGGCAGCAAGGATGACGACTTCGTAAATAAGACCGACGGCACCGACAAAACGAATAAGCACCGGATGCGGAATGGCTTTCTTGTCGTGGCTGCAGAAACTTGGCTACACACTGAACGCATCGCCAGCGATGGTAAAGCTTGGGGCAAACGGCACACTCGCCAACTGTACGCCAAGCTGACGTCCGAACCGAATCCGATGCGTGGCCGAAATCCTTTCGGCTGCGAAGGCGCTGTTACAAATACGAATGACGATCCTTCGGAACACGGAGCAGCGCGGGTCAGGTTCTGTCCGAGAGGGCGCCGCACAAAAGCTTTGCGAAGCCGAAGGCGTTGCAGCGGTGACTTGGACGTTTCTCCAATCAACGAGAGCGGCATGAACTCGGAAGCAGAATCCGCAGCGACTGGGGCGGACGTACGGGAGCTGCGAGCTGCCCCGATCGAGGCCACGTCGCCATCGCGTAGGTCAACGCCACGCCGTACCAACCAATTCTTCGGCGCAGCTTAAAGAGTGAGTATCACGATGAGCTCCATCTATCACTTCATCATGGGCTGGAAGACTCATCACAAAGGTCTTCGGCGAATACCCGCTCGCCGGTGCTTTGGTGACGCTATCGCGGTCGGCCTGCTACAGTGAATAACTGGCGACTAGTAAGAGGCCCAGCAACCTTCTCCTGACGCTCATCGGCTGGGCATAGTCGTTCCGATCCTCGGTTTTGTTCTAAACATCGCGGGCGAGGCTTGGGATATGATTTAGGGACTCGTCCCGGCATTGGCCAAACTTTCCGTAGTGCTCTACGCCATCTACACGCACCATCCCTACGTCGTTCTCGCAGTAGTGGCCGTCGCTATCCTCACGTACTTTGCCTGGAAGCGCTGGTGACTGCGACTCCTACCCTACCGAGCCGCCCGGGTATGTCTGGTCATCGCCGCCATCCTCGTCACCTCATCCTAGGACCGATCGCCGACACCCTAGGGCCGCCCAAGGAGGCCGACGCCCAGACGGCAGCTGGACTGACGCTGCCGGCCAACGTAGCAGACACGGCCGCCACAGCAACCCGCGGACAAGACTCCATCGACCAGTCCGTCAACGCCCACGCCGGCCAAGCGATGACCCCTTGTTGGTTGAGGTGTTCTACAAGCGGGGCAGTTCGACGAGAGAACCCATTTTCGGGAAAGGCACAAGAAAAGTTGGCGGAGAGAGAGGGATCCACACCGCTTTCTATGCGGCTGATTTATTGGGCTTTAATTGATTCACTGAATATTGATACCAACAGGAGATACCAACAAAGCTGGCTGGCGTTTTGAGCATATTGCATCGCTAACGGCTGCCGATGAGACAGTCTCACGGCTTCTTCGCCACAACCTTGCCGTTTTCCCACACGTACAGCGGCGTGCCGTACATGCGCGCAGTCTTCTGCGCATCCTTCGCCGCACGGCGCAAGGCACGACCGACTCCAGCGGCAAAGCTCGGCGGTCGGGTTGGCTTCGTTCGCGTTTTCGCCTTCACGAACTCTTCTCCAATAATCGGGGTGCGCGGCCCGAATTGTCGTATACGGCCCAGCTGTCGGCCAAAGGCCGGTAGATGCGCTGAAAGTTCCCCCAGCCTCTTGAGAACCTCCTGACGACGTCGGCCCGCGGCACATCATGGCCACCCTGGCGCACTCGAGCAGCGATGCGCCGCAGCGCCAATTGAACGGAACGAAGCCGAAGGTACACCATCTCGATACGGTAGCCGGCTTGCTTCCAAGCTTGGAGCCGGCGCACGTAGGTCAACCCGCTGAACGTCGTCTCGAAGGCAAAATCCATTCGTTCAGCCGCCAAACGATCGATCTCTCGCAATACCATCCGCGCAGCTGCGATGGCTGCGAGCTCCGGTTTGAGCGGCGATAAACCACTCGCAATCAGATCGGCGTTTACAAAGTGAATCACGCCCGCGTCTTCGGGCAGATAGCGGCGCGCGAACGTGGTCTTACCGGCACCATTTGGGCCCGCAATCAGCACGCACCTAGGTTGTCGCTTGGGTTTCGCCACTTGCGCGCGCCGATCCTTCCATAGCAGTACGCAATTTCCGCGCCGATCCAGTGATGCTATCATAAGCATATGATTTTGCTTGAATATCCAGCTCGACAATCTGGATGCATCAACGCGATCTATTGCTACGCGGCCCGTGACCAGCGCTCCCGGCGACGAGCTCATGCAGGACGACCCTGAACAAGGACGAATCTGCCGACTCCAGCCATCCGCTGGCGGGACCAGCCGCGATGCGTTACACCGCGCCATCGCACACGAGGAGGCTCTTCTCAGTCACACTCGAAACGCAGCAGGCCGAAGCGATGCATCGACTCGCCGCCCTTCGAGCCGAGTTGGCTGCGTTCGACTCCGAACCGGAAATCCACGTTCGTCCGCCCCTTGCCGTAAGGCGCCGATTCCCCAGAGACCGGCCGACAAGGTAAGGCTATTCCGCTCGCTTTTTCGCGGGCGTGAGGACATCTTCCCGACTCGATTCGAGAGCAGGAAGACCGGGAAGAGCGGGTACGCACCGGCATGCCGAAACAAGTTCGTCCGGGGCGTGTGCGAATTGCCCAAGGTCAAGTGCGGCGACTGCCCGAATCAGGCGTTCATCCCTTGCGACGACGCTGCGGTGGTCGGCCACCTCCTGGGCCGACACGTGATGGGGGTCTACCCACTCCTGGCGGATGAGACCTGCTGGTTCCTCGCGGCGGACTTCGACAAGAGCACGTGGATCGAAGATGTCAGCGCCTTTGTCGAGACGTGCCGGCGAGTCGGGGTTCCGGCGGCGGTAGAGCGATCGCGCTCGGGCAATGGCGCCCACGTCTGGTTCTTCTTCTCATCACCGGTGCCGGCAGCGTCCGCGCGCAAGATGGGTTGCTATCTGATCACCGAGACCATGTCACGTCGCCACGAGCTGAGCATGGACTCCTACGACCGGCTTTTTCCGAGCCAGGACACGATGCCGCGGGGCGGATTCGGCAATCTCATCGCGCTACCGTTGCAACACGGACCAAGAGCGCTGGGAAACTCGGTTTTCCTCGACGAGCAACTTCGTCCCTACCCCGATGACCAGCAGTGGGTCTTATCTCGCCTCGCTGCCGCGCATCGGGGTGGCAACCGTGGAACAGATCGCCCGCGAAGCCAGCGACCGGGGATCAGTGGTTGGCGTGCGGATCGCGGCGCTCGACGAAGAGGACGCCGCACCGTGGGCTCAGCTGCCCTCGCGGATACGCAGTCCGCACGTCATCACCGAGTCACTCCCGCGGGTAGTGCGAGCGGTACTCGCGCAGAAACTCTTCGTCGAGAAGACCGGCCTGGCGTCGCCCTTGATCAACCAGATCAAACGCCTGGCCGCCTTTCAGAATCCCGAGTTCTACAAGAAGCAGAGTATGCGTCTCTCGACGGCTAGGACACCGAGAGTCATCGCATGCGCCGAAGACCTACCTCAGTTCGTCGGTTTGCCGCGTGGCTGCCAAACCGAGTTCGAGGCGCTGATGCGCGCCTATGGGGCTTGCGTCGAGATCGAAGACGAGCGCGTCGGCGGCGAACGTCTCCCCTTACAGTTTCGGGGGAAGCTCACGAGCGTGCAGCAGGCGGCCGCGGATGCGCTGTGTGCACACGATACTGGCGTGTTCGTTGCACCCCCTGGCGTGGGCAAGACCGTCGTCGGTACTTACCTTGTCGCGGCGCGCGGCTGCAGTACATTGGTTTTGGTCCACCGACAGCCGCTGCTCGAGCAGTGGCTGACGCAATTGTCTCTGTTTTTGGGGTTAGAGCCGAAGCAGATCGGTCAGATCGGCGGAGGCAAGAATACCGGCAACGGCCAGCTTGATGTCGCGATGATCCAAAGTCTCGTCCGCAAGGATTGTGTCCAAGACATCGTCGCCCAGTACGGTCAAGTCATCGTCGATGAGTGCCACCACCTGCCCGCCGTCTCATTTGAGCGCGTGCTGGCGGAGGTGAAGGCGCGCTATGTCCTCGGACTGACTGCAACTCCACAACGCCGCGACGGGCACCATCCGATCATGGCGATGCAGCTTGGGCCAGTTCGTTTTGCAGTGGATCCGAAGAGTCGCGCGGCACGGCGCCCGTTCGCCCATACGCTCGTGGTTCGTGAGACCGCTTCAAGACATCTTGCGAAGAGCAACCGAGCATCCAAGGGCTCTACGCAGCGCTCGCATCCGACGCGAGGCGCAACCGGCTGATCCTCGATGATGTAATTGGAGCGCTCGAACAGGGGCGCTCGCCGATTCTGCTCACAGAGCGCAAAGATCACCTTGAGTACTTCGCGGCTGAGTTGTCGAGAATCGCACGACACGTGGTCGTGCTACAGGGCGGCATGAGCGCCATTGCGCGGCGCGACACGAAGCGGCAGCTCGCAGCTATTCCGGACGCCGAGGAGCGACTCGTTCTGGCGACGGGCCGCTACATTGGCGAAGGTTTCGATGACGCACGGCTCGATACGCTTTTCCTGGCGCTGCCTGTTTCGTGGAAGGGGACATTGATTCAGTACGTAGGCCGGCTGCACCGCCTTCATCCGGCCAAGCAGGAAGTGCGCGTTTTCGATTACGTCGACCGTGAGGTTCCCGTGCTGTGGCGGATGTTCCAGAAGCGCCTGCGCGGCTATCGTGGTCTCGGTTATGCGAGAGGCGAAGCGCCGCTTGGGCTTGAGGAGCCTGGAGATGACCTAGTCGTTGAATATGACGAGGAAGTGCTGCGCTCACTCAAGGAGCAGGACGACTTCGCGTGAGCGCCGGCAAGCGCAAGAAGGGACACGCTCCGCGCCTCAAGTAAGGCGAGGCTCCGGGAGATGACCGAGCAAGCGACAGTCGACGCCTACGGCGAGTCTGAGCAGGTCACCGGGTGGTTCACGATGATTGAGGAGAAGTTGGCGACGCCCTTCGCGACGGTGGTGCTTGGGGTTCCGGCGACGGTCCAACGAATTGACATGACTGACGACGGGCAGATCATTGCGATTTGTCGACGCGGCCGCTCACGACAGGCGATTCCGATTCGCGACCTTCCGCTACCGAAGCTGCGTCCTCCGGGTGCGGAGTGGATTGAGGCGTACCGCCGGTGGGCGGCCGGCGAATAGCCGAGTGGTTTGCTGTTTCAGTGGCGGCGCGGGATGAGCGAGTTCCAGTACTACGAGTTTGTAGCGATCGACCGCCCACTCAGCGCAATAGAGCGGAAGCGGCTCCGCGCGATTACGAGTCGAGCCACGATCACCTCAACCCGGCTCGTCAACACGTACGAATGGGGCAACTTCAAGGCGGACCCGCGTGACCTTGTCGCGAAATACTTCGACGCCTTCCTCTACTACGCAAACTGGGGTACCCGTCGGCTCATATTGCGCGTCCCGGGTACGCGCCTTGACCCGACAATCGCGAAACAATATCTCGCAATTCGTAGCGGCAGTGTCCGTAGCAGTCACAGCGTCGCCACCGTGACCGCAGTCGGACGCAATCTCCTGATCGACTTCTGGACGGAGAACGAAGGCGGTGATGACTGGCTCGACGTCGAGCCCGGCTTGCTCAGCGCGCTGGTGCCGATCCGCAACGAACTGATGACTGGTGACCATCGCGCGCTCTACCTCGGATGGCGGCTCCGCGCTCAAGCCGGCGAAGTCAGCGCAGGGGCCCACCCACCTCCGGTGCCTAAGGGCCCGAGCCGGTTGACCGGGTCACAACAGGCGCTCGTCGAGTTCCTGCGCATCGGTGCTGTCTGACGGTCGATACGCCGACAAAGGGGAGCACAAGGAGTTGTTGGTATCCGCGGTTCAAAGAGTCCCGACACCAAAAAATATACCAACAGCGTGTTGAGATACTACGACAGGAAGCGCGACGCCCTGAGAACGTCTGAGTCAAAAATAGCCGCAGAAAAACCGCTAACTGCCGCTAATAACTCAGTAAGCTACTGATCTATAAAGATAATTTTGGCGGAGAGAGAGGGATTCGAACCCTCGAAGGGCTTTTGACCCTTACACCCTTAGCAGGGGTGCGCCTTCGACCACTCGGCCATCTCTCCGCTTAAAAGGCACGCTGATTCTTCAGTAACTTGCTTCAGCGGGAGCCGGACGGACCGGCGTGCGGGCCGCCATGATACTTAAGGGCGACACGGGCGGCAAAAAGCGCCCGTGAGGGGGTGGCTGGGCGCTCAGGCGCTCAGGCGCGCGCGCACGAACCCCTCCACCGAGCCGAGCGCCGCATCGAGCGCCTCGGGCTTGCTGCCGCCGGCCTGGGCGAAGTCCGGCCGGCCGCCGCCGCGCCCGCCGACCTGGGCGGCGATCGCGCCCGCCAGCTCCCCGGCCTTGATGCGGGCGGTCTGATCGGCGGTCACGCCGGCGACCAGCAGCACTTTCTCGGAATTCTCCACGCTCGCCAGCACCACCACGGCGGACTTGAGGCGCTCCTTCAGCTGATCCACCGCTGCGCGCAGTGCGCCCGCGTCGGCGCCGTCCACGCGCGTGGCCACGACCTTGACGCCCTGCACGTCCACCGCGCCGGCGGCCAGGTCCACGCCGGAACCGGAGGCCAGCCGATCCTTCAGCGAGCGCACCTCGCGCTCAAGCTGCCTGGCACGCTCGAGCTGCTCGCGCACCTTGTCCCTGAGTTCCTCGCGCGAACCGCGCACCAGGCCGGCCAGATCCTTCAGCAGCGCATCGTTCTGCTCGACGTACTCAAGCGCCCCCTCCCCGCTCAGCGCCTCGATGCGCCGCACGCCGGAGGCCACCCCGCTCTCGCCCACGATCTTGAACAGCCCGATCTCGCCGGCGCGCTGCACGTGCGTGCCGCCGCACAGCTCCATGGAGAAATCTCCCATCCGCAGCACGCGCACGTCCCGGTCGTACTTCTCGCCAAAGAGCGCGATGGCGCCCGCCGCCACGGCGCCCTCGTAGTCCATCACCCGCGTTTCGCTCGCGGCGTTGGCGCGGATCTGGGCATTCACCAGGCGTTCGATCTCGGTCAGCTCCTGCGCGCTGACCGGCTGGCTGTGGGCAAAGTCGAAGCGCAGGCGGTCCGGCGCCACGAGCGAGCCCTTCTGCTGCACATGCGTGCCGAGCACCCTGCGCAGCGCCGCGTGCAGCAGGTGCGTGGCGCTGTGGTTGAGTGCCGTCGCCTGGCGCCGGGCGCCATCGACCTGCGCCTCGAGTTCCTCGCCGAGGCGGATCGTGCCGCTCTTGAGGGTGCCCAGATGCGCGTGCGCGCTGCCGCGCTTCTGCGTGTCCGTAACGACGAACAGCGTGCCAACCGCGGTCAGCTCGCCCGTGTCTCCGACCTGGCCGCCGGACTCGGCGTAGAAGGGCGTGCGATCGAGCACCACCTCGCCGGGTTCGCCGGCCCTGAGCGCCTCGACCGCCGCGCCGTCCTTCAGCAGCGCCACCACCCGGCCGCTCGCCTTCAGGCGCTCGTAGCCCTGGAACAGCGTGCGCGAGTCCACGGTGGTCGCGGTGCGCTGCTCGGCGCCGAACTTGCTGGCCTCCTGCGAACGGCGGCGCTGCGCCTCCATCGCGGCCTCAAAGCCTGCCAGATCGATGGCGAGGCCGCGCTCGCGCGCGATGTCGCCCGTCAGGTCCACGGGGAAGCCGTAGGTGTCATAGAGCTTGAATACCGTGTCGCCATCGATCGTCTTCGCGCCGCGCAGCGCGCGGATGGCGCTCTCGAGCAGCACCATGCCGTTGGCCAGCGTCTCGGCAAAGCGCTCCTCCTCGCGGCGCAGCACGCGCTCGGCGTGTGCCCTGCCGCGCGTGAGCTCGGGGTACGCCTCGCCCATCTCGGCCTCGAGCACCGCCACCAGTTTGTAGAAGAAGGGCTGCTGGATGCCGAGCTTGTAGCCGTGGCGCACGGCACGGCGGATGATCCGGCGCAGCACGTAGCCGCGGCCCTCGTTCGCGGGGGAGACGCCGTCGACGATCAGAAAGGCGCTGGCGCGGATGTGATCGGCGATCACGCGCAGGGAGCTCGAGGTGAACACCGAGGTCCCCGCGAGCTTGCCCGCCGCGCGGATCAGGTTCTTGAACAGGTCGATCTCGTAATTGGAATGCACGCCCTGCATGACCGCCGAGATGCGCTCGAGCCCCATGCCGGTGTCCACCGAGGGGCGCGGCAGCGGCCGCATGCTGCCGTCCGCGGCGCGCTCGTACTGCATGAACACCAGATTCCAGATCTCGACGTAGCGGTCGCCGTCCTCGTCCGCCGAGCCCGGCGGGCCGCCGGGCACCTCCGCTCCATGGTCGTAGAAGATCTCGCTGCACGGTCCGCAGGGTCCGGTGTCGCCCATCGCCCAGAAGTTCGATTCCGCACCCAGGCGCGAGAAGCGCAGCGGGCTGATGCCGATGTCGTTCAACCAGATGTCGGCGGCCTCGTCGTCGTCGTGGTAGACCGTGCACCACAGGCGCTGCGGATCCAGGCCGAGCGTGAAGATGAGGAAGTCCCAGGCGAAATGGATGGCTTC
Source organism: uncultured Pseudomonadota bacterium (assembly GCA_963727305.1). Taxonomy (GTDB): domain Bacteria; phylum Pseudomonadota; class Gammaproteobacteria; order Steroidobacterales; family Steroidobacteraceae; genus 13-2-20CM-66-19. The sequence continues at coordinate 25,449 of CAVSFM010000001.1, forward strand.
GCGCTTGAAGTAATCGCCGAAGGAGAAGTTGCCGAGCATCTCGAAGAAGGTGTGGTGGCGCGCGGTGTAGCCCACGTTCTCCAGATCGTTGTGCTTGCCCCCGGCGCGCACGCAGCGCTGGCTGGAAGCGGCACGCAGGTAATCGCGCTGCTCCTTGCCGAGGAACACGTCCTTGAACTGCACCATGCCGGCGTTGGTGAACAGCAGCGTCGGATCGTTGCCGGGCACGAGCGAGCTCGAGGGCACGATGATGTGACTCTGGGCGCGAAAGAATTCCAGGAACGCGGTGCGCACGTCCGCCGCGCTCATATAAGACGGTTTGCTCAAGGGCCTTCAGTCCAGTCGGGATCGGCGCCAGTGGCCGCGCGGATATGATCCGATGAAAAGCCACGATACTGCAAAAACCGCATCTGCCGCGCCTTCTCGCGCCAGCTCGAAGGCGTCGCCGGGCCGAACTTGGCGCGACACAGCTTGCGCGCCAGCGCCGGCCAGTCCGGACCTGCGGCCAGGGCCGACTCGATCAGGTCCTCGGGGATACCGTGCCGGCGCAGGTCAGCGCCGATGCGCACCGGCCCCTGGCCGCGGCCGGCGTGCCAGGTGACATAGTTCTGCGCATAGCGGGCCTCGTTCAGGGCCCCGCGGGCCTTGAGCTCCTCGATGGCCGCCTGCGCCGCGGCGGCCTCGAACCCCCGGGAGATCAGCTTCGCGCGCAGTTCCGCGGGCCCAAAGTCACGCGCCGCGAGCAGCGCCACGGCCACGGGGAGGGCGGCGGCGGGGTCGCCGCGCTGCTGCGCGGGCAGGGCTCTGGTACGACGCAGGGGCATCCCTGCAGTATAGTCACGGCGTACCGGGGCTCAGACACCCGGCGTTCGGACATCTGGGAGGTAACCGGCAATGCGATTCCTGACATGGGCTCTGGCGTGCACCCTCGGTGGCGCACTGGGTGTGGCACTGGCCGACGAGCCGTCCAAGGCGCCCGCACCGAAGCGTACGGCCTCGAGCGATGCGGCCAGCCCCGCCCGCCGCCCGCGCCCGCCGCCGCGAGCACGCCGGCCGCCAAACCCGATGTGCACGACGAGATGCTCGATAAGCACTTCCGCGCGGAAGGTTACAAGGTGCAGGTGCGCAACGGCGAGAAGTGGTACTGCAAGCCGATGATCGAGACCGGGACGCGGCTGGCGAGCCCCAAGCCGGTGTGCGCACCCGGTGAGCAGCTATGGATCAAGGAGAAGCAGCAGCGGGAGGACCTGGAGAAGGCGCAACGCACCCAGATCGGTACCAAAGGTGGCTGACCTGCCTTAGGCCGAGTTCGCGGCCTGGTCGGCGCGGCGCTCCTGGCGCGCCGGCAGCAGCCGCGCGCGCACCAGGTCCTCGATCTCGCGCGCGATCTCCTTGTTGCTGAGGAGGTAGGTGCGCGCATTGTCCTTGCCCTGGCCGATGCGGTTGCCCTTGTAGGAGTACCAGGCGCCGGACTTCTCGATGATGCCCTGGGCGCTCGCCAGCTCGATGATCTCGCCCTCGCGCGAGATTCCCTGCCCGTACATGATCTCGAATTCGGCCTCGCGGAACGGCGGCGCCACCTTGTTCTTCACCACCTTCACGCGCGTCATGTTGCCCGTGACTTCCTCGCCGGTCTTGATCGCGCCGATGCGGCGGATGTCGAGCCTCACCGAGGCATAGAACTTCAGCGCGTTACCGCCGGTCGTGGTCTCGGGGTTGCCGAACATCACGCCGATCTTCATGCGGATCTGGTTGATGAAGATGACGATGGTGTTGGAGCGGCTGATATTCCCGGTGAGCTTGCGCAGCGCCTGCGACATGAGGCGCGCGTGCAGGCCCAGCTGCATCTCGCCCATCTCACCCTCGATTTCGGCCTTGGGCGTGAGGGCGGCCACCGAATCCACGACGACAATGTCGACCGCGTTGGAGCGCACCAGCATGTCGGTGATCTCGAGCGCCTGCTCCCCGGTGTCCGGCTGCGAGACCAGCAGTTCATTGATGTCGACCCCGAGGTTGCCGGCGTAGGCCGGATCGAGGGCATGCTCGGCGTCCACGAAGGCTGCGGTGCCACCGCCGCGCTGGACCTGCGCGATCACCTGCAGGGCGAGCGTCGTCTTGCCGGAGGACTCGGGCCCGAAGATCTCCACCACCCGGCCGCGCGGCAGGCCACCGATGCCGAGCGCGATGTCGAGCCCGAGCGAACCGGTGGAAACGGCCTCAACGTCGTACGTCGCAGCCGCATCCCCGAGGCGCATGACCGAACCCTTGCCGAACTGCTTTTCGATCTGACCGAGTGCGGCGGCGAGTGCCTTCTTGCGGTTGTCTTCCATCTGCGAGCTTCCCGGTGAGTGAGTGGTGATGCGAAAAATTCGCACTTGATTATCACACAAAGAAGCGGCGCCCGGAGCGCGGCGGCGCGGCTGTTTCAGCGCTCTTTGGCGAATTTTTCCCTCTTACCCAGTGGTGCGGATTCGAGGACACTGTATAGGGAGCCGCCCGGCGCACTGCGACTCTCGATGAGCGCAAGCGTCGCGCATTTCCAGGTGACGGCGGCGAAGGGTGTGGCCGGCGGGGCGCGGGCAACTTTGCGCGCTACCGTGACATGTGCGCGGAAGGGCTTGAGATCCGGAAAGAATCCCGCCGCGGCCGCCGCCGTCTGAAGCGCCTGCGCCAGGGCGCCGGCGGGCGTGTCGTCCTCGCGCGCGGTGAGCGCGCACAGCACCTGCGGCGCGCGCCAGTGGGCGAGGCGCGTGAAGCGCAGCAGAAGTGGCGTCTCGCCGGGCGGCCAGGCCGCCGCTGCCGCGCGCGCAAGCGCGGCGAGCTCGGCGATGCGTGCCGCGGGCACCGCGCCCAGGAAGGCCAGCGTGGCGTGCAGGCTCGCAGGCGGGACGGGCCGGCCGCCGCTCGCGGCCACCGCCGCGGCACTGGCGAGCGTGAGCGCGCGGCGCGCCACCGCGTCCGGCCACAGGGCGAAGAACAGCCGCCGCGTCGGGGCGCGCGGCGCGGTGCCGCTCACGAGGCCCCCGGAACGGGCGTCGCCTCCAGACGTACCGGCAGGTCCAGCCGCAGGATGAGTCGCAGGGCATGCAGCACGGCGCGACTGCGCACGTAGTGGCGATCACCGCTGAAGAGCTTCTCCTCGGCGATGATGTCGGTCGCCGTGCCCTGGCGGGCGGCGGCGCAGAACCACACCGTCCCGACGGGCTTCTCGGGCGTGCCGCCGTCGGGTCCGGCAATGCCGCTGACGGCCAGGGCGACCGTGGCGCCGGCGATGCGCAGCGCCCCTTCCGCCATCTCGCGCACGGTCTGCTCGCTGACGGCGCCGAAACGCTCCAGCGTGGCGCCGGCGACCCCGAGGTCGCGCATCTTGGCGGCGTTGGAATAGGTCACGTAGCCGCACTCAAACCACTCGGAGCTGCCGGGGACGTCGGTGAACGCCTTGGCGACCCAGCCGCCGGTGCAGGACTCGGCCGTGACCACCCGCCGCTGGGCGGCGCGCAGCTTGTGGGCCACGCGCGCCGCGAGCTCGTACAGTTCCGGATCGCTCACCATGCGGGGGCAGAGGCTAACCCACCGGCTGCCTGCCCGGAAGCGCCGGCCGCGACACACCCGGCGCAGCTCTTGAGGTAGCCTTCGCGCACCCATGAACGATGCCGCCCTCAAGCACACCCCCATGATGCAGCAGTACCTGCGCATCAAGAGCCAGCATCCGGACATCCTGTTCTTTTACCGCATGGGGGACTTCTACGAGCTCTTCTACGAGGACGCGCGCCGCGCCGCGGCGCTCCTGGACATCACGCTCACCGCACGCGGCCAGTCCGCCGGCGAACCGATCCCGATGGCGGGCGTGCCCTTCCACGCGGTAGACGGGTATCTGGCGAGGCTGGTGCGCCGCGGCGAGAGCGTCGCGATCTGCGAGCAGCTGCCGGAGGTCCCGGGCTCCAAGGGTCCGCTGGAGCGCCAGGTGGTGCGCATCGTCACCCCCGGCACGGTGACCGATGCGGCGCTGCTCACGGAGCGCGAGGACACCCTGGTCGCCGCCCTCGCCCGCGATGGCAGCCGCTTCGGACTCGCCTGGCTGGACGTGGCGGCCGGCCGCTTCACGGTCCTCGAGGGCGCCGGCCGCGCCGCACTCGGCGGGGAGCTCGAGCGGCTGAAGCCCGCGGAACTGCTGCTCGCCGAAGACGCCACGGAGGAGGACATCACGCGCTTCGGCACGGCCATCCGCCGCCGCGCCCCCTGGCACTTCGAGCTCGCGAGCGCCGCGCGCCTCCTCACCGAGCAGCTCGGGACGCGGGACCTCAAGGGCTTCGGCGCCGACGCCCTGTCGCTCGGCATCGGCGCCGCCGGGGCGCTCCTGCAATACGTGCGCGACACGCAGCGCTCGGCGCTGCCGCATATCCGCGCGCTGCACGTGGAAGAGCGCAGCGAGGCGCTCATCCTCGATGCCGCCAGCCGCCGCAACCTCGAGCTCGATGCCAGCCTCAGCGGCAATGCCGACGCCACCCTGATCGCGGTGCTCGACAGCTCGGTCACCGCCATGGGCGCGCGCCAGTTGCGGCGCTGGCTGAACCGCCCGCTCACCACGCACGCACCGCTCAAGGCGCGCTACCAGGCCCTTGCCACCCTCATCGATCAGCGCCGCGACCAGAAGCTGCGCGCGCAGCTGGCGGGCATCGGCGACATCGAGCGGATCCTGGCGCGCGTGGCGCTGCGCTCCGCCCGTCCGCGCGACCTCACGCAGCTGCGCAGCTCGCTCGCGGTGCTGCCGGCGCTGCGCGCAGCGTTAGAGACGCTCGACTCCCCGCTGCTGCGCGCGCTGCACGAGCAGGTGCTCACGCACGAGGACGTGCACGCGCTGCTCAGCGCCGCCATCGCCGCCGAGCCTGCGACGCTGGTGCGCGATGGCGACGTGATCGCCCCCGGTTACGACGCCGAGCTCGATGAGCTGCGCCAGATCGCCACCCACACCGACGAGTTCCTGCTCGCGCTCGAGCAGCGCGAGCGCGAGCGCACGGGGCTTGCGAGCCTCAAGCTCGGCTACAACCGCGTCCAGGGTTTTTACATCGAGGTCGCGCGGCGCGATGCGGAAGGCGTGCCCAAGGACTACCTGCGGCGGCAGACGGTGAAGTCCGCGGAGCGCTTCATCACCCCCGAACTCAAGCACTTCGAGGACCGGGTGCTCGGGGCGCGCGAGAAGGCCCTGGCGCGCGAGCGGCAGCTGTACGAGGAGCTCCTGACGCAGCTCACCGATCGCCTGGGGCCGCTGCAGGGCACCGCGGCGGCGCTGGCCGAGCTTGATGCCCTGGCCGCACTCGCCGAGCGGGCGGTGACGCTCGAGTGGTCGGCCCCGGAACTGAGCACCGAGGCGCGCCTGACGATCGTCGGCGGCCGCCACCCGATCGTCGAGCGCTTCACCAGCGTGCCCTTCGTGCCGAATGACCTGAAGCTCGATGACGCGCGGCGCATGCTCATCGTCACCGGCCCGAACATGGGGGGCAAGTCGACCTACATGCGCCAGGCCGCGCTCATCGCGCTCTTGGCGCACATCGGCAGCTACGTGCCGGCCGAGCGTGCGGTGCTCGGCCCGCTCGACCGCATCTTCACCCGCATCGGCGCCGGGGACGATCTGGCCGGGGGGCGCTCGACGTTCATGGTGGAGATGACGGAGGCCGCCAACATCCTGCACAACGCCACCGCCAGCAGCCTCATCCTGCTCGATGAGATCGGCCGCGGCACCAGCACCTTCGACGGGCTGTCGCTCGCCTGGGCGATGGCGCGCGACATCGCCACCCGGGTGCGCGCGTTCACCCTGTTTGCCACGCACTACTTCGAGCTGACGACGCTCGCCGCCGAGGTCGAGGGCTGCGCCAACGTGCACCTCGACGCGACCGAGCACGGCGATGGAATCGTGTTCCTGCATGCCGTCAGGGACGGCCCGGCCAATCGCAGCTACGGGCTGCAGGTGGCGCAGCTGGCCGGCGTGCCGCGCGCGGTCATCGCGGCGGCGCAGGGCTACCTCGAGGCGCTCGAGGCGCGCCGCGACGCACAGCGCCACGCCGCAGGCGCCGCGCAGGCGGCGCAGGCCGAACTGCCGCTGTTCGCCCCGCCCGATGGCGCGGCACGGCTGCGCGCCGCGCTCGCGGCGGTGAATCCCGATGAGCTGACGCCGAAGGCGGCGCTGGAAGCGCTCTATCGCCTGAAGCAGCTGCTGCAGGAGTGAGCGCCGGCGGCCGCCGTCACTTCAGCGAGAAGTGACCCCGGGTGAGGAAGTGCCCGGTCTCGTGCGCCACCCGCGTCGAGAGCAGCATGCCCATGTGGCTCACCGGCAGGCTGATGTGACCGGTGGCGCCGGGCATGCGCGTCTCGCTCACCGCCACCGTGCCGTCATTGGGCTCCTGGAACTGCGCGAGCAGCTGTCCGACGCCGAGCGGCTGGGTGCCCGCCACGATGCCGAGTTCGCGCGCATGCGTCCAGCGCCGCTCCCGCGACTGCAGCAGCTCCACCGCCACCGTCGGTCCCATGAGTTGCGCCACCGGCGCGAAGCGGCTCGCCTGCTCCGCCGCGCGGCTCGCCACGGACGGCGTGCCCAGGAACACCACGCGCCCGGGGGGCAGCTCGGTGAAGCGCTCGAGGGTGCGATGGATGATGAGCCCGCCCAGGCTGTGGCCGACGAAGTGCACCTCGGGGACGTGCAGCTCCTCGACGAAGGCCGCGAGGCGCTCGGTCGTGCCCTTCATGCTGGCGAAGGCGGCCGAGTAGCGGAACGAGTGCAGCGTGAGGTCGAACTCCTGGGCCAGGCGACGCCCGAGCACCAGCGACTCGTCCCCCGGCATCCACAGCCCGTGCACGTACACGATCGGGGTCACGACAGCGATCCTGCGGCCCTGAAGCTTAAGGCGCAGCGTCTAGGGCTGCGGGACGCGCACCCGCACGTGCAGCTCGCGCAGCTGCGCCTCGCTCACCTCGGTCGGCGCATCAGTGAGCGGGTCGGCCGCGGTCTGCGTCTTCGGGAAGGCGATCACTTCGCGGATGCTGTCGGCGCCGCCCATGAGCATCGCCAGGCGATCGAGTCCGAAGGCGATGCCGCCGTGGGGCGGCGCGCCAAACTTGAGCGCATCGAGCAGGAACCCGAACTTCTTCTGCGCCTCCTCGGGCTCGATGCCGAGCAGGCCAAACACCGTCGACTGCAGCTCCTGCCGGTGGATGCGCACCGAGCCGCCGCCGATCTCCGAACCGTTCAGCACCAGGTCGTAGGCCTTGGCGAGCGCACTGCCGGGCGCGGCGCGCAGCGCCGCCGGGTCCTCGTTCTTCGGGGAGGTGAACGGATGGTGCATGGCGACCCAGCGCCTGGCGTCCGCGTCCCACTCGAACATCGGGAAATCGACCACCCACAGCGGCCGCCAGCCGCCGGCGGTAAGCTTCAGGTCCTGCCCCATCTTCAGGCGCAGCGCCCCGAGCGCATCGCTCACCACCTTGGCGGAGTCGGCGCCGAAGAAGATGAGATCGTTGTCGGCGGCCTGCGTGCGCTCGAGGATGCCGCTGAGCGCCGCCTCGCTCAGGAACTTGATGATCGGCGACTGCAGCCCCTCGCGCCCCCGGGCGCGCTCGTTGACCTTGATGTACGCGAGCCCCTTGGCGCCATAGCGCGCCACGTACGCGGTGTACTCATCGATCTGCGAACGCGGCAGACTGCCGCCGCCGGGCACCCTCAGGGCCGCGACCCGGCCGTCGGGGGCGCGCGCGGGACCGGCGAACACCTTGAAGTCGCAGTCCTGCACCAGGTCCGCGACGTCGACGAGCTCGAGCGGGTTGCGCAGGTCGGGCTTGTCGGAGCCGTAGCGGCGCATGGCCTCCGCGTAGGTCATGCGCGGGAATGGATCGGGAAGCTCGGTCGTCAGGACCTCGCGGAAGAAGTGCCGCACCAGGGCTTCCATGAGCCCCATGATCTCGTCCTGGGCGAGGAACGAGGTCTCGATGTCGAGCTGGGTGAATTCGGGCTGGCGGTCCGCGCGCAGGTCCTCGTCGCGGAAGCAGCGCACGATCTGGTAGTAGCGGTCGAAGCCGGCGATCATCAGCAGCTGCTTGAAGATCTGCGGCGACTGCGGCAGCGCGAAGAACTTGCCCGGGTGCGTGCGGCTCGGCACCAGGTAGTCGCGCGCGCCTTCCGGGGTCGCCTTGGTGAGCATCGGCGTCTCGATGTCGACGAAGCCGTGGGCGTCGAGGAAGCCGCGCATGGCGCGGGTGATCCGATGGCGCAGCCGCAGCCGCTGGTTCATCACCTCGCGCCGCAGGTCGAGGTAGCGGTAGCGCAGCCGCACCTCCTCGCCCACGGTCTCATCGAGCTGGAACGGCAGCGGCTCGGAGCGGTTCAGCACCTCGAGCGCGCGCGCCACGAGTTCCACGCGTCCGCTCGCCAGGTGCGGGTTCACGGTGCCCGCCGGGCGCGCGCGCACGAGCCCGGTGACGCGCACCACGAACTCGTTGCGCAGCCGCTCGGCCTCCTGGAAGACCGGCGCGAGTTCGGGATTGAAGACCACCTGCAGCAGGCCCTCGCGGTCGCGCAGGTCGACGAAGATGACCCCGCCGTGGTCGCGGCGCCGATGCACCCAGCCGGCGACGCTGACCTCCTGTCCCAGGAGATCCTCGTTCACCTGTCCGCAGTAATGTGAGCGCATAGAGGCGCGCGATGTTACGGAGGCGCTGCCAGCCCCGCAACTTAAGCCGCGCAGGACCTTCAGGCCGCGGGCTTTGGCGCCGGCAGGTGCGCGCCGGCCTGCGCCGGATGCGGCACCACGACCCCGCAGGTGATGATCATCTTCATGGCCTCATCCACCGACATGTGCAGCTCCACGACCTGGCGGCGCGGCACCACGACCAGATAGCCGGCGGTCGCGTTCAGGGCCGCCGACAGGTACACCGCCGCGCACGGCTCGCCGAGCCTCTCGGACACCTCCGGCACGTCCTCGGCCGTCAGGAAGCCGATGCTCCAGACCCCCGCGCGCGGGTACTCGATCATCACCACCTTGCGGAAGGCGTTGGACTGCGACAGCACGCTTTCCGCAAAGCTCTTCACGCCGCCGTAGACCGTGCGCACCACCGGGATGCGGTTCAGCAGGTCCTCCCCCCAGACGATGAGGCGGCGGCCGATGAGGTTGGTGACCAGGAGTCCGGTGAGCAGCACGATCACGAGCGCCAGCACCAGGCCCGCCCCGGGCAGTGCAAAGCCCACCAGCGCCTGCGGCCGGAAGGACGGCCGGCAGCAGCAGGAGCGTGCGGTCCATGATGTGCAGCATGAAGCTCACCACCCAGATGGTGGCGAGGATCGGCAGCCACACGAGGACCCCGGCGACCATGTAGCGCCGCAGGGCCGTCCACATGGGTGTGCCGTCGGCCACGGCCCTAGCGGCGCGCCTTGCGGCGGGTCTTGGCTTTCTTTGGCCTGGCACGCGTGGCGGCCCGGGCGGGGGTGCCGCGGCGCGTGCGTCCGGCACGCTCGGGCTTGGCGTCCGCGGGCTTGGCGTCCGCGGGCTTGGACTCCTTGGCGTCCTTGCTCTCGGGCTTGGACTCTTTCGCGTCGGTCTTGCCCTCGACCTTGGCTTCCGGCTTCGCCTCGTCCTTCTCGGTGCCGGCGAGGTTGCGCTTGCCTTCCTTGTCGGTCTTGAAGTCCGTCTCGTACCAGCCGGCGCCCTTCAGGCGAAACACCGGTGCGGACACCAGCTTCTTCAGTTGCTTCTTGCTGCAGGAGGGGCACTTGGTCAGCGGTTTATCGCTGATCTTCTGCATCACCTCGCAGTAGAACTTACAGGCCTGACATTCGTATTCGTAGAACGGCATAGCGCGCTTTGCTTAATCGTGGGGTCCGTGGGGGAGTATAGCGGAGGCGCGGCCGCGGCCGGTGCCCGCCGCGAGGGGATCACTTGGCGCGCGCCGCCTTGCGCTCCTCCAGCTTGTTGGAGAAGCCGAGCTCCCCGTCCTGGGCGCTGACGCGGATGCGGTCGCCGGGCACGAACTCACCCTGCAGGATGCGCTGCGCCAGCGGGTTCTCGATCTGCTGCTGGATGGCGCGCTTCAGCGGCCGCGCGCCGTAGACCGGATCGAACCCGGCCTCCCCGAGCAGGTCGCGCGCCGCGTCATCGAGCACGAGGTCCATGTTGCGCTCCAGCAGGCGCTTCCTCAGGTACGTCAGCTGGATATCCACGATGGCGCGGATCTGCTTGCTGCCCAGCGGGTGGAACACGACGATGTCGTCGATGCGGTTGATGAACTCGGGCCGGAAGCTCTGCTGCACGACCTCCATCACCGCGCTCTTCATCTTGGCGTAGTTCTGCTCGCCGGCGTATTCCTGGATGATCTGCGAGCCGAGGTTCGAGGTCATGATGATGACCGTGTTGCGGAAGTCGACCGTGCGCCCCTGGCCATCGGTCAGGCGCCCGTCATCGAGCACCTGCAGCAGCACGTTGAAGACATCCGGGTGCGCCTTCTCGACCTCATCGAGCAGGATCACCGCGTACGGACGGCGGCGCACGGCCTCGGTGAGATAGCCGCCCTCCTCGTAGCCGACATAGCCCGGGGGCGCGCCGATCATGCGCGCGACCGAGTGCTTCTCCATGAACTCGGACATGTCGATGCGGATCATGGCCTCCTCGGTGTCGAAGAGGAATTCCGCGAGTGCCTTGCACAGCTCGGTCTTGCCGACGCCGGTGGGTCCCAGGAACAGGAACGAGCCGTTGGGGCGGCGCGCATCGGAGAGGCCCGCGCGCGAGCGGCGGATGGCGTTGGCGACGATGTGCAGCGCCTCGTCCTGGCCGACCACCCGCCGGGCGAGTGCCTCTTCCATCTTCAGCAGCTTCTCGCGCTCGCCCTGCAGCATCTTCGAGACCGGGATGCCGGTCCACTTGGAGACGACCTCGGCGATCTCCTCCTCGGTCACCTTGTTGCGCACCAGGGTGGGCGCCTTGTCCTCGGCGGCCTGGGCCGCGCTGAGGCGCTTCTCGAGCTCGGGGAGCTTGCCGTACTGCAGCTCCGCCATGCGGCTCAAGTTGCCGGCGCGCCGCGCGGCATCGAGTTCCAGGCGCGTGCGGTCGAGTTCCTCGCGGATGTGGGCCGTGCCCTGGAGGCTGGCCTTCTCGGACTTCCACACTTCCTCGAGGTCGGCGTACTCGCGCTCGAGGGTCTTGAGGGTTTCCTGGAGCGTCGCGAGGCGCTTTCTGGTGGCCTCGTCCTTCTCCTTCTTCAGCGCCTCCTGCTCGATCTTCAGCTGGATGATGCGCCGCTCGAGCTTGTCGAGCACCTCGGGCTTGGAGTCGATCTCCATGCGGATGCGCGCCGCGGCCTCGTCGATCAGGTCGATGGCCTTGTCCGGCAGCTGGCGGTCGGCGATGTAGCGGTGCGAGAGCGTCGCGGCGGCCACGATCGCAGGATCGGTGATCTCGACCTTGTGGTGCACCTCGTAGCGCTCCTGCAAGCCGCGCAGGATCGCGATGGTGTCCTCCACCGAGGGCTCATCGACCAGCACCTTCTGGAAGCGCCGCTCGAGCGCGGCATCCTTCTCGATGTACTTGCGGTACTCGTCGAGCGTGGTGGCGCCGACGCAGTGCAGCTCGCCGCGCGCGAGCGCCGGCTTCAGCATGTTGCCGGCATCCATGGCGCCCTCGGCCTTGCCGGCGCCGACCATGGTGTGCAGCTCGTCGATGAACAGGATGATCTGGCCTTCCTGCTTGGCCAGATCGTTCAGCACCGCCTTGAGGCGCTCCTCGAACTCGCCGCGGAACTTGGCTCCGGCGATGAGCGCGCCCATGTCGAGCGCGAGGATGCGCTTGTTCTTCAGTCCCTCGGGCACCTCATCGTTGATGATGCGCTGCGCGAGACCCTCGACGATGGCGGTCTTGCCGACGCCGGGCTCGCCGATCAGCACGGGATTGTTCTTGGTGCGCCGCTGCAGCACCTGGATGGTGCGGCGGATCTCATCGTCGCGGCCGATGACCGGATCGAGCTTCCCGGAGGATGCGCGCGCGGTCAGGTCGATGGTGTACTTCTCCAGCGCCTGGCGGCTCTCCTCGGCGTTGGCGTCGGCGACCTTCTCGCCCCCGCGCACTTCCTCGATCGCCTTCTCCACCGCGCCGCGCACCAGGCCGGCCTCCTTGAACAGGCGCGCGAGCGCGCGGTCCTCGAAGGCCGCCAGCACGAACAGCTCGCTCGAGATGAACTGATCGCCGCGCTGCTGCGCGAGCTTATCGGTGACGTTGAGGATGCGGTTGAGGTCGTTCGAGACGTGCACTTCCCCGGGGGTGCCCTCGACCTTGGGCAGGCCGTCGAGCGTGCTGAGCAGGCCCGCGCGCAGCTTGTTGACGTCCGCCCCGGCCTTCAGCAGCAGCGGCCGGAGCGAGCCGCCCGAGCTGTCGAGCATCGCCAGCAGGACGTGCGCCGGCTCGATGACCTGGTTGTCGCGACCCAGCGCGAGCGACTGGGCATCGGCCAGCGCCTGTTGGAACCGGGTGGTGAGCTTGTCCTGGCGCATGGGCGGTGCGACCTTGAATTGGGGTGGTTGTTTTGTGGGGACACCGGCCGCGCGTTCAAGGGTCTGCGGCCGGAGAAACAGCCTGCGCGGACGCTAGGAGTGAGTCAACCGCCCCGCCAGCGCAATGACCCCGATGCCGGCGGCGATCAGCACCACCTGCACAGCGCTCGTGCGCGGATCGGACTTGCCGTGCAGCCCCGGGATGAGCCCGGCGACGGCGATGTAGAGGAAACCCGCCGCCGCAAAGGCCAGCGCGTACGGCAGTGCGCCGAGCGCATCCCGCAGCGCCACGTAGGCCACGATCGCGCCCACGATCGAGGCCAGGCCGGTCGCAAGGTTCAGCACCAGCGCGCGCCGCCGCGACCAGCCGGCGTGCACCAGGATGGCGAAATCCCCGACGCGGTGGGGCACCTCGTGCGCGGCCACGGCGAAGGTCGTGACGAAGCCGAGCGAGGGGTCCTTGAGAAAGGCGGCCGCGATCAGCACGCCATCGAGTGCGTTGTGCAGGCTGTCACCGCACAGCACGAGGATGCCGGAGGCGCGGTGGCGGCCATGGTGGTGCCCGTGGCCGTGCACGTGGTGCGCGTGGTCCGGCGCAGGCCCGTCCGCCTCTTCGGCCTCGCTGTGCCACCAGAGCACGAGCTTTTCGATCACGAAGAAGACCCCGAGACCCAAGACCAGCGCAACGCCCAGGCCGTGGGCGCCCGCGGTCCCGGCCGCCGCGATCGCCTCGGGCAGGAGCGCGAGGAAGGCCGCACCCAGGAGCGCCCCGGTGGCGAAGCTGAGGAAGTGCGGCAGCAGCCGCGCGGCGTGTCTTTCGGGCACCCACAGCAGGCCCACCGCAAAAGCGGCGCTCGCGATGCCGCCGAGTGCGGCGCACAGGATGATCCACAGGAGCAGCGGCAAGCGCGGTCAGCTTCTTGGCGGTGACTTCGGGGCCGATCCTAGCACGGGGCCCGCGCAGCGCTCAGGCGGTGAGCCAGATGAGCGCGGCCATGCGCCCGCACTGCCCGTCGCGGCGATAGGAAAAGAAGCGCGTGCGATCGGCGTACGTGCACCATTGCCCCCCGAACACCTGGCGCACCCCCGCCTGCTGCAGGCGCCGGCGCGCGAGTGCGGGCAGGTCGCACTGCCAGCGCCCGCGCTCATTGGCGCGAAAGGCGGCCGCGGCGGCGCGGTCCTGCGCGAGGAAGGCGTCCCGCACTTCCGCGCCGACCTCGAAGTGCTGCGGGCCGATCGCGGGCCCGAGCCAGGCGAGCAGACGCGACGGCTCAGCGCCCAGCCGCGCGAGCGTGGCCTCGAGCACCCCGGCGGCAAGGCCCCGCCAGCCCGCGTGGGCCGCCGCGACGCAGGAGCCATCGGCCGCGGCAAACAACACCGGCAGGCAGTCGGCCACCTGGACGACGGCGACCGCCCCGCGCTCCCGCGCGATCACCGCATCGGCGCGCGGCCGGGTATCCGGATCCGCGGCCCGGATCTCGACCACGTCCCGGCCGTGCACCTGCTCGAGCCAGCGTGGCTCGTGCGGCAGCGCGAGCGCGGCGCGCACGCGCGCGCGGTTCTCGCCCACGTGCCGGGGAAGGTCCCCGACGTGCGCGCCCACGTTGAGCGTATCGAAGGGGGCCGCACTGACGCCCCCGCAGCGCAGCGTGAAGGCCGCGCGCACGGTGGCCGGGGCCGGCCATGCCGGCTCAAGACACGCGAGCGCGCCCTGGGCCGGGTCGCTCACGCGCCGTCGGCTTCCAGCGCCGCCAGCAGCGCGCGCATGTCCCCGGGAAGTGGGGCCTCCCACGCCAGTTCCCGCCCGCTCACCGGATGCACCAGGCCCAGGCGCGCCGCGTGCAGTGCCTGGCGCGGGAAGCTCGTCAGCGCCTGCACCAGCGCCGGAGTACAACCGGCGGGCAGGCGGCGACGCCCGCCGTAGGCCGGATCGCCGACCACCGGGAAGCCGGCGTGGGCCAGGTGCACGCGGATCTGGTGGGTGCGCCCGGTCTCGAGGCTGACGCGCACCAGCGTGTGCGCGCGGAAGCGGCGCACGACGCGGTAGTGGGTGACCGCGGGGCGCCCGTCGGCGCGCACCGCCATGCGGATGCGCTGCGTGCGATGGCGGCCGATCGGCTGATCGATCGTGCCGCCGCCGGTCATGACGCCGGTGCAGATGGCGAGGTATTCGCGGCTGATCGCGCGCGCCGCCAGGGCGGCCACCAGGGCGGTGTGTGCCTCCAGGGTGCGCGCCACGACCATCAGCCCGCTCGTGTCCTTGTCGAGACGGTGGATGAGCCCGGCGCGCGGCACGAGCGCGAGCTTCGGATCGAGCCCGAGCAGGGCGTTCTGCAGCGTGTGCCCCGGGTTGCCCGCGCCCGGGTGGACCACGAGGCCCGCCGGCTTATCGAGCACGATGAGCGCGCGGTCCTGATAGACGATGCTCAGCGGCAGGTTCTCGGCCGCCAGGGGCGCCTGCACCGGCAGCCGCGCCTCGATGCGCACCTGTTCCCCGCCCAGCACCTTGTCCTTGGGCCGCAGCGGCCGGCCCTCGACCGCGACCGACCCCGCCTCGATCCAGGAGCGCAGGCGTGCCCGGGAGTACTGGGGCAGGGCCTGCGCGAGGGCCTGATCGAAGCGCAGCCCGGCCGCCTCCGGTGCCAGCGTGAGGGCATGGGAGCGGAACTCCTCGGGGTCCCCGGTGGTCCGAGGGGCGTCGGGGGAATTCGCTATACTTACTCGTTTTAGGCGACGCGCAGCCACAGAAAGGCCCTTCTTGATGTTTCCGTCTCTTCCGGCGCGCGGCGCCGTGCTCGCCCTGTGCGCCGTGCTGCTGCTCGCCGTCTCGGTCAGCGGCTGCCACCGGCGCGATAAAGCGAACCTCAAGGAAACGCCTGCGCAGCTTTATAAGAAAGCGCACAAGGCGATGGTGAACTACGACTTCAACAGCGCCATCAAGACCTACGAGCGGCTGACGGCGTCGTTTCCCTTCACCGACGAGGCACGCCAGGCGCGCCTCGATCTCATCTACTCATACTACCGCGCCGGCGAGGGCGAGTCCGCCACCGATGCGGCCGACAGCTTCATCCGCGAGAACCCCACCCACCCGCGCTGCGACTACGCCTGGTACGTGAAGGGCCTGGTGGAGTTCGAGCGCCAGCCCAACGCGATCGAGCGGCTGTTCCGCGCGGACACCACGCAGCGACCGCCGAGCACGGCGCGCAAGGCGTACGCGGCCTTCAAGACGGTGGTCGAGCAGTACCCCAAGAGCGAGTATGCGCCCGACTCGCTGCAGCGCATGGTGTGGCTGCGCGACCGCCTGGCGGCCTACGAGGTGCACGTGGCGAGCTTCTACTACAAGCGCAACGCCTTCGTGGCCTCCGCGCAGCGCGCCAAGGGCGCGATCGAGCAGTACGACGGCGCGCCCTCGACCCAGCAGGCGCTCGAGATCCTGATGTTCTCCTACGACCGCATGAACCTGCCGCAGCTCGCCAACCAGACCCGCGAGGTCTACGCCGCCAACTACTCCAAGCCGATGAAGGTGGCGCAGCAGGCGGAGATCAAGAAGCCCTGGTGGAAGCTGTGGTAGGCCGCTAGCGGCGGTAGCCGCTGGTGATCGGATAGCGCCAGTCGCGGCCGAAGGCGCGGCGGCTGACGCGCACCCCCGGCGGAGCCTGGCGGCGCTTGTACTCGTTGCGCTTCACCAGGTCCAGCACCCGGCCGATGGTGGCACGATCGAAGCCGCGCGCCTCGATTTCATCCACCGACAGATCCTCCTCGATGAAGGCCTCGAGTATCGGGTCGAGCACTTCGTAGGGCGGCAGTGAATCGGAGTCCTTCTGCTCGTGGCGCAGCTCCGCGGAGGGTGCCCGCTCGATGACCCGCTCGGGAATCACGCGCCCGAGCGAATTGCGGTAGTTCGCCAGGCGGTAGACCAAGAGCTTGTTGCAGTCCTTGATGGGGGCGAAGCCGCCGGCCATGTCCCCGTAGAGCGTCGCGTAGCCGACGGCCATCTCGCTCTTGTTGCCGGTGGTGAGCAGCATGCGCCCGGTCTTGTTCGAAATGCCCATGAGCAGCAGCATGCGGCAGCGTGACTGGATGTTCTCCTCGGTGGCATCCGGCGCGCGCCCGGCGAACTCGTCCCGGAGGGTGGCAAGCGTCGCCTCGAACATGGCCTCGATCGAGAGCACGCTGTACTTCACCTGCAGCATCTCGGCCTGCGCCTTGGCATCGGCCAGGCTCATTTCCGAGGTGTAGCGCGAGGGCATCATCACCGCCTGCACGCGCTCATGTCCCAGTGCGTCCACGGCGATCGCCAGGGTCAGCGCGGAGTCGACCCCGCCGGAGAGTCCCATGACGACGCCGGGAAAGCCGTGCTTGCGCACGTAGTCGCGCACCCCGAGGACGAGCGCCCCGTAGACGCTCGCCTCATCGGAATACTCCGGCGCCACGCTGCCGCGCGCCGGATGCACCGCACCGCGCGCATCGCGGGCGAACTCGACGACGAAGATGCCCTCGGTGAAGGCCGGCGCGCGCATCACGACCTCGCCGGATGCGTCCATGACGAAGGAGTTGCCGTCGAACACCAGCTCGTCCTGGCCGCCCACGAGGTTCACGTACGCCAGTGGCAGGCCGACATCGCGCACCCGCGCGCGCGCCACGTCCTCGCGCTCGCGCTGCTTGTGGATCTCGTAGGGCGAGGCGTTGATCACCAGCAGCAGCTGCGCGCCCGCGGCGCGCGCGTGCTGCGTCGCCTGCGGTGCCCAGATGTCCTCGCACACCAGCAGTCCCGCCCGCAAGCCCTCACAGTCGGCGACGGTCGGCTGCGCGCCCGCCTGGAAGTAGCGCTTCTCGTCGAACACCTTGTAGTTGGGCAGTTCCGCCTTGCGGTGGATGGCGGCAATCTCCCCGCCGATGATCAGCGCGGCTGAGTTGTAGATGCCGGCGCTGGTGTACTCGGGGAAGCCGAGCACCAGGGGCACGTCGCGCACTTCGCGCTTCAGGCGTGCAAGGCCGGCCTCGATCTGCCGGCGGAAGCCGCGGTGGAACAGCAGATCCTCGGGTGGGTAGCCCGAAAGCGTCAGCTCCGGGAAGAGCACCAGGTCGGCACGCTCGGCGGCGACCGCGCGGCGCGTGGCCTCGATGACGCGCGCGGCATTGCCCTGCACGTCACCGACCAGGAAGTTCAGCTGCGCGAGCGCGATCCGCAAGCCTCACCTTAAAGTTTGGCGGAGGGTCCCGGAGCGCGCGCCCCGGGGGATGTGCTCGCTATTCTTTCAGAACTCAGCGCCGCCTGCCGCGTGCGCTGCGCCCGGAGCGGCGGGCGGCGGCCTTGGGGCGCGCGCGCACCTTCGCCGCAGCTTTGGCGCGCTTGCCCTTGCGCGGCCGCGGTGCGGCGGCCGCGACCGGCCGGCGGCGCGGGCTGCCCCGGGATGATGTGGGCTTGCGCAGCAGTGCGTTCATCGCCGAGCCGAGCTCGGCGGGGGACTTCACGGTGCGCACGCCGGCGGCCTCGAAGGCGGCGTACTTGTCCGCCGCGGTTCCCTTGCCGCCGGCGACGATCGCCCCGGCGTGGCCCATGCGCTTGCCCGCCGGCGCGGTGACGCCGGCGATGTAGGCGACCACGGGCTTGGTCACGAAGCGGTGGATGTAACGGGCCGCGGCCTCCTCGTCGCTCCCACCGATCTCGCCGACCAGGATGATGCCCTCGGTGCGCGGGTCGCGCTCGAACAGCTCGAGCACGTCGATGAAGTTCATGCCGCGCACCGGGTCGCCGCCGATGCCGACGCAGGTGCTCTGTCCGAGCCCGATGCGCGTGGTCTGGAACACGGCCTCGTAGGTCAGCGTGCCCGAGCGCGACACGATCCCGACCGCGCCCTTCTGGTGGATGAAGCCGGGCATGATGCCGATCTTGCATTCATCGGGCGTGATGACGCCCGGGCAGTTCGGCCCCACGAGCCGGGTCGCGGAGTTCGCGAGCACCGCCTTGACGCGCACCATGTCGTTCACCGGCACGCCCTCGGTGATGCACACCACGAGCTCGATGCCCGCATCGATCGCTTCCAGGATCGAATCCGCGGCCCCCGCCGGCGGCACGTAGATCACGCTCGCCGTGGCCTGCGTGACGCGCACGGCGTCCTTCACCGTATCGAACACCGGCAGCCCCAGGTGCTTCTGGCCGCCGCGCCCCGGGGTGACTCCGCCGACCAGCTGCGTGCCATAGGCGAGCGCCTGCTCGGAGTGAAAGGTGCCCTGCTTGCCGGTGAACCCCTGGCAGATCACCTTGGTGCGCTTGTTGACCAGAATGCTCATGCCTTGCCCTTCCTGGCGAGCGCGACGACCTTGCGCGCCGCATCCGTCAGATCTTCCGCGGGGGTGATGGTCAGTCCGCTCTGCGCGAGCAGCGCGCGTGCGGCGGGCGCGTTGGTGCCCTCGAGCCGCACGACCACCGGCACCTTCACGCCGACCTTCTTCACCGCGTTGATGACGCCCTCGGCGATGATGTCGCAGCGCACGATGCCGCCGAAGATATTCACCAGCACCGCGCGCACCCTGGCGTTGGACAGGATCAGCTCGAAGGCGGCCGTCACGCGCTCGCTGGTGGCGCCGCCGCCGACGTCGAGGAAGTTCGCCGGCGCCCCGCCGTGCAGCTTGATGAGATCCATGGTCGCCATCGCCAGGCCCGCCCCGTTGACCATGCAGGCGATGTCGCCATCGAGGGAGACATAGTTGAGATCGTGCTCACTCGCCCGCCGCTCCATCGGGTCTTCCTGGCTGGCATCGCGCAGCGCCGCCAGCTCCGGGTGGCGGAACAGGGCGTTCGCGTCGATGTTGATCTTGGCATCGAGCGCGACCAGCGAGCCGGCCTTGGTGACGATCAGCGGGTTGATCTCGACCAGGCTCAGATCCTTCTCCATGTAGAGGCGATAGAGCGCCTGCACCAGGGACTGGAACTCGGCGAGCTGCGCGCCGGCAAGTCCCAGCCCGAAGCCGATCTCGCGCGCCTGGAAGCCCTGCAGCCCGGCGGCCGGGTGGATGGTGACGGCGAGGATCTTTTCCGGGGTGTGGTGCGCGACTTCCTCGATGTCCATGCCGCCGGCGGCGGAGGCGATGAGCGCCACGCGGCCCTTTTCCCGGTTGAGGGTGAGTGACAGGTAGAGCTCGCGCGCGATCTCCGAGCCGGCCTCGACGTACACCCGGCCCACCGGCAGGCCCTCGGGACCGGTCTGCGGTGTCACCAGTCGCTCGCCGAGCATCTGCGTGGCCGCGGCGCTCACGGCGGCAACGTCGCGGACGAGCTTCACGCCCCCCGCCTTGCCGCGCCCGCCGGCGTGCACCTGCGCCTTGACGACCCACACGGCACCCCCGATGGCCTGTGCGGCGGCGGCGGCCTCCGCCGCGCTCTCGGCCACCTTGCCCGCCGGGACCGGGATCCCGTAGGCGCGAAATACTTCCTTCGCCTGATATTCGTGCAGATTCATCGCAGGTCGCCTGTCGCGCGGAAAGCGGGCATTCTGCTCGAAAAGGCCCGCTCCTTACCAGCCAGACCATCCGTACGTGCGCTACGTTTGAAATCGGCGCGGCGCTTAAGTCATGCTGCGGACGCTATGAGATTGAGAAGCCTGGCTAACGGCGCGGTGCGCTCGCTGCTATCGACGCAGCCGCTCCTTAAGCTGTGTTACCCCGATTTCGACGATGCGACGCTCGCAGTGATGCGCCGGGTGCTCCCCTACACGATGACCTCGCCGACTCGCATTTTCGCTGTGTGCTCAGCGGTTAGATATGTGGAGGCCAACAACGTCCCCGGAGCGTTCGTAGAGTGCGGGGTATGGAAGGGCGGATCGAGCATGGCCGCGGCGCTGACATTCAAGAGCCCGCGCCCAATGGTCCTGTTCGACACCTTCGAGGGTATGAGCGCGCCAACGGAACACGATCGGCAGGCGCAAAGCGGACAGCTCGCTTCGGCAATGCTCCGCGATGCGGGTCCCGCCGACACCCTACGCTGTCACTCGCCTCTGGAAGAGGTGCAGCGCAACATGGGTACCACCGGCTATCCACCCCACAAGATCAGCTACGTCAAGGGCAAGGTCGAGGACACGCTGCCCGGCGCGGCGCCGCAGCAGATTGCCGTGCTGCGTCTAGACACCGACTGGTACGAGTCCACCCACCACGAACTCGAGCATCTCTACCCGCGCCTGTCTCCCGGCGGGGTTCTCATCATCGATGACTATGGTTACTGGAGCGGTGCACGTAAGGCGGTTGATGAGTATTTCCGCGACTCACTGTTCCTCGGTCGCATCGATGGTACGGGCCGGATAGGCATAAAACCGCGCTGAGACTTACGCCCCCGCCAGTGGCACGAAGGGCGCGCACAAGCGCCGCAACAGGTCCGCATAGCGCGCTCCGCTGGCTGCCCAGGAATAGCGCGTACGAGCGAACGCGGCGCGTTCACGACGCTCGGCGGGCAGCGAGCCACGCCCCAGCAGGGGCGTCAACTCAGCAAGAAGCCGTGCCGCGGTCGTCTCCGGGTCGCTAATCTCGATCTGGATGCCTGTGAGAAATGGCGTCGCAAGCGCGTCGGCCGTGGCCGTGTCGCTGCCACAGATGATCGCGAGACCGCAGGCGAGCGCTTCCTGCACCACCAAAGGGAAGCCCTCGCCGACACTCGGCAGCACGAGGAGTCGCTGGCCCGATAAAGGCAGGCCAACTGCGGCTCCGGACAAGCCGGAGCAGACACGTACATTCGGCAGGTGCCATCCCACGCGGATTAAGCGGCCCACGGCCGGCAAAAACGAACAGCACATCGGTACGGCGCATGCGCGGCATGCCGCGAACGCGTGCAGACCCTTCTTTTCCACGAATCTGCCGACAAAAAGCACCACGCGCACGTCGCACGGGCAGCCCAAGGGCTTGCGGGCGTTCCTCGTTCACTTGCGAGCTGTCAGCTGGCGGGCGAGAAGGAATCTGTGTCGACGCCGTTGAACACCAGCATCGGTGCGCGTCGCCAGCGGAATCCGAGCAAAATATTGTTATGGTCAGCTCACTGATGAATATCGACCTGTCGGCGCCGCGCAAAAGCGGCAGCGGCGACCAGCCGATTGGCAAGTGCATGAGTCCACGCAGCAATGCGCTCTGAAACGGCACAAACGCGACATGCTGCACGAGCACCAGCGGCTTGCGCTGCAGACGCGCCGCGAAGCTAACCAAGGAGGCTCGTCATGTATACAGCGATCGTGAACGAGAATGACGTCGTGGCGAGCTACCTCGCGCAATACGGCCCGCCAGGCCGGTAGGCCAGCAGGAGCGGGATACGGAATGGCCGAGTAGCCTTCTCGGCGATCGTCGCGGCGGCGAGAGTCTCGCGTGCGATATCCGGACCGAGTCGCACGCGTCGGCGGCGACGCATGGCCGCAAGCCAACCAGAGAATCTGAAACCCCTGGGCGAGGTGAGCTCATGCGCGAGTACGGCTGCGACGATTTCGATCCCGCCGCCGCTGCTGCCTCGAAGTAGTGGGACAGCATCAGCAATGATGGGTAACTTGTGTCGCAGTCATCTAACGACGGGACGCCACTGCGTGCTGAACTCCAGGCGGTTCGGAAACAGCATCTCCATGAGACCGGCGCGATATTTTCCCGAGAGGTAGGCGCTCACCGGATCTCATAGCCTGTACGAGATGCGAGCTCCCGCCAGTCCGCCTCCCGCAGATAACTGGCGCGTGCACCATACCGCTGAATGGGACATTACCGAGAAAATCGAGGACTGCCAGCCGTGCATCGTCGCCCCTGCCCAGGGAAAGATGATCCTTGATGTAAAGCGGACCACGCCCGGCGACTCGTGGCACTCGCGTAACAGCGCAATGCGTGAGGGCACGGGAACATGATGCAGGACGTTGAAAAGCAGGATGCAGTCGAAACGAGCCGTCGGCAAACGGCAGGGTTGACCCGTCGTAGACCGTGGTTTCGATGCCGAGTGACGGCAGGAACCGGTCCTGAACGTCGACCGACGCCACCCGCTCGAGACCAAACAGCGTCTTGATCGTGTATGCCAGACCCCGGTGCCGCCACCGACATCGAGCGCGCTCACATGACGCGGATCCCACATCTGCTGAAGAACGTTCAGCGCGACGTATTGATAGACTGGCTTGTGCCATGAGTACAGCGGCACATGGGCAGACATGCAGCGCTCCACATCCTCGATCGTCTACACAGCATCCTCAATAGCGAGCCCTCGGTTGGCGCCCAGGTGCCGGAAGGAAGGCCCATCTGGCGGCTACATAGCTCCAAAGGAAAATGAGCACGGTCGTCGCCGGCGCGACGAGCTGATTGGGACCTGGAGGAGGTCGCAGAAGAGGTAGAGCGCCGCAGCCCAGAGCGGAAAATTCGTCAGCTATCGCGAGCGCATAGCGAACGAAGGTAACCCGCGATCGCCGGCGCGCCAAAGGTGAAGGCCGAATGCAGCGCATAGCCGATGAGCAGGACCGGCGTAAAGGCCAGCAGCGAAGCGACCAGGCTCGCTAAAGCCCTGACGCGACGAGCACTATGACCGCCGCGTTGCTCAGCATGGCGCACAGCGCCACCCACTACCACGAAGCGCGGGAATCTCACGCTGCACGTCCGGCCGCCCGCGAGAGCGTCACATAGACGCAGGCATTGTCCCGGCGCACCCATTCAGGCGTGATGAGGTTTTCCACATAACCTCTCGCATTCATGAGCAGTGCCAGCATGCAGGCGAACACCCGGCCGATAAAAGGAATCCTCAGGCAGAGCTGATAACCGCAAATGAGGCGCACCAGGGTCGCCCAGGCAAGCGGACCGAGGATAGGAATGCATTCCGTAGTCTCAAACCCGTGGCTCGCCATCTCTGCCAGCAACCCCTGCCTGGTCCATCTTCGGTGATCCTCCGGATGCGGGTGATAGAGCCAGGTTCCGTGCGTTGACAGGATCAGCCAGCCGTGGTCGCGCAGGATACGCAGCGCCTCCTGAAGATACGTGCCGACATCGCGCACGTGCTCGAGAACCTGGAATGACAGGACGAGGTCCGCACTGTGATCCGCGGTGTCCACGCGTCCATTTTCATCGATGAGGATATCGCCGCCGGCGAAATCAGCGCCGCGATAGAGCAGCCCACGGGAAGCGAAGATCGAGCGATAGGGTTGCGAGCCGCAACCGAGATCAATCGCGATCCGCCCATCCGCAGCGACCCGGCGCGGCAAGCGCCTCGATAGCGGCGCGCAGCTCGCGCAACACGAGCCAATCACAGTCGATCATGCGCGGATGGGAGCGACGCGCGGCAGATTCACTATCCATGGATTTGGTTGCCGCGGATCGCCGTACTGCAAAAGGCTGAATTGCGCCGAATCCCGCGCCGGGATTCTGCCGAGCGGATCACACATTTGACCCAGACCTGCGTTGACATACTGCATTCGATAATTATGCTCCGCTGGCACGGGAGCCGCTAGGCATGATGGAATCGACGCTAAGATCTGACTCTCCGGTCGATTGGTCGAGCCCGGAGATCCGGAGCATGCCGTGGCCGTTATCGGTGCCTCCGCGATCGAACTCACGATTCTGATGCCTTGCCTCAATGAGGCCGAGACTGTCGCGACCTGCGTACGCAAGGCACGCGAATTCCTGGAGCGGGGCGGCATCGAAGGCGAGGTGCTGGTCGCCGACAATGGCTCGACCGATGGATCGCCCGAGTTCGCGCGTGAGGCCGGCGCCCGCGTAGTGCGTATCACGCAAAAGGGATACGGCAGCGCATTGCTCGGAGGCATCCGTGCGGCCCACGGAAGATTTGTTATCATGGGCGATGCGGATGATAGCTATGATTTCTCGCAACTCGAGCGCTTCGTGAGCGGCTGCGCAACGGCAATAGACCCTGGTCATAGGGCATCGATTTCGCGGCGGCATCCGGGCTGGCGCCATGCCCGCACTGCATCGGTATCTTGGGAATCCTTTACTGAGCTTCGCGGGACGGCTATTTTTTTCTTCGCGTGTCGGCGATTTTCATTGCGGACTGCGTGGCGTGGATCGCACGGCGCTCTTGCGAAACTTGGTCTGAGCGCCCCGGGAATGGAATTCGCAAGTGAAATGATCGTCAAGGCAACGCTGGCCGGCTGGCGGATCGCTGAGGTCCCCACGACTGTCTCCCGCCGGTCGCTCGCGCCCGCCACACTTACGCAGGTGGCGCGATGGCTGGCGGCATCTGCGCTTTCTGCTCATGATGACGCCGCGGTGGCTGATGTTCTACCCGGGCGCGGCCCTGATCGTGATCGGCAGCGTAGCTGAGCTCGCAATTCTGCGCGCTACAATCGTCATCGAGGGCGTCGGCTTCGACATTCACACCATGTTGTACGCTGCCGGGGCGACCGTGCTCGGCCTACAGCTCGTCCTGTTTTCACTCCTGGCGCGCACCATCGGGGTCGTCAAAAATCAACTGCCGATGAGCCCGTAGCTCGAGCGCTTTCTCAGGGTTTTCACCCTCGAGCGCGGCATTCTGCTCGGCCTGTCACTCGGCGTGGCCGGGCTGGCTCTGGCTATTTACTCGGTCGCGAGTTGGGCGCGCGCGCGGCTCGGCGCGTTAGACCCCACTGCGATGATGCGTGTGGCCATTCCATCAGTCACCTTGATGCTGGCAGGCGGCGAAATCTTCTTCGCGTCCTTTCTGCTTGGATTCATCGATCTGCGCTCGAGCCCGTCCGGCGACGCATGAGCGTGGCGGCGAACGCATCGGGTAAGCCGCTGCGGGCAACACCCGTGCGCATCGCTTGGCGCCGTGCGCTATTGCACGGACGGTTGCCGGTATACCTGGCCTGTAGCGCGCTCGCGCTACTGGTCAACTATCTCCTCGGCAAGGAGATGGCATGGGACACGCTGAACTACCACATGTATGCGGGGTTCAGCGCCGTCCATGATCGCCTTCGCCAGGACTACTTCGCCGCCGGGCCACAGTCATACATCAACCCGTACGCCTACGTACCTTTCTATGCACTCGTCAGCTCGGGACTTCCGGCATTGCTGGTCGCCTCTCTCCTGGCGGCGCTACACAGCGTCACCCTGTGGCTGACCTTCGAGCTTGCCCTGGTGGTGTTTCCTTCCGGCGGCGAACGCCAGCGTGTAAGGCTCGCGATCTGTGCAACCGTGCTGGCAGCCATCAACCCCGTTCTCCTACAGCAGATCGGCTCAAGTTTCACAGACCTCACTACCGGGGAGTTGGTGCTCGGGGCGTGGCTGCTACTTGCCACGGCAGTGCGCGCCCCCAGCAGCACGCGAGTGATCTGCGCGGGACTGTTGCTGGGGGTGGCGACCGCACTGAAAATGACCAATGCAGTGCATGCGCTCGCCGCTGCAACGATGTTCATCATGCTGCCCCGCCCGCTCCCATCGAAAGGTACGTTATGGCGCGCTGTACGGGGCCGCGACTGGTGCAGCCTTTGTTCTCGTGAGCGCCCCCTGGGCGTATCGCCTCGTAGGCAAGTTCGGTAATCCCTTCTTCCCGTTACTGAACAACGTTTTTCGCTCCCCGGAGTTCACCACCGAGCCCTTGCGCCACCTGCGGTTCATTCCGTCGGGCCTCGGCGAGACGCTGTGGCGCCCCTTCGCGATGCTGGATCCCATGAACATGGTGCACGAGGAGCTCATGGCGCCCGATGCGCGCTACGCCGTGCTGTTTGTGCTGCTCTGCGCGTACGGGCTGTGCCGGGTCGGGAAGCGTCGCCCCGGGCCGCCCCCTCCGGAGGGGAGTAATGCGCGCGTGGACATGCGTGTCTTGGCCGCACTTGGCGCTGGTTTCGGGGTCGACTGGGTGCTCTGGCTGGCCGGCTCGGGCAACAGCCGATACTTCATACCGATGGCCTGTGTGTGTGCTGTGCTCGTGATCGCCCTACTGCTGCAACTGCTGCCCTAAGCCCCGAAGGCGCGCGCCTGCATTCTCGGCGCACTGGCCGTCACGCAGGCATTCCAATTGGCCTGGGGCTCTGAGTTACGCTGGACCGGCGTCCCGTGGGACGGCGGTCCATGGTTCGAGATCGAGGTGCCGGCGCGCCTGAAGACGGAGCCGGCGCTCTATCTGAGTGTGGGCATACAGTCGGACTCCTTTATCGCCCCCTATCTGGCCAAAGATGCCGCCTTAATTGATTTTTCGGGGGGGTATCCGCTCACTGGTGCGGGCGCCAACGGCGCCCAGGTCGCCGCGCTCATCCGCAAGCACGCGCCGCACCTGCGGATGCTAACGCGCGGCAAGCGATTGTACGCTGACGGTGAACGCCGCGCCCCGAGTCTCTCGCAGGTCAACGCCGCCTTGGCGCGTTTCAACCTGCGGGTCGACGCGGCTGACTGCGCGAGGATCACCGTGCACGGGCTGCCACCGGACCTTGAACCAACCTTCGCCACCTCAGCCGCATTCGAACCGCAGTCGAAGGACACGACCTACATGGTCAGCTGTCGGGTGGTCCCCGACAGCGCCGATCGTTCGGCCGAGATCGCCGCCCAGAAGCAGGCCGACTTGGTGCTCGACCGGCTCGAAGATGCCTGTCCGCAGCTGTTCCAGCCGCGGCGGCCTCCCACCGATACACGGGGTCGCACCTCAAAGCGTCTGTACATGAACACCGATGTAGTCGCCTGGGTCAGCATCGGCTGGGTTAAGTTCCAGGAGCCGATGCGCGGGGATGATATGGTAGTGCTCGGCCGCGAGAGCGACTGGTTGAAGGCGCCCCTGCCGCTGACCTGCGGGCGTCGGCAGGGTCATTACTTTGCGAGTGTGCTAGACCCCACAGCCGCTCGCCCGGGGCAGTGATGACGGCCTTGCGTTCGTGACGGAGATTGCCGCAACAATTCCACGTGGGATGGACCGAGTGAAGTCCGTCGATCTGTGACACCCAGCGATCTCGCCTGGCGCGTGATCGGGCTGCTCAATCTCTATCGGCTGCTGGTGCCCTAGTACTGCTGGCCCTGCAGTCCTTTGCCGGCACCGCCTGGGCGCCTGGCGACGGCGCGTCCGCGCCTGTTCATGGCCGCCTGCATCGTCTACTTCACGGCCGCGGTGTTACTCATCATCGCGCGGCGGCTGCACTGGTCGAGCCTGCGGATCGTGGCGCTGGTCAACGCCTCCGTCGATGCGCTCGCGATCGGCCTCATTCTCTATGCGAGCGGTGGCGTAGCCAGCGGCCTGGCGATCCTGCTGGTTCTGCCGGTGCTGGCTCTGACCGTACTGGCGATCACGGCGCGACGCCCTGCTCATCGCCGCCGTAGCGGCTCTCGCGGTGCTGGTGCAGCAGGTCTTCGTCGGCGTCTCCGACTGCGGCGCCCGCCAGCGACTATGTCACGGCCGGTGTGTTCGGTGCGGTGCTGTTCCTGGTGGCGCTCGCCACGTGGCCGGTCGCCAACCGGCTGCGCGAGAGCGAGGCGCTGGTCCGCCGCCGGGAGTCTGGACCTGGCGAACATGGCGCAGCTGTCGCAGTACATCGTGCAGCATCTGCGCGAGAGCATCCTCGTCATCGATGCGCAGGACCGCATCCGGCTGATCAACGAATCCGCCGCCGAGATGCTCGGGGACGGGAACGCTTACCCGGATGCGCTGATTGGCGAGGCCTCGCCGCGACTCCTTTACCTCCTGGAGCCTGGCGCAGCGGGCAGCCGGCGCGGCGACCGGTCCCGCTCGGAGCAGACCTTCGTCGCGGCCGACGGCGCGCGCCTGATCCGCGCCGCACTTCGCCCCGCTCGGCGCGTCGAGAACCCGCGCCGGTGCTGGTATTCCTCGAGGACACGAGCCTGATCGAGGAGAAGGTCCAGCAGTCGAAGCTCGCGGCGCTCGGGCGTCTGAGCGCCAGCATCGCGCACGAGATCCGCAATCCCGTCGGGCGCCATGAGCCATGCGGGGCAATTGCTGGCGAATCGACCGAGCCTTGACCGCAAGACGATCGCCGCCTGACCGAGATCATCCGCAGCAACGCCGAGCGGGTCAGCGCCATCATCGAGAACGTGCAGCGCCTCTCGCGCCGTGAGCCGCCACGCCTCGAGCGCCTGCCGCTGCTGCCTGTGGACGCAGGAATTTCACGAGGAGTTCTGCCAGACGATGCAGTGGCCGGCGTGCGCGGCTCGCCGTAGTGGCCGCAAGACCCGAGGTCGAGGTGCCGCGTCGACCCGGTCAGCTGCGGCAGATCGTCTGGAACCTGTGCGAGAACGCGCTGAAGCACGCGGTCGGGGACGCACGCGGAGCAGGGCGTCGAGACTGCGCTACGGCCGCATGAGCGGCACGGGCCCGCCCCTTTCTGGAGGTCGCCGATCGCGGCGCCGGCGTGCCCACCGAGCATGCCGAACGGATCTTCGAGCCGTTCTACAGCGGGGGCCGTGGCACCGGGCTCGGCCTGTTCCTCGCCCGCGAGCTCGCGCAGAGCAACGGCGCGACGCTCCTGTACGAGCCCCGCGCCGGCGGCGGCAGCGTATTCAGGCTGGTGTTCGCCGATCCGCGCCGATGGGAGGTGCGATGAAGCAGGCCCGCAGCGCCGAGACGCACCGCTGCAGCGGCCAGCCGGTCGTGCTGGTCGTGGACGACGAGCCTGACCTGCTCGAGCTCGTCAGCCTCACGCTCGAGTCGCATGAATCTCAGGACACGCACCGCCCCCGATCTCAGCAGCGCACGCAAGCTGCTCAAGAGCGAGCGCTTCGATCTTTGCCTGACCGACATGCGCCTGCCCGATGGCGACGGGCTCGATCTGGTCGCCTGGATCCAGGAAAACCGCGCCTCGGTGCCCGTGGCGGTGATCACGGCGCACGGCAACGTCGAATCCGCGGTGCGCGCGCTGAAGCTCGGCGCGTTCGATTTCGTGTCGAAGCCGCTCGACCTCGGCGTGCTGCGCAAGCTCGTGGGCAGCGCCATCAAGCTCGCGCGCCGGCATCGGCGAGGCGACACGACGGCCACATTGACGGGGCCGCGGCTGCTCGGCAGCTCGGCGGTCATGGAGCAGCTGCGCGAGATGATCGGCCGCGTCGCGCGCAGCCAGGCTCCGGTGCACATCTGCGGCGAGTCCGGCACCGGCAAGGAGCTGGTCGCGCGCATGATCCACGAGAGCGGCGCCGCGGCGCGACGGGCCCTTCGTCGCCGTGAACTGCGGCGCGATCCCGACCGAGCTCATGGAGAGCGAGCTCTTCGGCCACAAGCGCGGCAGCTTCACGGGCGCCGTCGCGGACAAGAAAGGGCCTCGTGCAGAGCGCCGAGGGCGGCACGCTGTTTCTGGACGAGGTGGCGGACCTGCCGCTGCACATGCAGGTGAAGCTGCTGCGCGTCGTGCAGGAAAAGACCGTGCGCCCCGTGGGCGAGGCGCGCGAGGAGCCGGTGGACGTGCGCATTCTCTCCGCGACCCACAAGAACCTCGCCGATCTCGTCGCGCAGGGGCAGTTCCGCGAGGACCTCTTCTACCGCATCAACGTCATCGAGCTGCGCGTACCGGCGCTGCGCGAGCGCAGCGAGGACATCGGCGAGATCGCCGAGGCGATCCTCGCAGCGGCTGGCGCGCCGCGCCAACACGAGCCGTCCCGGAGATCTCCGCCGGACGCGGTGCGAGTCGCTCCAGGCCTATCCCTTTCCCGGGCAACGTGCGCGAGCTCGAGAACGTACTGGAGCGTGCGCTGACTTTGAGCACTGGCGGCGTGATCACGCCGGAGCACATCCGCGCTGCGAGCGACCGCGCGCGCCCTCCAGCGCCGGAGGCAGGTGCACCGGCCCCGGCGACGCCGCTGCCGAGGGCACTACGGCGCTCGGGAAGCAGCTCGAGAACATCGAGCGCGACGCGATCGTGAAGGCGCTGGAGAAGACGCGCTACAACAAGACTGCGGCAGCGAAGCTCCTGGGCATGAGCTTTCGGGCGCTGCGCTACCGCATCAAGAAGCTGGGAATCGAATAGAGCCGGGACCTCGACGCCCTGATGCGGGTGTCACTGCAGCGTGACCTATCTTACGGTCAGTTTGTGACACGCAGTCTTCGAACAGCTGGCGTCAGTCTGCGACAGAACTAAGTCAACCGGGCATCGGCCTGCAATCTCCTTTTTAGCTATTAGAATCAATGACGCTTAAGCGCGAACGGCGGCCTTGGCATGGGCCTTGCTTTGATACTCCTGGGCGCCTTTTGCGCCGCTGAGTTTGTACCCCAAATTTTTAGGAGTTGAGTTCACCAATGAAGTCTGTGCAAAAGGGTTTTACCCTGATCGAGCTGATGATCGTCGTCGCGATCATCGGCATTCTCGCCGCGATCGCGATCCCGGCGTACCAGGACTACACGGTCCGCGCGAAGGTGACTGAGGGCCTGAACCTGGCCTCCTCCGCCAAGATCGCGGTGGCCGAGGGCTTCGAGTCGAACGACATGCCGGGCGTCACTGCTGCGGCGGCCGCGTGGATCACGCCGAGCTCGTCTCGACGAAGTACGTGCACGGCCTCAGCGATCCGCACCGCCGACTGGCGTCATCACGATCGTCACTTACATCTGCCACCATCCCGCAGCTGACCGGCGCAACGCTGATCCTGACCCCGACATCGCTGACGTCGCGCTGGCGACCGGCGCTGCACGGCAACATCGACTGGGCGTGCGCCTCGCGGCGAACACCACTCTGACGACCGCGGCATGACCGGTCTGGCGGTCACGCACGCTGGCTCGTCCCGCAAGTACGTCCCGACGCAGTGCAAGTAATCGACTCCTGAATCGCTCAGGGTCGTCTCGAAAGCCCCGGCCTCGTGCCGGGGCTTTCTTTTTGGGCCGCTCGAATCCAATTGTGACGCGCACCCCGCCGCCTCGAGCAGCCTCGTCCTTCAGAATCGCCGAGGATTTGACAATTGCGCGCGTGATCTCACTGGGGTAAACTCATCTTCCCGGGTCGCTTGCTTGTCCTAAGTACATGAATGACAACGCTTCTTTAGCTGCCGGCGCGAACCGCGCCGGCTTGGGCGGCCTGCCGCAGCGGCTGGTCCAGGACGGCGTCGTTGAAGAGACGGCCATGCTGGATGCGCTGAACGCGGCCCGGGAGCGCAAGACCAGCGTCGTCACGCAACTCGTGGCGGGCGGGGCCGCCAACGCCCGCGACATCGCGGTAGCGGCCTCGAATGAGTTTGGCGTGCCGCTCTTTGACCTGGACGCGGTCAACCTCGATCTCGATTCCGTCCGCCTGGTTTCCGAGAAGCTCATCGCGAAGCATCGCGTGCTGCCGCTCTTTCGGCGCGGCAAGCGCCTGTTCCTCGCGGTGTCGGATCCGACCAACCTGCATGCAATTGATGAGGTCAAGTTTCAGAGCAGCCTGGGCATCGAGCCCATCGTCGTCGAAGACGATAAGCTGCAGCGCGCGATCGATAAGGCGCTCGAGCAGGTCGACAACCAGATGTCGGCGCTCAGCGAGGAGGGAGACGTTGATCTCGAGTCACTCGAGGTCAGCGGTGGAGAAGACGAGCTCGACGACAAGATCGGGCGCGATGACGTCGAAGACGCGCCGATCGTCCGCTTCGTCAATAAGGTCATGCTGGACGCCATCCGACGCGGTGCGTCGGACATCCATTTCGAGCCTTTCGAAAAGATGTACCGCGTGCGCCTGCGCATGGACGGCGTGCTGAAGGAGATCGCCCAGCCGCCGGTGCAGCTCGCGCAGAAGCTTTCGGCGCGACTGAAGGTGATGTCGCGGCTCGACATCGCCGAGCGGCGTGTCCCGCAGGACGGCCGCATCAAGATGAAGCTGTCCAAGAATCGCGCCATCGACTTTCGCGTCAGCACCTGCCCGACGCTCTTTGGCGAGAAGATCGTGATGCGTATTCTCGATCCGGCGCAGGCGCAGCTCGGTATCGATTCGCTGGGGTACGAGCCGTTTCAAAAAGATCTCTACATGAAATACCTTGCCAAACCGCAAGGCATGATCCTCGTGACCGGCCCCACCGGCAGCGGCAAGACCGTGTCGCTCTACACCGGATTGAACATTCTCAATAAGGAAGATACCAACATCTCGACGGCGGAAGATCCCGCGGAAATCAACCTTCCGGGCGTCAATCAGGTCAACGTCAATCCCAAGGTGGGACTGACCTTCGCATCCGCCATGCGCGCGTTTCTGCGCCAGGACCCGGACGTCATCATGGTCGGTGAGATTCGTGACCTCGAGACCGCGGAGATCGCCATCAAGGCCGCGCAGACCGGACACCTGGTGCTGTCGACCCTGCACACCAACGATGCGCCTCAGACCCTCACACGCATGGTCGACATGGGCGTGAAGCCTTACGCCATCGCGACCTCCGTGAGTTTGATCATTGCGCAGCGCCTGGCCCGGCGCCTGTGCAACCACTGCAAACAGCCCATGGATATCCCGAAGGAAGCGCTCCTCAAGGAGGGCTTCACCGAGCAGGACGTGGCGCAGGGACTGAAGATTTTCGCGCCCAAGGGATGCCAGAACTGCACGGACGGTTACAAGGGCCGCGTCGGGATTTATCAGGTGTTACCGGTCACCGAATCGATTGCCCGCATCATCCTCGCCTTGGGCAGCGCGGTGGAGATCGGCCAGCAGGCCGCCAAGGAAGGCGTGTGGGACCTGCGGCGCGCCGGCTCTTGAGAAGGTCAAGAACGGGCTGACGAGTCTCGAGGAAGTTAACAGCGTCACGGTCGAGTAACGCAGTACGGAAGTAACACCATGGCTTCGGCAGCAACCGCATCAGTCAAAGCAATCAAGCGCGATATCCCGTTTGCCTGGGAGGGACGCGATAAGCGCGGCGCGCGCATCAAGGGCAAGAGTCTCGCGCCGGACGAGCAGACGCTGCGCGCGGAACTTCGCCGCCAGGGCGTGGCGCCTTCGAGAGTTCGCAAACAGCGCCAGGGCAGCAAGGGCGGCAAGCCCAACCCCGGCGATATCGCAATCTTCAGCCGGCAGCTCGCCACCATGCTGGCGGCGGGCATTCCGCTGGTGCAGGCGTTCGAGATCGTCGCCAACGGCAACGACAAGCCGGCAATGCAGAAGCTGATCCTGGACATCAAGGCCGATGTCGAGGGCGGCACGTCGCTGCATGAGGCCCTTGCCAAGCACCCCCTCTACTTCGACGATCTCTTCGTGAATCTGGTCGAGGCGGGCGAGCAGGCGGGCGCGCTGGAATCCCTGCTGGACAAGGTTGCGACCTACAAGGAAAAGACGGAAGCCCTCAAAAAGAAGGTCAAGAAGGCGCTGTTCTATCCGGCCGCAGTCTTGGTGGTCGCGGTGATCGTTACGATCGTGCTGCTGGTATTCGTGATTCCGCAGTTCGAAGCGCTGTACAAAGGCTTCGGTGCCAACCTGCCCGCCTTCACCCAGTTCGTCATCCAGCATCTCGAAGGTCGTGCAGCACGACGGGTTTTACATGGCGATCGGTGTTGGGCGGCGCTGATATTCGCGTTTCGGCTACTTCAAGAAGCGCTCGCGCGCGATGCGCGAGGTTCTGGACCGCCTGATGCTCAAGTTTCCGATTATCGGCCCCATCCTGAACAAGGCGGCGATCGCGCGCTACGCCCGCACGCTCTCGACCATGTTCTCCGCCGGCGTACCTCTGGTCGAGGCGCTGGATTCGGTCGCGGGTGCCACCGGCAACATCGTTTACGAGAACGCCGTCAAGAGAATGCGCGACGAGGTCGCGACCGGCCAGCGGTTGCAGCGCGCGATGGAAGCGACCGGCCTGTTCCCCAACATGGTCAACCAGATGATCGCGGTCGGCGAGGAATCCGGCTCGCTGGATGAGATGTCCGCGAAGGTGGCGACGTTCTACGAGGCTGAGGTCGATAACGCGGTGGATGCGATGTCGAGCCTCCTGGAGCCGCTCATCATGCTGGTGCTCGGCGTGCTCGTCGGCGGCCTCGTGATCGCGATGTATCTGCCGATCTTCAAGCTGGCGTCCGTGGTGTAACCCGACGGCCGACGTGCGCAGACGAAGCAAGCGCCGCGCACCTGCGCGGCGTTTGCTTTAGGAAACAACGACAATCATGTCCGCGATCGCGCTGCTCGCCGCTTCGCCTGGCCTGTATACGGCCGTGTGTCTCGTGTTCGGCCTGGTCGTCGGCAGCTTCCTCAACGTCGTCATTCATCGCCTGCCGATCATGCTCGAGCGACAGTGGCGTGAGCAGTGTGCGGACTTCGCCCATGCCGACCCCGGCGCGGCCACCCTGCCCGGTGTCACCGCCGCGCCCTTCAATCTGGTCGTGCCGCGCTCGGCCTGCCCCCACTGCAAGGCGCCCATCACCGCCTGGCAGAACATTCCGCTGCTGTCCTGGCTCGCCCTCAGGGGCCGCTGCGCGAACTGCGCCAAGCCGATCTCCGTGCGCTATCCGCTCATCGAGATGCTCACCGGCGTGCTCACGGCGGCAGTGGCGTGGCGGTTTGGCTTCGGCTGGCCCTCGGTGGCGGCGATCATCCTCACCTGGTTCCTGATCGCGATGACGTTCATCGACATCGATCACCAGCTGCTGCCGGACACCTGACGCTGCCGCTGCTGTGGATCGGGCTGTTTTTCAGCCTCTGGGGCCCGCAAAGCCCCGCGCCCATCCCGGTGGACCTGCGCTCGAGTCTGATCGGAGCGATGGCGGGTTACGTAAGCCTGTGGAGCGTCTATCATCTGTTCCGGCTCGTCACGGGCAAAGAGGGGATGGGTTACGGAGACTTTAAGCTGCTGGCGGCACTGGGCGCGTGGCTCGGCTGGAAGATGCTGTTGCCGATCATCCTGATCGCCGCCGTGACGGGCGCCGTGGTCGGCATCGCGGTGCTCACGCTGCGCCGCCAGCACCGCGCCACGCCGATCGCCTTCGGGCCGTTTCTGGCCGCCGCCGGCTGGCTGATGCTCATGTGCGGGCCGCAGGCTGGTTGCGGAGTACCTGCATTGGTTCTCGCCTCCCTGAGCACCCCGTCGTGAGCACCCGAACGTTCCGTGTCGGCCTGACCGGGGGCATTGCCAGCGGCAAGTCCACGGCGGCCAAGTTCTTCGGCGCCCTGGGCGTGCCCATCCTCGACAGCGATCAGATCGCCCGCGACGTGGTGGAGCCCGGCCAGCCGCCACTGGAGCGCCTGGTCGAGCGCTTTGGCGCGGGGATCCTCACGCCGGACGGGCACCTGGACCGCCCCGCTCTGCGCGACATCGTGTTTTCCGATCCCAAGGCGCGCGCCGACCTCGAAGCGCTCACGCATCCGGCGATCGGTGCGGCGCTCGAGGCGCGCTCGGCCACGGCCGGTGGGCCCTATCAGATCCTGGTGATCCCGCTCCTGGTGGAGAAGAATCTGAGCCCGCACGTCGATCGCGTGCTGGTCGTGGACTGTGACGAGGCGCTGCAGCTGCGCCGGCTGCGCACGCGGGATGGTTCAACCGCCGCCCAGGCGCAGGCGATTCTCAACGCGCAGGCGCCGCGCGCGGTCCGGCTCAAGGCGGCGAACGACGTCATCACGAATGATGCCGACATGAGCGCCGTGCAGCAGCAGGTGGCAGCGCTCCACAGCCGCTATCTGGAGCTGGCGTCCCAGCCGCGCACCTGAGCGTAGCCCTGCGGCGACACCGAAGCCGCGTACATCCCGTTTACGGACGGCGCGCGGCTCAAGCACAATACGCGGATGATGGAAGTGCCTCTGGCCAGAGCCGGAACCCCCGCCGAGCCGGATCCGGGCGCCGAAACCCTCGTTTTCGAGCAGCCGCTCAACGAGCGGATGCGCACGTTCCTGCGCCTCGATTTCCTCTATAACCAGGCGCTACACCACAACGAGATGGCCAGCCCCTGGGGCAGCCGGGCGGCGATGGCGAGCCTGATCGACATCCTGGCGCTCGCCACCCGCGGCGACGTGCGTTCGGATGTGCTGAAGGAACTCGAAAAAGAGCTCAGCACCCTGAACGAGTTCCAGACCAACCCGGGCGTCGATGCGCAGCGCCTCAAGACCCTGGTGGCCAACCTCGGGCGACTGCGCTCGGATCTGATGAATGCCGGCTCCGCCTTCCTGCAGCCGCTGCGCGACTCGGAGTTCCTGAGCGCGATCAAGCTGCGCAGCGCGATCCCGGGAGGCACCTGCGAGTTCGATCTGCCGGACTATTACTTCTGGTTGTCGCAGTCGGATGAGGCGAGGATGCGCACCTTCAGCCAGTGGCTCGGCCTGCTGCGCCCCTTATGCGATGCGATCGCCGAACTGCTGTGGCTGACGCGCCAGAACGGGCGCACGCGCCAGGAGATCGCCAAGGGCGGCGCCTTCAGCATCACCTTCGACCGGGACAATCCGCTGCAGCTGCTGCGGATCTCCCTGCCGGCGAGCGTGGGCCTCTATCCGGAAATCAGCGGCAGCCATCATCGCTGCAGCGTGCGTTTCCTGACCTGGAACGGGCTGGCCACGCGGCCGACACAAACCGAGGCCGACGTTCCGTTCGTGCTCAGCTGCTGTGCCTGAGCCGCAGGCACCTGTCGATGAGCCCTCCGCGCGTTAAGTGCCCGACGTGCCAGCGCGAGCTGGACTGGTCAAACGCCCCCTTTCGTCCCTTCTGCAGTGAGCGGTGCCGACTGGTCGATCTGGGCGCGTGGCTGAGCGAGCAGCGCGCCATCCCCGGAGACGCCGTTGATCCTGCCGGCGAAGACGAAGACCCGGAGCTGAAGGAGAATCCCTGAGCATGCGGTTCCGACTCAAGGCCTTTGGCCTGCATCTGCTGGCGAGCGCGTGCGTGTTGAGTGTGATTCTCGGAGGACTCTACCTCGGGTGGTACAGGTGGCCGGGGTGGTATCTCACGGCGGTCGGCCGGATCCTGCTGATCGTCTGTTCGGTCGACCTGGCGCTTGGACCGACGCTCACGCTGATCATTGCCAACCCCCAAAAGCCACGGCGCACGCTGGCGCGCGACATCACGATGATCGCGGTCGTACAGCTGGCGGCACTTGCCTACGGAACTGTGACCTTGTGGCAGGGACGTCCGCTCTACTACACCTTCTCGGCCAATCGCCTGGAGACCGTGCAGGCGTCGGACCTCGAGCCGCCGCAGATTGCGCTGGCGCGCAAGGAAAATCCGGCCTTCGCACCCCACTGGTACAGCCTGCCGCGCTGGGTTTGGGCGCCCCTTCCGGAGGATCCGGACAAGGCCATGGAAATCGTCAATGGCGCGACCTTCGGTGAGGGGCAGGACATCATCGACATGCCGCGCTACTTCAGGCCCTGGGAAGCGGCCGTGTCAGCGAAACTGCACAGCAGCTGACCCCGGTGGACGACATCAAGTACTTCTCCAAGGCAGAAAAGAAGACGCTTAAGGCGCGCATGACCCGCCGGGGCTTAAACCCAGCCGAGCGCAACGCCCTCGTCATGTGGGGCGGTACGTCGCGACGGTTGCTCGCGGTGTTCGATACGCAGTCACTCAAGATCCGCGCGCTCATCAAGCCCGATTGAGCGCTACGGGGGCGACTGCATCCCCAGCCAGCGCGCGACGAACGCGAGCTGATCCGCGTAGTCATCCACCTGCATCCACACCGGCTTCCCCGCGCCGTGCCCGGCGCGCGTCTCGATGCGGATCAGGATGGGATTGGCGCAGACCTGCGCCGCCTGCAGCGCGGCGGCGAACTTGTAGCTGTGCCAGGGCACCACGCGATCGTCGTGATCGGCGGTGGTGATGAGGGTCGGCGGATAGCACATGCCCTTCTTCACGTTCTGCACCGGGGAGTAGGCGTAGAGCGCCCGAAACTGCTCCGGGTCCTCGGACAGCCCGTAGTCGGAGGACCACTGCCGGGCGTTGGCGCTGGCGGTGTGGTAGCGCAGCATGTCGAGCACCCCGACCGCCGGGAGCGCCGCGCCGAAGAGCTCCGGCCGCTGCGTGAGCACCGCGCCCACCAGGAGCCCGCCGTTGCTGCGGCCGTGGATCGCCTAAGCGCGCGGGGCGCGTGTAGTGCTCGTGGATGAGATATTCGGCCGCGGCGATGAAGTCATCGAACACGTGCTGCTTGTTCTCGACGCTCCCGGCCTGGTGCCAGGCCTCGCCATATTCCCCGCCACCGCGCAGGTTGGCCTCCGCGAAGATGCCGCCCATCTCGAGCCACGCCTGCACCTGCGGACGATAGGCCGGCGTCGCCGAGATGTTGAAGCCGCCGTAGCCGTAGAGCAGCACGGGATGGTCGCCGTTCTTCGCCAGGTCCCGGCGATGCGTGATGTACATCGGCACCCGCGTGCCGTCCTTGCTGGTGTAGAAGACCTGCTCGGTGACGAAGGCCTCCATCGAGGCCGGCACGCGCGGCTCACGCCACAGGGTGGCCTGGTCGGTGGCGACGTCCAGGCGGTAGATCCGCCGCGGCGTGAGGTAGTCGGTGTAGGAAAAGAACGTCTCGCGGCTCTTGCCCTCGCCGCGGAAGCCCTCGATGCCGCCTAGGCCCGGCAGCGGCACGGTGCCGGCGAGCTTGCCCGTCGCTCTCGTAGAGGCGCGCGACCCCGTGGGCGTCCTCGACGTACTGCACCACGATGCGGCCGCCGACGTAGCTGGCCGCCTCGATGGCCGCGGTTCCCTCGGAGACCACGGGGCGGCGGCTCGTGCCCTGGTGCGCATCCACCGCCATGACGCGCCCGAGCGGCGCGCCCTGGGTGGTATGGAAGTAAAGCTCATCGCCCTGCGAGCCGATGAAGTTGTAGAGCGCATCCCAGTCCATGAGCAGCGGCTGCGCCGGGGAGCCCGGGTGGGTGAGGTCCATGAGCACGACCCCGTTCTTCTGCGTCCCCTCCACCTGCGTGATGACGAGGTAGCGCCCGTCCTCGGTCACGCGCGCCTGCGGGATGCGCGTGGTCTGGTCCTGGATGGCATAGACGAGGCGGTCGGCATCCTGCGGCGTGCCGAGCCGGTGGAAATAGACCGCCGGCCGGGCGGCATCGTCGCCCTTGCCGACGCTGACCTCCGGATAGCGGCTGTAGTAGACCCCCGAGCCGTCGCGCGCCCAGGAGACGCCCCAGAACTTGGTGTCGTGCAGCGCCTCGGGAAAGTCGCTCCCGTCCGTGACGCGCCGGAAGCGCCAGATCTGCCAGTCCGTGCCGCCGTCGGAGATCGCATAGGCCACGACCGTCGCCCTGCTCCGAGGGCTCGAAGTCGGACACCGCGACGGTGGCGTCCTCGCGCACGGCGTTCGGGTCGAACAGCACGCGCCCGCTCGCCTCGAGGCTGTCGGCGACGAACAGCACGCTCTGGTTCTGGCGGCCATCGTTGTGCAGGTAGAAATAATGCGCCCCGCGGTGCACCGGCACCTCGTAGCGCTCGTAGTTCCACAGCTCCCCGAGGCGGCGCTTCAGCCACGGCCGCTGCGGCAGTGCCGCCAGCTGCGGCTGCGACACGGCGTTCTCGGCGAGCACCCACTGGTGCACCTGCGGGGAGTCGAGGTTCTCCATCCAGCGGTAGGGATCGGCGACCTTGGTGCCGAAGTAGTTGTCGTTGACCTCGATGCGCGCGGTGAGCGGATAGATCGGCGTGGTTCGCCACCGGCCGGCATGCCGACGGCGGCATCCGATCCGGTGCGCATCGGTTTGCCGCCCGGCCCCGGGCCCGGGACCGTGTGTTCACCCGGGATGAGCTGCGTGGCGCACGAGCCGAGGCCGAGAATTGCGAGGCAGGCGCAGAGGCCGAGGGCTGCGAGGCGCTTAAGCGGGCTCATCGCGCGGCAGTGTAGCAAAGGGGCGCGGCGCGCCCGGCCAGCGCGCGCGCCACCGCAGCGCGCTTAAGGAAACTTGATCTTGCCGCCGCGCGCCAGGTCCCGGACCGGGGCCTACGCCGCCGCCGCCGACGTCCGGCACGACGATGCGCGAGGCGGCTTCGCGGCGCATCTCGCGCGCCTCATCGATCGCCTGCTCGAGCGCCACCTTCACGCCTTCCGGGAATTTCTGCAGCGCCTCATCCAGGCTCTTCGCCTCGATCTCAAACCCAAGCGGCAGCACGCCCGCGGGCGTCAGCAGCTGCGTCTGCCCCGAGAACAGCACCGGGCGCGAGGCATCGGTGGAACCATCGACGGTCACGGGCGTCAGGCGGCGGATGCTGCCGGCACGGCGGTCGGTAAAGACATCCTCACGGTACAGTCCCTTGGAGTCGATGGTGATATCCGGAAGATCGTTCTGCGCTGCCATTCGAAGGTCCGCCTGCGGGGTGACGTTACGGATTGTACACGGGTGCGATGTGGGTCCCCGGAAGCGCCACCTCAAGGGGGCGGGCGATCCCGCAGCGCCTCGATGAAGGGCTGATCCGCCTCCAGAATGTCCTCGCCGGCAAGCTCGGCCGGGGTGACCCACTTGAGGCGCTGGGCATCCAGCGGCGCGGCGCTGCCGGCGTAGCGCTCCACCACCCACAGCGACAGCTCGACCTCGCGATCGGGGTAGGCATGCGTGAGGCGCATGCAGGGGTGCGCGGCCCACACCTCGATACCGAGTTCCTCGGCGAGCTCGCGCACCAGGGCGTCCGCCTCGAGCTCGCCTTCGGCCACCTTGCCGCCGGGAAACTCCCAGCGGCCCGCCATGTGCCTGCCGGCGGGGCGCTCGGCGATCAGGACCCGGCCGCACCCATCGTAGAGGGCCGCGGCGACGACGCGGATCAGCGGGAGTGCCCGTGGCGCTGGCACGTGGCGGACTGCCCGCGGCAGCGCTACTCGACGCTCGAGAGCACGCCGTGGCAGTGCTTGTACTTCTTGCCCGAGCCGCACGGACAGGGCTCGTTGCGCCCCACCTTGCGTTCGTTGCGCACGAACGGGCCGGCGGGCTCCGGCAGCGGCGGCGGCGCGGCGGCGGCCCGCGGGGCGCTGCGGCAGACGCCGCACCGGGCGGTGCGGCCGGCCTGGCGCCCGGCCCGGTGAGGAGCGAGCCGGCCTCGGCGTGCTGCGCCTGCAGCGCCCGCATCAGGCGCTCGCGCCGCTCCTCCTCCTCGCGGTCGAGGTCCTGCTGGGTGCGCACCTCGAGGGTCGCCATGAGGGAGGCGGTCTCGAACTTGATGCGCTCGAGCATGGCGGCGAACAGCTCGAACGCCTCGCGCTTGAACTCGAAGCGATAGTCCTTCTGCGCGTAGCCGCGCAGGTGGATGCCCTGGCGCAGGTAGTCCATGGCCGCCAGGTGCTCGCGCCAGTGATGATCGACCTTCTGCAGCATCACCTGCTTTTCCAGGTGACGCATGATGGGCGCGCCGATGCGGGCGACCTTGGCGTCGTAGGCCTCGTGTACCGCCTTGACGATCCGCCCGCGCAGCGCCTGCTCCTCGAGCTGCGGTTCCGCGGCCACCCAGTTCTGCGGCTCGACCCGCGCGCCGAAGTCGCGCGCGATGGCCTCGGCGAGGCCCTGCAGGTCCCAGTCCTCGGGCACGGCCTGCTTGGGCATGTACTGATCGAGGAGCGTGCCGACCGAGTCCTCCATGAGCCCGTGGATCGCGTGCGAAAGATCCTCGGTGCCCATGATCTCGGTGCGCTGCTGGTAGACCACCTTGCGCTGGTCGTTGGCGACGTCATCGAACAGCAGCAGGTTCTTGCGGATGTCGAAGTTGTGCGACTCGACCTTGCGCTGCGCCTTCTCGATCTGGCGCGTGAGCATGCCGCTCTCGATCACCTCGCCTTCCTTCATGCCGGCCATCTTCAGCAGGCGCTGCGTGCGCAGCGGGTCGCCGAAGATGCGCATGAGGTTGTCTTCCATCGACAGATAGAAGCGGCTCGAGCCCGGGTCGCCCTGGCGTCCGGAGCGCCCGCGCAGCTGGTTGTCGATGCGGCGCGACTCGTGCCGCTCGGTGCCGACGATGTGCAGGCCGCCGGCGGCGAGCACCTTGTCGTGGCGCGCCTGCCAGGCCGCACGCAGGCCCTCGCGGGCGAGGTCATCGGGCTCCTGCGCCTGGGCGAGCTCGGCCTCGAGGTTGCCGCCGAGCACGATGTCCGTGCCGCGGCCGGCCATGTTGGTGGCGATGGTGACCGCGCCCGGCCGCCCGGCCTGGGCGACGATGTGCGCCTCGCGCTCGTGCTGCTTGGCGTTCAGTACCTCGTGCGGCACGCCTTGCTTCTGCAAGAGGCCCGCGAGGTACTCGGAGGTCTCGATCGAGGTGGTGCCCACCAGCACCGGCTGCTCGCGCGTCACGCAGTCGCGGATGTCCTCGATGATCGCCTCGAACTTGTCCTTCTGCGTGAGGTACACGAAGTCCGGGTTGTCCTTGCGGATCATGGGGCGGTGGGTCGGGATCACGACCACCTCGAGCCCGTAGATCTGCATGAACTCCGAGGCCTCGGTGTCGGCGGTCCCGGTCATGCCGGAGAGCTTCTTGTAGAGGCGGAAGTAGTTCTGGAAAGTGATCGAGGCGACCGTCTGGTTCTCCTCGCGCACTTTCACGTCTTCCTTGGCCTCCACCGCCTGGTGCAGGCCGTCCGACCAGCGCCGTCCCGGCATGGTGCGCCCGGTGAATTCATCGACGATGATCACCTCGCCGCCGCGCACGATGTACTCGACGTCGCGCTTGTAGAGCGCGTGCGCGCGCAGCGCCGCGTTCAGGTGGTGCATCAGGCGGATGTTGGCCGGGTCGTAGAGGCTCTCGC
Source organism: uncultured Pseudomonadota bacterium (assembly GCA_963727305.1). Taxonomy (GTDB): domain Bacteria; phylum Pseudomonadota; class Gammaproteobacteria; order Steroidobacterales; family Steroidobacteraceae; genus 13-2-20CM-66-19. The sequence goes on from CAVSFM010000001.1 coordinate 68,450, forward strand.
CTTCCTTCAGGAGGCCCGTCTGCAGCATCAGCTGCTCGACGTGCTCATGGCCCGACTCGGTGATGTGCGCCTGCTTGGTCTTCTCCTCGACCGAGAAGTCCCCCGGGCCGTCCTCCTCCTTCTGGCGCGTCAGGCGCGGCACCAGCTCGTTGATCTTCAGGTAAAGCTCGGTGCTCTCCTCGGCGGGCCCGGAGATGATGAGCGGGGTGCGCGCCTCGTCGATCAGGATCGAGTCGACCTCGTCGACCACCGCGAATGCGAGCCCGCGCTGCACGCGGTCCTCCAGGCGCAGCGCGAGGTTGTCGCGCAGGTAGTCGAAGCCGAACTCGTTGTTGGTGCCGTAGGTGATGTCGCAGGCATAGGCCTCGCGCTTCTCCGGCTGGTTCTGGGCGTTCTTGATCACCCCGACGGTGAGCCCGAGGAGCCGGTAGATCGGCCCCATCCAGTCCGCGTCGCGCTGCGCCAGGTACTCGTTGACCGTGACGATGTGCACGCCGTCGCTCGCGAGCGCATTCAGGTACGCCGGCAGGGTCGACATCAGCGTCTTGCCCTCCCCGGTGCGCATCTCGGCGATCATGCCCTTGTGCAGCGCGATGCCGCCGATCAGCTGCACGTCGAAGTGCCGCATCCGCAGCGTGCGCAGCGCCGCCTCGCGCACCACGGCGAACGCCTCGGGCAGCAGGTCATCGAGCGTGGCGCCGCCCTTGAGGCGCGCGCGGAACTCCTCGGTCTTGGCCCGCAGCGCCTCATCGGTGAGGGGCTTGATCTGGTGCTCGAGCTGATTGGCGGCGCGCACGTAGCGGGCCCAGCCGCGCACGATGCGCTCGTTACGGCTGCCGAAGACGCGGGTGAGAAGTTGGCGCAAGGGAAGACTCGTGTGGGGAAAATAAGCTTGCAGCCCAAGCACTTAGCTCGTCGCTGGGCCCGCAAAGCGGCGTATTGTACGCAATAGACGCCCCTCACGCCCAATTGGTTCTCGGGCGCGGGAATTCAAGGAGGGAAGCTGGTCGGAGGCGGCCTAGCGGCCGATGAAGGAGAGCGGGTCCACCTGGCGGCCGTTGCGCAGCACCTCGAAGTGCACGTGCGGGCCGGTGGAGTGACCGGTGGAACCCATCAGTCCGACCGGGTCGCCGCGCTTGACCGTCTCGCCGACGGACACGAGCGTCTTCTCGTTGTGCCCGTAGCGGGTCACGTAGCCATCGCCGTGGTTGATCTCGATGAGCTTGCCGAAGCCGGAGCGCTCGCCCGCCCAGGTCACGACGCCGGCGGCCACCGCCACGACGGTCGAGCCCTTCGCGCCGGCGAAATCGACGCCCTTGTGGAAGGTCTCCTGGCCGTCGAAGGGGTCTTCGCGCTCGCCGAAGTACGAGGAGATGAAGCCGCTCTCGACCGGGCGCCCTTCGGGGTGGATCTCGCGCTTGAGTTCCTTGGCGAGGATCACGTTCTCGAGCGCGGCGAGCTGTGACTCGCGGGTATCGACCCGCTTCTCCAGCGTGTTGAGCATCGCCGAGAGGTCCGGGATCTGCGCACTGACGCCCTCACCCTCGCCCGAGCCGCCGCGCGGCGGGTCGTGGTCGAAGTTGAATTCGCGGCTGTCGATGTCCGCCATCTCGGTGAGGCGCTTGCCGAGGGCATCCAGGCGCAGTACGTGCGCGTTCACCTCGCCCAGGCGCATCGCCATGGCGTCCACGCGCAGCTGCAGCTGCTGCTTGAGCTCGGAAATCTGCTGTTTCTGCTGGGCCAGGACCCCGCCCAGCTGCAGCGCATCACCTGACATAAGGGGCCGCGGCCGTGGCCGTCGCGCCCGAGCTGCACGCCGAGCATGAAGGCGCTGCTCAGCACCACGAGCACGAAGGCGCCAATGAGACTTAACGTGAGCGGATGGGCGAGGTTCAGCTGCCTCGCCTTGCCCTCACGCTTGGACAGGAAAATGACGTTCATGCCGTGCTTAAACTTGTCGGTGGACCGGATACAACCGGTGACGCAAGCGACTGCATGAACCGGGGCCGGGCCTGGAAGGGCCTGTTTTCTTTCGAAAACCTGTACAGTGCTGGCAACCCCGCTGTCATGGCTCCTCGCTTTAGACCGGTGGCTTTGCGTACTTCCGCCTTTCGGCGGGTTTGCTACGCGGGGCAGCGAAAGCAATATGCCGAAGAAGACGCACCGACACAAGCGCCTAACAGCCCCAATGAGGACTCGCGCAGGTCTGAAGCGCGTGTCAGCACCCGCCATACATTCTGTCAAGGACCTCCTGTCGGGCCGACTGGCGAACTTGACGCGCGTCACAGATGCCGGCGGCGGCGCCGCAGCTCTGGGAGGCGTGGCTGTCGGCGCACCTGCCGCCGCCGCTTCCTGCCAAGGTCTGCGCCGTGCACGAGCGCGCGGGGACGCTGGTGGTGTTTGCCGAGTCGGCCGCCTGGTGCGCGCGGCTGCGTTTCGCGCTGGGGGAGCTCGAGGAGGCGCTGCGCCGTGCGCATCCTTCGGTGACCGCGATCGCCGTGCGCGTGCTGCCGCGCCGCTAAGCTGGAGGCGGCCGCGGCGGCGCGTCAGTGCCCGCTTTCCTTGGCGACGAGGAATTTCACCAGCTCGATCGGGCCGCCCTCGACGGCGGCCCGGTTATTCACGCGGTACTTGCCGTTCACCACGAGGCAGGGGGTGCCATCGACCTGCATGGCCAGGATCTGCGCATCCGCGGCCTTGATCTTCACATCGACCGAGAACGAGCGCGCCGTGGCGAGGAACGTCTCGGGCTTGACCCCGGTGAGGCGCGCATAGACCTGGGCCGCCGCCTCGAGCGAGGGCTGCGGGCTCTTCAGCGTGTGGGTGGTCGGATCGGTGGTGGCGAGCTCCCCGCTCTTCCACACGGCATCGAAGATTCCCTGGTGGGCGCGGTCCGCCACCCCGAGCAGCTGCGCGGTGATGTAGGCGCGCTGGAACATCGGCCAGTCCTCGGCCGGGTTGAAGGAGGCCGGCAGCAGCACGATCTGTGCGTTCGCCGGCAGGACGCGCCGCAGCCCCTCCATGGTCGGCTGAAAGGTATTGCAGACCGGGCAGCCGTAGGAGAACACCTCCATGACTTCCACCTTGCCGGGCGGCACGGTGGTCGGCTGCGCCGGAGTGATCAGGTAGTAGTCCCGGCCCTCGACGTAGCGGTCGGCGGCGCGCGCCTCGGGCATGAGTCCGCAGGCGGTGACGAGCAATAAAGCGGCGGCGAGGCGCAGCATGGAACCCCCGAAGATGGTGTTGGCAGTGATGGGCCGGCGCACGCGGGCGCGCGCGGGCACGCGCGTTCAGCCGCCGGGCGGCAGCGCCGGGGCCTCGATGTAGGAGATCGGCGCGTCGGCGTAGCGCTCGAACACGACCTCTTCCCAGGCGGCGGCATCGGCCAGCAGCGTGCGCAAGCAGCTTGTTGTTGAGGGCGTGGCCTGACTTGTGGCCCGAGAACTCCCCGATCAGGCTGTGCCCGAGCAGGTACAGGTCACCGATGGCATCCAGGATCTTGTGCTTGACGAACTCGTCCTCGTAGCGCAGCCCGTCCTCGTTCAGCACCCGGAAGTCATCGAGCACGATCGCGTTGTCCAGGCTCCCGCCGAGGGCGAGGTTGCGCGAGCGCAGCGTCTCGAGGTCGCGCATGAAGCCGAAGGTACGCGCGCGCGAGACCTCCTTGAGGAACGAGGTGGTGGAGAAGTCCATGGAGGCGCGCTGCGCGCGGCGCTTGAAGATCGGGTGATTGAACTCGATCTCGAAGTTGACCTTGAAGCCGTCGAAGGGATCGAACTGCGCCCACTTGTCGTTGTCCTCGACGCGCACGCGCTTCTTCACGCGGATGAAGCGCTTGGGCTGGCGCTGCTCCTCGATGCCCGCCGACTGCAAGCAGGAACACGAAGGGGCCGGCGCTGCCGTCCATGATGGGCACTTCGGCGGCGGAGACCTCGACGATCGCGTTGTCGATCCCGAGACCTGCGAAGGCCGAGAGCAGGTGCTCGACGGTGGAGACGCGCGACTCGCCCTTGCCGAGCGTGGTGCCGAGCATGGTGTCACCGACGTTCTCGGCGCTGGCGCGGATGTCCACCATCTGCGGCAGGTCGGTACGGCGGAAGATGATCCCCTCATCCGGGCCCGCCGGCCGCAGGGTCATCAGCACTTTTTTGCCCGTGTGCAGGCCTACGCCCGTGGCGCGTATCGTGTTTTTGAGCGTCCGTTGTCCGACCATGCTGTGTGTTGCTTTGCCGTAACGCCCGGGCGACCTAAGGCGGTGACAAAAGTTGCGTCCTACACGCATCGGCGAGGGGCGACCTCGAGCGAAGCGGCCCCTCGCCTCAGCGACTTATGTAAGGCGCGTTACCGTATCACATCAGTCGGCCTGGCGTCGCAGGAACGCCGGGATATCCAGCACGTCCTCCCCTTCCGGCTCGACGCGCAGGCCATCCCCTACGGCGCGCTGCTGGCGGTGTGCGGTCGGGCGCTCGAACGCCGCATAGTCGCTGGCCGTTCGTGGCCTTTGCACCACACGCATGCCCGGATCGCGGCTCTCGCGCGTGGGCGCCTCGCGCTCGCGCACCGGGGCGCGCGCGGTGGCCGCCGGCCGGCCCAGGCCCGTCGCCACCACCGTGACCCGCACCTGGTTGGACAGCTCCGGGTCGATCACGGTGCCGACCACCACGGTCGCATCCTCGGAGGCGAACTGCTTGACGATCTGGCCGACCTCCTGGAATTCCCCGATCGAGAGGTCCATGCCGGCGGTGACGTTCACGAGGATCCCGTGGGCGCCTGCCAGGTTGATGTCCTCGAGCAGCGGGGAGGAGACGGCGGCCTCGGCGGCGGCGCGCGAGCGGCCCTCGCCGCTGGCGACGCCCGAGCCCATCATCGCCATGCCGGTCTCGGCCATCACGGTGCGCACGTCGGCGAAGTCGACGTTGATGAGCCCCGGACGGGTGATGAGCTCGGCGATGCCCTGGACGGCGCCCTGCAGCACCTGGTTCGCGGCCTTGAAGGCATCCAGCAGCGTCGTCTGGGGCCCGAGCACCGTGAGCAGCTTCTGGTTCGGGATGGTGATGAGCGAGTCGCAGTACTTGCCGAGCTCGCTGATGCCGTGGTCGGCGACGAAGCAGCGCTTGCTGCCTTCCATCTCGAAGGGCTTGGTCACCACCGCCACGGTGAGGATGCCGAGCTCCTTGGCCACCTGCGCCACGACCGGCGCGGCGCCGGTGCCGGTGCCCCCGCCCATGCCGGCGGTGATGAAGAGCATGTCGCAGCCCTCGATCAGCTCGACGATGCGGTCACGGTCCTCCATCGCGGCCTGCCGGCCGACCTCGGGATCGGCGCCGGCGCCTAGGCCCTTGGTGATGTTGCAGCCGATCTGCAGCGCGGTTTTCACCTTGGCGTGCTTCAGGGCCTGACTGTCGGTGTTGATGCACATGAATTCCACGCCATCGATGCCGGCGGTCACCATGTGGGCGACGGCGTTGCCGCCCCCACCCCCGACCCCGATCACCTTGATGACGGCGCTCTGGCTGTACGCGTCCATCAGTTCAAACATGGTCTCGCTCCTTACACAAATACAAACGGTTGGTTGAGTCGAAAGCTTGCTTTTGTCATTTCGCTGTCAGCTTCTAAAAATTCCCCTGGAACCAGGACCGCATGCGCTCGAGCATCGTCTTGGCATTACCGCCCAGGGAGCGCCCGCGACGTGCGGGCAAAGCGTTGTCACGCGCGTAGAGCAGCAGCCCCACGCCGGTGGAATAGATCGGGTTCTTCACCACGTCCGAAAGACCGTGCACGGTCTGCGGGATGCCGAGGCGCACCGGCACGTGGAACACCTCCTCGGCCAGCTCGATGGCGCCTTCCATCTTGGCGCTGCCGCCGGTGAGCACGATGCCCGCGGCGATGACCTCCTCGAACCCCGAGCGCGCGAGCTCCTCGCGCACCAGGCCGAAGAGTTCCTCGTAGCGCGGCTCGACCACTTCGGCGAGCGTCTGGCGCGCCAGGCGCCGCGCCGGGCGATCCCCGACCGAGGGCACCTCGATGCTCTCGTCCGGGTTGGCGAGCTGCGAGAGCGCACAGGCGTAGCGGATCTTGATGTCCTCCGCGTACTGGGTGGGGGTGCGCATGGAGACCGCGATGTCGTTGGTCACCTGGTCGCCGGCGATCGGGATCACCGCGGTGTGGCGGATGGCGCCGTTGGCGAACACGGCGAGGTCGGTGGTGCCGCCGCCGATGTCGACCAGGCACACGCCGAGCTCCTTCTCGTCCTCGGTGAGCACCGCGAAGCTCGAGGCGAGCTGCTCGAGCACCACGTCATCGACCTCCAGGCCGCAGCGCTGGATGCACTTCTCGATGTTCTGCGCGGCCGAGTCGGCGCCGGTGACGATGTGCACCTTGGCCTCCAGGCGCACCCCGGACATGCCGATCGGGTCGCGGATGCCCTCCTGGCCGTCGACGATGAACTCCTGCGGCAGCACGTGCAGGATCTTCTGGTCGGCGGGGATGGCGACCGCCTTGGCCGCATCGATCACGTGCTCGACGTCGCCGTGGCTGACTTCCTTGTCGCGCACGCCGACCACGCCGTGGGAGTTGAGGCTGCGCACGTGGCTGCCGGCGATGCCGGCGTAGACGGAGTGGATCTCGCAGCCGGCCATGAGCTCGGCCTCCTCCACCGCGCGCTGGATCGACTGCACCGTGGACTCGATGTTGACCACGACGCCCTTCTTCAGTCCGCGCGAGGGCTGCGAGCCCAGGCCGAGCAGCTCGATCGAGCCGTCCGGGCCCACCTCGCCCACCAGCGCCACCACCTTGGAGGTGCCGATGTCCAGGCCCACGATGAGATTGCGCTCGCTGCGCTTAAGCATGGTCCGCGTCCTCGCGGCCCGCGCCGCGCGCGGCAGTGCCGCGCCAGCCGATGGCAAACCCGTTGGTGTAACGCATGTCCACGTATGAGATGTCCTCGCCGCGCTGGGTCACGAGCTTCAGCGCCGTCGTCATGAATTTCTCGAACCGTTCATCCACCTGCCGCCTTCCCAGGCGCACCGTCACGCCATTGGCGAGGTCGAACTCCCAGGCGCCGCGCGCATCCAGGCGCAGCGCCGTCATGCGCACCCCGGCCTGCATCAGGCGCCCCTCGGCGGAGAGGTAGCGCTGCGCCACGAGGGCCTCCTTCCCCTCGGGGCCTTCCAGCTGCGCAAGCTCCGGCGGGACATGGCGCTCGTCGGAATCGAACAGCTCGCCGCGGGTGTTGAGGAGCCCGCGCTCGCCCCAGCGCGCCGCCGCGGTCTGCTCCACCACCAGCACCGTGAGTCCCTTGGGCCAGTCGCGCTCGACGCTCACCGCATCGACCCACGGGAGCGTGTGGATCGCGCGGCGCACCTGGGCGAGGTCCACCGACAGCAGGCCCGCCCCGTGCACGCAGCCCTTCACCACGCGCTCCACGTCCCCGGGCGTCACGCGCTGGAAACGGCCCTGCACGGCCACGGTCTCGATCGGCTGGTTCAGCGCCCAGGAGATCGCGCCCGTGGCGCAGGCGATGAGCGCGAGCGCGCTCAAGCTGTAGGCGAGGTAGCGCCAGTTGAGCGCCGGCAGCTTCAGGCGCCGGCGCGCCTCCTTGGGTTTCCTGCGGTTCTTGGGACGACCGAGCACGGGTCAGCCCTTGCCTTTCGCCGGCGCCATGAGCTGGCGCGTGAAGCTCGTCTCGAGCACCCGCCAGCACAGCTCGGGAAAATCGATGCCCACCGCGCGCGCCGCCATGGGCACCAGGCTGTGGCCGGTCATGCCCGGGATGGTGTTGATCTCGAGCAGCTGCGGCCTTCCGGCGGCGTCCATCATGAAGTCCGCGCGTCCCCAGCCGCCGGCGCCGCAGGCCTCGAAGGCCGCGAGCGCGAGGCTCGCCAGGTGCGCTTCCACGGGCGCGGAGAGCCCCGAGGGGCAGAAGTAGCGCGTGTCGTCGCGGAAGTACTTCGCCTCGTAGTCGTAGAAGGTCTTGGGCGTCTCGATGCGGATCGAGGGGAGCGCCGCGCCCTGCAGGATCGCCACGGTGTACTCGCTGCCGGTGAGCCAGGGCTCGGCGAACACCAGCGTCTCAAACTGCGCGGCGGCGGCGTAGGCGGCGGGCAGATCCCCGGCACGCTCGACCTTCGTCATGCCGACGCTCGAACCCTGGGTCGCCGGCTTCACGATCAGCGGGAGCTTCAGGCGCTCGAGCGTGGGCGCGAAATCCTCCGCTCCCTTCAGGATCACGAAGTCCGCGGTCGGCACGCCGGCGGCGAGCGCCAGGCGCTTGGTGCGCAGCTTGTCCATGCCGATGGCCGAGCCCATGACGCCGCTGCCGGTGTAGGGGACGCCCAGGTACTCGAGCGCCCCCTGGAGCGTGCCGTCCTCGCCGCCCGGGCCGTGCAGCGCGATCCACACGCGCGCGAAACGCTCGCCGAGGAGCTCGGTGAGCGCGCGCTCGCCCGGGTCGAAGGCGTGCGCATCGACGCCGCGGCCCTTGAGGGCGGCGAGCACCGCGTTACCGGTGAGGAGCGAGATCTCCCGTTCGCTCGAGTCGCCGCCGAACAGCACCGCGACGCGGCCGAACTCGCCCGGCGCGCGAGCGCGCCTCAGGGCCTTCGGGTCGTAGCTCAGGCGCACCTACGGCACCCCCACGATGCGCACTTCGGCCTCAAGCGCGACGCCGTGCACGCGCTCGACGGTGGCGCGCACGTAGGCAATGAGACTCTCCAGATCACGGGCACTGGCCTCGCCGTGGTTGATGATGAAGTTGGCGTGCTTGTGCGAGACCGAGGCGCCGCCGATGCGGTGGCCCTTCAGTCCGGCCGCCTCGATGAGCCGCGCGGCATGGTCGCCGGGCGGATTGGTGAACACCGAGCCGCAGCTCCACTCCCCGATCGGCTGCGTGGCGCGGCGCCGCTCGAGGAGCGTCTGCAGGTCGCGCGTGTGCGCCGCGGGCTTGCGTTCGAAGGCGAGCTCGGCGGCGATGAACCACTCCTGCGCCGCCGGCATCACGACCTGGCGGTAGCTCACCTGGTACGCGGCGCGCTCGCGCACGTGGGTGCGGCCGAGCCGATCGATGGTGTGCACCGTGAGCACGTGCTCCCAGGTCTGCCCGCCGAAGGCGCCGGCGTTCATCGCCAGCGCGCCGCCGAGCGTGCCGGGGATGCCGGCGAAGAACTCCGCCGGGCCCAAGCCCCACTTCACGCACTGGCGCGCGATGCGCGCGCAGGCGACGCCCGCCCCGGCGCGCACCCGGGTTTCGCTCAGGCGCTCGAGCGCATCGAGCGTGCCCTGGGTGCTGATGACGACCCCCGGGAGCCCGCCGTCGCGCACCAGGAGGTTGCTGCCCAGGCCGATGAAGGTGACCGGCACGTCCGCGGGGATGCTCTTCAGGAACGCCGCGAGCTCGCCGAGGTCGCGCGGGTTGAAGAACACCTCCGCCGGTCCGCCGACGTGCCAGGACGTGTGGCGGCTCAGGGGCTCGTCGCGTCGCACGCGCAGGGCAAACTCGGGTGTGAGGGCCACGGCCACGTTCACGCGCCCCTCCCGGGCGGCAAGAGCGCCGGCAGGCGCTCCGGCAGCGTATGGGCGACGGCGCTGATGCTGCCGGCACCCATGGCGAGGATGAGGTCGCCGTCCTGGATCACGTCCTTGAGCGCCTCGGCGAGCTCCTCGACCTTCTCCACGAACAGCGGCTCGAGCTGGCCGCGGCCGCGCACCGCGCGGCACAGGGCGCGCCCGTCCGCGCCGGTGATCGGCGGCTCCCCGGCCGCGTACACTTCCGTGACGAGCAGCAGGTCGGCCGCGGAGAGCGCCTTGGCGAAGTCATCGATGAGGTCGCGCGTGCGGGTGAAGCGGTGCGGCTGGAACGCGAGCACGATGCGCCGGCCGGGGTAGCCCTGGCGCACCGCTTCCAGCGTCGCGGTCACCTCGGTGGGGTGATGGGCGTAATCATCGACGATGCCGACCACGCCGAGGGCGGTCACGACGTCGGCGATGTGCTGCAGGCGCCGGTCGACCCCCTGGAAGGCGGCGAGCGCGCGCGCGACCGCCGCGTCCTCGATGCCGAGCTCGCTCGCCACCGCGATGGCGGCGAGCGCGTTGCGCACGTTGTGCATGCCCGGCAGGTTCACCGTGACCGCCAGCAGCGGCGCGTCGGCGCGCTGCACGTCGAAGTGCGTGCGCAGCCCCTGCGCGCGGATGTTGATGGCGCGCACGTCGGCACCGGCCTCGAGCCCGTAGGAGCGGATCGGGCGCCCCACCTCGGTCAGGATGCCGCGCACGTGCTCATCGTCGAGGCACAGCACCGCGAGCCCGTAGAACGGCAGGTTATGCAGGAACTCGACGAAGCTCTGCTTGAGCAGCCCGAAGTCCCCGCCGTGGGTGCTCAGGTGATCGTTGTCGATGTTGGTGACGATGGCGATGAGGGGCTGCAGGTGCGTGAAGGAGGCATCGCTCTCGTCCGCCTCCGCCACCAGGTAGCGCCCGGCCCCGAGGCGCGCGTTGCTGCCGCTCTTCAGGCGCCCGCCGATCACGTAGGTCGGGTCCTCGCCCCCCTCGCTGAGGATGCCCGCGATCAGGCTGGTGGTGGTGGTCTTGCCGTGCGAGCCGGCCACCGCGATGGAGTAGCGGAAGCGCATGAGCTCCCCGAGCATCTCGGCGCGCGCCACCACCGGCACGCGCGCGGCGAGCGCCGCCTGCACCTCCGGGTTCTCGCGCGCCACCGCCCCGGAGACCACCACGACGTCGGCGCCCGCGATGTGCGCGGCCGCATGGCCGAAGGCGATGCGGGCCCCTAAGCCCGTGAGCCACTGCGTCACCGCGCTCGCGCGCAGGTCCGAGCCCTGCACGGCGTAGCCGAGGTTGAGCAGCACCTCGGCGATCCCGGACATGCCGCTGCCGCCGATGCCGACGAAATGGATGGTGTTGATGCGGCGCATGCGGTCGCGCCGGTCCGGGTGCACGCGCCGCTCGATCTGCGGGCGCTCCGGCAGGCTGCGGCGTTCCCGGCTCATGCGGCCCTCCGTGCCAGCTGCAGGCAGGAGGCGGCGAGCTCGTCCGCGGCGCGCGGCTTGGCGAGCAGGCGCGCGCGCTCGGCCATGGCGAGGAGCTTGCCGCGGCCCGCGCACAGGCGCTCCAGTTCGCTCGCGAGCCGCTCGGGGGTGAGCTCGCGGTCGCTGATCAGCACCGCCGCGCCCGCGCGCACCAGGTACTGCGCGTTGTAGGCCTGGTGATCGTCGACGGCGTTCGGGAAGGGCACCAGCACCGCGCCGACCCCGGCGGCGGCGAGCTCCGAGACCGTCAGCGCGCCGGCGCGGCAGATGACCAGGTCCGCCCAGGCGTACGCCTCGCTCATGTCCTCGATGAAGGGCCGCACGTCGGCGCGCACGCCGGCCTGCGCGTAGCTGGCGCGCCCGGCCTCGAGCCAGCGCGCGCCGGCCTGGTGGCGCACGTCGAAGGCGAGCGCGGCCGCGAGGCGCTTCAGCGCAAAGGGCACCACGGCGTTCAGGCGCGCCGCCCCCTGGCTGCCGCCGATGACGAGGATGCGGATCGGGCCGGTGCGGCCGGCAAAGCGCTGCGCCGGCGGCGCCACGGCGCTGATGTCGCGCCGCACGGGGTTGCCGATCACCCGGGCGTGCACGTCGCGGCCGAAGCTGTCGGGAAAGGCTTCGAGCACCTGGCGCGCCAGGTGCGCCAGACAGCGGTTGGTGAAGCCGGCAACGGCGTTCTGCTCGTGGATGATGAGCGGACAGCGCGTCAGCCACGCGGCCACCCCGCCGGGTCCGGTGACGAAGCCCCCGAGCCCCACCACCACGCTCGGCTGGTGACGCCGCATGACCGCCAGCGCCTGCAGCAGCGCGCGGCTGAGGCGAAAGGGCGCGGCGAGCCAGGTGAGCGCGCCCTTGCCGCGCAGGCCCCCGATCGAGAGCTTCTCGATGGGGATGCCCTCGGCCGGGATGATGCGCGACTCGAGCCCGCGCTCGGTACCGAGCCAGATGACCTCGGTCGACTGTTCGCGCAGCAGGCGCGCCAGCGCGAGCGCCGGGAACACGTGTCCGCCGGTGCCGCCGGCCATGATGAGGACGGGTCCGCTCACGCGGCGCCCCGCACGGTGGCCGAGCCGCGCTGCTCGCGCATGGCCTCGTGATAGACGCGCAGCAGCAGGCCCACCCAGGCGAGCGCCACGATCAGGCTCGAGCGGCCGTAGCTCATGAGCGGCAGCGTCAGCCCCTTGGTCGGCAGCACCCCCATGTTGACGCCGATGTTGATGAAGGCCTGGATGCCGACCCACAGCCCGAAGCCCGCCGCGAGGTACGCGGGGAACTTCAGGCCCGCGTCCGCCGCCAGCCGCGCGATGTGGAAGCTGCGCCACACGAGCGCGAGGAACAGCGCGAGCGTCAGCACCACGCCCACCAGGCCCAGCTCCTCGGCCAGCACGGCGAACAGGAAGTCGGTGTGCGCCTCGGGCAGGTAGAAGAGCTTCTGCACCGAGTCCCCCAGGCCCACCCCGAACCACTGCCCGCGGCCGATCGCAATCAGCGACTGCGTCAGCTGAAAGCCGCTGTTGAACGGATCGGCCCAGGGGTCCAGGAACGCGGTCAGGCGCCGCATGCGGTAGCTCGAGCTCACCGCCAGGAGCCCAAAGGACGCCCCGGCGATGGCGGTCATGGCGATGACGTAGCGCAGCCGCGCCCCGGCGAGGAACAGCAGGCCAAAGCCGGTGGCGAACAGCACGGTGGCGGCGCCGAAGTCCGGCTCCACCAAAAGGAGCGCGCTCACGCAGAACACCAGGCCGAGCGGCTTCACCAGGCCCATGAACGAGGCGCGCAGCTCGCTCTCGCGCCGCACCGCGTAGGAGGCGACGTAGATGAGCACCAGCACGCGGGCGAGCTCGGACACCTGGAAGTTCGCGCCGGCGAGCCGCAGCCAGCGCCGGCTGCCGTTCACCGAGTGCCCGAGCCCGGGCACCAGCACCACCAGCAGCAGCGCGATCGCGATCGCCAGGAGCGGGAGCGAGGCCTTCTCCAGAAGTTCCGTGGGCACCGAGAACACCAGCGCCGCGCAGGCCGCGCCGATCAGCGTCAGCAGCAGCTGGCGCTCGAGGTAGAAGAACGGCTGGCCGCTCTCCTGGCCGGCGATCGACACCGACGCGGAGGTCACCATCACGAGCCCGAGCAGCGTGATCGCCCCCACCAGCGCCAGCGTCACCCCATCGAGGTGCACGGCGCCGTTGCGCGCGCTGGAGCGCGCAAATCCCATGAGTGAGCTCGCGGCGCTCACGCGGCCAGCTCCCGCACCGCTTGCGCGAACACCGCGCCGCGGTGCGCATAGTCGCGGAACATGTCGAAGCTGGCGCACGCGGGCGAGAGCAGCACGGTGTCACCGGGCTGCGCCGCCGCCGCCGCGGCCGCCACCGCCGCCGGCAGCGTGGTGGCGCGCGCGATCGGGCACACCCCGTCGAGCACCTGCTCGAGCGCGGCGGCGTCGCGGCCGATGAGCACCGCGCAGCGCACCTTGCCGCGGAAGGCCTGAGCGAGCGGCGCGAAGTCCTGGTTCTTGCCCTCCCCGCCGAGGATCATGACCAGGGGACCGTCCATGCCGGCCACCGCCGCGAGCGTTGCGCCGACGTTGGTGCCCTTGGAGTCATCGACGTAGGTCACCCCGCCCACGTCCGCGACCCACTGCGCGCGGTGCGCGAGGCCCGCGAAGCTCTGCAGCTCCTCGAGCATCGCCGCCTGCGGCAGAGCGAGCGCCTCGCCCAGGGCGAGCGCGGCGAGCGCGTTGGCGGCGTTGTGCAGGCCCTTGATCTTCATCGCCGCGAGCGGCAGCAGCGGCTCCTCGCGCCGCGTGAGCCACCAGGCGCCCTCGCAGCGGGCGATGGCGTAGTCGGCGCCGATGGCGGCGCGCAGGGAAAAGCTCAGGGTGCGCGCGGCCGCGTGCGGCATGGCCACCACCAGCGGGTCATCGAGGTTGATCACCGCGATGTCGCAGCGCGCGAAGATGCGCGCCTTGGCGGCGGCGTAGGCGGCCACGTCCGCGTAGCGATCGAGGTGATCGGGGCTGACGTTGAGCACCGCCGCCGCGCGGCAGTGCAGTGATGCGGTGGTCTCCAGCTGGTAGCTCGACAGCTCGAGCACGTAGAGCTCGGTGGCGGCATCGAGCAGCTCGAGCGCCGGCTCGCCCAGGTTCCCGCCCACCTGCACCTTCAGCCCGGCGCGCGCGGCCATGCGCCCGACGAGCGTGGTCACGGTGCTCTTGCCGTTGGTGCCGGTGATGCCGACCACCGGGGCGTGCGCGGCGCGCGCGAACAGCTCGACGTCGCCGACGATCTCCAAGCCCAAGCGCCGCGCCTCGGCGAAGAAGGGCTCGGCGAGCGACACCCCGGGGGAGGCGACCACGCACACCGCGCCGGTCGAGCAGGCGCGCATCGAGGGCGCCGAGACTCACCGGGATCGACGCATCGAGCGCGCGCAGCGCGGACAGCTGCGGCGGCTGCGCGCGCGTGTCGGTGACGGCGAGCCGCCAGCCGCGCGCGTGCAGGTAGCGCGCGCAGGAGATCCCGGTGCGCCCGAGGCCGACGATGACCGCGCGCGGGGCGTTGTCGGGGACGGCGCTCATCGCAGCTTCAGGGTGGCGAGCCCTGCCAGTACCAGGAGGAGCGAGATGATCCAGAAGCGCACGATCACCTTCGGCTCGGCCCAGCCCTTGAGCTCGAAGTGATGGTGGATCGGCGCCATGCGGAAGATGCGCTTGCCGGTGAGCTTGAAGGAGGCGACCTGCAGGATGACGGAAGCCGTCTCGAGCACGAACACCCCGCCCATGAGCAGCGCCACGAGCTCCTGGCGCACGATCACCGCGAGCACGCCGATGGCCCCGCCGATGGCGAGCGCGCCCACATCGCCCATGAACACCTGCGCCGGGTAGGAGTTGAACCACAGGAACCCCAGGCCGGCCCCGGCGAGCGAGGCGCAGAAGATCAGCAGTTCCCCGGCGCCGCGGATCTCCGGGATCTGCAGGTAGTGCGCGAACACGGCGTTGCCGCTCGCGTAGGCGAAGATGCCGAGCGCGGCGGTGACGAGCGCGGCGGGCATGATGGCGAGCCCGTCCAGCCCGTCGGTGAGGTTCACCGCGTTGCTCATGCCGACGATCATCAGGTAGGCGAGCGCGATGAAGCCGAAGGCCGACAGCGGCTGCTCGAAGTTCTTCACGAACGGCAGGAACAGCGCGGTCTCGGCCGGCTCGGTGGCCGTGTAGTAGAGCGTCGCCGCCACCGCCAGGCCCGCCACCGACTGCCAGAAGTACTTCCAGCGCGCCGCCAGCCCCTTGGGGTTGCGCACCACGAGCTTCAGGTAATCGTCGTAGAACCCGATCAGCCCGAAGGCGAAGGTGACGCCGAGCACGATCCACACCAGGCGGTTGGAGAGCTCCGCCCACAGGAGCGTGCTGACGAGCGTCGTCACCAGGATGAGCGTGCCCCCCATGGTCGGGGTGCCGGCCTTGGGCAGGTGGCTCTTCGGGCCCGTCATCGCGCACCACCTGGCCGATCTGGTAGCGCGACAGGCGCGCGATCATCGACGGGCCGACCAGGAGCGACAGGCCCAGGCCCGAGGCGGTCGCGAGAATGGCGCGGAACGTCAGGTAGCTAAAGACGTGCAGTCCGCTGATGCGGCCGGCGAGCTGTTGGGTGATCCAGTAGAGCACTAGTGGTGACTGCCCGTGGCTGCATGGCCCGTGAGCGCATCGACCACGCGCTCCAGGCGGTTGAAACGCGAACCCTTCACCAGCAGGCGCACCGCGGGACCGGCGCCGGCGAGTGCCTCGGACAGTGCGGCCGTGAGCGCGCTGGTGTCCGGGTACCAGCGCGCGCCGGCGCCGAAGCTCTCCACCGCGCGCGCCATCAGCGCGCCGCTCGCGTACAGCCGCTCGATCCCCTGGGCGCGCGCGAACTCGCCGATGCTGCTGTGCGCCTCGGCGGCGAAATCGCCGAGCTCGCCCATGTCCCCGAGCACCAGCCAGCGGCGCCCGCTTAAGGCCGCGAGCACCTCGATGGCGGCGCGCACCGAGCTCGGGTTGGCGTTGTAGGAGTCATCGATCAGCCAGGCGCCGCCACGGGTCTGCTTGAACTGCAGCCGGCCCGGTACCGCGCGCACCGTGGCGAGGCCGGCGGCGATGTGCTCGAGCGTCGCGCCGGCACTGGCCGCCGCGGCCGCGGCGGCGAGCGCGTTGGCCACGTTGTGCGCACCCCCGAGGGCGAGCTCGATGGCGGCGCTCCCCTGCGGGGCGTTCAGGCGAAAGTGGGTGCGGAAGCCGCCTTCCCCGACCGTCGCCTGCACCTCGCTCGCGCTGAAGTCCGCGCGCGCGCGCACGCCGAAGGTGACCACGCGCGCCAGTGTCGAGCGGCGCCACAGGCCCGCGAACGCATCGTCCGCATTGATGACGGCGGTCGCCGCATCGCTCAGCCCCGCGACCATCTCGCCTTCCGCGCGCGCCACGCCCTCGAGCGAGCCGAACCCCTCGAGGTGCTCGGCGCCGGCGTTGGTGATGAGGCCCACGCTCGGGCGCGCGATCCCCACGAGCGCGGCCACCTCGCCGGCGCGGTTGGCGCCCATCTCGATGACCGCGAAGCGGTGCGCGGGCGTCAGGCGCAGCAGCGTCAGCGGCACGCCGATGTGGTTGTTGAGGTTGCCGCGCGTGGCGAGCGTCTCGCCGGCCTGCGCGAGGATCGCGGCGGTCATCTCCTTGGCGGTGGTCTTGCCGTTGCTGCCGGCCACGCCGATGAGCGGGCCGCCGAACTGCGCGCGCCAGGCGCGCGCGGCCTGCTCGAGCGCCGCCTGCGTGTCGCGCACCACGATCTGCGGCAGCCCCAGCGGCTGCGCCGCGCTCACCACCGCGCCGGCGGCCCCGGCGGCGTGCGCCGCGGCCACGAAATCGTTGCCGTCGAACTTCGGCCCGCTCAAGGCGACGAACAGCTGCCCGGGGGCGAGCGTGCGCGAGTCGCTCACCACGTCGGTAAAGGCGGCATCGGCGCCGGCCAGGCGGCCGCCGCACAGGCGCGCGAACTCGGCGAGCGTGCGCTTCATGGGGGGAGCCGCGCCAGCTCGTGGCTGACCACCGTCTGATCCTGGAACTCGCGCCGCTCGGCAGCCGATGATCTGGTAGCCCTCGTGCCCCTTGCCGGCGATCAGCACCACGTCGTCGGCGCCGGAGCGCTCGAGTGCGAGGCGGATGGCGAGCGCGCGGTCGTGCTCGACCACGTGCGGCGTGCGCGGTGCTCATGCCGGCGAGGATGTCGGCGACGATGCGCGCCGGGTCCTCGCTCCTCGGGTTGTCGTCGGTGACGATGACGTCGTCGGCGAGCTCGGCGGCGATGCGGCCCATGAGCGGGCGCTTGCCGGCGTCACGGTCGCCGCCGCAGCCGAATACCACGCGCAGCGCGCCGCGGCAGTGCAGGCGCGCGGCCTTGAGGGCGTTCGCCAGCGCGTCCGGGGAGTGCGCATAGTCGACGATCGCCAGCGGCGTGCGGCCGCGGCCGCCGAACATCTCCATGCGCCCGCTCGCCGCGCGGCTCCTGCCGAGCGCGCGCACCGCATCGCGCAGCGGGATCTCCCAGGCGAGCAGCACCGCGAGCACGGTGAGCGCGTTGTCGACGTTGAACTCGCCCACCAGGCGCACCGCGAGCTGTGCCGTGCCCCAGCTGGACTCGACCTCGATGACGAGGCCGCCCGGCTCCGGGCGCACGCGCGCGGCGCGCACGAAGCGCGCCCCGGCCGGCGGCGCGGCCTGCGTGGTGCGCAGCGTCGCAATCAGCGGCGCCCCGGGACGGGCGGCGAGCGCCGCGCCGAAGGGGTCATCGAGGTTGATCACCCGCAGCGCGAGGTGCGGCCAGGCGAACAGGCGCGCCTTGGCCGCGCCGTAGTGCTCCATGGTGCCGTGGTAGTCGAGGTGATCACGGGTGAGGTTGGTGAACACCGCGGTGTGGAAGCGCACGCCGTTGACGCGCGACTGGTCGAGGGCGTGGGAGGACACTTCCATGCACACGCACTCGGCGCCCAACTCGCGCAGCCGCGCCAGCTGGCGCTGCAGCGTGACCGCATCGGAAGTGGTGTGCAGCGTGGCCGACACCTGCGGCGGGCGCCCGTAGCCGAGCGTGCCGATGTAGGCGGCGGGGCGGCGGCAGTGCGTCAGCGCCTGCGCCAGCAGCCACGCGCAGGTGGTCTTGCCGTTGGTGCCGGTGATGCCGGCGACGGTGAGCGCCTGCGAAGGCGCACCGAAGAAGCGCTCGGCGATCGTGCCCACCTGCTCGCTCAGCGCCGGCACCGCGCCGAGGTACACGCCCGCGGGCACCGCCGGCGCAGCGGCGCCTGAGGGCTCGTAGAGCACCGCGCGCGCGCCGCGCGCGAGCGCCTCGGGCAGGAACTTAAGTCCATGGTGCGTGCGGCCGCGACAGGCGAGGAACAGCGCCCCCGGGGTGACCGCGCGGCTGTCGAGCGTCACGTCGGTCACGGTGAGGTCGGCGGGCGCGGCGGCAATGCCCGCCGTGAGCTCCGCGAGTGCGCGCCGCACGGGCATCGCGGCGCTCATGGCAGCGCCGCCGTGCGCACGCTACCCAGCGCCGGGCTCGCGGGCAGCTCCTCGGGGGAGTTCACCGGCTGATCGGGCGCCACGGCCAGCAGGCGCAGCGCCCCGCCGACCACGCGCGAGAACACCGGGGCGGCGACCTGCCCGCCCATGTGCTGGCCGGCGCTCGGCTCATCGATCACCACGACCGCGGCGAGCTTCGGGGCGCTGGCCGGCGCGACCCCGCCCCACACCGCCATGTAGCGGTCGGTCGAGTAACCCCCGGCGGTCGCCTTGAAGGCGGTGCCGGTCTTGCCCGAGACGCGGTAACCGGGGATGGCCGCAAGCTTGCCGGTGCCCTCGGCGCTCACCACCGACTCGAGCATGCTGATCAGTTCGCGGCACACGTGCTCATCGAGCGCGCGCGTGCCGCCCGGGTCGCCCTCGACGCGCAGGAACGACAGCGGCCGGGCGAGACCGAAGGTGCCGATGGTGGCGTAGGCGTGCGCCAGCTGCAGTGGCGTCACCGAGAGGCCATAGCCGTGGGACATGGTGACGATGCCGATCGGGCGCCACTGGGCGTAGTTGGGCAGCAGGCCCGCCGACTCGCCCGGAAAGCCGCTGGTCGTCACCTGCCCGAAGCCGAGGTGCGTGAGCGTGTTCCAGATGCCCTGCGGCGGCAGGGTGAGTGCGATGTGCGCCATGCCGACGTTGGAGCTCTTGGCCAGCACCGTGGCGATGTCGATGGCGCCGAGGTTGTGCTCGTCCTCGAAGATCTTGGCGCCGACTTTGAAGAAGCCGGGCGAGGTGTCGATGATGCTGTGGGTGTCGTACTTGCCCGAGGCGAGCCCCGCGGCGACGAAGAACGGCTTGATCGAGGAGCCGGGCTCGAAGATGTCGGTCGCGGCGCGGTTGCGGTAGGTCGCGGCCTGGATCTGGTCGCGGTCGTTGGGGTTGTAGGCCGGCTGATTGACCATGGCGAGGATTTCGCCGCTCTCGACGTCGATCACCACGATCGAGCCGGCGCGCGCGCGCTGGTCGCGGATCGCCGCCTTCAGCTCGCGGTAGGCCAGATACTGGATGCGCAGGTCGATCGAGAGCACCAGGTCCTTGCCCGGGCGCGCCGGGCGGATGCTCTCGACGTTCTGCACGATGCGCCCGTAGCGGTCCTGGATCACGCGCTTGGCGCCGTCCTCGCCGGCCAGCCAGTGATCGAAGGCGAGCTCGAGCCCCTCCTGCCCGGCGTCGTCCACGTTGGTGAAGCCGAGCAGGTGCCCGATGACCTCTCCGGCGGGGTAGTAGCGGCGGTACTCGCGCGAGGTGTAGACCCCCGGGATGCCGAGCTCCTTGATCTGCGCGGCCTCGGCGGGCTGGCGGTGCCGGGCGAGGTAGAGGAACTCGCGGTCGAGGTTGCTCGTGATGCGGCGCGCGAGCTCCTGACGGTCGAGTCCGAGCGCCTTGGCGAGGCGCGGAATCTGATCCGTGGCCACGGCCAGCTCGCCCGGGTTCACCCAGATCGAGTCCACCGGTGTGGAGACCGCCAGCGGCTCCCCGTAGCGGTCGGTGATCGTACCGCGGTGCGCGGCGATCTCCAGCACGCGCGAGAAGCGCGCATCGCCCTCCTTGGCGAGAAAGCCGTGATCGACCAGCTGCAGATTCACGGCCCGGTAGATCAGGGCCAGCGCGCACGAGCCCAGCAGGCCGAGCAGAAGATACGCCCGCCAGCGGAACGAGCCGGCGTCCTCGCGTGCGCCGCGCGCCTTCATGGGCTCACGATCTCGATCTCCTTCGCCGGCGGCAGCGTCATATGGAGCTTCGCGCTCGCGACGCGCTCGACGAAGGCATGGGTGGACCAGGCGCTCTGCTCCAGCTGCAGCTGACCCCACTCGATTTCCAGGTTGTCCCGGCGCCCATTCAGGGCCTCGAGCTCCACGAACAGCGCGCGGGCGCGGTGCTTGCAGTAGATCGCACCGGCGGCCGAGGCGAGCGTCGCCACCCACAGCACCGGCAGGGCGAGCCACAGCAGGCGACGGCCCTTCACGGCAGCTTCTCCGCGATGCGCAACAGCGCACTGCGGGCACGCGGGTTGCGCGCGACCTCGGCCTCGCCCGCCCGCGCCTTGCGCCCGATGAGCTTGAGGCGCGGCCGCGCCTGCAGCGGCACCACCGGCAGATGCTTGAGCGCCGGGTCGACCTGCGCGGCGCGCTGCATGAAGCGCTTGGCGGCGCGATCCTCGAGGGAGTGGAAACTGATCACGACGAGGCGCCCGCCGGGACTTAAGACCTCGAGCGCACCCGTAAGACCGCGCTCGAGCTGGCCGAGTTCATCGTTGATGTACATGCGCAGCGCCTGAAAGGTCCGGGTCGCCGGGTGCTTGCCCGGCTCGCGGGTGCGCACCGCGCCGGCCACCAGCGTGGCGAGCTCGGCGGTGCGCGTGAGCGGGCCCTTCTGGCGCGCGTTCACGATCGCCTGCGCCACGCGGCGCGCGAAGCGCTCTTCGCCGAAGGTGGCGATCACCTGGCGAATCTCGTCGACGCCCGCCCGAGCGAGCCAGGCCGAGACGGGCTCACCGCGCGTCGGGTCCATACGCATGTCGAGCGGCCCGTCAGCGCGGAAGCTGAAACCACGACCGGGGTCATCAAGCTGCGGCGACGATACGCCAAGGTCGAAGAGCACGCCCCGGCACGGGCGATCGCCAGCGTGTGAGCGCACGATCGCGCCGAGGTCGGCAAACGACGCGTGCACGAGCGTAAGCCGCACTTCGTCGGCAAAGCGGCGGCGGCCGGCCTCGATGGCCTGCGGATCCCGATCGAGTGCGAGCAGGCGGCCTTCTCGACCCAGGGCCTCGAGAATGAGTGCCGCATGACCGCCCCGCCCGAACGTCGCATCGACATAGTAACCGCCCGCTTCCAGGGCCAGCCCCGCGAGCGCCTCGGTGGCGAGCACCGGTGTGTGCTCATCCACGTGCGAAGCGGTCCGCCCCCGCCCCCTTGAGTGCTCTTGACACGGGCTACGCCCAGCTCGCCTCGTTTTTCAAACGCCCCTAAATCGACAGTGATTCGAGCTCGGAGGGCAGATCGGTCGCGGCTTCTTCGCTTTGCAGCCACAGCGTGCGGCGCTCGTTCCAGCGTCGCTCGTCCCACAGCTCAAACCGGTTGCCCTGGCCGATCAGCATTCCGTGCCGCTCGAGCTGGGCGAATTCGCGCAGTTCGGGCGGCAGCAGTACCCTGCCGTGCCCGTCGAGGGGCAGATCAGTCGCGTGGCCGACCATCAGCCGTTGCAGCCGCCGCGCCGTGGCGTTCAGGCTGGGAAGGGCCATCAGCTTGCGTTCGATCAGCTCCCACTCGGGCAGCGGATAGATGAGGAGGCACTGGTCCCGGTCGACGGTGACGACCAATTTCCCCTGGGCGAGCTCGTTGATCTGCTCGCGATAGCGGGTGGGAATGACCATCCGCCCCTTGTCGTCCAGGGTGATTTTTGTTGCACCGCGAAACATGACCTGTGAGGCGAGTAATCGCCCATTTACCCCCACCTTCTCCCACTGGCTGCCACTATAGGAATCGCTGGCGAACTATGTCAATTCAAATAGTGAGAAATCCGTCGCATTCACAACGACTTATGTAGAAATCCACAGTGGGAGACGAACGCTGAGGCACATCTGGGCTTAGCAATCAGCAGGTTGCCCGGCGAACTTTATACAGTGGGTGATGAGCGCGGCTGCTGTAAGGGCATTCGGCTCAGGAAAGCCGCTTCGCCAGCACTCCTCGGACCCGCGGGTGGGCCCGCGAGCTGTTGCTTTGCACTCGCGTCAGGATGAAAATATTAATGGATCTGTTAATGGATTAAATCATGAGTTTCGACAGCGACGACATCGTTCCGATCAACCAGGTTCGAGCCAATTTCACAGACCTCGCCGAGCAGGTGCGCGGCGGCAAGGAAAAAATCATCACCCGAAACGGCGAGAGTTACGTCGCGCTGGTCGATGCGCGCCGGCTCGACCATTACCACCGGCTCGAGCGTGAGCACATTCATCTGAGTCTGATCGACGAAGCCGCGCGCGGCATCGCAGATGTCGACGCCGGACGCACGATGAGCGTCGCGGAGCTCCGCGCAACGTATAAGAGTTCGCCCAAGCGTCAGCGTTAGGGACCCATGCCCTCGCAGATCCGTATCACAGCGAACTTCCAGCAGAATCTTGACTCGATCCGCAGATTCCTCGCAGAGCACGAAGCCGAAGCAGGGTTCGACAGCCTCATCACGCGCATCTTCGATGAGGTGATTCCGAACCTTGAGCGGTTTCCCAAAATTGGTCGTGATTTTCTCGCCAGGGATCCGCTCTCGGACGAAGGCAGGGCTAAGCGGCACTCGCTCCAACTAAGGAGCGGACGGAATACTGAAATCCGCGAATACATCGCAGATGAGTACGTGCTCCTATACGCCGTGCGCGGGACGGTCGTCTTTCTGCTCGCGATTCGCCATCATCATCAGCTCTCGTTTGATTTACGGGCCCACTGGCTCTGAACGCGCCGACGCCGCTCGAGCGTGGCCGCGCCAATTCCTGCCGGACACCAACTTCTAACACCCGACTGCCAACCGGATTCCGCACTGCACAGGGCACGAGCGCCGGTGCTCAAACCTCAGCGCTGCGTAACACCGGCAGTCCCGCTGCGAAAGCGGCGCGCTATTGCGCTTCCGGCGGCAGCAGCCGCAACTCGCCGTTGTGCACCTGCGCCCAGCCGAGCTCGCGATGCACGCGCCGCTCCTCATCGAGGCTCGAGGTGACCGGTGAGCCCTTCCACGTTCACGCTGCTGGCGCTGCCGTGATGCGGCAGCGCCTGCGCCAGGCGAAAGGCGTCGAATCCGAACGCGAACAGCCGGCCGCGATACGGTCCGCCGCTGGGCCACGCCTCGCGCGCCGCTGCGCGCACGGCGTCGGCGAAGTCGCCGCCGAGAATCCACGGCATATCGGGAAACATGAGCCCGTCCAGATCCTCGTTGGCGCGCATGTCAGGCTCGAACGCCTCCGAGGTGGCGTAGGTCGGGATGTCGCCGGCGTAGTGGAAGCGCAGCTGCGGGCGCAGCAGCCGCTCGGTGCTGGCCTGCGCGGGCGCGAAGATGAACTCGATGTCCGAGCGCCGCCGCGGCTCGAACGTGAGCTTGGTGCCGAGCACCGATTCCAGGCGCTTGTGGCGCGCGTTGCTCTCGCTGATGCGCAGCACCTCGGTGATGGGCACGGAGTAATCCGTGCGTGCCGCGTCATACTGCGCCGTGGCCAGCAGGTCGCCGCCGCCGGCGCCGAGTTCCTGTTTGAAGGCCGCGAGCACGCGCGTGCCCCAGTCCCCGGCAGGCACCAGCGCCACGCCGCGGCGGTGATGGTCATCGAGCACGCGGCGCGCCACCAGGCGCGCTTCGTTCTCCGGTGACAGCGCGAACTGGTAGAACTGCGCGGGCGCGGGCTGCTCCGGCGGCAGGAAGTTCAGTGCCAGCACCGGCGCGCGCGCCCCCGCATCCTGCGCCGCCGCCGTCACCTCCTCGCGCGTCAAGGGACCCACGATGAAGTCCGCACCCTGGGTGCGCGCCTGCGTGAGCGCCTCGGCGACGCTCATGGTGCCGGTGTCGTACACGCGCACGCGCGGACGCTCGGCGGCGGGCACCTGGTAGTACGCCGTCATGAACCCATCGCGCACACTCGCGGCGGCGCCGGCGGCGCGCCCGGTCACCGGCAGCAGCAGCGCCAGGTGTGCCCCGGCTTCGCCCGGCGGCGCCGGATGCGTGCCGGCGGGCGTCGCGGCACGTGCCGCGGCGGCACCGCCGGCGGCGAGGCTCGCCTTGAGCTCGCGGTAGCGCGCCGCTTGTGCGCCGCCGTGCGGCTCGGGGATCGCGCTGAGCTGCCGCGCCGCCTCCTCGCGCTGCCCGCGCGCCAGCGCGAGCTGCACGTTCAAGAGCGCGCGCAGGCTCGCCTGCTCCGGAGTGAGAGTTCCCTCGGTGAGCGCGAGCACGCGTGCGCCGTCGTCGGTGCGGTGTGCATCCAGATAGTCGCGCGCCGCGCTCAGCAGCAGCTCGTTGCGCTCCGTGCCGCTGTTGTGCTCGGCGAGCGCCTCATAGACGTGCGCGGCGCCGGCGAGATCGCCCCCCTGCTCGAGCTGCCCGGCGCGCTCGACCGAGGGCGGCGGCCCGGCGCGCTCGCTCAGGCTCGGACAGCCCCCGAGGGCCAGGGCGAGCGGCAGCAGACAAGCGAGCCGGCGTGCAAGGATCATCGGTTGAAGGGCCTTTGGTTGGCGTGCAGGATGGCCGGCGGCCGTCCATGGCGGCATGAGTTAGAGGGCTATAGTGACCAAGGTGCGCGGCACGCTGCAAGTCGTGGCCACCCCGATCGGCAACCGCGCGGACTTAAGTCCCCGCGCGCAGGAAGCGCTGCGCAACGCCGACGTCATCGCCGCGGAGGACACGCGCCGTACGCTGCAGCTGCTGCAGTCGCTCGGCATCTCGCGTCCGCTCGTCTCGCTCTACGAGCACAACGAGACGCAGCGCGTACCGCAGCTGCTCGAACGCCTGGCCGCCGGCGAAACGGTCGCGCTGGTGAGCGATGCCGGCACGCCGCTCCTGTCGGACCCGGGGTTCGAGCTGGTGCGCGCGGCGGCGCACGCCGGTTACACGGTGCTCGCCATCCCCGGCCCCTCCGCAGTCACCGCCGCGCTGGCGATCGCGGCGCTGCCGGCGCAGCGCTTCTGCTTCGAGGGCTTCCTGCCGGCGCGCGCCGCGGAGCGGCGCGCCGCCCTCGGCGCGCTCGCGCACGAGCCGCGCACCCTGGTGTTCTTTGAGGCCCCGCACCGCCTGCTGGCCACCCTCACCGACATGGCCGCCGAGTTCGGCGCCGCGCGCGAGGCGGTCGTGGCGCGCGAGCTCACCAAGCTGCACGAGAGCGTCTACCGCGGCACGCTCGCGCAGCTGCTGGAGCGCGCGGGCGCGGATGAGAACTTCACCCGCGGCGAGATCACGCTCGTGGTCGCCGGTGCCCCCGTCGCCGCCGCCCAGGACGCGGACCCGGCGACGCTGCGCCGCACGGTCGATCTTCTGCTGAAGGAGCTGCCCCCGGGACGGGCGGCGGCGCTGGCGGCCCGCCTCACGGGGGCCACGCGCGCGGCGGCCTACGCGCTGGCCACCCGCGGCGCCCCGGGACCGGAGGCCGACGACGCCTGAGGGGGTCCGGTGCGCCCAAATCGCGCGCGCCCATTTGACTTCGGGCCGCGCGCCCGTATTGTGCCCCCCAGAGTCGGCCGGGCAGTCGCTGCTTCGAGCGCAAGCTTGGGGTGGAGGAAAGTCCGGGCTCCGGCGGATCAGGTGCCAGGTAACGCCTGGGGGGCGCGAGCCCACGGAAAGTGCAACAGAGAGCAGACCGCCTAAGTCCCTCACGGGACCGGCAAGGGTGAAACGGTGCGGTAAGAGCGCACCGCGTCGGTGGTAACACGCGACGGCATGGAAAACCCCACCTGGAGCAAGGCCAAATAGGGAAGCCGTCCGGCACCTTAAAACGGTGCGTGGACAGCGCCGATCCGCGCGCGCTTCCGGGTAGGCCGCTAGAGGTTCGCGGTGACGCGGATCCCAGAGGAATGATTGCCCTCGACAGAACCCGGCTTACAGGCCGACTCTTTCTTTATTAGCCGGCGCGCGACCGGCAGGGGCTTACTTGATGACCTTCAGCTGCGGCCGACGCGGGCCGGCCGGCTCGGTCTGCGGCGGCTGGGTGGCGGACTGTGCCCCCAGGTCCTCCACGGAGAACACCATGCCCTCGTTGGTCTCGCGGGCATAGATACCCAGCACCGCGCTCAGCGGAAAGCGCACGTGGTGGGTGAGTCCGGCGAAGCGCGCATCGAATTCCACCACGTCCGCCCCGAGGCGCAGGTGCTGCGTGGCGCCCTCGCTCAGGTTCAGCACGATCTTGCCCTCCTTGACATAGGCGCGCGGTACCTCGACCCCGTCGCGGCCGGCGTCCACGATG
Source organism: uncultured Pseudomonadota bacterium (assembly GCA_963727305.1). Taxonomy (GTDB): domain Bacteria; phylum Pseudomonadota; class Gammaproteobacteria; order Steroidobacterales; family Steroidobacteraceae; genus 13-2-20CM-66-19. Next base: position 94,992 of record CAVSFM010000001.1, read on the forward strand.
ACGTGCGGGGTGTTGCCGCAGTCGCTGATCCACTGATGCATCGCACGCAGCAGGTAGGGACGCTTGGGCAGGACCTGGCTCATGACCTTATCCTACGACTATAGGAGCCGCATTTCCTGCTCGCGCTCCGAGAGGGCCTCGCGGAAGGCCGGCCGGGCAAATACCAGCTGCGCATACTTTTCAATCGCCTGCGCCTGGGGCGGCAGGTCGATTTCATAATACGGCAGGCGCCACAGGATGGGAGCAATGCTCGCATCCACGAGCGAGAACTCGTCCGACAGGAAGTAGGGCTTGACCTTGAACAGATCGGTGCTCTGCAGGATCGTGTCGCGCAGGATCTTCTTCAGCTTGACCGTCTGCTTCTTGTCCGGCTCCTGGTCGATCTGCCGCGTGAGCGGGTACCAGTCACGCTCGATGCGAAACAGCGCGAGCCGGAACTGCGCACGCGTGACCGGGTCGACCGGCATCAGCGGCGGGTGCGGAAAGCGCTCGTCGAGGTACTCGATGATGACGCGCGAGTCGTAGAGCACCAGGTCCCGGTCCACCAGCGTCGGCACGCTGTGGTAGGGGTTCAGGTCGAGCAGATCCTCGGGAAAGCGGCCCGCCTCGACGCTGACGATGTCGATGCTGATGCCCTTCTCCGCGAGCACGATGCGGGTGCGATGGCTCCACGGATCGTTCGGGGCGGAGAACAGCGTCATGATGGATCGTCGGCTCGACAACTTAGCGCTCCTGCGAACCGTTTCGACGTAAGGGCCGCGCACATCATGCGCGCGGCGACGGCGCTCAGTGCACGTCCTTCCAGTATTCGCGCTTCATGAGATAAGCAAGCCAGGTGAAGAACAGCAGGAAGAGCACGACCCAGACCCCGAGCGCGCGCCGCGCGGCCTGCGTGGGCTCGCCGACGTAATCGAGGAAATTCACCGTATCGCGCACGAAGTCATCGTATTGCGCCGGCGTCAGGCGCCCGGGCGCGACCTGCTCGAAGTGATCGAACACCTGCTCGTGCATGACCTCGCCGGCTTCCGAGCGGGTCACGTCCTTGAAGACCGCCACCTTCAGCCCCTCGAGCTGCGAGAGCACGTGCGGCATCGCGGTGGTCGGCAGGCGCAGGTTGTTGGCGCCGGTCTGGCGCGCCGGGTCGAGGTAGAAGGTCTTCAGGAACTGGTACAGGTAGTCCGGGCCGCGGGCGCGCGCCATCAGCGACAGATCCGGCGGCGTCTTGCCGAACCAGGCCTCCGCATCCGCCGCCGGCATGGTGGTGAGGATGTACTGCGCGGGCTTGTCGCCGGGCGGAATGAGGTCGCGCTGCAGGAGCGCCTCGGGGATCGCCAGGTCCTGGCCGAGGCGCGACCAGCGCTCGTACTTGAGCGAGTGGCACCCGAGGCAGTAGCTGGTGAAATTGCGCGCCCCGCGCTGCACCGAGGCCAGATCGGTGACGTCGGTGTTCACGTGCCAGTGCTTCCAGTCCGCGCCGGCCTTCGCCGATTCCTCGCTCGTGCCCGCCAGCCGCACCGCCTTCGGCGGCCACGCGCGGCCGCGCCGAGGAGCAGGCTCAACGAGCACAGTGCCGCCGGCCCCCATGCGCGTCGGCGGCTTCGCTCAGTGCGCATGGTAGACCACCCTTTCCGGCACCGGCTTGCACCTCTCCAGACGCGTGTAGAACGGCATCAGGATGAAGAACGCGAAGTAGATGGCCGTGAAGATGCGCGCCAGCATGACGTACAGGCCTTCGGCGGGCTGCAGGCCGAGGTAACCGAGCACCACGAAGGCGATCGCAAACAGCGTCAGCGCCGCGCGCGACATCCAGCCCTTGTAGCGGATCGATTTCACCGGTGAGCCATCCAGCCAGGGCACGAACAGGAACGCCATCACCGCCAGCAGCATCAGCAGCGCCCCCATGCGCTGGTCGGGCACCGCGCGCAGGATCGCGTAGAAGGGCGTGAAGTACCACACCGGGGCGATGTGCTCGGGCGTCGACATGGGATTGGCCGGCTCGAAGTTCGGCGACTCGAGGAACAGTCCCCCGAGGGTCGGCACGAAGAACACCACGATGGCGAACAGCACGAAGAACACCGCCACCCCGAACACATCCTTGACGGTGTAATAAGGGTGGAACGGTATGCCGTCGAGCGGCTTGCCGTCGGCGCCCTTCTTGTCCTTGATCTCGATGCCGTCCGGGTTGTTCGAACCGGTCTCGTGCAGCGACACGAGGTGCAGCACCACGAGCAGCAGCAGTGCCAGGGGCACCGCGGCGACGTGCAGCGCGAAGAAGCGGTTGAGCGTGGCATCCGCGATGCCGTAATCGCCGCGGATCCACTCGACCAGCCCGGGCCCTATGCCGGGGATCGTGCCGAAGAGGTTCACGATCACCTGCGCCCCCCAGAAGGACATGTTGCCCCAGGGCAGCACGTAACCCATGAAGGCCTCGGCCATGAGCGCAAGGTACACCGCCATGCCAAACAGCCACAGGAGCTCGCGCGGCTTGCGGTATGAGCCATAGAGGAAGGCGCGGAACATGTGCAGGTACACGACGATGAAGAACGCCGAGGCGCCGGTGGTGTGCAGGTAGCGCAGCAGCCAGCCGTAGTCCACCTCGCGCATGATGTATTCGACCGAGTCGAACGAGGTGGTTTCTCCCACCTTATAGAACATGGTGAGGAAGATGCCGGTGACCAGCTGCAGCACGAGGACCAGCAGCGCCAGCGAGCCGAAGTAGTACCAGATGTTGAAATTCTTCGGCGCGTAATAGCCGGTCAGCTGGCTCTTGATGAACGTGTCGACCGGCAGACGCCGGTTGAGCCAGCCCCAGAATCCAGGCTTCGCCGCCGTGTCTGATGCACCGCTGGAGGCATTGGCGGCCATCAGGCGACTCCCTTCTCGTCGGCGCCGATCACGAGCTTGGTCGGCTTCGGGTAGTAGTAAGGCGGCACGCGCAGGTTGATGGAGGCCGGCGAACCGTCGAACACGCGCCCGGCCAGATCAAAGCGCGAGCCGTGGCAGGGGCAGAAGAACCCGCCCGGCCAGCTCGGGTAGAGCTCCCCGGCGCTGAAGCGCTGCTTGGGCAGGCACCCGAGGTGGGTGCAGATCCCAACCAGCACCAGCACCTCGGCGCTGCGCGAGCGGTCCGGGTTCTTCGCATAGGGGGGCTGGTCGGAGTACCTCGAGGTCGGGTCCTTGAGCTCCGCGTCGTGCCCGGCGATGCGCCCCACCATGTCCGGCGTGCGGCGTACCACGTAAATCGGTTGCTTGCGCCAGACGGTGATGGCCATCTGCCCACCCTCGAGCTTGGAGATGTCCAGCTCCGCCGGCGCCCCCTGCGCGCGGGCGCGCTCAGAAGGGGCCCAGGATTCGATGAACGGCACCGCGACAAATGCCGTGCCCACCGCGCCGGTGGCGATGACGGCCCGGGTGAGAAACTTACGCCGGCTTAGGTCGACTGAATCATCGGCGACGACTGCCTGATCGGCCATGCAACGGACTCCCGCTTAAACGTCACGCCCGCCGCTGCCTGCAGTTCGCATTCTCGCCGCCATGCGGACGTGGCTTCAGCACACGCGCGATTTCATACCTTGCGGGGGGCGGCGCATTATACACAAACGAACCTCCCGTTCCGGGCGCGCTGGCGCGGCGCCGGGTGCGGATTCCCGGAGCTCTCGTGATGCTGAACCGCCTCGGGCGCGGACTCATATTCATCGTCGGATCGGTGGTCGGGGGCCTGGCACTGGCCTTCCTGATCGTCGCCGCGCGCCCGGACCTGATCCGCCGCGAAAGCGTCACGAGCGGGCCGGCCGCCCTGCCGGCCGCCCCGGCGAGCGCGGTGGCGAGCGGCCCAGGTCAGCTACGCCCCCGCGGTGCAGCGCGGCGCCCCGTCGGTCGTCAACGTGTACGCGGCGCGGCTCGTCACCGAGCGGGTGGCACCCTCGCTCGGGGAGCTGTTCGGCGACTACATGCCGCGCTACCGCCAGCGCATCGAGCGCAGCCTCGGCTCGGGCGTCATCGTCGATGAGAGCGGCCACATCGTCACCAACCATCACGTGATCGCCAACGCCGACTCGATCCGCGTGCAGCTCGCCGACGGCCGGGTCGCCGACGCCAAGATCGTCGGGCGCGACCCGGACACCGACCTTGCGGTCCTGAAGATCGACCTCATGCCGCTGCCGGTGGCGGTCTTCGGCCGCTCCGACCAGCTGAAGGTCGGCGATGTGGTGCTCGCCATCGGCAACCCGATCGGGCTGTCGCAGACCGTCACGCACGGCATCGTCAGTGCCACCAGCCGCCAGCAGCTGGGCATCGCCCCGCTGGAGGATTTCATCCAGACGGACGCGCCGATCAACTTCGGCAACTCCGGCGGCGCGCTGGTGGATGCCAGCGGCGCGCTGGTCGGCATCAACACCGCCATCGTCGCCAAGAACATCGGGGTCGAGGGCATCGGCTTTGCGATCCCGGTGAACATGGTGCGCGGGGTCTTAAGCGAGATCATCGCGCACGGCCGCGTCGTGCGCGGCTGGATCGGCATCGTGCCCGAGGATCTGACCGACGAGCAGGCGCAGCAGCTCGGCCTGCCCCAGGCCGGGGTCGTGATCGGCAACCTGTACGTCGGCAGCCCCGCGCAGCAGGCGGGCCTGCTGCCCGGGGATCTGCTCACCGCCATCGACGGCACCGCGCCGCACAGCGCGCAGGACGCCCTGGGGCGCATCGCCGCCCACAAGCCCGGCACGCAGCGTGCTGCTGCGCGGCCTGCGCGGCGGGCGCAGCTTCGAGGTGCGCGCGCAGGTGGGGGAGCGCCCGCACCCGCCATGACGATCCTCACCACGCGCTCCTTCGCTTCGCGGGCCGAGCTCGATGCCGCCCTGAGCGCGCGCCTGGCGGGCGCGCTCACGGCCCGTGGCGCCTCCGCGGTCATGCTCGCCGGGGGCACGACCCCGATGAACGCCTACCGCACGCTCGCGCGCGGGCCGCTCGCGCACGATGACCGCCTGCACGTGCTGTTCAGCGACGAGCGTTACGTACCGGCCGGCTCCGCGGGCAGCAACTACTTCCAGGCCCGCGAGCTGCTCACCGCGCTCGCCCTGCCGCCGCAGTCGCTGCTGAGCGTACCGACGCAGCTGCCGCTCGCCGAGGCCGCCGCCGCCTACGAGCGCGAGCTGACGCAGCTGCTGAGTTCCGGGGTGCGCATCGGGCTCGGCCTCCTGGGGCTCGGGGCGGATGGGCACACGGCCTCCTTATTTAGTGAGGCGGACCTGGCGCGGGCCCGCGGGCACTACGCCATTGCCGTACAGCGCCCGGACGGGCGCGCCGCGGTCAGCGTGACCCCGGAGCTGCTCGCGACGGTGGGCGAGCCGGTGTTCGTGGTGGCGGGGCCCGAGAAGCACGACGCCGTGCGCGCCCTGTGCGCCGGGGATCCGCAGCTGATCGCCTGGCGCGCCGTGCAGGGGTGCGAGAACGCCGAGCTGTGGGTGTCGGCGCACTAGCTGCGGCCCCGCCGGGATAGGAGAAGCGGCAGCGGTGTGCGACCATCTGCGCCCTTTCAGCATGCGGCGAATGGCAACTCAAGTGACCCACTGCGCCCGCCGCCCGGCACACCCGCGCGGCGCGGATCGCCGCCCCCTGCGGTAGCGCCGCCCCATGGCCGCCTCCGTGATGCCGATCTTCGCCAGCCCGTTCGGGGTGGTGCCGCTTCCGGAGGCCGAGACGCGCAATCCGGCCCTGTGCCAGCTCCTGCAGGCGCGCGCCGCCGCCGATGCCCGCGGCGGCGCCCCGGGCTCCACGCCGCTGTGCTACCTGAGCGCGGATGACCTCTTGGAATGGGGCCGCGGCAGCCCCGAGCTCAGCCGCACGTGCACCGACATGCTCGGCGGCGTGCTCGCCGTGGTGGAGGCCGTCAACACCTTCGCCCCGGGGCAGCTGCCGAGCTTTACCGCCCAGGCGCGCGGCTCCTTTGCGATCGTGCGGTCAAACGGCAGTGTCCCGGCCACCCACTACCCCCAGAGCGCCTGGTGCGCGGTCTATTGCGCCGCGGCACCGCCCCCCTCGGAGGTGCGCCAGGACAGCGGCGTGCTGCGCCTGTACGAGGGGCGCCTCGGCACGATGTTCTCGGATGCCACCAACAGCCACCATGCGCGGGCCGTTCGCGACCGGACACTGCGTCTGGCGCCCCGTGCCCGGGCAGCGTGGCGGTGTTTCCGGCCTGGCTGAGGCACGAAATCGCGCTGCTGCGAGCCCCGGGGAGCTCATCCTGCTCACCCTCCGGGTGCGCTTCGTGGCCCCGGGGCAGGAAGGACAGGCGAACTGGTGAGCGGGCCCGTCAAAGTAGAGGCGCTCTTTGCCGTGCCCTTCGGGCGCGCGCGGCTGCCTGCGCCCGAGCGGCTCAACGCCGAGCTCGAGAAGCTCTTCCTCGCGCGCACCCAGGACGAATATCGCAACCCCACGCCGAGCCACATTCCCCAGGATGAGACCTTCGAGAGCCGCTTTAACCTGTTCCGCTGGCCGGAAGTGTGCATCCAGGAGCTGCGGCGCTTCGTCCTGGACGGGGTCATGCACACCGTGCTGGAGGCCACCGCCCTGACCCCGGAGGCCCTCTCCCGTCTCAAACTGCACAATCACACCTGGTTTCACGTCAGCCGCTATGCCGGCTCCTTCATCGCCCACAACCACCCCCTGGCCTCCTGGTCGGCGGTTTACTGCGTGCGCGGCGGCGAGCTCGTCCCGCAGCACCCCCAGAGCGGCCTGCTGCGCTTCTTCGACCCCCGCTACGGCGCCGACGCCTACGTGGACCCGGCCAACGCCCGGCTGCGGCCCCAGTTTGCCCACCGCCCGCTCGAGCTGCGGCTGCAGGCCGGCGAACTGGTCGTCTTCCCCTCCTATGTCTTCCATGAGGTGGCGCCGTTTTTCGGGCGCGACACCCGCATCACCGTCGCCAGCAACTGCTGGTTCGCCTGAATTCCGCACGACAACGGCCTTCGGGTTGTTGTTGCATCTGCGCCACAGACAACTGCGCGACAGGCCCCTGAGGCCCGAAACCCGCAAAACCAGCGGACAGAGCGTAGCCTCTGCGCACCAGATGGCCTTTGCAGTTCTGTTTCACCCGTGTAGTATTTCTGCCATCACCGTGCCGACAGGTCCGTGCGCGGTACACCACAGCTGTTTCAAGGGGAGAGAGCCCGAATGACCAATTCCAGTCGCAACGTGCGGCATGCGGTACACATTGCCCTCGCCGCGTGCGCCGCCGGTGCCGCAATGCCACTCGCTTATGCGCAGACCACAAGTGCTGCGACACAACCCCCGCGCCTGCGGCGGCCGCTTCGGCGCCGGCGCTCGAGGAAGTGGTCGTGACCGGTTCGCGCCTGATGCAGTCGCCCAATGAGGTGTCGATCAGCCCCATTACGAGCGTCAGCGCGACCGACATCCAGCAGACCGGCTTCGTGCGCACGGAAGACATCCTGAACATGCTGCCGCAGGTATCCGCGGAGCAGAGCTCAGGTAACTCCATCGCCTCGAACGGTATTTCGACCGTCAGCCTGCGTGCCCTGGGTTCGCAGCGCACCATGGTGCTGATCAACGGCCGGCGCATGCAGCCCGGTGGTGCCGGCGGCGTCGTCGGACCCGGCGGCAATGCCAACAGCCCGGACATCAACCAGATTCCGCCGAGCCTCATCGAGCGCGTGGACGTGCTGACCGGCGGCGCCTCGGCCGTGTACGGCGCGGACGCGGTCGCGGGCGTGGTGAACTTCGTCCTCCAGACGCACTTCCAGGGCGTGAAGATCGACGGCGAGTACTCATTCAACAACCACTAGAACAACAACGAGCTCTACAAGAGCTACCTGACGGAGTCTGGCAACCCGCTGCCTCCGAGCACGGTGAACACCGGCCAGAACCGCGATTTCTCGGTCGTGGTGGGTTCGGATTTCGCCGACGGCAAGGGCAACGCCGTGGCCTATACGACTTATCTGCACAGCAATCCGGCAGTCGGCAACCAGTTCGACCACGCGGGCTGCACGCTGAACGGTGGCGGTACCCCGACCGCGCCGGGATCGAAAACGGCGGCAATCGCCTGCGGCGGCTCGATTTACGAGCGGCCACGGCGCCTTCGTCGAGACCGGGTTCACGCGGAGGACATCCCACGAGTCTCCTCACCGACGCGGTCGATCCGACCACGGGCAAGATGCGAGCCTTCAACGGCAGCGACCTATACAACTACGGCGCGCTCAGCTACTTCCAGCGCACGCAGGATAAGTACACCGCTGGTGCGTTCGTGCACTACGACATCAACGACAAGGTCCAGATGTACTCGGAGACCATGTTCGCCCGCAACACGACGACAGGCCCAGTACGGGCCGAGCGGTGCGTTCGCACTGACGAGTTTTGTCACCGACTGCGGCACCAACCCGTATCTGAACGGGGCTGCGGGTAACGATCCTTCGGTGAACCAGCAGCTGTGCAACCCGGCGAATATCGCGTCCAACCAGGCCTACTACAACACCCTCGTCAAGCCCAGCGCTCCAATCAGCGGTGAGCAGATCTACCTCGGCCTGGGACGCCGCAACGTGGAAGGCGGCGGACGCCAGGACAACTACACTTCCGATTCGATCCGCCAAGTCCTCGGGGTCAAGGGTGCCTTGAGCGACGTATGGACGTACGACGCCTACGGCAGTTACGGCATCACCGATTTCGCCGACAACTCGAAACAACTATCCTCGGCAAGAAGCAGATCCTCAACGCGCTTAACGTGGTGGACGTGGGCGGCGTGCCGACCTGCGTGTCCGTGGTCACCGGCACCGACCCGACCTGCGTACCCTGGAACATCTACAAGGCTGGCGGTGTCACGCAGGCAGCCGAGAAGTATCTGACGATACCGGTCACCTACTCTTCGAACGCCACGGAGTACATCGTGGATGGCTCGGTGACCGGCGAGCTCGGCAAGTACGGCGTCAAGCTGCCGACCGCGAACGCCGGGACTTTCGGTCAACGTCGGTACCGAGTATCGATCGGAGACCTTCGATTTCAATCCGGACTACATCTGCGACGAACGGCTTCCAGGCGGGCGGCGCTCCATCCGAGGCCATCCACGGTGGCTTCCACGTCTGGGAAGGCTTCACCGAGATGCGCCTGCCGCTGCTCAGCGACATGACGGGCGCCCAGGACCTGACCCTGGAGGGCGGCTACCGCTACTCGAGCTACTCGCTCGGCTTCAACACCAACACTTACAAGATCGGCCTGGAGTGGACACCGATCCACGACATGCGTTTGCGCGGCAGCTACAACCGCGCGGTGCGTGCACCGAACCTGAACGAGCTCTACACGCCGGCAACCGTCGGTGCGGGCGGCACGGCCGACCCGTGCTGGGGTGCGAACCCGACCTACACGCAAGCCGAGTGCGCCAAGACCGGCGTGAGCGCGGCACAGTACGGACACATTCAGGTGAATCCGGCTGCGCAGATCAACACGAAGACCGGCGGCAACACCGATCTGCAGCCGGAAAAGGCCGACACCTACACATTCGGCGCGGTCTTCCAGCCCTCGTTCCTGCCGAACTTCGTGCTGTCGGTGGACTACTGGAACATCTCGATCAAGGACACGATCGCTATCGCTGCCTTCGACCGTCGTCCTCCAGGAGTGCGCTACGGGAGATGGCACCACGTGTAACCTGATCCAGCGCGGCCCCAACGGCTCCCTGTGGACCGACGACACCGAACGACTTCGTGTCGACGAACTACCAGAACATCGGCAAGGTCTCCACGAAGGGCATCGACGTCGAGTCGGCGTATCGGCTCGACCTGCCCGCATGGCAACAAGCTGTCGTTCAACCTGGACGGCACGTACACCATGGACTTCCTGACGCAGAGCATCACCGGCGGTCCGATGTACAACTGCGTCGGCTTCTACGGCAGCACCTGCACTCGCACCGCTGCCGGCCTGGCGGCATGTGTTCAGCACCAACTGGGCGACCCCGTGGGCGGGCCTGGATATGACCTTCCGCTGGCGCTTCATCGGCCCGTCCTCGGTCGATGGCACCAGCACCAACCCGCTGCTGTCGGGTAACGGGTACTACGTGGGCGCGGACCACATCCCGGGTTACAACTACTTCGACTTCTCGGCCGCCATGCCGATTGGCAGCAATGTCGACCTGCGGGTGGGTGTCAACAACATCGCGGACAAGAATCCGCCGCTGGTTCCGGGAGGCAGCTTCAGCTCCTGCCCGAACACCACCTGCAACGACAACACCTGGGTGGGCACGTACGACACCCTGGGCCGGTACATCTACGGCCACATCACGATCAAGTTCTAACGTAAAAGCTTAGAATCTGTCGTAAGTAATCGGCGGCGGGCCACGTGGCCCGCCGCTTTTTTTTGGGCGGAAGAAACTGGCGTCAGCGACGCAACCGCGGTGACATCCGGCTGCCCGCCAGAGGACGGCCTGCGGCCGCCTTCGCCGGGGAGCGCCGCCCGGATGGCTACTGCACGCGCCGCACGTGGTAGCTGTGATGGTCGGCGGTGACCAGCAGGTAGGAGCCCAGCGCGCCGCGCTTGATGCTCACGGCGTCACCGGAGCGCAGCGTGGCGTCCGAGTCATTGAAGGTCCAGATCTGGCCGTTATCGAGCGTCGCGTAGACGTTGTACTGGCGAATCGCTCCTGACCTGGGTCACTGAGCGCCCTGATTTCCTGCGGCTGCTGCTCGGGTGCCGCCTGCTCGTGCTTGCTGAGCCCGAAATTCTGCGGCGTCGGTGGCGCCGCCGCGCTCTGCGCGCCGGCGGCGGCTGCGACCGGCGCGGCTGCGGGTGCCGCTGCGGAGCCTGCTGCCGCGGCCGCGGCGGCATGCGCCGGCGGGGCCGCGGCCGGGGGCGGCGGCAGCGCGCGGCGGGCGAGCGTGTCGTAGCACGCCAGCCGCTGGTCGGCGCCGGTGATCCCGGCACAGCGTGCGAGATCGGAGGCACTCACGCTGGCGCCGGCAGCCTGCGCGGCCGAGGTGAGCTGCAGTGCACCGAGGAGCAGGGCACCGGCCGCCGATACGGGGCCTTCACAGACTCTCCCCGGCGGGCAGCGCGTAATAGCGCGCGTACGTCTCGGTGGCGGCCTTGACCAGCTCGCACTCGGCAGCCGTCATGCAGCGGATTCCAGATGTCGAAGATCAGGATCGCCCGCGGCGTATCGGACAGGTTCCAGGCCTCGTGCTCGATCGTGTCGTCAAACACCCAGGCCTTCCCGGGCACCCACTCACGCGTCGTGCCGCCGACGCGAAAGCCGCAGCCCGGCGGCACGATCAGCGGCAGGTGCACCGTCAGGCGGGTGTTGGTGACGCCGGTGTGCGCCGGGATCTTGGTATTGGCGTCCAGGATGGAGAAGAAGGCGGTCGGCGCGCGCCCGGCGATCCGCGGGCGCGGCACCGTGCTCGCCTCCAGCACGCGCGCGGTCGTCGGGCAGCGTGCCAGGTGCCCGGCATTGGGCGCGCTCTGGTTCCACAGGAAATAGGCACTCCAGGCACGCGAGCGGTTCAGGTCACGCCACTGATCGAGCGGCATGCTCGCGGGAAAGTCGATGTAGGGCTGCAGGCCCTCGCGGTCGGCCACGAGCACCCGCAGCACCTCGGCGCGGATCTCCTCGGTTGCCGCCTCGAGCGCATCGAGCCAGGGAAAGTCGCCGCGCTCGAAGAACTCGATCGCCGGCAGCCCGGGAAAGTACATCCAGGTCGGCTGCGAATGGTAGGCACTGCGCTTTCCCATGAGGATCTCGAGGCACGCCTCGAAGCGGCGCTGGCCTGCACCCCCGTGGCGCTCGCGCACGGCCGCGAGTGGCTGCTCGAGCTGCGCCAGGAGCTGCGCCTGATCGCTCTGCACCAGCGACTTGGCATGCGCGAGCGCCTCGCGCACGGCGGCCGGGACCTCGGCGTTCGGCGCGATGCAGGCGAGTGCATTCTGGTAGGTACGCGCGGCATTGCGCACGTCGCCCGTTTCTTCCAGATAGGCGCCCTTCTGCAGCAGCGCCGACAGGTGCCGGGGCTCAAGCTCGAGCGCCTTCTCGAGCGCATCCAGCTCCTCGGTGCGCCGGCCCAGGGCCTTGAGGCTGCTCGCGAGGTTGGCCCACAAGGAAGGATGGCGGGGGTCGGCGGTGGTGGCGCGCACGAACAGGGCATGCGCCTCGCTCGCCGAGCCGCGCCCCATCATGCGCACGCCCAGTTCGTTCAGCACCGCCGGGTGATCCGGCGCACGCCGCGCGGCCCCCACCAGCAGTTGCTCGGACTCGCTCATGCGTCCGGCGGCCGCGGCCGCCTTGGAGGCCTGCAGCGCACGCAGGATGGCCGCCTCGTCGACCGCGGCCGGATTTACCGTATTCACGCTACCATCCTTGCGAGCCTTCGCATTGCCGGAAGGCGCGAATTGTAGCGCTTGGGCGCGCCCCCCGGCAGCGCTTGCGGCAGCGTTGACTCACCCGGATGAGTCCGCTTAGATACCGGCCCCCTCGCCGCAGCGGCCGCAGGGGCGGCTTTTTCTCATCCGACGGGAGTGGCTCTTTGAGCGTTACGGCCTCGATCGATCTTGCGCTGATGCGTGCGTCCGCGTTGCTCGACTCGGATCCGCAGGGCGCCGCACAGCGGGCCGCGGAGATCCTCGCGCAGGCACCGCAGAGCCCCGAGGCGCAGCTGCTGCTCGCCGCCGCGCGCCGCAAGCTCGGGGATCCGCTGGCCGCGATGGGCGTGCTCGAGCGACTGTGTGAGGTCAGCCCGGACTCCCCCGTCCTGCAGCTCGAGCTCGGTCGCGCCTGCGCCGCTGCCGGTCGCGCCGCCGAGGCGCTCGCGGCGTTTCGCCGTGCGGTCAACCTCGATGCCGGGCTGGCGGATGGCTGGCGCGAACTGGCCGCCGCGCACTTCGCCGCGGGCGATGTCGCTCGCAGGGGACCAGGCGTACGCTGCGTACAGCAGACTCACCCCGAGTCCGCCGGAGCTCAACGACGCCCTCGTCGCGCTCGCGGACAATCGACTGGGCGCAGCGGCAGCGATCGCTGCGGCGGCACCTGAAGCAGGCGCCGCACGACGTCGTGGCACTGCGGCTGCTGGCGGAGGCCGCGAACCAGCTGGGGGGATGAGGCGCACGCGGAGCGCGCCTGCGTCAGTGCCTCGAGCTCGCGCCCGGCTATGCTGCCGCACGGGCCGACCTCGCGCGCATACTGCACAACCAGCAACGCAGCGCCGAGGTGCTGCCGCTGCTCGAGCGACTGCTCGCCCAGGACCCCACCAACGCGGAATACCTCGCGCTCAAGGCACAGACGCCTGAGGCTCCTCGGGCGCATGGATGAAGGCCATCGCGCTGCTGCAGGAAACGATCGCACGAGCAATCCGCGCGAGGAGGGCCTGTGGCTGCTCTACGGTCACCTGCTGCGGGAAGTCGGCCAGCAGGCGCAGGCGATCGATGCCTATCGGCAGCGCGCTCGAGCTGCGCCCCGGGTCCGGGCCGCGCCTACTGGAGTCTGGCGAACCTGAAGACCTTCCGGTTCGCTGCGGCGGATCTCGCTGCGATGGAGGAGCAGCTGGCCCCGCCCGAGCGTGCGCGATGCGGAACGCGTACATCTGGAGTTCGCCCTGGGCAAGGCGACTCGAGGACGACGCGCGGTACGAGAGCTCCTTCGAGCATTACGCGCGCGGCAACGCGCTGCAGCTCTGCGACGCTGGTGGATAATCCGGAAGCGGCGACCGCTCAGCTGGAGCGCTCGACGACAGCTGAACACCGCGGACTTCTTCAGCGCGCGCGCCGAGCTGGGGCAGCGAGCGGCGCGACCCGATCTTCATCGTCGGGCTGCCGCGTTCGGGCTCGACACTGCTCGAGCAGATCCTCGCGAGTCACTCGCAGATCGAGGGTACACGCGAGCTTGCCGGAGATGACCGGCATCGTGCGCGAGCTGATGTCGCGCACCTCGAGCCGACGGAGGCTGCGGGCTATCCGCAGTCGCTTGGCGCAACTCACGCGCGAAGAGATCGCCGGCTTCGCCGCGCTCTACCTCGAGCGCACGCAGGTGCATCGGCCGCTCGGCAAGACCGCGCTTCATCGACAAGATGCTCGGTAACTACGCCCACCTGGGACTCATTCACCTGATGTTTCCGCGCGCGGTGATCATCGACGCGCGCCGGCACCCGATCGCCTGCGGCTTCTCCTGTTACAAGCAGCTCTTCACGCGGCCTCTGGCATCTACCTACAGCCTCGAGGGGTTCGCCCGCTGTCTACCGCGAGTACCACGACGTTCTGGAGCATTTTGACAGCGTGCTGCCCGGGCCGGGTGCATCGCGTGTACTACGAGCAACTGATCGCCGATCCGGAAACCCAAGTGCGCCGGCTCCTGGATCATTGCGGACTGGAATTTGAGGCACAGTGCCTGCGCTTCTACGAGAATCCACGTGCGGTCCTGACGATCAGCTCCGAGCAGGTCAGACAGCCGCTGTATACCGAGAGCCTCGATCAGTGGCGCCACTACGAGCCCTGGCTCGGGCCCCTGACGGAGGGCCTGCGCGACCTGGTGGAGCGTTACCCGGTGCCAGGGCGCCCCGGAATCTGAGCCGGCGGAGCGGCGGTCGCCACAAGACACGCCAGCCAGGCGCCGACGCTGCGCCTCATGTGGAAACCGGCGCCGCCGGTGCGCAGGAGCGCGTCCAGTCCTGCGGGCGCGCGCCGGGGTTGTGCCAGTTGCACGGTCCGGTAATGAGGTTGTTGGCCTGCTGCGGACCCCAGCTGCCCGGCAGGTACTCATCAGGCGCCGTGTCGAGGTTCAGCAGCGGGTCGACAATCTGCCACGCCGCCTCCACTTCATCCTCGCGCGCAAAATGCGAAGTGTCCCCAATGAGTGCCGCGCTGATCAGGACCGCGTAGGCATCCATGTCATCCCCTTCGGTCTGCGCCACGTACAGTTCCACGCTCTCGCCGGTCATGACCGATCCGGGCTTCTTGATCTGGGCGCCCAGCGCGATCGCGACGTCGGGACCGACGCGAAAGCGCGTGTGGTTGGGCTGCTCCGGCGCGCGGTCACCGAACAGGTTCGCCGGCGGCGGCCGCAACTCCACGACGACCTCGGTCGCCGTGACCGGCAGGCGCTTGCCGGCGCGCAGGTAGAACGGCACGCCGCTCCAGCGCCACGAGTCGATCCACAGCACCAGCGCAGCGTAGGTCTCGACCCTGGAATCCTTGGCCACCCCCGGCTCTTCGCGGTACCCCGTGAACTGTCCGCGCACCAGCTGCGCCGGCGTCGGCGGCCCGTACCGCCTTCAGCAGCTTCACCTTCTCATCGCGCAGCGACTCGCCCTCGGCGGTCACCGGCGGCTCCATGGTGAGCAGCGCCAGGATCTGCAGCAGATGGTTCTGGATCACGTCACGGATCGTGCCGGTCTCATCGTAGAACTTGCCGCGGCCGGCAACGCCGAGGGATTCGGCCATCGTGATCTGCACGCTGGCGACGTAGTTGCGGTTCCACACCGGCTCGAGGAACGAGTTGGCGAAGCGGAAGTACAGCAGATTCTGCACCGCCTCCTTGCCGAGGTAGTGATCGATCCGAAAGATGCGGCTCTCGGGAAAGTGCTGGTGCAGCGTCACATTGAGCCGCCGGGCGCTCGCCAGATCGCGGCCGAAGGGCTTCTCGACCACCACGCGGGCGCCCGCCCCGGCCGTCGCGGCCAGGTGCTCGATCACGACCGGGAACATGCTCGGCGGGATGGCGAGGTAGTTCAGCGGCCGCTGCGCGGCACCGAGCGCCTGGCGCAGCGCGGTGAAGGTGGCCCGATCGTTGTAATCACCGTCGACGTAGCGCAGCAGGCCGAGGAGCCGCGTCGCCGCCGACTCATCGACCTCGTGCACGAAGTCCTTGAGGCTCTGGCGCACGCGCGCGACGAGCTGCTCGAGTTTCCAGCCCTGCCGGGCCACCCCGATCACGGGCACGCTGAGGAGGTTGCGGCGCACCAGCTGGTAGAGCGACGGATAGATCTTGCGATAGCACAGGTCGCCGGTCGCTCCGAAGAGCACCAGCGCATCACAGTCGCGACGTTCCATGCAGACGGCCTTTCGTGGGGGCGTTACGCGGGTCGTTCGACGTGACCGCCGAAGCCCAGCCGCATCGCCGAGAGCAGCTTGTTGGCGAACTCGGAGTGGCCGCGTGAATCGAAGCGTCCAAAGAGCGCCGCGCTCAGCACGTACGCGGGCACGCCGACCTCGATCGCGGCCTGCACGGTCCAGCGACCCTCGCCGGAGTCGGCCACGTGGCCGCTGAAGCCGGCGAGCGTGCCGTCCTGGGCGAGCGCGGCGGCCGTCAGGTCGAGCAGCCGCGAGGCGATGATGCTGCCGTGGCGCCACAGCTCGGCGATGGCGGCGACATCGAGCTCGTACTGGAAGTGGCGCGGGTCGGAGAGCGGTGCGGTCTCCGCATCCACCGCGGCGCTCTGCGCGCCGGCGTTGGCGTGCGAGAGCAGGTTCAGGCCCTCCGCGTACGCGGCCATCACGCCGTACTCGATGCCGTTGTGCACCATCTTCACCAGGTGACCGGCCCCGGACGGTCCGCAGTGCAGGTAGCCGAGCGCTGCGGCCGCAGGACTCGCGGCGCGCGCAGGAGGCGCCGCGCCCGCCGGCAGCTTGCCCCCGGGCGCGAGCGTGGCGAGCACCGGCTCGATGAGCGCCACCGCCTCCGCATCGCCGCCGACCATCAGGCAGTAACCCTGCTCGAAGCCGAGCACGCCGCCGCTCGTGCCGACGTCGAGGTAGTGGATGCCGGCGCCCTTGAGCTCCCCGGATCTGCGGATGTCATCGTGGTAGTGGGAATTGCCGCCATCGATGAGCACGTCGCCCGGGGACAGGAGCGGGCGCAGCTCCTGGAGCACCGCATCGACCGTGCCGGCGGGCACCATGATCCACAGGGCGCGCGGGCGCTCGAGCGCACCGGCGAGCGCGGCGAGCGAGCCCACGCCGCGGGCGCCGTAGGCGCCCACGGCCCGCACGGCCTCGGGCCTGGGGTCATAGGCGACGCACTCGTGGCCGCCCTGCACCAGGCGGTGCGCCATGTTCGCCCCCATGCGGCCGAGTCCGATCATCCCGATCTGCATGGCGTGACTCCTGGGTGCGCGGTAACCGGCGGCCGGTCAGTTTGGCACACGCCGGATCTGGGCGCCGAGCTGGGCGAGCTTCTCCTCGATCGCCTCGTAGCCGCGGTCGATGTGATAGATGCGCTCGACGTCGGTGCGCCCCTCGGCGATGAGACCGGCCAGGACGAGGCTCGCGCTGGCGCGCAGGTCGGTGGCCATGACCGGGGCGGCCGTGAGCTTCTCCACCCCGTGGATGATGGCGGTGTTGCCCTCGAGGCGGATCTCGGCCCCCAGGCGGCGCATCTCCAGCATGTGCATGAAGCGATTCTCGAAGATGGTCTCGGTGATCGTGCCGACGCCGGCGGCCACGGTGTTGAGGGCCGCAAACTGCGCCTGCATGTCGGTCGGGAACGCCGGATACGGCGCGGTGCGCACGTCGACCGACTTCAGTGCGCGTCCGCGCATGTCCACCTCGACCCAGTTGTCGCCGACGCCGATCCTGGCGCCGGCCTCCTCGAGCTTGGCGAGGACCGCATCGAGGTGGTCCGGGCGGGTGTTCTTGATGCGCACGTGGCCGCCGGTGATCGCCCCGGCGACGAGATACGTGCCGCTCTCGATGCGATCGGGCAGTACCTCGTAACTGGTGCCGCGCAGGTGCTTGACCCCGGTGATGGTGATCTTGTCGGTGCCGGCGCCGTGGATCTTGGCGCCCATGGCGATGAGGAAATTGGCCAGGTCGATGACTTCCGGCTCGCGCGCGGCGTTCTCGATGACGGTTTCCCCGTCGGCGAGCGTGGCCGCCATCATCAGATTCTCCGTGCCGGTGACCGTGACGGTATCGAGCACCAGGCGTGCGCCGTGCAGCCGCGCGGCGCGCGCGCGGATGTAGCCGCCCTCGATGGTGATGTCCGCGCCCATCGCCTGCAGGCCCGCGACGTGGATGTTCACCGGCCGGGCGCCGATGGCGCAGCCGCCGGGGAGCGATACGTCCGCGCGTCCGTAACGTGCCACCAGCGGCCCGAGCACCAGGATGGAGGCGCGCATCGTCTTCACCAGGTCATAGGGCGCAAAGCACTCGCGCAGCGTCGTGCCATCGACCTCGATGCGCATGCGCTCATCGATCGTCACCGTGGCGCCCATGCGCCCGAGCAGCTCGACCGTCGTGGTGACGTCCTTCAGGTGCGGCACGTTGCCGACCATGACCGGGTCCGTCGGCGAGCAGTGCCCCTGCCAGGATCGGCAGCGTGGCGTTCTTTGCCCCGGAGATGCGCACCTCGCCCTCGAGCGCGACGCCACCCTGGATCTGCAGCTTGTCCATGACTTCAGCCTCGCTCCGACTCTTCCGGAGTCAGTGCCTCGATCGACAGTGCGTGGATCTCGCGTCCCATCAGCTCACCGAGGGCGCGGTACACCAGCTGGTGCCGGGCGAGGCTGCGCTTGCCGGCAAACTCGCGCGCCACGATGCGTGCGGCGTAGTGCGTGTTGTCATCGGACACCACCTGCACGTCCGCTCCGGGCAGACCGGCACGGATCAGGCGTGCCACTTCTTCAGAATTCATGTTGCCAGGGTCCTTTGTCGGTATGCGGCGCGACCGAGGGGCGAGGACTGCCGTGAACGGGGCAGCGGGCCGCGAGCGCGCCACGAGGAGTGAAGTTTCGCAGATTTCAAGCGCTCCCGGGGCTGCGCCGGCACGCGGTGCTGCGCGTTAGCCGGCCGAGAAGATGGCAGGAGGAAGCGTCGAGTGGATGCCACCGGTCGCGTGCTCGTTCGCAACGGTGCCGTGGTGACGGCAGGCGCCCCCGCCGCCACGGGCGGTCCCGCGCTAGTTGTCCGCGACCGGTGCACCATATCGCTCGACCCAGCGCGCCAGCACCGGCTGGACCGGTTCGAGGACTGCACGGTAGTGCTGCCAGTGCCCGATACCGGAGCGATCCAGACCGCGCACAAGCTGTGCGGTGCTCGGAGTCGCACGCTCGCGTGACTGCACGCGACTGGCGAATGTCTGCATATCATCAAGCCACTCGACTCCGAGGAACTGACAGATGGCACGCATCTGGCCGGCGAAATCCGCCATGAGGTGCTCATAGCGCACCTCGTGCCAACGCAGACCCCAGCAGCGGCCGTGCGAGCTCGGAGAAATCCATGACGGCGTCGTAAAACTGCGCCGCGCCCTCTAAGGTCAGCATTTGGTACATCGCCGGATTCATATTGAACCGGCGCCGATAGCAGCTGAGCACCACGTCGCGCGGATCGCGGCACATGAACAGGATCTTCGCGCGCGGGAACAGGCGCGCGATCAGCGGTAGGTTGAGCGTGTTCAGCGGATGCTTATCGATGAACAGCTTGCCGGTGACGTCCAAGCCGCTCTGGCGGACGCGCCTCCAGTAAGCGGCGCGCAGCCCCTGCAATGTACGCTCGTCCGCCCGCACCAGCGGCTCAAGATTGACTGGATCGCCCATGAATGCCCGTACACCCTCGGCCAGCAGCTCGTGCTCCTCAAGGCTCGCGATGCCGGGATGACCGTCGAGCACGACCTCGAGGAGTGTCGTGCCGGAGCGGGGAAATCCCATCAGCAGAATATGGCCGGCCGCATCGCCGGAGGGCGACGGCGGCGAGGCGGCCTTGGGCCACCGCGGCGCCACCACCCGCAGCGCCGCGGCGAGCGAGCGGGCACGGGCGAGCACGCTTGTCCCTAAAGCAAGGCTTTGATGGAGATACCGCATGGACTCATTGCACGCGCTGTAGGCCGCGAAGGCCTCCAGGTAGCGCCCCGCGGCATCGAGCACGTCACCCAGCAGCCCCTGCGCGCGCGCCCGTTCGGACGGCCCCACCCGAGGGTCGGCGAGCAGCTCGCGCAGCCGTCCCACAGCGCGCTCGAGCGCGCCGTCTGCTAGGTCCGCGGCGGCGAGGCTGAGCACGGCGTGGGGGTAGCCCGGAACCTGCGCAAGCAGGCGTTCGGCCCAGCGCCGTGCTTCCGCGTGTTCACCCCGATGGGTTGCGATCGAAGCCAGAGATCCCATGGCCGCGAGACACTGGGGATCGAGCTCAAGCGCACGCAGGTGGCTCGCCTGCGCCCGTCCGAGTGAGCCGAGCGCGATCAGAGCGTTGCCCTTGTTGGCGTGCGCAAAGCCGAGAGTCGGGTGGCGCTTCAGGAGCTCCTCGACGTGCTCCAGGGCCTCCTGCGGGCGATCGACGCGCTGCAGGCACAACGCGAGGGCGTTGCGCGCGGGTACGTCTGCAGGGGCGATGGCGACCGCGCGCTCGAGGAGGCGCACGGCGGCCTCGAAGTTACCCTCAAACTCGAGGCGTGTCGCCAGCACGTTGAACAGCAGCGGATGCTCAAAACCCTCCGCCAGCGCCTGCTCGGCGATGGCGGCCGCGCGCGGAATCTCCCCGTTCTGGGCATGCGCCAGAACTGTACTCAACATCTGCTGGTCTGCCCTCAGGTCGCGTGCCATGTGCCGGCATGATGCCAGAAGCGCGCCGCGCCGGGACCGTGGGGTCCGGGGCGCCAACGCCCCTACCGGCGGTGCGACGCCCCCTATAATGCCCCCATGGACGCACGCTCTCCTGCTCACCCGCCCGCGACCCCCGCCGCGGTCACCGACGAGGCACTGCTGGAATTCGCACGCCGCGCGCTGGAAATCGAGGCGCGCGCGGTGCAGGGGCTGGGCGCGCGGCTCGGGGCCGCCTTCGCCGCGGCCTGCCGCATCTGTCTGGCCTGCCAGGGACGCGTGGTGGTCACCGGGATGGGCAAGTCCGGGCACGTGGCGGGCAAGATCGCCGCCACGCTCGCCAGCACCGGCACTCCGGCCTTCTTCCTGCACCCGGCCGAGGCCGGCCATGGGGATCTGGGGATGATCACGCGCACGGATGCCGTGCTGGCACTGTCCAACTCGGGCGAGACGCCCGAGCTGGTGCTGCTGCTGCCGCACCTGAAGCGCCTCGCCGTGCCGCTCATGGTCATGACCGGCAAGGCGGACTCGACGCTGGCGCGTGCGGCGACCGTGACGCTCGATGTCGCCGTGGACGCGGAGGCCTGTCCGCTCAATCTCGCCCCCACCGCGAGCACGACGGCGACACTGGCGATGGGCGATGCGCTGGCGGTGGCGGTGCTCGAGGCACGCGGGTTCACCGCGCAGGACTTTGCCCGCTCGCACCCCGGCGGCGCGCTCGGTCGCAAGCTCCTGCTGCATGTCGAGGACCTGATGCGCACCGGGACGGCCGTGCCGCGGGTCACGCCGGATGCCCCACTGAGTGCGGGACTGCTGGAGATGTCGCGCAAGGGACTGGGCATGACCGTGGTCGTGGATCGCTCCGACAAGATCCTCGGCGTGTTCACCGACGGGGATCTGCGGCGCGCGCTCGACAAGCAGATCGACGTGCACGCCACGGTCATGAGCGCCGTGATGACCCAGCACGGCAGGACCATCGGCCCGCGCGAGCTGGCCGCCGAAGCGGTGCACCTCATGGAAGTGCACCGGATCACCGCCTTGCCGGTGGCCGACGCGCACGGACGCCTGCTCGGTGCCCTCAACGTGCACGATCTCATGCGGGCGGGCGTGGTGTAAGGGCGCGCGAACCCTTAAGGCCCATGGTGCGCGCCATTCAACTGCTGGTGCTCGATGTCGACGGCGTGCTCACCGACGGGCGGCTGTATTTCGGCCCGCGCGGCGAGGCGCTCAAGGTGTTTCACGTGCGCGACGGGCACGGCATCGTGCAGCTGCGCCGCGCCGGGCTCGAGGTCGCGGTGATCTCCGGGCGACGCTCACGCATGGTCAATGCGCGCTGCCGCGAACTCGGCGTGCGCCACCTCTACCAGGGCGTCGGCGACAAGCTCGCCGTGCTGCAGCGCCTGCTCGCGCGCCTGAAGCTGTCAGCGTCCGCCTGTGCCTGCGTGGGCGATGATCTGCCGGATCTGCCCGTGATGCGCAGCGTCGCCCTCTCCTTCGCCGTGGCCGATGCACATCCGGCCGTGCGCCGCGTCGCCGATGTCGTCACGCGCCTGCCCGGCGGGCACGGCGCCGTGCGCGAGGTCTGCGACCGCCTGCTCGCGCCGCGGGCCCGCGCAGGACGCAGGCGCTGATGTACCGCGTGCTCGCCCTCGTCGCGTTCGTGGCGCTCATCATCGGGGTGATCGTGCTGTCCGGCGGTGAGCGCGAGGTGGCCGCGCCGGTGGTCGTCGAGGGCGCACCGGCCGATCCCGGCTACGCCGCCAAGAAGGCGCGGCTGGTCCAGACCGGCCCCGACGGCGCACCGCTCTACACCATTGATGCCCAGGAGGTGCAGCAGCTGCCGGAGCAGGACACCGTCGACCTGCACCAGGTGGTGCTCGGCTTCAAGGATTCCGCCGGCGATGAGTGGACCACCACCGCCCGGCACGGCGAGGTGGCGCAGAACAGCGGCATCGTCAAGCTCGACGGGTCGGTGCACGCGACCGGCGTGCTCCCCGGAACCAACGACCCCGCGGACGTCACGACCGAGCACCTCGTTTTCGACACCAATACACAGATCGTTACCACTCGCGACCCCGTCACGCTCATCATGTCCGGACGCAAACTCAACGCCGAGGGGATGGTCGCAAACTTGAAGGAGCGCCATGTGCAGCTAGAATCGGCCGTTCATGGCACCTACCGACCGTAAGCTGCGCTGGCTGGCCGCGCTCATCGCCTGTTGCGCGGCTACGGTCACGGCGGCGCAGGCACCCCCCAGCAAAGGCCCGACGGCACTCCCGGGTACCGGGGACCAGCCGATCAATCTGGATGCGGCCTCTTCCGAGGTCGACTACAAGACCAACACGGTGGAGTTCAAGGACGTCGTCATCTCCCAGGGCGACATGCGCATCCAGTCCGACCGCGCGCACGCCACCGGGCTGAATTTTGCCAACAGCAAGTGGGACTTCGAGGGCAACGTGCGCATCGATGCCGAGCAGCGCGGCAACCTGCGTTCCGATTCCGCGGTCGTCGAGTTTCGCGACAACCACATCCTGCGCGCCACCGTGACCGGCAAGCCGGCCAACTTCGAGCAGAAGCGCATCGGTTCCGAGCAGATGGCGCGCGGCCATGCGGACAAGATCCTCTACGACGTCAGCGACGGCAGCGTCCGCCTCACCGAGGATGCCTGGCTCTCCGACGGGCAGAGCGAGATCTCAGGCCCGGTGCTGGTCTACAACATCCGCGCCCAGAAGGTGCAGGCCGATACCACGCCCGACAACGGTCAGCGCGTGCACATCATCATCCAGCCCCGCGGCGGCCCCGGGAAGGACGCCGGCAAGACCCCGGACGCCGGCAAGCCGCAGTCAACGCCCCAGTCATGACGTTGCTGAAAGCGGCCGGCCTGCAGAAGAGCTACAAGTCGCGCGTGGTGGTGCACGATCTGTCGCTGGAAGTCTCCAACGGCGAGGTGGTGGGCCTGCTCGGCCCGAACGGCGCCGGCAAGACGACTGCCTTTTACATGATCGTGGGGCTCGTGCCCTGCGATGCCGGACGCATCTACCTCGACGATGAGGACCTCACGCTGCTCGCGATGCACCGGCGCGCGCAGCTGGGCCTCGGCTACCTGCCCCAGGAGGCCTCGGTCTTCCGCAAGCTCTCGGTCGAGAACAACGTGATGGCGATCCTCGAGATGCGCCCGGACATGGAGCGCGCCGCCCGCGAGGAGCGCCTCGAGCAGCTGCTCGAGGAGCTGCGTATCGGGCACGTGCGCCGCAGCCTCGGCCTGGCGCTCTCCGGCGGCGAACGCCGGCGGGTCGAAATCGCGCGTGCCCTTGCGGCTGAGCCCAGGTTCATGCTGCTCGATGAGCCGTTCGCGGGCGTGGACCCGCTCTCGGTGCTGGACATCCAGCGCATCATTCGCGAACTGACCGAGCGCGGCATCGGCGTGCTCATCACTGACCATAATGTTCGCGAGACCCTGGGGGTGTGCAGCCGCGCCTACATCGTCAATCAGGGCGCGGTCATCGCCGCCGGGACTGCGGAAGAAGTCCTTGCCAACCCCCAAGTCCGTGAGGTGTACTTGGGTCAGTCTTTCCGGCTCTGAGCGCTTCGGGGGGACAAGAGGCCTAATACCTTGGTTTTCAAGTAATTACGGGACGAAATTGGAAGGGCTGCGAGCAGCCTTTCGCAACTCAAACATGCTCAAACCTTCTCTGCAGCTGAAGCTGGGTCAGCAACTGACGATGACCCCGCAGCTGCAGCAAGCGATCCGGCTTCTGCAACTGCCCGCGCTCGAGCTCCAGGCGCACATCCGCGAGCTGCTGGAGAGCAACGTGATGCTCGAGCCCATGGAAGAGCTCGAGGCCACCGGAACCTTCGAAACGGTCGTGACCGCGGCCGAACAGCCCAAGTCCCCGGAACCAACCAGCACCGTCGAGGTGCTCGATGACGGCTGGGACGTGCATGGCGCCGGTCCCGCCGAGACCGCCTGGAACGCCGACGAGGACGAGCGCCAGCAGGAGTATGCCGACGACAGCGGCCAGTCGCTGCAGGAGCACCTGCTGTGGCAGCTGGAGCTGGCGAGCCTGGCGCCGCGCGAGCTGGCCATCGCCCGCGCCCTGGTGGATTCCATCAGTGATGACGGCTACCTCACCGAATCCCTCGAGGAGATCGCCCAGACCCTGCGCCCGGAGCTGGAGTGCTCGACCCCGGAAGTCAGCGCGGTGCTGCGCATCGTGCAGGCGCTCGATCCCCCGGGGATCGGTGCACGCTCGGTCAGCGAGTGCCTGGAGCTGCAGCTGCGGCAGCTGGATCCGGCCACCCCCGGCTACGCCACCGCCATCGAGATCGCGCGTCATCACCTGGAACTCGTCGCCGAGCGTGAACTCACACTGCTCAAGCGCGAACTGCGTACCACGGAGGAGGAACTCGCCAGTGCGCTGGCGCTGGTGCGCTCGTGCCACCCGCGCCCCGGTTCGACCGTCAGCGCCGGCAGCGCCGAATACGTGGTGCCCGATGTGTTCGTGCGTCGCACCGAGCACGGCTGGGGGGTCGAGCTCAACCCCGCAACCCTGCCGCGCGTACGCCTCAATCAAGGCTACGCCAGCCTCATCGGCCGCAACGCCAGCCACGCGAGCATGCGCGCGCAGCTGCAGGAGGCGCGCTGGCTCCTCAAGAGCCTCGAGATCCGCCACGAGACGCTCATGAAGGTTGCCCGCTCGATCGTCGAGCGCCAGACGGCTTTTCTCGAGCAGGGCGATGAGCACATGCGGCCGATGATCCTCAAGGACATCGCCGAAGCCGTCGCCATGCACGAATCCACCATTTCGCGGGTCACCTCCGGCAAGTACATGCACACGCCGCGCGGGGTGTTCGAGCTGCGCTATTTCTTTTCCAGCCAGGTCGAGGGGCTCGACGGCTCGGGAACCTCCTCGACCGCCATCCGCGCCAAGATCCGCAAGCTGGTGAAGGATGAGGACCCGGAAGCGCCCTTGAGCGATGGCCGCATCGCGGAGCTGCTCTCGGGGGAAGGCATCCCGGTCGCGCGGCGCACGGTCGCCAAGTACCGCGAAGCCATGGGCATCGTCGCCTCGAACGAACGGCGGCGCGCAGGATCAAAGCAGATGTAGCGGCTTTAAAGACAATTCGGCTGGAAGTGCCAACATAACGAACAGGAGACGGTCATGCAGCTTAACGTCACCGGTCACCACATCGAGGTCACGCGCTCCCTGCGCAGCTACGTACAGAAGAAGTTCGAGCGTATCGGGCGCCACTTTGACCAGGTCATTGACATGCACTGCGTGCTGACGGTGGAGAAGCTGCAACAGAAGGCGGAAGCGACCCTGCACGTGAGCGGCAGCGCGATCCACGCCGATGCGACCGAGGAGGACATGTACGCCGCCATCGATCTCTTGGCCGACAAGCTCGACCGCTGCCTGAAGAAGCACAAGGAAAAGCGCATCGCACACCGCACCGCGCAGCCGCGCGTGCTGCGCACCTGAGGCCGCTCGCGGCGCGAACTTGCAACGACACTCGGCAGGGATACCATTTATCCGGTGCGCATCATCGTCCTCAGCGGGTTGTCGGGTTCTGGCAAGAGCGTGGCTCTGCACATGCTCGAGGACTTCGGCTTCTACTGCATTGACAACATTCCCGCAGCGCTGCTGAAGCCGTTCGTTTCCTACACCGTGCGCAGCCCCGAGCCACGCTACGAGCGCACCGCCATCGGCCTGGATGCGCGCAACACGGCCGCCGAGGTGGCGAGCGTGCCGCGGCTGATCGACGAGCTCAAGCGCTCCGGCCTGCAGTGCGAGGTGATCTTCCTGACCGCGGCGGATGACGAGCTGCTGCGCCGCTTTGCGGAGACGCGGCGCAAGCACCCCATGGCACGCAGCGACGTCGGTCTGCGCGATGCGATGGAGCTCGAGCGCGAGCTGCTCGAACCGATCGCCTCGATCGCCGATCTGCTGATCGACACCTCGCGCCTGTCGGTGCACGCGCTGCGCGACATCGTGCACCGCCGCGTCGAGCAGCGCACGGCCGGGCGCCTGTCGATCACCTTCGAGTCGTTTGGCTTCAAGCGCGGCATTCCCGGGGACGCGGATTTCGTCTTCGATGCGCGCGCCCTGCCGAATCCCTACTGGGAGCCGGGCCTGCGCAACTTGAACGGCCGCGACCCGGAGGTGATCCGCTTCCTGGAAACCCACACGCACGTGAAGGCGCTGGTGGCCGACATCGCCGCCTTCGTGCGCAACCGCGTGCCCGAATACCAGTCAAGCAACCGCGGCTACCTCACCGTCGCCGTCGGCTGCACCGGCGGGCAGCACCGCTCGGTCTACATCGTCGACCGCCTGGCCGAGCAGTTCGCGCGCGAGTTTGATGAGGTGACGGCGCGCCACAGCGGCCTGCCCGGAGCGAAGCTCTTCCAGCCCCAGGCTCCCCCAGGCGCGCAGCAGCGCGCCCGCCTGAACGCGCGCTCGCGTCAGTTGGCCTGCGCCACCCCGGGTGAGGTCATCACCTGCGGCAGCTTTTCCCCGCTCATGAACGCGACCAGCGCGGTACGGGCCTGCATGGCGTCGTGGTAGCCGAGCTCGATGAGCGCGCGGGTGTAGCCGGCTTCGAACATGAGGTAGCTCGCCAGCTGGAACCCCGAGGTGTCGCGGCCGCCGATCACGCGCAGCAGCGCCCGCAGACCGCGCGGCATCTGCGCCACGTGGCGCGCGGCGATCTCGCGCGGGTCGACGCTCGGGGCGAGCATCAGCGTCTCGATGGTGCGCTCGCCGTGCGCCGCCTGCGGGGCGCTGTGCACCAGCTCGTTGATGCGTCCGAGCTGCTCCAGGTCCCCGTAGATCTGGTCGGTGAACAGCGTATCGAGCATGTAGCCGAAGATCTCCCCCGGGCTTGGCGTCAGCGCCTGCAGGCGGTTCACGCTCACGCCCGCCGCGCGGCGCGCGCGCACGCCGATGATCAGCAGGCGGTCGGCACCGAGGTGAATGGCGGGACTCAGCGGATGCAGCTGGCGCATCGCACCGTCGCCGAAATACTCATCGCCGATCTTGATGGGCGGGAACAGGAGCGGGATGGCCGCGCTCGCCATCAGGTGGTCGATGGTGAGGTCGGTGCGATGGCCCACGCGCTGCACGCGCGACCATTCGCCGATCGAGTCGATGCCGTCGAAGAACGCCACGGAGTTGCCGGTGCCGTAGCTCGTGGCGCACAGCGCAAAGGCGCGCAGATGCCCGCGCGTGATGCTGCGGCGGATGCCGTTGCAGTCGACGTGCACGCCGAGCAGTTCCCGCAGCGGGCTGTTGTCGAGCATCGAGCGCGGCGGCGAGAGCACCAGGCCGCCGGAAACGAGCGCCAGCACCCAGTGCGCGCCGGCGCGCAGCATGTGGTGCGTGTCCACGTGAAACACCTGGCTGGAGCGGAAGTTCGCCCACACCCGCTCAAGGCCTGCGACCGCGCGCCGCCACTGGTGCGCCTCGGCGGCCAGCACGCTCGCGGCCACCGCGCCGGCGGAGGTGCCGACGATGACCTGGAAGGGATTGCGGGCCCGCGGCAGCAGCTCCGCCAGCGCCAGCAGCACGCCGATCTGGTAGGCCGAGCGCGCTCCGCCGCCGGTCAGTACGAGGCCGACCGGCGCTCGCAGGCCGGGTCGAATGGCGGATTCGCTGAGTCCATCCATGCAGATAAACCCCAGCGCCGATTATGGGACGTGCGGCGGCGCGCGCTGTGTGACGGGCGTCCCGGGGCCCGGCACCGGGCCGGAGCGGATGACGCCCAGAGGACGCTTGAGCTCCCGGATCGCCTCATCCAGGCCGCTGATGGTCAGCGGAAACATCCGCTCACGCACCAGTTCGCGGGTCATGCGTACGGATGCCGTGTAGTCCCAGCTGTCGCGCCGTTCCGGGTTGAGCCACACCAGGCGCGGGAAGGTGGCGCACAGGCGCTGCATCCATACCGCCCCCGGCTCCTTGTTCCAGTGCTCGATGCTGCCGCCGGGCTGGGTGATCTCGTAGGGACTCATGGCGGCATCGCCCACGAAGATGACGCAGTAGTCGTGCCCGTAGGTGCGCAGCACGCGCTCGGTGGCGATGAGCTGCGCGAAGCGCCGGCTGCTGTCCTTCCACAGGTTCTCGTAGATGAAGTTGTGGAAGTAGAAGTGCTCCAGATGCTTGAACTCGCCGCGCGCGGCGGAGAACAGCTCCTCGCACCGGCGCACGTGATCCTCCATCGAGCCGCCGACGTCGAGAAACAGCAGCACCTTGATGGCGTTGTGCCGCTCGGGCACCAGCTTCAGGTCGAGAAGTCCCGCGTTGCGCGCCGTGGCATCGATGGTGCCTTCGAGGTCGAGCTGGTCTGCCGCGCCCTCGCGGGCGAAGCGGCGCAGCTTGCGCAGCGCCAGCTTCAGGTTGCGCGTGCCGAGCTCGACCGAGTCGTCGAGATTGCGGAACTCGCGTCGCTCCCAGACTTTCACGGCGCGGCGCTGCCCGGAACTGTCCTGGCCGATGCGGATGCCTTCCGGGTTGTAGCCGTGCGCGCCGAAGGGGGAAGTGCCGCCGGTGCCGATCCACTTGTTGCCACCCTCGTGGCGCTCGGCCTGTTCGCGCAGCCGCTGGCGCAGCGTCTCGAGGAGCTTCTCCCAGCCGCCGAGGGCGGCGATGCGCTCTTTCTCCTCCTCGGAGAACACGCGCGCCGAGAGCGTGCGCAGCCACTCGGAGGGCACCTCGCCCAGCAGCTGCGCGAAGCGCTGCTCGGCACCGCGAAACACCTCGGCGAACACCTGATCGAAGCGGTCGTAGTGGCGCTCGTCCTTCACCAGGCAGGCGCGCGCGAGGTAATAGAAGTCCTGTGCCGAAACCTGCGCGACGCGCGCGCGCAGCGCCTCGAGCAGCATCAGGAACTCGGTGATCGCCACCGGCACGCCCGCCCGCCGCAGCTCGAAGAAAAACGGCAGCAGCACGGCCGTGCCGCCCGTCAGCGCGCGCGGCGGTGCATGAAGACCAGCTGCTCGAACAGGTGCACGTCCTGCTCGTTCTTCAGGAGCGCCCCGTGCAGCACCGGGATCGTCTTCTTCGTGTCGCTGCTGCGCAGCGCCTCGGGCGGGATGTCCTCGGCCACCAGGAGCTTGATCCAGTCGAGGAGCTCCGAGGTCGAGGGCTTCTTCTTAAGTCCCGGGGTCGCGCGCACCTCGAAGAACACCGTCAGTGCCTCGGCGAGCAGCTCCTGCTTCAGGTGCGGGAAGTGCACGCCGACGATGGCCCGCATGGTCGCCTCGTCGGGAAAGCGGATGTAGTGGAAGAAGCAGCGCCGCAGGAAGGCGTCCGGCAGCTCCTTCTCGTTGTTGCTGGTGATGATGATGATGGGGCGATGGCGCGCCTGCACCAGCTCGCGCGTCTCGTAGACGTAGAACTCCATGCGATCGAGCTCGCGCAGCAGGTCGTTCGGGAACTCGATGTCCGCCTTATCGATCTCATCGATGAGCAGCACCGGCTGCGTCTGCGACTCGAACGCCTCCCACAGCCGGCCCTTGAGGATGTAGTTGCGGATATCGTGCACGCGCGCCTCGCCGAGCTGCGAGTCGCGCAGGCGCGAGACCGCGTCGTACTCGTACAGCCCCTGCTGCGCCTTGCTGGTGGATTTGATGTGCCACTCGTACAGCGGCCGCTCGAGCGCGCGCGCGATCTCCTGCGCGAGCTGCGTCTTGCCCGTGCCCGGCTCGCCCTTGATCAGCAGCGGGCGCGCCAGCACGATGGCGGCGTTCACCGCCATCATCAGTTCGTCGGTGGCGATGTACTGGTCGGTGCCGCTGAAGCGTTGGCTCATGGTGAGGGCCAGTCTAACCAACGCGGCGGGCGGCGGCGAAAATACCCCGGCGGCACGCGTGCCTCAGTCGGGTGCCAGCGTGAGCGTGTGTTGGGCGGGCCCGGGCAGGAACGGCAGCGCTTCGCCGCGCGCCCAGCCGAGGAAACCGGCGCGGTAATAGGGCGAGAGCGGATGGCCGCTTTGCCCGCCGGGCAGTTCAAAGTAGCCGTCCGCCTCGTGGCCCGGGGAGACGGCAAAGCGCTCCGAGGCGCCGACGTCCCCCTCCTGCACGCGCGGCATGTCGTGATCGCCCGGCAGCTGCAGCACGGGCATGTCGAGGAAGCGGGCGAGGCCCGGCAGCGCCCCGGAGAGCGGGTGGCGGATGCGCACGACGTTGCGCGCGCCCCAGGTGCAGCGCGCCAGCTGCGGGCAGCGCGCCGCCAGCTCGGCCAGCGTGGCGTCCACCTGGGCGAGGAGGAACTCCTCCCAGCTCGCATAGGGCTGCGCCAGCAGGTGCGGCGGTTTTTCGGTGACGAGCGTCCACAGGGGGCCCTCGAACTGGGAGGGCGCCCAGCTATCCGGGTCGATGCGGATCTGCAGCGCCTGCAGGATCGAGTCCCAGACCGCCCGCCGCACGTGCTCGTGGTAGGCGCGCACCAGGCGGTAGCCCACCGATTCGACGCTCGCGCGTGGTTCCCAGGCCGCGATCAGGTCGCCGGAACGCGGCGCGGCGCGGCTGCTGCTGCAGGCTCTTCTCGTCCAGCAGCGTGAGCAGCAGCGCCTGCCAGCGGGCGAGGAACAGCGCCCGGTCATCCAGCTGGATGTGCAGCATGTCCGCCGGCTTGATGTCGCCGTTCAGGGCCATGAGGCCATCGCGGATCTGGCCGGCGCGTGCGCCGAGATCGTATTCGGCGCCGAGGCTGGCGAGGTGACCGCCGATCAGCTCGAGCTGGCGCGGATCGGAGGCCACGCGCGCATTGGCGCTCCACAGCCGCCCGATCGGCGGATCGAAAATGCGCGGATGATCGGCGGTACCGGTCCAGCCGCTCGTGCCCGCCGCGCGCTGCGCGCCGCTGTCCTGCGGGATGCGCGCAAAGATCGTCCAGCCAATGTGTCCCTCGCGGTCCCCGATGACGGCGTTCTGGCCCGGGATCCCGATCTGCGGCGCGAGGTCCAGCGCCTGCGCCACGCTGGTGGCCCCCTCAAGCCCCATCAGGTTCAGGTTGGTCGCCGCCGGGCGCAGCGCCAGCCACGAGCCGAACCAGCAGGCGTGAGCGGCCTCGTCCACGCGCAGCAGAAGCCCGGCAGGGCCCGAGCGCACCAGCTCGACCTCCGCCGCCGCGCCGTGCACCGCGATTTCCTCGCGCTGCACCTCCAGGGACACCAGTCCCTGCGGCGTCGTCATGCCGCGCGCGTCCACCGCCGAGCACTCGACACGCTGCACCCCGACCCAGTCGCCGTAGCTGTTGGTGAAGCCCCAGGCGATGTGCCCGTTGGAGCCGGCCACCAGCAGCGGGGTCCCGGGGAGCGTCACGCCGTTCAGGTCGAGCGTCCCGGGAATCGTGAGCCGCGCGTGGTACCAGATGGCGGGGACACGCTGGCCGAGGTGCATGTCGTTGGCGATGAGGGCCGCCCCGGAGGACGTCAGTCGTCCCGCCACCGCCCAGTTGTTGCTGCCGATCACCGGCGGCTCGCCCGGCCCTGCCCTGTACGGCGGCGCCGGCCCGGCACTGCGCAGGTCGAGCGCGCCCGGCGGGGGCACCGGCGCCGGGCTCGCGGGAGGCTCGGGTACCGAGACGTCGGGGGCATCCCAGTCGGTGCGGGCCGGATACAGGAACTGCAGCGCGCACTTCCAGCCCCCGGCACAGGTGGGTCCGCCGAGGCGCGCATCGACCTCGCGCCGCAGAATCTCGCGCCGGAAATCATTGGCCTGCAGATCCCACCACATCGCGTAGCTGACCAGGATCGAGTCCTCGGTGTGCCACTCGCCCGGCGGCTGCCCGAGGAGCCAGTATTCCCACGGGCGCGCGCGCAGCCGCGCAAGGCCGGCGTTGACCCCGCGCGTGTACGCCTCCAGCACCGCGCGCTGCTGCGGATTCGCCTGCGCGACGACCTCACGCGCGACGCTGCGGAAGCGGAACAGGCGCGCCTTGCGGTCCTGTTCGAGCGCCACGCGGCCGACGAGCCCGGAGAGTTCCCCGGCGGCCAGGCGCCGCGACAGGTCCATCTCGAAGAAGCGGTCCTGGGCGTGCAGGAAGCCGGTCGCCCAGGCGAGATCGGCGCGGTTGTGGGCCTCGATCGTGGGCACGCCGCGCGCATCGCGCGCGACAGTGACCGGGGCGGTGAGTCCGGAGACGCTCACGCGCCCCTCCAGAGCCGGCAACGAGGCGCGCAGGCACAGGTAGGCGCCGAGCAGCAGCGCCAGGAGGAGCAGGACGCAGCCGCCACCGAGGTACTTCAGCATTCGCAGGGCGGAGCGCGGGGTGCTAATCGAGGGTGACCTTCAGGATCTGCATCGAGTTGGTGCCGCCCTGCACGCCCGACGCCTCGCCCTTGGTGAGGATGACCAGATCGCGCTTGTTCACCAGCCGCAGCTCGAGCAGCCGCGTGAACAGCGCCCGGTAGAGCGCCTCGGTGGACTTGCCGGCGCCGGTGACGTCGAAGATCACCGGATAGACGCCGCGGTACAGCGTCACGCGGCGGCGCGTCGCCTCGTGGCGCGTGAAGGCATACACCGGGATGTCGGAGCGGATGCGCGACATCCACAGCGGCGTCCCGCCGGATTCGGTGAGCGCCACGATGGCGCGCACCTTCATGTGGTTGGCGGTGTAGGTGACCGCCATGGCAATCGCCTCGTCGGTCCCCTGGAACTCTGCTTCCGGCGCGCGCCGCCGCGAGGGCGGGTGAGCAAGTTCGTACTTCTCCGCGCCCACGATCACCTGCGCCATCGCTTCGACCGCCTTCACCGGATAGCGCCCGGCCGCGGTCTCCGCCGACAGCATCAGCGCATCGGTGCCATCCATGACGGCGTTGGCGACGTCGCTCACCTCGGCGCGGGTCGGCACCGGGTTCTGGATCATCGATTCCATCATCTGCGTGGCCGTGATGACCACGCGGTTACGGGTGCGGCTCTCGTGGATGATGGTCTTCTGCAGGCCGGTGAGCTCGGCGTAACCCATCTCGACGCCAAGGTCGCCGCGCGCCACCATGACCACGTCGGCGGCCTCGATGATGCCGCTCAGATTCTCCACCGCCTCGTGTCGCTCGACCTTGGCGACCAGGCGCCCCTCGCCGCCCGCGGCCCGCAGGAGCGAGCGTGCCTCCTCGATGTCGGCAGCCGAGCGCACGAAGGAGACGGCGAGGTAATCGATGCCCTCCTCGGCCGCGAAGCGGATGTCGTCGCGATCACGCTCCGAGAGCGCGGGCGCAGAGATGCCGCCGCCCTGGCGATTCAGGCCCTTGCGGTCGGAGAGCTCGCCCCCGATGCGCACGCGCGTCTCGACGCTCGTGCTGCCCACCCTGATCACGTCGAGCACGATCTGCCCGTCGTTCAACAGCAGCGTGTCGCCGGCCTGTACGTCGCGCGGCAGGTCCTTGTAGGCGACACCGACGCCCGTGACCGTGCCGGCCTTGGAATCGAGCTCGGTATCCAGCGTGAAGGGCGCCCCCTCCAGCAGCATGACCCGCCCTTCGCGGAAGCCCTCGATGCGGATCTTCGGCCCCGCCAGGTCGAGCAGGACGCCGACGCAGCGGTCGGCGCGCTGCGCGGCGGCGCGCACCAGGGCCAGGCGGCGGCGGCGATCGTCGATGGTGCCGTGCGAGGCATTGAGGCGCACGACGTCCACGCCGGCGTGCATCATCTGCGTCAGCACCTCCAGATCGTCGGTCGCCGGCCCCACAGTGGCGACGATCTTCGCGCGCCGCAGCGCGGCCGGCGGGCCCTTATCCGCCACGCGCACGCTCTTCGAGCACGGCCACCGCCGGCAGCGTCTTGCCTTCGACGAACTCGAGGAACGCACCGCCGCCGGTGGAGATGTAGGAAATACTGTCTTCGACGCCGTACTTCTCGATGGCGGCCAGGGTATCGCCGCCGCCGGCCAGCGAGAACGCCTTGCCGCGGGCGATGGCCTGCGCGATGGCGCGCGTGCCCTCGCCGAACTGCTCGAACTCGAACACGCCGACCGGACCGTTCCAGATGATGGTGCCGGCGGCCTGCAGCACCGTGGCGCACGTGATCGCAGGTGTCGGGGCCGATGTCGAGGATCATCTCGTCCGCGCGCACCTCGTTCACGGCACGCACGTCCGCGTGCGCGGTGGAGGCAAACTCCTTGGCCACCACCACATCGCTCGGCAGCGGGATCGCCGTGCCGCGGGCGCGCGCCTTGTCCATGAGGCGCCGCGCGACGTCCAGCATGTCGCTCTCGCACAGCGATTTGCCGACCTTCACCCCGGTGGCGGCGAGGAAGGTATTGGCGATGCCGCCGCCGACGATCAGCTGGTCCACGCGCTCGAGCAGTGCCTCGAGCACCATGAGCTTGGTGGAGACCTTGGAGCCGCCGACGATCGCCACCAGCGGCCGCGCCGGCTGCTGCAGCGCGCGCTCGAGCGCCTCGAGTTCCCCCACGAGCAGCGGACCGGCGCAGGCCACCGGCGCAAAGCGCGCCACGCCGTGCGTGCTCGCCTCCGCCCGATGCGCGGTGCCGAAGGCGTCCATCACGAACACCTCACACAGTGCCGCCATGCGGCGCGCGAGCTGCTCGTCATCCTTCTTCTCGCCCTTGTTGAAGCGCACGTTCTCGCACAGGACCGCGCTGCCGGGCGCGCAGTCGACCCCATCCAGCCAGTCCTTGCGCAGCGGCACGGGCTTGCCGAGCAGGTCCGACAGGCGCGTCGCCACCGGCGCCAGCGACAGCGCGGGATCGTAGACGCCTTCCTGGGGGCGGCCGAGGTGCGAGAGGATGAAGACTTTGGCGTGCTGATCGAGCGCGTAGCGGATGGTGGCCAGCGAGGCGCGGATGCGCGCATCGCTGCTGACCGCCCCGTCCTTGATCGGGACGTTCAGGTCCTCGCGGATCAGGACCCGCTTGTTACGCAGGTCCGTATCCAACATCTGCCGTACCTTCATGATGCCTTTGACCACGCCAGCGTGGTGTCGATCATGCGGTTGGAGAAGCCCCACTCGTTGTCGTACCAGGCGCACACCTTCACCAGCGTGCCGTCGACCACCTTGGTGAGCGTCGCATCAAACACCGAGGAGTGCGCGTCGTGGTTGAAGTCCACCGATACCAGCGGCGCATCGTTGTAGGCGAGGATGCCGCGCAACGGCCCCGCCTCGCTCGCCTCACGCAGCGCCTTGTTGACTTCCTCGACGCTGGTGGCGCGCTTGGCCGTGAAGGTGAGGTCGACCAGCGAGACATTGATGGTCGGCACCCGCACCGCAAAGCCGTCGAACTTGCCCTTGAGCTCCGGCAGCACCAGGCCGACCGCGGCGGCCGCGCCGGTCTTGGTCGGGATCTGCGACATGGTGGCCGAGCGCGCCCGCCGCAGGTCGGGATGATAGACGTCGGTGAGCACCTGATCGTTGGTGTAGGCGTGAATGGTGGTCATGATGCCGGCGGCGATGCCCACCTTGTCGTTCAGCACCTTGGCAACCGGCGCCAGGCAGTTGGTGGTGCACGAGGCGTTGGAGATGACGGTGAAGCCGCTCTTGAGCACGCCGTGGTTCACGCCATAGACGATGGTGGCGTCGACGTCCTCGCCGCCCGGCGCCGAGATGACGACCTTCTTTGCGCCGCCCTTGAGGTGCGCGCCCGCCTTCGCCTTGCTGGTGAACAGCCCCGTGCACTCGAGCACGAAGTCCGCGCCCACCTCGCCCCAGGGGAGCTTGGCGGGATCGCGCTCGGCGAACACCCGGATACGGTCGCCATTCACGACCAGGTAATCGCCGTCGACGCGCACTTCGCCGGGAAACTTGCCGTGCACGGTGTCGTGGCGCGTGAGGTGGGCATTGGTCTTGGAGTCACACAGGTCGTTGATCGCGACGATCTGCAGCTCACCGGTGCGCTTGCCCTCGTACAGGGCACGCAGCACGTTGCGGCCGATACGCCCATACCCGTTGATTCCGACCTTGATTGCCATGCGCCTTAATCCTCCAGCAGTTCGCGGATCTGTTGAGCAATATTATCGGCCGTGAAGCCGAAATGGGGGAACACGTCGGCCGCCTTGCCGGAGGCGCCGAAGCGATCGATGCCGAGTATGCGCCCGTGCGTGCCGACATAACGCCACCAGCACTGCGTCGCGCCCGCCTCCACCGCCAGACGCCGCGTCACTGCCGGCGGCAGCACGCTGTCACGGTAGACGCCATCCTGCGCGTCAAAGGCCTCGGTAGAGGGCATGGACACGAGCCGCACGCGCCGTCCCAGGCCGTTCAGGGCGTTGACCGCCTGTGCGGCGATGCCGATCTCCGAGCCGGTGGCGATCACCAGGCACTCCGGGGTTCCCGGCGGGTCGATCAGCACGTAGCCGCCGCGGCGGATGGCCTCGAGCTGCTCCGCGGTGCGCGGCTGCTGCGGCAGCGCCTGGCGCGTGAGCACCAGGGCGGAAGGGCCGTGGCGCCCGAGCGCCAGCGTCCAGGCCACGGCGGTCTCGGCCGCGTCGCACGGCCGCCACAGGCTCATGTGCGGCATGGCGCGCAGACTGCACAGGTGCTCGATGGGCTGGTGGGTCGGCCCATCCTCGCCCAGGCCGATGGAATCGTGCGTGTACACCAGGATCACGCGCTGCTGCATCAGGCAGGCAAGGCGCACGGCATTGCGCGCGTAATCGGAGAACACCAGGAACGTGCCGCCGTAGGGGATGAAGCCCCCGTGCAGGGCGATACCGTTCATGATCGCGGTCATGCCGAACTCGCGCACTCCGTAGTGCAGGTAGTCGCCGGCTTCGTCGCGGGGCGTGATGACGCGCGCACCCTTGAACAGCGTGTTGTTGGAGCCGGTCAGGTCGGCCGAGCCGCCCAGCAGCTCCGGCAGCGCGGGCCCGAGCACGTTCAGCACCGCCTGCGAGGACTGGCGCGTCGCCTGCGGCGCGCTCTGCTTCAGGAGCGCCTCGAGCATCTGGTGCACGATATCGGACCAGTTTTGCGGCAGCTCACCGCGCGTGCGCCGCTCGAACTCCTGGGCGAGATCCGGGTGCGCCCGCGCGTAGCGGCCGAAGAGCGCGCGCCACTCCGCCTCGAGCTGCGCGCCCGCCTTGCGGTGATCCCAGGCGGCACGGATGGCCTCCGGTACTTCAAAGGCCGGGTAGGGCCATCCCAGGGACTTGCGCGCCGCGGCCACTTCCTCGACGCCGAGCGCCTCGCCGTGCGCCTCCTTGGTGCCCTGCTTGTCGGGGGCGCCGAAGCCGATGATGGTCTTGCAGCAGATCAGCGAGGGGCGCGTCGTCTCCGCGCGCGCGGCGCGCAGCGCCTGCTCGACGGCGGTGGCGTCGAGTCCGTCGACGTTGGGCACCACGTGCCAGCCGTAGGCGGCGAAGCGCTCCGGGGTATCGTCGGTGAACCAGCCGATCACCTTGCCGTCGATGGAGATGCCGTTGTCGTCGTAGAAGACGATGAGCTTGCCCAGTCCGAGGGTGCCGGCGAGCGAGCAGGCCTCGTGCGAGACGCCCTCCATCAGGCAGCCATCGCCGCAGAACGCGTAGGTGTAGTGGTCCACGATCGCGAAGCCGTCGCGGTTGAACTGCAGGCCGAGCAGCTTCTCCGCCAGCGCCATGCCGACGGCGTTCGCCAGGCCCTGGCCGAGCGGCCCGGTCGTGGTCTCGATCCCGAGCGGCGGGTCGTGCTCGGGGTGACCGGGGGTCTTGCTGCCGAGCTGGCGAAAGCCCTTCAGGTCCTCGAGCGTGAGCGGGTAGCCGGTGAGATGGAGCACGGCGTACAGCAGCATCGAGCCGTGACCGTTGGAGAGCACGAACCGGTCGCGGTCGGCCCACAGCGGGTTCTGCGGGTTGTAGCGCAGGTAGCCTCTCCACAGCACCTCGGCAATGTCCGCCATGCCCATCGGCATGCCCGGGTGCCCGGAGTTGGCGCGCTGCACGGCGTCCATGGACAGGGCGCGGATGGCGTTGGCAAGTTCGCGAGGTGTGCTCATGCGGCTCTGTCAGCGGCTCGTGGCCGCGTCTGAAGGGGTCCGGCGGAGTTATCCTGGCGCGCCGGCGGGGCGCGCATTTTCCACCACTCGCGCCCGATGCTCAATCACAGCGCGAAAGACGCTTCAGCCGCGGCCGGAGCGCGGCCAGGGCGCGGGGCTCGCGCCCCCGGCTCGCCGCACGAGTGACTTGAGCGTGGGCGTGCGCAGATGAGCCTGAAAATACCCGGTGCGCCTTACCGTCTGAGGGGTCGACTGCGCCGGGCGCTGACAGATGGCGGGCGGCAAGGACACCGCAGGCCGCCGCAAACAGCCGGCCACGCATGGCGGCGCGGATTTCGTTCCGGCCACCGGTGATGGCATCATTCACCGAATGAGTTCGCGTTACGCACTACGCCTACTGGCGCTCGCCGTCGTATCCGCGGCGGCGCTCGCCGCCTGCGCGGCGCACGGTAACTACCACAAAGACGCCGCGCACGAAGAGCTCCTTCAAAAACTTCGCCAGTGCCTGGCCGAGGTACCGATCCGCGGCGAGAAGAACACCGACTTTGTCTCCCCGTGCATCCGCCTCGACGTAGCGCCGTTGAACGGGATCTCCCGCGGTCGCCTGGTCGATGCGCTCGGACGCGCTTCCTTCTGCATCGGCAAGGACGCCAGCGGCTTTCCGAAGTCCGAAGATTGCCCGACCGACGAGAATCCCCAATGGAGTTTCTATCGCCTCGCGAACCCTGCCGTTGGCGGCGGTGGGCCCGAATTAGTATGCGAGGCAAACAACAAGAGCCACTGCGCGACAGTTGAATGGCGGCGCTCGAACTGAGGCGGGCAAGCCGAGTTCCCATTTCAATGTAGTCCCGCGCCTACACCGGCGAGGCGCGCCGGACCCTTTGCGCGCCCGCAACTCGCGGCTACGCCTGCAGTTCAGGACGGCGGGCGATTGCCATAAGTCCCCGCAGGGCGTGGGCGTGCTTCACATTCTGGACATCGGAAACGGTACCGCGTCATGTCGCATTAGAGGGACGGGGCGGCGGCGACCTGGTTCACTGCAGCGGCGCAAAAAGCTCTGCTAACCTCGGCGGATGAGCGTGGTACGCCTGACCCAATTTACGGATCCGCATCTGTACGGCGGCGAGACCGAGGCGTTGCGCGGCGTGGCGACCCTGCCGGCGCTCACCACGGCCATCGCGCACGCCCAGGCGCGCGAGTGGCCGCCGGACGCCGTACTGGTGACCGGCGATCTGGTGCAGGACGACCCCGCGGGCTATCCGCATTTCCGCCGCCTGTTCGGTGCGCTCGGACTGCCGGTGCTGTGCCTGCCGGGCAACCATGATGAACCGGGCGCCCTGCGGCGCGAACTCAGCGGCGCGCCCTTCGTGCTCGGTGGCCACGTTGACATCGGCCGGTGGCGCATCGTGCTCCTGGACAGCTGCCTGCCCGGTTCGGCGAGCGGGGCGCTCAGCGCTGCGGCGCTCGCCGAGCTGGACGAAGCACTCGCAACGGCCGCCGGGCGCCACTGTCTGGTGTGCCTGCATCATCATCCGGTGCCGATGGCGAGCCGCTGGCTCGATCGCGTCGGCCTGACCAACGCCGCCGAGTTCCTGCACACCATCGATCAGCACAAGAACGTGCGGGCGATCGTATGGGGCCACGTGCACCAGGCGTACGATGGCCTGCGCAAGGGCGTGCGCCTGCTCGCCACGCCCTCAACCTGCGCGCAGTTCCTGCCACATTCGGATGATTTTGCGGTCGATCGCCGGCCACCCGGCTACCGGACACTGGAGCTGCGGGCCGATGGTTCGCTGCTGACGGAGGTCATTTGGGTCGAACAACATTGCGGTGGCTCCTCGCGCTCGGTCTTTTCGGCTGCCTGAGCGTCCAAGCCGCCGGCCCGGTCTGGGCCGTGCGCGGTACCCATAACACCGTCTATCTCGCCGGCTCGATCCACATGCTGCCGCCGGACGATGCGCAGCTGCCGGCGGCGTTTGATCATGCCTACGCGGACTCCTCCAAGGTGGTCATGGAGCTCGATCTGGGCAAGCTCGACCCGCTGGAAGCGATGAGCTGGATGATGGATCACGGCGCGCTGCCCAAGGGCACGACCCTGCAGGGCCTGTTGGGGGAGGCGCGCTACGGGCGGCTCAGCGCCGCCGCGAGTGCCCTCGGCCTGTCCGCGAAGGTGTTCGAGGGACAGGCGCCCTGGATGGTGGGAATCGAGATCAGCGATTCGGCCTATACGCACGAGGGCTTTGATCCGGACCAGGGGGTCGAGGAGCAGCTGCTGCGGCGTGTGCAGGCGGACGGGCGGACGACGGCGGGCCTCGAGACGCTGCAGGAGGAGCTCGGCGGCCTGATCGCGCTGTCCCCCGAGGATCAGATGCGCATGCTTGACCAGACCCTCGATGACCTGAAGAACCTCAAGTCCGAGATGCGCGACGTGGTGGGCGCCTGGCG
The DNA here is from genome assembly GCA_963727305.1 of uncultured Pseudomonadota bacterium. Classification (GTDB taxonomy): domain Bacteria; phylum Pseudomonadota; class Gammaproteobacteria; order Steroidobacterales; family Steroidobacteraceae; genus 13-2-20CM-66-19. The sequence continues at coordinate 135,862 of CAVSFM010000001.1, forward strand.
CCACGGTGATGCGAAGCATCTGGCTGCGCTGTTGTCCGAGGAATACACCGCCTTTCCCTCGCTCTACAAGCCGCTGGTGACGGATCGCAACCTGCGCTGGCTGCCGCAGATCGAGGCGCTGCTGAAGGAGGACCAGAATTCGATGGTGGTCGTGGGCGCGCTGCACCTGGTCGGCGAGGGAGGACTCCTCGAGCTGCTGCGCAGGCAGGGTTACACGGTCAGGCAGCTCGACTAGGCGTGCCGGCGCACGCGCTGCGCCGCTGGTAGAAGCGCCACACCGGCACCGCCAAGAGCACGATCCAGCCGAGCACCAGCCAGCCGACGAAGCCGTCGAAGCGGCTGAGCAGGAACCCCAGAGGTGCACCATGCAGGGGTTGTGTGAGCTCGCGCGTCACCAGCATCACCCACACCCAGCCGGCGTGCATGCCGATGCAGGCAGCGATGTTGCCGGTCGCGGCGCGCACCAGGCCAAGCAGCACGCCGACCGCAGTGAGCGCCAGGAAGGCATCCGCGATCGCGGCCGGGTGTGCAAACACCCGCAGCGTTCCCTGGAGCAGCTCGAGCCCGCTGTGCGCGGTCACGTCCGGCGCGGCGATGTGATAGCTGGCGAAGAAGTGCGTTGCCGCGTACACCACTGCGGTGAGCGCGATGGCGACCGCGGTGCCGGATTCGCGCGCGATGCCCGTCTGCATCGCGCCGCGCAGGAAGGTCTCCTCGATGAAGCCGACCGCCAGCCCGCTAGTGAGACGCAGCAGCACGAGCTTCGCGAGCGCGCCGGCGGTCACGCTGGCCGCGCGCGCCCAGTCGAGCAGGCCGAGCGCGCTCATGGCGCCGACCACCCCCACCATGGTCACGACACCGATCGCCAGCCCGAGCCCCATCTCGCGCAGGAACGCGCGCCGCGGCAGCCCGTAGCCGAGGCTGCGCCGGTCGGCGAGCCCGAGCCGGCGCGCGAGCAGCACGAAGCCCACGAGCAGCGCCAGCATGCCGACGCGCTCGCCCATGCGGTGAAACGGGAAATTGAAGTGCGGGTGCAGCAGCAGCCACACCGGATAGGAAAATACGCCGATGGCCGCCAGCGCCAGCGCCATCAGGAGCAGGAACCAAGCGAAGGTGCGCACGGCTTCTAAGGTACGCGGCGCCGAGCGGCTGAGGCAACCCGCCGCGGCACTTCAGCGCGCGAACAGCGCGCGCCAGCGCGGCACGACGTTGGCCAGCTGGAAGCGGGCATCCGGCTGCGGCCGCGGCCGCGCACCCTCGCGCCACGCGCGCACGCGCGCGGCAAAGGCATCGAACAGCCCCGCCCGTGCCGCCAGATGCGCCGGGCCGGCGCGCAGCGCCGCCGGCAGTAGACCGACTGCGGCCTCGTACAGGCGATAGGAATTCTTCAGCGGCAGCACTTCGGCCGGATCCCCGAGCACTTCGCGCGCCGCACCGCAGTCCACCGTCAGCACCGGGGTCCCCAGGGCATGCGATTCGGCGAACACCAGCCCGAAGGTCTCCGGGATGACGAAGTTGGGAAAGAACGTGCACAGCGCACTGCGCACCTCCTGGTGCACGTGGGCCTGCGGCAGGGGCCCGAGAAACTCCACCCCGGGCAGCGGCACGCTGCGATCCGCCTTGTAGCCGGGATTGCCGACGAACAGGCGCAGGTCGGGCATCGTGCGCCGCAGCGCGCCGAAAGCGTCGAGGGTGAAGCGCAGGCCCTTGTTGGGCGAGGAGAAGAACACCAGCTTGCGGTCATCGACGGGCGTGCCATCCGGGCACAAGGCATCATCGATCGGGTTGTAGATGGTCAGCGCGCGCACCGCGTCGCCGAGGCCGATGCCGCGCAGCGCGGCCTCGACGCCGCGCCGCTGTGAATCCGAGACGCACACCGCCGTCACCGCGAGCTCCCGCAGCTCGCTGGCCGTGCTCGCCAGGCGCCGCGCGCGCGTGGAGCCGGGATTCAACTGATCGTGCAGCCACAGGTACACCCGGGCGCCAGGAAACAGCTCGCGGATGCGCGGCAGCGCACGCGAGTCACGGTTGAGCACCACATGCTCGACGCCCGGCAGCGGCTGCACCGACAGGTAGCGGCCCCAGCTGTCGCTGCGGTTGTGCTGCATCACAAAGGCGTCCAGGGCATCGGCGATGCGCGTAAGGCTCGCCTCCGTGCCGCCCATGGCCTCGCGCCGCAGCGTGCGCGTGTCGTACGGCTGTTGGCACACCGGATCAAAGAACAGGATGGCGCCCATTCGCGCTATTCTATGCGTGATCCGCAACGCAACGGTGAAGCGTGTCGAGCCCGGGCGGCCTGTCGGCCTGCATCATTACCTACAACGAGGCTGACCGCATCGAGGCGTGCCTGCGCTCGCTGCACTTCTGCGACGAGATCCTGGTCGTCGACTCGCACTCCACCGACGGCACGCGCGAGCGGGCCGCAGCCCTCGGCGCCCGGGTCATCGAGCGCGACTGGCCCGGTTACCGCACGCAGAAGCAGTTCGCGGTCGATAGCGCGCAACACGATTGGGTGTTGTGTCTGGATGCCGATGAGCGTCTGAGCCCGCAGCTGCGGGATGAGATCGGCGCGCTGCGCGCAGCGGGTTTCCCCGGAGCTGCCGGCTGGTCGGTGCCGCGCATCACCGACTATTTCGGCCGCTTCCTGCGCCACGGCAACGCCTACCCGGACCGGCTGGTGCGCCTGTTCGACCGCCGGCATGGCGGCTGGAGCGGCTACGAGATCCACGAGAACACGCGCATCTCCGGCCGCGTGCTGCGGCTGCGCGGGCACCTCGAGCACTTCCCCTACCGCAGCCTCACGGATCACCTGGGCCGCATGCGCCGCTACGCGGACCTGATGGCGCAGGCGCTGTACGCGCGCGGCCGCCGCTGTGGTCTTCTGCCCGTGCTGGTCAATCCGCTGTGGCGCTTCGTGCGCGGCTATGTGCTGCGACTGGGCTTCGCCGATGGCTGGCGGGGACTGGTATTCGCGCTCATCGAAGCCAACTACGTGCGCGAGAAGTACCTCGGCCTATATATGCGCAGCCGGGGGCTGCCGGGCTGACCAGGCCGCCACCAGTGCCAGCCGCTCGAGCGGCGCCTCCAGTTCGAGCAGCGCGAGCTTTTCCCCGGAATTCAGCGGCAGCACTTCGGCCCAGCGGTTGGCGACCCAGCCGGCGTCCTCGTAGTGCGCCGCGACGTGCGCATAGCCGCGACCGAGTTTGGGAAGCACTTCGCGCAACAGGTCGGCCAGGTGCGCGAGCTCCGGCGGCAGCTCGCTCGGGGCTTCCGCCTCCAGGTACTGCACCTCCCCGAAGTTGAGGCCATCCGGCTGCTGCCAGTGCCGCAGCACGCGAAAGCGCTCCTCCCCCAGGCAGGTGATGCCGAGGAGGCCATCGGGCAGCGGATCGAAGTCCACCAGTCGCGCCAGCGTGCCGGTCGTGGCGAGGCGCGTTACCGCGCCGGCCTCATCGCCCTCCAGTATCGTCGTCACGCCGAACCCGCTTTGATCCTTGAAGCAGCGCCGCACCATGTCGAGGTAGCGCGGCTCGAAGATGCGCAGCGCCAGCGGGCCGCCCGGGAAGAGTACGGTCTGCAGCGGAAACAGCGGCAGGGTTGCGGTCGTCACGGGTGCGGCGCCTGTCGGAGTGCGGCGAGGAGCTTGCCGTGCAGGCCGCCGAAGCCGCCGTTGCTCATGATCAGCACGTGATCGCCGCTGCGCACCGCGCCAGCCAGGTCGCGCACCAGGGCATCGACGCTCGCGACGTACCTCGCCGCGGGCGCCGAGCTCGCGCGCGACTGCCTCCACGTTCCAGCCCAGGTCGGCGGGCGCGTACAGCCACACCTGGTCGGCCCCGGCGAACGCCGGCGCGAGCGTGTCACGGTGCACTCCCATGCGCATGGTGTGCGAGCGCGGCTCGAGCACGGCGATGATGCGCGCCGCGCCCACGCGGCGGCGCAGGCCATCCACGGTCGTGGCGATGGCGGTCGGGTGGTGCGCGAAGTCATCGTAGACGCGAATGCCGCGCGCCTCGCCCGCCAGCTGCATGCGCCGCGCGATGCCCTTGAATTCCTTCAGTGCCGCCAGCGCCCGCGGCACCGGCACGCCGGCATGGTGCGCCGCCGCGATGGCGGCGAGCGCGTTCTCCATGTTGTGGGCGCCGATCAGCTCCCACTGCACCTCGCCCTGGGAGACACCACCGGCGAGCACCTCGAAGCGCGCGTAGTCACCGCTTCCCTGCGCCGTCCAGTGCGCATCCGGCCGCGGCGCACGTGCGAAGCCCTCGAGCGGTGTCCAGCACCCCATGGCGAGCGTCGCGCGCAGCGCAGGATCGGCGGCGTTCCAGACGATGCACCCGCTGCCGGGCACCGTGCGAACCAGGTGATGGAACTGGCGCTGGATGGCCGCGAGGTCCGGGTAGATGTCAGCATGGTCGAACTCGAGGTTGTTGAGGACCAGCGTGCGCGGCCGGTAGTGCACGAACTTGGCGCGCTTGTCGAAGAACGCCGTGTCGTACTCGTCGGCCTCGATGACGAAAAACGGCGTCGCACCGAGCCGGGCGCTGAGCCCGAAGTTCGCCGGCACGCCGCCGATCAGGAAGCCAGGATTGAGGCCTGCATGCTCCAGAATCCAGGCGAGGAGCGAACTGGTGGTGGTCTTGCCGTGCGTGCCCGCGACCGCGAGCACATGGCGGTCCTTGAGCACCTCGCGCGCCAGCCACTCGGGGCCGGACGCATACGGCAGCCCGCTCTCGAGCAGCGCCTCCACGACCGGCTGGCCGCGCGTCATGACGTTGCCGACCACCACGACGTCCGGGGACGGCCTCAGCTGCGCCGCCTCGAACCCCTCGGTGAGCTCGATGCCCAGTGCCTCCAGCTGGGTACTCATCGGCGGATAGACGTCGCGATCGGAGCCCGTGACCCGAAAGCCCGCGGCGCGCGCGATGGCGGCGATGCCGCCCATGAAGGTCCCGCAGATACCGAGGATGTGCACGTGCATGTGAAGCGTCTTCTAGTTCGAAGCCGTGGGAAACAGTCCGCGGCGCAGCAGTTCGCTGGCCAGGATCTGCAGGATGACGAGTGCTACGCTCGCGCCGCCCGACCATTCGAGCGCGGCCTTCACGATGTGGCTGTTCGCCGCAACGAGCCAGACCAGCAGCACGATGCTGAACAGCGCCACCGGCACGAACCAGGTTGAGTCGTGCGGGAAGCGCGGCCACAGCCAGCTCGATAAGAACAGCAGCGGCGCCAGCACGATCTGGAAACCGAACACGGCCGTGATGGTCTGCAGGGTGCGCTCGGGGCGGCCGGCGAGGCGCAGCAGGGCGACGTACCACACGAGCGTGAACACGGTGTCGAGCAGCAGTTGCGCCGACCAGTTCGGCTGCTCGGCCTCGGCCACGCGCGTGGCGGCATCGGCGACCACGGGGGACGGCAACAGGCCATTCAGCAGCAGGTTCACGAGCAGGTAGGCGACGATCGTCAGCGTCAGCAGCAGCATCGATGCGGGCAGGTCCTGCGGTCCGCGCCGGAGCAGGGCGATCTGCGTAAAGAGCTTGACGAGCTCCTTCATGGCTTCCGCTATCCGCGCGCTCCTGCGCATAATGCGCCGCCAACGATTGTACAGATCCCACGCACCGCTTTTGCAGCCCTTCATCACCACTGCCGCCGCGCTCGCGGGATTTGCCGCGCATCTGCGCACGCAGACGCGCATCGCGTTGGACACGGAATTCATGCGCGAGCGCACCTATCGCGCGCAGCTGTGCCTGGTGCAGCTGGCCTCGCCGTCCGCGGCGGCCTGCATCGATCCGCTGGCGCTTTCGGCAGCTCGCGCCGCTGGCAGCAGGTACTGGCCGCGCCGACGGTGCTTAAGGTCATGCACGCCTCGCGCCAGGACCTGGAGGTACTGCTGCCGATCGCCGGCGTCACGCAGCCGGTGTTCGACACGCAGATCGGTGCCGGGCTCATGGGGTTGCCGGCGCAGATCGGTTATGCCGAAGCGGTGCGGCGCCTGCTGGGGCACGACCTCGCCAAGTCCCACACGCGCACCGACTGGTCACGCCGGCCGCTCTCGGCCGAGCAGATCACGTACGCCCTCGATGACGTGCAACTACCTGCTGCCGCTCGCCGAGCGGCTGCAGGAGGAACTGGAGCGGCTGGGGCGCCTCGAGTGGCTCGAGCGAGGAGCTCGCGGGCGCTCACCGACGAGACCAGCCTGTCCGTCGATCCGGAGCTGGCCTGGATGCGGCTCAAGGGACTGCGCCACCTCGATGAGGGACGCGAGCGCCTCGCGCGCTCGCTGGCCGCCTGGCGCGAGCGCAACGCGCATGGAGCACGACCGTCCGCGCGGCTGGATCCTCGATGAGGCCGTGCTGCGCGAGATCGTGCTGCAAGTGCCGCGCAGCAGCGAAGCCCTGGAGGAGCATTCCGCAGATGCCGCCCGGGCTGGTGAAGCGCCGCGGCGCGGAGCTGCTCGGGCTGCATCGAAGCGGCCGCGATCCCGGAGCCGCGCGCCGCCATTGCCGCGCCGGGCGCGGCCCGGACCCGCTGAAGGCGGCACTGCTGAAGAAACTCAGCGGCATCAGTCCCAGTCGGTCGCGAGCGAACTGCAGCTCGCGCCCGAGGTGCTGGCCACGCGGCGTGACCTCGAGGAGCTGGCCGACGGGGCGCGCGACGGCGCGCTGCTGCACGGCTGGCGCCGTGCGGTGCTCGGCGAGCGGCTGCTCGCGGCGCTGTGAATGCGCTGGCGTGGCTAGCGGCGTCGCGCGCGGCGCGGGCTGGCGCGTTTCGCGGCGGCCGCCCGGCGCGGCTTGCGCGCCGCGACGCTTGGGCGCGGCCTTCTTGCGGGCGACTTAGCGCCGAGTCGTGCGCTTGGCGCGCGCGTGACGGCGCGCCGCTTCGGCCGGCTCTTGCGCGCCGCGCGGCGCGCTTGGGCTTGGGCGCCGAGCGCAGCGCCGGCAAACCGAGCGTCTGCGCCAGGCGGCGCGTCACGGTATCCAGATCACCCTCGGCATCGAGCACGCGCAGCAGCCCGCGGGCGCGGTAGAAGTCGATCAGCGGGCGGGTCTTCTCGTCGTACACGCGCAGCCGCTCCGCGACCGTCGCCTCGTTGTCGTCGGGGCGCTGCACCAGGCGATGGGGCTGCCCGCTCTTCGGGCAGCGGGCACTCGTGCCGCTCGGCGGCGAGGTGGGCAGATTGAACACCCGGCCGCAATCGGCGCAGGTGCGGCGTCCGGAGATGCGTCGCACCAGCTCGCCGTAGTCGACCTCCAGCTGCACCACCGCGTCGAGCGGCTGCCGGAGGGCCTCGAGCAGGTGATCGAGCGCGTGCGCCTGGGCGAGGTTGCGCGGAAAGCCATCGAGAATGAACCCCCTGCGGGTGTCAGGCTCCTGGAGCCGCTCGCGAATCATGCCGAGCACCAGGGAGTCGTCCACCAGGCGGCCGCTGTCCATGGCCTCCTTGGCCTGCCGGCCGAGTTCGGTGCCCTTGGAGACCGCAGCCCGCAACAGGTCCCCGGTGGAGATCTGCGGGATGCCGACACGCTGCCACGAGGCGCTGCGACTGGGTGCCCTTGCCGGAGCCGGGGGCCCCTAACAGAACAATGCGCATGTTTTTGCCGAGCCAGACGCTGCCGCTGGCAGCCTTAAGGGGGCGCACGTTACCGGCCGCCCCGAGCGAGGTCAAACACGCCAACGCCTGCGCAAGCCGTGAAGCCTGCGCTATCCTTTCCGGCCCTTAGACTGCGGCAGCGCCAGCCACCATGAAGAAACGCGCCCCCCAGAACGCCTTCTATGCCCAGTCGGGCGGCGTCTCCGCCGTGATCAACGCCTCGGCCTGCGGCGTGATCGAAACGGCGCTGCGCTCCGGGCACATCGGCAAGGTCTACGCCGGCCGCCACGGCATCATCGGCGCACTCACCGAAGACCTGATTGACGTCGGCCGCGGAACCGGCCGCGGTGATACGCGGACTCAAATACACCCCGGCCGGTGCTTTCGGCTCGGCGCGCTTCAAACTCAAGGGCCTCGAGGAGAACCGCGCGGAATACGAGCGGCTCATCGAGGTGTTCCGCGCGCACGACATCGGCTACTTCTTCTACAACGGCGGCAACGATTCGATGGACACCGCGCTCAAGGTGTCGCAGCTCGGCGCGGCGCTCGGCTACCCGATCACCTGCGTCGGGGTGCCCAAGACCGTCGACAATGACCTGCCGCATACCGACTGCTGCCCGGGCTTCGGCTCGGTCGCGAAATACGTCGCCGTCTCGACGCGCGAGGCGGCGCTCGATGTCGCCTCCATGGCGCGCACCTCCACGCGCGTGTTCGTGCTCGAGGTGATGGGGCGGCACGCCGGCTGGATTGCGGCGGCCGCGGGCCTCGCCGGCCAGGGCGCGGCAGAACCGCCGCACGTGATCCTGCTGCCGGAAGTGCCGTTCGAGCAGGAGAAGTTCCTCGCGCGCGTAAAGCAGTGCGTCACCGACTACGGCTACTGCGTGATCGTGGTCTCGGAAGGGGCGGCGTACGCCGACGGCCGGTTTCTGGCCGACGCCGGCACCAAGGATGCATTCGGGCACACGCAGCTTGGCGGCGTTGCCCCGGTGGTCGCCAACATGGTGCGCGAGGCCCACGGCTACAAATACCACTGGGCGGTGGCCGACTATCTGCAGCGTTCCGCCCGCCACATCGCCTCCCGGGTCGACGTGGAGCAGGCCTACGCGGTGGGCAAGGCTGCCGTGCAGCTCGGGATCCGCGGCGTCAATGCCGTCATGCCGACCATCGTGCGTAAGTCCTCCAGGCCCTACCGCTGGAGCATCGGCCACGTGCCCTTGGCCGATGTGGCCAACCAGGAAAAGAAGCTCCCCCCCTCCTACATCCGCGCCGACGGCTTCGGCATCAGCGCGGCCTGCCGGCGCTACCTTGAGCCCCTCATCGCCGGCGAGGCCTACCCCCCCTACAAGCGCGGCCTGCCCGACTACGTGCACATCCGCGGGCGCTCGGTGCGGCGCAAGCTGCGGACCAACTTCAAGGTCTGAGGGCTTGCTGCGCCGCGGCTGATTTAGCGGCGCGTCGATTGGACTTACTGCCCGCCGCCGCGGCCGGCGCCCACCGGCGCCGTGCTATAGTGCGCGGCCTTTTTTGGGGGGAGGTTCCTGCGATGATCAATGCCACCATGTGGCTCGGGGCCGCTATCGCGGCCGGCGTCCTGGCCGTGCTCTACGGCGTGTTCTCGATGTCCGCCATTTTGCGCCTGCCGGCCGGCAACGAGCGCATGCAGGAAATCGCCGCCGCCATCCAGGCCGGGGCGAAGGCGTACCTGAACCGCCAGTACACGACGATCATGATCGTCGGGGTCGTGCTGCTGGTGGCCATCGGCTTCTCGCCGCTTGGCTGGCCGACCGCCGGCGGCTTCGCCGTCGGGGCGCTGCTCTCCGGTCTCACCGGCTACATCGGCATGAACATCTCCGTGCGCGCCAACGTGCGCACCGCGCAGGCCGCCACGGGCGGCCTGAACGCGGCCCTCAGCGTTGCCTTCCGCGGCGGCGCCATCACCGGCATGCTGGTGGTCGGGCTCGGCCTGATCGGCGTCGCCGGCTACTACACCTTCCTCAGCCGCTGTACCGGGCTTGGCGCAGCCGGCGCCCTGCACGCGCTCGTCGGGCTCGCCTTCGGTGGCTCGCTGATCTCGATCTTCGCGCGCCTCGGCGGCGGCATCTTCACCAAGGGCGCCGACGTCGGCGCCGACCTCGTCGGCAAGGTCGAAGCCGGCATCCCCGAGGATGACCCGCGCAACCCCGCCGTGATCGCCGACAACGTCGGCGACAACGTCGGCGACTGCGCCGGCATGGCCGCCGACCTGTTCGAGACTTATGCGGTCACCATCGTGGCCACCATGCTGCTCGGCGGGCTGCTGTTCACCCCCAGCGGCGCGGATGCCGCGCTGGCTGCGGTGATCTACCCGCTCGCGCTTGGCGCCGCCTCGATCGTCGCCTCCATCATCGGCACGTTCTTCGTCTCCGTGGGCGCCGGCGGCAAGATCATGAACGCGCTCTACAAGGGCGTCATCGTGTCAGCCCTGGTCTCGGCGGTGGCCTTCTGGTTCATCACGCAGAAGATCATGCCCGGTGCCGTGCTGCCGCTGTACGGCTGCGCCCTCATCGGCCTCGGCCTCACGGCCGCCATGATCATGATCACCGAGTATTACACCGCCACCGAGTACAGCCCGGTGCGCAAGGTGGCCGCTGCCTCACAGACCGGGCATGCCACCAACATCATCGCCGGCCTCGGCGTGTCGATGAAGGCCACGGCGCTGCCGGTGATCGCCGTGTGCCTGGCGATCTGGGGCGCCTACACCCTGAATGGCCTCTACGGCATCGCGATCGCGGCCACCTCGATGCTGTCGATGACCGGCATGATCGTGGCGCTCGATGCCTACGGCCCGATCACCGACAACGCCGGTGGCATCGCCGAGATGGCAGGGCTGCCGAAGAGCGTGCGCGACATCACCGACCCGCTCGATGCGGTCGGCAACACGACCAAGGCGGTCACCAAGGGCTACGCCATCGGTTCGGCGGGGCTTGCGGCACTGGTGCTGTTCGCCGACTACACGCACAACCTCGAGGCGGCCGGCAAGCTGGCGGTGTTCTCGCTGTCGGATCCGGCCGTGATCATCGGCCTGTTCATCGGCGGCCTCGTGCCCTACCTGTTTGCGGCCATGGCCATGGAAGCCGTCGGACGCGCCGCGGGCTCAGTGGTGGTCGAAGTGCGGCGCCAGTTCCGCGAGATCAAGGGCATCATGGCCGGCACCGAGAAGCCCGACTACTCGCGCGCGGTCGACCTGCTGACACGCGCCGCGATCCGCGAGATGATCGTTCCGTCGCTGCTGCCGATCCTCGTGCCGATCGTGCTGGTGGTGGTCATGAACATGCTGATGGGACCGGGCGCCGGCGTGCGCGCACTCGGCGGCCTGCTGATCGGCACCATCGTGACCGGCCTCTTCGTCGCCATCTCGATGACCACCGGCGGCGGCGCCTGGGACAATGCCAAGAAGTACATCGAGGAAGGTAACTTCGGTGGCAAGGGCTCGGATGCGCACAAGGCGGCGGTCACCGGCGACACGGTGGGCGATCCTTACAAGGACACCGCGGGCCCGGCCATCAATCCGCTGATCAAGATCATCAACATCGTGGCGCTGCTGCTGGTGCCGCTGCTTTAGTCGAGCAGCGCTCCGGCGCCTCGCGCCCTCAAAGCCAACGGAGGTGGATGGACATGTCCTCCAGCGAGCACTTTGCGGTCGAAAAACCCGATGAAGAGTGGCGGCGCGAACTATCGCCGGAAGCCTATAACGTGCTGCGCGCGCACGGCACCGAGCGCGCCGGCACGAGTCCGCTGAACGACGAGCACCGGACGGGGATGTTCCGCTGCGCCGCCTGCGGCCAGGAGCTGTTCTCCTCGGACACCAAGTTCGACAGCGGCAGCGGCTGGCCGAGCTTCTTCAAACCACTGCAGGGCGCGGTCGGCACCGAAGAAGACCGCAGCCACCTCATGCGCCGCACCGAAGTGCACTGCGCGCGCTGCGGCAGCCACCTCGGGCACGTGTTCCCCGACGGTCCGCAGCCGACCGGCGAGCGCTACTGCATGAACGGGGTGGCGCTGAGGTTCGAGCCCCTCAAGCCCTAAGCGGCGCTTCAGGCCGCGAGCAACAGCGGCTGGGGCCGCCCGATGGCGTAGCCCTGCAGGTAGTCGACGCCCATCTTGCGCGCCGCATCCACCGCCGCGCTGTCTTCGACCTGCTCGGCGATCACCTTGAAGTTGAGGGTGCGCGCAAGCTTGATCATCGCGGTCACCATGGCCTGGTTGACGGTGTCGCGCGCCAGGTTGCGCATGAAGGAGCCGTCGATCTTCAGGTAATCCAGCGGCAGGTTCTTCAGGTTGGAGAACGAGCCGACGCCGGAGCCAAAGTCATCGAGCGCGAACTGGCAGCCCATACCGTGCAGCACGCCAACGAAGCGCCGCGCGTGATCGAGGTTGGCGATCACCGCGCTCTCGGTGATCTCGAAGCACACCTGTGCCGGCGCCGCCCCGGTGCTGTCGAAGCACTCGACCACGAATTCCAGGAACTGCACGTCCCCGAGTGTCTGACCGGAAATGTTGATCGCGACGCTGCGGCCGGCCGGCACGGCGAGCGCGCCGCGCCCGAGCGCCGCCAGCGTGGTCTGCACCACCCAGCGGTCCACCAGTCCCATGAGGCGGTAACGCTCGGCCGCGGGCATGAAGTCGGCCGGCATCAGCTCCTTGCCCGCCTCATCCTCGAGGCGCACCAGCACCTCCATGGCGGGACCGCCGTCCTCGTCGTGCGCCGGCACGATGACCTGGTGGTAGAGGTGGAAGCGGTTGTCCTTGAGCGCGCTCTGCAGGCGCTGCAGCCACTGGATCTCCCCGGTGTGGCGCGCGTGCGCCTCATCGCGCGCCGAGTAGACCGCGACGCGTCCGGAGCCCTGCTTCTTCGCTATGTAGCAGGCCGTATCGGCCGCGGCGAGCAATTCCTCGAGCGTGCCGCTCTCGCGCGAGATCTCCACGAGCCCCACCGACACGCCGATGTTGAAGATCCTGTCCTTCCACACGAAGCGGTAGTCGCCGACGGCGCGCGTGAGATCGTCGGCGATCTGGCGCGCCTTATCGAGCGGACAGCCGATGAGTAGCAGCCCGAACTCATCCCCGCCCAGGCGGCCGACGGTGTCGCTGTCGCGCACCGCATCGCGCAGGAGCTTGGCGACCTCGCGCAGCATGCTGTCGCCGGCGACATGGCCGCTCGTGTCGTTCACCAGCTTGAAGCGGTCAAGATCGAGGTAGCACAGCACATGCTGTCCGTCGCCGCGGTGGCCGCTGTCGATCGCCTCCTGCAGCCGCCGCTCGAACTCGTGCCGGTTGACGAGCCCGGTGAGTGCATCGTGGGTCGCCTGGTAGGACATCTGCCGCGCCAGTCCGCGCAGCTCGGTGACGTCGTGCAGCAGCACCACCGCTCCCACGAGCTCCTGTTGCGCATTGCGCACCGGCGAGGCGGTGAGCTCGATGGCGCGCTCGGCACCACTGCCACGCGACAGCAGCAGGGCGCGGCGGCTCAGATTGACCGTCGCGCCACTGGTGAGCGCCTGACGCAGCGGGTCGGCCAGCAGACGCCGCTCGCTCTCATCGACGAGCGTCACGACCTCCTCGAGAAGCTTGCCGGTCGCGGCGCCCGCCTCGAGCGCCGTAAGCTGCTCGGCGGCGGGGTTCATGTAGCTGATGCGCCCGTCCTTGTCGGTGGCGATGACGGCCTCCGCCAGCGACTGCAGCGCCAAGAGCTGCGACTCCTCGGCGCCGCTCTCGGCGGGCAGGCGCAGGGCCTGCACGGTTTGCGTCGGAATGATCTCGACGCCGGTGATGAGCAGCGCATTGCCGCCTTCGTACTCGACCACGGTGGAGGAGATCTCGAGCCGGCTCACCTGGCCCTGCAGTCCCACCATGTCGACTTCATAGCGCTCCGCCGCGTTCTCGCCGGCGAGCCGGCGCGTGATGTTTTCGCTCACCAGATCCTGGTATTCCGGCGGCACCAGGTCTGCCAGGCGCCGCCCGATCAGCTCCACGCGGTCGACGCCGACGAAGCTGGCGAACTGCCGGTTCGCGTACACGATGACCTCGCGGTGCACGAGCACCGCCTCGTGGATGCGCTCGCCCAGGTCGGCGAACAGCTTGGGCGCGTCAGTCGCCTCGCGCTCCGCGCCGGGACCTGCGCGCGTCAGCAGGTGATTGACCGCGGTGACCAGCGCGGCGACCTCCGGTTTGTCACTGCTGACATCCACGCGACCTGCCAGCCGGCCGCCGATGGCGATGCGCTGCAGTTGCTGCGAGAGCTCCACGACGTTCAGCATGTCGCGGCGCTGCAACGCATAGAGCACGAGAAGCAGAGCGGCGACGAGGGCGAACAGTAGGCATAACAGCCCGATGATCGACATCTACCTTCTTCTTACGCCTTGGCGCTGGTTTCCCGCGCGCTCCGGGGGGCACTGTAGGTTGAATTTTTCGTGCCGGTGGGAAGCATAGCGCAGCGCACACCACGCCCCGTCGGTATTTCACCATATCTCGTCGCAAGTGCGCTTGGCATGGGGCCAGAAAACCCGTAACTTCTGCGGCCTTTCGGCCGTCCAGTAATAAGTCCAATTCGGAGGCACAGGCAGGATGCAAATCGCAGACGTGCGCGAGCAGATGATCGAGCAGCAGGTGCGCGCCTGGGACGTGCTGGACGAGCGCGTGCTGGATGCGATGCGCCGGGTCCCCCGCGAGCTGTTCGTGCCCGAGAGCGAGCGCTATCGCGCCTACGCCGACGCCGAGGTGCCGCTGTCGCGCGGCCAGCACATGCTGCGCCCGAGCGTCGTCGGACGGCTGCTGCAGGGCCTGCTGCCACAACCCCGGGAGCAGGTGCTCGAGCTCGGCGCCGGCACCGGGTTCGTGACGGCCTGCCTGCACGGGATGGCCGGGGCGGTGCGCGCCCTCGAGCTGTACCCCGAGCTCGCCGAGAGCGCCCGCGCCAACCTGGCCGCCCTCGGGGTGCGCGGCGCGGAAGTGCTGGATGCCGACGCCATGCGCTACGAGAGCGCCACGCGCTACGACGTCATCGCCGTAACCGCCTCCCTGCCGCTGTACGATACGCGCTTCGAGCGCCTGCTGAACGTTGGCGGACGTCTGTTCATCGTGGTGGGCGAAGCCCCGGTGATGGAGGCGCGCCTGGTGCGGCGCACCGGCGAACAGGCCTGGAGCAGCCTGGTCCTGTTCGAAACCGTCATCGACCCGCTGGTGCACGCGGCACGAGCGCCGGAATTTACTTTTTAGAGCACGGATGCCTCTAAGAGCACCACGGCAAGGGACTGAAGGAAACTACATGACTCGTGCGCTCGCATTCACCGTGTGCCTGCTGACCTGCGCGGGCCTGGCAAACGCCAAGGACCTCAGGGGGGTCTTCGAGGATGCGGTGAAGAATGATCCGGTGATCCGCCAGGCGGACGCCAACCGCCTGGCGGCGCGGGAAGCCAAGCCCCAGGCCCTCGCGGCCATACTGCCGCAGCTCAACGGCACCGCCGGCGTCACCCGCGACCACACCTCGGGCTTTCAGGATTTCGTCGCCGAGGTGAGCCAACCCCGCAACCCACCGCGCCCGCCGGTCCTGGTCGTGGTACAGGAGCAGCAGACCCTCGACACGACCACCAGGACCTGGGCGCTGAACCTGCGCTCGAACCTCCTGTCCTGGACCAACTGGATGAACATCAAGGCCGCGAACGCCGAGGTGGCGCAGGCCGAGGTCAACTACCAGGCGGCCGAACAGAACCTGATCCTGCGCGTGGCCACGGCCTACTTCGCGGTCCTCTCGGCTTATGACAACCTGGTGGCCAACCAGGCCTCGCTCGAGGCGATCGCGCGCCAGCTCGATCAGGCCGACAAGCGCTTCGAGGTGGGCCTGATCGCCATCACCGACGTGCAGGAGGCGAAGGCCGCGCGCGACACGGCGGCCGCGGCGGTGATCGCCGCCAAGCGCTCGCTCGCCACCACGGAAAACCAGCTCGAGGAGATCACCGGAGAGAAGTACGATCGCCTCTCCAAGCCCGGCGGCGACATGCCGCTCAAGGGCCCGGAGCCGCAGGACGAGACCCGCTGGGTCAACACCTCCCTCGAGCAGAACCTGAGCCTGGTGGCGAGCCGCCTGGGGGCCGACATCGCGCGCGACAACGTGCGCTCGGCCATGGGGGGTCATATGCCGACCCTCGATCTGGTGGCCGGCCGCTCCTACAACAAGTCCGACTCCGACCAGATCCTCGAGGGAATGTCATTCCCTGGCGTCGACAGCAAACTCAACGACCGGCAGATCGGGCTGCAGTTCACGCTGCCGATCTACAGCGGCGGCTTCACCCAGTCCAAGGTGCGCCAGAACGAGTACCTGTGGATTGCCGCCAAGGAGGCCGTGGTGCAGAGCTCGCGCGCCACCGAGCGCCAGGCGCACGATGCGTACCTCGGCGTGATCAGCGGCATCGCGCGCGTCCAGGCCTTGCGCCAGGCACTCGAGTCGAGCCAGACCGCCCTCAAGGCGACCGAGGCGGGCTACGAGGTCGGCACCCGCACCGCGGTCGACGTGCTCAACGCCCGCAAGACGCTGGTGCAGGCGGAGACGGATTATTCCAACGCCCGCTATGACTACATCGTGAGCGTGCTGCAGCTGCGGCTGGCCGCCGGCACGCTCGATCGCGCGCAGCTGATCGAGGTCAACAGCTACCTGACCGCAAGCGCACCGATGATCCCGGCGGCGGCCACCCCCGAGAACGTGCTGCCGACCATTCCCGGACCCGGCAACAGTACCTCCCCGCCACCGGCCTCCCCCGCCGGGCCAACGCCGCCAGGCAAACGCCGCCGGGCACAACGCCGCAGGGCGGCCACGGCTAACGCGGCGGTGGCGGCTCGGGCAGGAACGGCTCGATCAGCGCGAGCAGCTTCGCCAGCGCACCGCGGTTGCCCGCGACACAGTCGCGCCCCGCGGCACCGATGCGCTCGCGCGCCGCGGGGTCGGCGAAGAGCGCCGTCAGGCGCCCGGCGAGCTCCGCTGGCGTACGCACCACTTCCGCAGCGCCCCGCTCGATCAGCAGCCGCGCAACGTCGGCGCTGTTGAAGTTGTGTGGCCCGGTGAGGATCGGTACGCCGAGGGCGGCCGGCTCGAGCAGGTTATGGCCGCCCACCGGCACGAGGCTGCCGCCGACGAAGGCCACGTCCGCCGCCGCGTAGAAATCCAGCAGCTCCCCGAGCGTATCGAGCAGCAGCACCTCACTGCCCGCGTCCGCATCCGCCAGGGAGCGGCGCACGAAGCGCACGCCCGACTGCGCCAGCGCCTGCGCGGCTTCCGCGAAGCGCTGCGGATGGCGTGGCGCCATCACCAGCAACGCCCGCGGCGCCTGCTCGCGCAGCCGCCGCACGGTATCGATGAGCGCCTGTTCTTCGCCGCCGCCGTGGGTACTGCCGGCCACCCACAGCGGCCGCTGCGGGGCGAACTGGCGGCGCAGCGCCGCGCCGCGCGTCGCGATATCCGGCGGCAGTTCAAAGTCGAATTTCAGGTTGCCCGTGACGTGCGTGGCGTCCCCGTCCGCCCCGAGCGAGCGGAAGCGCTCGGCATCGACGCTGCCCTGCGCGGCCACCACGGCGACCTGCCCGAGCGTATCGCTGAAGAGCCGTCCGAGCTTCTGGTAACGCCCGAGCGAGCGCGCCGAGATGCGCGCGCTCGCCAGCACCAGCGGAATGCGCTGCCGGCCGCAGGCGCGATACAGGTTCGGCCACAGCTCGGTCTCGAAGATCACCGCCAGCCGCGGCTGCACGCGCCGGAAGAAGCGGCTGCACCGCCCCCGGCAGATCGAAGGGTACGTAGCGCACCTGCGCCCGGTCGCCGAACAGCGCCCGCGCCCGCGCGGCCCCGGTGGGGGTGAAGGTGGTGATGGTGAGCGGCAGCTCGGGGTGGGCGCGCCGCAGCGCGCTCACCAGCGCTGCGCACGCCTGCACCTCGCCAACCGATACGGCGTGCACCCATACGCCGCCGGCTGCGGCGGACGGGCCGAAGCCGAAGCGCTCGCCGAAGTTGTGCCAGTACGCACGGTCCCACAGCCCGCGCCACAGCAGCAGCACAGAAACGAGCGGAGCGGCGAGATAGACGGCGAGCAGATAGAGCAGGCGCAAGTGCGGGCCTGAGCGCTAGGGCGGCAATTCAGTCTTGCCCGACGACTGGCGATAGCCGTCGAGAAGTCCGTGCCAGTCCGATTCGGTGAAGCGCTCGGGCGGCATGCCCCAGGTGACCTTCTCCAGCGAGCGCCGCAGCCGCACGAGATTGCCGTCGCACCACATCCCGGGCCTGCGCAGCTGGCAGCGGTCAAAGTCGATGAGGTAGACGCTCTCCTCGCTCAGCAGCACATTGTGCGCGTTGAGGTCTGCGTGACAGACCCCCAGGTCGTGGAAGCGGCGGATGCAGCGGCCGATCGAGATCCAGGTGACGATCGAGAGCGCGCCGGCGCGCAGGCATTCGGTGAGCGAGCCGACCGCGGGCAAGCGCTCGGTGATGATGTCGCCGGTGTAGCTGGATCCCCGGTTGCGGTAGCGCGCGGCAACCGGCGCCGGCACCGGCAGCCCGGCACGGTGCAAACGGTAGGTGAGCTGCCACTCGGCGAAGGGGCGCGTGCTCTCCTCGTTGCGCCAGTGGTAGCGATCGGCGAAGAGCTGCGCCATGAGCCCGCCGCGCCGGTAGTGGCGCAGCACCCAGCTCTTGCTGTCGTGCTTGACGAAATAGGCGGCGCCGCGTCCGCGCGCCGCGCCCTGCAGCTCGCCGCGCGACTGCCAGTAGCGCGGCTCGAACCACTCGTTGCTTAAATTGCCCGCCCGCGAGGTGTCATATAGCATGGCGCCGCCGGCGACCGCGCTGCGTTTGACCTCCGGGCCGAGCGCAAAGCGCCCGCTCACAGAACTAACTCCATCATGTTGCCCTTCGCCGAAGCCCCGCGCAGCGTGTGTCTCCTCAGACTGTCGGCGATCGGGGATACCTGTCACGTCGTGCCGCTGGTGCGCACCTTACAGCAAGCGTGGCCCGCGACCCAGCTCACCTGGATCATCGGCAAATCCGAGGCGCGACTGATGCGCCTCATCGAAGGAGTGGAGTTTATCACTGTGGACAAGCGCTCGAAGCTGTCGGCGGTGCGCGCCGTGCGTGCGCAGCTGCGCGAGCGGCAGTTCGATGTCCTGCTGCACCTGCAACTGGCGCTGCGGGCAAGCCTCATCGCCCACGCCGTGCCGGCGCGCATCAAACTGGGGTTCGACCGGGCGCGGGCGCGCGAGCTGCAGTGGCTGTTCACCAACCGCCGTATCGCACCCCGTGCGCGCGAACACGTGCTCGACAGCTTCTTTGGCTTCCTGCAAGCCCTCGGCATCCACGAGCGGCTGCTGCGCTGGGACCTGCCATTGCCCGAGGACGCGCGCGCTTATGCGGCGCGACTCGTCCCGGACAGCCAGCCCACGCTGGTCATCAGCCCCTGCTCGAGCCACACGCTGCGCAACTGGCTGCCGCTGCGCTACGCCGCGGTCGCCGAGCACGCCGTCAGGCAACACGGCATGCGCGTGATCCTCGCCGGCGGCCCGAGCGAGCTCGAGCGGCGTACCGGCGCCGAGATCGAGCGCGCCTGCCGCGTGCCGCTGACCAACCAGATCGGCCAGGACACGCTGCCGCAGCTGCTGGCCCTGCTCGCCCGCGCGCGCGCGGTGGTGACCCCCGACTCGGGGCCGGCGCACATGGCGACCATGGTCGGCACCCCGGTCGTCGGCCTGTATGCGGCCACGAACCCGGCGCGCAGCGGGCCCTACCTTTCCCGAGGGTGGTGCGTGAACGCCTACCCGGAGGCGGCACGGGTCTTTCGCGGCGTGGAACCCGAACTGCTGCCCTGGACGCACAAGATCGAGGAGCCCGGGGTCATGGAGCTCATCCGTGTGGATCAGGTGACCGGGAAGATTGATGCCCTGCTCGCGGGAGGCAGTGGCGGGTACTAGCGGGCGCCGCTCGCTGCGAACACGCAATCGCCGGCGTAGGTGAACGTGGGGTTGTCGTGAGCATCCTTGCCGGTGCCTGATACCTCCAGCAGGCAGCGCACCGCAGGGCCGCCCAGATGGCGCACCAGGTATACCTGGCCGTGTTCGGATCCCGTTGCAAGATTCGCCTCAAACACGAAGCTATCGTCGTAAAGCATCACCGGCTCGGACCCGGCAATTGTCCCGGAGTAGACTTGCCTGCCGGTGTTCGTAAGTTTGCTGTGCGCGGAATCGATGCGTGTCGTCACCTGATAGAGCACGCGCCCGTTCAGGTCGCCCTCCAGTTCCACGACTGCGGTGCTGATGCGGGTCAGACCGGCCGGGGTTTTCTGTTCTGAGTGCACGAGCGCACCGTCCATGCGGTCCACGCCGTGCCCGGTGACGTGGACGTGCGCTGCGGCGGCCCGACCGCAAGCGCGCGCGGGTGAACAATCGCAAGGCACAGGGCACACACGACAGCGGCCGTGCAGGCAACACGGAAAGCAGATGAACCGCTCATATTCAGCTTCCTGCGCGGACGTAGTCGCCGCGGTACTTGCCGGCAAAATAGCCTGCGAAGGCGCACCTGGGCCCGCGTCGGGGTGTGCCGTGGCCCGCCTGTGGCCGCAAATGGCCGCCGGTGGCCGCCTTCGGCGCAGGCGTCGCGCTGGCATCGGCATCCGCATGAGCCCTGCTGCTGAGAAGCTGGAGTCCTGGAAGGAGATTGCCCGCTATCTAAGGCGCAGCGTGCGCACCGCGCGGCGTTGGGAACGCCAGGAGGCCTTACCCGTGCACCGGCATGTCCATCACAGCCGCGCGAGTGTCTTTGCCGTGCGCTCGGAGATCGATGCCTGGCGTCAGACGCGCGCCCAGGTCCCGCGGGCGCCGGCTGCGCCGCGCGCTGCCGTTGCCACGACCTCAATTGCCGTACTGCCATTTCAAAATCTCAGCGCCGAACCGGCGAACGAATACTTCGCGGCCGGGCTTACCGAGGAGATCACGACCACACTGTCCAAGGTGCAGGCGCTGCGCGTGACCTCCCGCACCTCGGCGCTCACCTTGCGTGGCTCGGCCAAGACGCGCCACCGCGATCGCCAAGCTCCTGCGCACGCGCTACCTGCTGCAGGGAAGCGTGCGCCGCTTCGGGCGGCGCCTGCGGATCTCGGCCCAGCTCATCGACGGAATCAGCGACGCGCATCTGCTGGGCCGACACCTTTGAAGGCGACGTGGGCGATGTATTTGGGATGCAGCAGAAGCTGGCGCGCCTCATCGTCGCGGCCCTAAAGCTGCACCTGACCGCGCGCGATGCGGAGCGGCTCGCCGCGCGCGGGATCAGCCAGCGTGGCCGCCTACGAGCTGTACCTGCGCGCCCGGCAGGAGGGCTGGCGCTGGCGCGGGCGACGCGATCGACCGCGCGGTGCAGCTACTGGAAGAGGCGCTGCGCATCGAGGGCGACAGCGCGCCGCTGTACGCGGCTCTGGGGAGTGGCGTACCTGCAGTATCGCGAGGCCGGCATCGATCTCAGTGAGCGGCCACTGCAGCAGGCGGAACGGTGCGCGGCGCAAGTACTAGCGCTCGAGCCCGGATCACCGGCGGCCCTGCAGCTGCGCGGTTGGATCTGCTACTCGCGCGGACGACTCCAGGCTGCCGTCCGCGATCTGAATGAGGCGCTTGCCGGCGAACCCCACAATGCGGACACGCTGCTGCTGCTGTGCAATTGCTACATCATCTCGGGGCAGCGTCGCGGCCGCACGGCCCCTGCTGCAGCGTCTGGCGAGCATCGACCCGCTGACCCCGGTCAGTCTTTGCATGCCCGCATTTGCCGACATCATGGAGGGCAAATTCGCGCGCGCCCTGAAGCCGTACCGGCAGATGTTCGAACTGGATCCCGCGAACCCACTGGCGCGACTCTTCTATGCGTGGGTACTGTCCTCAATCGCCGACCACGTCAGGCGCTTGCGCTCGTCAAGGCCTGTCCGGTCGACCTGCACGACAGTCTCACAGGCTGGGTCATGCGACTGCTTGCAGCGGCCGTGGGGGGCAAGCGCGCAGATGCGCCCGGCCCGCTGCCGCCCGCGATGGAAGCCCTGGCCGCCGCGACCGACATGTTCCCGCGCTTTCTGGCGCAGGCGTTCGCGCTGGCCGGTCAGCGCACGGCCGCACTGCACTGGCTGCAGATCGCGATCGAGCGCGGCTTTATCAATTATCCGTTCCTGGCGCGACACGACCCATGCTTCAAGGGACTGCGCCGGGATGTGCGGTTCCAGCGCCTTCTGAAACTCACCAAGAAGCGCTGGGAGAGCTTCGTGGCCTAGATTGCAACTCATGGCGCGAGCGGGGACTGTGATTCCTTGCCATGGGTTGCTTAAATGGCAGGACAGACCCGGCGGCGTGCCTCTTGAGGATACCGACAAATGAACGACATCCTGGTCCCCGTCTCCCCGGGCGAACTGCTCGACAAGATCACCATCCTCAGGATCAAGGAGGCGCGCATCCAGGACGCGACCAAGCTCGCCAACGTGAAACTCGAGCTGTCGCTGCTGGAGAGGACCTGGGAGAGCTCCGGCTGCGCGGCCGCCGACGTCGGTGCCGACGAGCGCGCGCTGCAGGCCGTGAACGAGCGGCTGTGGGACATCGAGGATCTGATCCGCGACAAGGAAGCGCGCCAGAGCTTTGACCGCGACTTCATCGAGCTCGCACGCTCGGTGTACGTCTGCAACGATGAACGCGCCGCCATCAAGAAGCGCATCAACCTGACGCTCGGCTCGCGCCTGGTCGAGGAGAAGTCCTACAAGCAGTACCGCTGAGAACGCCGCTTCAGCGGCGCAGCGTGTACTCGGCGCTGCAGTAGGGGCACTTGGCCCAGCCGCTCTTCTCGATGGGCAGATAGACGCGCGGATGTGAATTCCACAGATACATCTGCGGCATCGGGCAGCACAGCGGCAGATCCTCGGCGCTCACCTCGTACTGGTTCTGCGCGTTCGGTTCGATGAGCGGCTTCGCCGTCACGGCCATGGAATGCGTTGTCTCGCGTATGCCGGTCGCTGGAGCCACGATTATACCTGCTCCCGGGGGGCGCGCTCAGGCCGACATCGTCGCATCCCATAACCGTGTCACGGCGACGCGCGTCTCGCGGAACTCCTCCGCGGCCACGATCGACGCCGTGCCGGCCAGGGACAGATGGTGCGTGCGGGCACGGTAGGCACGATAGGCGGCCGTGAGCACGTCCACGTCCGCCTGGCTCACCAGGGCGGCGGACGCGACCGACTCCAGCTGGCGGATGGTGTCGGCGAACAGGGCCACGGGGGGATACTCCTGGGCCCACTTCAGCGCCCAGTACTGCGCCAGAAACTCAATGTCGGCGATCCCGCCCGGGTCCTGCTTGATGTCGAAATGCTGCGCGTCCCCCTTGGAGAGTTCGCGGCGCATGCGCTCGCGCATGCCGCGCACCTCCTCGAGCAGCGTGTCGCGCCGCACGTGCCGGCACAGCACCTCCATGCGCACCGCTTCGAAGCGCGCGCGCAGCTCCGGCGCGCCGGCCACGGAGCGCGCGTGCAGTAGCGCCTGGTGCTCCCAGGTCCACGCCTCCACCCGCTGGTACTCGGCGAAAGCGCCGATGTTGGTGACGAGAAACCCGCCCTTGCCGCTCGGCCGCAGCCGCACGTCGACCTCGTAGAGCCGCCCGGCGGCCGAATGCACGGTCAGCAGGTGCACGATGCGCTGCGCCAGGCGCACGAAGAACAGCTGGTTGTCGATGGGCTTCGCGCCGCTGGTCTCCTGCTGCTCACCGTGCGAGTCGTGCAGGAACACCAGGTCCAGGTCCGAGCCGTAGCTCAGTTCCATGCCGCCGAGCTTGCCGTAGCCGACCGCGCAGATGGTGACGGGCCGCCGCAGCACCCCCTCACCGCACATCGGCACGCCAAAGAGCGCGGTGATCTGCCGCCACCCCAGCTGCAGCGCGCGCTCGACGATGAGCTCGGCGATGTCGGTGAGCCGATCACTCACCTGCATGAGCGGCAGCGTGCCGGTGAGGTCGGCGACCGCCACGCGAAACAGCGCGGCGCGCTGGAACTGGCGCAGCGCCTCGACCTGCTGCTCGGGATCCTCCTCGCGCAGCTGTTCCATGCGCGCCTCGAGGTCAGCGGCGAAGTCGGCGCGCTCGGGTCGCTGCGACAGCAGCCGCTCGTCGATGAGCTCATCCAGGAGCAGCGGGTGCGCGGCGATCTGACTGGCGAGGAAGTCCCCGTGACGGCACAGCTCCACGAGCCGCGCGCGCGCCGGGCCGTTCTCCTGCAGCAGCGCGAAGTAGGCCGAGCGCTGTCCGATCGCCTCGATGATGGCGAGCACGCGCCGCAGCACGGGCAACTGGGCGCTGCTCCTGCTGACCTCCGCCAGCAGCACCGGCAGCAGCGCCTGCAGGCGCTTGCGCCCCGGCTCATCGAGCTTGCGCACCAGTGCCGAGGCGCGCAGCTCGAGCAGCAGGCGCGCCGCCTCGACGCTGTCGCTGAAGCCCGCGTGCGCGAGCGCGGCCTCCAGCGCTGCCGTTTCCGCCTGGGTATCCCAGAAGCGCCCGAGGTCGATGCGCACCGCGGCCGGATCGGCGGCAGCGCCGCCGAAGATGACCAGGCGGAAATGGCGACTGACCGTGGCGCGCTGCTCCTGCAGCCGCAGAAGCAGCGCCGGCCAGTCAGCGCAGCCCATCGCGCGCGCCACGCGCTCGCGAGCGGACGCATCCGCGGGCAGCTGGTGCGTCTGCGTGTCGCTGAGCATCTGCAGCCGGTTCTCCAGGCGCCGCAGGTACAGGTAGGCGGTGCGCAGCTCCGCGACCGCAGGGGGCGGCAGCAGCCGCGCCTCCCCGAGGCGCTCGAGCGCCAAGAACAGCGAGGGGGTCTGCAGGCGGCGGTCGCGGCCGCCGCGGGTCAGCTGCAGCGCCTGCACGATGAACTCGATCTCGCGGATGCCGCCCGGACCGAGCTTCACGTGGTCGGCGAGTTCGCGGCGTTCGACCTCGCGCTCGATCAGCGCCTTCATCTCCCGCAGGCTCTCGAATACGCCGTAGTCGAGGTAGCGCCGGTAGACGAACGGGCGCACCGCCGCCGCCTCGACCTCCGCGTAGCGCTCGACACCGGTGACCGGGCGCGCCTTCACGTAGGCGTAGCGCTCCCAGTCGCGGCCGTGACGCATGAGGTAGTCCTCGAAGGAGGCAAAGCTCGCCACGAGCGGCCCCGAATCGCCGAACGGCCGCAGCCGCAGGTCCACGCGCAGCACGAACCCTTCCGCGGTCGGGGTGCCGAGCAGGCGCGCGAGTCCCTGTCCGAGGCGCGTGAAGAATTCCTCGTTGGCGATCGCGCGCGCGCCGTCGGTGTCGCCGTGCTCCGGAAACAGGAGCACCAGGTCCACGTCCGAGGAGAAGTTCAGTTCGCGCCCGCCGAGCTTGCCCATCGCGATGACGACCAGCGGCTGCAGTGCGCCGGCGGCCGAGCGCGGCTGCCCATAGCGCGCCACGAGCGCGTCGCGCGCGTGCGCGAGCGCGCCGCTGATGGCGGCATCGGCGCAGTCGGTGAGCTCCTCGAGCGTCTCCGGCACCCCGGCCCAGCCAGCCAGGTCACGCCAGGCGATGCGCACGAACTCATAGCGTCGCCAGCGCCGCAGCTGCGCCATGAACTGCGCTTCCGGACCGGCTGGGTCGGCTGCGGCCGCGGCGCGCGCGGCGAAATCGGCACGCGTCAGCGGCCGCCCGAGGTCGCCGCTGCGCAGCAGCTCCCCGAGCAGCTGCGGATCACGGGCGCAGGCGTGGGCCACGAAGTCACTGGCGGCAATGACGCCAGCCAGCGAGTCGCGCACGGCCGCGGGGGCGGCAGCGAGCGCGTCGCGATTGGCCGGGTGGGCGAGCAGCGCCTCGAAGGCGCGCGCGAGAAGACCGGAGAGCTCGGGACTGATCCCCGCGGGCGGGGTCAGTTCCAGATGTTGCCCCCCAGGTCGTGGAAGCTCGACGAGTCCACACGCCGGCTCAGGCCAACGAAGTGCGAATCCTCGGCGTACACCTGTGCACCCTCCGAGGCATCGATCGAGCCGGCGTCGCCTTCGATCAGGCTGTTGTCGATGTGCACGTTCGCGTGGCGCGCCTGCACGCCGACGCCGGTCGCGCTGATGTGGCTGTTGGTGATGTGGATCTCGCAGCCGTCCAGCGCGCTGACCGCGTCGCCGTCGAATTCCAGGTTGCGGTTATCGATGTGCAGCAGCCGCGAACCCTGACAGATGATCGGCTCGCGCCGCTTCTCGACCGCCGCACTGGTGACGCCGGCATCGCGCAGGCGCGCGCCGCCGCTGACACTCGCAGCGCCGGTCGCGGCCGCAGGCTTGATGCTGTAGCCGGGCCCCGAGGACTGCAGGTGCGCACCCTGCGTCCCGGAGGCGGCCTCGATGCTGTAACCGGGACCGGTCTCGAGCACGTGAGCGCCACTGGCCTGCGGTGCGGGAACGGCCGGCGCCGGCACGGCCGCGCTGTCGGCTGCGGTTGGCGGCGGCGCGGACGCCGCCGTCGCGGCGGTCACCTCACGCGTCTCCTCGCCAGCCGGCACTGCCGGCGCCGCCGCCGCGGCGGCTGCGGTCGCGCCCGCCGGGTCAGCCACCAGCTGGTCGACGCGCACGATGCGCACTTCGCCGGTGTCTTTCACGCGCACCGTGAACGTGCGGGTCTGCACGTCGGATGCGACGACCTCGATATGGCCGTTACGCTCGAGCGCCGCGCGCGCCCAGCTCATCTCGTCCTGCCCGCCACGGGCGCAGGCGGCGAGCAGCATCAAGGCGGCGCACAGGGCCAGGCACTGCGCGCGCGAGACAAGCGTTGCCATAGGCGATCTCCTCATGAGGCGACGATAAACCTCGCGGAGGGCGCGGGGAAGTGCTCAGGTGGCTGGCGCGCGCGGAAGCGGCGCGAAAAAAACAGGCCCCGGTGAAGGGGCCTGCGAGGAATGCGCGGAATAGGGGGTCTTGTTCCGCGACTTTCGGGATCCGGGCCGGCTGTGAGCCGGCCGCGAACCCGTAACTGTTATGTAAAGACTAGCGGGCGCTGCGGCTGGAATCGATACCTCTTTAGAGAGGGTCGTTCCCGTCGCAGGAGGCCTTACGGCCTCCTTACATGTCCATGCCGCCCATGCCACCCATGCCGCCCGGAGGACCGCCATGGCTGTGCTCCTCGTCCTTGGGAGCCTCGGCCACCATGACCTCGGTCGTGAGCAGCAGCCCCGCCACGGAGGCGGCGTTCTGCAGCGCAAGACGGGTCACCTTGGTCGGATCGAGGATGCCCGCTTCGAGCATGTCCCCGAACTCGCCGTTGGCGGCGTTGTAGCCGAACGAACCCTTGCCTTCCTTGACGCGATTGAGGACGACCGCGGCGTCTTCGCCGGCGTTGTCGACAATCTGGCGCAGCGGCTCTTCAATCGAGCGCGACAGGATGCGTACGCCGACCGTCTGGTCCTCGTTGGCACCTTCGAGCTTGTCCAGCACGCGCTGGGCGCGGATCAGCGCCACACCGCCGCCGGGAACCACGCCCTCTTCCACCGCCGCACGCGTGGCGTGCAGGGCGTCCTCGACGCGGGCCTTCTTTTCCTTCATCTCGATCTCGGTGGCAGCCCCGACCTTGATCACGGCGACGCCGCCGGAGAGCTTGGCAACGCGCTCCTGCAGTTTCTCCTTGTCGTAGTCGGAGGTGGCCTCCTCGGCCTGCTGACGGATCGACTCGATGCGGGCCTTGATGTCGCTGCCCTTACCGGCGCCGTCGATGATCGTGCTGTTCTCTTTCTCGACGACGATCTTCTTGGCCTCGCCCAGGTCGTTGATCGTCGCCTTCTCGAGCGACAGACCGACCTCGTCGGAGATCACGGTGCCACCGGTGAGGGTGGCGATGTCCTGCAGCATGGCCTTGCGGCGATCGCCGAAGCCCGGGGCCTTCACGGCCGCGACCTTGAGGATCCCGCGGATGTTGTTCACCACCAGCGTCGCGAGCGCCTCGCCCTCGACGTCCTCGGCGATGACCAGCAGCGGGCGACCCGACTTGGCCACGCCCTCGAGCAGCGGCAGCAGCTCGCGGATGTTGGAGATCTTCTTGTCGACCAGGAGGATCACCGGCTTCTCGAGCTCGACGGTCTGGTTGGCCTGGTTGTTGATGAAATACGGCGAGAGGTAGCCGCGGTCGAACTGCATGCCCTCAACGACATCCAGCTCGTTCTGCAGGCTGTTGCCTTCCTCGACCGTGATCACGCCTTCCTTGCCGACCTTCTCCATCGCTTCCGCGATGGTCTTGCCGATCGACTCGTCGGAATTCGCGGAGATCGTGCCGACCTGGGCGATGGCCTTGGAGTCCTTGCAGGGCTTGGAGAGCCTCTTCAGCTCCTCGACCGCCACGATGACGCCCTTGTCGATGCCGCGCTTGACGTCCATCGGGTTGCGGCCCGAGGCGACGGCCTTCAGGCCCTCGCGGATGATCGCCTGCGCGAGCACGGTGGCAGTCGTGGTGCCGTCGCCGGCCTCATCGGAGGTGTTGGAAGCGACTTCCTTCACCATCTGCGCGCCCATGTTCTCGAATTTGTCCTTGAGCTCGATTTCCTTCGCGACCGACACACCGTCCTTGGTGACGGTGGGGGCGCCGAAGCTCTTCTCGAGCACGGCATTGCGGCCCTTGGGGCCGAGCGTCGCCTTTACGGCGTTAGCGAGAATGTTCACGCCCCGGAACATGCGGGCGCGAGCATCGTCGCTGAAACGTACTTCTTTGGCAGCCATTGTCGTGCTTCCTCTTACTTGCCTTCGATCACGGCCATGACGTCTTCTTCACGCATGACCACGAGATCGTCACCGTCGACTTTGACCTCCGTTCCGCTGTACTTGCCGAACAGGATCTTGTCGCCGACCTTGACGTCGAGAGGACGGACAGTGCCATCCTCGAGAATCTTGCCTTTACCGACCGCTACAACCTTCCCCTGAACCGGCTTTTCCGCTGCGGTGTCGGGGATCACGATGCCACCCGGGGAGGTTCGTTCCTCTTCCAGGCGCTTGATGATTACGCGGTCATGAAGAGGACGAATCTTCATGGTGTACGCTCCTTAAACCTTGAGTGATTGGGATTTGAGCCCGGACTGCTGTTAGCACTCGCCCGGTGCGGCTGCTAATGATAGGGAGGGATCCCGGGATTTCAAGCCCCGGAGCGATTTTTGACCCGCCGGGGCGCCGCAGGACGGGGTCTTGACTGCGGCGCGGAACGGTGGCAATCGGCAAAGATGAACTGCAGTTCCTGCCCCCGATCCAATACGTGGGCTATAAAGGCCGGCAGGATTGGGTCGATCTTGCGCTAGGGTGTGGGGCCGTGAACGCCATTAGACATATTCTCAGCTGGCTCGTCCTGGGGCTCGCCGTGCAGGCGCACGCGGGCGCGTCCGGGACGGATCCGGCGGGTGCGGCTGCCCCGGCGGGCGGCCTGAACGCCCTCATGAAGGGCTCCCGGTCATCGGGGGACAACTTCCTGCCCGTGGATGAGGCGTTCCGATTTGACGCGGTCGCCGCCGGCGGCGATGCGGTGCGCCTCAACTGGGAGATCGCCGACGGCTACTACCTCTACCGCGCCCGCATCAAGGTCTCTACCAGTGCGACCAACGTGCGCCTGGGTGCGCCGCAGATGCCCGCCGGCCAGGTGAAGAACGACGAGTACTTCGGCCGCCAGGAGGTCTATCACCACGAGCTCATCGCGACCGTACCGGTGGCCCGCACGGCCGGCGGTGCGCTGGAAGTGCCCGTGCAGGTGAGCTATCAGGGCTGTGCGGATGCGGGCCTGTGCTATCCGCCGCAGACCAAGACCCTCAGCGTGCGGCTGCCGGCCGGCGGGAGCGGCGCCTCCGGTTCCCTCGGCAGCGGTCCCGGCAATGCCACCGGCGGGCAGAGCGACCAGAACTGGTTCGCCACGCAGCTGCGCAACGACGGGCCGCTGGTGATGATCGGCCTGTTCTACCTCGCCGGACTCGCACTGGCGTTCACCCCCTGCGTGCTGCCGATGGTGCCGATCCTGTCCGGTATCATTTTCGGCGGCGGCCGCCAGGTCACCACCGCGCGCGCCTTCACGCTCTCGCTCACCTATGTGCTCGGGATGGCCGTCACCTATACGGCCGCCGGCATTGCCTGCGCGGCCGCGGGCAAGCAGGTGCAGGCGATCTTCCAGCAGTGGTGGGTGCTGAGCTTGTTCGCGGCGCTGTTCGTGGCGCTCGCCCTGTCCATGTTCGGCCTGTTCACGCTGCAGATGCCGGTCATGCTGCAGACGCGCCTCGCCAACATCAGCAACCGCCAGTCGGCCGGCAGTTACGGCGGCGTGGCCGTCATGGGGGCGCTGTCGGCGCTCATCGTGACCACCTGTGTCGGGCCGGCACTGGTCGGGGCGCTGCTGTTCATCAGCCAGACCGGCCAGATGGTGCGCGGCGGGGCGGCGCTGTTCGCCATGAGCATCGGCATGGGGACGCCCCTGCTGCTCGTGGGCGCCTCGGCCGGCAAGTTCCTGCCGAAGGCGGGGCCCTGGATGGACCTGGTGAAGAAGATCTTCGGCGTCATGATGCTCGCGGTCGCGGTATGGATGCTGGCGCGCGTGGTGCCCGAGCGCCTCACGCTCATCCTGTGGGCCGTGCCGGCGCTGGTGCTGGCGTGGCTGCTGTGGAGCGAGCTGCGCTCGCGCACCCCGCTCGCCTGGGGCCTGAAAACCCTCGGGGCGGTGGCGGGTGTGTATGGCGTGACGCTGCTCGCGGGGGCCGCGCTGGGCGCCAGCGATCCGCTCGCCCCCCTGCCGCTCTTCGCCTCGAAGACGCACGAGCTGCGCTTCCAGGCCGTGCGCTCGCTCGCGGACCTCGATCGCGAGGTGTCCCAGGCCAAGGCCCAGGGCAAGAGCGTGCTGCTCGACTTCTCCGCCGCCTGGTGCACCTCCTGCAAGGAGATGGAGCGCTACACCTTCACCGATCCGTCCGTGCAGCAGGCGCTCAGGGGCACGGTGCTGCTGCGCGCCGACGTCACGGAGAACAACGCCGATGACCAGGCGCTGCTGAAGCGCTTTGGCATCTTCGGACCGCCGACGATTGCCTTCTACGGCAGCAACGGCGACGAGCGCTCGCAGTACCGCGTCGTCGGCTACATGAAGGCCGACGCGTTCGCGGCGCGCACCCGGGCGGCGATCAACCCCACCTCGTGAGCGACCCCGCCCCGGCGCCGCGCCGCTTCCCCGGCGCTCTGCTCGGCGCGGGCCTGGTGGCACTGTGCGCGGCGGGCGGCTTCCTCGCCTACCACGCGACACGCCCCGAGCGTGCGCTCGTGTACCCGGACCCCGCGGCGCCCCCGCCTGCCGCCTCCGCCGGACCCTCCCCCGCCGTGGCCCGCAAGATCCCCGAAGATCTGCCCGCGATCGCCCTGCCCGCCCTCAGCGGGGGCCCCACGACGCTCCAGTCCTTCCGCGGCAAGCTCCTGGTGGTCAATTTCTGGGCGACCTGGTGCGAGCCCTGCCGGCGTGAGATCCCCCTGCTGCAGCGACTTCAGCACGAACATGCTAAAGATGGGATTGAAGTAGTCGGCATCGCCGTCGATCATCGCGAAGACGTGGCGCGATACGCCGTCGAACAGCACATCGCCTATCCGCTGCTCGTGGGCGAGCAGGGCGGCCTTGAAATGGTCAATGCGCTCGGGATGGACACGGTGCTGCCGTTTTCGGTGTTCGCAGACCGCAACGGCCGTATTGTCACGCTCAAGATCGGGGAGCTGCGCCGCGACGAGGCCGAGTTCATCTTGGCGCGGCTGACGGACCTCGACCAGGGGCGCATGGACCTGGCCGCCGCCCGGGAACAGATTGCGGCCGGAATTGCCCGGCTCAGCGCCGCCCGCGGCCCCGCCGCCGGGTCCGGGTCGAATTAGACCGTTTCTGACCAGATTCCGCCCATTCGGCACCGGAGGGTGCCAAATGGGCGCGAATTGCGCTACATTCGCGGCGCGCTGCTCGCTAGACGACCCTATAAGAGACCGAAAGGCCCATGGCCCGCCTGCTGTTGCTGAACGGCCCCAATCTCAATCTGCTCGGCACGCGGGAACCGGCCGTCTACGGCACCGACTCGCTGCAGAGCATCGAGACGCGTGCGGCTGCGGTGGCGCGCGAACTGGGGCACGAGCTGCTGGCGTTTCAGAGCAATGCGGAGCATGAGCTGATCGAGCGCATCCACCGCGCCAAGACCGAAGGGGTGGGGTTTGCCGTCATCAACCCGGGGGGCTTCACCCACACGAGCATCGCGCTGCGCGACGCGCTCCTGGGGACCGGACTGGCATTCATCGAGGTGCACCTCTCCAACACGCAATCGCGCGAGGCCTTCCGGCGGCACTCGTACTTTTCCGACATCGCCGTGGGCGTCATCTGCGGCCTCGGGTCGTTCGGCTACGAGGCGGCGATCCGCGCCGCCGCCCTGCGGCTCTCGCGGCCGGCCTGACGGCGCGCCACAGACCAAAACACAATCGCTTCGAGATTTGGGGGCAGTCCCGGCATGGATATTCGAAAAATCAAGAAACTGATCGAGCTGCTGGAGGAATCCGGCATCGCGGAGATCGAGATCAAGGAGGGGGAAGAAGCGGTGCGCATCAGTCGCATGCCCGTGGGCGCGGCGGCGCAGTTCGCCCCGCAGCCGCCGGCTGCGGTGGCGCCGCTCCCCGCCGCACCCGCGCCGGTGGCGGAGGCTCCCCCGCCGAAGCCCAAGAGCAACGAGCACGTCATCACCGCGCCGATGGTCGGGACGTTCTACGCCTGCCCCTCGCCCGGAGCGAAGGCCTTCGTCGAGATCGGCGATGAGATCAAGGTCGGGCAGGTGCTGTGCATCATCGAGGCCATGAAGATGATGAACCAGATCGAGGCCGACAAATCCGGGCGCATCGCCTCGATCATGGCGAGAAACGGCGACCCGGTCGAGTTCGGCCAGCCGCTGTTCGTGGTCGAATAAGTCCCCCACATGCTCGAGAAGATCGTCATCGCGAACCGCGGCGAGATCGCGCTGCGCATCCTGCGAGCCTGTCGCGAGCTCGGTATCAAGACCGTCGCGGTGCACTCCACGGCCGACTACAGCCTCAAGCACGTGCTGCTGGCGGATGAGTCGGTGTGCATCGGGCCGCCGCCCTCCTCGCAGAGCTACCTGAACATGCCGGCCATCATCTCGGCCGCCGAGGTCACCGACTCGGTCGCCATCCACCCCGGCTACGGCTTCCTGTCCGAGAACGCGGACTTCGCCGAGCGCGTGGAGAAGAGCGGCTTCGTCTTCGTGGGACCAAAGGCCGAGACCATCCGCACGATGGGCGACAAGGTGTCGGCCATCAAGGTGATGAAGTCGCACGGCGTGCCGTGCGTGCCGGGCTCCGACGGCCCGCTCGGGGAGGACCCGGACGAGAACCTGCGCATCGCGCGCGACATCGGCTACCCGGTGATCATCAAGGCCTCCGGCGGCGGCGGCGGCCGCGGCATGCGCGTGGTGCACGCCGAGGCCTCGCTCCTGAATGCCATCGGCATCACGCGCGCGGAAGCGCGCGCCGCCTTCGGCAACGACCAGGTGTACATGGAGAAATTCCTGGAGAAGCCGCGGCACATCGAGTTCCAGGTGCTGGCGGACGGTTTCGGCAACGTCATCCATCTGGGCGAGCGCGACTGCTCCATGCAGCGCCGCCACCAGAAGGTCATCGAGGAGGCCCCCGCCCCCGGGATCACGGCCCGCCAGCGGCGCTTCATGGGCGAGCGCTGCGTGGAGGCCTGCCGCGCGGTCGGCTACCGCAGCGCCGGGACCATGGAGTTTCTCTACCAGGATGCCGAGTTCTACTTCATCGAGATGAACACCCGCATCCAGGTCGAGCATCCGGTGACCGAGCTGATCACCGGCATCGACCTGGTGAAGGCGCAGCTGCTGATCGCCGCCGGCGAGCACCTGCAGTACGCGCAGAGCGATGTGCAGATCCGCGGCCATGCGATGGAGTGCCGCATCAACGCCGAGGACCCCAAGACCTTCATGCCCTCCCCCGGACCGATGCGGCTGTGGCACGCGCCCGGCGGCCCGGGGATCCGCGTCGACAGCCACGTGTATTCCGGCTACAACGTGCCGCCCTACTACGACTCGCTCGTCGGCAAGCTCATCGCCCACGGCGACACGCGCGACACGGCGATCGCGCGCATGAAGAACGCGCTCGCCGAAATGGTGATCGAGGGCATCAAGACCAACGTGGCGCTGCACCAGGAGATCTGCAATCACGCCGCCTTCCAGAAGGGCGGCACCGACATCCACTACCTGGAGCGCCGACTCGGTCTGCGCTGAGGCTCCCCTGGCCGCCTTCCTCGAGTTGTCGTTCGCCCTCGGCGCGCTCGATGCGCAGACCGCCGAGGACGCCTGCTTTGCCTGCGGCGCGAGCGCCGTCACGCTCGAGGACGCCGCGGATCGATCCGGTGCTCGAACCCGCTGCCGGGGAGCTGCGGCTGTGGCCGCAGACGCGCCTGAAGGCGCTGTTTCCGCGCCCGCCGAGGGCGCCGTG
Organism: uncultured Pseudomonadota bacterium; assembly: GCA_963727305.1. Classification (GTDB taxonomy): domain Bacteria; phylum Pseudomonadota; class Gammaproteobacteria; order Steroidobacterales; family Steroidobacteraceae; genus 13-2-20CM-66-19. The sequence goes on from CAVSFM010000001.1 coordinate 170,015, forward strand.
CTCGCCGCCCGCGCTCGCTGCGCACCTGGGCGTCGAGCCGCACCGGCTCGCGGCCCGCGCGGTCGAGGATCGCGTCTGGGAACGTGAGTGGCTCAGGGACTTCCATGCCATGCGCTTCGGCGCGCGGCTGTGGGTGAGTCCGCACCATGAGCCGGTGACGGACCCGCAGGCAATCGTGGTCGCGCTCGACCCGGGGCTCGCCTTCGGTACCGGCACGCACGCCAGCACCGCGCTGTGCCTCACCTGGCTCGATGCCCACGGCGCCGCCGGCGCGCGCGTCATCGACTACGGCTGCGGCTCGGGGGTGCTCGCGCTCGCGGCCGCCAAGCTCGGCGCCCGCGCGGTGCACGCGCTTCGACATCGACCCCCAGGCACTGCTCGCCACGCGCGAGAACGCCGCGGCCAACGCGGTCGGGCACCTGGTGCACGTGCACGCGCAGGAAGCCGCGCTGCCCGAGGGTGTCGAGCTGCTGCTCGCCAACATCCTGTGCAGCACGCTGTGCATGCTGGCGCCGCGGTTCGCCCGGCTGGTGCGCCCGCAGGGCACGGCCGTGCTGGCCGGGATTCTCGAGCATGAGGTTCCGGAGGTGACAGCCGCTTACGCGCCGTGCTTTGATGTCGCCCACTGGGCGGCGCGTGATGGCTGGGTGGCGCTCAGCGCCCGACGCCGCTGACCCTGCGCGCCCGTCATGTTCACAGTCTGCCCAAAATGTGCCCTTACCCTGGTCGTCACGGCGGCAGACCTGCGCGTCGCGCAGGGCTACGTGCGCTGCGGCCGCTGCTCGAGCGTGTTCAACGCGCTCGCGCGGCTCACCGAGGAGCGCGGCGGCGCGAGTCTCCCGGCGGCTGAGGCCGTCGCGGCGCTCGAGCGCGCGGCGGCGCAGGCTGAAGGGGCCGCAGCGCCGGCGGAGGAGCCGGCAGCCCCGATCGAGGACGCAGCGGCCCCGCGCCCGCTCGCCGAGGAAGAGTCACCCCCCGACGAGGCGCTCGAGTTCAATCCGGCGACCACGGATGTGAACTCGGTGTTCGTGCAGCCGACGCCGGATCCGCAGTGGACTGCGGCCACCGGTTCGTTCAAGGCACTGATCGCCGCCAACGACGAGCCGGTGCCGGCAGAGCCGGTTGCGGGCGGGCCGGTCGAGGTGGAAATCGACGCCGCGTTCTTCGCCTCGATGCTCGGTGCGGAAGGCGCCCCGAAGGTTTCCCAGCCCGTGCCCGAGCCAGCGGCCGCGAATGCGCCGGCGGCGCCGGCGGCGGGGCGACCGGCAAGACCTGCCACGCGCGCAGCGCCGGTACCCGCCCGCGCGGTCCCCGCCCCGGCAACCCCGGTCCGCAAGACACCCGTACCCGTGTTCGACCGCGCGGATGCCGATGGCGACGGTCTCATCCTCAAGGAGGAGTCCTTCGCGGAGGCCCCGGACGCGCTGGAACCCGCGGACGAGGACGCAGTGACGCAGACCGCGGAGCCACTCGCCCCGCTCGCACGCCTGCGCGAGCACGGCTGGTCACTGGGCGCGCTGGTCGCGCTGCTGCTGCTCGCTGCGCAGGTGGTGAACCACTACCGTGACGAGCTCGCGGCGAGCGCGCGCTTCAACCGGCCGCTGACGGCGCTCTACGGACGCCTCGGCGTCAAGCTCTTTCCGCAACTGGGACCTGCACGCCTACGACGTGCGCCAGCTCGGCGCCTCGGCCGAACCCACCGGTCCCGCCCTGATCACGGTGCGCGCGAGCATCAAGAACGGGGCCAGTCAGCCCCAGCCCCTGCCGCTGCTGCGGGTCACCCTGCAGGACCGCTTCGGCAACCGCATCGCCATGCGTGACGTTGCGCCGAAGTCCTATCTGCCCCCGAGCATTCCCGCCTCCTCGTTCCTGGCCGCCGGCCAGCGCATCGACGCCGAGCTGGACTTTGCTGATCCGGGTGCCGAGGCGGTGGGCTTCGAGATCGACGCCTGCCTGCCGGCGCGCGGCGGCGTCAGCTGCGCCAACGACGCCGCGCTGCGGTAGGCGAGGCGTACCCATGCCCGTGCAGATCGGACGTTATGTCCTGCCTTCGGCGATCGTGCTGGCACCGATGGCGGGCGTCACCGACCGCCCGTTCCGCGTGTTGTGCCGCAGCCTCGGGGCGGGGCTTGCGGCCTCGGAGATGATCAGCGCCGACACGCGCCTGTGGCATACGAGCAAGTCCCGGCACCGCATGGACCACGCCGGCGAACCTGAACCGCGCGTCGTGCAGCTCGCCGGCTCAGATCCGACGGCGCTTGCGCAAGCCGCGCGCCTCAACGTCGCACTCGGTGCGCAGATCATTGATCTGAATATGGGATGCCCGGCGAAGAAGGTCTGCGGGCGCCTGTGCGGCTCGGCGCTGCTCACCGATGAACCGCTGGTCGCGCGCATTCTCGAGGCGGTGGTGAAGTCGGTGCAGGTGCCGGTAACGCTCAAGATCCGCACCGGCTGGGATCGCGAGCACAAGAACGGTGTGAAGATTGCATGCATCGCGCAGGACGCGGGCATTGCCGCACTCGCCGTGCACGGCCGCACCCGCGCGGATTTCTACGCTGGCGCGGCGGAGTACGACACCATCCGCGCGATCAAGGCGCGCGTGCGCATCCCGGTGTTCGCGAACGGCGACATCACTTCGGCGGAAAAAGCGCGCGAGGTACTTGATTTCACGGGCGCCGACGGAGTAATGATCGGCCGCGCCAGCCACGGCGCACCATGGATCTTTCGTGCTGTCAACGCCCGCGTGCATGAAGGAAATGCGTCAACGCCACTTCTGCGCGCCGAGGCGCGTGATATTATTCTCGGACATCTCGACTCGCTGTACCTCTTCTACGGTGAAGAGAGCGGAGTCCGGATCGCGCGCAAACATCTCGGCTGGTATTGCGAGCAGCTGCTGCAGGTTCCGACGCAGGTTCGACGGGAACTGATGGCCGCTGCAGACACCGCCGCGCAGTTCGCGCACGCGCTAAAGCATTTTGACGACTGGGCGAACGGGGCTGCTGCGGCGGCCTGACAGAGGGTTTCCCCCGGGGGTGTCGCATGACGGCAAAGAAGAAAACTCGCACTCGCGAAGCCGGCGCCGCCAGAGTCCACGGACGGGATCTGCCGCTGCGCAATCACGCCGAGCGCGCGCTCAGTGATTATTTCACGAGTCTCAACGGCCACCGGCCGGCGCACCTGTACGATCTGGTGCTGCGCGAGGTCGAGGAACCGCTGTTTCGCGTGGTGCTCGACTACGCGGAAGGCAACCAGAGCCGCGCCGCGGGCATCCTCGGCATCAATCGCGGTACGCTGCGCAAGAAGCTCAAGCAGTTCGGACTTGGCGGCTCCTGAGGCCGCACGTCCCGCGGCCCTTAGCCTGCAGGGCCATCCGAGGATCTAGAGGCCATGCCGCTGCCGGTTCGCCGCGCACTCCTTTCCGTCTCCGACAAGACCGGCCTCATCGAGCTGGCACGGTCGCTCGTGCAGCGCAAGATCGAGATCCTGTCCACCGGCGGCACCGCCGGACTGCTCGCGGCGCAGGGCATCCCCGCCACCGAGGTCGCGCGCCACACCGGCTTCCCCGAGATCATGGACGGGCGCGTCAAGACGCTGCACCCGAAGATCCACGGGGGACTGCTCGGCCGCCGCGGCATCGATGATGCCGTCATGGCCGAGCACGGCATTGCGCCCATCGACCTCTTGGTGGTGAACCTCTACCCCTTCGCCGCCACCATCGCCCGTCCGGGGTGCAGCTACGAGGAGGCGATCGAGAACATCGACATCGGCGGACCCGCCATGCTGCGCGCCGCGGCCAAGAACCACGACGCCGTGCTGGTGGTCGTGGACCCGGCCGACTACGGCGCGCTGCTCGCGGAGCTCGACGCGCACGGGGGCGGGAGCGAGTTCGCCACGCGCGCGCGCCTCGCCGCCAAGGCCTTCGCCCACACCGCCGCCTACGACACCATGGTGGCCGCGTACTCTCGGCGGCAGCGACACCCGGACGCCGCGCGCACGCCGTTCCCCAGCACCCTGCCGCTCAGTTTCCAGAAGCTGCAGGATCTGCGCTACGGGGAGAATCCGCACCAGCGCGCCGCCTTCTATCGCGACGCGAGCGCGCGCGGCGCCGGGATCGCCAGCGCGCAGGTGCTGCAGGGCAAGGAACTCTCGTTCAACAACATCGCGGATGCGGACACCGCCATCGAATGCGTCCGGCAGTTCCCCAGCGCCGGCCTGCGTCATCGTCAAGCATGCCAATCCCTGCGGCGTCGCCACCGCCGCCTCGGTGCGCGCCGCCTACGAGGCCGCCTACCGCACCGACCCCACCTCGGCGTACGGCGGCATCATCGCCTTCAACCGCGAACTGGACGCGGCCACCGCCGCCGCGATCATCGAACGGCAGTTCGTCGAGGTGCTGGCGGCGCCGGCGCGTGTCCGCGGAGGCGGCGCGCACGCTTGCCGCGCGAGCCCAACGTGCGCGTGCTGCGGGCTGGGAGACCTCGCGCCCGAGGGGAGCGCGGCGCTCGAGCTGCGCAGCGTGACCGGGGGACTGCTGCTGCAGACGCGCGACCTGGCCGATCTCGAGCCGAGCGAGCTCAAGGTGCCGACGCGCCGCCAGCCCACGGCGGCGGAACTCACGGACCTGCGCTTCGCCTGGCGGGTGTGCAAGTTCGTCAAATCCAACGCCATCGTCTTTGCGCGCGGCGGCGCCACGCTCGGCATCGGCGCCGGGCAGATGAGCCGGGTGTACTCCACGCGCCTCGCCGCCATGAAGGCAAGCGATGAGAAGCTCGCGGTGGCCGGGGCCGTCATGGCCTCGGATGCCTTCTTTCCGTTCCGCGACAACCTCGACGTCGCCGCCGGCTACGGCATCCGTGCCGTGATCCAGCCCGGCGGCAGCCTGCGCGACGCCGAAGTGATCGCCGCGGCCGACGAGCACGACATGGCGATGGTGTTCACCGGCATGCGCCACTTCAGGCACTGCGGGCCGCCATGAAATTGAGCATCCGATGATCGATCCCGGCGGCGGACGCGCCGCGAGCATGCGCTCCCCATGGAGTACTATCGTCGCGGAGGTGGTCGCGAGCACGCGTGCGTGGAAGTGCGCCGCCGCGCCGCCGGCGAGGTGTGTGCGCCGGGCAAGCGGCACGGCAGCGAGCCGAAGGTGCGCAACGCCGGCGTGCCCGCCGAGGACATCCCGGCACTCCTCGAGCTGGCGCTGCGCGAGCGGGTCGACCTGACGATCATCGGCCCGGAGGGCCCGCTGGTGGCCGGCGTCGTCGACGCGTTCCAGGAGCGCGGTCTTGCCTGCTTCGGGCCGCGGCGCGCGGCGGCGCAGCTCGAGGGCTCCAAGGCCTTCACCAAGGAGTTCCTGCGCCGTCATGGCATCCCCACCGCACGTTCCGCGACCTTCACCCGCGCGAGCTTCGATGCCGACTGGGTGCGCGCGCAGCGCGCGCCGCTGGTGGTCAAGGCCAGCGGGCTCGCAGCCGGCAAGGGCGTCGTCATCGCGCCCGACAGCGCCGCCGCGCTCGCCGCGGCGCAGGCGATGTTCGCCGGCCAGTTCGGCGATGCCGGCGAGCAGGTGGTGATCGAGGAGTTCCTCGAAGGCGAAGAGGCGAGCTTCATCGTCATGGCCGACGGGGCGCACATCCTGCCGCTGGCCACCTCGCAGGACCACAAGCGCCTCGGCGACGGCGACCGCGGACCCAACACCGGCGGCATGGGCGCCTACTCCCCCGCGCCGGTGGTCACCACCGGCGCAGCACGCGCGCATCATGCGCGAGGTGATCGAGCCTGCGATCCGCGGGCTCGCCAGCGACGGCATGCCCTACACCGGGTTCCTGTACGCCGGCATCATGGTCGCCCCCGACGGCACGCCCAACGTGCTCGAGTTCAACTGCCGCCTGGGCGACCCGGAGACCCAGCCGGTGCTGATGCGCCTCACCTCGGACCTGACCCGGCTGTGCGAGGCAGCGCTCGCCGGCCGGCTGGACCGCGAGCAGGTGCAGTGGGATCCGCGCGCCGGCGCTCGGGGTCGTGCTGGCCGCGGCCGGCTACCCGGACAGCGTCCGCAAGGGTGACGTCATCGAGGGACTGGATGCCGCCGCGCGGCTGCCCGGCAAGATCTTCCACGCCGGCACGCGCCTCGAGGGCGAGCGGGTGCTCACCAACGGCGGGCGCGTGCTGTGCGCGGTCGGCCTGGGCGCAGACGTCGCGGCGGCGCAGCGCGAGGCCTACGCGCTCGCGCGGGCGGTGCGCTTTGCGGGCATGCAGTTCCGGCACGACATCGGCTACCGCGCGATCGAGCGCGAACTGGCCGGGCAGCGCCAGTGACTCACTGGGACTTCCCGGAGCCGCACGTCATCGAGCTCGGCGTGCGCGCAGCCGACATCGACGCCTACGGCCATGTCAACAATTCCGTCTATCTCACCTGGCTCGACCGCTGCGCCTGGTCGCACTCCGCCGCGCTCGGCATCCCGCTGGCGGAATGCACCCGTCTGCGCCGCGGCATGGCCGCGCAGCGCATCGAGATCGACTACCTGCGCGCCGCGCTCGCGCACGATGAGCTGCAGGTGGGCACCTGGATCGTGCACAGCGATGGCCGGCTGCGCTGCAGCCGGCGCTTCCAGCTGTGGCGGCCGCGCGATCGGCAGACGCTCGCGCGCGCGAGCGTCGAGTACGTGTGCATCAACCTCGATTCGGGGCGGGCGGTGCGCATGCCGGAGGGGTTCACGCGCGCCTACGTGATCACGGCCCACCGCCCTGCGGGCGCGCCGGACGTCTAGTCAACTCGCGCGCCGTGGCGCGCTCAGAAGCTGAAGCGCAGGAACGCCTGGGGACCCTTGATGCTGATGTTCAGATAACCCCGGAAGGAGGAGCTGCCGTCGTTGCTGAGCGAGGTGCGCGTCTCGGAGTACCCGGCGCCGACGACGAGGTTCGGATTCCAGCGGTACTGGATGTCGGCATGCTCATCGGCGTACCAGCCCTGGGTGCCGCTGATCGTCGCCTTGAGAAAGGCCCCGTGCGCGGTCGCCGACCAGCGGCTCGAGAAGCACCAGGTCAGATCAAAGGGCAGCGCCGGGAAGGGCGACGCCCCGGAGACTTCCTCGTGCAGCGCGATCGTGAACGGCTGGGCCTGGGTCATGTTCCCGTCCACCTGCAGGAAGTACACCGCCAGCCCGGTACCGACCTCGAAGCGCTCGGTGCGGATGAAGGAATAGGTGTAGGTGATGTTGAACTGCTTATAGTCGAGTGAGCTCGATGCCGGCAGGCCGGCGAGGAAGACGGAGTTCGCGAACACGATATCGTTCGTGAGCACCTGATCCCCGGAGCGGTCCTGCTCCAGGTAGGCCATGCGCACCTTGTTGCGCTTGCCCAGACGGAACATGAACTCGACCGTACCCTTGTGCAGCGAATCCGGGAGTCCCAGGGCCTGCTCGGCGTTCACGGTGGTCCCCTGCACGCCCGCGGGCCCGACGGTCGGATCGGCGCGCAGCGTGGTGTTCAGCTTCGAGGGGAAATAGGACACGCTCGCGGCGAAGTGATCGGTGATCGGGCTCGAGTTCTCGTGTTTTTTCGGCGGCAGCGGCGCCCCTGACTGGGGATCGCGGTCGGCCAACGCCGCTGCGGCGTGGAGGGCCAGCAACACCGCGGCGGCCGTGCAGGAAAGACGCATGCGCATGCGCTTGATCTTACTGAGCGCGAGGCTTGCGGTGCCAGCGTCGCAGACTGCCGACGTGACGCGAAGCACACCCGCGACCTAACGGGGAGTGCGGCAGACGCTTAAACGGGGGGCGAGGCGGCGGTTACCAGGTCCTCAACGTTCCTGTTAGGGACCCGGCCCGTTAGCGCAGCGCTCTAGCGCTTCATCGCCTCGAAGAACTCGCTGTTCGACTTGGTGTCCTTCATCTTGTCGAGCAGGAATTCGATCGCCGCCAGCTCGTCCATCGGGTGCAGGAGCTTGCGCAGGATCCACATCTTGGCGAGTTCGCCCTGATCGGTGATCAGCTCTTCCTTGCGCGTGCCGGAGCGGTTGATGTTGACCGCCGGGAACACGCGCTTCTCGGACACGCGCCGGTCGAGATGGATCTCGCTGTTGCCGGTGCCCTTGAACTCCTCATAGATCACGTCATCCATCTTCGAGCCGGTGTCGATGAGGGCGGTGGCGAGGATCGTCAGGCTGCCACCCTCCTCGATGTTGCGCGCCGCGCCGAAGAAGCGCTTCGGCCGCTGCAGCGCATTCGCGTCCACGCCGCCGGTGAGCACCTTGCCCGAAGACGGTACGACGGTGTTGTAGGCGCGCGCCAGGCGGGTGATCGAATCGAGCAGGATCACGACGTCCTTCTTGTGCTCGACCAGGCGCTTGGCCTTCTCGATCACCATCTCGGCCACCTGCACGTGGCGGGCCGCCGGCTCGTCAAAGGTGCTCGACACCACCTCGCCCTTCACCGTGCGCTGCATCTCGGTGACTTCCTCGGGGCGCTCATCGATGAGCAGCACGATGAGGTAGACCTCGGGATGATTGGAGGTGATGGCGGTGGCGATGTTCTGCAGCAGCATCGTCTTGCCGGCCTTGGGCGGGGAGACGATGAGGCCGCGCTGGCCCTTGCCGATCGGCGCCACCAGGTCGATGGTGCGGGCGGTCAGGTCCTCGGTGGAACCGTTCCCGCGCTCGAGCTTCAGGCGCTTGGTCGGGTGAAACGGCGTCAGGTTCTCGAACAGCACCTTGCTGCGCGAGCTGTCCGGGGAGTCGAAATTGATCTCGCCGACCTTCAGCAGCGCGAAGTAACGTTCACCGTCCTTCGGCGGGCGGATGAGCCCGGAGATCGTGTCGCCGGTGCGCAGGTTGAAGCGGCGGATCTGGCTGGGGCTGACGTAGATGTCGTCCGGACCTGCCAGGTAGGAGCCGTCGGCGGAGCGCAGGAAGCCAAAGCCGTCCTGCAGGATCTCCAGTACGCCGTCCCCGTAGATGTTCTCGCCGTTGCGCGCGTGCGCCTTCAGGATCGAGAAGATGATGTCCTGCTTGCGCGAGCGGGCCAGGCTCTCCAGCCCCATGGACTCGGCGAGCTTCACCAGCTCGTGGATGGGCTTGGACTTCAGCTCCGTCAGGTTCATGGAGCTGCGCGACTGCGTCAGCTCCGCGGGACTGATGATCTCGGAGTCGTCGGCATCGAACGGCTCCTGCTCGTGCAACATCTCGTCGGCACGGCCGCCGCCATTGTTGCCCATGTTGCCGCGGTTGCCGTCCCGGTTGCCGTGCCGGGGGCCCTTGTTGGGCCGGTTACGGCCCTGATTGCCGAGATAGCCTCTCACAGGTTGCTGTCCAGGAAGGCGGAGAGCTGGGATTTGGATACCGCCCCCACCTTCTGCGCCTCAACCGTGCCGTTCTTAAAGAGAATCAGCGTCGGGATGCCGCGGATTTTGAACTTCGGCGGGGTTTGGGGGTTTTCGTCGATATTGATTTTGGCGACCTTTATGCGGTCGTGATACTCACCCGCGATCTCTTCGAGGATCGGGGCGATCATCTTGCACGGACCGCACCACTCAGCCCAGAAATCCAGCAATACCGGTTTCTCGGACTTGAGGACGTCCTGAGCAAAAGTAGCGTCTGTAATGTGCACGATGTGCGGGCTGCTCACGCGATTCAACCTCCGTCAGATGCAGGAGCGTGAAAAAAGAATTTTGAAAAATTTGGGGGGTCCGAAGCGGATCGGCAACGGGGTAAACGAAAAGCGATGCCAGAAACACCCGCTAAACGGTTACACTAATAACTCGTGATTGAGTATAAAAACCTAAGGGAATTAAGGGAACCTGGCTGGCAGGTGCGGACCAGTCGGCCCGCTGTCTTGAACTACTTTGTAGCGCTTCCGGACCATTTTTGCAAGTCTCGGGCCGCCCTGCCGCACCATGTTCCAGAACCAATTGATGACTGACGCACACTCTGAATCCGTGACTTTTGCGTCGCTTGGCCTCGTAGATGAGGTCATGGAGGGCATACAGCAAGCCGGCTTTGTCAACTGCACGCCGATCCAGGCGCAGACACTGCCGATCGCACTCTCCGGCCGCGACGTTGCCGGCCAGGCGCAGACCGGTACCGGCAAGACGGCCGCGTTTCTGGTCGCGATGTACCAGACGCTGCTCACGCGTCCGGCGGCGCCCAGCCGCCAGAGCACCTCGGTGCGCGCACTGATCGTGGCCCCGACACGCGAGCTGGCGGTCCAGATCCACCACGACGCGCTCACGCTCGGTGCCCACACCGGCCTCAGGCACTCGGTCGTGTTCGGTGGCATCGACTACGAGAAGCAGCGCACCGAGGTCGCCGCCGGCTGCGAGGTGCTGATCGGCACGCCCGGCAGGCTCATCGACTACTTCAAACAGCACGTGTTCGACCTCAGGCACGCGCAGGTGGTGGTGCTCGATGAGGCCGACCGCATGTTCGACCTGGGCTTCATCGCCGACATCCGCTACCTCCTGCGGCGCCTGCCGCACCCGGAGCGGCGCCAGTCGATGCTGTTCTCGGCCACCCTGTCCCACCGGGTGCTGGAGCTCGCCTACGAGCACATGAACAACCCCGAGCTGGTGCGCATCGAGCCGGACAAGATGACGGTCGATCGCGTGCGCCAGCTCATGTATTACCCCTCGATGGAGGAGAAGGTGCCGCTGCTGATCGGGCTGCTGCACCAGAGCGAGGCGGTACGCACCATGGTGTTCGTCAACACCAAGCGCACCGCCGAGCGGCTCGAGGCAACGCTCAAGGCCAATGGTTTCGAGGCCCAGGCGCTCTCCGGGGACGTCCCGCAGAACAAGCGCCTGCGCTTCCTGCGCGACTTCCACGAAGGCAAGCTGGCGGTCCTCATCGCCACCGATGTCGCCTCCCGTGGCCTGCACATCCCCGACGTCAGCCACGTGTTCAATTTCGACCTGCCGCAGGATGCCCCCGACTACGTGCACCGCATCGGCCGCACCGCACGTGCCGGCGCGGAGGGCGATGCCATCAGCTTCGCCTGCGAGGAGTACGCAGTTTCGCTGCCGGAGATCGAGGAGTACGTCGGCCACAAGATACCCTTCGCCCCGATCGCGCCCGAGCTGCTCGCCACCGGCGTGGTCGCGGGCGCGCCCGTGCATCGGCCGTATCGTCCCCACGGGGGTGGTGGCGGTGGCGGGGGGCGCCGCGGTGGTGGTGGCGGCGGCGCCCGTGGCGGGGGCCGCGACCGCAAGGGCGGCCGCCCGCCGCCGCGCGGACGGCGCTGACGTGGCACTTGGAACGGCTCTCGGCTAAGCTCAACTTCTTGGCGGCCGCCGCCAACAGCCCCAGGCCGTCCAAGCCCAGCAGCTCAAGAATCCATGGGCACCCCCTGCATGGCGGAAACACCTGACAACGTCGACCGCGAGCTGTTCCGCAACGTGGAAAAGCTGCGGCAGCTGCGCATCGAGCACCGCGACCTCGACGAGGTGATCTATCGGCTGTCGCTGGATCTGCATAACGATGAGTTGCAGTTGAAGCGGCTGAAGAAACGCAAGCTCCTGCTCAAGGACCAGATCACGCGCCTGGAAAGCCAGTTGATTCCGGACCTGAACGCCTGATGGACGGTGCCCAGAGCGCACTGCGCGACGCGCTGGCGCAGCTGACCTCCCTGCCGGTGCTGGTCGGGGTGGTCGCGGTTGCGATCGCCGGGATCGTGGCGATCGGCGTGGCGCGCGCGCTGCGGGTGCGGCGCGCCGATGTCGCCGCGGTGCGCACCCCGCACCTGCTCGATCATGCCCTCGAGGCGGCGATCCTCATCGCCCCGGTCATCGCCGCGCTGGCGCTGCTGGCGGCATTCCACGTGATCGTGGGCCGCGTGGGTCTGCCCGTGCAGGGCATCGACGGCGCCGCCCGGCTGCTGGTGGCGCTCATCGCGGTGCGTCTCGGGGTGTTTGCGCTCGGCGTGATGCTCGGCCCCGGCTCCTGGGTGCGCACCCGCGAGAGCCGCATCACGCTCATCCTGTGGCTGATCGTCGCCGTCGCGGCCCTCGGCTGGCTGGACGTCATCGAGGCCAGCCTCAACCGCATCAGCCTGCTGCCGGGGCGCTCGCAGCTGAGCCTGTGGGCCCTGCTGAAGGGACTGGTGATCGTCACCGCCTTCGTCGTCGTCACGAGTCTGATCGCGCGCGCCATCGAGCGCCATGTCATGCGGCTCGATCAGCTCGCAGTCTCCACCCGGGTCGGCGTCTCGAAGTTCACCTATTTCCTGCTGGTGGGGCTCGGCGTGATGCTCGGCATCAACGCCGCCGGCGTCGACGTCACCACGCTCAACGTGCTCACCGGCGCCATCGGCCTGGGCCTGGGCTTCGGCCTGCAGGCCGTGGCCAGCAATTTCGTCAGCGGTTTCGTGCTGCTGATGGACAAGTCGATCAAGCCCGGTGACGTCATCAGCTTCACCGGCCAGACCGGCGCCAGCGCCGGCAACTTCGGCTGGGTGCAGGAGCTGCGCGGCCGCTATGTCGTGGTGCGCGACCGCGACGGCGTCGACACGCTGGTGCCGAACCAGAACCTGATCACGAGCTCGTTCATCAACTGGAGCTACTCCGATCAGCGCGTGCGCCTGAAGCTGCCCGTGATGGTCAGCTACGACGATGATCCCGAGATCGCCCTGAAGCTGCTGGTGCAGGCGACCGAGAATCACCCGCGCATCCTGCACGACCCGGCGCCGGTCTCACGCCTGATCAGCTTCGAAGCCAACGGCATGGCGCTCGAGATCCGCTTCTGGATCGCCGATCCCGTCAACGGGGTGAACAACGTGCGCTCGGATGTGAACCGCGCGATCTGGCGCATCTTCCGCGAGCACGGCGTGCGCATCCCGGTGCCGCAGCAGGAGACGCGCCTCCTCGATGCACGTCAGCGCCCGCCACCCCCCCTGCCACCGGCGCAGGGACCGCTGGGGCTCGATCAACAGGCCGACTGAGCCAAGTACCGCGCCGTGCCGCTGGCGATCGCTGCCCACCTGGAGATTCCCGACCGCGATCTCACGCTCACCTTCGTGCGCGGGTCCGGTCCGGGCGGCCAGAACGTCAACAAGCTCGCCACCGCCGCGCAGCTGCGCTTCGACCTCGCCGGCAGTGCCGCGCTCGCCGCCGAGGTGAAGGCGCGCCTGCGCGCGCTCAGCGGCCGCCGGCTCACCGCCGAGGGCGACTTGCTCATCATCGCCCGCAACCAGCGCACCCAGGAAGGCAACCGGCGCGAGGCCGAAGAGCGCCTCGCCGATCTCATCCGTAGAGCCTTGGTGGCTCCCAAGCCACGTAAGCCCACGCGGCCCTCGCGCGCCGCGCGCGAGCGGCGCCTCACGCAGAAGACCCACCGGCAGGCCACCAAGCGCCTGCGCGCCCGCGCCCGGCTCGCACGACTAAGGGCGCGGCGCCCTGCGCTAGACTGACGGGCGTCGTGTCAGGCACGGAGACCGGCATGCCCGCCGCTTTCATGGCCTTTCTGCATCACGTGGCGGCCTTCACCGTCGTGGCCGCGCTCGGCGTGGAGATCGCGCTTTTCACCCCGCCGTTGTCCCTCGCGCAGGCGCGACGCCTGCAGCGCACCGACTCGATCTTCGGCGTGGCGGCCGGTGTGCTGCTCGTCGTAGGGCTGCTGCGGGTCGCGTACTTCGAGAAGGGAGCGGCCTACTACTGGCACGATACGTACTTTCTGCTTAAGTTCGCCGCCTTCATCCTCGCGGCGCTGATCTCGATCTACCCGACCGTGATCTTCCTCTCCTGGAACCGCAGCCTGCGTGGCGGGGAGCCCCCGCAGCTGAGCACGGCGCAGACGCAGCGTGTGCATCTGTGCCTGCGGCTGGAGCTCGCTCGATCCTGTTGATCCTGGCAGCCGCAGCGCTGATGGCGCGCGGCTTCGGCTATCACTGAAGGAAAGCGCACGCTGCGGGGCGGCGTTGACCGGCGGGCCAGCCGCTTGCGGTCCGCATCAAGGACGCCGTCGATGCAAACCCGGCGTCGGCCGGGGTTTCAATCGCGCCGGTGCGGTCAGCTGTCATCGTCGCGCCGCTCAGCTGAACACCGATGCTCCACCTTCGGCCGAGGCCTCACCTGGCGGCATGTGCCGAGCTCATCAGCGGACTGACGTCGAGCGTGCCAGCCTCCCGGCGCTAACCTGAAGCGGTCGCCTCAGCGCACGCCGAAGACAACGGCTCAGTAAGTCGAGGGTGGCGGCATCCTTGCCGAGATTCCCAGAGTTCCGCGTGCCGGCCCTCGGCGAGAATTATGCGCGAGCGGGGCGCCGGGTGAGCCCGCGCTCGGGATGAATGAACCACGCCGCGAGGGCGGGCAGCAGCACGATCGCACCGAGCATGTTCACCAGGAACATGAACGTCAGCATGATGCCGATATCGGCCTGGAACTTCAGCGGCGAGAACACCCAGGTGGCGACGCCGATGGCGAGCGTGATGCCGGTGAAGATGATGCTGGCGCCGGTGACGTGCAGCGTGCGCTCGTAGGCGTCGCGCACCGCCAGCCCCTCATGCAGGAACTCCTGCATGCGGCTGAAAAGGTAGATGCCGTAGTCCACGCCGATGCCGGCCCCGAGCGCCACCATGGGCAGCGTTGAGACCTTGAGGCCGATGCCGACCAGGGCCATGACGGCGTACACCAGCACCGACACCAGCGCGAGCGGCAGCACCACCAGGAGCGTGCCGATGACGGAGCGGAACGTCACGAGGCACATGACGCTGACCGCGGCGAACACGCCGACGAGGATCAGCATCTGCTTGGCGGCCACCGTCTCGTTGGTGGCGGCCATCACCCCGACGTTGCCGGTCGCCAGCCGCACGCGCGCCTGCGGCAGAGGATTGTCGGCGCGCCACTGCTTCACCTCCGCCACGACCCGCGCGATGGTCTCGGCGCGATGGTCGGTGAGGAACATCAGCACCGGCACCACGTCGCAGTTCTCGTTGAGGAGCCCGGTGCTGGTCTCGATGTAGCGCGTCGACTGCGTCAGCTGCGTCTGCTCGCGCGGGATGCTGCGCCACTTGAGGCTGCCCTCGTTCCAGCCGGCGGTCGCGACCTTGGCGATGAACGGCAGCGTGATCACGTCCTGCACGCCGGGTACGTTGCTCATGTGCCAGGCGAAGCGCTCGATCGACGTCATGAGCTCGTGACTGACGCAGACCGGCTGCTGCGACTCGACGATCGCGGTGAGCACGTCGACCCCGATGTTGAACTTCGAGGTGATCACGTCGTTGTCGCGGTTGTAGCGGGAGTGCGCCCGCAGCTCCGGCACCCCGGCCTGGGTATCGCCGATCGGAGTCTCGCGCCCCTTCCACAGGCCCAGCGCACCGAGCAGCACGGCGCCGACGATGATGATGAGCGCCGGCCCGCGCGCCGTCACCCCGGAGAGCCACAGCCACAGGCCCTGCAGCTGGCGGTGCCGGCGCTCGACGCGCGCGTGGTAGCCCGCAGCGAAATGCACGAAGCTGACCAGCACCGGCAGCAGCACCAGGTCGGTCAGGATGACGATGGCGACGCCGATGCTGGCGGTGACGGCCATCTCGCGGATCACCGGCACCGGGATCAGCAGGATGGTGACGAAGCCGACCAGGTCGGCCAGCAACGCCACGATCGCCGGCACGAGCAGCTGGCGGAACGTGCGCCGCGCGGCGTCCATGCTGCTCATGCCCGCAAAGGCCGCATCGCCCACCGCGCTGATCTTCTGTACGCCGTGGCTGACACCGATCGCGAAGATGAGGAACGGCACCAGCAGCCCGATCGGATCCACGCCGTAGTGCAGCAGCACGAGCGCGCCCAGCTGCCAGACGACGGCGACCAGCGAGCACAGCACCGGCACGAAGGCAACGCTCCAGGACTGGCAGTAGAAGCGCACCGCGAGCAGCGTCAGGACGATGGTGATCGCCGCGAACAGCAGCACCGCGCTCGCCCCGTCGGCGATGTTCCCCATCACCTCGGCAAAGCCGATGATGCGCACGTCGATGCCCGCGCCGCCGGCCGCCGGCACGGTCTCGATGGCCCGACGCACGCGGCTCTCGAGCTGGTGTGCCACCTGGATGGGATCGACCGCGCGGCCCTGCGCATCCTGGTCAAGGACGATGGCACTCACCAGGGCGCCGGAGAAGTCATTGGCGACCAGGCGCCCGAGGATCCCCGCCTTGCGGATGTTGTCGCGCACCCGCGCCATGTTCTGGGGCGTCGGGGTGAAGTCTGCCGGAATCACGTTACCGGCCTCGATGCCGTCCTCGACCACCTCGAGGTAGCGCACGTTGGGCGTGAAGATCGACTGCACGCGCGCGCGGTCGATGCCGTCCATGACCATGACCTCGTCCGTCGCCTTGCGCATCGCGGCGAAGAACTGCGGCGTGAACATGTTCCCGTCGCGGGCGATGAGCGCGATCAGGACGCGGTTGGCGCCGCGGAAGTCGGTCACCTTCGGGTCCAGATAGGTGCGCATGTACTCATGCCGCAGCGGCAGCGTCTTGTTGAAGGACGTGTCGATGCGCAGGCCATGCCAGGCGAGCCCGCCCAGGAGCAGCGTCCCCAGGGCAAACACCGCGAGGATCAGCGTGCGGTGCCAGAAGATCGCGTGCTCGAGCCACTGCACGAGCGCGTTCGGCGGCGGCGGTGCCGGGGTCTCGGGCACGCTCACGGCGTGGCCTGCGGGCGCGCGGGCGCGCCGAGCTCGATGCGCCGCGCGCCGCCCTCCCCCACGACCACGAGCGCGTCCGTGCCGACCGCGAGCACGGCCGCGAGCCCGCGGTAATCGGCTTGCTGCACGAGCGTGAACGAGCGGCCCGCGTCGCGGCTGACGAGCAGCACCCCCGAAAGCCCGACGAGGGCGGCGCCGTCGCTCCCCAGGGGCGCGCCGCCATCGAGCATGGCGAGGGTGCCGGTGGCGAGCTTCTGCCAACTGTCGCCACCGTCCGCAGAGCGGTACAGGTTGCCACGCAGGCCGTAGGCGAGCACGACCTCAGCGCCCAGCGGCAGCGCACCGAAGAAGGAGCCCTCGTAGGGCGAGGACAGTTCGCGCCACTGCGCCCCGCCGTCCGCGGAGCGGTACAGGTGTCCGGCTTCGGCGGCGATGTACAGACGTCCGCCGCCGGCGGCGACGATGCGGTTCAGGTGAAAGCCCCCGCCGCCGGTGTCCGCCGCCGCCGGCGGCGCGCCGGGCTTGCCCGCGCCCACGGGGCGCGCGGGCGCCGGCACGGGGTGGAAGGGGCGCTCCTGCCAGCTCGCCCCCGCATCCTCGCTCGTGAGATACGTGCTGTAGGCGCCCACGGCGATGGCATGCCCGTCGCTCCCGCACCAGACATCCAGGAGCGGCCGCTGCGCCGCGGGGTCGTAGTGCGCGCGCCGCCAGCTGCGGCCGGCATCGGCGGTGGTGAGCGCCACGAGGTCGTGGCCCACCGCGACGCCGTGCTGGGCATCGAAAAAGCACACTCCGGTGAGCAGCGCCTGGGTCGGCACGGCCAGTGACTGCGTCCAGCTCGTGCCGCGATCGTCGGAGAACACGATGACGCCGCGATCGCCGACGGCGACCAGCCGCTCGCCGGCCGCAGCGAGGGCGAGCAGCAGCCCGTGCGCGGCCAGGCGCGCGGGCTCCGCTGCGCGGGGCGCGTCTGGTGCCTGCGCTGCCGCCGGTGCGCCGCCGAGCACAGCAAGGAGCAGCAGCGCGCGCAGGCTCACGGGCTCAAGGCCTAGCGCACTCCGCGCCGCTCCAGCACGCTCGGTTGGTAATCCGCCGGGGTGCGCTTGATGCTGAAGTCGTACGAGCGCGGCTCCTCGTTCTGCAGGCCGAGGGCCAGGTAGCGCCCGTTGGAAAGGTCCATGACGAGCTCGAGCGTGGTCCACAGCGTCGGCAGGTCGTAGTAGTTCATCGCGTGCCCTTCCTGCACCCGGTAGAGCTGCCCGCGAATGTCGTAACAGTCGACGGCGAGGATCTGCCAGGAATCCTCATCGACGTACAGCGTGCGGCGGCTGTAGATGTGGCTGAAGCCCGTCTTGAGCGTCGCATCCACCACCCACACGCGGTGCAGCTCGTAGCGCGCGTAGTCCTGGTTGATGTGATTCTTGTGCAGGAGGTCTGCGTACTTGATCTTCTCGCTCTGCAGCTGGTAGGCGTTGTACGGGACGTAGATCTCGCGCTTGCCGAGCAGCTTCCAGTCGTAGCGCTCCGGGCTGCCGTTGTACATGTCGAACTGGTCGTCGGTGCGCTGGTTGTCCGAATTGGTTCCCGGGTTATCAAAGGCCACCTGCGGCGCACGCCGCACGCGCCGCTGCCCGGGGTTGTAGATCCAGGCGCGGCGCGCATCCTTGGTCTGATCGAGCGTCTCCTGCACCAGGAGCACTTCCCCGGCGAGGCGCGCCGGCGCGGTGGTTTCCTGCAGGAAATACACCAGCACGTTCTCCAGCCCCGCCTCCGTCATGCCCGAGACGTAGTACGGGAAGTAGAACTCTTCCTTGAAGTTGACCACCGTGTAGCTGCCCCCGGCCGTGGGCGCCACCTGTCCCACCTGCAGTCCCGCAGCGACGCCGCGGTAGCGCAGCAGGTGGTTCCAGTACACCTCGAGGCCCGACTTCGGGATCGGGAACGGCGTGCCGCCGATCGCCCCGGCGACGCCATTGCCGCTCGGCACGAGACTGGCGGTGGTGGCGTTGTGCTTGGTGGCCTCGGCCACGTGATCCGGGACGGCCGCGCTGCGGTGCGTCGGGTAGACGATCATCTTGTAGTCGGGATAGGTCTTGAAGAGCGCCTTGTGCCCTTCGGTCAGCTTCGCGGCGTACTGCGCGAGGTTCGCGGAGGTGATCGTGTACAGGGGCTTGTCGTTGGCGTATGGATCGGGGTGATGGTCCCCGGACTTGTAGTTCGGAAAGCCCGCCTCCGCCGCCGAGCGGATGCCGCCGGTCCAGGCGGGGATGCTGCCGTCGGCGTTCGCGGCCTTCTCCCCGCCGAGCGGGGTGAGGTCCTCGCCAAGATGTGCGGCCTCCTGCGGAGTCACCGCACCGAAAGCGAGCGGAGCGAACAGCAGCCCTGCTGCGGCGGCCAGGCGGATCAGCGTCTTCATTGAAGCCCCTCCTAAAGCGCGTGGCCGCATAGCTGTGGCGCGCGCGGTCGCTCTAAAACGAGTACTTGATGCTGGCTCCAACGAAGTCGCGATCGTTGAGCAGGTTGTTCCCGCCGGCGCCGCCGTACTGAGTGTACGACACGTCGAAGTCCCATCTCTGGTGCAGATTGGCGCCGACGCCCACCGTCACCGCATGGCGGCCCTCGAGGAAGTTCCCGCCCGGGCCGGGCGAGATGCCGCTGAGATCCTGCGACCAGGTGACGTGCGGCAGGATGTTCACCGACGGAATGAGATTGGTGTACTCCAGCCGCGCCGCCGCGACATAACCGTAGGACCAGGAGGTCGGGAACCGTGCGCCCGACTCGTACAGGCCCGGGTACTGGGGGTAGCTGCCGATCTGCGGGTTGCCGCTCAGGTTCGTGCCGGGGCCATCGAGGCGCAGGCCCAGGCCCACCGGGCCGCCCGTGTAGAGGTTATTGAGCTGGGGGACGTAGTCCACCGCACCCTCGAACACCAGCACCAGCTGCGAGGCCTTGAACACATTGGCGAAGATCTGCGTGGCGGTGGCCTGCGCCTGCCACATGTTCTTGCGCTCCCAGCCGGTGACCGTCTGGTTGAGCCCGAACGCCCCGAGCTGGTTGCAGCCCGTGACCGGGGTCGGCCCGCTGGGCTGGCACTGCCCCGGCGCGCTCACCGGCTCACCCAGCAGCTGCGCGACGCCCGACTCGAAGGGCGTGAGTGCGCCGTACAGCAGCTCCGTGTCATCGATCTGCAGAGGGATGCCGTGGCGGTAGGTGATTTCCCCCTGCAGCGCGGTGCCGGTCGGCTGGATCTGCGTGTTGAACGACACACCCATGAGCTTGATGTCCTGCGGAAACTCCTCGAAGTAGCCGGCGGTCTGCCCGTATTCGTTGGTGCCCAGGCTCTGCGCCTGGGCGGCGACGCTGCCGCCGGCCAGCAGGGTGTTGGCGCCGATCGTGGCGTACTGCGTCGCCGTGGTGGCCGACAGGCTGCCGCCGAGCTGGGCGGCGCGTTGCTGACCGGCCGCGGCGCCCACGGCCACCGCCTCGTTGAAGGGCAGCCCGGCCGCCAGCGCCTGGGCAGCGCCGCCGACGGCGCTGACGGCGCCGAAGCCGTTGGCGAGACCCGCCTGCGTACCGGTCTGCGCGGAAACCACCGGCACCTTGCTGGTGTAGTTCATGAAATAGAAGCCGATCTGGGTGCCGTGATTGAGGCTGGGGAAGTTGACCTTGAAGTTGATGCCGTACTGGCCGGCGTTGCTGGGGTTATGGTCCGGCAGGCGGTTGATGGCCTGGAAATTGCTGATGAACGGGCCACCGAGCGAGGCGAAGTTCACGCCCAGGTCCGAGATCGTGCCGAAGCCGAGAAAGACCTTGTTGCCCCCGGGAGTGCCGCCGTCATTGGTGCTGAAATACGAGCCGTTCGGCTCGACGATGGTCTCGTTCCAGTCGAAGAGGTAGAGAAGCTGCGTGCTGACGTTCTTCGTCAGCTGCGTGTTGAACACGACCATGTCATCGGGCAGCAGCGCCGTCTTGAGCTCCGAGCCGGGCGTGCGCAGGTTGGCCACGTCGAAGTGGTTGACCTGATTCAGACCGTTGGGGATGAAGGTGCTCTCGCCCCAGTCGACCACCTGGCGCCCCAGGCGCAGCTCCGAGGGCATGGTGCCCAGGTCAAAGCGCCAGAAGCCGAAGGCATCGAGCAGGCGAACGTAGCTGCCGACGTAGTCCTTCGCGAAGTGGTCCAGCGGGATGCGGCGCTCGCCGTTGTTGTCCATGACCTCGAAGTCATAGAGCCCGGAGGCGCGCACGAACAGGCCGGCCTTCTCCTTGTAGTTGAGCGCCAGCTCGGTGACGCCGGTGGCAGCCTGGCTGAAGGTGGATTTCGCCAGGAAATTCAGGTCACCGTTGTCGATGTTCGGGGAATAGCCGCAGCCGCCGTTGGCGGTGGCGATCAGCCGGCAGTCCGGGGATGAGACGCGCCAGCCCTGCGCATAGCCAATGGTGGTGTCCCAGTTGAATGACCAGTCCCCCGAGCGGTCCTGCCAGCTCGCCGCCTTCGCGCCCGGGGTGAACCCGGCGAGGATACCAGCCGCCATCGCCCAAGCGGCGACCGACGGACCACGGCCGGCAAGTACTTTGCGCATGTAACCCCCTGCTTCTCTCGTGCCGCAGGGCGGAGCACCTGGGTGCACCACCTGCCGGCTCAAGTTTCGATCGGCCTGAACTTCACTGATCGCAGCGCTGTCGCGGGCCCGCCACGGATTCATTATTGATGCCGCAAGACGCTCCGAGTCTATTACTCGCGCCCGCGGCGCGGCAAGGTGTCAGGCGTGCATGATCTGCAGGATGCTGTGGCGCAACTGCTCACTGAGCACAAACTGTGCATCCTGCGCCACATGGACCAGGACCTCGTCAAATTCGAGTCTGCCGCCTTCACCGCTGCGGACCACGCCGCGCTCGCGCAGCAGGCCGATGAAGTTCCCGAACAAGGTCCGATCGAAGAATTCAGGCGAATTAAGTCCATAAAGGCGCGTCATGCGCTGCGCGGTGAGCTGGCAGCGCTCCTCGAGCGTTGCCTGATCGAGGGTACCGCTGCCGGCCTGCACCAGCTGCGCCACGACCATGTAATAGCGCTCGATCGTCTGCACGGTGGCCTGCGCCAGGAGCGACAGCTGCGTGGCCGCAGCCGAGGCGGGCGCCGCGCGTGACCAGCCATCCACGGCGGGGTGCGCCTCGATGAGGCCCTGGGCGGCCAGGACCGCCAGCACCGCCTCGATGACCCGCGGCAGCTCCGCCTCCTCCCAGCGCAGAAACAGCTCCTGCGCGATGTAGGGGTAGATGCGCGCCGCCAGGCGCTGCAGGTCGCCGGTGGAGACCTGCGCGTTGCTGAGGAATACGCAGGCGAGCAGCGAGGGCAGCGCGAACAGGTGCAGGATGTTGTTGCGAAAGTAGGTCGCGAGCACCGCGGCGGACTCGCTCATGCGCACGATATCACCGAGCGCGTGCGCCTCGCGGAAGACCTGCCCGAGCGCGATGCCATAGGCGATCATCTCGGCGCCGCTGGCGCGCGTCACCGTGACGCGCTCGCTGTAGCGGGCACCGATCAGGAGCGAGCGGTACAGCTCGAGCTGGCGCGCGAGCGTGGCTTCCGGGAGCGCCTGACGCGGCATGGCGAGCAGCGTGAGCGCGATGAGATTGATGGGTGACACCGCGGCGGCGGAGTTGATGTTGCGCATAATTGCCAGCGCGAGCGCATCCACCGCGCGGCCCACCCAGGGGCTGCGCACATCCTCGGCAAAGCGTTCGGCGCGCCACTGCGCGTGGTGGCGATCCAGTATGCCGTCGAGCGCGATCGGCTCGCCGAGGTTCACGTACACCTTGCCGAAGCGCTCGCGCAGCACGCGCCAGGACTTCAAGAGCCCGAGCACGCTCTCTTTCTCCTTGGGCTGCCCGGAGAGCTCGCCCAGGTAGGTGCGGCCCTCCACCAGACGCTCGTAGCCGAAGTACACCGGGATGAACACCACCGGGCGCACCGGCGCGTGCAGGAAACCGCGCACCGTCATCGACAGCATCCCGGTCTTGGGCTGCAGCAGCCGCCCGGTGCGGCTGCGGCCCCCTTCGATGAAGTACTCGATCGGGTGCCCGCGCGCCATGATGGTGGCCAGATACTTCATGAGCACGGTCGCATACAGCGTGTCCCCGCGCAGCGTGCGGCGGATGAAGAACGCCCCGCCCTTGCGCAGGAAGCGCCCGATCACCGGCAGGTTGAGATTCACCCCGCCGGCGACGTGCGGCACGGCGAAGCCCTGCACGTAGATGGCGTAGCTGAGCAGCAGGTAGTCCATGTGGCTGCGGTGGCAGGGCACGTAGATGAGCTCGTGCCCCTCGGCCACCTGCTCCAGGGTCGCGGCGTGCCCGAATTCGACGCCGTCGTACAGGCGGTTCCACAGCCAGGCGAGCGCATGCTCCATGAAGCGCACGAAGACGTGCGAGTAATTGGCGGCGATCTCGAGCGCATCGGCACGCGCGCGCAGCATGACCTTGCGGCGCGACAGGTGCTTGGCGCGCAGCTCCTGCGTAACCGCCGCGCGCACGGCGCGCGTGCGCAGCACGGCGTTCACGATGGTGCGCCGGTGCGAGAGGTCCGGCCCGATGCGCACCGCGCGACGGCGCGCGTACAGCGCATGGAGGCTGCGCGCCACGCGCCAGCCGCGCGTCGTGGCGGCGAGCTCGGCGCCGAGCAACTCGCGCAGCGACAGCGGCGCGTCGAACTCCACCAGCGTGTCGCGCCCGTTGACGAGTACCTGCAGGGATTTGCGCAGGCGACTCGTGAGCACCCAGTCCTCCGCCAGCAGCAGACGCCACCAGGACGCCTCGTGCTGCGGTGCCCGGCCCCAGTAGATCGACACCGGCACCAGGCAGAAATCGGCGGCCGGGTCGGCGCGCAGCGCGCGAATCATCTGCTTCAGCTGCGGCGGGGGCCGGCGGTCCGGCCGCGGGCTCCAGAAGCGGCGCGGCCGGCTGAGATAGAAGTAAGAGAGCGCCCTCGGCCCGGGGCGTGAGCGCGCCGGGCGTGGCAACTGCAGCCGCTCGCACGCCGCCTGCAGCACTGCGAGGTCGCTGATGCTGCGCCACTCGAGCACGTAGCACAGCGGGTGAGTGCAGCCGCGCACCAGCTCCGCCGCGTTCTCCGGACGGATCTTGAAGCGCACCCACAGCATGAGCAGCCGACGCAACAACCCGTTCATCGTCGTTCTATGATGCGTCCCTCGCCGCCAGCGGCGACTCGAAGGCGGCATCGTTGCAAATGCGTACATTCGCGGGCAAGACGTTGTTGATCACGGGAGCCTCCGAGGGCATCGGCAAGGCGCTGGCCCTGGAGCTCGCGGCCGAAGGCGCGAACCTCGTGCTGCTGGCGCGCAACGGCGTGCGCCTGGAGGAGACCGTGCGCGAGTGTCGCGCGCGGGGTGCGCAGGCCGAGGCGGTCGCCGGCGACGTCACGAGCCGCGACGACTGCGAGCGCTGCGTCGCGCGCGCGCTGCAACGCTTCGGCGCGCTCGACGTGCTGGTCAACAACGCCGGCGTGACGATGTGGGCGCGCTTCGACGCGGTGCACGATTTCGCGGTCTACGAGCGGCTGTTGGCCATCAACTACCTTGGCGCGGTGCACATGACGGCCGCCGCGCTGGCGCACCTGAAGGCGGCGCGCGGGCTGATCGTCGCAGTCGCCAGCATGGCGGGCCTCACCGGCGTTCCGGAGCGCACCGGCTATGCGGCCAGCAAGCACGCGATGGTCGGCTTCTTTGAGTCGCTGCGCATCGAGCTCGCCGGCAGCGGCGTCGACGTGTGCATCGTGGCGCCGGATTTCGTGGTGAGCGAGATTCACCGCCGCGCTACCGGCGCCGACGGCCGGCCCCTGGGGCACACCCCGATGCAGGAGGCGCACATCATGACGGCGGAGGCGTGCGCACGGCTGATGGTGCGCGCCATGCGGCGCCGCCAGCGCCTGCTCGTCACGTCGGCGCGCGGCCGCATGGCACGCTGGGCCCGGCTGGTGGTGCCGCGCCTGGTGGACCGCATGGCCGCCCGCGCGATCCGCGAACGGCGCTGAGGGGTCACACGTAGGCGATCGCCGGCAGGTCGAGGGCGATGAGAAAGTACTCGAACAGGTACTGGATGACGCGCAGCTGGTTGTGCAGCCGATGATCGCTCTCGAGCAGGTGCAGGGCGGCCTTGTAGGTGTTCGCGAAGCGCACGCTGTGCTCGTACGGCACGACGTCGTCGCGCCAGCCGTGCACGATCGAGGCCGGGCAGTCGAGCACCCCGGCGCGCAGCTCCGGCAGTCCCTCCATGTAGAGGGCCGGCGCCATGAGGAAGACGCCGCGGGCGTGCAGGAGCGAGGCGGAAGCCACCGCGATGTAGCCACCGAGACTCGAACCGACCAGCACCAGGTCGCCGCTGAGTTCCTTGCAGAAATCCACGAGCTTGGCGATCCGTGCGCGCGGCTCATCGAGGCCGCGGTAATCGACCGAGTGCGCGTCATAGCCCTCCGAGCGCGCCACCTCCGCCAGCGCGGAGATCTTGCGGCCCCAGGGGCCGCTTTCCATGCCGTGAGAGAACACCACGTGTCGGGCCACCACCACTTCTTGCATCATCGCACCGCCGTCGCTGGGACCTGCGCCCGCATGCGCGAATAATGCAGGCAATGGAAACGTTAAGCCAATCAGCGCGTGCGCCGGCGGCTCCGGGCTGGCAGTTCTGGATCGATCGCGGGGGCACCTTCACCGACGTCATCGGCCTCTCGCCCGCCGGCGCGCTGCACGTGCGCAAGGTCCCCTCGATGGCACCCGGCGGCGCAGGCGGCGACCCGGGCCTGGAGGCCGCGGCGCACATCCTGCGCGCCTGCGGCGCCGCGGCGGCGCGCGTGACGCTGGTGAAGGTGGGCACGACGGTGGCGACCAACGCGCTGCTCACCCGCAGCGGCGAGCCGGTGCTGCTGGTGACGACCCAGGGGTTCGCCGATGCACTGCGCATCGGCTACCAGAACCGCCCGGACATCTTCGCCCGCAACATCGTGCTGCCGCAGAGCCTGTACACGCAGGTCATCGAGGCCCAGGAGCGCATCGATCACCAGGGAACGGTGCTCGTGCCGCTCGACCTCGAGCGGCTGCGCGGGCAGCTGCAGGCGGCGCGCGCCGCCGGCCGCCGCGCGGTGGCAATCGTCTTCCTGCATGGCTGGCAGCATCCGGCGCACGAGCGCGCCGCCGCGCGCTGCGCGCGCGAGCTCGGCTTCGAAGAGGTGTCGGTCTCGCACGAGCTGTCGCCCCTGGTGCGCTACGTCATGCGCGGCGACACCACGGTCCTCAACGCCTACCTGGCCGCTCCGCTGCGCGCCTACGTCGAGGGCCTGCAGGCGCAGCTGCGGACGCCTCGATCCGCAGGCCGAGCTCACCCTGATGCAAAGCAACGGCGGCCTCGCGGCCGCGGCGCGCTTCCACGCGATGGCGAGCGTGCTGTCCGGACCGGCCGGCGGGCTGATCGGCATGCGCTGGGTCGGGGCGCGGCTCGATTGCCCGCGGCTCATCGGCTTTGACATGGGCGGCACGTCCACCGACGTCTCCCTGCATCGACGGCGAGCTGCCGCAGCGCTTCGAGCACCACCTGGCGGGCGTGCGCCTCATGCAGCCGATGCTCGACGTGCACAGCATCGCCGCCGGCGGGGGTTCCGTGCTCGGCCTACCGCGATGCGCGCTGCGCCGTGGGACCGCAATCCGCGGGCGCCGACCCGGGACCGGCCTGCTACGGGCGCGGTGGCCCGCTGACGCTCACCGACGTCGCAGGTGCTGCTCGGGCGGCTGCGCCCCGACACCCTGCCGCAGGTCTTCGGGCCACAGGGGAACGCCGCGATCGACACGGCGGCGGTGCAGACACGCTTCGCCGCGCTCACCGCACAAATGCGCGGCAGCCACGCCGGGGAGTCTCACGCCCGAGACGGTCGCCGAATCCTTCCTCGAGGTCGCGGTCGAGTCGATGGCCAACGCCATCCGCCAGGTGTCCACGCGCCAGGGGCGCGACGCCGCGGACTTCACCCTCTTCTGCTTCGGCGGCGCCGCCGGCCAGCATGCCTGCCGCGTGGCGCGCGCCGCGGGCCTGAGGCGCATCCTCGTGCACCCGCTGGCGAGCGTCCTGTCCGCCTTCGGCATCGGCGTCGCCGACCGCCTCGCGGTGCGCCGCGCCAGCTGGCGCCGCGAGCTGAGCGCGGAGCATCTCGAGCTGGCGCTGAGCGGCTTCGCGCCGCTGGAGGCGCAGGCGCGCAGCGAGCTCGCGGCCGACGCCGCTGCCGTGCACGTGGCGCGGGTGCTCGAGCTGCGCGCCGGGGACAGTGACGTGTGCCTGTCGGTGCCGCTCGGCTCACTCGCGCAGGTGCACGAGCGGTTCCAGGACGAACACCGGCGCCGCTTCGGCTTCGCCGTCGGATCGCTGCAGGTGATCGTGGAGGCGCTGCGGGTCGAGGCACGCTGCGCGTCCGTGGATGCCGCGGCGCTGGCGATGCCCGCCGCTGAGCCCGCCGCGGCGCTGCCGCCCCTGGCGCGCGCCTGGTTCGGCGCCTGGCGCGAGGTGCCCCTGGTGCCGGCGGGCGCCCTGGGGGCGGCACTGACGGGCCCGGCGCTCATCGTGGACCGGCACACGACGGTGGTGCTGGAGCCGGGCTGGCGGGCGCGCGCGCTGGCGGAGGGAGTGTTGCTGCTCGAGGAGGAGGCCGCCGCGGAGCCGGCGGCGCGGCTGACGGCGACCGCGAGCGCGGCGCGCCTGGAGATCTTCAACAATCTCTTCATGCACATCGCCGAGCAGATGGGCGAGGTGCTCAAGTCGACCGCGCAGTCGGTCAACATCCGCGAGCGGCTCGATTACTCGTGCGCACTGTTCGACGCCCGCGGGGGCCTGGTGGCGAACGCCCCGCACATGCCGGTGCACCTGGGGTCGATGGGCGCGAGCGTGCGCGCGGTGATGCGGGCGCAGCCACAGATGGCCCGCGGTGATGCCTGGCTCCTCAACAGTCCCTATCACGGCGGCACGCACCTGCCGGACATGACCGTGGTCACGCCGGTCTTCCTCGCCGGCACCGCCCGGCCGGATTTCTACGTCGCCTCGCGCGCCCACCACGCCGACATCGGCGGCAGCACGCCCGGCTCCATGCCGCCGTTCAGCCGCCGCATCGAGGAGGAAGGGATCCTCTTTGAGTGCTGCGCGCTGGTCAGCGGCGGCACGCTGCGCGAGCGCGAAGTGCTCGCCGCACTCACCAGCGGACCCTTCCCCGCCCGCCGTCCGCAGCAGAACCTCGCCGACCTGCGCGCGCAGCTCGCGGCCAATACCCGCGGGATCCTGGAGCTCGAGCGCGCCGCGCAGCGTCACGGGCTGGCTGCCCTGCATGCCTTCATGGCGGCGGTGCAGGACAATGCCGCCGCCTGTGTGCGGCGCGCACTCGCGGCCCTGACCAGCGGCAGCTTCAGCTACGAGATGGACGACGGCGAGCGCATCGCGGTGCGCGTCGACATCGATCACGCGGCGCAGCGCGCCTGCGTCGATTTTGCGGGCACCTCGGCGCAGGGGGCGCACAACTTCAATGCCCCGCGCGCGGTGTGCACCGCCGCGGTGCTGTACGTGTTTCGCACGCTGATCGCGGAGGCGATCCCGCTGAACGAGGGCTGCCTCGTGCCGCTTGAGATCCGCATCCCGGCAGGCTCGATGCTCGACCCGCAACCGCCTGCCGCAGTCGCCGCCGGCAACGTCGAGACCTCGCAGTGCCTCGTCGATGCGCTCTACGGCGCGCTCGGCGTGCTGGCCGCCTCCCAGGGCACGATGAACAATCTCACCTTCGGCGACTCACGCCTGCAGTATTACGAGACCATCTGCGGGGGCGCGGGCGCGGGGCCGGATTTCGACGGCTGCGCCGCGGTGCAGACGCACATGACGAACTCGCGCCTCACCGATCCGGAGATCCTGGAGGCGGAATACCCGGTGCTGGTGCGCGAGTTTGCGCTCCGGCGCGGTTCCGGCGGTGCGGGCCGCCAGCGCGGTGGCGACGGCAGCGTGCGCCGCCTCGAGTTCCGCGCGCCCTACGTCGGGGCGCTGCTCGCCAATCACCGCCGCATTGCGCCCTTTGGCGTCGCGGGCGGCAGTCCCGGCGCCCTCGGTGCAGCGTTCATCCGCCGTGCGAACGGCGCCGTGGAGACCCTGGGGGCGACGGCGCGCTTTGAGGTATTCCCCGGAGATGAACTCACGATCCTCACCCCGGGGGGCGGGGGCTTCGGTGCCAAGCCCTGAGGGGGGCCGCCTAGCCGCGCAGGATGGCGGTCTCGATCTCCCACTCGACGCGGTTCTTGGAGGTCGCCGAGCGATTCACCGACACCGGGCGCACGCGGCTCGCGCCGGCGCGATGGGTCACGAGCCAGGTGTCAAAGGCGCCGGGCTTGCTGGTGGCGAAACCGAACAGCAGGTTGAACTTGCCTTCCGCCAGCGTTGCCGGGCGGTTGACGCGCTCGTCGGCAATGACGAAGTGGCTCTCCTCGGCCGCCGCTCCGGCGAAGGCCCCGCCCGCGGCCAGCTGTTCGAGAAACGCCTCCACCTGCGCGCGCGCGCGCTCCCAGGTCGCAGGTCCATTGTGCTCGAGCGTCACCCAGCGCGTGCCCTGCTCGATGCTCGCCGCCACGAACAGCGCCAGGCGCCGCGCCGAGAGGTACTTCCAGTCCGCCGCCCCGCTGCCGCCGGCTGAAAGCGTGCGCGGGCTGACGGCGGTGCGCGTGCCGCCGCGCACCGACACCAGCGTGTTGACCCCGGCCTGCGCCAGGCGCACCCGCTCGGCCTCGTTCACCACCGTGGCCGGCCGCAGCCCGGGGCGCAGGATCGCCTCCTCGCTCTCGGCAGCCGACCAGACCGGCCAGGTCTCATCCGCGCGCGCGATCATGCCGGCGGCCGCGCCGCAGGAGCCGAACGCCTCGACCCGGCCGCGCAGGCGGTCGAAGGCGTGCACCCGCGGGTAGTACATGACCGCGCTGTCGCTGCGAAACGGCCACAGGCGCAGCGCATCGAGCGCGACGCGCGCGCTCGTCCAGGCGGCGGGCGGATCGACGAGGAGCAGCGCCTGGCGGTCGCGGCAGAAGCGCGCGGCGACCAGCAGGGTCGAGAGCCCGACGTCGCGCTCGCGCGTGAGCGGCGGGATGCACAGCATGTTGAAGCGCGTCGTACCCTCGAGCGCGAACAGCCCGGTGCGCGTGGGGGCGGCGCCGATGATGTCGTAATCGCTCAGCGGCGCCCCATCGTCGCCGTCGGGATTGGAGAGGGTATAGCCGACAGCGACGCCGCCGGGGCCGCCGGCGGAGCGGTCCGGCCGCTGCACGGGCACGGCGCCACTGACGCGCACCAGGCGCGACTCGAGCAGCGCGTCGTTGATGTAGCGGGAGGCACTCGGCGCAATCGAGACGCGCCGGTAAATCTCCTGGTCCTCGACCAGTTCGGAGCCCGCGCTGCGCACGCGCTGCACCACCAGGTTGAAGCGCTCGTGGTCGCCGGGACCTAAGCCGTCGTAGTCGACCGAGGCGCGCAGGTATTCGCGCGAGCCGGGATTAAGTGCCACCAGGCGCAGCACGCCTGCGCCCGCCGGCAGACTGAGCGTCGGCGGCCGGGCGCCGTTGGTGACGCGCACGATGCGCGCCTCGCGACCGCCGTTCTCAAAGAACTGCTCGACCGCATAGGACAGCGTGGAGGGCTGCCACAGGCCGCCGAACTGCTGCTGAAACTCGACGAAGCTCGTGACCGGCAGCGGCTGATTCACCGGACCCTTGAGCGTGCGGCCGATGAATGCAACGACTCCGGTCGACACGCGTTCAATCGCGTGATCCGTGCGGCTTTCTTGTGCGAGTTCTACGCCGGACGCGGGGCTGTTGGCCACTCATGCGCCTCTTGGATTTGCCGGCGCGACTCTAACACACGCTGTTAGCGCGTTGTCAGATTATCCTGAGTGGAAGTGGAAAATTTTCCGACACTAGCCGCGCTCCTGATCGGCGCTGCCGGGTGTCGCCGGCTGTTGCTCCGCCCTGCGCCGTGCCTCCTCCGCGCGTGCACGCTCGCCTTCGTCCTGCTTGCGCGCGATCTCCGCCAGCATCAGCTGCAGCCACTCTGACAGCGCACTCATCGGCGGGCGCTTATGTCAGCTGCCGTTCTTCGGCGGCGTGGACGGCTGTGCGGCGGGCGCCGCCGTGCGGGCGGCCGGGGTGGCATGCGCATCGGTGTCGCCGGGCTGGACCTCCGAGACCATCTTGTTGAAGGTGGCCTCGTCCATCGGCAGATCCGAGTGGCCATCCCAGGTCGAGCCCTCCGGCAGCACGTTCTGCACATGCGGTGAGTTCGCCACGATCTCATCGACGCTGGCATCGGCGAGCGTGATCGGCACCGGGATGCCGCGCG
Source organism: uncultured Pseudomonadota bacterium (assembly GCA_963727305.1). Lineage (GTDB taxonomy): Bacteria > Pseudomonadota > Gammaproteobacteria > Steroidobacterales > Steroidobacteraceae > 13-2-20CM-66-19. The sequence goes on from CAVSFM010000001.1 coordinate 201,036, forward strand.
GGCTGCGCGCCAGCGACGACACCAGGCCCCAGTTGACCTGCTCGTGATGCTGCTGCACCTGCTGCTGCAGCCGGGCCGCGAGCGACTTGGTCAGCAGCTTCTTCTGCGCCTTGCCGTTCCAGTCGCGCGTATCGTCCTCGAGCACGTCGTAGGGCTGCATGTAGAGCTGATCGTCGCGCCAGCCGAAGACGAACGGCTGGTCCACGACCCGTACCTGCGTGCCGATGGGCACCATGTTGAAGAACTGCTGGATGTCCTCCGGGTACAGACGGATGCAGCCGTGGCTCGAGCGCAGCCCCACCCCGGCCGGCTTGTTGGTGCCGTGGATCAGGTAGCTCGGCCACTGCAGGTAGAAGGCGTACTTGCCGAGCGGATTGTCGGGGCCAGGGCCGATGACCGCCTCGAGCTCCTCGCCATTCTCGTGGTGCTCCTTGCGCACCGACACCGGGACGCGCCAGGTGGGGTCCTGCTGGCGACGGATGATCTTCGTGACCCCTTCCGGGGTGCGCCAGCCGACCTTGCCGATACCGATCGGGTGGGTGAACACCACCTGCGGCTCGCCCTTCTTCGGCGGCGGGAAGTAATAGATGCGCATGGCCGGGATGTTGATGACGAGCCCGCTGCGCGGCGCGTCGGGGAGGATGAACTGCGAGGGAACCACGATGGTCGTGCCCTCGCCGGGCAGCCAGGGGTCGACCTTGGGGTTGGCGCGCACGATCTCTTCGTAGCCGACGTTGAAGCGCCGTGCGATGTCGGTGAGCGTGTCGTCCTTGTCGGCCTGCACCACCTGCACCGTGCCGACCACGTCCTGATTGGCGGTGAGCTCGAAGCGCTCGTTGGCCACCGGCAGCGGCGCCTCCGGCGGGGGCGGCGGCGGGCGGCGGCGGGGGCGGGGGCTCCTTGTGGTGCCAACCAAAGAGCGAGCAGCCCGCCAGCGTGACGCACAGGAGCGCGCAGGCGGCGGCGCGGGAGCTTCGAAGACCTCATGGATGCCGATTATGACCGATGTGCGGTGCGGCTCTATTGTCGCCGAAGGGCTACAGCAGCACCGGCTGGTTGGGCAGCTCGTTGTCGCTCGCCCGCGGGCGCGGGAAGTGCGTGCCGAGCAGTGCTCCCACCCCCAGGATCCCGAGCACGGCACCCTCCCGGAAGCGCCCGGCGCGGAAATGGCCTTCCATCTGCCGGCACACCGCCTGCCACTCGGCCTGGGAAACGTACTGGGCGATGCCACGGTCAGCGACGATCTCCACGTCGCGGTCGGCCATGAGCACGTACACCAGCACGCCGTTGTTGTGCAGCGTGTCCCACACGCCGAACTGCCCGAACAGCTGCAGCGCGCGCTGGCGCGGCGGCAGATCGCGCCACAGCTCCGGCAGATCGAGCGCGCTCTCGACGATGAAGCGGATCTCCCCGCCGTGGCGCTCCTCGCACTCGCCGATGGCCTGCTCGATGGCATCGAGCACCGCCTGCGAGAAGCGTGCCCGCGTGCTCCAGCGCGTCGTGCACAGGTGCCGGATCAGACGGCCGAGTTTCATGGGTGCGCTCCCTTACCAGCCACCGGAGGCACCGCCGCCGCCGAAGCCGCCGCCACCACCGCTGAAGCCCCCGCCGCCGAAGCCCCCGCCGCCAAAGCCCCCGCCGACCCCGCCCCAGCCGCCGCCCAGCCCCCCGCGCGTGCCACTCGACCAGCCACTGCCGGTGCCGGCGACGCCCATCAGCAGGGTGATCAGGAAGGCGCCGAGCGCCGCCAGGCCCGCCAGCGCGAGGGCGTAGCCGGCCAGGTAGACGAGGAAGCCCGCGCCGACGCCGGTGAAGGCCGAGCCGAGCGTGCGGCCGAAGATGGCGCGCAGCACCACCGAACCGACGAGCACCGCGAACAACAGCACCGGGAACAGAGCGGGCGCGTTGCCCGGGCGGCCGCCCTGCCACTGGTGCTCGGGCGGCGGCAGCGCCTCGCCCTCGATGAGTTTCATCATCTGGTCGAGGCCACCGTCGATGCCGCCATAGAAATTGCCCTGGCGGAAGGCCGGCCCGATGGTCTCGGAAATGATGCGGTTGGACATCGCATCGGTCAGCACACCCTCGAGGCCGTAGCCCACCTCGATGCGGATCTTGTGATCGTCCTTGGCGATGATGAGGAGGGCCCCGTCATCGACGCGCTTGCCGTTCACCGTCCCGCGGCCGAGCTTCCACTGCTCCACCACGCGGATGGAATACTGCTCGATCTCCTCCGGCTTGGTGCTCGGCACGATGAGCACCGCGAGCTGCGCGCCCTTGGCGGCCTCGAAGCCCGCCAGTTTTTGTTCGAGCGCGTTCTGCTGCTCGGCGGTGAGCGTGCCGGTCAGGTCGGTGACGCGCGCACTGAGCTTCGGGATCGCCTGCAGCGACTGGGCCGCGGCGTTGAGGCCGAGGCCGAGCAGCCACAGCAGCGCAACGCCCGCCAGCACGCGGGCCGGGCGTAGGCGTCGCGTCATTTGGTCGGCTGCGGGGGTGGCGCGGCGGCCGGCGCGCCCGGGGTCGAGGTGTCGAAACTCACCGCCGGTGCCGTGGAGATCGCCTGCTCGTTCTCGACGGTGAAGTTGGGCTTCACGGCGTAGCCGAACATCTTGGCTGTGAGGTTGACCGGGAACTGGCGCACCGTCACGTTGTATTCCTGGACCGTCTGGATGTAGCGGTTGCGGGCCACCGTGATGCGGTTCTCCGTGCCCTCGAGCTGCGACTGCAGGTCGCGGAAGTTCTGGTCGGACTTCAGCTGCGGGTAGTTCTCCGTGACGGCCAACAGGCTCTTCAGCGCCTGGGTCAGCTGGCCCTGCGCGGCCTGGTACTTGGCGAACAGCTCCGGATTGTTGAGCACTTCGGGTGTCACCTGGATCGAGCCCACCTTGGCGCGTGCCTCGGTCACCCCGATCAGCACCTTCTGCTCCTGGGCGGCGTAGCCCTTCACGGTGTTCACCAGGTTGGGAATGAGGTCGGCGCGGCGCTGGTACTGGTTCACGACCTCGGACCATGCGGCCTTCACGCCCTCATCGCGCTGTTGCAGGGTGTTGTAACCGCAGCCCGAAAGGCACAGGACCGCGAGGGCGAGTAACGCAGATGACCAGGCACGCATCGAACTTCTCCTTGTGGTTTTCGCCCCGCCCCATGCCGGGGTCGGGAATTGTCACATGGAGAGGAAAGCGGCGTCGATTTTCACCCCGCAGCCGCCCGCCCGGGCGGGGCGCCGGGGTCGCCGATGCGGCCTTTAGCTCGAGCCATGCAGGCGGGGTGCGCGGACCCGGCGGGCGCCCAAAAAAAGACCCCAGGTTTTTGAGACCTGGGGTTGGTAAGGGCGGACCTTCGATGAAGGGAAGGAAGTCCGCCAGGGGATACGTCAGTGCAATCGTGCCCAGTGCAGGATCCGGATGTCGTCCGAGTCCAGGTCAAAACTCTGTGCCAGCAGCGCACGCAGTTCGCGATTCGCGCGCGTCTGCGTCAGCGGCTCGCGCAGCTCCACCACACCGCTCCACTCGTTGCTCGGGGCGGCGCTCTTCGCCTTGCCGCCGTGGGTCACAAAGTGCGTGTAGTACTTGGTAGCCACGACTCGCAGGTTAGTAGCGTGGCGAGGTCTCAGTCCGTGAAATATTCCACAGAAAGCCGGATTTCGGTAAAAGTGAGTGCGACATAATTCACAGGTTTTCAGCAGACATGGGGCGCTACCGGACCCCCGCGCCGCGGGGCTCGAAATACATCACCCGCGCCGGGGCGGAGCGGCTGCGGCGCGAGCTGGATGCGCTGTGGCGCGAGGAGCGCCCGCGGGTGACGCAGGCGGTGCAGGCGGCGGCCGCCCAGGGCGATCGCTCCGAGAACGCCGACTACACCTACGGCAAGCGGCGCCTGCGCGAAATCGACGGGCGGGTGCGCTTCCTGCGCAAGCGCCTGGAGGGCATGGTGGTGGTCGAACAGGCCCCCGCCGACCCGCGCCGCGTGTTCTTCGGCGCCTGGGTGGTGCTGGAAGCGCAGGACGGCACGCGCTCACGCCATCGCATCGTGGGGCCGGACGAGTTCGACATGGCCGAGGGTTACATCAGCATGGATTCCCCGCTCGGACGGGCGCTGCTCGCCCGCACGCTCGAGGACGAAATCCTCGTCGAGACGCCCGCAGGCAGCCGCACGCTTGCGATCGTGGCGATCGAGTACGAGGCCCCGGCGCCTACCAGATCACCCTGACGTTCTTGAACTGCCACGGATCGCTCTTGTCGAGATCCTCCGGGAACAGCCGCTCGCGCTCGTGCAGCGGGGTCCACTCGGTGTACTCGCCCACCATCGCTCCCAGGTAGGGCATGCAGATCTCGAGGTTGCGGCGGAAATCCATCTCGTCCGGTTCCACGATGCCGAGGTTGGGATTTTCCATGGCCCAGATCACCCCCGCGAGCACCGCCACGCACACCTGCAGGCTGGTAGCGTTGTTGTAGGGGGCGAGCTGGCGCGCCTCCTCGATCGAGAGCTGCGAGCCGTACCAGTAGGCATTCTTCTTGTGGCCGGCGAGCAGCACGCCAAGCTCGTCGATCCCGCCGCTGATCTCGTCCATGAGGATGCGCTGGCGTTCCTGCTGCACGTAGTTGCGCCCGGCGAGCTCGTGCACCGACACCACCGCCGAGTCACTCGGGTGGTAGGCGTAGTGCACCGTCGGCCGGTAGGCCACCGTCGTGCCCTCGCGCACGGTGAAGTAGTCGGCGATCGAGATCGCCTCGCTGTGCGTGATGCAGAAGCCGTAGAAATGCCCCGCCCTGGGCGTCCAGGTGCGCACGCGCGTGGCGGCGCCGGGTTGCATGAGGTAGATCGCCGCCCCGCTGCCGGCGTCATGGCGCTTGCCGTCGCGCGGGAAGTTGCGCTCGTGCGTGCCCCAGCCCATCTCGGCCGGCTGGCAGCCCTCGCTCACGAACCCATCCACCGACCAGGTATTCACGAACTCGCCCGGCAGTTTCGGCTTGCTGGCGATCTGCGTATCGCGCTCGGCGACGTGGATCACCTTCACCCCGAGCTTGCGCGCGAGCTGCGCCCATTCGAGGCGCGCGGCGGGAGCGCCGGCGTCCACCCCGGTGTCGGCGGCGATGTTCAGCAGCGCCTGCTTCACCAGATGCGAGACGAGTCCCGGGTTGGCGCCGTGGGTGAGGACCGCGGTGGGAGCGCGCTCGCTAGTGGCGCGCAGCGCCAGGGCTTCCTCGCGCAGCGCGTAGTTGGTGCGCTTGGCCGCCGGCACCGTCGGATCGGTGTAGCCGCCGGGCCACGGCTCGATGCAGGTGTCCAGGTACATCGCACCCTTCTCCCAGCACAGTTTGATGAGGGCGATGCTCGAGACCTCGACCGAGACGTTGATGAGGAAGTCGCCGCGCCCGATGAGCGGGTTCAGGACGCGCCGGAAGTTCTCGCGCGTGAGCCGCTCGGTGACGAACTTGATGCCGTACTTGGCGGCCTCGGCGCTGCCCTTGTCCTCGGCGCTGACGATCGTGATGCGGTCGGGCGTGATGCCGATGTGCCGCAGCACCAGGGGCAGCACCCCCTGACCGATGCTGCCAAAGCCGACGAAAACGATGCGTCCCGGAAACTCGACGTGAATCTTGTGGCTGTTGCTCATGATTGTCGCTTTAGGCAGGTCCTTCGGAAAGTCGCGCGACAGCGCGCGTCCCTGCAGGGTATCAAGTCAGCCCCGCGCGGCTCAATTTTCCGCCCCGCGCCTCACCGGGCGGCATCAGGCGCTGCGCCAGTGCGGCGGGTAGGTGCGCTCGTAGCCCGGCTGCGCCGCCACGCGCGCCAGCCAGCGCCCGAGCGCCGGATAGTTCACCTCGACCGGCATGAAGCGCGAGGACAGCGCGGCGGCCTGGGGCTTCTCCAGCGCCCGCTTGAGCAGCTGGATGCCGGGAAAGATCACCATGTCGACCGCGGAGTAGGCGTCACCGACGATCCAGTCGGATTTGGACAACCGGCCCTCGATGGTGCGCGCCTCGCTCGCCACGGCGTGCATCGCGGCGGTGACCTCATCGCCGCCGAGCTCCGCCTGCTGCTGCTCGAGGAAGACGGCGCGCGCGATCCGGGTGACGTGTGGCTCGATGTAGGCCGTGTATTCGCAGATCACGCGCATGATGGTGCCGGCTTCCTCGGGCGTGCGGCCGAAGATCGGCGGGCTCGGGTACTTCTGGTCCAGGTAATAGAGGATGGCGAGTGACTCGAAGCACACGTAGTCCCCATCCTTGAGCACCGGCACGCGGCCGCGCGGGTTGAGCGCGAGCATCTGCGGGGACTTGTGCTCCTGCTTGGAGAACTGCAGCAGGTGGCTGAGGTAGGGCAGGCGCTTGCGCTCCAGCGCCAGCAGCACCCGCCACGCGAAGGGACTGCCGCTGCCCCAGTAAACCTCGATTGCCATCGTGCCTCCGCGCGTACGAAGGATCGATTGTAACGACAACCGCTTAGCGCCGAAAATGCAGGCCTGCGGCTCGCGCGTTGCGCACGGAGGCCCCATGCCTGGCACCCTCATCGAACCCCTGGAACTGGCCACCCGCCTGGACGACCCCAGCTGGGCAATCATCGACTGCCGCTTCGAGCTCGCGCGCCCCGCCTGGGGCGCGAGCGCCTTCACCGCCGGCCACATCCCGAACGCGCAGTACGCGGACCTCGACGGCGACCTCTCCGGGGCGCGCGGCGCGCACACCGGGCGCCACCCGCTGCCGGAGGTGAACGAGCTGGCGAGCCTCTTCGGCCGCCTCGGGATCGATGCGCAGGTGCAGGTGGTCGCCTACGACCAGGGAAACGGCATGTACGCGGCGCGCCTGTGGTGGCTGCTGCGCTGGCTCGGGCACCCCCAGGTCGCGGTCCTCAACGGCGGTTTCGCGGCGTGGGAGCGCGCGGGACTGCCGGTGAGCGTGCGCAGCGTCGCGCGCGCGCCGCGCCATTTCAGTGCGCGTATCGATCCGGACGCGGTCGCGAGCAGCGCGCAGGTCGCGGAACTGGTGGCGCAGGGGGCGCTCAAGCGCGGCGAGCGCATCCTGGTCGATGCCCGTGCCGCCGATCGCTTCGCCGGCGAGAACGAGACGCTCGATCCGATCGCCGGGCACGTGCCCGGGGCGCGCAACCACCCGTTCACCACCAACCTGGGAAGCGATGGGCGCTTTCTCGAGCCGCGCGAGCTGCACCAGCGCTGGGAGCGCACGCTCGCCGGTCAGCCGGCCGCGCGCGCGCTCGCCATGTGCGGCTCCGGCGTCACCGCCTGCCACAACCTGCTCGCGCTGGAGGTCGCCGGCTTTCCCGGGGCGCGCCTGTACGCCGGCTCCTGGAGCGAGTGGATCCGCGATCCGACGCACGCCGTGGCGCGCGGGCCGTAGCGCCAGTAAGCGTACGTGCCACTCTTACTTCACTCGCAATTTTGATATAACGCGCCCCGTGGCCGCCGAACCCAAGACCGCCGCCGCCAACGGCGGCCGCAAATTCAATCCCGCTCAGCCCTGGGCGGTGGCCAATTCGCTCGATCTGTACCACGTGCAGGCCTGGGGCAAGGGCTATTTCGGCATCAACGACGCCGGCCACGTGGTCGTGCGGCCCGATACCACCGCCGGGCGCGAGATCGACCTGTTCGAAGTGGTCGAGGGACTCAAGGCACGCGACCTGACCGCACCGGTGGTGGTGCGATTCTCGGACATCCTCGCGCACCGCCTGCGCCGCCTGCACGATGCCTTCGCCCAGGCGATCACCGAAAACGACTACAAGAACCGCTACGCGGCGGTCTTCCCGATCAAGGTGAACCAGCAGCGCCTGGTCGTCGAGGAGGTCTACCGCTACGGCAAGGAGTTCGGTTTCGGGCTCGAAGTGGGCTCGAAGCCCGAGCTCCTGGCGGTCATGGCGATGACCGAGAATGCCCCCGAACGGCTGATCATCTGTAACGGCTTCAAGGATGACAGCTACATCGAGGCCGTGACGCTCGCGACCAAGCTCGGGCGCACCATCATCCCGGTGGTCGAGAACTTCGAAGAGCTCGGCCTGATCCTCAAGCACGCGCAGGCCTACGGCGTGCGCCCGCGCCTCGGGGTGCGCGTGAAGCTCTTCAGCGAGGGCTCGGGGCGCTGGAGTGCCTCGGCGGGCGAGAAGTCCAAGTTCGGCCTGTTCATCACCGAGATCCTCGAGCTCTTCAACGTGCTCAAGGCCCACGACATGCTCGACTGCCTGCAGCTGGTGCACTGCCATCCGGGCAGCCAGCTGCAGGACATCCGTCGCGTCAAGGATGCGATCAACGAGCTCGCTCACGTGTACGCGGAGCTCAAGCTCATGGGCGCGGGCCTGCAGTACATCGACGTCGGCGGCGGGCTGGGGGTGGACTACGACGGCAGCGGCACGAACTTCTCCTCCTCCATGAACTACACGCTCACCGAGTACGCGAGCGACGTGGTGTACCGCGTCGCCAGCGTCTGCAACGCGCGCGACATCCCGCACCCGATGATCGTGAGCGAGTCCGGGCGCGCGATCGCCGCCTACCACAGCGTGCTGGTGTTCGACACGCTCGGCTCCTCGGCGCTCGACAAGTTCCGCGTCTCGGGTGACCCGGCGCTCGACTACCAGGGGAGCGAGGAGCTGCCGCAGCCGGTGCGGGACCTGTTCGATGCCTATCGCACGGTGAGCGAGCGGCGCCTGGTGGAGTGCTACCACGACGCCCTCACCGCCCGCGAGCAGGTGCTGCAGATGTTCAACCTCGGGCTGCTGTCGCTCGAGTTCCGCGGCCTGGCCGAGCGGCTCTACTGGGCGACCTGCGCCAAGATCCGCGACTCGTGCCGCAAGCTCGAGCGACTGCCCGAGGAGCTCGAGGACCTCGAGTCGATCCTCTCGGACACCTACTTCTGCAACTTCTCCGTGTTCCAGTCGCTGCCGGACAGCTGGGCGATCGAGCAGCTGTTCCCGATCATGCCCATCCATCGCCTGGAGGAGCGCCCGACGCGCACCGGGGTGCTCGCGGACATCACCTGCGACTCGGACGGCAAGATCGATCGCTTCGTGTCACTGCGCGACGTCAAGCGCACGCTCGAGCTGCACGAGCTCAAGCCCGGCGCGGAGTACTACCTGGCGGCGTTCCTGGTGGGCGCCTACCAGGAGACCCTCGGCGACCTGCACAACCTCTTCGGTGACACGCACGTCGTGCACGTGCGTCTGCACGATGAAGGCGGCTGGTGGATCGAGGAGATCGTCAAGGGCGACACCGCCAACAAGGTGCTCGAGTACATGGAGTACGACGTGGCCGAGCTCTACCCGGCGCTGGCGCGCGACTGCGAGCGCGCCATCCGTGACGGGCGCATGACGCTCGCCGAGAGCCAGGCCCTCAAGCGCTTCTACGAGCGCGAGCTGGATGGTTACGCCTACCTGGAGCCGGCGGGCGCCTAGCCCGGCAGCGCGTCGCGCGGACCGCTGCCAGCCCGATCGCCACGCCACAACTTGAGGACAGACCCCGACACCCGCGGCAGAGTTGCACGCCCGCCGCGCCCGGGCGGGGCAGTCGTCATGGGTGAGCGCGTGAGCGCGGCGGATCCGCCGCATGGCAGTGCGGCCGAGCCAGCCGCCGGCGCGCCGCCGGTGGTAGCCCCGGCCGGCATCGTGGCGTTCGTCAGTTACGCCTCCGCCGATCGCGCCACGGCCGAAGCGCTGACGGCGTACCTGGAGCAGCAGCGCATCCGCTGCTGGCTCGCGCCGCGGGACGTGCCGCCCGGGGCTTTGTACGCGGACGCCATCGTCCGCGCCATCAACGAGGCGCCGGCGCTGGTGCTGCTGCTCTCGCAGCGCTCGATCGGTTCCTCGCACGTGGGCAAGGAACTCGAGCGCGCGTCCTCGAAGAAGAAGCAGATCATCGCGGTGCGCCTGGATGAGGCGCCGCTGACACCGGCGTTCGAGTACTTCCTGAGCGAGTCGCAGTGGGTCGACATACCGCTGGACGGGCGCGACGCCGCCTTCGCCAAACTCGCCGGTGCGCTGGCGCATCCGCCCGCCCCGGGCGCCGCGCCGCCCGTTCCCGGAGCCCGCGCGCCAGCCGCCGCGCGCGCACGGGCGCGCCGCGCGTGGCTGGCCGTCGGCGCGCTGGCGCTGCTGGCTGCGCTCGCCGGCGGCATCACCTATCTGGTGCACCGCAGTCACCCCGTGGCGCCGGTGGCTGCGAACGACAAATCCATCGCCGTGCTGCCGTTTGTCGATATGAGCGAGGCGCGCGATCAGGAATACTTCGCCGACGGCATGTCCGAACAGATCCTCGACCTGCTCGCCAAGATCCCGGCGCTCAAGGTCATCGCCCGCACCTCCTCGTTCCAGTTCAAGGGCAAGGCGGAGGACGTGCGGGTCGTGGGCGAGAAGCTCGGGGTCGCCACGGTGCTGGAGGGCAGCGTGCGCAAGGTCGGGGACCAGCTGCGCGTCACGGCGCAGCTGATCCGTACGGCGGACGGCTCGCACCTGTGGTCGGAAGTTTACGATCGGCAGCTGCGCGACGTGTTTCGCACGCAGGATGAAATCGCCGACGCGGTAGTGGGCGCACTCAAGGTGTCCCTGCTCGGCGCCCCGAGCGCACGCCCCGCGCCCACTTCCAACACGGAGGCCTACGCCCTCTTCCTGCAGGGACTGGCGTTCGCCCAGCGCTACACGGCCGCCGACTCGGCCCGGGCGCAGGCGTACTTCGAGCGCGCCGTGGCGCTGGATCCGAACTTCGCGCAGGCGTGGGCGGCGCTCGCGAACACCTACGGCGCGGTCATGGTATTCGGGACGCGCGAGTCATTCGACGCGGTCCGCGAGCGCATCGCCACCGCCGCCCACCGGGCACTCGCACTCGATCCGAAGTCGGCCGAGGCGCACGTGGCGCTCGCCAACATCGGCTTCATCGATTACGACATCGCGACCAGCGACCAGGAGGTCAAGACCGCGCTGCAGCTCGAGCCCGACAACCCTGCCGCCCTGAATATCTCGATCTACCTCTCGATCGCCTCCGGGCGCCTCGCGGACGCCGAACGCTTTGCGCGGCGCCTGATCGAGCGCGACCCGCTCTCGGTCGACCCGTACCGCGGGCTGGCCACGGCGCTGTGGTTCGGCGGGCGCTCCGCCGAGGCCGAAGCGGTCTATCGCCGGCTGTTCGCCTTCAACCCGAGCGCGGAGAGCATGCACTACCGCCTGAGCCTGGTGTTGCTGGGCGAAGGGCGCGCCCAGGACGCGCTGAACGAACTGGCTGCGGAGCCCTCACCGTGGTGGCAGGCGATCGGGCGGGTGATGGCCTTTGATGCGCTCGGGCGTCGCGCCGAGGCGGAGGCGCTGCTGGCGCAGGTCGCCTCGCAAGTCATGAGCTGGCAGTACCAGATCGCGCAGATCTACGCCCATCGGCACGACCGCGAGCGCGCCTTCCTGTGGCTGGAGCGGGCCAACCGCGCGCGCGATCCGGGGTTCGTCAACTACCTCAAGTGCGACCCGATGCTGGCCGACCTGCGCGCGGACCCGCGCTATCAGGCGCTGCTCGCGCAGCTGCACCTGCCGCCTTAGCGCGCCAAGCGCTGGCACAAGCGTTACAGTGCCAGGCTCGCTAGGCCAGCGCGCCGTGGCCGAGGAGCGCGAGCACGCCGAGCGCCACGAACACCGCGGCCGCGAGCAGGTTCATGAGTCGGATCGGCAGCCGCGCGGCGGCCGCCTTGCCGAGAAAGACCACCGGCACATCCGCGATCAGCATGCCGAGCGTCGTACCGGCGACCACGGGAATGAGCGCCTGGAAGCGGGCGGCGAGTGCCACCGTGGCCAGCTGCGTCTTGTCGCCGATCTCGGCGAGAAAGAACGCGATGACGGTCGTGCCGTAAGCCCCGAACCGCGACGGCTTGGCCTCCCCTTGCGGCGCCCGGTCGGGGATGAACATCCACGCGGCGGCGGCGAAGAAGGACAGCGCCAGCACGAAGCGCATCACGGCCGGGCTGATGTTGGCCGCCAGCAGTGTGCCCACCAGGCCGGCGGCAAAGTGGTTGGCCAAGGTGGCGGTCAGGATCCCCAGGATCACCGGTAACGGCGTGCGGAAGCGGGCGGCGAGCACCAGGGCGAGCAGTTGGGTCTTGTCCCCGATCTCCGCCAGGGCGACGACGCCGGCGGATATGAGCAGCGCCTCCATCCCCCGGGCTCCTCGTTTGCGTACCAGAAAGGCCGGGAGTAGCATGACACGCGCGTTCATATCCGTCGTGGATGAGTGCGCCTTGTTGAATGTGTTGACTTCACTTCCCGCCCCCCGCGCGCCTCTCATCCGTGCGCGAACGCAGGTGCAGGCCTGCGGCCCAAGCGCTGCGCATTGACTGAATTGCCGATCGTGTGCCTTGAAGCCTTGACCTGTTTATTTCACGCGGTACATGCGACCGACGCGTGCGGCTCGCCGCTGTCCGCCTTCCCAAGAGAGAGCCCCGGATGACGACGATTTACGTAGGCAATCTGCCTTTCACCGCGACCGAACAGGATGTGAAGGCCCTGTTTGAACGTCACGGGAAAGTGGAATCGGTGAAACTCATCAATGACCGGGAAACCGGCAAACCCCGCGGCTTCGGGTTCGTCGACATGCCGCAGGCCGAAGCGCAGAGCGCGATCCAGGCCCTGAATGGCTTTCAGATGGCCGGCCGGCCGCTGCGCGTCAACGAAGCACAGGAGCGCCCGCAACGCCCCCGCCAGGGTGGTGGTCCGTTCCGCCGCTGACGGCCTCACAACGCAAGCGCAAGGCGCTAAAAACCCCGCCTCGCGCGGGGTTTTTTAGCTGCCCGCGCGCCGGTATTCCCGCTCGCAAGGACACATAGCTGCATGCTTCCCAAGTTGAAAACAGTCGCGCTGATGGCGGCCTGCACCCTGTTCCTCAACAGCTGTGCAGCGCAAAGCTCGCGTGAGAGCACCACCGAGCAACTGACCGCCCTGCTCGCCGGCAACCAGCGTGCCGAGGAGAACCGCGTCCGCGACGTCTACCGGCATCCCAAGCAGACGCTGCTGTTCTTCGGCGTGCGCCCCGAGATGAGCGTGCTGGAGGTATGGCCCACGCCCGGTTACTACACCGAGATCCTCGCGCCGCTGCTGCGCGAGAAGGGCAAGTACTACGCCGCGGTGATGGCCGCGGATCCCTCAAGCAAATACGTCACCCGCAGCCTCGAGAACTATCGCGCCAAGCTCGCCGCCAGTCCGCAGCTCTACGACAAAGTGATCGTCGTGACCATGCCAACCGACGGCAGCGATGTCGTGCCGTCCGGCTCGCTCGACATGGTCCTCACCTTCCGCAACCTGCACAACTGGATGTCGAAGGATGATGCGTCCCGGGTGATCGCGACGCTCTACAAGGCGCTCAAGCCCGGCGGCATCCTCGGCATCGTCGAGCATCGCGGCAACCCGGCCGTGGCGCAGGACCCGAAGGCGAAGAGCGGCTACGTGAACGAGGATTACGCGATCAAGCTGATCGAGGCACAGGGGTTCCGTCTCGTCGCCAAGTCCGAGGTCAACGCGAACCCGAAAGACACCAAAGACTACCCGGAAGGGGTGTGGACGCTGCCGCCCACCTACGAGCTCGGCGACAAGGACCGCGAGAAGTACGCCGCCATCGGTGAGAGCGATCGCTTCACGATGCGCTTCCAGAAACCGGTCCGCTAACGCCTCACCACATGTCGCGCAGCCGCGCCCCCACGTCCACCGTGACGGGGGCGCTGGCCTGCGCCAGCGCGTCCCCGGCGCCCAGGGTGGAGCTGTGGAAGGTGACCGCGTCGAGCAGCTTCTGCACCTTCTCGGTCACGAAGCGGCTGCGGCCCCCGTAGACGTGCGCATCGCCCTGGCGCGACTGGTGCGTGAGGTGGAATTTCAGCGGCACCATGAGCAGCAGGTCGTTCTGCGCGCGGGTGAGCGCCACGTACAACAGGCGCCGCTCCTCTTCGATCAGCTCGCCCTTGCCGGTGGCGAACTCGGAGGGGAAGCTGCCGTCGACCACGTTGAGCACGAACACGGTGTCCCACTCCATGCCCTTGGCGGAGTGGATGGTGGACAGCACCAGGAAGTCCTCATCGAGCGAGGGACGCCCCGACCGATCGCTGGTGGCGTTCGGCGGATCGAGCGTGAGCTCGGTCAGGAAGCGCTCGCGCGAGGGGAACTGCGTGGAGAGCAGCTCCAGCTGCTCAAGGTCCCCGAGGCGCGTGTGGAACTGGTCGTACAGGCGCTCGAAGTGCGGCCGGTACCAGTCGCGCGCCATGTTGAGCTGGCCCACCCACGGGCGCTCCGGCTCGGCGAGCGCCTGCAGCAGCACGAGCAGGCGCTCCCACTGAACGTCCTGGGTCTGTGCGGGCTTGAAGCCCTTGAGCGCCTCGAACGAGTGGCCGCCGGCCTCGAAGTGATCGAGCGCGGCGCGCGCATTGACCGGCCCCATCCCCGGCAGCAGCTGCAGCGTGCGAAAGGCGGCGAGCGCATTGCGCGGGTTGTCCGCCCAGCGCAGCACGCCGAGCAGGTCCTTGATGTGCGCGGCCTCGAGGAACCTGAGGCCGCCGTACTTCACGAACGGGATCTTGCGCTTGGTGAGTTCCACTTCGAGGATGTCGCTGTGGGCGGCGGTGCGGAACAGCACCGCCTGACGCTTGAGCGGCACGCTTGCCTCGCGGCGCTTGAGCACCTCGGTGCAGACGTACTCGGCCTGCGTCTGCAGCTCATCGACGGTGACCGCGCGCGGCCGGGCGCCGTCCCCGCGCACCGACAGCAGGTATTTGCGGTGCTGGCGCGGCGCCTCGGCCATGACCGCGTTCGCCACGTCGAGCACCGGCTGCGTGGAGCGATAGTTCTGCGCCAGCGTCACCACCTCGGCGGGCGGCTGGAAGCGCTCGGGAAAGCCGAGGATGTTCTCGACCGCCGCGGCGCGGAAGGAGTAGATGGCCTGCGCATCGTCACCCACCACGACCAGGCCTGCGCCGTCGGGCTTGAGCGCATGCAGGATCTCCGCCTGCAGGCGATTGGTGTCCTGGTACTCATCGACCAGCACGTGATCGAAGTGCGCGCTCACATGCTGCGCCAGGCGCGGCTCGCACATCATCGCGTGCCAGTAGAGCAGCAGATCGTCGTAATCGAGCAGCCGCGAGTGCTGCTTCTGCTCGACGTAGGCGCGGAACAGGTTGGCAAGCTCCGCTTCCCACTGCGCGCACCACGGGTAGTGCTGCTCGAGCGTCTCGTGCAGGGGCGCGCGCGTATTGACGCGGCTCGAGTAGATCTGCAGGCAGGTGTCCTTGCGCGGGAAGCGCTGCTCCTTGCCGGCCAGCCCCAGCTCCTCGCGCAGGCTGTCCATCAGGTCGGCGGAATCGCCGCGATCGACGACGCTGAAGTGCGGGTCGAGCTGCAGGTGCGGCGCGTAATGGCGCAGCAGGCGGTTGCCGATCGAATGGAACGTGCCGGTCCAGCTCAGCCGCTGCGCGATGCTCTGGCTGAGGCCACCGAGGGGCTCATCGAGCGCCTTGCGCGTGATCTCGTGCGCGCGGCGGCGCATCTCGGTGGCCGCCCGCCGCGTAAAGGTGAGCATCAGGATGCGCGCCGGGTCGACGCCGTTGATGACCAGGTGCGCCACGCGATGCGCCAGCGTGTCGGTCTTGCCGGTGCCGGCGCCGGCGACGATCAGGAGCGGTCCGCTCTTGTAGCCCTTCTCGGGCAGCGGCTCGCCATGCGTCACCGCCTTGCGCTGCGCCGCGTTAAGTCGTTCCAGGTGCGCGGTGGTCGCCATAGATGCTGCCGGACTATACGCGCGCCCCTGCTCCCGTGGCGATTGCGCTGCGTGCAGAGCGTGACGCCGCGCGCACCGCGCCGGCGCGGGGTGCGCTAAGCGGGCCTTGCGGTCCGCGGGTTAGGATGTGCCCATGAAACCCGAGAAGCAGACCCTGCACTATTCCGGCCGCGTCGTCAGCCTCACGACCGACGAGGTCGTGCTGCCGAACGGGCATCGCGCCCTGCTGGAGGTGGTGCACCACCCCGGCGGCGCCGCGGTGGCGGCCATCGACGCCGAGGAGCGCGTGTGCCTCCTGCGCCAGTACCGCTACGTGGCCGACGGCTGGATCTGGGAGCTGCCGGCGGGCAAGCTGGAACCGCAGGAGCCGCCGCTCGCCACCGCCCAGCGCGAACTCATCGAGGAGGCCGGGATCAGCGCGCAGGCGTGGCGCGACCTGGGCGTGTGCCTGCCGTCCCCGGGAGTCTTCAGCGAGCGCATATACCTTTATATGGCCACCGCGCTCGCAGCGGCGGCCAAGGCGCATGAGCACGCCGAGGTCATCCAGGTGCACTGGGTGCCGCTGCAGCAGGCCTGCCTGTGGGCGCTCGATGGCACCATCAACGACATGAAGACCGCCGTAGGGCTGCTGCGCGCGCGGAATATGTACGACAGCACGAAGTGACCGATGCACGAAAATTCCGTGACGCACCTCGCGGAACTGTGAAGCCCTGCACGGTTAGTGTGGACGTCGGTGAATGGCGACGCTGCACTGACAGGCAGTACATAATCCGTGAACTTCACGTTCAAAAAGAGGCCGGAGCAGGCCCCCGCGGCCGCTGAACGACGCCGCATCGGGCTGATCGTGCACGATGAACGCGGCAACGCCTCGGTGGACTGGCGCGACGCGCCCGCGGACGAAGCGCGGCCGGTGCTCGAGATCCTGGGTGAGCGCTCGCTCGCGGTAAAGAGCGAGGAGCCTTCCTACGACCCCTACGCCCGCGCCCGCGCCCCGCGCGAGACGCCCAAGCCCGGCGGCACGGCGCGCACCAACCTGCGCGCGCTGTCGGCGCACATCAAACTGATGCGCGAACTGGAAGAGCGCAAGCGCCGCGGCGACGACGCGGACGACTGAGGCGGCGCGCCCCCGCGCGCCTGACACCCTAGCTGGTACGCTCGATGTGCGCGCGTTTGCGTGCGTTGGTCAGGCGGTAGAAGCGCCGCAGCTCCGCGAACACCTCCTGCTCGGCGCCGCCGGCGCTGCCGGTCGCGCGCGTGCGCGCGAGCGCGTGTTCCAGACGGCGACAGAAGCGCTGCGCATACTGGCTCGCCTCCCGGTACATGGCCGCGCGCGCGGCATCCAGGCGCGGGTCCGGGTGGGCGCGCTCGAACAGCAGGCGCCGCAGCTCGAGCGGGAAGTGCCCCGGTGACTGACGCCGCAGCAGCAGGTGGCTCGCGATGAACTTGTCGACCTCGGCCTGCATCTCCAGCTCAAGGAGCGAGACCGGCTTGTCATGGCCGGCATTCCAGGCGAGGTACATGAAGTGACTCACGCCCTCGAGTGCGGTCAGGCAGTCGGCGACGTTGCCCCCGTGCAGACACTCGAGCGGATCGGCGCGTGCCAGACGCTGCAGCAGCTGCGGATCCAGGTACAGCGACAGCGCCACTTCCGCGCCGCCGGGCAGCTGCGCCACCAGCACCTCCTCCTCGGCGGTGCCGCCGCGTGCCCCCGGCGGCAGGTGCGCGCGGTCGGTGATGAGGAAATCGTAAACGTCGTGCGCGACGCGTACGTCGTAGATGCCGCCGATCAGCTCCTGCAGTCGCGACAGCAGCATCGCGTCAGTGCGCGAACGCCGTCCCGCCGGCGCGCGTGGGATCAACGCCCAGACGCTTGAGCAGGCCGTAGCAGCGGGCGCTGCCGGTCTTCAGCCACACCTCGTAGAGGCGCAGGATGTCCTTGTCGCTGTGGCGATAGGCGCTCTCGCTCACCTCGTTCAGCGCGTCCACCAGCGGCTGGAACTTCTGCGCCAGCTCGGCGAACACCGCCGCCAGCACCCGCCCGCGCCCCTGCGCGGTCGACTCGGCCAGCGCCCCGTAGGCGCGCCCGCCCATGGCGATGTGGTAGTCGACATCCACGAGCTTCGCGGCAAAGCCCTGCGCAAAGAATCCGGCGATAAAGAGCGACACGTCGCCGAGTCGCTGCAGGCAGTGGTTGCGCGCGCTGGGCGTCGGCGCCTCCAGTGCCTCGCACAGCATCAGGGCGAGCGGCTTGAGGCGCACGCCCTGCGGGGTTTGCTCATAGAGCGCTTCGGTGCGGGCGAAGAGCGTGAGCACATTGACCACGTACTGCTCGGTCTGCTCGTTGACCGCGACGTGTTGCTTGACCAGCGCGCCGTGCACGGAGTCGCGGAAGAACTCGCGCAGATTGGCGACCGGCACGACACCTGTTGCTGCCTCACCCATCGTTCCTCACCTCCTATATATGTGGAACGGTTCAGGCCCCCTAAGGTTCACCCCGCATCACACATAAGTCCGTGATGCGTTGCCCTTCTTTGCTGCGCGCGCATTCCTACAGGGTTGGCAGCGCAGGCGACCAAGTGCTAACAGACTCGGCCGGGGAGCGCGGTGGAAGCGAAGAGTGCTTGTGAGGCGGCGCACGCTGCTCGGATTCTGCGGCTACCAGTGGCTGCTGATCGCCGCCGGCCGGGCCGGCTGGGGCTTCGATGTCTACGACGCCCTCCTCTTCAACTCCGTCGCCCCCAACTGCAGGCGCCGGCTTTTGCTACCAACTCGGCCGGGTCTTTGCCGCTGGCCGGACCGCTGATCGTCGGGGCGATCAGCCGCGGCAGCCGGCGGCTCGAGCCGCGCGCTCACCGCCACACTGGCGTGGGTGGCGCTGGCACGCGCTCCTCGCGGCGCTGCTGGCACGCTGGGTGATGGTCGAAACGCGCGGTCGCGCGCTCGCCTGCTGAGACGGCACGCGGGCTCAACCGCTCAGCCGCTGCGCGAGCTCGAGGCAGTCGCGCACCGTGAGATCCGGGGGCGGCAGATCCGCAGGCCAGGGCGCACCGCTGCGGTTCATCCACGCGGTTTTCAGTCCCGCCGCGCGCGCGGCCAGCACATCAAGGTACGCGTCATCGCCGACATAGACGAGTTCCCCGGGCGGCAGCGCGAGGTCCGCGGCGAGGCGCTCGAAGCACTGCCGCGCGGGCTTGGCCGCCCCGAGCTGGCCGGCATTGAGCGAGACGGCGAACAGGTGCTCGAGGCCGATGCGGCCGAGGTCGGCATTGCCGTTGCTGAGCGTGGCGAGCGCGTAGCGGCGCCTCAGGCGGGTGAGCCCGGGCAGCACGTCCGCAAACAGCTCCACCTCGCAGCGCGCCGCGAGGAACACCTCGAACGCATGCGCGGCGACCGCCTCGTCATAGCCGTGCTCGCGCGCGTGGCTCGCAAGCGCCGCGGTGCGCAGGTACGTGAAGTCGTGGGCATTGTGGGGCTCGCGGCGCGCCAGCTCCTCGCGGGCGCGGCGCATGTCCTCGGGGGTGAGCCGCGCGGTGATGCGCGGGCAGTGCGTCTGCAGCCAGGCGAACAGGCGCGCTTCCGCGCGGCGGAGCACCGGCTCGACATCCCAGAGTGTATTATCGAGATCGAAGGCTATGGCGCGCACGCTTCGCACCCGCAGAGGTTAACATCCCATGGCGCCGCTCACGCTCGTCATCGGCAACAAGAACTACTCCTCCTGGTCGCTGCGGCCGTGGCTGCTGCTGAAGCACCTGGACGTCGCGTTCCGCGAAATACTGGTGCCCCTCGACCAGCCGGGCACCCGCGAGGACCTGGAAAAGTACAGCCCGAGCGCGCGCGTGCCGGTCCTGCGGCACGGGGAGCTGACCGTGTGGGACTCGCTCGCGATCTGCGAGTACCTGGCCGAGCTCACCGGGCGCGGCTGGCCCGCCGGCCCCGCGGCACGCGCGGTGGCGCGCGCGGTGAGCGCGGAGATGCACTCCAGCTTCACCACGCTGCGCTCCCTGTGGCCGATGAACGCGCGCGCCCGCAATCGCCATACCGCGATGACGCCCGGACTGGAAGCGGACATCGAGCGCATCGATCAGATCTGGAACGACTGCCGGGCGCGCTTTGGCAGCTCAGGTCCGTGGCTGTTCGGTGACTACAGCATCGCGGACGCGATGTTCGCGCCCGTGGTGCTGCGCTTCAACACCTACGGCGCCGGCGCGGTCTCCCCGGCCGCGCGCTGGTACATGGCGAGCGTGCTGGAGGACGCCGCGCTGCAGGAGTGGCTGCAGGCCGCCAAAGCGGAGTCCTGGATCAACGCGGCAAGCGAGGTCGGCCAGTAACGCAGGCCCCGAAATTCTTCCGCTCATCCTCTTCAGGAAACGCCACCCCCTATGCGTCCAATGACCTGGCTCCCGGTCAGGCTGCTCGCCTGCACACTCGGCCTCGGCGCCACCGCCGGGCTCGCCGCTGCACCCTTCACCGCCGATGACCTGGTGCGCCTGAAGCGCATCAGCGACCCGCAGGTCTCGCCCAACGGCCGCGTGCTCGCCTTCGTGCAGCGCGAGACCGACATGGAGAGCAACAAGGGCCGCACCAGCCTGTGGCTGCTCGACCTGCTCGATCCGGCCGGCGAGCCGCAGCGTGCCAGCGGCGGCGCCTTCAACGACTCAAGTCCCCGCTGGTCGAGCGACGGCCATACCCTTTATTTCCTCTCCACTCGCTCCGGCAGCTCGCAGGTCTGGCGGCTGAACCTGCCCGCGCTCGCGCCGCAGAAGGTGACCGACTACCCGCTGGACGTCGGTTCCTTCAAGGTCTCCCCGCGCGGAGATCAGCTGGCCGTGTCGATGGAGGTGTTCCCGGACTGCGCCACCTTGCAGTGCACGCGCGAGCGTCTGGACGGCCAGAGCAAGAACAAGGCCACCGGGCGCCTCTACGAGCGCCTCTTCATCCGCCACTGGGACACCCCGAGCCAGGGCACGCGCTCGCACCTGTTCACCACGGCGCTGAGCGCCGCCGGCACGGCCGGCGCGCCGCTGGATGTCTCGCGCGGCTTCGATGCGGATATTCCCGGCAAGCCCTTCGGCGATGACGCGGACTACGCCTTCAGTCCCGATGGCCGCCGGCTGGTGTTCGGGGCGCGCATCGCCGGCAAGAGCGAGCCCTGGTCGACGAACTTCGACCTGTTCGAGTCCCCGGCCGACGCCAGCGCCGCGCCCGTGAACCTCACCGCCAGCAACCCGGCCTGGGATGCGCAGCCGCGCTTCCTCGCCGACGGCACGCTGGTCTGGCTCGCGCAGCAGCGCCCCGGCTTCGAGGCGGACCGCTTCCACGTCATGGTGAAGGATGCCCGCAGCGGCGCGGTGCGCGCGCTGAACGGCGGCTGGGATCGCTCCGTGGCGCACCTGAACGCCACGCCCGACGGCCGCACCCTCCTCGTCACGGCGGATGAGGCCGGGCAGCGGGCGCTGTTTGCGCTCGATGCGCGCACCGGCGTCGTGCGCAGGCTCTTCGCCGACGGCGAGGTCGAGGACATGGCGGTCACCCGCGACAGCGTCATCTTCACGCGCGCGGATCTGGGCGGACCGGCCGATCTCTACCGCGTGCCGCTCGCGGGCGGGGGCGCCAAGCGACTGACGCACGTGAACGCGGCGCTCCTGGACGCCCGCCAGATGAGCCCGTTCGAGCAGTTCAGCTTCCGGGGCTGGAACGGCGAGACGGTGTACGGTTACGTCGTGAAGCCCTACGGCTTCGCCGCCGGCCAGCGCTTCCCGGTGGCCTTCGTCGTGCACGGCGGACCGCAGGCGTCGCTGGCGAACCTGTGGACCTACCGCTGGAACGCGCAGGCCTTCGCCGGCGGCGGCTACGGGGTCGTGATGATCGACTTCCACGGCTCCCCGGGCTACGGCCAGGCCTTCACCGATTCGATCAGCAAGGACTGGGGCGGCAAGCCCCTGATCGACCTGCAGCAGGGCCTCGCGGCGGCGCTCGAGCGCTATCCGTGGCTCGACGGGCAGCGAGTCTGCGCGCTCGGGGCCTCCTATGGCGGCTTCATGATGAACTGGATCGAGGGCAACTGGCCGGATCGCTTTCGCTGCATCGTCAACCACGACGGCCTGTTCGACCAGCGCATGATGTACTACGCGACCGAGGAGCTGTGGTTCCCGGAGTGGGAGTTCGGCGGCCCGCAGTACCAGGTGCCGGACAACTACGAGCGCGTCAACCCGGTGGACTTCGTGTCGCAGTGGCGCACGCCGATGCTGGTGATCCACGGCGAGCAGGACTTCCGCATTCCCTACACCCAGGGGATCGCGGCCTTCACGGCGCTGCAGCGGCGCGGCATCGAGAGCCAGCTGCTGCTGTTCCCGGATGAGAATCACTGGGTGCTGAAGCCTGCCAACAGCCTCCTGTGGTACCAGACGGTGCTCGGCTGGCTCGATGCCCACCTGAAGAACTAGCGGTCGGGCCAGGGCATGGGGCGCGCCAAGCCGAACCTCGGCGAGCTGTGGCAGCCGCTCGCCAGGCGGCGGCCCACGCGGGGCACGGAAAACCCCGCGCTCGAGGCCCTCTGGCAGGTGATCGCGATGATCCCGCGCGGGCGCGTGAGCACCTACGGGGAGGTGGCGCGCGCGGCGGGCTTGCCCGGCCGCGCACGCCAGGCCGCCTATGCGCTGCGCATGGCCCCGAAGGAACTGCACCTGCCCTGGCAGCGCGTCCTCGGCGCCGGTGGTCGCATCGTCTTTCCGAAAGGCTCTGCGAACTTTCGCGAGCAGGCGCGCCGCCTGCGCAGCGAAGGCGTCAGGGTCGTGAACGGGCGGGTGCCGCGCGCGGTGCTGCTGGACCTGGGAGCGCTCTGAGCCGGCCGGCGGCGAGCGGCCCGCGGGCCCGCACTGCTTCAGTGCGCGAGCTTGCGGAACTCGAAGCCCCCGAGGGTGAGGCTGTCGGCGGTGAGGCGCCCCTGAGCCGCCTTCGCGCCGCCGGCGGCGTGACAGCGCTTAGGATCGGTGGAGGCGGTAAATACATCCTCGCCGGCGCGCTTCCAGATCAGCTCGCACCCGCCGGGGACCACGTCGGTCGTCATGACCGCCGTGAGCATCTGCGGATCGTGGGCCGCCTCGCGCCAGCGCGCAGGCTCGACGAAGGTGTAGGCGAGGCCCACCACGCCGCGGTCCTCGTCGACGTCAAAGCTGAACATGCGCTGGGTCATGATGCGCTCGGCGTTGTCCGGCGCCATCTCCTGCACGTAGAGCACGTGATGGCCAAGGCGCGGCGTGAGCGTCGGCATGATGAGGAGCGCGACGTGGTCGTGCGGCGGATGCACGTTGAACTGCGCATCGTGCTGTACCTGCGCGAGGTTGTCGTAGTGCCCGGGCAGCCACGAGAGGACGTCCGCCAGATCCTCCTGCTGCTTGCGCGCCTGGTCGGCACAGCCGCCCAGGCCCAGCAGCGCAAGCCACAGCAGTGTGGTCGCGGCGCCTCGCCAGCGAGGCTCACCCATAGGAGGCGCGCCACTGGGCGCGGTACTTCAGGCCCAGGTCCATGAGCCGCTCGAGCAGCTCGGGGTAGGACACGCCGCTGGCGCGCGCGGATTCGGCGAAGTCCTCGGCGGTCTCGAGATTCGGATTGGCATTGGCCTCGAGCACGTACACCTGCCCTTCGGGGGTCACACGAAAGTCCATGCGAGCATAGCCGGACATGCCCAGCGCCCGATAGATGCGGCGCGAGAGCCGGTCGAGGGAGGCGAGCACCTGCGGCGGCAGGTCCTCGGCGGCATGCGTGGTAATGCCGTACTTGGCCTGGTAGCGCTTGTCCCACTTCACCTTGCGCGTCGCGATGCTGGCCAGCGACTCGGGGAGCGAGCCGAACACCATCTCCCACACCGGCAGCCGCGTGAGGCGCTCGTTGCCGAGCATGCCGACGTACAGCTCGCGCCCCTCGATGTATTCCTCGACCAGCGCATCGGACTTCACCTGCTCGTGCACGAACTCGATGCGCTCCTTGAGTTTCAACGGGTCATCCACCACCGAGGCCTGGGCGATGCCGAGGGAGGCGTCCTCGACGGTCGACTTCACGAACAGCGGGAAGCGCAGCTTCTTGGGCACGTGAAAGCGCGCGCCGCGGCGGAACACGGCGAACTGCGGGGTGGCGATGCGGTGGTACTGCAGCAGCTGCTTGCACAGGGACTTGTCGCGCGACAGCAGGAGGCCGCGCGGATTGCAGCCGGTGTAGGGCTGGCGCATCAGCTCGAGGAACGCCACCACGTGCTGGTCGTAGGTGACGATGCCGTCGAACTCCTCCAGCAGATTGAAGACGATGTCCGGTTCCCAGTCGGCGATGGTGCTGCGCAGTTCGGTGAGGCTGTCGAGCACCCCGAGGCAGCGCACTTCATGGCGGCGCTTGCGCAACGTCGTGATGACGTCGTACTCGGTGCGCCATTCCTCGATTTCCTTCTCGCTGTGGCCTTCCAGGCTCTCCGGGGGCACCAGGCTCGCGTGTACCACGACGAGCGTGCGCAGGCGCTTCATAGGGGCAAGTGCGGCGTCTCGCCCTGCGAGTAAAGGCCTGTGAGCCGCTCGAGCATCCAGCGCGCGTAGCGCCGCGCCGCGCGCTGGTTGCCGCGCACGTACAGGGTGCGGCGCTCGCAGCGCTCGATCAAAAGGCGCAGCACCTGTTCCACGCTGTACGGCTCAATGCGCAGCGTGCGCGCCACCGAGGCGGTGAGCACGCGCGCCTGGGCGCGCAGGAACGCCGCCGCCTTCAGCGACTGGCGCGCCGAGGGGGCGGGGCGAAACGCGCGCCGCAGCAGCTCATCCGCCAGGCCGCGACGGATGAGGCGGTTGCGGGCCAGCTTGCGGCGGTAGTGGGCGGCGAGCGTGCGCTTGTCGTGCTCCAGGGGCTCGATGCGCGTGCGGTTGCGCACCGGCGGGCGCTTGGCGCGCACGCTGGCGACCAGTTCATCGACCGCCTGCAGCTTGTGCAGCGCCGGCCAGCCGGCGTAGGCGCGCCGCCAGCCGGAGGTCGGTGTCAGCCACACCGCGAACGTCTCGGCAAAGTCCTCGGCCGGGTGCGCCTGCGCGTACCACTCGCCCAGGTGATGCACGTAGCGGCGGCTGCCGGCGCGCGCGCGGTAGCGCGCCGGGTACGGCCGGCTCGCCGGGCCGAAGACCTCGCGCCAGCGCCGGCGGCGCCGCAGCCGGTAGGCGTTGTCCAGGGCGTGACCGGCCTCGTGCCGCAGGATGCGCAGCAGCAGGCGTGAATTGCCGCCCTCGGCCTCGCGCATGATGTGCCGCTCGAGCCGCTCGAGCCGCGGATGCGCGAGGTAGAACGGCACCGCGATGCCCGGCACGCCATCGGGCGAGAACCACTCCTGCGACAGCCACACGTGCGGTCGCAGCGCGATGCCGCGCCGCTCGAGGTCGGCGTACAGGCGGCGCACGTGGTGCTTGAGCGGGGAGCGCTCGATCGAGAGTTTCAGATCGCAGAAGCGCATCTTGAGCAGCTCTTCGTCGGACAGCCGCGTCCACGCGCGCGGTGCGCGCACGCGCGCGCGCCGGCGTGCGCCGGGTACAGTGCGGCCAAGGACGCGAGTCGTGGACATCCGCAGGCGTCGGAAAGCTTACGAGGGGAACTCTCGCTGCGAGCTTACGACAGCCCGGGGCGGGCTGTCTGCTGCCCCCGCACGCCGCCGCCGGGCGCCGCCCGGCGTCTCAGCTGCCGAGCTGGACCAGGGCGTGGGTGAGCAGCCGGTCCGCGAAGCTCTCGAGCAACTGCA
Organism: uncultured Pseudomonadota bacterium; assembly: GCA_963727305.1. Classification (GTDB taxonomy): domain Bacteria; phylum Pseudomonadota; class Gammaproteobacteria; order Steroidobacterales; family Steroidobacteraceae; genus 13-2-20CM-66-19. The sequence goes on from CAVSFM010000001.1 coordinate 226,520, forward strand.
GCTTCATCAGGCTGTTGCGCCACATTGTGGGGATCGCGCCTGCGGTGTAGTGGGCCCCCGCCAGGGCGCCCGCAGCGCCCGCCACGACGTCGGCGGCGCCCCCCAGGTTCGCCGCGGCCAGTACCGCATCGCGGAAATTGTGAGTCCGGGCAAAGCAGTCCAGGGCGGCAGCCAGCGCCGCCGGTGCCGAGCCCTCCTGGCCGAGCGCGGACGGGCGACCGGTGTGCCCGACGAGGGCCTCCGCGGCGGCGAGGATCTGCGGCTTGGCCGCGCCCGCGACGGCCGCGTGCAGGGCTGCGGCCAGGGCCCGGCAGGCGTCGAGCACCAGCGGTGCCTGGCAGGTGGTGCGCGCGGCTTCCGCGGACTGCGCCAGCGCCGCTTCGCGGTCGGCAAAGTAATACAGCACCACGACCGGCACGCGCGAGAGCGGCTCGGGGTCCAGGGCGTCCGGATCGTGGGAGCCGGAGAATGACTGGCGGCGCCACTGGGCACGCCCCAGCGCCCGCGCCGTGCCGGCGCTGATGCCGACACACTGGCCGGTGGCGGACAGGTAGCCCTCCTTCTGCCAGCGCCGGTAGCGCGCCACCTGGTCGCGCGCCTCGAACCCGCCCTGCTCGAGCAGGCTCTCCGCCAGGCACAGGCTCATGGCGGTGTCATCGCTCCAGGCGCCGCGCGGCAGGTCGAACGAACCGCCGCCGAGCATGTCCCCGAGGGGCGTGAAGCGCCCGGGACGGCGGAACTGGGTCGTCACGCCCAGCGCGTCCCCGACCGCCAGCCCCAGGAGCGCCCCGAGGTAGCGCTCGCGCACCCCGCGCACCGCGGCGAGCGTCGCCGGATCGAGCAGCGGGTCGAACGCCTCCACTGTGCGGCTCCAGGTGCGCACGTAGTCGCTCTGCGCGTCGGTCTCCGGGATCGAGATCCACTGGCGCGAGCGGGCGCTCTGCTGCCACAGGCGATTGAGCTCCTCGAGCGCGGCCTCCCCGCCGTGGCCGTTCTCGGCGAGCAGGCACCCGATCGCCATGCCGGTGCGCCCGATGCCCGCACGGCAGTGCAGGTAGACGGTGTGCCCCTCGTGCAGCGCGGTGCGCAGGCAGTCGAGGATCTGGGCCATCTGCGCCGGCGCGGCCGGGAGGCCGTGATCGGGCAGCGGCATGCGGAAGTACCGCACCGTGTCCGGGAGTTGCGCGGCGTAGTCGGCCTGTTCCTCGGGTTGGGTGAGATCGATGAAGCAGCTGACGCCGCTGGCGATGAGGCTCGCGAGGCGCGTGCGCGTCAGCTCCGGGCTCGCGCCCGCGGGATGCTCGCCCGCGAGCAGCTTTCCCGGCAGCGCCCAGTAGTAGTTGCCAAGCGGCAGTGCCTCGGTGGCCAGAAGCTGTGGAGCGTCCACGGCGTTCAGCAGGCGAGCGCGGTGGCGCGCTCGCCTGCGATGGCCTCCTCCTCGGCCTCGCTCATGGCGGCGATGCGGCCCTCCAGGCCGGCAAAGTCGAAATGGCGCGGGTCGGCCAGGTGCGCAGGCTCGAGGTGCCGGAGCGCCGAGAAGATGCTCTCGGTGCGTCCGGGAAACTCACGCTCCCAGGCCGCCAGCATCTGCTTCACGGCACGCCGCTGCAGGTTCTCCTGCGAGCCGCACAGCTTGCAGGGGATGAGCGGGAAGGCACGGCCGCGCGCATAGCGGGCGATGTCGCGCTCGGCGACGTAGGCGAGCGGCCGGATGACGACGTGGCGGCCGTCGTCGGACAGCAGCTTCGGGGCCATCGCCTTCAGGCGGCCGCCGAAGAACAGGTTGAGGAACAAGGTCTCGACGATGTCGTCGCGGTGATGGCCGAGCGCGATCTTGGTGATGCCGTGCTCGGCGGCAAAGCGGTACAGCGCCCCGCGGCGCAGGCGCGAGCACAGGCCGCACATGGTACGGCCCTGCGGGATCACGCGGCGCACCACGCTGTAGGTGTCCTGCTCGATGACGTGGAACGGCACCCCGAGGCCGCCCAGGTAGCCCGGCAGCACGTCCGCCGGAAAGCCGGGCTGCTTCTGGTCGAGGTTGACGGCGAGCAGCTCGAAGCGCACCGGCGCGCTGCGCTGCAGGGAGAGCAGGATGTCGAGCAGCGTGTAGGAGTCCTTGCCACCCGACAGGCACACCATGACCCGGTCGCCCTCGCCGATCATGCGGTAGTCGGCGATGCACTTGCCGACCGCGCTGCGCAGCTGCGCCGCCAGACGATTCAGGGTGCGGGAGGGTTTGTCGGCGGCGCTCATGGACTCAGGCACGTACTCTCAAGCTGCGGCGCGCATCGGCCGCACAGGCGAGTTTAAAGGCCTTCAGGCGGCCGCGCTGCTGGCGCTCGACTCGAGATACTTCGCCTCGACATAACGGATGAACGAGGTGGCGGCCAGGGGCTTGCCGGTGGCGCTCTTCAGCAGCTCCTGCACCGGCACCTTGGCGCCCAGGCCGTGTACGTGGGTGCGCAGCCAGTCGAACAGGCCCGAGAACTCTCCGTGGGCCAGCTGCTCGTCCAGGGCCGGCAGCTCGGTGCGCATGCTCTCGTACAGCTGCGCGGCGATGACCGCCCCCAGGGCATAGGAGGGGAAGTAACCGAAGGAGCCGACCGCCCAGTGGATGTCCTGCAGGCAACCCTCGAGGGCGTTCGCGGGCCGGATGCCGAGGCGCGCCTCCATGCCGGCGTTCCAGGCCTCGGGCAGGTCGCGCACCGCGAGCTCGCCCGAGAGCAGCTGCTTCTCGAGTTCGTAGCGCAGCATGATGTGCAGCGGATACGTGAGCTCGTCGGCATCCACGCGGATCAGGCCGCGCTGCACGCGCGTCAGGTGGCGGTAGAGGTTCTCGACCTCCCATTCCGGGCCGCTGACGCCGAAATGCTTCACCAGCAGCGGCTGTACGTAGCGCAGGAACGGCCGGCTGCGGCACACGATCATCTCCATCAGCAGCGACTGGCTCTCCTCGAGTGCCATGCCGCGGTCGCGCCCCACCGGCTGATCGCGCCAGTCCTGGGGCAGCCCGAGGTCGTACATGGCGTGACCGGTCTCGTGCAGCGCCCCGAGGAGCCCGGTGAACACGTCCGCGGGGTCGAAGCGCGTCGTGATGCGGATATCGCCGGGGATGCCCTCGGTGAAGGGATGATCGCTCTCGTCGAGCCGACCGCGATCGAAGGGAAAGCCGACCGCCTTCATCACTTCGACCACCAGCGCGCGCTGCTTGGCGGCGGAGAACTTGCCGGTGAGCGGCAGCGGCCCGCGCCCCTCCTGGGCGACGATCGACTCGCGGATGAGCGAGGGCAGGCGGCGCGACATCGCCTTGAACATGGCGTCGATGTCGAGCGTCGTGAGCCCCGGGGAGAATTCGTCCACCAGTGCATCGTAGGGCGCAAGGTTCAGCGCCTGGCCGAGCAGCGCCGCCTTGTCGCGCACCAGGTGCACGACCTCTTCCAGGTAAGGTGCGAAGGCCTCGAACTTGCTCTCGGCGCGGGCCTCGAGCCAGCGCGACTCGGCGCGCGATGCCGCCTTGGTCAGTCGCGCCACGAGCGTCACGGGCGTGGCGATGGCGTGGTCGCGCTGGCGGCGCATCTCGCGCAGGTTGGCGATCTGCCAGTCCTCGAGTCCCTGGGTATTGGCCTGCGCCCGATCCAGCAGGCGCGTGATGCGCGGCGCGGTCAGCAGCGCATGGTGCTCAGTCTCGAGCGCGGCGAGCTGCTCGCCACGCACGTCGGCACTGCCCCGCGGCATCATGACCGCGGCGTCCCAGCGCAGCAGCGCGAGCGCGCCACGGAAGGCGTGCAGGCGCTTGAACTCCTGTTCGAGTTGCTTGTAGGGCGAGGCAGACATCGGTCGGCTTGAGCGGGGGAACGGGGGCTAGTTTACCAGCTCGCCGGGCGCCTCTGCCGCGCCAAAACAATATTTTATTAGAAAAATCAGCTAGTTATCTTGCGTTTCAGGCCGTCGCCACGGCGCACCCCCTTGACGCCGGACGCCCCCTGCGGGCCGCCGGGCTCGAGACTATGTCGCCTGCGCGAGGCGACCGGCGGACCCCGCGAGGCGGGCTGGCGTGGCCTCACGCAGTGCGCTCCAGGCCAGCATCGCGCGCTTGCGGTCCGCGCCGTAGTGGTAGCCCCCGAGCGCGCCGTCCTGGCGCAGCACGTTATGACAGGGAATGAGCCAGGCCACCGGGTTCGCCGCCACGGCGTTGCCCACCGCCCGGGCGGCCGCCCCCGCCCCCGCCGCCGCGGCCAGGCGGCTGTACGTGGTCGTGGCGGCGCTGCCGGTCTCGATCAGGGCCTGCCAGACCTTGACCTGGAAGTTTGTGCCCCCCACCGTCAGGCGCAGCGCCCCGCCGGCCGCGCCGCCCCAGATCTGCGCCGCCAGCGCGGCAGCGCCCGCGTCACTGCGCGAGAGCACGCGCCTGCGGCCACTGTTGCCGGAGCACCGCCAGCGCGGCGGCCTCCTGCCCCGGCTCGACGAAGGAAAGGTGCGCGATCCCGCGGGGGGTGCGGGCGATCAGCGCGCGCCCGAAGGGCGTATCGCTGAACCCGCACTCGAGGCGCACGCGGGCGCCGCCGCCCTTGAGCTCCCCCGGCGTCACCGCCTCGAGCGTCACCATGAGGTCATGCAGCCGCCCGGGGCCGGAGAGGCCGACGGCATAGGCCGCCTCGAGCACCGAGGCCGTGCCGGTGAGGGCCCCGCGCGCGGCGCGCGCGGTGACGAAGGCGAGGTACTGGCGCGGGGTGAGTCCGGCCCAGCGGCGGAACAGGCGGTTGAAGTGGAACTCCGACAGATGCGCGGACGCGGCGATCGCCGCGAGCCGCGGCTGGCTGCGGAAGTGCTCGTCGATGAAGCGGATGGCACGGGCGATGCGCGCAAAGTCGCGGCCGTCGAGAAAGGTGCGGGTGTGAGCATTCATGGGCTAAAGGATACGGGCCGGCGGCGGCGCCGCGACCCGATTCTTGCGCTCAGCGGGCGCGCTGCACAGCTCCGTCACACGCTTCGGTTACACTCACGCGCCGTCAGTGCCACAGGTGCGGCCAGCGGGCCACGGCGATGCCGATGCCGACCGAGACCGCCAGCAGCAGCACCAGCGTGAGCGCGATCAGAAATCGTTGCATCGGCTGATCATAACCTCAAGTCCCGGCAGCCACCGACCATGAGCGACGCGACCCGACTGCCCGTGTGCTTCCTCGCCTCCGAAGTCGCGCCGCTGTCCAAGACCGGCGGCCTGGCGGACGTCAGCGCCGCGCTGACGGGCGCGCTGTACCGCGCCGGGCACGACGTGCGCCTGTTCACGCCCGCCTACGCCAGTGTCGACCGGGTCGCCTGCGGCGCGCAGCCGGTGGCCGGACTCCAGCCCCTGCAGGTGACGGTCGGCGCCACCGCGTACGCGCTCACGGTGCTGCGCGGCACGCTCCCCGGCGGTGCGCCGGTGTATCTCATCGACTGCCCGGCGCTGTTTGCGCGCCCCACGCTCTACACCAGCGATGCGGACGAGCACGTGCGCTTCCTGGCCTTCACGCGCGCCGCGCTCCTCAGCTGCCTGCAGATGCGCTGGGCGCCGCGCATCGTGCACTGCAACGACTGGCACACGGGCTTTGCGCCGCTGCTGCTGCGGACCAGCTACCGCGGCGAACCGCTCCTCGCCGGCGCACGTACCCTGCTCACGATCCACAACATCGGCTACCAGGGGATCTTCGCGGCCACGCACGTGGCGGACCTCAACCTCACGGGCGCGCAACTCGGCCTGCTGTACCAGCCGGACCTGAGCGCCGGGCGCATCAACGCGCTGCGCCACGGGATCCTCTATGCCGAGGCGATCAACACCGTCAGCCCCACACACGCACGCGAGATCTGCACGGACGAGTACGGCATGGGTCTGCAGGACAGCCTGCGCGCGCGCAGCGCGGTGCTGAGCGGCATCCTGAACGGGGTGGATTACGAGGAGTGGGACCCACGCCACGACCCGGTGCTGCCGGAGCATTACGATCCTGAGCACCTGGGCGTGAAGGCGCGTCTGAAAGCCCAGCTCATCGCGCGCCATGGCCTCGATCCCACCCCCACGGTGCCGCTGGCCGGCATCGTCAGCCGGCTGGCGGCGCAGAAGGGGATCGAACTCCTGTTCGAGGGGCTGCCGCGCGTGCTGGAGCGCCGTGCGCTGAACTTCATCGCGCTCGGCAACGGTGAGCCGCGCTACGAGGCCTTCTTCCGCGGGCTCGCCACGCGCTTCCCCGGACGCGTGCACTTCCACCAGGGCTACGACGACGCGCTGGCGCACTGGATCGAGGCGGCGAGCGACCTGTTCCTCATGCCCTCGCGCTACGAGCCCTGCGGGCTGAACCAGATGTACAGCCTGCGCTACGGCACCGTGCCGGTCGTGCGGCGCACCGGGGGCCTGGCCGACTCGGTCGAGCCCTTCGATGCGCGCACCGGCGAGGGCACGGGGATCGTGTTCAACGACTTCGACACGCCGGCACTCGAGTGGGCCCTGAACACCGCGCTCGACCTGTATGCGCAGCCGGCGCACTGGACGCGCCTGGTGCGCAACGGCATGGCGCGCGACTTCTCCTGGGCGCGCCAGGCGGCCCGGTACGTCGAGCTCTACCGCGGACTCACTGCAGCTTGAACGTGCCGCGCTGATCGAAGGGGATCGAGCGCAGGAACCCCTCGCTGAGGGAGACCTTGCCGCTCAGGTGATAGTCGAGCGACTTCATCTCGCTCTTGCCGAGGAGCTTCATGAACGTGGCGGCGAGGTTGGTGGTCGTGTTCATGTCGAAATCCGCCTCCCCGAGTGCCGGCACGACGAAGCTCGCCGCCGACTCGCCGCTGGCGAACTGCTGGCCCTCGACCTCGAGCGAGTAGACGATGCCCTTGATGGGCAGCTCGCGGTCGTTCGGGTTCTGCACGTGCATGCGCAGCTTCAGGCGCTGCGAAAACAGGTCGCCGCCGACGACGGTGACGTCGACGATCGAGAGGTGCGGGGCTTCGAGCTTGGGCGCGAGCGCGCAGGCGCCCAGCAGCAGCACGAGTGCCGCGAGGCAGTACGAACGACGTTTCATGGCGCGCATGGTAACAAAGGCGTTCGGGCGCGCCTCAGGCGCGCCCAAACGCCGCATTCAGCTGCGCGCAGTGCTGCGCGAGCGCCTCGTTCAGGGCGCCGGGGGGCACGCGCCACTGCCAGTTGCCGCTGCTGGTGCCCGGGCGGTTAAAGCGCGCCTCGGAGCCGAGTCCCAGCAGGTCCTGCAGCGGGATCACCGCCAGCTGCGCCACCGAGCCCAGCACCGCGCGGATCAGTCCCTCGGGCATCGCAGGGCGGCTGGCCAGGAAGAAGTCGACACGCGCGCGCGTCGCCTCATCCAGTGCCCGGTACCAGCCGAGCACCGTGTCGTTGTCGTGGGTGCCGGTGTAGACCACGCTGTCGCGCGGGTGCAGGTAAGGCAGATGCGGGTTGGCGGGATTGCCGTCGAAGCCGAACTGCAGCACGCGCATGCCCGGCAGCGCGAAGGCCTGCCTGAGTTCAATCACGTCCGCGGTGATGACGCCCAGATCCTCAGCCACCAGCGGCAGGTCGGGCAACTGCTCGCGCAGCGCCGCAAGCAGCGCCGCGCCGGGCGTGGCGCTCCAGGTGCCGCTGCGCGCATCGGGCGCGTCTGCCGGGATCGCCCAGTGCGCCGCCAGCGCGCGGAAATGATCGAGCCGCAGCAGGTCCAGGCGCTGCAGCTGCGCCGCGACGCGCTGCGTCCACCAGCGGAAATCCTCGCGCCCGAGCGCCGCCCAGTCATAGAGCGGGTTGCCCCACGTCTGGCCTTTCTCGGAGAAATAGTCCGGCGGCACCCCGCCCACCGCCGCCGGCTCGCCCCCGGCGCGCAGCTGAAACAGCCCCGGCTGCGTCCACACCTCCGCCGACGACGGCGCCACGTAGAAGGGCAGGTCGCCGAAGAGCCGGATGCCGCGTTCCTGGGCGTAGGCGCGCAGCGCGCTCCACTGCCGCTGGAAGGCGTACTGCTCGAACTCGCACTGCCGCAGCTGCGCGGCGAGCTGCTGGCGCGCCTGCACCAGCGCGTCCGGGGCACGCTCGCGCAGCGGCTGCGGCCAGCGCCAGAATGGCGCGTCGTCGAAGGCGCGGGTCAACGCCTCAAAGAGTGCGTAGTCGGGGAGCCACGTCTCGGTGGCGGCAAGAAAGTGCGGATCCACCGGCGCCTGCGCGGGCGGCAGCTCGCCCGGGTCGAGGAGCGCCGGATTGCCCGCGAAGTCCGAGCGCACCCAGTAGGGCGAGCCGTCCGCGCCGGTCGGTCCCAGCGGCAGCACCTGCCACACGCTGAAGCCGCCGCGCGCCAGCCAGTCGATGAAGGCACGGCCGCCGCGCCCGAGGGGCGCCTCGAGCGCCGAGAGCGGCAGCAGCACGCCCGCGCGGCGGCGGTCGAACACGGGCAGACGTGCGCTCAAGTGCGGGCGCGCGCTTTCAGCCGCTGGCGCGGCGCATGACGCCGCCGTGCTCGGCCATGCCGCCGCCGGCGGAGATCGGCAGCGCCAGCTCCCCGGGAGGCACGAGGTTCAAGCGCCGGTAGAGCGTGACCAGCTGCCGCCGGTAGAGGCGATCGAACTGCATGACGGCCTCGGCGGGGTTGTAGTCGCCGAACCACCAGAACCAGTCGGAGGATTCGCACAGCGCCAGCTGCCGCCCGCACTGTGCGCGCTGCGCCGGATCGGTCATGTTGAGCATGACCCGGTCGTAGGCGCTCTTGGCATCGCACAACAGGTCCCAGGCGCGGTTCTTGGCCGCATCCCCCATCCAGGTCGCCAGCGTTCCGTGCACCCAGCTGCCGGACAGCACGCGCGGCAGCGGTGCCGGCTGGATGCCGCGCACGAGACACTCCGACAGCGTGGTGAGCTCGAAGCGCGGATGGTCGGCGAGCAACGCATACAGCGCGCGCAGGAAGTAGTAACCGTTGAACGGGTAGTGCTCCCACGCGTTCTCGCCATCGAGGGCGATCAGCAGCGCGTGGTTGGAACTGCCGTCGTAGCGCTGCGCCAGCGCGCTCAGCTCGTTCACCAGGTTGTGCGCGGCGTCATCGCCGTGCCAGGTCGCGTAGGTGAAGCCGATGAGGTCCGAGAGCGAATCATCGCGGAAGAAGCAGTTCATGCCGGTGCCGGCGAGGCGGTAGGGCCGGTTGTAGGCGAGCGGGTCGGCGGCCGCCTGCGGGTCGCTGAGCGCAAGACTGCCGCGCAGCACCGCGCTGCTGCTGGCCGCCCAGCGAAAGCCGCCGGCCGTGCCGAGCAGTTCGAGCGTGGCCGCGCTGATGGCCCCCTCGGAGGGCCAGCAGCCGGCCGGCGGGGCGCCGAAGGCGCGCGTGTGCACGCGCACCGCCTCCTCCACGTGCCAGCGGGCGCGCTCGGCGCCGCCGGCGTAGGCCGCATGCTGTGGCAGTGCCATCCCGGGCACCGCGTCGCGCGCGCTCCCGAAGTCGAGCAGCAGCGGGATGATCGGGTGGCCGTACGGGGTCACGGACAGCTCGATGCGCCCGCCGGCTGCGAGCGCGCGGTAGCGCGGCACGACCTGGGTCACGAGCGCGCCGATCAGCGTGAGCAGATCGCGCCGCTGGCCGGGCGTGAACTCGCGGCCGCGCGCGGTGAGACGCGCCACCAGCGGGTCGCTGCGCCGCACGGTCTCCCCGAGCCACGCCAGGTGATACCAGACCGCCAGATCGTGGATGAACTGATCCGAGGCGTACGGGATGCGCTCGGGCGTACCGAGTGTCTCGGCGATCGTCGCCAGCTCGAGGTAAGGACCGAAGCGCTCGATCATGTGCTGGCGGTGCCCGCGCAGGCAGGCGCGCAGCAGCGCCAGGCGCTCGGCCGGTGCGCTCGGCACCGCGTCCGGCCCGAGGAGCGCGAGCACCGGATCGGGCAGCGGCGTACCGGCCTTGAGATGCTCGGCGATGCGCCGTGCGATCTCCTCGAGCTGCTCGATGAGCAGCGGGGTGAAGTTGACCACCGCGCGCGCGGCCGGGTTCGACTCCAGGTGCGCCGCCATGTCGGTGTAATCCTTGATGGCGTGCAGGTAGGTCCACGGCAGCGCGTACTGGCCGGTGAGCGCATCGCGGTACTGCGGCTGGTGCATGTGCCACAAGAGGATCACCGGCAGGCGGGCCACGCTCATCGGCGGCTCAGGCGCTGGTGCGGCATGGCACGGCGCTGCCTCACTCAGGCGCCAGGCGCCGCAGCATGTCGGCGGTCACCAGCACGACGCCCTTGTCGGTGACGTGGAAGCGGCGCGCGTCGGCCTCGCGGTCGACGCCGATCTGGGTGTGCGCGGGTATCTCGCAGCCCTCATCGACGATCGTGTGGGTGATCTGGCAGCCGCCGCCGATCTCGACGTTGGGCAGCACCACGGAACGCTCGATGCTGCTGCGCTCCTCGACGCGCACGTTCGAGAACAGCAGCGACTCGCGCACCACCGCGCCCGAGATGATGCAGCCGCCGGACACCATGGAATTGACCGCCATGCCGCGCCGGCCCTCCTCGTCGAGGATGAACTTGGCCGGCGGCTGCTGCACCTGGTAAGTCCAGATCGGCCAGTCCTGGTCGTAGATGTTGAGTTCGGGACGCACGTGCACCAGCTCGAGGTTGGCATCGTAGTAGGCGTCGATGGTGCCGACGTCGCGCCAGTAGCTCTGCGCGCGCGTCTTCACGTCCTGGAACGGGTAGGCGAACACCTGGCGATTGCCGGCGATCGCCGCGGGCAGCACGTTCTTGCCGAAGTCGTGCGCCGAATTCGCATCGGCCGCATCCTCGCTCAGCAGGGTCCCGAGCAGGTGCGAGTTGAAGACGTAGATGCCCATCGAGGCCAGGATGCTGTCGGGACGACCGGGGAGCGTATCCGGCGCGGCCGGCTTTTCCGCAAAGCGCGTGACACGGTTCCACTCGGTGGCGGTGAGCACGCCGAAGTTGCGCGACTCGCGCGCCGGCACCTCCACCACGCCCACCGTGATGTCGGCGCCCTTCTCCACGTGGTAGGCGATCATCGGGCCATAGTCCATCTTGTAGATATGGTCGCCGGCGAGCACCAGCACGTGCTTGGGGTGATGCGAGACGATCAGCTCGAGGTTCTGATAGACGGCATCCGCGGTGCCGCGGTACCAGCTGGGGCCCAGCTGCTGCTGCGCCGGCACCACTTCCACGAACTCGCCGAACTCGCCGCGCAGATAGCTCCAGCCGTGCTGCACGTGCTGGTTCAGCGACTGTGCCTTGTACTGCGTGAGGATGGAGATCTGGCGGATGCCGGAGTTGACGCAGTTGGAAAGCACGAAGTCGATGATGCGGAACTTGCCGCCGAAGGGCGTGGCCGGCTTGCAGCGCTGTGCGGTGAGATCGTGCAGCCGCTCACCGCGGCCGCCGGCCATGATCACCGCCAGGGTGCCGCCGGTGAGGCGGCTCACGTAGCGGCCGGAGGAGGCACGGGCGGGCGGGCGCTGCATGCGGGCTACTACACTCCAGGACGTGTGGCGACTGCAACCGCAAAACGGCGCGCCGCTACAGCCACTTCATGAGTCCAAGCTCAAAAGGATGCGAGAGCAGCTCGTGCCACGGGTAGATGCGGATCTCGGTCCGGAACTGCCCGCACCCGGGGGGCTCGACGTCGAGGGCAAAAACCATCGCGCCTTCGCCATCGTGCTCATCGGTGGCCTTGAGCACGGCATGCCACAGCCCCTCGCGCGGCCCGTGACCGTAGGACGACAGCGGCGGGGGCGCCAGGTCCGCATCCGGCAGCAGCCGCCGGGCGACGAACTCGAGGCGCACGTCGGTGGGGGCGAGGCCGCTGAGGTCTGCGGCAACGCGCAGCCGCAGCCGCTCGCCGCGCGGCAGGTCGCGGGCGGCATCCGTGAGGAGCTTCAGGCCAACGCGCGGCCAGGCCTCGCGCACCCGCTGCTTCCACTCCGCCAGCTCGCGCGCGCCGGTGAACCCATTGGCGGACAGCCGCCGGTATTGCGCGGCCGCCGGCTGATACAGCCCCTGCGTGTAGTCGAACAGCACGCGGCGCATGTTGAAGCGCGGGATGACGCTCATCATGGCGTGCTTGCTCGAGCGCACCCAGGCGCTTGGCACCCCGCCCTCATCGCGGGCGTAGTACTGCGGCACCACCTCTTCCTCCAGCGCCGCGAGGAACAGCTCGGCCTCGAGCGCGTCGCGCCGCTCAGGATCCTGCACCGAGGCCGGCGGGATGCCCCAGCCGTTGTCCTGCATCCAGCCCTCCGCCCACCAGCCATCGAGAATGCTCAGGTTCAGCCGCCCGTTGATCGCCGCCTTGATCCCGGAGGTGCCGCTCGCCTCGAGCGGCGCGATGGGGTTGTTCAGCCAGACATCGACGCCTGAGACCAGGCTGCGCGCCAGCTGCAGGTCGTAGTCCTCGAGGAACACGATGCGGCCGGCAAACTCCTCGCTCATCATCAGCTGGCGGATCTCGCGCAGCACGTACTTGCCGGGCTCATCCGCCGGATGCGCCTTGCCGGCGAACAGCAGCACGACCGGGTGCTCCGGGTTGTTGAGCAGGCGCGCCAGGCGCGCCCGATCACGCATGAGCAGGGTGGCGCGCTTGTAGGTGGCGAAGCGGCGCGCGAAGCCGAGCGTCAGGATCCCCGGGCGCTGCGGATCCAGAAAGCGGGTGACGTGCCGCAGCTGCGCCGGGGAGAGGCCCTTGCGCTGGTATTCGCGCTGCAGCCGTTCACGCACGCTCGCGAGCATGCGCGCCTTCACGTCCTGCGACGTCGCCCAGTAACGCTCCTCCGAGACCGCCTCCAGGGCGCCCCAGAAGTTGACGTCGCGCAGATGCTCGCGCCACTCGCGCCCGAGCTCGCGGTCGAAGAACTCCATCCAGCGCTGGTGCAGGAAGGTGGGGACGTGCACGCCGTTGGTGACCCAGCCCACCGGATTGTCGGCGGGCGGGACTTCCGGCCACTGGTCCGCGCACAGCGTGGCCGACACCACACCGTGGATGCGGCTCACGCCGTTCACGTGCCGCGCACCGTTGAGCGCCAGGCGCGTCATGTTGAAGAGCCCGGGGTTGCCCGGCGCCCGGCCGAGCTCGAGGAAGCGCTCGCTAGCTGATCCCGAGTTCCTGGATGAAGTCGCCGAAGTGCTGCACGATGAGATCGGGACCGAAGGCGTCGTGGCCTGCGGCGACCGGTGTGTGGGTGGTGAAGATGCAGTCGGCGGCAACCGCTTCCAGGGCCGCATCGAAGGACAGGCCGTGGCCGAGGTGCTCGCGCAGCAGTTCCAGGATGAGGAAGGCCGCGTGCCCTTCGTTGAGGTGCCATACCGCCGGCTGGATGCCGAGCGTGCGCAGCGCGCGCACGCCGCCGATGCCGAGAATCATCTCCTGCCGCACGCGCGTGGATTCATCGCCACCATAGAGGCGATGGGTGATGTCGCGATCCGAGGGCGCGTTCTCGCTGCAGTTGGTATCGAGCAGGTACACCGCCACGCGGCCCACCTGCGCCTTCCACAGCCGCGCCGCCACCTCACGCCCGCCGATGCGCACGCTGATCTTGAGGCGCTCGCCATCCGTGCCGAGCACCGGCTCGAGCGGCAGGTCGCGCGGGTCGCGCTCCAGGTACTGGGCGTGCTGCACGCCGTCGTTGTCGACGGTCTGGGTGAAGTACCCCTGCTCGTAGAGCAGCCCCACGCCGACAAAGGGCGCGCGCTCATCGCTCGCCGCCTTGCAGTAATCACCGGCGAGCACCCCGAGGCCGCCTGAGTAGATCGGCACGCTCTCGTGGAAGCCGTACTCGGCACAGAAGTAAGCCACCAGCGGCTCCTCGCCCCCGGGCGGCGCCACGCCGACGTAGGCGTCCAGGGTCTCGAGTGCCTTGTGATAGCGCGCCACGTAAGTCGGGTCGTGCGCGGCGCGCTCGAGTGCCTCCTGGCCCACGCAGCGCAGCATCAGGCGCGGGTTGCCGTTGGCCTGTTTCCACAGCTCCGGATCCAGGTCCTCGAACAGGGCGCGTGCGGGACGGTGCCAGCTGAAGAAGAGGTTCCCGGCAAGCTCGGTCAGACGGGACAGGCTCCCCGGAATGACAGGGGTGACTTCGAGGAGCGAATTTCGCATCAGTGACTTTCGAATCTGCGCGTGCGCGCCGAAGTCTAGCAGTCCCACTCCATGGCCTCGGAATGAGCTTTTTTCGCCCGCTGCAGGCCGCCTGCACCCGGAGCCCGGCCCTCAGGCGCCCCTGCGCTCGATCAAGGTTCCATACAATACTGGTTGACAGCTAGTACTGTGTACTTAATAGTATTAGCCTATGGATGATACTCAGGGCCGCAAGTTCCAGAAGGACCTCAACGCCGGACTCGTGGCCCTGGTGCTGCTGGGGGTGCTCGATCGCAGCACCGAGGACCTGTACGGATACGAGATCGCCAAGCGCCTGCAGAGGGCCAACGAGGGCGAGGCGCTGTTCAAGGAAGGCACGATCTACCCGGTGCTGCGCGCACTCGCCGCCCAGGGACTGCTCACCAGCCGCGTCGTGCCCTCCTACGCCGGCCCGCCCCGACGTTACTACCGCATCACTGACGAGGGTCGCGCGATGCTCGCGTCCTGGAGCGCCATCTGGCGCCAGACCCGCAGCTTCGTCGACCGTTTCATCGAAGGAACTGACGCATGAACGCTCCCCGCTCGATCGCTGAGTACCTGAAGCAGCTGCGCGCCGCGCTCGCGGGCGCCGACCCCGCGCTCATCCAGGACGCGCTCTACGACGCCGAGGAATACCTGCGCGCCGAGGTCGCCGCCAATCCCGGCAAGTCGGAGGCGGACGTGCTCGAGCTGATCGCGAGCACCTACGGCGCACCCGAGGAAGTGGCCACGGCGTACCGCGACACGGAAGCGAAGGTCCGGCAGGCGCTGAAGACACCGACGCCCAGGGCCGCGGGCAGCAGCTCCGCGCTGGCGCGCTTCTTCGGTGTCTACCTCGACCCGCGCGCCTACACCTCACTCTTCTATATGCTGCTCACGCTCGCCACCGGCATCGTGTACTTCACCTTCGTCGTCACCGGCCTGTCGCTCTCGGCGGGCTTTGCCATCCTCATCATCGGCATCCCCTTCTTCCTCGCCTTCATCGGCATCGCGCGGGTCATCGCGCTCGGGGAGGGACGGCTGCTCGAGGCGATCACCGGCGAGCGTATGCCGCGGCGTCCGGTGCACCCGGGACCGCCGGCGACCTGGTGGGCGCGCATCGGGGAGATGCTCGGGGACGTGCGCACCTGGACCACGCTCGCCTACCTGGTGCTGATGCTGCCGCTCGGCATCGTCTACTTCACGGTCGCGGTCACCGGCCTCGCGCTCAGCGCCGCCTTGATCGGTACGCCGTTGAGCGTGGTGGCGCAGCATTTCGGCTGGCACTACTACACGGTCAACTTCGGGGCCTACACCCTCGGCGCGGTCGAGTACTCGGGGCTCGCCGCGGTGGTGCTGCTGGTGCTCGGGGTGCTGCTGCTGACGCTGCTCATGCACCTGGCGCGCGGCCTGATCCGCCTGCACGCGCATCTCGCCAAGGTGCTCCTGGTCGTGCCCGGCACGTGAGGCCAGCGGTCGTGACACGGTAAACTGGGCCGCATGCGAAGCGCGCTCCTCCTCATCGCAGCCGCCAGTCTGGCCGGGGCCACCCCGGGGGTCGGCCCCGGCGCGGCACCGGCTGCGCCCAAGGGCTGCCTGGCCGCCGGCAACGGCTATCTGCGCGCGCAGATCCGCGGCGCGGTGAACCTCGATGTGAACTGGCACAACGCCGAGCTGCAGTGCGAGGGCGGTCCGCGTCCGGACGGCAGCGGCCTGCGCATCGCGTTTGCGGGCCCGCAGCACGCCGACGGCCGCCGGCTGCGGCTGGTGTTCGGCGTCGAGGCGGTACGCGAGGGACGCGAGGGACGCGAACTCCCCACCAATCTGACCGTGATCTTCGAGGGCGAGAACCGCCTGTTCGCCACGCGCGGCGACGATCACTGCACGGTCGATGAGCTGCGGCAGGACCGCGTGGGCGCGCTCGGCGGACCGGTGCGCGTGTGGCGCGTCAGCGCCCGCGGCTTTTGCATCGCCCCGGCGAGCACGCTCAGCAGCGATGCGCGCATCGTCGTCAACAGCTTCGACTTTGCCGGCACGGCGGTATTCGAGGACGATGCGCCGGAAACGGCGCCGTCAGCACCGCCGGCGGAATCCCACAAGACCTAGCCGATCTCGCGCAACACATGGCCCACAACAACGCCTCGCTTTCCCCGCTGCGCTACGCGCTCGCGCTGCTCATGCTTCTGGGCTCCGTTGCCGCACCGCAGGCGCCACGCGCGCAGAATTCCGCGCCGCTCGATCTGGCGAGCTACCCGCGCACCAACCTCACCATTACGCAGAGCAAGCCCGCCAGGGTGCACAACTTCCGCGTGTGGATTGCGGACACACCGCAGCGCGCCGAGCAGGGTCTGATGTTCGTGAACGACCTGCCCGAGAGTGAGGGCATGGTGTTTCCACTCGATCCGCCACGCGTCGAGAACATGTGGATGAAGAACACCTATATCGAACTGGACATGTTGTTCATCGGCGCCAATGGGCGGGTCACCAAGATCATCGAGCGCGCCCAGCCGCTGTCGTTGCAGACCCTCAGCTCCGATGGTGCGGTACGCGCCGTGTTGGAACTGCGCGGCGGCAGTGCGGCAAAGCTCAGCCTCAAAATCGGCGACCAGGTGAATTGGAAGTCGCCGGGCGCCTAACAGCCCGTCAGCATCAGCCTACAAGCGGTAGCTGAGGCACAATCTTCAGCCCCTAAGCGCGGGCGCAGCGTTGCCTTCAGTGCGTGGTGCGCGCATTGTGGGAGACTCTCCAAAACAATAGCGATGGGGGATCTCTATGGGCGCGCCGACGATCGTCGCACTGCTGGAAAAGCGCCGGGGGCAGATCTTGCAGCAGTGGCTGCAGGACCTGACCACCAACAGCAGCGCGCCCGGGAAGGGGCGCATCTCGGCTGAGGACCTGAAGCGCCAGGCGGAGGAGTTTTTCGCCGAGTTCATGGCGGCCCTGGCCAAGACCCACGATGTTTCTTCGCCCGAATGGAACAAGGTCCGCGCTGCGCTCGAGCAACTGTCGCGCGAGCGTGTGCGGGCGGGATTTTCCTCCGAAGAGACCGCGACCTTCATATTTTCCCTGAAGCGCGCGCTGATTGCGGTCGTGACCGGCGAGCGCGAGCGCTCCAACGAGCAACTGGCGAGTGATTTCTGGCTGCTGACAGAACTGCTCGACAAATTGGGCTTGTACACGGTGACCGCGTTCCAGCGTAGCCGCGAGGAAGTGATCAATCGCCAGCAGCTGGAGTTACTCGAGCTGTCGACGCCGGTCATCAAACTTTGGGAAGGCATCCTGGCGCTGCCCCTGATTGGCACGCTGGACTCCGCGCGCACCCAGGTGGTCATGGAATCCCTGCTACAACGAATCGTGGAAACAGAATCTCAGCTTGCCATCATCGATATCACCGGCGTGCCCACCGTGGACACGCTGGTCGCGCAGCACCTGTTGAAGACGGTGACGGCGCTGCGCTTAATGGGTGCGGACTGCATCATCAGCGGCGTTCGGCCGCAGATTGCACAGACGATCGTGCACCTGGGAGTCGATCTGCAGGGTGTGACGACCAAGGCGAGCCTTGCCGATGCCCTCGCGCTCGCGCTCAAGCGCACGGGCGTGACGCCGGGCAATTAGTCATGGAGCGAATCCCGATACTGAGGATGGGAGAGATCCTGCTGGTGACCATCCAGGTCGACATGCATGATCAGCTTGCCCTGCGACTGCAGGAAGACCTGACAGTCGCGATTGAAAAAAACGAGGCCAAAGGGGTCCTGATCGACATTTCCGGTCTGGAGATTGTCGACTCCTTCATCGGACGCATGATCGCCGACATCTCGGGGATGGCACGGCTGCTTGATGCGATGACCGTAGTGGTCGGGATGCAGCCGGCGGTTGCGATCACGCTGGTTGAATTGGGGCTGTCGCTGCCCGGTGTCGCGACGGCGCTGAACGTCGAGCGAGGGATGCAGTTGCTGCGGCGCGGACACGTGGTGACCGATGAATTCCTCATCAAGCGGTGAGTTGCCGCTGAACAGCGGCCACGACGTGGTTCTCGCGCGGCAAGCGGTGCGGCGCCTCACCCAGCGACTGTCGTTCTCGCTCGTCGACCAGACCAAGATGGTGACTGCGGCGAGCGAACTTGCGCGTAATGCTCTCGTCTACGGCGGTGGCGGGACGCTGACGTGGGAGGTATTGCAGGAATCGGCCAAGCCCGGACTGCGGCTCACCTTTGCCGACGCCGGGCCGGGCATCCCCAATCTGGAACTGGCCCTGACCGACGGCTGGACGTCCGGAGACGGACTTGGCATGGGGCTGAGCGGCGCACGGCGGCTGGTGAACGAGTTCCATATTGAAAGCAGGGTTGGTGAGGGCACACGCGTCACCATAGTTCGGTGGAAATGACGGTGCGACTCGTTAGTGGTGTCGCCCAGACGCATATGCACGTTTCCGATGTCAGCCAGGTCGGTGAATGTCGACGCGCGGCGCAAAAGCTCGCGGCAGCGTGGGGACTGGGCGAGACCAGCACCGGGCGGGTCGGAATTGTGGCCACAGAGCTGGCGACCAATCTCGTCCGGCATGGCGGGGGCGGCGAGCTGCTGCTGCAGCCATTTGATCATGGTGGCCATGGTCGAGATTGAACTGTTGGCGATAGACCGCGGAGCGGGGATGGAGATTGAGCGTTGCATGCGCGATGGCTTCTCGACCGGTGGCACGCCAGGCACCGGTTTGGGAGCGGTGCGCCGCTTGTCGTCGGTCTTCGGTGTTTATTCTCAGATCGAGCCTGGAACGGTGGTGTTGTCACGGGTGTCCGGTTCCGATGCGGCAACCGGACACCCGTTTGCGGTTCAGTTCGGCGCCATCTGCGTCCCCGTCCAGGGAGAGGTTGAATGTGGCGACACGTGGTGCATTGCAGCGGATGAACAGCGGATGGCGACGTTGGTCGTTGACGGACTCGGCCATGGTCCGCTGGCGGCTGTCGCCGCGCAGGCGGCGGCCGGGGGATTCCGGGAAAACCCGCTGACCGCACCGGCCGACACGATGCGCCACCTGCACCGGCGCCTCAGCGGTACGCGCGGCGCAGCCGCTGCCTGTGCCGTGCTGGATGCGCAGACCTCCCGTCTGGCATACGCGGGCGTCGGCAACATCAAGGGCGTGTTGGTGCACGATCAGTCGCGCACGGGCCTGACCTCGCACAACGGGACGCTCGGGGTCTCGTTGTTGCGATCACAGCAGTTCGACTACGCGTGGCCTGCCTCGAGCCTCCTTATCATGCATTCCGATGGAGTGTCCGCTCGCTGGAACCTGTCCGACTACCCGGGCCTCTCGCCCCTGCATCCCGCCCTGATCGCGGGTGTGCTGTATCGGGACCTCGCCCGGCAGCGCGACGATGCCACCATCGTTGTCACGAGCCGCCTGCAATGAGTGCAGATCTGAGCGCTGCGGAAGAGACCATCGCGCAGCAGGCCGCGGACCTGGCGGTGCTGCGGGCGGAGCTGGACGAGACCAACCGTGGGGTTGTTGCGCTGTATGCGGAGCTCGAGGACAACGCACTGCAACTGAAAGACGCCGCCGATCTCAAGAGCCGCTTCCTGTCCTACATGAGTCATGAGTTCCGCACGCCGCTGGCCTCGATCATCAGCATTACCAACATACTGCTGGATCGCATGGATGGCCCGCTGACGGCTGAGCAGCAAAAGCAGCTGCAATTCGTACAAGGCAGCGTGCGCGAGCTGTCGGAGATGGTCGATGACCTGCTCGACCTTGCCAAGGTCGAGGCGGGAAGAATATCGATTTCGCCCGAGTGGTTCGAGATGATGGATCTGTTCTCGGCGCTGCGGGGAATGTTCAAGCCGATCGTCGGTTCAGGTTCGGTTGCCCTGATCTTCGAAGAGACACAGGGGATACCGCGCATCTACACCGACGACAAGAAGCTCTCGCAGATTCTGCGCAACTTCATTTCGAACGCGTTGAAATTCACGCTCGAGGGGGAGGTGCGCGTTACGGCGCGCCTGCTGGACGACAGCCGGATTGAATTTGCCGTGACGGATACGGGCATCGGGATCGCTCCGGAGTACTTGCCCACGCTGTTCTCGGATTTTGTACAGGTGGGTGCACGGGTGCAAAAGCGGCTGCGCGGCACGGGACTCGGCCTATCGCTCGCGCGCAAGTTCGCGCACCTGCTGGGCGGATCAGTGGGGGTAGCAAGTACTGAAGGCAAGGGATCGCGCTTTCACGTGATCATCCCGTGTCATTACAACGCGGACAGCGGCTAGAGTTCGCGTGGCCAGCATCGTGGACGCTCTCAACTCAGGCAGATCGGTTCGGATACTCGCGGTGGACGACAACGCCGCTGCGCTGTACAGCACCTCGCGCGTGCTGCGCGCTGCCGGGTTCGAGGTAGCGACGGCCACCACCGGTACGGCGGCGCTGGCGGCGGCACGCGACGCAGATCTCGTCGTGCTGGACGTTAATCTGCCCGATATCGACGGTTTTGAAGTCTGCCGGCGTCTGCGCGCCTCGCCCGACACGGCGCGCCTGCCGGTGCTGCACTTATCCGCGACCTTTACCCAGGACGAAGACCGCGCGGTCGGACTGCGGGCCGGAGCCGACGGCTACCTTACCCGACCGGTGGAAGCACCGGTTCTGATCGCGACGGTGCGGACACTGCTCTTCGCGCGTCGCGCGGAAGAGTTGCGCCGGCGCTCGAGCGAACGGCTCGGCGCGATGTTGCGCCTCGCTCCCATCGGGGTTGCGCTCATGGATGCGCAGCTTCGCTATGAGGAGGTCAATGACGCGTTTTGTGCACTCCTGGGCTGCACGCCGGCGGAACTGGTCGGCAAAGTCCTGGGCGAGGCGTCCGATCAGCGCTGGGACGGCGTGCTCGACGCCCTGCGAATCCAGCTTAAGGAGACCGGGCTGTGGCACGGCGAAGCGCCGCTCGCGCGCCGTGATGCCACCGTGGTGCGGGTGGATTGGCGCATCGCGAAGGACGACGCCTCCGGAGGCTACATCATTGTCGCCAGCGACATTACCGCGCGCCTGCAGCAGGAAAGCGAACGCGAACAGCTGCTGGCGAGCGAGCGCGCCGCACGCGCGGAGGCGGAGCGCAGCAACCGGCTCAAAGAGGAGTTTCTCGCCACCCTCTCCCACGAGCTGCGCAATCCACTGAATGCCATCAGCGGCTGGGCGAGCGTGCTCGAACACACTCCGAATCTGGCGCCTGAAGTCACCAACGCCATCGCCGGCATTCAACGCAACTGCAAGTTGCAGGCGAACATGATCAGCGACCTGCTCGACTACGCCGGTATCACCTTCGGCAAAATGCGGGTGGTCTGCCGCCTCACGGCTCCCTATTCTGCCGTGCGCGCAGCACTCGATATCATGCAGCCGATCGCCGAGGCCAGCGGCATTGAACTGCAGGCCACTTTTGAGCCCGAGCATCTGCGGGTCCTGGCAGACCCTGAACGATTGCAACAGATCGTCTGGAACCTGCTGAGCAACGCCATCAAGTTCTCCGTCAAAGGCGGGGTCGTCCGCCTGGCCGCGGGAAGCCGCGGGGGCCACTTCCGGCTGACCGTCGAGGACCACGGCGCGGGGATCTCGCCGGAGTTTCTGCCGCGCGTCTTTGACCGGTTCAGCCAGGGGGACGCGAGCATTACCCGGCGTCATGCGGGACTGGGGATTGGGCTGGCCATCGCCAAGCAGCTGGTCGAGATGCAGCAGGGGACGATCACGGCCGCCAGCAAAGGCGCAGGCCAGGGCGCGACCTTCACCCTCGAACTGCCCTTGACCGATGACGGTCCGCGCGACGACGTCCGGGGATTCCCAGCGCCAGCGCGCAGTCAATCTGGCAGGCGCGGTCGTGCTACTCGTCGAAGACGATGACGATGCGCGCGAGCTCACCAGCCGCATATTGCGCGAGGTCGGCGCGCGCGTGATCGAGGCGCGCAGCGCCGAGGCCGCCCTGAGTCGCGTGCTCGAGGGCGACGCCAATGTCTTGATCAGTGACATCGGCATGGCGAACCAGGACGGCTACCAGCTGCTGCGCGAGATCCGGCGCCGCGGTCACGGTGCGCAAAAGCTGCCCGCGATCGCGCTGACCGCATTCGCGCGGATGGAAGACCGTGAGAGTGCACTGGCGGCGGGCTTCCAGGAGCATCTGGTCAAGCCGATTGAAGGACAGTACCTGATCAGCCGGATTGCCGAACTGTTGCGGGCGCGGGCAATAGCCAGCCGCGGCCTCGCCGACAGCCTTGCCTCAGACCACCGGACGTGGCGCGCCGTCACCGTGGGGCATGGGTTTCTTCTTCACACGCTTGGTCAGGATCTTGCCGCCCACCGGTGCGCCGTAGGCATTATGCGGCGGTCGCGGGCGCGGCGCGAACGAGCTCGGCTTGGTCGGCTTGCTCGCATCGGCCATGCCCGCACTGGTCGGGCAGGCGCGCAGCGCCAGCGGCCCCGAGCTGGCCGGCACCATCGTGAGCGGCAGCGCGGTGAGCGCGAGTACCGCATAAAACGCCGAACGCATGGCTGTCTCCTCCCAAGCGGACCGCCGCAGTCTCACGCACCGCGCGGCGCGGATAAAGGGGGAGGCGACTTATCTGCGGCGCTGCGCACGCCAAGCTGTGCGCTGCGTCTCACTCTTCCTCGGCGCGCGGCCGCCAGGCCTGGGCGAGTTCGGACTGCTTGCGCGAGGGCACCGGGTCGTAGTGACTGAGCTCCATGGTGTAGGCGCCCTGGCCGCCGGTGAGGGCCTTGAGGCGCGACTGGTATTCGGCAACCTCCGCCAGCGGCACGAGCGCGAGCAGCGTCGCGCGCTGCCCGGGGAGGGAATTGTTGCCGTTGATGCGCGCGCGCTTGGTGGCCAGGTCCCCGGTGATGTCGCCGATGGCGCTGGCGGGCGCGGTGATCTCCAGGCGCATGATCGGCTCGAGCACGATCGGCGTGGCTTTCTGCAGCGCATCGAGGAAGGCCTTGCGGCCCGCGGAGACGAACGCCACCTCCTTCGAGTCCACCGGGTGGTGCTTGCCGTCGTAGACCGTGACGCGCAGGTCCTGGATCGGGAAGCCCGCGAGCGCCCCTTCGTTGAGCACCTGGCGCACACCCTTCTCCACCGCCGGGATGTACTGCCCGGGAATCGCACCGCCCACGACGTCGTCGATGAACTCAAAGCCGCTGCCGCGCCCGAGCGCCTCGACGCGCAGGTACACCTCGCCGAACTGCCCGGCCCCTCCGGTCTGCTTCTTGTGCCGGCAATGGCCGTCGGCCGGGCGGGTGATGGTCTCGCGGTACGGGATGCTCGGCGGATGGGTCTTCACGTGCACCCCGTAGCGCTCCGTCATGCGCTCGAGCAGCACGCGCAGGTGAAATTCCCCCATGCCGTAGAGCACGGTCTCATTGACCGCCGCGTGGTGCTCGAGGCGCACGCAGGGGTCTTCCGCGGTGAGCTTGTGCAGCGTGTCGGCCAGGCGCTGCTCATCGCCGCGTCGCTCCGGCTCGATCGCCAGCCCGAGCATCGGCGGCGGGAAGGCGACGGGCTTGAGGTGATACTGGTCCTCATCGTGCGAGTCGTGCAGCACCGCATCGAGGTGCAGCTCATCGACCTTGGCGACCGCACAGATGTCCCCGGGGATGGCGCTGACGATTTCGCTGGTGTCCTTGCCGAACAGGCGAAACAGGTGCGCGATCTTGATCGGCTTGCGCGCATCGCCCACGAACAGCTGGCTGCCGGCGCGCACGGTGCCCTGGTGCACGCGCAGCACGCCGAGCTTGCCGACGTACGGGTCGATGCTCACCTTGAAGACGTGCGCGATCACGTGCCTGGCCGGATCGGGGGCGACGGGCACGCGCTCGGCGCCCGCGCCCGTGCCGCTGCAGGAAGGGCGGCGGATTGCCCTCGGTCGGGTTGGGCATGAGCCGCTCGATGATCTGCAGCAGCTCCGCGACCCCCGTGCCCGCCTCGGCCGAGGAGAAACACACCGGTATGAGATGGCCCTCGCGCAGGGCCTGCTCAAAAGGGTTGTGCAGCTGCTCCGGCGAGAGCTCCTCGCCCTGCTCCAGGTACAGCGCCATGAGCTGCTCGTCGAGCTCCACTACCTGGTCGATGATCTGGGTGTGCGCCGCCTCGACCGAGGAGAAGTCGGTGGTGCGCCCGTGCGGCTGAAAGAAACAATC
This sequence comes from uncultured Pseudomonadota bacterium, assembly GCA_963727305.1. Lineage (GTDB taxonomy): Bacteria > Pseudomonadota > Gammaproteobacteria > Steroidobacterales > Steroidobacteraceae > 13-2-20CM-66-19. Next base: position 250,767 of record CAVSFM010000001.1, read on the forward strand.
CACCACGGCATCGCCGCCGCCGGCGGGCAGGTTGAGCGGCAGGCACTCGGGCCCGAACGCCTCGCGCAGCTCCTCGAGCACCTCCGCGCAGCGCGCCTCGCGGCTGTCGATCTTGTTGACGATGACCAGACGGCACAGTTCGCGCTCGCGCGCGAACTCCATGAGGCGCTGCGTCAGGGAATCCACGCCGCTCACGGCGCTCACCACCACGGCTACCGCCTCCACCGCCTCGAGCACCGACAGGGCCTTGCCGAGAAAGTCCGGCGTAGCCGGGGGTGTCGATGACATTGATGTGCACGCCGCGGTAATCGAGGCTGCAGATGGCGGTGTCGAGGGAGTGCTGCAGGCGCTTCTCCTGCGGATCGAAATCGGAAACCGTCGTGCCACGCTGCAGGCTGCCGCGCGTGCGGGTGGCCCCGGCCTCAGCAGCAGCGTCTCCAGGAGCGAGGTCTTGCCCGCGCCGGCCTGCCCGACGAGGGCGATATTGCGGATGCCTGAAGTCGTGTACCCCATGGCGTATGCTCCACGGCAAGGATGCACCGGCGCCGCACGAGCCACCGGGCTGGACCAAAAGCGTACTCCTCAGGGAGTGCCAGCGGCTACGGTCAAAGATGCGGCCGTCCGTGCCGCGAAGGAGTTTCCGACATGAGCGGTCCGCAGGACGAGGACGCGGCGCGCGAGCAAGCCCGGCGCCAGAAGATCCAGCAGCAGCTCGATGAGGCGCTCGCCGCGAGCTCGCCGGCGAGTGATCCGGTCTCGATCGTGACCTCGGGCGAGGAAGAGGACTGGGGCACGGAGCCCAGTGCCCCGGTACCGCCCGCGCCCAAGCCCTAGGGCGCCGTCAGCTCCAGCGCGGAGCCCGCCTGGTTGACGGTGGTGAGGAGGATCGGCCGCCGCCACACGCGGTGCACGTAGTCGAGCACCTTACGGCTGCGTTCCAGGTCAAGTCCGCGACCGTCGACCGAAGCGTCATGCGTCAGCTCGAGCGTGCCGTCGTTGCGCACCTTGTGCGCGCACACCACGGGCGCGCCGAAGTTGTATTTCGGCCCGAGCAGCGCCTCGTGCAGCGCCGGCAGATCGTTCTCGAGCACCTTCACCTGCCCGTCGCTGCGCGCGCTGTAGCGGAACAGCCCAAGCTCCTCGGCGAGCTCGCGCGTGAGGTGATTGCGCACGAAGCCGAAGTCATCGTCCTGCTCCATGATGCTGCGCGCGGCCTCGAGCCCCTGGGCCGCGACGATCTTCTCCCACATCGAAAAGCCGAGGTGGTAGGGATTGATGCTCAGGGCCACCTGCTGAGTCCGCCGCGATCGGCCGCACGACGTCCGAGTGGCACTTGATCGCATCGACATAGGCCTGCTGCGGCACGAAGTCCGCCTCGCGCAGCAGGCGGGCGTGCCAGTAGGAGGCCCAGCCCTCGTTCATGATCTGCGTGGCGAACACCGGGTAGAAGTAGAAGGACTCCTCGCGCACCGCGAGGAAGATGTCGCGCTCCCAGCTCTCCATCTCCGGCGCGTAGTGGGCGATGAACCACAGCAGGTCACGCTCCGGGTGCGGCGGTACGGGTGCGCGCTTGCGCGCCTCGAGGCCCGCGCGGCTGCCGGCGGGCTCCAGCGCGGCGAAGCGCTTGCGGAACTGATCGTCCGCGAGCACCTTCGGTTCCTCGGCGTACTCCGGATAGCGCTCGCGCCGCAGCGCCTGGTCGACGTCGATGTGCTGCTCGAGCGCGAGCGCCGCATCGAGGGCCGCCTCGACCCGCTGCGCGCCGTGTGCCTCGATCGCCTGGCTGATCTGGCGCGCGTGGTTCGCGGCGTGCTCGACGATGCGCTCGCTCACCTGCTCCTGGCAGCGCCGGAACAGCAGGTTGTTGCGCGAGAAGTCCGCGTGCCCGAGCACGTGCGCGGTCACCAGGATGTTCTCGGCGAGCCCATTGCTTTCGGCGAGATAGGCGTGCCCGGGGTTGCCCGGAAACACCACCTCGAAGAGGCGCGAGTGCCCCATGTGGCGCTGGATCAGCTGGTAGATGTAGCGCACGCCGAAGGACCAGTGCGGCATGCGCACCGGCAGCCCGTAAACGGCGATCTCCATCATGAAGCTGTCGGGCACCGCCTCGAAGTCGACCGGGTGAAACTTGAGGCCCGAGCGCGCGGCGAGGTCCTCGATACGGCGGATGTAGGTCTGCCACTCACCGCTCATGCCCCGGCGCCCTCCGCGCTCTGGGCCGAGAAGAAATGCTTCACCGCCCCCCAGACGTCATCGAAGTCGTTGAGCGCGTAGCTGCCGGCGGCGCAGCCGGCGCTGGTGAGCTCGGCAAACAGGCGGCCGGTTTCGGTGTCGAGCTGCCGCGACACCCCGGAGGAGACTTCCACGTAGCCGGTGTAGCAGGTGTCGGCGGTGATCGCTGCCAGCGCGCTGCGCGCGTCCCCGGCATCGCTCACCGCGTTGTCGCCGTCGGACGCATAGAAGAGGTAGATGTTGCTGCGGGCGGGGTTGAAGCGCGCGTCCATGATCTCGCGCACCTTCAGAAAACCGGCCGACGCCACGGTGCCGCCGCTGCCGCTCACCTGGAAGAAGTCCGGCTCATTGAACTCCCACGCCTCGGTGGTGTGCGCGACGAACACCGTCTCGAGCGAACGGTACTGGCGGCGCAGCCCCTGCACCACCCAGAAGAAGAATGTCTTGGCGAGCTTGCGGTCGCGGTCGGACATGCTGCCGGAGACATCGAGCATGAAGAACACGACCGCATGCACGGCCGGCTGCTTGCGGCGCGTCAGCTGCCGGAAGCGCAGGTCGTCATCGGTCAGGGACGGCGTTGCGCCCGCGGTGCCGCGGCGCTTCACGAATTCCTTGAAGGAGCGGCGGCGGTCGAGCCGCGAGCGCGCGCCGCGGCGATCCCAGCCCTCGCGCACCCAGTCACTCTCGGCGGCGGGACCGGAGCGCGCCTTGAGGTTCGGCAGCTGCATCTCCTCCCACAGCCAGTCGACGATGTCGTCGACCTTGAACTCGAGCAGCAGCTGCACGCCGCCGTCGTCGCGCCCGCCGCCGCCCTTCTGGCCCGGGCCCTTGTCCTTGCTCGGATCGGAGAACACGTCCCCGGGCTTGGCCTTGCCCTGGCCGGCGCCCTGCTGCTCCTCGGCATTGCGCAGCCGGAAATGGTAGTGCTCCAGCATGCGCACCGGCACGCGCACGGTGCGCGCACCCTCATTGATCACATCGCCCCCGGCGATGATCTCGGGCAGGCTGGCGCGCACCGCTTCGCGCACCTTCTCGTCGTGGCGCAGCCAGTCGCGGGCACCCCGCGAAAAAAGCTCGTACCACTTTCCCGCACCGGGTGCTTCGTCGCGCTTGCCGCTTTCATCCATGGACGTCGCTCGTACTCCTTGGCCGCCTGATAGGTCCGCGCTACTCCTGCGCGAGCAGGGTAGTGACGTAGCTGAGCGCCTCCTTGGCGCTGTGCTCATCGTAGCCGTATTCCGTCACCAGGCGCTGCTGCACCACCGAGATCTTCTGGCGCGCGTCATCGTCGGGCCGCGCGGTCGAGGTCACCAGGCGCAGTACGTCGCGACGCTCCTCGAACAGGTACTGCTCGATCGCCTCGCGCATGCGCGCGTGGCTGCCGAGCTTGAACTTCTCCCCGGCCTTGAAGGCCACCATGGCCTTGCGCACCACTTCCTGGCGAAACGACAGCTTGCCCGAGTCGGAGACCTTGATCTTCTCCTCGACCGAGCGCAGGAAGCGTTCATCGGCAGGGCGGTTCTCGCCGGTGATGGGGTCGGTGACCTGGCGGTGATCGAGCGAGGCCTCGACCTCATCCAGATACTTCTCCAGCAACTGCTGCGCTTCCGCCTCGAACGAGGCAAACATCGCGCGGTGCACGTCCTCCTTCACCCAGCGGTTGTAGAACTCCTTGCGCGCCGTGACCAGGTGATCGATCCAGGCCTTCTTCTGCTTCGCATCCATGCGCGCATCGTTCTCGATCGCGTCCTTGAGCGCGAGCAGCAGTTCCATGCTGGTGAGGCTGTGGGTATTGCCGCGGGTGATGGCGTTGGAGATCGCGTTGATGACGAAGCGCGGCGAGACGCCGTTCATGCCCTCCTCGCCGCTTTCCGCATGCAGCCGCTGCGCTTCGCTCTCCGGCACGCCCTCGACCGCCTCGCCGGCGTAAATGCGCAGCTTCTTCGCCAGGTCCAGCCCCTCGCGCTCGGGCTTGACCAGGCGCGTGAGAATGCCGAACACGGAGGCGAGATTCAGCACGTGCGGATCCAGGTGCACGTTGCGGAACGCCGGCGCCCCGGACACCAGCTTCTGATAGATGCGCGACTCGTCGCGGTAGGAGAGCGCATAGGGGATCTTGATGATCACCATGCGATCGAGCAGCGCCTCGTTCTCCTTCTCCTGCAGGAACTTGTGGAACTCGGCGAGGTTGGTGTGCGCGAGGATCGTCTCATCCAGGTGGATCAGCGGGAAGCGCGACACCTTGACGTTCTTCTCCTGCGTCAGCGTCGAGCAGCAGGTACAGGAACTCGCGCTTGACCTTGAGGATCTCGATCATCTCGAGCACGCCGCGGCTGGCCGCGTACACCGCACCGGACCAGGACCAGGCGCGCGGGTCGCCCTCGTCGCCGATCTGCGCCACCTTGGCGAGATCGACCGAGCCGACGAGGTCGGCGATGTCGGCGGTGGTCGGATCGTGCGGCGCATAGGTGCCGATGCCGACACGGGAGGCTTCGGTGATGAACACGCGCTCCACCGGCACGCGCACGAAATCGCCCTCGAACTCGCGTTCCACGAAGTCCCGCGCCCAGGGCGACAGCTCCCCGGAAATGCTGACGCCGTAGCGCTCGCGGAACTCGGGCCTGAGGCTCGTGGGGATGAGGTTGAGCGGGTTCTCGCGCAGCGGCGAACCGCGGATTGCGTACAGCGCGCCCTCGTCGGTGCGGCTGTACTCCTCCAGGCCGCGCTTAAGCAGGATGGCCAGGGTCGACTTGCCCCCGGAGGGCGGCCCGAGCAGCAGCAGCAGGCGGCGGCCGACGTCCGAGCCGGCCGCGGCGGCCTTGAAGTAATCGACCACCCGCGCGAGGGGCTCGTCGATGCCGAACAGCTCGCGCTTGAATAGCTCACGCGCGCGCTGCGTCTCGGTCGCCTCGGCGACGGCGGCGCGCCCGTGCCAGCGCAGCATGTCCCAGATGTATTCGTGGCTGGTGCGCGCCAGTGCCGCGGGATTGCCCGGAAGGATATTGGTCAAGAAATCACCGAAGGTGCCTTCCCAGCGCTGCGCGCGGTGCAGGCGGCTGAAGGAACTCAGCGAATCGATGAACGCGGCGTTACTGCCGCCTTGGGAATTCTGGTCAGCGAGCGGTCGCATCATCCTTCCCTCCCGTTGAGCTCTCAACTCGTGCCGGGCGCCGGCGATGCCGACGGTGCCAGCGCTCTTAACTTAGGCCGATCTCCTGGTCCAAAAAGTGACGCTCTTCCCCACTCGATCACTTCATTACGTTAAGACGGTCACAGCACCAGATTGTTCACTGCGGGCTGCCATCGCGCCAGCCCCAAACCGCCTACGCGGCCCCGTAGGCGAAATCTTTCTCCTTAAGTGACTGATTGACAAGCGCGTTGTCGCACCTGCGTGGTGCGCCGGGGCGTCCCGCTGCGCCAGTGGCGTGCACGCCGGCGCGCGTTGGGGCTGGCGCGCCGCGGACGGACCGGCGCGGCGGCGCGGGTCGATCCGCACACCCGGACAGGCATGCGCCGTGCCAGATGCGCGCAGCGAGATCACAAAGCGAGCAGTGCTTCAAAGGTTGGCCAGCCGCGTCGCGCTGCCCCGACGAGGCCTGTCGTTATTGTGAACTGACGCACTGCGCTGGCCGCGAGGCTACATATCCTGCAACGGCGGGATTTTGCGCGCTGGCAAAAGGCATTAGGCGCGCGGGCCCCCGCGCGTGCGAGCCGAAAGAGTTCGCTGCACTAACGACCGCATTTTTGGAGACGTCACGTGGCCAGTGCCCCATCGACTGCCTCGCGCAGTGCGGAGACTGCGAACCCCACCACCGGGAACGCCGGCGCCCAGCCGGCAGTTGACGTCACCGCGGTCACCACGCGCGATGACTTCCTGCTGGAACTCGGCCAGGCGCTCGAGGGCCAGGCGGGTATCCGCCCCGTGGACACCATTGAGGCCGCGCTCGAGGGCCTCAGCAGCGGCAAGCGCGCGCAGCTGCTGGTCATCGATGCGCGTGCCGTGGCCAACGTGCGCGGCGCCGTCGACATGGCCGCCGCGAAGGCGCCGCGCGCCCTCACCCTCGTATTCGCCGAGCAGGCCGCCGAGAAGCAGGTCGGGGCCGCTCTCAAGGGCAGCAAGGTCTTCGCCGTGCTGCCGAATCCGCTCGACCTGCGCAAGACGCGCGCCGTATTCGAAGGCGCCATCGCCGAAGCCGTGGCCGCCCGGGAAGCCGCGCCGATGCGCCAGGCGCCTGCGCCGAGCGACTTCCGGCTCCCGGAGCCGGCCAGCCCGCCCGCGAGCGGCGCCGAAGGTTCCGGCGGCAGATCGAAGCTGCCGCTGATTGCCGCCGCAGTGGCGGCCCTGGCCGCCGCCGCAGGGGCGTACTGGTACTTCACCGGCGGCAAGGGCGGCGTTGCGCCTGCACCGGCCCCGAGGGCCGCGGCTGCCCCCGCCCCGGTCGCCGCGGCGCCGAGCGCCGCGCCCGTCGATGCCGCCGCTCCGGAAGCCCTCGCCGACACCTCCATCGTGCACGGCAAGGTCGATGAACTGCTGGAGAAGGCCCGCGCGGCGATGCATGAGCGACGCTTCACCGAGCCGGCCGGCGACAACGCACTCCTTTATTACCGCTCCGCGGCCGCCGCGGATGCCAGCAACGGCGAAGCCCGTGACGGGCTGCAGCGCGTCGCCGGCGTGCTCGCCGGGCGCTTCGAGGACGCCCTGAGCGCCAGCCGCTTCGAGGAAGCCGCGCAGACGCTCGCGAACTTCAAGGCCGCCAGTGCGTCCGACCCGCGCGGCCCGGCGTTCGAGCAGCGGCTGTTCGCGGCCGAGATCGCCCGCGCGCTCGCCGACGGCAACCTCGACCGCGCCGCGGCGCTGATCCGCCAGGCGCAGGCCGCCGGCAACACCCCGGCGGAGCAGCTCGCCAAGTGGCGCGCGGACATCGGGCGGCGCGTGGACGACGCCAAGGTGGCGCGACTCGCCGGCCTCGTCGAGGACCGCATCCGCGAGGGCAAGCTCACCGATCCCGACGACAGCGCCAAGAGCTACATGGCGCAGCTCAGCGCCGCCGCGGCCGCGAGCCCCATCACCCAGCGCACCCAGCATGACCTCGGCACGGCCTACCTGCGCAAGGCGCGCGAGGCGGCGCTGGCGAAGAACTCCGCCGAGGAGGATCGCTGGCTCAACGAGGCGCGCAGCGTCGGCATGAAGCCGGCGGACATCCTTGCCTTCCAGCGCGACGTAACCAGCGCGCGCGCCAAGGCGGCGCAGGCCGAGGGCGAGCGCACGCTGCAGATGGCGCGCGATCGCATCCACGACGGCCGCCTCACCGACCCGGCGCAGGACAGCGCCGTCTACTACCTCACGCAGCTGCAGGGGAGCGACCCGACCAATGCGGGTCTGGCGGATGCCGGCCATGAACTCAGCGCCAGGCTCCTGGAGCGCGCCCGCGCCGCGGCCGCCGCCGGCAAGCCGGTCGATGCGGACCTCGCGCTCGCCAGGCGCTTCGGCGCCGATCCCAAGGACGTGGCCACCGTACAGCAGCTGGCGAGCGCGCCGAAGTCCCCCGCGGCGCTCGATCCGGCGGTGCTCGCCGCCGGCCTCAAGCGGCTGCGCGCGCCACCGCCGGATTACCCCGAGAACGCGATGAACCAGCACATTGCCGGCTCGGTCACGCTGGCCTTCACGGTCGACGTCAAGGGCGAGCCGCGCGACATCCGCGTCATCGAGGCACAGCCGCCCGGCGTGTTCGATCGCGCCGCGATCACCGCCATCCGGCACTGGCGCTACGCGCCCACCGTCGTCAACGGCACCGCCGTGGAGGTCCCGGTGCGGACCCTGGTGCGTTTTGAGCTGCCCAAGTAGAGCAGGAGAACAAGCGCCATGAGCGTTGCAGGCACTGAGCGCCGCCGTCAACTCGTCACCGCCGGCTTAGGCACGGCGCTGACCCTGGTGATGGGCACGGTGCTGATCGTGGGTTTCCGCCTCGCCACGCACATGCGCGCGGACATCGCGGCGCTGCAGGCGGCCAGCACGCTGCAGACCTACCCCGAGGAGATCTCCCACCAGCTCAATTCGCTGCGCGACCGCCTGGAAGTGCGCGCCTACTCCGGGCAGGCACTCGCGGACCTGCAGGCGACCGTCAAGCGCTTCGACCAGGAACTCAAGCAGATCAACGCCACGGGCGATATGGACTCCCCGCAGCTTGGCCGGGCGCTGCTGCTGTGGCACCAGTACGCGCCGGTGCTCGATCCGGTGATCGGCTTCACCGGGCAGCCGTACGTCGACTCCGACAGCGGCGGCAGTGCGCTGTCGCGCGAGGGGCGTGAGCATTACGCGCAGGTGAAGCGCGCGCAGCTGTTCGCCAGCGACAACGCCCACCCGCTGCAGGCCCAGCTCACGAGTCTGGCGGCCACGCTGCAGCACACCTCCTCGGCGGCCGCCGCGCGGCTGCGCGCGCTGCTCGCCGCCGGCGTGCTGGCCGCGCTGGTGCTCGCAGCCGCGGCCGCTTACTTCCAGATCACGCGCGCGCGTCACGAGCGTGCGGCGCGCGATGCGCAGGAACAGACGCGCGACATCCTCAAGACGGTGCGCGAGGGCTTCTTCCTGCTCGACGCCAATTACCGCATCGGCTCGGTCTGGTCGGATGCGCTGTCGCGCATGTTCAGTCGCGACGATTTCGCCGGCCTGTCGTTCGAGGAGCTGCTCAAGGACCTGGTGCCGGCGGCAACGCTCACCACGGCCACCAAGTACATCAAGCTCCTGTGGGGCGACCGTGCCCACGAGAACCTGATGAAGAGCATCAACCCCCTCGGGCAGCTCGAGATCACGATGGAGAACGCGCACGGCGGCAAGGAAACGCGCTACCTGCAGTTCGACTTCCACCGCGTCATGGGGCCCGAGGGTGTCAAGCACGTACTGTGCGCGGTGGGCGACATCACCTCGAGCGTGCTTCTGGCGCGCGAGCTGCACGACTCGCAGGAGAACGCCAACCAGCAGCTCGACATGATGCTCGGCATGATGCACTGCGACCCGTTGCAGCTGGTGTCGTTCCTCGACACGGCCGAGACGGGCCTGAAGCTCGTCAACACGATCCTCAAGGAGCCGGCGCGCACCGACGCGGAGTTCCGCAAGAAGCTCACCGGGCTGTTCCGCGAGATGCACGCCATCAAGGGCGAGGCCTCGGCCCTCAACCTCAAGAGCGTCGCGATGCGCGTGCATACGCTCGAGGACATGGTGAGCGAGTGCAAGAAGCGCCCCGAACTCTCGGGCAGCGACTTCCTGCCGCTGGTGCTCAAGCTCGACGACCTGTTGGCCCATCTGCGCAGCGTGCGTGAGATGGCCGCGCGCCTCACGGTGCTGAAGGACACCCCCGGCGCCGCCGCCGCCGCTGCCGAGGCCGCCGCCCCCGCCGGGCGCGCCGCGCCCGCCGCGCCCGCCGCGCCCGCCGCGCCCGCCGAGCGCGGGCCGCCACGCGCCGTTGAAGACCTGTCCCCGACCCTGCAGTCGATGGCCGAGCGCCTGGCGCAGGATCATGCCAAGCGCCTGCGGCTCTCGCTCAACGGACTGAGCGAAGTCCCGGGCGCCTACAGCGCCACCATCAAGGACTGTCTCATCCAGATGCTGCGCAACGCGGCGGTGCACGGCATCGAATCGCCGGACGCACGCCGCGGCCAGGCCAAGGAGGACGTCGGCGTGGTGCGGGTCGATTTCCGCAGGGCCGGCGAGGGCTACGAGCTCGTGTTCGAGGACGACGGCGCCGGCATCGCCCCCGAGGCGCTCAAGGCCGCGGCCGTGCGCCGCAACCTGATCAGCGAGGAGGAGGCCTCGCTCATGGACACGCGCTCGACCATGGCGCTGATCTTCCGGCCCGGCTTCTCCACGCAGGATGACGTCTCGATGGATGCCGGCCGCGGCGTCGGCATGGACGTCGTGGCTCGCAGTGTCTACGCGCTGGGCGGCAAGATCGGCGTGAGCACGCACCCCGGCAAGTTCACCCGCTTCAAGATCGTGCTGCCCGCCGTGGATGCGGTCGGCGGCACCGCGGTAGCCTAGCCCGCAGGCGCACCCCATGAAGAGCCCCGCAACCGCCATGAACGGCAAGCGCTCCTTCAAGCTGATGATCGTGGACGACTCGAACATCATGCGCCGGCGCATCGAGCGCTCGCAGCAGTTCGAGGAGCTGCAGCTGGTGGGCACCGCCGGCAACGGCGAGGAGGCCCTGGAGCTGTTCAAGCAGACCGATCCGGACGTCGTGACCATGGACCTGACGATGCCGCGCATGGATGGCATCGAGTGCATCGGCCGACTGGTGCAGCTGAAGCCCGCGGTGCGTATCCTGGTCATCTCGGCCCTCGCCGACAAGGCCACCGCGGTCGAGGCGATGGAAAAGGGTGCCAACGGCTTTCTCAACAAGCCGTTTACCGATCGGCAGCTGAACGAGGCGATCGCGGAGCTGATGCGCTAAGGGCGCACCATAAGGAACGACTGCACATGCTGTACGAACAGGAGCTGAAGACCTTCGTCGACGGGACGACGAACTTCTTCGAGGTCGCGGCGCAGCAGCCCGCCTCGATCGGCTCGCCGTACCTCATGGAAGGCGCCCCATCGGTGCACGAGTACACCGGCGTCATCAACATCTCGGGCAAGCGCGAGGGGGTGGTGTACTTCACCGCGCCCAAGGCGATGCTCACGGTGCTGTTGATGAAGATGCAGGAGAACGACTTCAGCCACGAGACGATGCGCGATCTGGTGGGTGAGGTTGCCAACACCATCTCGGGTAACGCGCGCCGCGATTTCGGCCGCGACTTCGTCATCTCGGTGCCAAGCGTGCTCTCGGGCGAGAAGCCCGCCATTCCGCAAAAGCCGGGGCAGCGCTCCTTCATCATCCCGATCAACTGGCGCAGCCACTCCGCCAAGCTCGTCGTCTCGCTGAGCTGACCGCCGACGCGCCCGCCGTCGCACGATCGCAATACGGCAGCGCTAGACTCGCTGCGTGAACTGTGATGGCTGCACTGTTGCGGCCCGCCACCTCAAGCGATAAGGCGCCTCATGCAAGCGAACGCACTGACCCTCATCACCCTGCGGCGCGAAACCGCGGCGCGCTACGAGCGGGTCAATCGCCTCTGGCTGATGGCCTGCACCGCCTACCGGCGCCTGAACCAGGCCCCGGTGCAGAACCTGAACGCACTGCGCGACGCCGCCGCGCGTCTGGACCAGCTCGCGCGCGGCCGCGCAGCGCTGATGCGCGACCTGAAGGCCCTCGCGGACTAAAGATCCGCTGCGGACGCGGCGCTCGCCCGCGGACGCCTCTGGACGCCGTTGCGCGCTCAAATCGCGACCCCGCACGTTCCCAGTCGAGCAATAATCGCGGATACGCCCGAGGCGAAGTCCGACGAACCCCCGCAGAAACACTTGAGCGCCGTGACATTCCAGCCTGCCCCACGCCTGGCCGCCGGAGACCCGGTCGGCGTCATCGCACCGGCGAGCAGCTTTGACCGCGCCTCCTTCGAGGCGGGCCTGGCGGTGCTCAGCGCGCGCTACCGGCCCGAATACGATGCGGGACTGTTCGCCAAGGAGCGCTATCTCGCCGGCGATGACGCACGGCGCCTGAGCGAGCTCATGACCGCGCTGGCGCAGCCGCGGCTCAAGGCGCTGTTCTGCGTCCGCGGCGGCTACGGCGCGACCCGGTTGCTGGCGCGCCTGCTGCAAGCGGCGCCCCCGGGGGCGCGCAAACCGCTGGTTGGCTTCTCCGACATCACCGCCCTGCACCTGTGGCTCGCCTCCCACGGCTGGATCAGCATCCACGGGCCGGTCCTCACCCAGCTCGGGCGGCTCCCCGCGGCCACCCACGAGCGGCTGTTCGCGCTGCTGGAATCGCCCGCCCCGGCGGCGCCCCTGTCCGGCACCGCTACCTATGTCGGCGGCGTGGCTGAGGGCCGTCTGCTCGGCGGCAACCTCTCGGTGCTCTCGCGCGTCATTGGTACCCCGTACATGCCGCTGCTGGACGATACGGTCCTGCTGCTCGAGGACCAGGGGGAGCGTCCCTACCGGCTCGATCGCATGTGGACGCACCTGGCGCTCGCCGGGGTCTTCGGCCGCATCCGGGGCATCGTCCTCGGCAGCTTCACGCAGTGCGAGGAGCCGGGCGCGCCCTACGGCAGCGCCGACGTGCTGCGCGAACTGGCCACCGCCAGCGGCGTGCCCTGCGCCGCGGGCTTCCCCGTCGGACACGGCGCGCAGAACGAGCCGGTGCCCCTCGGGGTGCGCGTGCGGCTCGACGCCGACGCGCAGCGCCTGAGCTTCCTGGAAGGGGCCGTCGCCTAAAAGAGCGCGCGCTCCTTCGGGCCGAGCATCTGCGCGCCGATCAGCGGAATCGGGCCGGTGTGCGCCATGAACTCATCGTGGAAGGCGTGCCAGTACGCCTTGGGGTCCGCATTCGTGCCCGCCCCCGGCTGCTGGGCCACCCAGTCCGCGCGCAGCTTGCGGATCATGAGCTTGCCGAGCGTGTAGTCGAGGTACTGCGGGTCGTAGGTGCCGCGCGCCGCCTGCTGGCGGGCATTGCCGGGATCGTAGAGCGCGCGCTCGCGAAACAGTCGCTCCGACTCGGCGAGACTCATGCCGCGGGTGTGCAGGCCGATCGCCGACAGGTAGCGGGCATCGCGCAGCAGCGCGTTGGTGATCTGTCCCACGTGCTGCCCGGGGTCTCCGGCGCCCAGCCCCGCATCCCACATCATCTCCTCGCTGTAGTGCGCCCAGCCCTCGGCGTAGGCATAGCCCACCCACAGGGCGTCGATCTTGGAGGGATTGCCGTTGGAATGCAGGAACTGCTGGAAGTGACCCGGCCAGACCTCGTGCACGCTCGTATAGAGCAGGCTCGCCTTCCCCACGACGTAAGCGGCACGCTCCTTGGCACTCCACGCCGGGTCCGGGGGCGCGATGTTGTACACCGAGGCGACGCCATGCTCGTACGGCCCGGGCACATTGATGTAGGCCGCGTTGGCGCGCATGTAGGGCGGTGCCTCGGCCACCAGCGCCTGCGCCTCGGGTGGAAAGCTGACGAGTTGCTTCTCGAGCACGAAAGCGCGCAGTCCCTGAAGCTGCGCCCGCGCGCCGGCCACCGCCCCGCCGGGGGGCTTGTCGGCGTTCATCTTTGCGACACAGGCGGCGGGCGTGCCGTGGGGCAGGTACTGCGCGCAGGCCTGCCCGAGGGCGGCGAGATTGCGTTCGAGGTCCGCATTGCCGATCTCGAGCAGCCGCTCGATCGGCAGGTCGACGCGCTCGGTGACCCGGAGCATCTCCAGGAACAGGGGCTCGCCCAGGGCGAAGGCCTGGGTCGCGTGCGCGCGCTCGGCCTCGAGCCAGCTCTTGAGTCCATCCATTGCCTGGGCGGCGGCGGCATCCGCGGCCGCCAGCTCGGCTTGTGCGGCGGGGTCCTGGACGCTGGCAAACACGGCGGCGACGTCGTGGCGATAGAAGCTGGCGAAGCCCCCGAACCCGGCGATGCCGTACTGGATGAAGCTCTGCGGCAGCGGCGTCTTGAGGTTCGCACGGATCTGCGCGCAGATCTGCGGTATGGCGCGCACGTAGCCGATGTAGCCCTTCAGGCGCTTCTCGAGCGGTGCATAGTCGCGCGTCAGGTACACGTCCGGATCCAGCCTTTCGATGTACCAGGCCGGATTGGTGAAGGGATAGCGCGCGCGCTCCCGCCAGAAGAGCTCGCTGTCGATCACCGTATACAGATGCTCGCGCTCGAAGCGCTCCGGAGCGGTGAGCTGCGCGTCGCTGAAGGCGGCCGCCTCGGCGCGCAGTCGCTTCAGCAGCGCCACCTGGGCGGCGATGCCGTCCGCGCTCCAATCCGGCATCTGCCCGTCAAACTCGTGGCGCCCCGCCTCGACCGCAAACTTCGGTTCGGCCCTGAAGTACGCCTCGAGGAAGCGCGCCGCGAACTGCGGCCAGGGGTCGGGCGTAGGCTGGGCCTTGCCGGCGGCCGGGGCGACGCCCGCCGGCCGGCTGCAGGCTGCGAGCCACATCACCAGCGCGAGCGCGAAGCCAGCGGCCCGCAGTTGCGATCCGATCATCGATGACCCCCTGTGTGAAGTTCAGTCCAGGCGCCGCACCTGCAGCGCCACCAGTGCCCCGCCGATGTCGCGCTCGACCGCGAACTCGATCGGCCGGCAGCACACTTCGCAATCTTCCACATACGCGGGCTCATCGCTCGTCAGGTCGACGCGCGTCTGCAACCGCTCACCGCAGTAGGGGCACCGCACGCCGACCAGCTCCTCGGGCGCAAGCTGCGGGCCGCCGGCTCCGGGCTCCCAGACCGGCTCGAGTCCATAGAGCTGGTCGATGCTCGCGCCGTCCAGCTGTGCGATGCGCCGGCGCAGGCGCACGAGCTCTGGCGCGGTACGCCGCTTCATCGTTGCGTGACCGGGTGGCGAACTGCGATGCTGCGCGCTTTCATGGCCAGAGCGAGGATAGCCTACTATGTGGAGCGTCCGGGGAGCCGTGCCGCTGCTGTGTGCCGCAGCCTGCCTGCTGCTCGGCAGCTGCGCCGGAAGCCGGACCTCCGCCACGCCGCCCGGGGGCCTGTCGCTGGCGGGAACCTGGCGGCTCGATCCGGCCGCCTCCGATGACCCGCAGAAGATCCTCAGCCACATGCGCGCAGAGGCACTGAAGATCATCAACCGTAACATCGCCCAAACGCAGGCACGCGTCGACTCCGGCAGTGCCCCAGCGGATACCGCCGCGGTGATCGATGCCCCGGCGCTGCGGCGCGACCCGCTGGGCCGCTCGACCGCGGCGCACATCATCCGGGCCGTGATCGCGCGCGGGGAGTTGCTCACGATACACCAGAGTCCCGATCAGATCGTCTTCGACTTCGGGACCTCGCGGCGCAGCTTCACGCCGGGCGCACACAGTGTCGTGTCGGCCGAGGGCGGCGTCGGCGATCAGCACTCCGGCTGGAGCGGGCACGGCTACCTCATCGTCATCAAGGCACAGCAGGGACCGGAGGTGACCGACGCCTACGAGCTCAGTGCGGACGGCAAGCAGCTGGTGGAGAAGCTGCACATCAGCTCCTACGAGCTGCCGGCGGTGGATCTGAAGCGGGTCTACAACCTGACGACTGACGCCACCCCGCACCAGCTGCCCACGAGTGACTGACGCCGCGGTGGGCCGCCCCATGCACGCCACGGACCTGCGGTGCGTGATTCTCATGAGCCTGCTGTGCGGCAGCGCGTGGCTGCGCGCGCAGCCCGCCGACGATCCCGCCGCAGCGCAGGCGCCCGTCCAGGAGGTCGTGGTCGAGGGGCGCCACGAGGGACCGCGACTGTGGGTGGTGCGCAAGGGCGATCACACGCTGTGGATCCTCGGCACCATCTCCCCGCTGCCGAAGAAGATGGTGTGGCAGCCGGACGCCGTGCGCGCGGTGCTGCACGAGACGCAGGAGGTCGTGCCGGCGTGGCCGACCTACGGCATCGGCGCCCATCCCCTGACGGCGCTGCGGGTGTACATCGAGTGGCGGCGCCTGCAGAAGCCGCCCGACAACCTGCCGCTGCAGCAGAGCCTGCCGCCGCAGCTGTACGCGCGCGTCGAGGCGCTGAAGGCCCGCTACGACCCGAAGGACAGCAAGCTCGAGCACATGCGCCCGATGCTGGCCGCACGGCAGCTGATCAGCCGCGTGTTCGACGCCGCGGGCCTCGCGCTGCACAACGAGGTGCAGGAAACGGTGCTGCAGCTCGCGCGCGAGCAGGGGGTGCGGGTGCACCAGGACAAGCTGAAGATCGACGATCCGGTCGACGTGCTCAAGGACGTCAGCAAGACCCCGCTCGACCGCGAAGTGGCGTGTCTGGAATCGGTGGTGACGCTGCTGGAGAGCGACCTCGCGCCGATGCAGGCGCGGGCGCAGGCCTGGGCGCTCGGCGATGTGGAGACGCTGCGCCGGCTGCCGAGCGCCGGCGACCGCACCGCCTGCATGGCCGCCGTCTCCAGTTCCGAGCGCGTGCGCAGCCTGATTGCCCGCGCGCAGGATGACTGGCTGATCGCGGTGGAAGACAGCCTCAACCGCAACCGTGGCACACTCGCGGTGCAGTCCATGGACCGCCTGCTCGGTGAGCACGGCGCGCTCGCCGCGCTGCGGGCCAGGGGCTACAGCGTCACCGGGCCCTGAAGCCTCACCTCAGCTGCGCAGCGCACACCACCAGGCGAGCCCGAGCCACCCGAGCGCCGCGAGCCCGGCGGCCCATTGCGGTACGCGTCGCAGCAGCCCCCGCAGGCGCGGCAACGCCGCGGTGGCCCCCAGGAGCGCCCCGACCGCGAACCCGGCGACGTGGGCGACGACGTCGGTCCCCTCGCCCGCCGAACCCGTCCACCCGAGCAGCACGACCCCGGCGATCAGCGGGCCCCAGCGCCGCGCCCAGCGCTGCGGGGTCGCGAAGCGCTCGCGCCAGGAAAACGCCGCCATCGCCCCCAGCGCGGCGAACACCGCGGTGGAGGCCCCGACGGAGTGATGGTCCGCGGGCCCGAGGAGCCCTTCGATGAGATTGGCGACACCCGCGCCCGTCACCGTGAGGAGCCACGCCGTGCCGCCGCCCATCTGCGCCGCCGCGAGATAGCCGAACCACACGCCCGCGACCAGGTTGGCCGCCAGATGCGGCCCATCCAGGTGCAGCGTGAGGGCGGTCCAGGCACGCCACCATTCGCCGGCCTGTACCCGTGCCGCGTCGAGCTCGCCCACATCGAAGGCATCCAGCCGCACCAGCCCGTGCGAGAGCGCCGCCGCGACCCCGAACAGCACCAGCACGTAGACGACGCAGCCGACCCAGGCGTACGGATACGGGACGGGCGGCGGGGGCGGCGGCGGCGGGGCACGATTCTCCGCCTCGTACTGCAGCAGGTGCTGCACCGCGTAGGCCGCTTCTGCGGGGGGCACCTGCAGCAGGAACTCCCCCGCACCGAGCACCACGAAGCCGGGGACGCCGACCGCCGTGAGCACCAGCAGCCGTTCGTCGCAGGCGCGCTTGCGTGGCGAACGGAACACGGTCGTCAGCTCCTCGGTGTGCATGTGCGTCGGCGAGCGCGCCCCTTCCCCGGCCGCCCGGGTCAGCCCTGCTGGCGGCGCACGCCGAGCGCGGCAAACACCTGCCGTGCCGCGTCGCCGAGCAGCTCATACAGTGCCAGCGTCGAGCGCTTGAGCGCATCGATGTGCGGCAGGTAGCGTCCCGGATGCGGCGCGGACGCCACCCACAGCCCGGTCGGTGCCGGCCGCACCGCAAGCCCGGCCGCGGCGAATTCCGCGGCCGCGCGATGTTCGTGCACCGCATCGGTGACCAGCAGGATGCGCGTGATGCCCTGCGCGCGCAGCAGCGGCGCCGAGTACTGCGCATTCTGGAAGGTGTCGCGCGAGCGGCTCTCGATCCAGCGCGCCGTCACGCCGTAGTCGCGGCTGAGCGAGGCCTGCATCGCCAGCGTCTCCGGGGTGGTGCCCGAGACCAGCACCGGCAGCCCCGTGCGATGCGCAAGATAGGCGCCGTAGGCGAGCCGCTCGAGCAGGTCGCCGTCTGGCGCCGCTTCCCCGGCGTACTCGGGCGCCGCGGCGCGCACGCTGCCGCCGGCGAGGATGACGATCGCCTGCGCGTCGCCCACGCGCGCCACATCCAGCACCGGTTCACGCTCGGCCGCGCGCCACAGGCGGTCGGCCACCGCGGGCGTGGCCAGGAGCCACAGCGAGCCCAGCCCGAGCGCAAGCAGCGCCACGCCGGCGCGCCGCGCGCGCGCGCTGGCGCGCGGGCGGCTGACCAGGAAGGCGCCCACGGCGGCCAGCAGCACGGGACCTGCCGGCGGGAGCACCAGCGTGCGCAGCAGCGTCTTCAGCGTCACGAACATGGGTGTTTCATATCCGCAGGCGCTGCCAGGCGCGCGAACGCCAGCGCCACAGCAGAGCGCTGCCGAGCGCCATGATGTACACGAGCACCGCGACCCAGCCGCCGACGGCACCGTAGCCGAACTGCGGCAGGAAGTGCACCCAGCCCTGCCCCGGAGCGAAGGTGAGCGCGTGGGCGAGCGGGGCAAAGAACAGCATGGACATCGGCAGCACCAGGGCGGCCGGCACCTTCACATCGCCCGCGCCGCGCAGGCACATGCTGCTGCCCATGTTGAGTCCGTCGAAGAACTGGAATCCGGCGGCCAGCCACAGCAGGTGCCCGCCGAGCGCCACCGCCGCGAGCGCGTCCGCGTCGTGCGCGCCGGCGAAGAAGGGCAGCAGCCACGGTCCGGTGAGCGCGATCACGATGCCGATGCCGCCCATGTAGCACGCCGCCAGCAGGATGGTGCGGTTGCCGACGCGGAAAGCCCAGTCGCGCGCCCCGGCGCCGATCGACTGCCCGACGAGGGTGGTCGCGGCCGAGGCGATGCCGAAGCCGGGCATATAGGAAAGCGAGGTGAGCATCATGACCATCTGGGTGGCCGCCCCGTCGGCGGTCCCGAGCCAGGTCTGCATCATCTGGAACATGGCAAACCCGAGCAGGTCGGCCGCGGGTAAGAGTCCCATCGGCACGCCAAGACGCAGCTGCTCGATGAGCCGCCGGGCGTGGGGCCGCCAGGTGAGGTGCGAGTGGTACACGCGGCGGTAATGCGGCTGCAGGAAGATCGCGAGCGCGAACAGCAGGCCAATCAGCTGCGCGCAGTTGGTCGCCCAGGCGGAGCCGGCGATGCCCCACCCCAGGCCGAAGATGAACAGCTGGTTGAGCAGCGCATTGGCGAGCGTGGTCACCAGGGTGATCCACAGCGTCAGGCGCGGACGGCCGATGCCGTTGAAGAACCCGAGCGTGGCCCACACCGCCGCGCCGACGAACGCGCCGCCGACGCGCGGCAGCCAGAAGGCCGCGGCGAGCTGCTCGATCTGGGCGTCAAAGCCGAAGGGCGCGAGGATCAGGTGGCGCGCGGCCCCGACCAGCATGAAAACCGGCGCCGCGCACGCCATGCCCCAGATCGCGGTCCACACCGCCTGCGCCGCACGGTTGTAGCGGTGGGCGCCGAAGTTCTGCGCGACGAGTGTCTGCACCGCGGTGCCGGCGCCGCCGAGCACCAGCACGACCGCCATGATGAGCCACTGCACCGCGCCCACCGCGGCGAGCGCCTTGGTGGAGATGCGCCCCATGAACCACATGTCGGTGAGGTTGAGCACGATCTGCACGGCGCTGTTGGCCATGAGCGGCAGGGCGAGCGCGAGCACGGCGCGCTGGTCGACGTGCGTGGCGCCGTGCGCATCGATGCGCTGCGCGGGCAGACGCCCACGGCCATCCGCCGGGCGCGCAGCGCTCGCTGACTGAAGAGAGGCGTCCATGGCAACATCCTGATCAATCCGTCATTCTCGCACACTCATTCCAACGGGAGATTGCGCCATGGCCGCACCTCGCAAGGCTGCCGCCCGCACCCGCCGCACACGCGGCCGGCTCGCCCCGGGCCAACAGGCGCGCGGCCTCGATGCCGCGCAGGTGGCCGTGGCGCTCGATGATCCGGCGGTCGCCGAACTCGCGCAGCTGGTGCGCACCGCCGGCGGTGCGCCGATCGGCGCCTATCGCGAGCCCCTTGGCGGGCGGCCGCTGCTGCTGGCGAGCCTGCCGCTCGCGGCCGTGCAGCCGACGCCCTTCCAGCGCGACCTGTCGCCGACGCACGCCAAGCGCCTGGCCGTGGCCATCGAGCAGACCGCGGCGTTTCTGGATCCCCTGATCGTAGTGCGCGGCGAGGATGGGCGGCTGTGGACGCCCAACGGCCGGCATCGCCTGGCCGCCGCCAAGGTGCTCGGACTCAAGCAGATCACGGCGCTCATCTCCGGGGACGACTCCCTCGCCTACCGCATCCTCGCGCTCAACACCGAGAAGGCCCACAACCTCAAGGACCGCAGCCTCGAGGTGATCCGCATGGCACGCAATCTCGCCAAGCGGCGCGGGCGCGAGCGCGAGCAGGAGTTCGCCGCGCAGTTCGAGGCGCCCGAACTGCTGACGCTCGGCATCGTCTACGAGCGCGCGCCGCGCTTTGCCGGCGGCGCCTACAGCGCCTTCCTGAAGAAGGTCGATCGCTTCAGCGAGCGCACGCTCGCGGCGAGCCTGAAGCAGCGCGAGGACTATGCGGCGCGCCTCCTCGAGATCGACGCGCGCGTGAAGGCCATCATCAGCGCGCTGCAGGCGCGCGGCTTCAAGTCCCCGTACCTGCGCAACTACGTCGTGGCGCGGATCAACCCGGTGCGCTTCCACAAGGCCAAGAAGGGCGACACGGCGCCGCCGATGCCGCTGCCACAGGCGCTGCTGCGCATGTCGGGCGCCGCGCGCAAGTTCAACGTGGGCTCGGTGTCGAACTCCGATCTCGCCTGGGTGGCCGTGGGAGCCGCGGCCGAGTAGGCGCGCCGCTAGCGCCCGGGCGCGGGCGCGCCGGGGTTCTCGGGCAGCGCGCGCAGGTAGCCGTCGTCCTCGTAGCTCAGCCCGTACCCATAGGGAAAAAGTGCCGGCTCCCCGGGCCGCCCAGCGACCGCCGGCGGGCGCGGCGTGCCGGGCCAGGAGAACGGCAGCCGGCCGCTGAAGTCATAGCGCACGGCACCGTCGGGCCTGCGCAGCAGCACGTCGGCGATCCCGCCCCCTTCCGGCCCCGGGAGCCAGGCCGCCACGAAGCTGTCGGCGGCATTGAGCTCGGCGTTGACCCACAGCGGACGCCCCGACAGGAACACGGCGACCACGGGCACGTCGAGCGCATGCAGACGCCGCAGCAGCGCCAGGTCGTGCTTGTCCGTCGGGCTGTACTCGAGCGTCGGCACGTCGCCGGCGAACTCCGCGTACGGGTTCTCGCCGAACACCACGATGGCCACGTCCGGGCGCGTGTGGAACTCGCCCGCGAGGCTCAGCTGCGCGCTGCCGCCGGCCGCCTTCACCTGCTGCGCGATGCCGGCATAGATCGTCTCCCCGTGCGGGAAGTCCTGGTTCGGCTCGGTCCCCTGCCAGTTGATCGTCCAGCCGCCGCTTTGCTTGGCGAGGCTGTCGGCCCCGTCACCCGCCACCAGCACGTGCTGGCGCGGCGCGAGCGGCAGCAGGTGATTGCGGTTCTTCAGCAGCACCAGCGACTCGCGCACGGCCCGGCGTGCCACGGCGCGGTGCTCCGCGGCGCCAAGCAGCTCGTAGTGCCCGGCGTACGGGCGCGCCGAGGGCCGTCCCTCGGTGAGCAGATGCGCGCGCAGCTTGACCCGCAGGATGCGCCGCACCGCATCATCGAGGCGAGCCTCGGGAATCGTGCCGGCCGCGACCTGCGCGGCGAGGTTGCCCTGCAGGTCCTTCCAGCCATCCGGGGCCATGAGCATGTCCAGCCCGGCATTGACAGCCGGCGCGCAACGGACGGCCGTGCACCCGGGCAGCTGCGCGTGCCCGT
The DNA here is from genome assembly GCA_963727305.1 of uncultured Pseudomonadota bacterium. Lineage (GTDB taxonomy): Bacteria > Pseudomonadota > Gammaproteobacteria > Steroidobacterales > Steroidobacteraceae > 13-2-20CM-66-19. The sequence continues at coordinate 272,392 of CAVSFM010000001.1, forward strand.
TCCAGTCCCCGATCACGAAGCCGTCGAAGCCCATGCGGCCCTTGAGCACCTCGGTCAGCAGCGCCTCGTTGCCGTGCATCTTGCGTCCGTGCCAGCTCGAGTAGGAGGCCATGACGATCTGCGCGCCGGCCGCGAGCGCCGCCTGGTAGCCCGCGCTGTCGATGTCGCGCAGCTCACGCTCGCTGCCGAGGTTATCCCCCTGGTCCTTGCCCCCGGTGCCCCCGTCGCCGAGGAAATGCTTGGGCGTGGCCAGCACGTGGGCGGCATCGAGGAACGCTGGCGTGCCGGGACGCCCTGCAGACCCTGCACCAGGGCGGCGGCGTACTGGCGCACCAGGTCCGGGTCCTCGGCGTAGCTCTCGTACGTGCGGCCCCAGCGGACATCGCGGGCCACGGCCACCGTGGGGGAGAACGCCCAGTCGAGCCCGGTGACCCGCACCTCAAGGGCGGTGATCTCCCCGATGCGGCGGATCAACTCCGGGTCGCGCGCGGCGCCGAGCCCGATGTTGTGCGGAAAGATGGTCGCCCCGGGGATGTTGTTGTGCCCGTGGACGGCGTCGGTCCCCCACAGCACCGGCACGCGCGGGTCCTCCGGGGTGCCGCACGAAGCCTCATAGAACCGGTCGGCGAGCGCCAGCCACTCACTTGGAGGAGCAAGTTTGTCATCGCGCGGCGAGGAATTGCCGCCGTTCAGGACAGAGCCGAGGGAATAGTGCCGCAAATCATCCGGCGCAATGCTGCCGATATCGGCCTGCACCAGCTGCGCGGCCTTCTGCGTGCGCGTCATGCGCTCGAGCAGCGCCCCGATACGGGCCTCGAGCTCCGCGTCCGCGGGCAGTGCGGGCGCGAATCGCGGCCAGCGCTGCGGATGAATGCGGGCGGCCGGTGGCGGCGCCGCGGCCCAAATCGAGCTCGCCGTCAGGGCCACCAGGGCGAGCGATGCGCAATACCCGGCCTGCAGGGCCGGTCTCCTGTCCATGGTGGCTAGGATACACACCAGAGGTCGATGAACATGCTGGATCCCGCAACCCCCGCCCGCAATCACCCCTCCCACGCCAACCTGATGCGCCGAGCCGGTACGGCCATGGCCACGGAGCACGTCCCGGATCTGCTGCTGATCGAGCGCTCGCGCGCGCACGAAGAGCCGGCCATCGAGGCGCTCATCCGCCGCTACGCCCGGCGGCTCTATCGGGTGGCGCACAGCGTGGTGGCTGACGCGGGCCGCGCCGAGGCGGTGGTGCAGGAGACCTACCTGGCCGCGTTCGGGGACCTGGCGCGCTACGAGCCGACCGGCAAGTTCGCCGCCTGGCTCACCCGTCTCACCTACCAGCATGCACGCCTGCAGCGGGGCACACCCGCGCGCGGTGTGAACGGGGAAGCGGCCGTGACGGCGCTCACCCCGGAGGAGCAGGAGCGCTGCCGCCTCGAGCAGGCGATCGGCAGCCTGCCGGAAGTGTTCCGCACGGTCTTTGTCCTGCGCGTCCTCGAGGGCATCAGCGGCATCGAGACGGCCGCCTCGCTCGGCCTGCATGAGACGACCGTGCGCACGCGGCTGTACCGCGCGCACCGGCGCCTGGATGAGGACACGCTGCGGCGGGTACGCATCGCCCAGGGGCTGGTGGAGCTGACGCCGGCACGCCTGGATCACGTGGTGGGACGCGTGCTCACGCATCTGCCACGGGCAAGCGCGGCGCTCACGCCTCCGGGGCCCTGAAGTCCCGGGAGTCGGTCTCCGGAGGCGGGGGACCGAGGCTAGCCAGGCCTTCGTCGCCGCGTTCATACTCGCGGCGCGCACCTCGGCGCTGGCAAACCGAACCTGCGGACCTTAAGAAGTAGTGAGCAGCATCTTCAGCGCCTTCCTGCTGACCTTCGCCGGGCTGTTCCCGATCGTCAATCCGATCGAGTCAGCCCCGTTCTTTTTCGGCATGACCGCCTCCCTGACGGTGGCCGAACGCAACGCCATGGCGCGCAAGGTCGCGATCAACGGCTTCGCACTGCTCGTGGGCTCGATGGTGCTCGGACCGTATCTGCTGGAGATCTTCGGGATCCGGCTGCCGGTGGTGCGCATCGCCGGCGGCTTCGTGGTGACCGCGCTCGGCTGGAAGCTCCTGACACAGGAGGACTGGTCCGATCACGCGGACTCCTCGGACCTGCCGGCGCGCAGCCGCCGCAAGATCGGCAGCTTCTATCCGCTGACCATGCCGCTCACGGTGGGCCCGGGCTCGATGTCGGTGGCGATCACCATCGGCAGCCGCGGCAAGGTCGAGGGCTTTCCGCCGCTGACCGAGATGGCCTCGCGCGCCACCGGGGCGCTGCTCGGCATGGTTGCCATCGGGCTGTCGATCTACCTCGCCTACCGCTTTGCCGCGAGCATGGCGAAGTTCCTCGGCGACACCGGCCTTGAGGTTCTGGTGCGGCTGTCGGCCTTCATCCTCATGTGCATCGGCATCGAAATCATCTGGAACGGCTGGACCGCGCTGAACGCGCTGCACTGAAGGCGCGCGCTCGTCCCGAACACCCAAGGGTGCCACTCGATCGCAGCAGAAGGGAAACCCGAACTCATGAGCAGCCTCACACCGGCGCGCCGCGCCGCCGGCGGGCGCTGGCCCGCACTACTGGCCGCGGCCGCCTTCCTGCTCGGGGCGAGCGCGCCGCAGGCGCAGGAGAGCGCTCCGGGTTATCTGGCGCCGGGGCAGGCGCTGCACATCGAGGCGTGGCTGCCGCCGGCGCCGGCGGATGACTCGATGGCCAAGGCGGCCGACGTGGAGACTTACTTCCACACCCGCGCGCTGATTGGCACGGCGCGCGCCGAGGAAGCGCACGCGGACGACGTGGCGCCGCGGCCGGCGGAGAACGTGGCGCCGCGCTTCACGTATCTGCTCGGTCTGAACCTCAACCGGCAGAACGCACCGCGGTTCCTGCAGATGATGGAGCGGGTGCGCAGCGACGCGGAAGCGCTGGTGGCGCCGGTCAAGAAGCCCGTCGGCAGCGGCGGCCGCCACCGGCCCTTCGTCGAATACCCCGACCTGCCGAAGTGCCCGCTCAGCTATCCGGACCTGCCTGCGAGCGGCTCCTACCCTTCCGGTCACGCGACGCTCGGCTGGCTGTGGGGCTCGATCCTGGCGGAAATCGCGCCCGAGTTCGCCGACCAGCTGATCGCGCGCGCCATCGCTTTCGGCGACAGCCGCATCGTGTGCGGCTTTCATTACCCTTCGGATGTCGCGGCGGGGCGGCTCGCGGCGGCGGCGCTGCTGGATCGCCTGCACGCCGATGCGGGCTTCCAGAAGGACCTGGCGGTCGCGAAGAAGGAACTGACCGGCCTGCTCGCGGCGGCGCGTGCCCCGCGCGCGCCGTAAGAACGTGCCGCCATCGGGGCACGCAGGCGGCCGTCGTCAGGAAGCGACGCGAATCCCCGCATCGACAAAGTGTGATCCATCTCTCCACACACGCTCCTCCAGCAGCCGCCCCCGTGGTGGTATCTTCAGCCGAGGCCTCGCGGGAGCATGTCGTTTCTCATGAGTGCGGAGGAAATCAGGGAGACGCCGATCGAAGTCTGGCCGGAGTGGCAGGGCGCGGTCATCAATGGGACCTATCCCCTGCGGCAGATCCTGCATGGGTCAGACCACAGCGCCGTATTCCTGACCGAACACGCGGCACCGGACGCCTGCGCTGCCGCGATCAAGATCGTCCCGGCTGAGCGGGTCACACTGGCGCAGCTCGCGCACTGGCGCACGGCCGCCGGCCTCTCCCATCCTCACCTGATCCGGCTGCTCGATGCAGGCCTGTACCAGCTCGGGGGTCGCCAGTTTCTCTTCGTCGTCATGGAATATGCCGAACAGACCCTCGCTCAGGTCCTTCCACGGCGCGCCCTGACGGTTGACGAAACGCGGGAACTGCTCCTTCCCACCCTGGACGCCCTGGCATACCTGCACGCGAAGAACCTGGTGCAGGGCCAGCTGAAGCCGGCGAACTTTCTGGTGGTCAATGACCAGCTGAAACTGGCCAGTGATACCGTGCGTCCCGCCGGCGCTCCCAGGGCGAGCCACGCGCCGTCCTCCCTGTACGATCCCCCCGAAGCCAAGAACGGCGCTCTCTCCGCGGCCGGCGATATCTGGGGTCTCGGCATCACGCTGGTCGAGGCCCTCACGCAATGCCTCCCGTGGCCCGATGAACACGGCGGAACCACCTGCCTGCCCCCGACGCTGCCTGCGGCGTTCGTTGCCACGATCCAGCGATGCTTGAGCCACGACCCCGCCGGCCGTCCGACGGCCAGCGAGCTGGAAGCCGAGTTCAGACGCGCGCCGGATGCACCCGTGGTGGCCGTTCCTGAGCCGATCGTTCGCGAAGCTCCCCCGCAAGCCTCCGCGCCACAGGAGCCGGCCAGGCGACGCCTGCGCGTGCCGGCGCTCGCAGCGCCCGCATGCCTCGTGGTGCTGCTCGCAATCTGGGCGGGCCTGCGCCTGTTTCACGGCCACGCCGATGCCGCGCGGCCGACCTCCGGTGCCGCTCAAAGTGCTGCGCAACCAGCTGCCGGCGCGCCGGTCGCTGCTGCGCGGAACCCGGGCCCGCTTCTGCCGGCGCTTCCGCAGGGCGCCGCAGCTGCGCTCAGCGCGAAGTCCAAGGAGTCCAAGCCGCCCCCACGCCCCGGCTCCCCCCGAGCGGAACGACCCGCACCGCCATTGGCAGACGTCTCCCCCTCCGTGGTCCATGAGCAGATGCCCGTCGTGGCCCGCAGCGCGCTGCGAACCATTCACGGCCACGTCAAGGTCGCCGTGCTGGCGACCGTCGATCCTTCGGGCAATGTCATCGAGACGCGCCTGGAAAATCCCGGGCCCAGTGCGTACTTCGCCCGCTCGGCAAGCGAGGCGGCTGGAAAATGGAAGTTCGCCGCGGCCGACGGGCCAGACCCGCGCCGGTGGCTGTTGAGGTTCGAGTTCACCAGCGGCGGCACCACCGGACACGCCACTCCACGGTAGCCGGCCGAGTCGTTGCATCTGTCACGAGGCCCGTTGACGGTCCGATTGCGACCTCTGTGCACACGAGGCGGCTCGCGGACGCGGGTCGGGCTAGAAAAATCGCTCGAGGAAAGCCGCCGCCTCATCCGAGATGGCCACGATCTTGTTGGTGGCCTGACGATAGAATTTGAAATTGAGCTCGGTTTCCGGCTGGCCGTCGTTCCAGTCGGTAAAGCGTCTAAGCTCGCCCCGCCCCACGGGCCGCTTTGCGAGCGCGGTGCGTTTGACGGCGATGCTCACGCGGGGCGTTTGCCGCAGGACGTCGCTCTTCTTGGCGATCGCTCGGGCGTAAGTGACCATGCCGCGCGCCATGAGGCCTTGGCCACCCTCGTTCTCGCTGGCGAAGACAAACACCGTGTCGCCTTTGGCGATATGCTTACCGCCATACATGGTCTTCTGCGCAGCAAACACGAACGTCTTCGCCCGCAGATTACGAACCGCGGCTTTGATCGCGAAACCCACGCTGGTACTCCCGCCGCAGTGATTGGAATTTCATCGAGGTGCTGGTTGGACGAGAGTATCCCGCAGCGTCTTGACGGAGAAGACATCGGATAACAAACGGCGCTAAGACGCGCCGGCAGCGGCGGACAAGAGCGCCAGCACCGCGGCACGCGCACTCGAGGAATGCACCGGCAGCGCCAGCACGTCGCCCGGGCGCGCCCACTCGAGCGCGCAGTCGACCGCCTCGAGTTCACTCTTGCGCATGGGCAAGGCCGCTTCCGGCAGGCCGGCGCGCCGCAGCGCCGCGTGGATGAGCCGCGGCACCTCCCCGGGGTCGCGACCGCGCAGGTGCGCCTCGTCCTCCTTGACGACCACCAGTTGCGGGTGAAAGCCCGCCACCACGCCGGCGAGCGCCTCCACCTCGCTGTCGCGGCGATTGCCGGCCTGACCGAGCAGCGTCCCCAGGCGTCCCCCCGGCCTGCGCAGGTGCTCGGCGACGGTCAGCAGGCCGCGCATGCCGTCGGGGTTGTGCGCGTAGTCGACGAGTATGCATACGCCGTCGCGCTCGAAACGCATCATGCGCCCGAGGTTGTCGCGGAAGTTCGCGCCGAAGCGCGCGAACACGCCCGCAATGACAGCGGGCGGGATGCCGAGCCCCGCGGCCGCCAGCGCCGCCGCGGCGAGGTTGGCGATGTTGTAGGTCGCGCTGCCGTCAATCGTGAGCGGCAGTGCGCTGACGGCGCCGAGGTCGGCCTCGCGCCCGTCCTGCTGCAGCAGCAGGCGGCCGTCGCGGACGCCGCAGGTGGAGCCGCCGCCGCTGCGGTGCGCGCGCAGCCCCGGGTGCTCGGCGTCCAGGGCAAACCAGCCAAGCGGCGGCGCCCGGCCGAAGCGCTGCGCGAGCGTGTGCGACTTCGCCACCAGCTGCGCGTCATCGGCGTTCAGCACCAGCAGGCCGTCGGCGCTCAGTACGCCGGCCACGGTCAGCTTCACCTCCGCGAGCCCCGCGAGGTCATCGATGCCGTACTCGCCAAAATGATCGGCGCTGACGTTGGTCACCACCGCGACGCGCGCCTGCGAGATCGCCAGTCCGCGCCGCAGGATGCCGCCGCGGGCCGTCTCGATGATCGCCGCCCGCGCGCCGCGCTCGCGGATGACGCGGCGCGCACCCTCCGGGCCGGAGTAATCGCCGCTCGCCCGGGCGCTGCCCTCGAAGAACACCCCGTCGGTGCAGCAGAAGGCGCTCGGCCAGCCGTGCGCGAGCGCGCAGGCCGCGAGCAGCCGCACCGTGGTGGTCTTGCCGTTCGAGCCGGTCACGATGGCGGTCGGCACGTCGTGCAGCTCGCCCCACGGCACCGCGGCCGGCGGCGGCAGTGCAGCCAGGGAAAAATCGCCGCCGCCGCTGCCCGCCCCCAGCGTGAGCGTGTCGTCGTCGAGTACGTGCGGCAGCGCGCGCGCGCCGGGCAGCGCCGATCAGCGCCATGAGCGCAGGCCGCGCCTCGCGGGACGCGAGTTCCGCCAGGCGCGCGAGCGCCGCGCCCTCCTCCAGCACCGGCGGGAGTACCTGCGCCCCCTCGGCCGCATCCTCGAGCACCTCCGCGAGCAGCGCCGCCTCGAGTGCCGCGCTGCAGGACGGATCGGCCGCGGCGAGCGTGGCGCACAGCGCCCACTCGTTGACTTCGGTGGCGACAAACAGCTGGTCGGCGGGCGCGGCCAGCGCCAGCGACACGCCGCCGGCGTGCCGGCGTGCCACGACTCCCGGGGCATGCCATCCCAGGTACGCGCGTGCCCGCTCGACGCGCGCGCGCCAGCCGGCCAGCAGCGCCTCATCGGGCGCGATGCCGCTGGTCTCCAGCTGCGCGCCGGTGCTGACGAAGAATAGGTTGGGTCCCGTCAGACGCCGCGAGGCATCGAACGGGAGTCCGGTGTCGGCGTTCAGTCTTCGGCCTCCGGTGCGTAGCGGATCCCGCGCTCGTCGCGGATCAGGCCCTCGAGGCTGAAGGCCGGCGCGGCCGGCTCGCCGGCCTTCGGCGCGCCCGCGCCGTAGCTGGCCGCCTCGCTCGCGAAGGCAGGCGCCGGCGTTGGGGGCGCGACCGTCGCCCGCCGGGCGGAACTTGGTGATCTGCTTCCAGGAGCGCACCAGCGCGTCGGCGAAGATCAGCAGCAGGTCACCTGGAGCCGCCCATGTTGAGCGCGGCGTTGATCGCCTCCTGCTCGTCCGGGATGACCGAGATCGCCTGCGAGGGCACGCCGGCGGCCTTGAGCGCCGCGGCCTGGATGCGCGGCACCTCATCGGGTGCACGTTCGCGCAGGTTGTCGTCGCGGCGGCAGATGTAGTGATCGAAGCGCCCGGCAACCGCGCTGGGCGATCGCGACGAGGTCCTCGTCGCGGCGGTCGCCGGGTCCGGCGAGCACCACGATGCGGCGGCCGGTCACGTCGAGGCGCTGCGCCAGGTCCGCCATGCGCGGCGACCGCGTGGGCGTTGTGCCCGTAGTCGAAGAGCACCTTGAAGGGATGCTCGTCGAAGACGTTCATGCGGCCCGGCGCCTGGAAGAAGGTGGCGTCGAAGGTGCGCAGGCCCTGGCGGATCGCGTCGAGCTTGATGCCGAGGGAGAAGGCCATGGCGGCGGCGAACATGGCGTTCTGCACGTTGTGCGTGGCGCGTCCCTCGAGCGTGGCCGGGATCAGGTGCGTCCACAGGAGCGGGATATGAGCGCCCTTGTCGTACAGGGTGATCATCTGGCCGTTGACGCCGGCCTCCAGCGCGCAGGCGCGGCCGCCGGCGCGGATGTGCTCGCGCACCAGCGCGTGCTGCGGATTCAGCGTGACGTAGCAGATGTGCTTCGCTTCCGTGTAGCCGGACATCTTCAGCACCAGCGGATCGTCGGCGTTGAGCACCGCGCAGTCGCTCGCGACCTCGACCACGATGCGCTTGACCTCGGCGAGCTGCTCGAGCGTGTCGATGCCCTTGAGGCCGAGGTGGTCGGGCTGCACGTTGAGCACCGCGCCGACGTTGACCTCGTTCACGCCCATGCCGGCGCGCAGCAGCCCGCCGCGCGCGGTCTCGAGCACCGCGATGTCGATCTGCGGGTCCGCGAGCACCATGCGCGCCGAGACCGGGCCGGTCATGTCACCCGGCACGGTGCGCTGGCCGTCGATGTACACGCCGTCGGTCGTGGTCAGCCCCGGGGTGAAGCCGGCCATCTTGGTGATGTGCGCCAGCATGCGCGCCGTGGTGGTCTTGCCGTTGGTGCCGGTGATGGCGGCGATCGGCACGCGCGACGGCGCGCTCCGGGCGGAAACAGCATGTCGATCACCGGTGCCGCCACGTCGCGCGGCGTGCCCTCGCTCGGCGCCACGTGCATGCGGAAGCCCGGGCGCGGCGTTCACCTCGCAGATGCCGCCGCCGATCCTGCGGTAGCTCTCGGTGATGTTCTTGGAGAGGAAGTCGACGCCGCCCACGTCGAGGCCGATGGCGCGCACGGCGCGCTCGGCCATCTCGCGGTTGTCGGGGTGGATGACGTCGGTGACGTCGGTCGCCGTGCCGCCGGTGGACAGGTTGGCGGTCGAGCGCAGGTAAACGACCTGCCCCTTGGGCGGCACCGCCTCGGCGGTGAGCCCGGCGCGCTCGAGCATCTTCTGCGCCTGCGCATCGAGCTCGAGCCGCGTCAGCACTTTCTCGTGCCCGACGCCGCGGCGCGGATCCTGGTTGACGCTGTCGATGAGCTCGCGCGATGGTGTGCTCGCCATCACCCACCACGTGCCCGGGCGTGCGGCGGGTCGCCGCCACCAGCTCGCCGTTGACCACCAGCAGGCGATGGTCGTCGCCCTCGAGGAACGTCTCCACGATCACCGAGCGCGAGTGCTCGCGGGCCACGTGGAAGCCGTGCGCCACCTCGGGTTCGGTGGTCAGGCGGATGGAGATGCCGCGGCCGTGGTTGCCGTTGTAGGGCTTGGTGACCACCGGGAAGCCGATGCGGCGCGCGGCGCGCACCGCCTGGTTCTCGCTGTGCACCAGTTCCTGCTGCGGCACCGGCAGGCCAAGGCCGGCGAGGATCTTGTTGGTCTCCTCCTTGTCGCTCGCCAGCTCCACCGCGATGTGGGGCGTGCGTCCGGTGACCGTCGCCTGGATGCGCTGCTGGTACTTGCCGTGACCGAGCTGCACCAGCGACTGATCGTTCAGGCGCAGCCACGGGATGCCGCGGTTCTCGGCGGCGCGCACCAGCGAGGCCGTCGAGGGGCCGAGCGCGCGGCGCTGGGCGAAGCGGATGAACTGATCGCGCGCCTCCGGCCAGTCCCAGCCTTCCGGAACGCTGTCGGCGGGGCGCAGCTGCGGCGGCAGCAGCGTGAGCAGCAGGCGCAGACCGAGCTCGCCGGCGGCGATGCCCTCGTCGCGCTGCGCGTACTCGTAGACCACCGTGTAGACCCCGGGACGCCCGGCGCTGCGCGTCTTGCCGAAGGTCACTTCCTCGCCGGCGATGTTCTGCAGCTCGATGGCGACGTGCTCGAGCACGTGGCCGAGCCAGGTACCATCGCCCTCGCGCATGCGCCGCAGCAGCCCCCCCGGCTCGCGGTAGGAGCAGCCGTGCTCAGCCAGGCCCGGGAGCGCGGCCGCGAGCGCATCGACGAAGCCGCGCGCCGAGGCGCCCCGTGGGCCACGCTTCCAGCTCGCCGAGGTCGAGGTCCAGACGGATGACCGGGAAGCGCGCGTACAGGGACGGGCCGACGTAAACGGAGCGGTCAAGAATGCGCATGGCTGTTGCTCATGTAATAGTTTTTCGTAGGCAACGTGTGGCGCCTGGGCAGACCGGCGGTGGACTACTCCTTCGCCTGCAGCAGCGCGCCGGCACTCGCCACCCGCGTATGCATGTTGAAGGTCGCACCCGCCACCAGCACGTGCACCTGCAGCCCGAGCACGCACACCGCCTGCCCGTCGGCGATCTGCCCGATCGAGGAGTACGACACCTGTGAGCCGTCCACGATGGTCACCCCGCCGCTGCCCTCGATCTCGACCGTCTCATCCGGGCCGATGAAGGCGGCGGTGTCCTCGTCCAGCCCGATGCCGACCGCAAAGGGGTTGTAGGCGAGCGCCGTCAGCAGCCGGCCGAGGCGATCGCGCTGGCGAAAATGCTGATCGATGATGAAACGGTTGGTGAGGCCTAAGCCCGGGGCGAGGCGCACGCTGCCGGCGATCATCGCCGAACCCTCATCGCCCGAGGCGATCATGTGCTCGCTGAGGATGCTGGCGCCGGCGCTGGTGCCGCCGACCGTCACGCCGCGGGCGTTCTGGATCCGGATCAGTTTGGCGACCGGCGTGCCGCCCAGGAGCGTCGTGAGCCGCAGCTGGTTGCCCCCGGTGAAGAAGATGCCGGTGGCCTCCTCGAGGCGCTTGAGACGCCCGGCTTCCTGGCAGTCGCGGCGGGTGTCGAAGTCCATGACCGTGACGCGCGGGGCGCCGATGTCGCGGAAGATCTGCTCGTACCGGGGCCCGGTCTCGTGCATGCGGCTGGCCGTGGGGATCACCACGATATCGGCTTCCTCACCCCCCGAGGCGCGCACGAAGCGCTCGAGGATGCGGCGGTCGTTTTCCTTATTCTCGGCGCCGCCGATCGGAATGATCCAGCCGCGGGTTTGTCCGTCCGGAACTTTGCTGGGCATCCTTCACAGACCCCTCAACCACCTTCTGTTGTGTGAAAGGTACCACGGGCGCGGCGGCCCCGCCGCCGGCCGTGTCTCACGAGGCGCTGGCGGCCCCCGGGGCGGCCCTGAAACCTAGACCCGGTCGAGGAGCGCCAGTGCCAGGAGCTTCTCGAGCGTACGCACCTGGCCGCTCGGATAGCCCGCGATCCGCAGCTGGAAGTAGGCGCTGCCCTTGCGCACGCTGAGCGCGGTGCCAAAGGGCGGCATGCTGATGTAATAGGCCTCATCGCCGATGCCGCTGGCGGTGATCTCGGTGACCCCCTTGACCGGGGTCTTGCCGGCCTCGAAGGAGCGCGCGCTCATCAGACTCAGCACCATCTTCTTCGAGCCGATGCTGGCGCCACCCGGACCCATCCAGCCGCAGGAGCTCAGCGAGTTCGGCACGATGTGCTCGCCCTCCTCCACCGCAACCCCGAGCACCGTGCTCACCTGTGCCGCGCTGAGCAGCGTACAGGCATCGCCGGGGCCGGCCGCGGCGCCGGGGGCGCTGGCCGCGAGGGTGCAAATACCCCACGCGGCGGCGCGCGCCATGGCCGTGCCCACCGTACTCATTTCGTGAACTGCCTCCCTGCGCGCACTTTGGTGCGGCCCCGATACTACCCGCGGCGGGCCCGGCAGCGCGCCGCTTTTTTTGCGCGTGCCGCGCCCGATCCCTGGCGGCGGGACACGGCGAAGATGACGTCATGAGGCTGAGTCACGTGTTGGGGGTGGCACTCGTCGCGGTCGCGCTGTGGAGCGCATGGCGGCGCCTCGAACTGCGTCCCATCCACCCGCCCGATGGCGTACTCGCGCCCGCCGAGCCGCGGCAGAGCGACTTGCAGGACGCCTCCCCACTGCAGCGCGGCCGCTGGCGGCTCACGCCGCGCGCGGACTATGACGTCACGGCCCGCATTCTCGCGCGCGAGGATTATTACTTCGACACCCTGGCCGATCTGGTCCCCGAGGATCTCGCGCTCGGCTGGGGTCCCATGTCAGACAACGCCGTGCTTACGCACTTCGACATCTCCCAGGACGCGCGCTTCTATTTCTGGCAGTCCCGCGGCCCGCTCGTCATCTCCCGCGAGGCCGTGACCCGCCACAGCGCCAACACGCACCTCATCCCGGCGAACGACGCGGTGCGCGCGGCGCTCAAGCGCCTGCGCATCGGGGAGGTCGTGCACCTCAGCGGGGAACTGGTGGATGGCCAGCGCAGCGACGGCGCCTGGATCAAAACCTCGCTCACCCGCTCGGACTCGGGGCCCGGCTCCTGCGAGGTGCTGCTGGTGGAAGGGGTCGCGGTGCAGTAATCAGCGCGCGAGCTCGCGCACGCCCTCGAGCAGCCGCTCCACCTCGTTCGCGCTGGTATAGGCGGCGCAGCCGGCGCGCACGAAGCCTTCCGCCTCGCGTCCGTAGACGCGCGCCACGGTGGTGGCATAGAAATCCCCGTGCGAGACGAACACGCCGCGTTCGGCCAGCGCGACGGCGATCGACTCCGTGCTGCGCCCCTCGAGCGTGAACGACAGTGTCGCCGTGCGCGGCGTGCCCGGCGGCGGCCCGTAGAGCTTCACGCCGCGGATGGCGCCGAGCCCGTGCCACAGCTTCGCGATGAGCTCGTCGGCGCGTTCATGCAGGACCTCAGACACGCGCTGCAGGCGCGCGCGCCGCGACTGCCCGTCAGGAGCCAGGGAGGCGAGGAACTCGATCGCGGCCCCGGCACCCACGATACCCTCGTGGTTGAGCGTGCCGGTCTCCAGGCGATCGGGCGCGGTGGGCGTCGCGGGCGTGAGCCGCGGGGCATCGAGGGAATTAAGCAGCGCCTGTCGTCCCCACAGCACCCCGACGTGCGGACCGTAGAACTTGTAGGCCGAGCAGGCCAGGAAATCACAGTCCCAGGCACGCACGTCCGGCATGTGATGCGCGGCGTAGTGCACGCCATCGACAAATACCAGTGCCCCGGCGGCGTGCGCCAGCGCGGTGAGCTGCGCCACATCGTTCACGGTGCCGAGCGCGTTGGAAGCTGCGCCAACGGCGAGCAGCCGCACACCCTGGGTGAGCTTACGCGCCGCATCCTCCATGTCGAGGCGCCCGTCCTCGGGTCGCATGCGAATCACCCGCAGCTCGAGTTCACGCTCGCGGGCCAGACGTCTCCAGGTATCGGAGTTGGCGTGGTGGTCGAGTTCCGTGACCACGACGGCGTCGCCCTTGCGCCACCCCTGGCCGAGCGCGCGTCCGAGGTGAAAGGTCAGCGTGGTCATGTTGGCGCCGAAGACGATCTCCTCGGGCCGGCCGCCGAGCCAGTCGGCCAGCGCGGCACGGGCGCCGAGCAGTGCCGCGTCGGTCTCGTGACTGGTGGGATAGGCCCAGTGGGTATTGGCGTTGTGATGCAGCAGGTAGTCGCTCATCGCGTCCACGACGCGCGCGGGCACCTGCGTGCCGCCGGGTCCGTCGAAATACGCGACGGGGTGGCCCTGATGGCGACGCCCCAGCGCCGGAAACTGACGGCGGATCTGCTCGGTCGTGGCAACGGCTGACATGGGCGTATTCCTGGGTAAGCGGTGGCTATGAGGAAATTCGATAGTACCGTCAACGCGCGGCGGGCGGCCAACCGGGCACGGACGGCGATGGCATACTTACCTTATATGACGAACCCCGAGATTACTTCCAGGACCCGACCGCGTCGCCGCGAGACGCCACGCGCCGGCTCGGCACCCGCGGTGGAGCGCTCGACGCGCTACCGGCACCTCGTCAATCCCTTCGAACCGGTGCGCATCTTCTCCGAGGATCAGGTCGAGAGCATGCACCAGGCGGCGCTCGGCATGCTGGAACGCCAGGGCATGCGCATCCTGTCGCCGCGCGGGCGGGCGGCGCTCGCCGCCGCCGGCGCCAGCGTCGATGAGGCAACCCACATCGTGCGCATGGATCGCGGCGATGGTGACGCAGGCGCTCGCGAGCGTGCCGGCCGAGATCAATCTCATTGCGCGCAATCCCGAGCGTTCCTGCCGGGTCGGCGGTCGCCACGTGGTGTTCGCACCGGTGTCCGGACCGCCCAGCGTGAGCGATCAGGAGCACGGCAAGCACTCCGGCACGCTCGCCGACTATCGCGACTGGGTACGGCTGTCGCAGGCCTTCGACGTGATCCACGTGCTCGGCCAGATGGTGGAACCCCAGGATGGCTCCATCGCCGAACGCCACCTGGACACGACGCTGGCGCAGCTGACGCTCGGGGACAAGGTGCCCTACTTCTACTGCCGCGGCGATGGCCAGCTGGCGGACTGCTTCGCGATGCTGCGCATCGCCTGCGGCCTCGATGAGGCCACCTTCGTGAGCGAGCCGCGCTGCTACACCATCTGCAACACCAACTCGCCGCTGCAGCTCGATCTGCCCATGACCGACGGCATCATGGAGTTCGCGCGCAACGGGCAGCTGGTGATCGTCACGCCGTTCACGCTCGCCGGCGCCATGGCCCCGATCACCATCGCCGGCGCCCTGACGCTCGCGCACGCCGAAGCGCTGTTTGGCATCACGCTCGCACAGATCGTGCGCCCGGGCACCCCGGTCATGTACGGCAGCTTCACCTCGAACGTCGACATGAAGTCCGGCTCGCCCGCCTTCGGTACGCCCGAGTACGCCAAGGCGGCCTTCGGCGCCGGGCAGCTGGCGCGCCACATCCGCGTGCCGTGGCGCTGCTCGAGCGCGACCGCCTCGAACTCACCGGACGCCCAGGCCGCCTACGAGTCGCAGATGAGCCTGTGGGGCGCCTTGCTCGGCGGCTGTAACTTCATCCTGCACGCCGCCGGCTGGCTCGAGGGCGGCCTGACCGCCTCCACCGAGAAGTTCATGCTCGATATCGAGATGCTGCAGATGTTCGCGGAGCTGTTCCAGCCCGTGTCCGCCGCGGCGGAGGAGCTCGGGATCGATGCGGTCGCCGAGGTGGGCCCGGGCGGTCACTTCTTCGCCGCCGCGCACACCATGCAGCGCTATCGCGACGCCTTCTATACGCCGCTGATCTCCGACTGGCGCAATTTCGGCGCCTGGTCTGACGATGGCGCCAAGACCGCCACGCAGCGCGCCGGCGCCCTGTGGCGCACGACGCTCGCCGCCTTCCAGCCGCCGCCGCTGGACCCGGCGGTGGCCGAAGCACTCAACGCCTTCGTGGCGCGCCGCCGCCAGGAGGGCGGTGCACCGCCGGTGTCCTGAAGACCCCCAAAAATACATGACGCTCAAGAGTTTCCTCATGTCGCCAGAACCGGTCTTTCTCGTCACCATTGTCGTGCTGTTCACGTGCGCGTTGGCGGGTGCGCAACCTGCAGAAGCGTCACGCGCTGCGCGGCGGCCAGGTCCGCGACGATCTGAGCGTGGTGCTCGCAGCAACGCTGACGCTGCTCGGGCTCATCATTGGCTTTACGTTCTCAATGGCGACCACCCGCTACGACATGCGCAAGAACTACGAGGAGGCCGAGGCCAATGCCATCGGCACCGAGTACCTGCGTACCGAACTGCTGCCCGAGGCTGAGGCCACGCGCACCAAGACCCTGCTGCGTGCCTACGTCACGCGAACGCATCCTCTTTTACCGCACGCGCGAGCCCCAGCCGCTGCAGCGAAATCGGTGCCAGGACCGCGGAGCTGCAGACACAGCTGTGGGAAGCCGTGCGCGGGCAAGCCGCCGTCAGTCCGACCCCGGTCATGGCGCTGGCAGTCGCGGGCATGAATGACGTGATCAACTCGCAGGGTTATACCCAGGCCGCCTGGTGGAACCGCATACCCGAGGAGGCGTGGGCACTCATGGGACTGATTGCGGTCCTGTGCAACCTCATGCTCGGCTTCATGGCCGGAGGCCACAAATCGCGTGCCTTCCTGGGGATTCTGCCGCTGGTCACCGCGATCGCCTTCTTTCTGATTGCCGACATCGACAGCCCCCGCCACGGGCTGATCCATATCGTCCCGCAGAATCTGCTCGCCCTCGCCGCGACCCTGCGCTAAGCGGCGGGCCTGCAGCGCGCCGCTACAATGGCGGCGTGACCCTCCTGGCCGCACTGGTCGCCACTTCGCAGCGCGTGCGCGCCAGCCGCAGCCGCCTGGCCAAGGTGCGCGAACTCGCCTCCCTCCTGCGCTCGCTCGCGCCCGCGGAAATCGAGCTCGCCACGCACTACCTGGCCGGTGACACGCCCCAGGGGCGCATCGGTTTGGGCTATGCGCTGCTGACGGGCGCCGCGCAGACGGCGGCGGCCGCGAGCGCCTCGCTGTCGCTCACCGACATTGACAGCCGGCTCACCACACTCGCGCAGCTGCGCGGTGCGGGATCGGCGCCGCGGCGCGCCGCAGCCCTCGGGACGCTCTTCGCACAGGCCACGCACGAGGAGCAGCAGTTTCTGCTGCACCTGCTGGCCGGCGAGCTGCGCCAGGGCGCGCTCGAGGGCCTCATGGTCGAAGCCATCGCCGCAGCCGCCGACCTGCCGGTGTCCGAGGTGCGCCGCGCGGCCATGTACGCCGGGAGCCTCGGCAGCGTGGCGCACAGCGCCCTGACGCAGGGCCGCGCAGGTCTCGGGCGCTTCCAGCTCGAGCTGTTCGCCCCCGTGGCGCCGATGCTCGCGCAGACCGCCGCCGACGTGGGGGAAGCGCTGCGCGAACTGCCCGGCGGCGAGGTGGCGTTCGAGTGGAAACTGGATGGCGCGCGGATCCAGGTGCACAAGCGCGGGCGCGAGGTGCGCATCTACACGCGCGCCCTGAATGAGGTCACGCAAGCCATGCCGGAGATCGTCGAGCTGGCGCGCGCCCTGGCGCCCGCCGAGCTGATCCTGGACGGCGAGGCGATCGCGCTCGATGCGAATGACCGGCCGCACCCCTTCCAGATCACCATGCGCCGCTTCGGACGCAAGCTGGACGTCGAGGCGCTGCGCGGGGAGATCGCGCTGCGCGCATTCTTCTTCGACTGTCTGCGCCTGGAAGCGCGCACCCTCGCCGACTGCCCGACGCATGAGCGCTTCGCCGCGCTCGTGGCCGCCGTGCCGGAAACCGCGCGCGTGCCGCGGCTGGTCACCGCGTCCGAAGCGCAGGCACGCACCTTCTATCTCGATGCCCTCGCCGCCGGCCACGAGGGTGCTCATGGCCAAGGCGCTGGCGGCGCCGTACGAAGCCGGCAATCGCGGCGCGAGCTGGCTGAAGATCAAGCGCGCACACACCCTGGACCTCGTGGTGCTGGCCGCCGAGTGGGGCCATGGGCGGCGCAGCGGCAAGCTCTCCAACCTGCACCTGGGGGCGCTGGAGCCGGCGACCGGCACGTACGTGATGCTCGGCAAGACCTTCAAGGGACTCACCGATGAGGTGCTGCAGTGGCAGACCGCGCAGTTGCTGGCGCGCGAGCTGCGCCGGGATGAGTGGACGGTGTACGTGCGTCCGGAGCTCGTCGTGGAAATCGCCTTCAGCGACCTGCAGGCGAGCCGCCGCTATCCCGGAGGAGTGGCGCTGCGGCTGGCGCGCGTCAAGCGCTACCGCACCGACAAATCCGCCGCCGAGGCCGATACGATGGACTCGGTGCGCAGGATCTTCACCGCCCAGTCGGGCACGCCGCCTGCCCCAGGCTGAATACCCGTCAGCGACTCTTGCGCCTGGGCACCTTGGCGCCACGCCGACGGGCCTCGGACAGTCCGATGGCGATCGCCTGTTTGCGGCTGGTGACTTTCTTGCCCGAGCGTCCGCTGCGCAACGTGCCGCGTTTACGCTCCTTCATGGCCCGCTCGACCTTCGCGCCCGCAGCCCTGCCATATCTGGCCATGCCCGTCTCCATTACCAGAAAGCAGCTGGCACTTTCGCCCCGGCTCGCTCCCGGCGCCTGTCAGAGCGCCCGCCGAAGGCGCGTAGGAAGCGAGCGCATTGCCGCGCGCCGGCGTCGTCAACTGCGCAGGTACGACGCGCCGTTCACATCGAGAATTGCGCCCGTCATGCTGGCCGGCGCATCGAGCGCGCAGTAGCCCACGACCTGCGCGACCTCGTCGGCGGTGGCCACGCGGCCCAGCGGCTGATCGGCAAGCACCGCCGGGTCACGTACCGCGCGCGCCACGCGCTCCGTCGCGACCCAGCCCGGGGCCACGACGAACACGCCGACGCCGTGCGCCGCCAGCGCCTTCGCCAGGGACTGGCTGAAGGCATTGAGTCCCGCCTTGCTGGCGGCATAGGCCGGTGCGGTGGGCTCGCCACGAAAGGCAGCGCGCGAAGAGACGCTGACGATTCTCCCCTGCCCGCGTGCGCTCATGGTGCGCGCGGCGCAATAAGAAAGGTGTGCGGCACCGACCAGGTTGACCGCCAGCGTGCGCTCCCAGGCCCGGGTCCATTCGTCGAAACTGCTCGCCAGGGGCGGATGGTCCGGAAAGATGCCGGCATTGTTGATGAGCGCATCCACCGGGCCCAGGCGCGTGGCGTCGCGCCACAAGCGCTCGATCGACGCAGGCTCGGCCAGGTCCGCCTGCACCAGTACGTGGCCGGTGCCCTCCAGGCTGCGGCGGGCTTCCTCCGCCCCTTCGCGATCCGACTGGTAGTGCAGCGCCAGGGTTGCGCCGCGGCGCGCCAGCACCCGACAGATGGCCGAGCCTATGCCGCCCGAGGCTCCGGTCACGAGCACGATGGCCATATCGGTGAAACTCCGGTGGGTTGCGCGGGCGCCTACTGTCCCCCGGGGAACGCTCGGGGCGCAACTGCGCCGCCTGCAACAGGTATTCGGCGACTTCTGGGCGAGGCTCGGGCAGTGAGCATCGCCGGGCGCTGTGCGGACTGCCGCGACTTCGTCAGCGCGCCGGCGCTGCTCGAGGCACGCCTGCCCGGGCTGCCATCGCTGGGCTCGGCCTACGGCGCCGTCCGTGGCGATGATGGGCTCTGCGATCGCCACCAGCGGTACCTGCGATCCTCGAGCGGGTGCGCACAATTTGAGCGCGACGGCCGCAGGGACTAGACCCCGAGCATCGCCGCAGGCACCGTTCAGGCGCGTGCGCCGAGATCGGGTGGACGGCGCGCGTTTCTGGCCCGTTCAAAGCTGTGTCCGATTTTCAGCAGTCGTCCCTCGTGGAAGCGCGGTGCGACGAAATGAATTCCGACCGGGAGCCCCCTCACGAATCCTGCCGGGACCGTGAGGCTCGGCCATCCCGCGATGCAGGCCGCCGAACACATCGGCGGCCAGCCGCCGCTGTTTTCGTAGCGATCGCCCCACACCTGATCGATCAGCTCGGCGGGACCGTTACCCGAGGCGACCAGCGCATCGACCCGGTACTTATCGAACAGGGCGCGCAAGCCACGGGTATCAGCGGCGTCCAGGATGTGATGCAGCGCCTTGCGGTAGGCGGGGCTGGTGCGCGGACCGCAGGCCTCGGACTGCACGAACAATTCCTGGCCGAAGAACGGCATCTCGGTCGCCGCATGTTGTTCATTGAACTGGATGAGGTCGGCGAGCGTGCGCACTGGCAGCGCGCCCTGGAAGCGTTCCAGGTACGCATTGATTTCCGCCTTGAAGTCATACTTCAGCACCTCGAGCTCCTCATCGAGCAGCGTCGCCCACCCGCCCGGGGATGGCACGTCGACGAGCGTGAATCCTTGGCGCTCGAGCAGCTTGAACCACTCCTTGGACTGGCTAAGCACCTCGGGGTGTGTCGAGGCCGGTGGCGGCAGCACACCCAGTCGCAGTCCCTTCGGCAGCGCATCGAGCGAGTCGATGCCATCCCAATGAACGGCGGGTTCCGCCATCACCGCCAGCAATACGGCTGCATCGGCCACCGTGCGTGTCATCGGTCCGGTCGTGTCCTGGCGCGCGGCGATGGGCACCACCCCGGCGCCACTGACCAGCCCGACGGTCGGCTTCAGTCCCACCACTGCGTTCAGCGAAGCCGGAGCGAGAATCGAGCCGTCGGTCTCCGATCCGATGGCGGCGGCGCAGAAATTTGCCGCCGTGCCAGCCGCGGGCCCGGCGCTGGAGCCGGAGGGGTTGCGTGTCGGGTCGTACGGACAGCGCGTCTGTCCGCCAACGGCGCTCCAGCCGCTGACCGAGAGCAGCGCGCGAAAGTTCGCCCACTCGCTCAGGTTGGCCTTCCCGATCACGATGGCGCCGGCAGCGCGCAGCCGCGCCACCACCGGCGCATCCTGCGTGTGCCGGGCACTCGCCAGGGCCAGCGAGCCGGCCGTGGTCGGCAGCGGATCACGGGTCTCGATGTTGTCCTTGATCAGCAGCGGGATGCCGTGCAGCGGCCCGCGCAGCTTCCCGGCGCGGCGTTCCACGTCCAGGGCGCGCGCCGCGCTGAGCGCGTCGGGGTTCAGCGCAAGCACCGCGCCAATCTTCGGCCCCTGCCGGTCGTAACGCTCGATGCGTCGCAGATAGGCCTGCGTCAGCGCCTCCGCGCTCACGGCGGCGTGCGCCTGCGCGTCGCTGAGTTCGGCGATGGACTTCTCCACCGGATCATATTCCGTGCTGGCCGTGGCTGCGGCCGCTGTGGCGCTGCCCGCGGCTACGGCGGCGGCGCTGACGCCTTCCAGAAATTCCCGACGGTTCATAGGGGGTACATCCGCTGGTTACGATCAGAGGTCTTTGCGATAGACAATAAAGCCCGAACGGTCTGCAAGCTTGGTCGTAGAGACGCTGCGCAGTCACGTTAGTCTCATGCGTCAGCCAGTACACGCGCGTGGAGCCGGCCTCCGCCGCACGCCGATAGACGGCCTGGATCAGAGCGCGTCCCACGCCCCGACCGCGGCTCTCCTCACTCGTGAACAGATCCTGCAGGTAGCAGGTCGGGGCGAGCAGGGTCGTGCTGCGATGGAACAGGTAGTGCACCAGCCCGATCAGGCGACCGTGACTCTCGGCGACGAGGGCGTGCATCGGTTCGGCAGGCTCGAAGAAGCGACTCCACGTGGCGGCTGTGATGTGTGCCGGTAGTGCAGTAGGCCCGGTGCGCTGATAGAAGGCGTTGTACCCCTCCCAAAGCGGCAGCCACCGCGCGTAGTCCGACTGTGCCAGTTCCCGGATAACCGTCCCGTCATTCATCGGTTGTTGATTTCCCGGCATCCCCAGGCAAGCCCCCGCCCTCATGATCGCCCGTCGTCGCGACGCAATCTAGCCATGCGGCCCGGATCCTGCCAACTCCGGGCGCCATGGTGCCGCGGCCGTTGAAGTCCTGGCGCCGTGCGTGGGAGCATCCCCGGACCTGATCAGCGCGAGGACGACCATGCGGATGCGAATTGCCTGCGGACTGGGTGCGGTACTGGCGTTGCGGGTGGCCCTGGCGCAGGAGCCGCCGATGGGACCCCTGCGGCCGGATCAGACCGCGTTCCTTGCCCTCTATAAGGAGCTGGTCGAAACCAACACTACCTTCTCCAGCGGCAGCTGCACGCTGCTGGCCGAACATGTCGCCACCCATCTGCGCGCCGCCGGCTTCGAAGACAAAGACCTCACGCTCTTTTCCGTGTCCGATCATCCCAGGGAAGGCGGCCTCGTCGCCGTGCTCGCCGGCACCTCAAAAGCCGCGAAGCCGATGTTGCTCCTCGGCCATCTGGACGTGGTCGAGGCCAAGCGCGAGGACTGGACGCGCGATCCGTTCACCCTGATCGAAGAAAACGGCTACTTCTACGGTCGCGGTTCCGCTGACATGAAGGGCATGGATGCCACCTGGATCGACGCGATGATGCGCTTCAAGCAGGGCCACTACCGCCCCAAGCGCACCATCAAGATGGCACTGACCTGCGGTGAAGAGACCACCTACGCATTCAACGGGGCGCAGTGGCTGGCGCAGAACAAGCCCGAGCTGATCGCCGCGGCCTTCGCCCTCAACGAGGGCGGCGGCGGACGCACCGACGGGCATGGCAAGCTCGTGGTCGAATCCATCCAGGTGGGGGAGAAGGCCGTGCAGAACTACCGGCTCGAGACGACCAATGCCGGTGGTCACAGCTCGATCCCGATCCGCGACAACGCCATCTATGAGCTTGCGGACGCGCTGGTGCGGGTGCGTGACCATGAATTTCCGGTGAAGTTCACCGACACCACACGGGCATTCTTCGCCAAGGCCGGCGCGGCGCGCCACGACGAGCTGGGGAGCGCCATGGTGGCGCTCTCGAAGGACCCCACCGACCAGGCCGCTGAATCCACGGTCTCGAAGGATCGCAGCTACCACAGCATGCTGCGCACGACCTGTGTGGCGACCCTGCTGGAAGGCGGACACGCCAACAACGCCCTGCCGCAGCGCGCCGTCGCCAACGTCAACTGCCGCATCTTCCCGGGCGAGACCGTCGCGCAGACTCAGGAGGCCCTGGTCGCCGCCATCAACGACCCGGGTGTCAAGGTGACGCTGGTGCCCCCGGTACGACCGGTTGCCGTGCCCCCGGCGCTCGATCCGCGGATCGTCGCACCGGCGGAAAAGCTGGTCGCGAAGTACTTCCCCGGCGTACCGCTGGTTCCCACGATGTCCACCGGGGCTACCGATGGCATCTTCCTCGAGGCGATCGGCATTCCGGTGTATGGCGTTCCTGGGGGCTGGGGAGATCCCGACGGAAATGGGGCGCACGGTCTTAATGAGCGCCGCAGCGTGCGCTCGGTGTTCGTCGGACGGGATTTTCTCAACGAGCTGATCAAGGCGTACGCGGACCAGACCGACTAGATCACAACGAGCGCCGCGTCAGGTTCAACTGGCTCGCGCTACTTTAACCGCCTCTTTCCGCCAGCTCGTAGGCACGCCAGGCGCCGCCTGCTGCGCCGCGTGCACGCGTTCACGCCACTGGCGAGCCTCCCGGGCCGCGCGCACCTCGGGCGACAGCCCGTCGATGAGGTGCGACGCCTCCGTCAGAAGTCCGGCTCGCTTCACCGGGTCTATCAGCGCTTCGACATAGCGCGTGCGGGCCAGCTCCAGCGGCAGCCAATGGTCACCATGGTTTCTTGCCGCGAGCTCACCCTGCAACTTGATGACCGGCGCGAGGGTGCGCGCAGCGTCGGCCGAGCGGCCCTGACGCGCCTGCGTAAGAGCAATCCACGTGGAAATCTCAGCCTTGCGGCGCTGATCGTCGGTCGCCTCGCCACCCTGAGCCTGGCGAGCCTCCAGCGAATTGCGTTCTGAGCGTTCGGCTGCCGCAAAATCTCCGAGCTGATACTCGGCCCGTCCCTCGACGTCATAGAGGAGCGAGATGATGAAGTGCTTCTGCTGTTCCGTCTCGGTGCTGCCCTGCTTCATGGCCACCAGCGCGTTCGCGGCATCTGCGCTCAGGCGGCGTGCTGCCTCAAAATCGTCACGCGCGTCGGCCAGCATGGCGTCGGCCAGTTTCGTCCCCGCGCTTACCACAGTCAGTACAACGCTGCCCGCCGGTTCACTCTGGCGCAGCGTGGCAACAAACGGATCTCGTGGCCGCGACGGCGGCCTTGGCTGCCGCCGTGTCACCGATGGCGATATTCCGGTAGACAAGCAGGCCTGTGGAGAGGATGCGAGCCATGGCGAAAACGGATCCCCCGCTTGCCGCACGTCCGAAACTATTGACGCCATCCTGATACGGCGCCATGGCCTCGCGCAGGCGCCCGGCGGACCAGAGAGCATCTCCGAGCTGAACTTGGGCGACACCCAGGTTGTTGATGCTGACGACGCTGTGGGGATCGAGGTTTAGCAGCGTGACGGAGATCTGCTCCTGGCGCCGCCCGGCCTGCAGTGCCGCCGCCGGATCCAGGCTATCCTGCGCAAGCTGAGCCAGTACGCCGAGAGTGATCTGCTGCGCATGCAGTGTGAGGCGATAGCCCGGGCGTTGCGCCAACACCTTGTCCCCGAGCGCTATGCAATCCTCTCCGGAGCTGCGCGTCTCTGCGTATCGGCCGAGACTCTCGAGCGCCTGCACCATCCATGCCGCAGGCCTCCACGTAGCGAGCCCCCATGTCGAGGTTGGTCAGGTCACGCGCACCGAGGTCCGTGGCAATGCGCATCGCCTCGCGCTCGCTGCCTATGGCCTCCACATTGCGCTGCGAAGCCGCCTGCTCGTAGCCGATGCGGATCAGCACCTCGGCGTAGGCACGCTGCACGGCTACCGAGGCATGCGGCGCTCGCGACCAGCGGCCGCAGCAGTTCCGCGGCGCGCTGCGACATTGCAGGACCCCTTGGGTCGTTACTGTTATCCATGACCTGGGCCTGCACCAAGTAGGCAAGTCCCAGACCAGTTCACGGTGGCCTCGGAATGATCGCCGTCCTTCTGCAGTTGCGGTAAGCAGCTTCTGGGCCTCGGCGGCATCAGCGCCGGCGCCATCGAGCTGCCCCAGCGCGCGCCGCGCGCGCGCGCGATACACCATGGCCATCGCCGCGTTACGCACCGTCTCGGTGCTCCTGGCCGCCGCTGGCAGGGCGTGGAAGTAATCGATCTGGCGCCCGGAGAATTCCGCCAGCACATCGAGGCGCCCGGAGCTCTCGAGCTCACGCGCAAAGTCATCACTCAGGTATCCGAGCAGGTGCTCGGCCTGTCCGCGGGTCTCGCTGCGCCTGGCGCTCCGCGCGCAGTGGCGCGCTGGCTGCTGAAGTAGCCGAATATCGCGGCGGCAATGGCCGCAGCGGCCAGGACCGTACACGCGCCGGCGATCTGTCGCGCGCGCACGGCCGTGCGGTGTGCGGCCAGCTCGCGCGCACGCTGCTCGGTCAGCAACCGCTCGGTGGCCTCTCGCGCCTCGCGCTCCTGGCGCTGATCGCGGCTGCTCTTGACGACCGCGCACAGCACGTCGTGGGTCAGCTCGACGCGACGGATGTCGAGTCGTTCCTCGATGCGCAGCAGGCGGCGGTTTACCAGCATCGCGAGAGCGCATTGGGAGCAGCTCCCGCATCGGCGAGCTGCTTGACGATGCGCTCCTCGGCGACGTTCTCGCGAAAGCCTGACTCCGTCAGCAGATCGTCCTCGATGACGCGCCGCACGGCGAGCGGCTGATCCGCCAGCGCGCGCTCGTAGAAGTTGCTGAGGATGGTCGCGTGCGAGCCCGCCAGCAGGTCGAGAGATATTTCGCTGCGACCCTCGGCGATGCGCGCATCATTGAGCTCGCGACAGATCAGGCTCAGCAGCGACGGCTCGACTTCCGCGTTGGCCAGCTCAGCGCCGCCGGCCACGAAGCGCACGATGGCCGCCGCCACCTCTTCGGAGACCAGCTGCTTGCCGGGCTGCAAGACGGCCTCGAGCGCCTGATTTCCCGACATGGGGGCCAGTCGCAGGCGGTTCTGCGAGATGCTGGGAATCTGCTTCTTCAGGCCCTCGAGCGGGGCGAGGTAGTCTTCGCGCAAGGCGATCAGCACCCGATAGTCGCTGCGTGCGAAATCGAAGCGCTCGGCCGCGGAGTCGTCCTCGTCGAGCTTCGCCTCGAAGGCCTTGGGCGGCCGGTTCTCCACCAGGTCGGCGAGTTCGGCAACGAAGCGCGCCGCGCGCGCGCGACCGAACTCATCGCTCTGCGCCAGCGTGAAGATCTCTTCGAATTGATCAAAGATCAGCAACGGGATCAGCGTGGCGCCCGCCTCATCCAGCAGCACGTCATCGCGGTGATGCAGGAACTCCCAGAGCGACTCGCCCTCCGCGGCCACGCCCTCCTGCGACCAGCGCCCGGCGCGCCGCGCGGTGCGCAGGATGGCCTGCTTGATCTGTGCCGCCGGCTCCGGTGCATCGCGGCCGTAGTCGATGCGTACGTAAATCGGGCAGTAACCCTGGCTGCGCAGTCGCGGCACCAGGCCGGCGCGCAAAATGGAGGTCTTGCCCAGGCCCGACTGCCCGAACAGCAGTGTCAGTAGCTTGCGCTGCACGCGGCGCGCCAGCTCGGCGACCTCCTCCTCGCGTCCGAAGAAGTAGGCACGCGTCTCCTCGGTGAACGACGCCAGCCCCAGCCACGGATTACTCGCATTGACGGTTGCGGCCGGATCCGCGGCCACCGCCGGCGCGCTGGCAACGTCGTTCATGTCGAGCGCGCCCGCATGAAGTCTGCGAGGCGCCGCGCGAATTCGGGCGACACCTGCCCGCCCGCCAGGTGCGTGAAGTGCAGGGACCTGAATTTGTCGGGCACCAGCGCCTCGGCGGCGCTCGTGGTATCGATGCTGACCGGCAGGATGAACACCGCCCCGTCCGCCATGTTGCGTGAGCGGTCGATCGCATAGCTCCACTCGCGGCGGAAGTATGCCTCCAGCCGCCGCTGCGTGGTCGCAGACACGACGGGTATGAAGTAGGAGCAGCGCGCAATGTTGCGCTGGATCTTGCGGTCGTAGTCATCACCGGCCTCCAGGCGGTCCATGTCGAACCACGTGGTGATGCCTGCGGCCTCGAGCCCCGCCTTGATCTGCTGCACCGCCGCCAGATCCTCGCGCGCATAGCTGATGAATACCGCGTTGTCGGGCATCTCGCGCGCCGGCGGCAGGAAGCGCGCCGGCGCCGCACCCGCCGCAACCGCCGGCTTGCGGCGCGCCTGCCAGCGTCGGTAGAGCTCCTCGACGAAGCGCTCGGCACCCGCGTAGATGCGCGTGCGCACGCTCACCTGCTGCAGAAACGACACCAGGCGGTCGTCGTGGCTGGTGTGGCTGTCGGCCAGCACCTCGCCGACGTCGCGCGGGTCGGAGAGGCGCTGCCGCTTGGCCATGCGCAGGAACAGTCGTGCCAGCCAGTTGGTAAAGTTGCTTCCAATGAACAGCAGGTGACTGTGCTCGAGCTCGTAGAAGAGTTTCTCCGGCACCAGATGCTCGCTCTGCAGCGCGCAGATGAACTCCAGCAGGTCCTCGTCGGAGATCACGTAGGTCGGCGAGGCCGAAAGCTTGCCGAAGAGGTGGTACACCAGCGGCCGCTGCAGCCGGTCGCGTTCGACCGGCAGATCGACCACCCGGTTTGGAGCGTAGGACAGCACCTCGGCGGTGGGCGCGCCATTGAACCGCTCGAGGTTGATGGCGTTCTCGATCAGCGAATCGGCGGTCGTCGAGACAAACAGGTCGAAGTCCGTGATCGCCGCGAGGTGTCGCAGGGCAGTGGGCGGCTCGAAATTCGCGTCCTTGATGATGCTGCGCAACCGCACGTAGGCCTCCTCACGGCGGCCGCGGGCCGCGAGGAACAGGCAAACCACATCGTTAAGCGTATACGGCTGCGGCAGGTCCGCCGGATTGACGTTGAGCCGGCTGATCAGCTTCTCGGCGGCCCAGTCGTAAAGCAGCCGCGGGCCCCGATCCGTCGGGATCATGAGCAGTTCGGGGCCGACGATCGGGATGACGCGTCGCTCTTCGATGAAACTCAGCAGGTCGTCCCACGCATCATCATCGAGCGTGCTCATGGGAAGCGCCAGGGCAGGGCTACTGGCCATGCAAGGACGGCTCCTGGGCGCAGGGCGAGCGGTCACCGCTCTTGTGATCTTCCGGGCGCCCCAAAAGGTTCTCTTTCATGTTTGATATCAAATTAAGCAGCGGCGTCGGGCTGTTGCTTGCATGAGATCACGCCGAACCGCTTGCCGTCACACAGCTGGGTGCGTGGACTGCTGGTTGTTGTCGAGTTCGAGTGTGACGCAATGCAGCGCGGGCCGCAATCAAGCGCGGCGCTTCCGCAGGTGGCGTCAGCGCACACCCGAATCCCTCGCCGCAACGCCCGCGCATGGGCCGCCGCCACCATATATGGCATATATAAGGAGTCGCGGGCGGCTTGAGCAGCACTACCGCGCTGGAACGGGGCGGCAGTCCCGACTCGATTGCCCTACGCTTCCCGATCGAAGCCATCGATGGTTCTGGGCCAGTCGGCCTTGAGCAGCCGTGACAGCGCGCGGTCAGCCAGCAGCCGACCCTGCGTCTGGCAGCGCGCGCAATAGTTGGTCTCATTGTCGGCGTAGCGGATGCGCTGCACGGGGGCGCCGCACACCGGGCACGGCAACCGGAAGCGACCATGCACGGCCATGTCGTCCCGAAAGGCGCTCACCTTCTCCGGAAATTCGCCGCCGGCGGCGCGCCGCAGCCGTTCCGTCCACAGCTGCAGCTGCTCGGTTGTTGCGGAGTAGAGCCGTGCCACGGCCGCATCGTCCATCCTGCGCGTGAGCAACACCGGCGAGAGCCGGGCGGCGTGCAGGATCTCATCCGAGTACGCGTTGCCAATGCCGCTGAAGAGCGTGGGATCGGTAAGCGCCCGCTTCAGCGTATGGTTCTCACGGCGCAATTGCGCGGCAAATTGCGCCAGGCTCGATTGCAGGATCTCCATGCCGCCCGGATCCTGCTGCTGCAGCGCCTCATGGCCGTGCAGAAAGTGCAGCGAAGCGCGGCGCTTGGTACCCGCCTCCGTGAGGGTCAGGGTGCCGTTGGCAAACTCAAGTCGTGCCAGCACTGCGCGTTTGGGCAGGGGCGTACCTTTGGCAAACCAGTGCAGGCGGCCGGCGATCATCAGGTGGAAGACCAGCCAGTAATCACCCTCGAGACCGATGGCGATCCGCTTGCCAATGCGCCGCAGCTCCGTAACCCGACGGCCGCGGGCCTCATCAATCGGCGGCACCGCGGTACGCAGGAGAAAGGGCGACGGTACGAGCACGCGCTCCAGCGGCTGCCCGACGATGCGTCGTTCCAGGGCTTCAAGATAGACCGTCAGATCGGGAAGCTCAGGCATGGGGCGTCCGTGTGCAGCCGGCCGGACGAGCGCTTGTGGCGCACCGTCCGGTGCATTCTGCCGCCGGCCGTTTACGACGTCATCCGCACCGCAGGCCCCAGCTCGGCATCACCCGGGCGGTGCCCGGAAATCCGGCTCACGAGCCCAGTCCCCGAGGCT
Source organism: uncultured Pseudomonadota bacterium (assembly GCA_963727305.1). Classification (GTDB taxonomy): domain Bacteria; phylum Pseudomonadota; class Gammaproteobacteria; order Steroidobacterales; family Steroidobacteraceae; genus 13-2-20CM-66-19. The sequence continues at coordinate 301,255 of CAVSFM010000001.1, forward strand.
GCGCCACTTACCTCAGACGACGCATCCGGCGTCGGCAGTGCGCCAGCGCGTGGCTCAGGTGTTTCTTCACCGTGTGCGGCGAGATATCGAGCCGCTCCGCGATCTCCTCGTAACTCAGTCCGTGCCAGAACCGGAGCACCAGGGCTGCCAGGCACTTCGCCGATAGCTGCGGCAATACTTCGCCCAGACGCTCCATGCGCTGCTCCCTGTCCACCTCGTCCGCGTAAGAGGGCGTATCGCTCAGCCGCTCCTCCACCCCCGGATCATCCGGGGCCACGCTGGTGCCGCCGCGCGACTGCTGGAGCGCGTATTCCTTCACGAGGTTGCTGGCGATCGCATACAGGTACGCCTCCGGATTGAGGATGGCGGTCACATCGGGCACGCGCAGCAAGCGCAGGTATACCTCCTGTGCGAGCTCTTCGGCATCGGCACGGCGGCGCACCCGCTTGTAAAGATAGGCCCGCAGTGCGCTCTGATAGGTAATGAACAGCTGCCGCACCAGCTCGTTGTTCGGGCTGCGCGGTGGACCGGTCGTATGATTCATCGGAATCTCCCTGCCAGGGTGAGTTCGTGTCTGGCAGGGCTAATCTCGCCGTGCGGCTTCTACAGGCCCCTCACGGCTCGCTCACAGATGACTTACAGATGGGCCAGCGGGTACGGGGAAGACCTCGTCCCGGGCTGTTTTCAGGGGAAAGGGGGCAGCGCGGGGGGGGTTCCGGTGCAAATGCGGGTAACGGGACCCGGCTGACGCCCTTGCCGCCTTAAGGCGGCAGCAGAAGGCGACAACCCGCCCAGCCCCGCGGCGGCGCGGCCAGCCTAAGCGCGCGCCGGCCTCAATCCGCCGGCTAAGGGCGTCGGAGGGCGGGGTCGCACTCGAGGGCTCGTCGACGAACGTCGAGAGCCTCTTCGTGCCAGTTCATCTTTTCAGCCGCCTGACACGCGGCGGTCACGAGACGCCCGAGAATCCCCCGGTAGTGATCACGGGGCGCCGTCGCCCAGGCTGCCTCCTCGTCACCCAGCAAAGCCCCGCCGTATAGCGAAAGCGCCTGATCGACACTCATCCGCCAATCACCCTGCCGGGACCCAAGCTCGGGGAGGCCACAAAGCAAGTGCACCTGTTTCGCCGCCAGCTCGAAGGCCTTGGTATCCAGCCACACAAGCTGCCGGTTGAGGCTGACCTTACCGCCCTGGACCTGGACTGCCGCATCCTCGCCCAGCCACTCGCGCAGCCGATGCAGCGTGGTGTTGAAGGAGCGATGGGCATAGTCGCTGTCAACGTGCGGCCAGAGCGCGTCCGCCAGGCGCTCGATCCTGACCTGCTCGGCGCCGAAGGCGACCAGCGCCGCGAGCAACTCCAGCGGACGTACCGCACGCTTGCCCCCCTTGGCGGGCTCGGGCGCACTGCTTTCCAGCCGCAACCCGCCCAGTGCGCGAAGCCGCCAGCGCCATGGCCAGTCGGCAATCAGGTAGGGTGGCGGGTCGGGTAACAGCTGCCGGCGCTGCACGAGATGCCGGAGGTAGCCGACTTCCACGCCCGCCGCAAAGGCAACGCGGACCAACTCGGCGGCGAGACGCGGTTCCCACCATAACCAGTGCGTGATTCCCCGCTCGCGCGCGATCGCAAACCCCAGCCGCAGCGGCTCGAGCGCCTCATGCTCGCGTCGCCGACTCAGTGCCAACATCGCCTGACACAGGTAGCCGAGAAAGTCGAGCAGCCGGTTCTTCAGGCGACCCGAAACCTCCAAAGTCCGGGCGAGTTCACGGTCGGCTGCCGGCTCGCTGCCGCTCGCCTGCAGGACCTGCGTCAGCGCGAAGCCGCCGACCACTTCGAAGAACGGGGCCCCGAGCTCCGTCGCGGTACGCGCGGCCGTGCGCAGGTGCTGCAGCGCGACATACAGCTCGCCTCGCAGCATGGCGTACCAGGCGCGTGCGTAGTCGTGCAGAAAAAGGTCGAAGCGCCGCGTCCCCGGGGCTTGCTGTTCGATCGTCTTCAGCCATCCGGCGGCGTCCGTGAGGTCCGCTTCCCCGAGCGCGCTCAACAGGCTGTTGACCAAGAACGTGTCGTTCCAGATGCGCACGCCGCTGCGCTGCACGATCTCCAGCCCGGTGCGTGTTGCGGCCATACAGCGCGCCCGGTCGCCGGCGAGCATGAAGTAGGTTGCCTGACCCTGCGCCACCTTGGTCGCCGACACGGCGGTCACGCTCGGAAGCTTGACGAGTGCAGAGTCACGCTCCACCAGGCGCTCGGCACCGGCGAATTGGCCATTCCAGGACGCGAGCGTGATCAGCACCGCGTTCACGCTCAGCGTGACGTTAGGATCGCGGTGCGTCTGACTCAGCCGCTGCGTGCGCTCGCGCCATAGCGGCACATCCGGGTGCCAGGGCTGGCGCAGCACAAGCGCGATGAACATGTTGCACGTGAGCCGCGCCTCCAGATCCGGCGTCGGCCATTCGGGATTGGAGGCAATCCACTGTGCTCCTGCCTCGATCCATGGATCGAAGAGCGTGAAGTCATCCGGATCGTGCAGCGTCGTCTCAAGCGCGCCGTTGATTGAAGCCAGGACGCCGGCGGTGGATACCGGCTCCTGCCGGGTAAACAGTCGAAAAGCGCGGGCGTACAGCTCGCGGGATTCGCGCGGCGCGTACGGATAGCGGGCGGTGGCAAGCCAGTAGAGCAGCCACGGGTTCTCGCCCCGATTCGCCTCAGGCAGCAAGTTGATCCAGTTGGCCAGCGTCTGCCCGCGTGCCTGGGCGATGAGGCTCTCGGCGTGGCGTTGAATCTGTGCCTCAAGGCCCGTCCAGTCGCGCAGCCGCACCAGCAGTGTCGCCGCCGCTTCGAAATGCCCGTGAGCCTCGAGTACACGCACGGCGTGCTGCTTGCGGGCCGCCACTTCCTCCAGGGTGCCGGTCTGCTCCGCACGCGCCTCGAGGAAATCGCGCAGCAGCGGATGCAACTGGTACAGGGGCTGCGGCTCAGCGGGCACGACCGTGACCAGGAATCCCCGGTACGCTAACCCCATCAGCTGATTTTTCGCCTCGACGGCGATGCCGAGATCATCCGACATGGCTTCGGTGATTTGCGGCAGGTAGGCGACCCTCAGCAACGCTTCCTGGGCTGCGGGCTTGAAGCGCTGCAGCACTTCCTCCGCCAAATAGTCGAAGATTACGGAGGGTGCCTCGGCATTAAACTCGCTCACCGTGGAGGAACGTGCGTCCCTGTTCTGCAGCAGCAGGATGAATCCGGCTGCCCAACCGTTCGTTCGGGCATGGAGCTGTTCGACCTCGGCGGCCGACATCGCCGGGTTGCGTACGGCCGCAACGCCGGCGGCTTCCTCGAGGGTCAGGCGCAGTTCCGACCAGCCGATGACGCGCAGACGACCCCGCGCTTGCAGGCGTGCAAAGCCTGACGGCGGGCTGAGTCGGCTCATGATGAAGAGTCGTCCCCCCGGGGGTAGCTCATCGATGGCGATGCGCAGCACGCTATAAAGGGTCCCGGCGGAGCTCGCGTCCTGGCAATTGTCGAATACCAGGCAGGGCGACTCGGTACGTGCGTACAGATCGCGGAAATAGTTGCTCGCGAACGCCTCGACATTCCCAAGGTAAGCAGACTCGAACTGCGGCAGCGGCTCGGCGCCCGGCTTCTGGGCCGCCTGCCCGAGATAGAAAAAGAACGAGGCAATGTCGCTGTCGCCACGGTCCACCTGATACCAGATGCTTTCCAGGCGGCGTGTCGTCGTATAGTCCGCGACCAGCGTGGTCTTGCCCGACCCCGGCGGCCCTGCCAGCCAGACCACCGGCGCGGAATCGACCTTATCCAGCTCCTCGAACAGGCGGACACGCGTGTACGTTGCCGCGCTTCCGGGGCGGGTGAGTTTTGCCAGTCTCGCTTTTGCGGCCACTGACGATCGCGCAATTCGTAGGCCGAGCGTCGCTGCTCCATGCAGCGCTCAGCGCAGTGTCGTGAGCCACTGCCCGTCACTGCGGGCAGCCCTGAGTTGGAGGTTGAGTATGAGGGCTCGCCGATCAACAGTGTAGTGGCGTCCGGCGGCACGGCGTCTGCGGCGTCCCAAGCCGCCCTCGCCGGGAAAGCTCAGATTCTGCGACCCGAAGGCTCCGCACAGACTCTCGATCCATGAACGCCCGCAAATCCACGGCCGCCAATGCCCCCAAAGCGGCCATCCGGCGCGGGTTCGGGGCGCCGGCGATTGGATCTAGCGGGCGGTGGCAGTCGGCTGCCCTTGCGGGGACTCGGCAACGGGGTAGCCGGCCTCGCGCCAGGCACGCATGCCCCCATCGAGTGCTACGGCGCGCTGGTAGCCGATTTCGCGCAGGGTAGCCGTGGCAAGTGTCGAGATCTGCCCGAGTTCGCAGTACGCCAGAATGCGCCGGGTTGGATCCGGCAAATCCTGATTTACGCGCAGCTCCAGTTGTCCGCGCGGCAGGTGGCGTGCTCCCGGGACGTGTCCGCGATCGAAGGCCTCGCGTTCGCGCACATCGAGGACGATCAGCTCCGTGGAACCCCTGTCCACGTGATGTTTCAACTCCGTGAGCGACATGAAGGGCACCTGTGCCGCTGCCTCGGCGAGCAACTGCGCCACACTCTTGCCGCCACTGAGGTTGATACGCAACGCTTCGGTGATATGCGTGGGCATCGTAAGGTTGAGATTGCGCATCATCTCAACAAAGGCCGCGCGGTCGCGCTGCTGGAGCCGCGGATTGGCGGCCAGTTCATCGCCAATGCTGGTGTGATCGCGCCCCTTGTATTCGTGCGCCGGGAATACCTTGGTCGTCGGGTCAAGATGCAGCAAGTGCTCGAACAGACTGTCGTACAGCGCTTCCGGATTCCCGCTTGGCAGGTCGGTTCGGCCGGTTGCGCCGATGAGCAGCGTATCGCCCGTGAACACGCGGTCCTCGACGGCGAGGCACATGGAGTCCTGCGTGTGCCCTGGCGTATGCAGCACGCGCAGTCGAAGCCGGCCGACCGCAATCATCTCCCCGTCGTCGACCCGCATGTCCACAAAAGGTGCCGGACTGGCGCGATGCATGACGATCGGTACGGCCATGCGGCGCGCCAGTTCGACCGTCGCGGAAAAATGATCGGCATGGGTGTGAGTGTCGACGAGGTAACGCACATGCAGCCCGTCACGCGCCGCCAGTCCCAGGTATCGGTCCAGCTGATTGATCTCGGGATCGATGAGCACGGCCGCACAGCTGTCCGTGCAGCCGACCAGATACGAACGACAGCCCCCCGTGGCAATCTGCTCAAAGATCATAGGACCCGCCTTGTTGCTGTTCTTAAAACCCGCGGTCAGTGTAATCCGGTTTACAGATGCCAGCGCGGACCGGGAGCGAGCGATTGCCGCCGCAGCGGCCGGCAGCGCCGTGCGCTGATGGGTCAATCCGTTGTTCTGGCGCGAACGCCCGGCAAAACAGTGTCTTAGGCCCGGTGGATGCTGGAGATGCCGCACGTGGCGTCGGACCGCCGTCGTACGGACTTCGTCCGGCCCAACGGAGCGGACGCGGAAATTCCGAACCGGTCTCGGTGAGTTTTACGGCCGGGACGTGTCACCCGCTGCTAAGATCCCGAGGCGGCCCGCGAAGGCCATGCCCCCTGCGCATCGCGTGACAAACCATGATTGACAAGGCTCTGCTCGACGCCGCGTGGGATACCGTGCGCGGTGTAGTGCGCTGGACGCCGCTACTGCGGTCCGACTACGTGGACACGCTCATCGGCGCACGCGTGTACCTCAAGGCCGAATCGCTGCAGCTGGCGGGTTCCTTTAAGATGCGCGGCGCCTGCTTCAGAGTCAGCCGCCTCTCGAGCGGCGAACGCGAACGCGGCGTCGTGGCGTTCTCCTCCGGCAATTTTGCCCAAGCGCTGGCGCTCGCGGGACGGCTGGCCGGAGTCCCCGTCACGATTGTCATGCCCGGCGATGCGCCACAGCGCAAGGTCGAGCTGACGCGTCGCGCCGGCGCGAAGGTTGTGTTGACCGATCATGGCAAACGCAACCGCGAGGAATTCGCCAACGCGCGGGCACGCGAGATCGCCGAGGAGGAAGGCCGCGTGTTTTTGCACCCGTTCGACGACCCGCTGGTGGTCGCCGGCCAATCCACGCTGATGCGGGAACTGCAGCTCGACGCCGAGAGGGAGCAGGTACGGTTCGACGCAATTCTCTGCCCCGTCGGCGGGGGCGGCTTGATCGCCGGCACCGCGCTCGCCGAGAAACATTTCGGTAACGGGGCCGAGGTGATCGCGGTAGAGCCGGAAGCGTGCGATGACATGTGTCGCTCGCTGGTTTCGCACCGCCGCGAACAGAATGTCGGCAACCCGCCGACCATCTGTGACGCCATGCAGGCCTTTACTCCGGGAGCGGTGCCGTTCGAGGCGGCAGCACATCTCGTCTCCCGTGGACTCACCGTGGATGATGATACCGTGCGCGCCGCGATGCGGGTCGCCTTCGAGGAGTTCAAGATCGTCCTCGAGCCAAGCGGCGCGATCGCCCTGGCGGCCGCAATGCTGCACCGCTCGGAATTCGAGAATCGTACGGTGGCTCTGCTGTGCTGCGGTGGCAGCGTTTCCGTGGACGAGCTGGTGCGCCTCACCAAAGCCGCACCCCCGCCCCATTAGGCCCGGGCGGACCGGGAGCCGACTACGCCGCCGATACTAATTGGCTCCGGCAGCGCCTGGGAGCCGGATGCACTGATCGGTAACTTGCGACAAAATCACTCCCTAGGGCGCAGCGGCACGGTGCAGGATCCGCCGGCGGCCGCGCCCGTGCTAACCTCGTCGCGCTGCTTGAAACCAATGAACTCGAACGCAATCCAAAGAGGCGCCTGTGGCGCAGCCGGCTGAGGTTTTTGTCAGTTATTCCCGCAACGACGCGGCGCGGGTTCTCGCGCTCACGGATCGGCTGCGCGCGGCTGGGGTGTCGCTGTGGATCGACCAGGGCGGCATCGACGCCGCATCGCTGTGGAGCCAGCAGATCGTTGCTGCACTAGAGAGCGCCAAGGTGCTGCTCCTCATGATCACCGAGGCGGCTGCCCAATCTTCGAATGTCGCCAAGGAAGTAATGCTCTTCAGCGAGCGAAATGGCGCCATCCTGCCGGTGCACCTGGAACCCACAGTGATTCCGTCGACTCTGAAGTATCAGCTCGCGGGCATTCAGCATGTCGAGTACTACCGGAACGACGGTAGCGACACAAACTTCAAGGCGATCCTGCGCTCGCTCGAGCGGGCAGGCGTCAGTATTGCGGCCTCACAAGAGGCAAGAGCCGCCTCGCCCGCCGCTGGCGCCCACGACACGGTCGGACAGTCCCAGGTGACGGGCGCGCGCGGGGCCGTGGCCGTCATGCCGTTTGACAATATCAGCCCTGACCCGGAGACGGACTACTTCAGCGATGGGCTTACCGAGGAACTTACTACACGACTGTCCCTGGTCAGCGAGATTGAACTGGTGTCGCGCTGGGCATCCAAGCAGCTAAAGGAGCGCAAGCACGATGTGCGCGCCATCAGCAACGAACTGGGCGCCAGCTACATCGTCGGCGGCAGCGTGCGCCGCTTCCAGGATTCATTCCGCATTACCGTGCAGCTGGTTGACGTGGCCACTAACCGTCAGATCTGGGCAAATACCTACAAGGGAAAGCTCGACGATATTTTCGACATCCAGGAACAGGTCGCGCAGCAAATCGTCGAAGCATTGAAGCTGAAGCTGTCGTTTTCCGAAAAGCTCTCGCTGACCAAGCGACAGACCATCAACGCGCATGCCTACGATCTTTATCTGCGCGGACAGGACTATCTGTATCGGCTAACGCGGCGCAGCGTGGAATATGCGATTCAGCTCTTTGAAAAGGCAATCGAGCTGGACGCGCGTTATGCCGCCGCCTACGCGGCCTGTTCAACGGCGTATGGCCAGCTCTACCAGTATTTCGACCGCGACGACAAGCATCGCGTCCATGCGCAGGAGCTGAGTTTCAAGGCTCTGATGTACGACAACAACCTTCCAGAGGCCTATACCGCCATGGGATTGTCGTACTTCATCTGGGGAAAACTCGAGGAAGCCAGCGTCTCAAGCCGCAAGGCCATCGAGCTCGCGCCCGAGGATTTTGTGGCGCACTGGACGCTCGGCCGCATTCATTTCACGAATGGCGAGTTCGAACAGGCCTATGCCCTCTTCCGCCGAGTGACGCAGCTGAAGCCGACGTTCTTCTCCGGCTACGTCGATCTTGCACAGACCTGCGACGGACTCGGCCGCGAGGACGAAGCGCGAGCGGCACGCAAACAGGTGGCCGAGCTCATGCCCAACTACCTCTTGCAGAATCCCGACGATGCGCGCGCGCGGATGTACTACGCGGTGGTGCTCGCAGAAATGGACCGGAAGGACGAAGCGTTACGCGAGGGCACCAAGGCCCTTGAGGTAAGCCCCGACGACGCAATGATGCTCTATAACTGCGCCTGTCTCTACGCCAGACTCGGCGAGACTGCGACTGCCCTTGAGACTCTCACACAAGCGATCAATAAGGGCTACGCGGACGATGGCTGGTTGAAACACGATCCGGATCTGGACGTGTTACGGGAGCACCCGACCTTCATCGCGCTGATGAGCCGACGCTAGCGATCCGTACGCTGCACAGATCGAGGCCACGTTCTGGGACTGAATCCCGTCGAGCAGGCGTGCCGATGAACTAATCTTCTGATCCCGGCGCACGTCGCGTGCATTGGAGATCTCTATGGCGCTAAGAACACTGATACGGGGGCCGGGGCACCAGGCAGCCACAGGATTCGGGTCGCTTGCAATCCTTGCTCTGGGACTGACGCTTTCGTCCATCGTCGGCGCAGACGGCGTCCCGGCGCCTCCGGTCAAAATCGCAGTGTTCGATTTCGAGTTCGAGGATCTGAGCCCCGCCGCGGCACTGCTGAACAAGAGCACGAATCGCGCCGCGACCATGGCTAAGGTGAGCAGCGAGGCGCGGCGAGAGCTGGCCGAGTCGGGAGCCTACAGTGTCATCGACGCCAGCAAGGCGGACGCCACGGCCGTGACGTCAAAATCGCTACGAAACTGCGACGGGTGCGAGGCGGGTATAGCACGGCAGCTGGGTGCCGATCAGTCCCTCTTCGGCGTCGTGAGAAGCGTGACCCAGACCGACTACTACGTCGCGATTCAGATCCGCGACGCCCGGACCGGAAAGCTCATCGATCAGCAGGAAGCCAATTTTGCTGGTGGCGAAGAGGGCTGGCCGAGCGGCGTCCGGATGCTGATCAAGCACCAGATCCTGGTCGCGCCAAACTAGCGTTCGCACCCGCCGCCTCCCAGGTGGCATGGGCCGGCCCGAAACTGTGGACCGGCCCACGCCTGAGGGCTACTTTGGCGACAGGGTGACCGGAACTTCGGTAATTGAATCAACCGGTATCTTGTTGGCCTTGGCCGCCTCGCGTACCGCCTGTTCGCTGGGCGCCTCGTACACGCAATAGGTCTTGGTCTTCGCAGCGTTGGCGTAGGACATCACCCAGTGCACGCCGTACTGCGCGTTGGTGGCGTTGATTTTGGCTTTGCTGTCGGCATTGAGTCCATCGAGCGCGCCGGCGGGAAAGGTGCGCTCGATCATATAGCGATGCTCAGAGCCGTCGGATGGGCCGGTCATTGCCGGGGCGTCGGCGGCCAGCACGCGTGCCACGAGCAATACCGGAATCATTGCAACTGCGATTTTCATGGTGGTCTCCCTTGAGAGCGGATGAGATGAGATTGTTGTCTATTCAGCGGTTGCAGGGTCGATAATGCCCGTGACGCGAGAGATCCTGTTTGCCGGAAAGCCACCGAGCTCGGCGTGACGGCGCACCAGCGATTCGTCTTCGGCGTGATAGATGCAGTAGATCCGATCGGCGGTCACGTAACTTTGAATCCACTGCACGCTCGGGCCCAGACTGCTCAGTACTCCGCACGACTTGCGCGAGATGGCCTTCAGCTCCGCGGGGGTGAGGTTGCCCGCCCCCGGAATCTCGCGTTCGATGACAAACTTCGGCATGACGATCTCCTTGCTGCGACTCGACTATCGGACCCTAACCATACCCGCCCTTCTGGCCCCTGTACCGGCTCGTTCGGGCGTGTGGGCGACAGGTTCGCAGGCTCCCGGTGGGGGGTCTTGAAATGCATCTGAAATTGCTCTGAAAATTTGCCTCATCGCGTAAATTGCGATTCGGGTGTTTAATCAACAACTTAGGTTTACGCGCTTCAGGATGGCCAATGGATCGCATACGGGTCGGTGACTTTGAGCTCCTCCCGTCGGAGCGCGTGCTGTCGCTTGACGGCCGGGCGCTCGAGCTTGGCGCGCGCGCCTTCGATCTGCTGCTGGTCCTGGTGGAACACCACGGCAGACTCGCAAGCAAACACACGCTGATCGAGCGCGTCTGGCCGCGGGTCATTGTCGATGAAAACAACCTGCCAGCGCAGATCGCCAGCCTGCGGCGCGTCCTCGGGGCCGGAGCCATCCGTACCGTGGCAGGGTTCGGCTATCGTCTCGAACTGCCCGTCACGGCAGGCGGCACCGATCCGGCACCAGCCGATGCGCGCCCGGAACCGCTGTCGATTCCCCTGCCCTTGCCGCGGCGCGCGTGGCCTCAGCGCCTCGGATCGCTCATCGGCCGCGACCGGGAAGTGCAGCAGATTCAGGAGGCATTGACTCGCTGCGCCCTCCTGTCGCTCGTCGGGCCGCCGGGCGTCGGTAAGACGCGCATCGCGCAAGAGGTCCTCGCACGCAACGCCGAGGCCAACGCGGCCAGCGCTTGGGTGTCGTTACAGGCCCTGGGTGACACGCGCCAACTCGCTTCGGCCATCGGGCTCGCTCTCGGCCTTTCCGCCCCCGACGAGATCGATGGCTTCGATGCGCTCAGTGAAGCGCTCGAGCGCGCCAGCGTGCTGCTCGTTCTCGACGGCGTCGAAGGGATGCGCGACGCCGTCAGTTCACCGCTTGCCTCGCTGGTCATGCGCTGTGGCGGCGTCAGAATCCTGCTCACCAGCCAGGTGCCGCTCGGCATTTCAACCGAGAGCGTGTTCCGCCTCAGCGCACTGCAAGTCCCCGAGGGCCCGGCGGAATCCGCAGAGGCGTTGCGTTATCCGGCGGTCGAGCTCTTTGTGCAGCGAGCCAAAGCCGCCGACCAGCGCTTCGAGCTGAGCACGCTCAACCAGGTGCAGGTTGCAGAGATCTGTCGCCGGCTCGATGGCAACCCACTCGCCATCGAACTGGCAGCGGCACGCGTGCCGGCCCTGGGCGTGAGCATGCTGCTGGAACGGCTGAACGACCGCTTCCGGCTGCTGCGGCTGTCGGGACATGCCGCCGACCCGCGGCACAGCACTCTGTTGACCGCCATTGAGTGGAGCTACAGCCTGCTCAGTACTGCCGAGCAGCGCGCACTGGACCGGTTAGGCGCCTTTGCCGGCAGCTTTGGCTTGCAGACCGCAGCACGCTGTATTGCTGATGAGGACATCGACACGGCCGAGGCCATCGACCTGGTGGGTAGGCTCGTGGATCGCTCGCTGGTGACCGTGCAGCCGGTTGAACCGCCGCGTTATGTGCTGCCCGAGACCGTACGCCACTACGCGCTCAGCCGACTCGCCGCTCGGGGGGAGCTCGGGCTGGCACAGGAGCGCACCGCCGCGACACTGCTGCAGCTTCTTGATACCGCTTGCGAGGAATACTGGTCGGTCGATGAGGCAATCTGGCTGCATCGTTACGGCGCCGAGATCGATAACGTACGCGCCGCAATCGACTGGGCTGCCGGCAGCGATGCGGAACTTGCCGTCGCACTGTACGGCTCGGCGTGGCCGCTGTTCATGGAAATGGATCTGTATGTCGAGGGTCGTACGCGCTACGAGCAGACCGTCGTACTGTTGTCAGATGCTCTGTCGCGCGCACGGCTCGCGCGCTTCTGGGAAGCGGTCGCGACTTACGATTCCACACGTCAGTGCGACCGCGCCCGCTACGCCGCAGAACTGGCGGCGGCGATGCACGCCGAGTGCGGGAACGTGCGCGCACATTATTACGATCTCATGTTGTTGGCCCTGAACTGGCGCGGTGACCACGCGGCGGCTCGCGCGGCGGCCGATGCGGCGCGCCGGCTGGAAGAGCCGGCGTGGCCAGCGCGACTGCTCACGCATGGAGCACTTACCGAAGGCGCGCTGTTGGTCAGCCAGGGGGACTGGGCGGCGGCGCGTGCCGCCTACCAGCGCGCCGTAAAGTTTGCGCTCAGCATCAGCGAACGCCAGGCGCTGGCAGCGAGCGTCAGCCTCGTCGAGCTCGACATCGCGTGCGGCGATCTACGCGGTGCACTGCAGCTCGGCCGGCCTCTGGCAATGAGCCTGCGGCACTCCGGAAAGCGGGAGACGCGTTTTGAGCTGCTGATTTTGACCTTCAGCGCCCTGCTGCTCGGCGGGGAGATTGCCGAGGCACGCGCAGTGGGCGGGGAACTGTACGCGCTGGCAGTGCGCCTGGACACCAGCAAACTCTACCTCGCGCTAAACGCGATGGCTTATCTGGCCTGCGCCGACGAGCGCTTCGATGTTGCAACTCGGATACTGGCGTGTGCCGATCGCGCCGGCGATGCACATGGCCAGCCACGGCGCCGCCCCGTGGAGGAGCTACTACGTGCAGAGATTCTGAAGCGCTTCGAGCTCTCGAGCGTTCCTCAGGCTGATCATGCCGCGATTGAGCGTGAGCGACTCGATGAAGCCGCCGCGTGCGCCTTGGCTTTGGGATTGAGCTGACAGGAACGCCCCATTGAGAGTTCGCGGCACGCCCGACTGGGCGTGCCGCGATTCCTCATGACACTCTACGCGGTATCTCAGGGTCCGCCGAAGTTCCAGTTGACGCCCAACCGGACCATGTCCAGCTTCGCGCTGTTGTCGGTGTTCAGTGCGAATCCGGCCGGCGGGACCCACGTGCAGCCTGAGCCCGTGCAGGCGCCGCCCACGGCCTTGCTCACGTGACCAAAATCCATATACAGGTACTCCAGCTTTACGCTGAGGCTCTGCATGACCCCGTACTCCACACCTGCGCCCGCCGTCCAGCCACTCGAATTGACCGTCCGGGTCTTGCTGCTGATCAACTGGTTCGTCGTGCTCGGCGGCGGCCCGGCGTAGTAGATCGCCGTCGTCGGGGATCCACTCGCGTAGGCATAGCCGGCAGTCACATACGGCAGCCACTTGTCCATGGCGTAGCCGAAGCGCAGTCGCACCGTGCCACCCCCATTCGGGCTCTCCTTCCCGGAGAACGTGTAAATACCCTGCGGTAGCTGATTGCCCACGTAATTGAACTGACGCGTTCTTGCTCTTGCTGCTCCAGCCGTTGTAGTCGGCTTCCAGGCCCAGCACGATCTGGTTGAACGTAAAGTTATATCCGGCCTGCGCGCCGCCCGTGAACGCATTGTTGTTCGGGCAATTCGCGAGGACAGCGCCGGAAATCGGAGCTCCGTTGATGGTCGGATTCCAGTTCGAGCAAGTCTTGTTCCATACCCCTCCGGCGTTCAATCCGGCGTAAAAGCCGCCCCAGGAGATTGATGGACTATTCGACGTGGCGACTATGCCCTGCCCATAGGCTGTGGCGCTCAGGGCGCTCAAGCCGACCAGCGCCATGGCCGGCGCGAAATATCCTTTTCATGATTCCTCCAACTTTTTGATCGATTGCTGACAATATTTTTCCCGGCGAAGACTAACGGCGGAGAGTAACCGAACCATCGGGGTTTCTACCTATTCGCGCGCAATTCATTTTCAACTTGTCGCCTTTTAGCTACGAATTACGAGGTAAACAGCCGCGTCCGTTACGTTTCATAACTTCTTAGTCAGCAAGACGCTGGACGCGATGACAATCGCGTCTCATTATCAATTAAGCGCTTCACCGCACAGACAAAGCTGCTCTGCCGCGCGTTCGTGACGCCAGCTCACGAGCGAAAATAAGCGATCTTCGACTTCCTGCACTGAGCAGCCTTCACGCGTTGGAGGATAAGAAAATGCGGTTGCAACACCAGGTGTTATTTGGCGCCGTCACGCTGGGCGTCTGTGCCTGCGGGGCGCGGCGGGACAGGAGCCTTCTGAGGCGCAGACGAAGGAGGCCGCGCTGTATGCCATCAATCACCCGCCCGGCATGACGAACAGCGATCCCATCTCGATCAAGTTCTTTAAGAAGGAAGCCTGCGACAAGCCGACTCCCCAGGGCTACAGCTGCAGCTTCGACTGGCAGGTTGCATCGGCGAATCTCGGCGCATCGATGTACAACAACATCTCCAGCGCCTTCTTCTATTTCGACAAGGCGTCAGGCAAGTGGGCGATGCGGCCACCCTTCTAGCAGGTCGGCGGCGCGTTTGACACGAGTCGCCCTCGCCTGCAATGGATTGCGGCAGAACGGTCATTGTTGGCGGGAACGACCGCGCGAAAAACCACGGCCGTGGCCCACACGTTGCGAGGCATTCAGGGCTGTACGGAACTCTGCTGTGAACGGATTACGACGCCGCCCTTCATCACGAATCCGACTTTCTTCAATTCATTGACGTCCCGCAGAGGATCACCCTGAACGGCCACCAGATCCGCATAGGCGCCCGGGGCCACGACCCCCAGCTCGCCGCGCTCCCCGAGTAGTTCCGCCCCTTTCGAGGTCGCTGACTGAATCGCCTGCATCGGCGTCATGCCGAACTCGACCATGCGGGCAAACTCCTGCGCGATGGGATCGGACCAGGGGAAGCCCCCCACGTCGGTGCCAAAGGCAATCTTGACGCCCGCGGCGAGTGCCTTGCGGAACGAAACGCCGTGGACCGCCACGCGCTTGCGGTCGCGCTTTCCCGATGGCGTGTCCGGGGGGTCCAGATCGTAGTAGTAGACGGCGAGCGTGGGCACATACCACGTGCCCTGCTTGATCATCTGGGTGATCTGCGCATCGGTGAGCTCGAGCCCATGCTCAATGGAATCACAGCCGCCGTCGAGCGCGCGCTGCAGGCCCACTCCGTTGTAGGCATGGCAAGCCACCTTCTTGCGCCATCCGTGTGCCTCATCGACGACGGCCCGGAGTTCCTCGACCGTCAACGTCGGTTGCGAAACCAGTGCACCCTGTTCGTCCACCCAGGAGCGGTGCGTCATGTACACCTTGATCCAGTCAGCGCCGTGGTCCAACTGCTCGCGCGCGGCCTTACGCGCCTCAACCGGGCCATCGATGAGCTGCGCCCCCTTGGGCACCACGATCTCGGGAGCATAGCCTTCCAGGGGGTAGCCTCCCGTAGTGGAGATCGAGCGGGTGGCGACGAACATGCGCGGGCCGGGGATGTAGCCCTCATTGACCGCCTGTTTGATGCCGACGTCGCCGTAACCAGCGCCTTCGGTCTCCACGTCGCGGATCGTTGTGAACCCTTGTTCCAGGGCACGCCTGGCCGCCACGACGGCCCGCGCCACGCGATAAGCGGCCGGAAACTTCAGCAGCTGTATGTCGTAGCCGCCCGCTGCGGGCACTTCGCCCTGCAGGAAGATATGGGTATGGGAGTCGATCAGACCGGGCAGAACGGTTGCCGCACCCAAGTCGATTATCTGCGTCCCTGCAGGCGCCGGACGCGTGCCCACGTTGTAGACCGCGACGATGCGGTCGCCGCGGATCAAGATCTCCTGGTCCTGGCGGGGTTGTGCGCTCGTGCCATCAATGAGTACCCGCGCCCGAACGATCACGCTGTGTTCCGGGGCCGAGGCGGCAGGCACGGCCGCGAGCTCCTGTGCAATGCACAGGCGCGTGAGATACAGGCCGAAGATTCCGAGACAAAGCGCATGGCGCATAGAAACCTCACTCACACCGAATCAACGGCTCATTCCTCGAACCCGCAGTCGCGCAGGGCAACCGGAGTCTAAAGCTGCCTGACGAGAGCTTCGTAGGCATTGGCAAGTTCGAACAGCGTATCCCGGCAGCGGCGCTTGCTTGATGAGCCGTGCATCACCGCCAGTGTCTGCGGCGCCAGCGCGGCGAGGCGGCGGATGGTGGGAGCAGTCACCGGCGAAAGCGCGGTGGCATGAAAGAGTTCTTCGGCTGCGAGGGCCGGTCCGACGATGTCATCGTCCGTCAACGCCGGACCATCTCCCACATGCGTCAACAGATCGCCGCAGAAGAGTGTGCTCGTGGTCTCCTCGAACAACACGCGGGCCTCCCAGTTGTGCGGCACATGCGGCGTATCGAGGTGGCGGACACGCTTACCGCCAAGATCAATGACATCGCCGTCGGCCAGCTTGCGCGGCGCGCGATCGCACAGGTCATCGAGTGACACTGCACAACCAAGAGCACCGTGTGCAACCTCAGCCCGCGGCGCCGCGGCTAGAAATTCGTTCATTGCTCCGCATTCATCCGACTCGACGTGGCCGAAGGTGATCCATCGCAGCCGCTCGAGGGGCATGATGCGGCGTACGGCATCCGACACGAGCGGAAACATCCGGCGCGGACCAGTATGAAAAAGGAGTGGCTCATCGGCATCGATGAGGAACTGATTAAATGTGAAGCCCCCCGGCGCCGCCCCGGGCACGCAGGTGGAGAGGCGGTAGATGCGGTCGGCGATCTCGTAAACGCTCGTATGCATATTCGTTCGTTTGAGCGATGGAGCTAAATGCCATTCATGCAAACATAGGGCCGCGGCGCGACTGAAGCCTCTCCGCCCGGATACTGGCCCCGATTGTAGCAGCGCAAGAGATAATGGAAGGCGGGGCGTCCTTTATGAGGTGCGGGCAGCTTGAGACCTGCGCGCGTCTTCCAGGCTTCGAGATTCAGGCCTGCTGACCGGCAGCTGCTTGAGAGACAGCACGGCAGAGTGATCGCGGCCTTCTGAGCACCACGCGATGAGCACGTTCGGTCGGGAAAGGTACGAGATGCAAATTGCAGGGGTCACACGTTGGATTCGGCATGCGCTCTTGGCCGCGGCGTTCGGCGCCTGTTTCGGCCCGGTCATGGCCAGCGTGGACGACGCTGAGCTCGCCAATGAAGGGAACGGGACCGACTGGCCGGCCTACGGGCGTACTTTCAGCGAGCAGCGCTTCAGCCCGCTCGACCAGATTAACCGGCGGACCGTGTCCAGGCTGGGTTTGGCATGGTCCCTCGAGCTGCCGCAGTGGAACGTCTTCAGCGCGCCCGTGGCGGTGGACGGAGTGATCTACATCGCCGTCGGCTTCAGTGTGATCTACGCGGTGGATGCGGCCAGCGGCAAGACGTTGTGGAGTTACGATCCCAAGGTAGCGCCGGAGAAAATGCGCATGGCCTGGGGCATTCGTGGCCTCGCGTTCTGGAATGGCAAGGTCATCGCCGGCGTACAGGACGGACGCCTCTTCGCGCTCGATGCCAGGACCGGTAAGTTGCTCTGGGAGACTCTCACCACCGAGCCGGGCGACAACCGCTACATCACCGGCGCCCCGCGGGTGTTCAACGGCAAGGTGATCGTCGGTCACGGCGGGGCGGACTTTGGCCATGTCCGTGGCTACGTGACCACGTATGACGTGGAGACCGGCACGCTGCTGTGGCGCTGGTACATCGTGCCGGGTGACCCGGCCAAGGGCTTCGAGAACAAGGCCATGGAAATGGCCGCCAAAACCTGGAAAGGCCAGTGGTGGAAGTACGGCGGTGGCGGCACCGCCTGGAACGCCCTGACCTACGATCCGGACTACAACCGCGTCTACATCGGCACCGGCAACGGTGGCCCCTGGAATGCGAAGATTCGCAGCCCTGGCGGGGGCGACAATCTGTTCCTGTGCTCGGTCGTCGCACTCGATGCCGACACCGGTGAGTACGTCTGGCATTACCAGACCTCACCCGGGGAGAGCTGGGACTTCACCTCCACGATGGACCTCGTGCTGGCGACGATTCCCATCGACGGCAAGCCGCGCAAGGTCCTCCTGCACGCACCGAAGAACGGCTTCTTCTACGTCATCGACCGTGCGACCGGAAAACTGATCTCGGCGGAGAAACTGGGCAAAGTGACCTGGGCCAAGGGGGTCGACATGGCCACCGGGCGCCCGATCGAGAACCGTGGCGTGCGCTATGAGGACGGCGAGACCCTGATGTGGCCCGGCTCGGGCGGCCTGCACAACTGGCAGCCGATGTCCTTCAGCCCGGACACCGGCCTCACGTATATCCCCGCGCACGAGATGGCCGGCTACTACAACGACAGAGGCATCGATCCCCGCACCTATCAGATGGAGCGTGACGGCCCGATGGGGATCAATGCATTCCACGACGACATCCCCAAGAGCGCGGGGAGCAGTTCACTGATTGCCTGGGACGCGGTGCGCAAGCAAAAGGCGTGGGAAGTGGCGTTGCCCGGCGCCACCAACGGCGGCGTGATGAGCACGCATGGCGGACTGGTGTTCCAGGGTCAGGCCGACGGGCGCTTCGTGGCCCGCGATGACCGCACCGGCGCCGTATTGTGGAGTGCCGATCTGGGCGTGGGCACGCAGGCGCCACCGATCACCTACAGCGTGGGCGGCCGGCAGTACGTCTCCATCCTCGCCGGCTGGGCCGGGGGCCAGATGCTGCTCGGCTCACTCAGCGCGCAGCACGGCTGGGTGGGCCGCAACCATCCGCGCCGTTTGCTGACGTATGTACTTGATGGCAAAGCCGCGCTGCCGCCATCTCCGCCACCCTCGCGGCCCGTACCGGTCGACGACACGGCAGTCACGGTCAACCCGGCGCTGGCTTTAAGAGGGCGCGCGCTCTACGAGCGTTGCCTGATCTGCCACGGCGCCGGCGTGGTCGCCGGCGGCTTTGCGCCCGATCTGCGCGCCTCACCGATACCACTCAACCCTCAGGCCTTCGCCGCCGTGATGCAGGGCGGACTGCAAAGCCGCGGCATGCCGCCCTTCCCGGAACTGACGCCCGAGGATCTCAACGCGCTGCGCCACTACATCCGGCAGCGGGCCCGCTACCAGCCGACGATCGGTGAACAGATTGGCACGGCCTGGCATTACCTCATGCTGATGCTGAAGATGAAGCTGATGGCCTGGGGCTGGATCTAACGAGGCCTGGAACGAAAATCGCAGTGGTGTTAGCCAGCGGCTGGGCCGAAGATGGCCTCAATGTGCTCTGGGCGGCGGGGGTCACGTGGACATCCGAAAACTTCAAAAGGGGCTGAAGTACCGCGGCCGCGTCGGGGCCGTGCGACAGACGTATCACGTCTTTGAGGCGCAGGATTACTTCTTCGTACTCTCGTTCGCGCTGTCGGTGGCACGCAAGGGGTCCGGCTACTTCAATGTCGTCGATCTGGCGGCGGTCACCTACGTGCAGAAGCGCCTTGGCGGGCGCTCCGGGTTGACGGCAAAGGAGGTCTTCCTGAGCGCCCGACGTACAAAGCACGTCCCATCGAGTCTGGCAGCACTGAACATCCTGTACGTTCTGATCGCGCTCGGCCAGGCAACACTGTTGCGGGTCGGGACGCATCGACAACTGTTTTTTTCGATACGCAAGCTGCGCCCACCAGCGCGCTCCTGAGACAAACCGCCGCGCTCGCAGCCAGGACAAAGATGCGCTAGATCCCAGCCCGTCGCGGCGCTACGCAGCGGGCCGGACCCTCAACCGCCACCCTTGCAGCGCTTGCTATCGGCGAGCTGCATCAAGCGTGCGAGCCGGGGATTCGACTGCAACTGCTGGGCAAAATCGGAGCTGAAGCCCGCCATCTGACCGACCTGTTGCTTCTCCATGGGCTGGGCTTCCTTGAGGACCCGCTGATTATTCGCGTCGTGCTCCGCCGTTTGCTCCTTCTCCACCGCCTGCAGGGCGCGCCCCCGAACGAGACCACCGGTGGCCAACTCGGTTGCGGTATCGGCTGCTGAAGCCGCCTCGACGGCCGCCTGGTCCTTGGCCTGCTGCTTAATCATGTTTTGGTACTCGCGCTGGACCAGCGCCTGTTGCTGTCCGGCCGTCGCCTGAGCGGCGGCGACTTTGGACTTATCAGGCGTCGTGTACTGTTGTTGCTTGAGTTCGGCGGTGATTTGCGCGCACGTCATCTGATCGTCGCCGGGACGCGCGGCGCTCGGATCGGAGGCCGCCTGTTGATACGCCTGCTGGGCGCTCTGCATCTTCTGACAGTCCTCGGTTGACATGACCTGGCCGGGTGCCATGGCGAAGAGCCCGGCCGGCATGCTGGTGAGCTGCGCGCAGTCCATGGCCGGCGCGGCGGCAGCCGGCTTTGAGCTCGCAGCATTCTTGTGGCCCCACAGCCCCCCCAGCAGCGACGAATGCTCGCTTGCAGGATGGGTATCACTCGGTGCCGGCGCTGCCGTCGCCATGGCCGATGCTGGTTCCGTAGCACCTTGTGCCGCTGCCCCCACGGCGCTGCTCAATTGCGCGACCAGAGGACCCACCAGATCCTGTCCTTCGGCGGAGGCCTTGCCGGTGAGGGTCTCGGCCTTGGTGGGGTTCGCCGCGCCCACCGCAACGAGCCGGTAGTCCAGCGTCACTGTGTCGCCCCGCTTGATGCCGGCCTGAGGCGCGCCGGCGGGCGGGGAAACCGCCTGCTCTTGTGTGGCGCTGGTGGCGGTGCTGGTGCCCCCCTGCGTCGCAGGGCCGGCCGGCGCGCTGGCTCCCCCGCGACCGGCGAACGGTAGTGCGCTCGACAACTTGCTGAACATTCCCCCGATTCCCGACTTTTGCTCAAGGCGGGTATACAGGATGTAGCTGCAGTGCTTGGCCTGTGCCTCCGCTTCCACGGAACTGCTGCCATACGTCGCCGTCAAGGGCACGGCTTCAATGGACTGAGATTTCAACTGGTTGATAAGGGTCTGGCGCAGGGGTTCGGCCATGTCGGCACCTTGCTTATCCTGCGGCAGTGCAACACCGACCACCACCTGAGTGGGACCGGTCTGGGCAAGGACAACGCGTGCCAGCGCCACGCACACGATCGACAGATTCCGATATCTGGCCTGCATGCGTTCGCCCTCCGATGTGCGCCCCGGCTGCGCCTACTATCTAAGGACGCGCAAACGATGAGAATTCGGGCTCATCGCAACGAGGCCCCCCGATTTGTTAAATGTGGCTGTGGTGGCACGCTTCCCGCTGCCATGATGACCGCCAACGGCCCGCCATGACGCTGCCCCCCCGCGACAACATTACTCGCCTGCTGCTCGAATGGGGCGGCGGGAATGAGGGCGCGCTCGAGAGCCTTTTCCCGTTGGTCTACGATGAGTTACGCGCCATCGCGCAAAGCCATTTGCGGCGCGAGCGGTCAGTGCACACGCTGCAGCGCACCGCGCTGGTGCACGAGGCCTTCCTGCGCCTGGTCGATCAAAAGTCAGTGGACTGGCAGTCCCGCGCACAATTCTTCGGACTCGCCTCCCAGATGATGCGGCGGATTCTCGTCGACCATGCCCGCAGGCGCGGAGCCGCCAAGCGCGGGTCGGACCCCGTGCGGGTTGATCTGGATGAACTGCCCGGGCTGGCGGACGCGAACCTGGATTTTGCGGAATTCGATGGCCTGTTGCAGCGCTTTGAGACTCTCGAGCCCCGGTCTGGGCGGCTCGTGGAGTTGCGTTTCTTCGGCGGCCTGAGCATCGAGGAAGCGGCGGCGGTGCTGGAGATCTCCGTGGCCACCGCCAAACGCGACTGGACGATCGCGCGCGCGTGGCTGCAGCGCGAACTGCAGCGCGCGTAGCTTGGCACTCAAGAGCCGTCAGGAGCCGGATCAGGGTCGCAGCGCCGTCGTTTCACCCTCGAGCCGCGCGATCTCGAAGGTACTGCGCGCCAGCCCTGCGATCGCCTGGTCGTAGCCGCGTGTTTCCTGGGGGGGTAACGTTACGTGCGCGCGCTTCAGCAGTCGCTCGTAACGCGGCACGCTCGAGGCGAACCAATCGTGCGCGGCGTGCCAATGGCGCGCCTGTGTTCCATGCTCCGCCGCCGTGCTCCTGAGCGCACGCTGCGTCTCGATGAGACCGAGCCCCATCTCACAGGTCGCCAGTAAGTACTGGATTTCCAGCGTATCGGCGTGCGCGGCAATGGCGTCCAATGCGGCTTTGCTCTGCGTAAAGGCAGCGCTCGCCGCATCGCTGCGACCCGAGGCAAACAGCGCCCGTGCGACATGATGGGTGATTCGCGCCACATCAAGCTGTGCCTGCGAATTGTTCGCATCGGTCGCTGTCTTGGCGGCGGCATCGAGGGCCATCTGGTATTGGTGCAGAGCGCCGACATAGTCGCCACGCTCGTACAGCTCGATGCCGATATTGGCCCGATCGGCAGCTATCGCGCGCTCGTAGGGCAGAGTGTGCTCGGGATCCACGCTCAGCACGTGTTCATGCAGCGCCAGCGCCTTGCGCTCGAGCGAAATCGATTCCTCGACTGTCGTCGGCTGGTAGCCCCTGCCGACGAGGATCACCCCGGCATTCATATACTGACCGCCCAGGTGGAACTCGTACGTAAGGTTGGAGGGGTTCCTGTGGTGCAACTCCTCCGTCAGTGCGACTCCCTTCTGCGCGCTTGCGATTGCGGCCTCGGTCTGCCCGGACCACATGAGGTGAAACGCGTGCGCACTGTAAGCCCCCGCGAGCCGATCCTGCGCCGCATCATCGTGCGGATTCGCGGCGAGCAGCCGTTCGAAAATTACGACCGACTGCTGCGACTCCGCCGCGGCAGCCCGTGTGTCACCCGTCAGGAACGCAAATATGCGGCTGCGCCTGAGGTGATCGGCAGCGAGTGCGACACGAACCTGCGTGTCGGCAGGGTTGGCCGCCGCGAGCGGCACGAGCAGTGCGATCGCCTGGTTGTAACTTTCGAGTGCCGCCTGGGGCTTGCCGGTGTTCGGAGCGTAGGCCTGTCCCTGAATATCACCGACCTTCTCGTACGCCTTGGCGAGTTCCAGCTGCAGATTGCGATCGGTCCCGGACTCCTTCGACAGGGTGTCCAGATACTTCAGTGCCGTCTTCACCAGCAGCTCACGCGCCGCCGTCGCTCCCGGCAGATCACGAATCGCATCATCCATCTGGAACATGAAGGTGTTCGCGAGCGCTCGCACACTGGCGAAGTGCCGTTCGGCGCGCGCCCGCTGCTGATTGGCGATCCGGGCCTCGCGGCTCGCCAGCACGATGCCGGACAGCAAAGCCACCCCGACAAAGGCGACGGCAGCCAGCTCCAGACGATGCCGGCGCACGAATTTTCCAGCGCGGTAGGTGAACTGCTCACCGCGGGCCGCGACGGGGAGTCCCGTTAAATGGCGGCGCACGTCCTCCGAGAACTGCTCGACCGAGCCATAGCGCTTCTCGGGTTCCTTGCGCAGTGCCTTGAGCGTAATGTCATCCAGGTCACGGTCCGGGAGCGCCCGTGCCCGGCCGGCAGCGGTACGTTGCGTGGCTGCGACGCTCGGTCTGATCGGTTCCGTCTCGCACACGTCGTGGATCGCATCGCGGGTGGAGGCAAGCCTCGTCCGATATGGACTGCAGCCGGCGAGCAAGTGAAAGAGCACCACGCCGAGGGAGTACACATCGCTCGCTGTGGTGATATCGAGACCCAGGATCTGCTCGGGGCTCGAAAATGCCGGCGTCAGCGCCCGCAGCGTGGTACGCGTGGCATCTGCCGGCGCCCCGTCATCGCGCGGCGGCTGCAGGATCTTGGCAATGCCGAAGTCCAGGAGCTTGACCGTCCCCTCTGGGGTCACGAGGATGTTGCTGGGTTTCAGGTCGCGGTGAACGACCAGGCGTTGATGCGCGTAGCTCACCGCGGCGCATACTTCGCGAAACAGACGCAACCGCTCCGCGATCGGCAGCGCTCTTGATTCGCAGTACTCATCGATCGGGAGGCCGTCGACCAGCTCCATGACAAGGTACGGCTGCCCTTCCTCGGCCACACCCCCGTCGATCAGCCGTGCAATGTTCGGGTGCTCGAGCGTGGCGAGGATCTGACGTTCTGCCCGGAAACGCTGCAGGACAAACTCGCTGGCGCAGCCCACGCGCACCAACTTGACCGCCACTTCCTTTTCGTATTGCGTGTCCGCGCGGCGCGCTTGCCACACCTCCCCCATGCCGCCGCGTCCCAGGCACGTGAGCAGCTCGTAGGCGCCAATTCGCCGCCCCCGCCAGTCTTCAGAGCCGCCCTCGAGCGCACCAAGCGACAGGTACTCCACGGCAGAGCGATCTAAGACCGCTTCCGCCGTGCCATGCGCCTCCAGCAACGACACGACTTCCGCGTGCAGTTCTCCGTCGTCGGCGCAGGCGCGCTCGAGGAAAGAGCGGCGGGCCGCGGCGTCGAGCTCACTGACACCCGCGAACACCTCTTTCACGCGCTGCCAGCGCTCGGGCGTCATGGGCGGTCTTGGACGGGATGCAGAGCGACAGTCAACATGGTCTGACCTGGAGGCTCCTCGGCGAACGGCAGGCTTTCAAGTTACCACCGGAAGCCCGGATTCCGGAAGCCGAGGTGTTCCAACACCAAAGGGTGTCTCGCGAGCGGGTCCAAAATGGTTGAGCACCAACGCCAGCACCCTCGAAGCCACCGCGCACCCTGTGTTTAACATTCATTTTCGCATGGACCCGACGCCGACGCTAAAGAGGAACATCGATCTACTGAGGGCACGCCGAGCCCGCCGGAGAAGCCGAGTGGAAGCTTCTGCAGAACGCGCACGGCGACGTGCGGCTGGCTCACCGATGTCCCCGACTTCGCTCAGGCACGAACGCATTTCATGGCCTCACGGCGAGGACTGGAACTTGGCAGGAGCGTGCGCGTGGCTGCCGGGGGTGAAGTTGACTGCATAAGGGCCCCCAAGCAGCAGGGCGCGTGGTAAGCGATACTTTCCAGTCACTCCAGGCAAGCGACCACTGCAATGACAGACGGAAAAATACCGGCTAGCCCCTCGGCCGCCTCAAGGCTCGAACAGCTATTTCCCAAGCTAACGCCAAGGCAACTGGCGCGGCTCAGCTCTCAAGGTCGCGCCCGAAAGATCGCTGAAGCCGAACTGCTGATAGCGACCGGGAGTCGCGCCGCGTGCTTCTTTGTGGTGCTCAGCGGAGAGATTGAGATCCTGCGCCAGTCGGAGCTGGGCGAGGAAGTAATCGCGGTACACGGGCCGGGGTCCTTTACCGGGGAAATCAGCACGCTGACCGGACGACCCGCGCTCATGGCCACGCGCGCGCGCAGCGCGGGCGAAGTGATCGAACTCGACCGGGAGCGTCTGCTGGCCCTCGTACAGACGGACGCCGAACTCAGCGAAGTGATCCTGCGCGCCTTCATCCTGCGACGCGTGGAATTGATCGCGGGGGGCTTCGGAGATGTGGTGCTGATCGGCTCGACCCACTGCTCCGGTACCCTGCGGGTCAAGGAGTTCCTGACGCGTAACAGTCACCCCTACACTTACTTCGATCTGGATCGCGACAAGGATGTCCAGGCTCTGCTCGACCGCTTTCGCATACTCCCGGGCGACATACCAGTACTCATCGCACGACGCGAAGTAGTGCTGCGAAATCCCAGCAATCGGGACATCGCTGCGGCGCTGAACCTCAACGAAACAGTCGACGGAAAGCAGCTGCACGACCTGATCGTCGTCGGAGCGGGTCCGGCGGGTTTGGCCGCCGCAGTTTACGGCGCCTCAGAGGGACTCGACGTGCTGATTGTCGAATCGGTGGCGCCGGGTGGCCAGGCAGGCTCAAGCTCGAAAATCGAAAACTACCTCGGATTTCCTACCGGCATCTCCGGACAGGCGCTGGCCGGGCGCGCCTTTACGCAGGCCGAGAAGTTTGGTGCGAACGTCATCGTGGCCGTCAGTGCGACCGGCCTCTCATGTGACCGCCGGCCCTATCT
Organism: uncultured Pseudomonadota bacterium; assembly: GCA_963727305.1. Classification (GTDB taxonomy): domain Bacteria; phylum Pseudomonadota; class Gammaproteobacteria; order Steroidobacterales; family Steroidobacteraceae; genus 13-2-20CM-66-19. Next base: position 327,019 of record CAVSFM010000001.1, read on the forward strand.
GCTTGACCTGGGCGATGGCCTGCGGGTAGCGACGCGCAGCATCATCCTGGCGACGGGGGCGCGCTATCGGAAGCCCCCGCTGAAGAATGTCGCTCTTTTTGAAGGCAGCGGCGTCTACTACGCGGCCACCTTCATGGAGTCGCAGCTGTGTACCGACGAAGAGGTCATCGTCGTGGGCGGCGGCAACTCCGCCGGACAGGCGGCGGTACACCTCGCCAAGAGCGCGCGCCATGTATACATCCTGGTGCGGGGCGACGGTCTGGCGCAGAGCATGTCGCGCTATCTGATCCGCCGCATCGAGCAAACGTCGAACATCACGCTTTTGATCAACACAGAGCTCGAAGCTCTGGAGGGCGCCGAGCACCTTGAACGGGTACGCTGGCGCCGGCGAACGAGCGATGTCCCCGAGACGCGCGACATCCGGCATGTGTTTCTGATGACCGGCGCCGAACCGGGCACCGCCTGGCTGCAAACGTGCGTGGCACTGGATGATAAAGGCTTCGTCCGCACGGGCTCGGACCTGACCCCCGAGATCCTCGAGGCCGCGAAGTGGCCGCTGACCCGAACGCCGCGCCTACTTGAAACGAGTCTCCCGGGCGTATTTGCGGCGGGAGACGTGCGCTCGGGCAGCCTCAAGCGCGTCGCGTCTGCGGTCGGCGAGGGATCCATCGCCATAAGTTTTGTGCATCAAGCACTCAGTGAAATGTGAAGGCCGTATGCCCAAAGAAATCTGCCCTCACCTGAAAGCGATCGAGACCGTCAGGACGCCGCAACGGCGGGAATGTGCGGAGTGCGTGAAGATCAACGCGCGCTGGGTGCACCTGCGGACCTGTCAGGAGTGTGGTGTCACCCTGTGCTGCGACGATTCGCCAAATCGCCATGCCCGGAAACACGCCCGAGATAGCAAGCATCCGGTAATCGCGTCCGCGGAGCCAGGCGAGCGCTGGCTCTACTGCTTCCCTGACGAGCTGATTGCGGAATATTAGGGGTTTGTGTGTGCTTCACGGCACCGACGGTGGACACGCAGGCAATTCCGGGGATTGCCCCATCGACGCCAGCCCGTTCCAGCGTTCGCAGGAACCGATCAGGGAGGCTGCGACCCATGCCGTCGAACGGCTGGCGGGCGCGGACGCGCACGCGGGTGTGACGCGTCGCACAGCGCTTCGCTCACCTGCCGGGAATCGCCGCGAACATGGCGGCTGCAGTTCATCCGATCGGCCCGAGCTGCGCTGGAGCTTTTGTGCTCATCCATATGCCGAGCGCTATGGCAATCAGACCTGCGACCCGCGACAAGAAGTGGCCCCTGGGGACCAGTTTTTCCGCGAGCACGAATATCATCAGCGCAGCGATCCATAAGAGGTTCATGACGCCGCCAACAAACAGTAGCAGCATGAGTGCCCAACAGCAGCCGATGCAATACATGCCATGCAGAAACCCGAGGCGCAGTGATCCTGACGCATTCGCCCGAAAGCCGCCGTGACTTTGCACGAATGACAGCGGCGCACGGCATTGCGACAGACAGGCGTCCTTGATTGGCATCCATTGATAGACACCCGCGGCGAGCAGCAGTCCGCCAGCGAAGCGGCGGTTCCCAGCCGCCATCGTCGGCGCGAGCAGAGCCAAGGACTCAAGGCCCCACTGCGCAAGTGTGGCTACCGCGGCGAAGAGGCTCCAGGCGAGAAGATACCCGCCGACAAGCCACCCGGCCGACGCGAACGCTGCGCCCGTGGTGCTGCGGCGCGCAACCTGCATATAAATGAGAGCTATCGGCGCGGCCGAGGGCGTCATCATGCCCACCATCATCACGGCCCACATACTGAACATGAATACGAGGTGCGCCGGCGTCCAGCGTATGAATGCAGACGCCATGAGGCCGCCACCCCTCATGTCCATTCCCGGCATGTCTGCAGGCGAGGCTGCCATTTGCACCGCCAGCCACGCTGTGTAGCCCCCGGCAAGCGCACTCAGCACGAGCAAGGCCGCGAGCACGACTGCCCGATCTCGTCTGAGCGTGAAGGAGAGGCCGCCCTCCCCGGTCAATTGATGATGCCGTCCTGGCAGAGGTGCAGTTCGGCGAATTGGCCGTACGAATCGGCAAGCTCGTAGGTAATTGGTCCACTGGTCTTGGTCCAACCGCGTCCGATCTCAGCGATCTTGAACTCGAACCCCCCCACGGGCTGAATGCGGATACGGTGCTCGTTGCCGGTCACCGGATTTAGGATCGGCTCGCCGCGCTGGTCGATGTAGCCGGGAACTTTCAGGTGAGCCCGGCGCTTGTCGATGTCGACCGCGAAGTCAATCTCGGCAAAAACCGGATCGTAGACTTTCGACAGCATCGAAGCGAACACCTGGAACATCGTGGCGCCAGGCTTGGTGTCCTGTCCGCTCATGATGCGTAGCAACGCGTTGCGCTGCGCCGCATCCGCCTTTGCATCCACGATCGGCACCGCCTCGCCGTTGCCCATGTGGATCGGCCCCGGATACCTGAATATGCCCGCAAGCCTCAGACCGTCAAGCGGGGTAGTCCCGTGATGACCACTCTCGATCTCGACACCCACTACGGCCCAACAGTTGCCGTGGGTCGGGAGAGCGTTAAATTGGCACGGACAGCCGTAGGAACAATTGCAGTTGGCGAATTCCCGGCCATGAAGGGTCCACTTCGTCTCCATTGAGCGCTCCTAACTACAACGCCGTCCAAGGGTAGCCAGCCCATATCGTAGCGCGTCCAAAGTGCTTACGAGCACCCCAACTTATCGAAGAGGACTCGGTGAGCGTACATTTGCCACCCAGTGCTGAACGGTATCCCATCCTCGTCCGCATTGATGTGGGGCACAAAGGCGCAATGGAACTCATTCTGGCCACGTTTTCCGCCCCCTGGGGCCGGCCGGTCCGTCTGGCGACTGTGGCGTCGGCGGTCATCCTCCTGACTATGGTGCTCGCAGGCTTGAGCACCGGACCAAGGCATCTCCTGGTCTGGCAGCTGGCGATGGTCGGGTTGCCACTCCTAATTTTGCTGAGCGCTTTGCCGTTCATGGTGCGCGGCTATGTCCTGACCGAACGGCATATTGCGGTCCGCCGCCTGGGATGGAGCACGGTCCTGCCGCTTGCCGGACTCATCGCAGTGACGGGAGAACCCGAAGGGCTTCGCGGCTCGGTGCGCCTGTTTGGAAATGGCGGCCTGTTTGGGATCACCGGCTGGTTTTGGAATCGCAAATTTGGCCGCTTTCGGGCCTACGCCACCGACCCGAGTCGGGCGGTGCTTCTACATTATCAAGCTGGCAAGAAAGTAATGGTGACGCCAAACGATGTACAGCAGTTCATCGTGCGAGTCAGGACACTGGCGAAGATGACCGACCACCTTCGGAGTCCCTGACCACAAGATGCCCGCGCGCTGGTGCCGAAGGTGATCGTTTTTAGGCTTGGAAGTCGGTTGCCTGGCATCGGCCATTTTGGTAACTCCGCCTGCCGGTAAGGTGCTGGTGATCCGGCGGCCGACGATTCACTCCTCCAGCCCTGAAACTCCCGTATCATCCGGGCCCGAGAGGCCTCAGCCAGACACGGAATTCTTCAGTCGGCCCCAAAAGGCGTTAAGCTGCTGATAGGCAATGACATGCAACTGGGCCGCCCGATACTCCTCGCGATCGCTCCGGCTGAGATACAGAAAGGTCGAGTATTAATCCGTTGATTTCGGACACCACGACGCCGGTGTCGCGTGGCCGGACCGTGGGCCCGCAGTCGCTGCTTACCCCTGCGGTCCGCGCGCCTGTAGGCGGGTTGTCTTCCTTCGCCCTGCTGACCGGCGTTCGGGACAATTGACGTGGCCAGCTCCGCCAACCCGACCAACGCTGCACCGCGTGCCGGACAGCGCGCCGTTTTCCTCAGCTATGCCTCGGAGGACGCCGCGGCGGCGCAGCGAATCTGTGCGGCGTTGCGCGCGGGGGGAATCGAAGTCTGGTTCGACCAGAGCGAGTTGCGCGGGGGGGACGTCTGGGACGCGACGATCCGCCGTCAGATCAGAACCTGCTCACTTTTCATTCCGATCGTGTCGAGGAGTTCGCACTCGCGCGCAGAAGGATATTTCCGCCTCGAGTGGAAGCTGGCGATTGACCGCTCGCACCTGATCGCGGCCGATCGCCCCTTCCTGCTGCCAGTAGCAATTGATGACACCTCGGAACTTGACGACCGGCTACCGGAGCGCTTCCGGGAGGTGCAGTGGATTCGGGCGACCGGCGGCGAGCCGTCGCGGGGTTCGTCGACCACGTCGCCGGACTCCTTGCGCGATCGCCCACTGTCGAATCGGCAGCCTCGGTCACCAGCAACGCGCTCCCGCCACCGCCTCGGGCCGGCGCGCCCTCACCGATACCCGGGCCAGTACCCCGACGATCGAAAGTCGGCTGGTTTGTGGGCGTGGCCGCTCTCGTGGCGGTCATCGGCGTCGGCGGCGCCTATTACCGCTCACACGCGAGGCAGGTGGCGCCATATTCGCTCGAGGACCGGCGCATGACATTCGCAGTGTTGCCGTTCCACGCGCCACCCGAGGATGAGCGCGCAGCGCACGTCGCGAAAGCGAGCGCAGAAGCGGTACTCGCCAACCTGGAGGGCGACACGATCTTCGCGCAGACCGCCCCGCGCGCCCGGGTCGACGCGGCGGTCACGACGGCCAACCGCGCACGTGACCTCGCCCAGTTACTCGACGTGCATTTCCTCATACGCGGGACGCTCGTGCCGGCGAGCTCGGGCTACACGCTGAGCTTGGTCGCGATCGATGGCGCCACCGAGCAGCCACTTGCGACAGAAACACTGCCGATCCCGCGCGACGCACTCAAACCGGTCTTTGAGGACGACATCGACACGGCGGTGTTCCACCTGCTGATGGCGGGCATGCACGCCGAGGTCAAGCGCGTCGAGGATCGCCCGGCCGAGGCGCTCGATGTGCGCGACCTGTCCTTCCGCGCCTTCGACTACTGGCGCATACATCGTGGCGCCGAGGGTAAGAACGGATATGACGGGGCCTCTGATCTCTTGCGCCGCGCGCTTGCGCTCGCCCCGGACGATCCCTTCGCGACCTATCTGACCGCCCAGATCAACCTATGCGACTGTGTGATGGGGTGGTCGACGAACCCAGAAAAGCAGCGCGCCATCGGCACCGTGGCGCTCGACAAGTACCTGCGCATCGATCCCACCGACGTCGAAATGCTGCTCGACAAGGCCAGCGTCCTGCAGCTGCGCGGCCGGTACGACGAGGCACTCGTCGTTGCCGGCTCAGTGCTGCAGCGCCACCCGGACAGCTCGGGCGCACTGGCGACCCAGGCCCTGAGCCTCATTCGCCTCGACCGCGCGCGCGAGGCGGTCCCGATCATGGATGGCCTGACCGCGCGCTATCCGGATAAGTGGGCAGACATGACTGCGCTCGCTGCCGATGCTCACTATGCGGTTGGCGATTACGCCAACGCCGCGGCGCTGTCCGCAAATGCCGCGGCGCGCATGAATGACGTCGACCTCAAGAGTCCCGTCTCCGGTCAGGTGCGCCTGACACTCGCCGCCGCCGAGGCCCGGCTCGGGCACACCGACCGCGCCCGGCACGCGCTGGAGGACTTCAATGCGGCGGTTCCGGGAGTCCGCTCGATCAGCGCCATCCGTGGGTGGATTTACTCGACCGACGCGCTGGCCGATTTCGAGCCGTTCTATGTGGGACTCAAGCTCGCGGGTGTGCCCGACTAGCGACGTCCCTATGTGAAGACAATTGATGTGGCAGGTCGTCATAAGTGGCTGATGTCTCATCGAAACATTTCTCGGGGGAGCTTCATGAGTTCTATTCATCGCGTGCGCGCCTTGTTGCTCGCCGCCGGCTGCGCCGCGCTGTCGTTTCAAACTGCGCTCGCGCAGGACCGCATACTCGTCAACGGTCATATTTTCACCGCCAATCCGCAGCAGCCTTTTGCCGAAGCCGTGTCGACTCGCGCTGGCAAGATCGTCACTGTGGGTAACCGGCACGATGTCGCCGCCAGTGTCGGCAGCGACGCGCAGATAGTGGATCTGGGCGGCAAGACACTGCTGCCGGGCCTGATCGACAGTCACGTGCATGCGGTGGAAGGCGGTGTGAGCCTGCTGTCGGCTGATGCCAGGAACGAGATCTCCGATATCGAGGCGCTCGAGGCCTTCGTGGCACAGGCCAAGAGCAGCGGCCGTGGCATGAGTGGCGATGTGCTGGTGGTCACCGGCATACCGCTGGCGATCTGGTCGCAGAATGCTGCGCTCAACGCGCACTTCAATGGCGGCGACTATGCCAATCAGCCGTTATTCCTCGGCGGAATGGATGGACATACCGGCTGGTCAAATGTCGCACTGCGCAAGCGCGCCGGATTGAACCAGGCCTTCATTAAGAAGCTTCCCGAGGAGAAGCGTAAGTACTACGGCCTGGATAAGGACCTCACGCCCAATGGATTCGGCGTGGACGAGGGTCTCGAAATCGTTCAGAAGAAGATTCCGCCGCCCGACGCGAACAAGAATCTGGCCGGTGCGCGCGCCGCCCTGGAGTACCTTCACAGCCTGGGCATTACGTCCTGGCTGGATCCGAGTACCGATGCGTCGATTCTCGAGGCGTACCGCGGGCTCGCCACTGCCGGGGAGCTCACGGCGCACGTCGCCGCGCTTCCTGTCGTTAATCCGGATGACCCCAATTCCTTCAAAGCCGCGCTGCGTCTGCGTGCTCGATACGCGAACATTCCCAATCTCACCCTTCCCGGCGTGAAAGTCTTCGCCGACGGCGTGGTCGAATACCCCTCGCAAAGCGCGGCGATGACGGCGCCTTACGCCAACACCGGCAAGCGCGGGGACCTGCTGTTCAAGCCGGAGAACTTTGCCAAGCTGTGCATTGAGGCGGACCAGCAGGGCTTGATCGTGCACACGCACGCCATAGGCGACCTGGCGGTCCACGAGACGCTGAACGGTTATGAAGCCGCGCGCAAGGCCAACGGGAACAGCGGAGTGCCACACACCATCACTCACTTGCAATTTGTGCGCGGCGAGGATGTGGATCGCTTCAAGCCGCTCGGCGTCGTCGCGTCCTATCAACTGCTGTGGGCGGAGTATGGAGTCGATACCGTGGATCTGATCAAGCCGTACGTTGCGGCTGACATCTACCCCTGGCAGTACCCCGCGCGCTCGATGCTCGATGCAGGCGCCGTGATTGCCGGTGCCAGTGACTGGAACGTGTCCACGCCGGATGTCTTCAAGGCCATCTTTCAGGCCGAGACGCGGCGCGGCAAGACCGGCGTGCTGGATGCGAGCCAGGACATGCCGCGCGAAGCCATGCTGTACGCCTATACCATCAATGCGGCGCGCGCGATGAAGCAGGAGGCGACCGTCGGTTCAATCGAGCCGGGCAAGGCGGCGGACTTCGCGCTGGTGGACCGCGACGTACTGACCGTACCCGCCGAGCAGATGCGCGACACCCGGGTCCTTTGGACCATGGTCGCCGGGAAATGGGTCTATCGCGCTGAGGGGCTGGCTGCGCTGCACTGAGCCGCAACGTCGACCATCGGACTCGGTCCGTCCGCTTCGGAGGCATCGAAAATATCCATTTGTGAGCGCACAGCCGCGTAACTATCTGCGGCGCATTCTGCTTCGTGATTACCCGCCATACGGCAGCGTATATGATGTCCGTCGCCTTCCGGCAAGACACCCCCGGACTGTTCCGTGAACCCGATTTTTTCAACTTGGCCGCTGCTGCTCGGCATGGGGATCCTCATGCTGGGCGCGGGGCTGCAGAGCACGCTGCTGGGCGTGCGCGCGACCAGCGAGGGGTTCCCCACAACCGTCACCGGCATGATCATGTCGTGTTACTACGTGGGTTATCTTGTCGGCACGCGACTCGCACCGCAGCTGCTGCGGCGCGTGGGACCGGTGCGGGTTTTCGCCACTCTCGCCGCTCTAGCGTCGGTGGCCGTGCTGGTGCATGCGTCCTGGGTACATCCGGCACCCTGGGCACTGATGCGTCTGCTGTCGGGTGTCTGTTTCGCGGGCATCTACGTGGTGGCGGAGAGCTGGCTCAATCACCGCGCCTCGAGGACCAACCGCGGTCAGCTGCTCGCCATCTACATGCTGGTCCTGTATGTGGGCCTGGGCGGCGCGCAATTCCTGCTGGTGCTCTCCAGTCCGCAATCCACAGCGCCTTTCATGCTGGTCTCCGCGCTGATCTCGGCCGCGATGGTGCCCATTGTCGCCTCTGCCCAGGAGGTTTCCGGGCCCGCCATGCCGCAGCGGGTGCGTTTCCGTGATCTCTACCGCAACTCCCCGCTCGGGGTGGTAGCAGTGGCTTTCTCGGGCATGATCTCTTCCATCATTTTTTCAATGGGACCCGTCTATGCACGGCTGTCGGGTTTCGACACGCGCGGCGTAGCCGCGTTCATGGCGGTCAGTATCCTGTCCGCGGTGCTGACGCAGTATCCGGTCGGACGGCTCTCCGACCGCATGGACCGGCGCACGGTGATCGCAAGCATGTGTCTGATCGCCACCATCGTGGCGGCTGCAATCGAGATATTCGGCCCGCTGCCGCGGATCGTCTTCCTGGGGCTGGCGGCGCTGTTCTCGGGCGCCGCGCTGACGCTCTATTCGCTCTCAGTCTCGCACGTCAACGATAAGCTCGAACCCGCTCAGATGGTTGCCGCGAGCAGCGCGTTGCTGCTCATCAACGGTATGGCGGCGGCCTTCGGCCCGGTGATCTCCGGCGGACTCATGGGTGCCTTCGGCGCCCGGGCCTACTTTGGAATCCTCGGCACCCTCACCGGGGCACTTACGCTCTTTGACCTGTGGCGCAAGGTGCGGCGGGGCGCCGTGCCACAGAGCCAGAAAGGGCCGTTCCTCAACACGCGTGAGCTTGTCACTTCGGCAGGCCTGGACCCGCCTCCCCGCTCCGGCGCTGATCCACTCGGGCGTTCCCCGCCGCAACGGGCGGCCGGCGGGGAATCTCCCTGAGTACGCCGGGAGTGATGACCCATGCGCGACCCGTTGCGGGCGCCGCCGAGATGACCAATTAACGACTGCTGGTAGCTGGCCGACGCGAAATCAGCTCAGCCGGACAGACCTAGGCTGCCCAGGTACTGACACGCCGGGACGTCGCGGTCCGTAGCGATATGTAGGAACGGCGGGCCCTCATCATCTATATTGCGCTCGGGTCTGGCCCTGACAGTGGGATTACCGGATGCGCTGTCTTCTTCTGCTAACCTTGTGCGTCGCGCTTTTGTCCCCGGCGCGTGCACCCGCGCAGTCCCAGGCGGAAATTTTGGTGGATGCGCTCGGATGCGAAGTCCCCGTCAGCACCCGCTACCACGTCCAGCCGGGTCATGACGGCGTCACGTTCGAGATTCCCCACACTGGGGACACGCGCATCTGGATCGGCCCGCTCACCCAGCATACGGACAAGCCGCTGGACTCGCAGTATCGCGGGGCGCTCAAAGTCGAGCACTACAAGCCCGGGTGCTTTGCCATTTCTGCTCTCCCTTGGGTGGCCGTGCAGGGCTTGCATGAGGAAATCGCCCTGATCGGGCTCAGCGACCAGGAAGTGGCGCACGTTATCGAGCACTGCAATGCGACGATGAACCCGGAGGCGGTCGCCATCGCCGCCCGAATGGCCAAGGGCTGTGCGGCGGTGTTGCCAACCGACGAGGCCACGAAGGCCTTATTCGGGAAGGCCGGGTTCACGAAGATGGTCGCCCTGCGGGACAAGACGACGAGGCCTTACCCGGTGGCGTCCTGGGCAGTCTTTCAACCTGAGCTTTCGCCGAGCCTCCGGGCGCAAGGCGTTCAGAAGGGTGCGCTTGTCACTTCCATCTGCGGTGTGCCCGTGAGCGAGGTCGAGGAAGGCGGCGCCACCCTGTGCTGCAGCACGCCGGTCGCCGACCACATCGACGTGACCGTCGTCGAGGAGGGCAAGTCCCGCACCATCACGGCACCGGTGCCGGCACAGTCAAAGACGCCCGCGGATACGGCCGCCATAAACTCCAGGGCTCGGGTGACGGGCTGTGGATCGTGACTCCGCAGCAACCCAGTCTGCCTGCGCGACCGCTGCTCAGATCCGCAGAATTCCCGCTGAGGATTCGCTGAGCCGCGGCCTTCCCGCCGCCCGGCTTTCGCGGAGATCCGATGGTCCCTTCGTTGCGCCGCTGACGACGTCCCCCGCAGTCCGGAATCTCACTAGAACTCAGACTTACTCGGACTGCCCGGTGACGGCCGGTCGTAGCTCTGCTCCAGGGAGCGCGTGAGCTTCGTCGACTTTTCCATCGCACGCCCAATCCGCACAATGCGCCCATGTCCCTGATCACACTTCTCAATGCGCATATCGGCTTCGGCGAGCGGCCGCTCCTCGATGAGGCGCAACTCACCGTACAGGCCGGCGAACGCCTCGGGTTGATCGGCCGCAACGGCACCGGCAAGTCCACACTGCTTGGTGTGCTCGCAGGAACGATCCGGCTCGATGACGGCGAGCTGCAACGACGCGAGGGCTTGCGCCTTGGGCTCGTCGACCAAGAACCGCAGCTCGCCCCGGCGGAAACTCTGCGAGACAGTCTGCAGCTGCGCGCCAAGGCATGCGCGGCCTGGAGCAACGGGGCGCCAGCCGATGAGCGCGAGCACTGGCGCCTGGAGTCGCGCCTCGAGGAATTTCTGCACCGCTTCGATCTTACCGGCGCCAGTTCACCGGCGAGTTGTTCGGGTGGAGAGCGCAAGCGCGCGGCGCTTGCCCTGGCGTTGGCGCTGCAGCCCGATCTGCTGCTGCTCGATGAGCCCACCAATCACCTCGATATCGAAGCCATCGAAAGACTGGAGGCGCTGCTGCTCAAGGTTCCTGCTGCCATCGTCATCACCCACGACCGCGCCTTCCTCGATCGGATCACGACCCGCATCATCGAACTGGACCGCGGCGTGCTGCGCTCCTACCCCGGGAACTTCGCGGCCTATGAGCAGCGCAAGGACCAAGAACTCGCGGCAGAGGACACCGCGCGGCGTCGGTTCGAAAAGTTCTGGCAGCAGGAGGAGGCCTGGATCCGCAAGGGCGTCGAGGCCCGCCGTACGCGCAACGAAGGACGCGTGCGCCGTCTCGAGCAACTGCGTATCGAGCGCGCTACGCGACGCGACCGGCTCGGGAACATTCGACTCACTCTCGATGCTGGTGAACGCTCAGGCGATCTGGTGGCCGAGTTCGATAGCGTGAGCAAACGCTTCGCAGCCCGGCCGCTCATCGAGAATCTTTCGATGCGCATTATGCGTGGCGATCGCATCGGCCTCATCGGCCCGAACGGTGCAGGAAAGTCGACCCTGATCCGTCTCATTCTCGGGGAACTTGCGCCGGACGCTGGGACCGTCCGCCTCGGAACCCGCTTAAGCATCGCCTACTTCGATCAGCTGCGCGCCCAACTCGATCCAAACGCAACGCTCGCCGAGGCCATCAGTCCCGGCTCGGACTGGGTGCAGCTCGGCAGCGAGCGCAAGCACATCGTGAGCTATATGGGAGAGTTCCTGTTTCCCGCGCAGCGTGCGAAGTCACCGGTCAGCATGCTCTCCGGCGGCGAGCGCAACCGTCTCCTGCTCGCACGTCTATTCGCGCAGCCCGCGAACCTGGTTATATTGGATGAGCCGACCAACGACCTCGACATCGATTCCCTGGAGCTGCTCGAGGAGCGGCTGCAGGATTACCAAGGGACACTGCTGCTGGTGAGCCACGACCGGCGCTTTCTCGATAACGTCGTCACTCAAACGTTGGCCGCTGAGGGAAATGGAATATGGCGCGAGTATGCCGGCGGATACAGTGACTATCTGCAGCAGCGGTCGCCGCTGCCTGCCGGTCGCGCAGACGGGGCCGGCCAGACCCCTGCTCGGCATGCCTTGCGCGAGCGTAGTGCGGGGGAGACGCCTGCCAAGATCCGCACGCGCCTGAGCTACAAGGAGGAGCGTGAGCTGGCGGCCCTGCCCGCGGAGATCGAATCGCTGGAGCGCGAACAAGCTGAGCTCACCGCACGCATGAGCGCATCGGGCTATCACCGACTGGGGGGCGAGCGGCTGCGCGGCGACCGCAAGCGGCTCGCGGAGCTCGAAGAGCTGCTGCTGGAGAGGTTCGCGCGCTGGGAATTGCTTGAGGAACAGCGCGCACGGTCAGCATAGATACCCGCTGTTGCGGCGCGCCATGAGAACCCGCGTCCTGCCAGCCTTCAACCAAACGTCGAGGCTGCTGTAGCCGCGGCTCCCGCAGCCACGAACCTGTCCTGTGCTCAAAGCGGACAGACGTCGAAACGTGTAAGGCATTGATCTTGACTGGTGACCACGGGTGGCTCGCACCCAGACGCGAACTCTCGATACGCGCCCTGAGGCTGCACGGTTCAATGATGGCTCAAAAATATCGGTTCCCGCGAGGGCAGTCGGGTGCATGTTGCGGCTCAAAAAGCGGGGGTACCCGTGCTCAAAGATAGGGGACAGTGCCGATGACCTGACGGGATAGCTCGCGCAGCATGCGTCTCCGAAATATCCACCAGTCTTGAGGCCCTATATGTTCCTTTTTCCCCGCCCCTTCGCCGCAGTCCTCGCCGCCTTCACAACCTCCGGCGTGTTTCTGCTCATCGGTGTCCTGTTACAGCACGCGGGGAATTGACGCACCCTGGCTCGCCGTGGACCCTGAAACCGAGCGCCCCCCGGGCACTCGGTGTCCCAGCGCGGCATGTCGGGCGGCGAACCGTTAGAATTGTGGCGGAACACGCGGTTGCTGTTGGGCGACGGGTGCGTACGCTACCCGGATTGGCCGCCCCCCGGGGCTTCAGATCCTGCCAGCCACGCGTACTTCTGACCGGAGTACCCATTGCTGCTCGAGCGCGCACAGCCTAGATCCCTTTTGGAGGCTGCCCTGCAGGCAGCGCGGGCAGGTACGGGCCGTATCGTGTCGGTCGAAGGGGAAGCGGGCATCGGCAAAACTTCAGTGGCCCTGAACTTTGTCGCTGCCCACCGCGGCGACGCTCAGGTCTATGTCGGGGGTTGCGAGCAACTGAGCACACCCGAGCCGCTCGGGCCGCTGCGCGATATCGAACGTGACAGCGGGGGACGGTTCGCGGTGTCTGCCAGCAGCCAGCTGGAGACCTTCGCGGCTCTGCTGCGCCTGCTTACCTCGGGTCGCGAACCCGGATTACTACTGCTGGAGGATATTCATTGGGCGGACGATCCCACGCTCGACCTGTTGCGCTATCTGGGGCGGCGCCTGCGCGCGGCTCGCATGCTGGTGATCGCGACATTCCGCAACGATGAAGCGCCATCGCGTGAGCGCCTCGCGGCGCTCTGGAGCGATCTGCCACGCGACTGTCGCGAACGCATCGAGCTGCAGCCGTTGTCCCCCGCAGCGGTAAACACTTTGGCAGCGCGCTGTAATCACGCCGCGCAGGACATCTACGCCGTCACCGGTGGCAATCCCTTTCATGTCACGGAGTTCCTGGCCACGGAGCGGGCTACCATTCCTCACAGCGTGCGCGATGCCACGCTCGCGCGCACGGCGCGCCTGACCTCGCATGCGCGGCGCACGCTCGACTGCGCCTCCATATTTCCCCGCATCATTGATCAGTCCCTGCTACGCGAGCTCGCGGAGGACCCCGATCACTCCGGGGTCGAGGAATGCATGCGCGCCGGGATGCTCCATGCAAGCGGGGATGCGCTGGCGTTTCGTCACGAGCTGGCGCGTCGTGCGGTGCATGAGGCCATGGCGCCACTGCGGCGGCGCGAACTGCATGCGGCAGCGTTGCAGCTGCTCAAGTCCCGCAATGGAGTCCGTGCCGCCGAACTGGCGCACCATGCGCAGCAAGCCGGAGCGATCGAAGACCTGGTGCTGTACTCGCAGCGCGCCGCGGCTGAGGCGCAGGCACTCGGCGCCCGCCGCGAGAGTCTGGCGCATCTGGCGCGCGTGCTCGAGCATGGCACGTGGCTCAGCAACTCAGAGCGGGCCGACGTGCTCCAGCGGCAGGCCGAAGCAGGCGAGCAGTGCGGCGCATTCGAGCAGGCAACCGTTGCCATCGACGAGGCGATCGCCGCCCGCAAGCGGGCTGGCGACATTTCCGGCCTGGGCAATGCCCTGCGCATTTCCGCACGCATCCGCTGGCTGTGCGGACAGTCCGCGGTGGCGGAGGCGCAGTCCGCCGAGGCACTGGAGGTTCTGCACGATCACCACGAGACGTGGGAGTACGCGATGGCGCTCAGCTCCCAGGCTCAGCTGGACATGCTTGCCGATCGGAGCCTGCGGCCGTGGCAGGGGCCCAGCACGCCATGTCCCTCGCCGAGCGTCTGGACTGTTCGGACATCTATCTCCACGCCTGGACCAACCTTGCCACCGCCCGCACCTCGCTCGATGTTGAAAGCGGTATCCCGGATTTTCTTGCAGCCATTGCCGAGACCCGACGACGTGGTGAGCTTGATCTGCTGCCGCGCCTCTACACCAATCTCACCTACATGATGATCTACGACCGCCGCTATCAGAATCTCTTCACGTACCTGGAGGAAGGCATTGCTGCCGCGATCGCACGCGACAATGCTCCGCTTGAAGCTTACATGCGCGGTGCACGCGCACTGGCACTGCTTGACCTGGGACGAGTACCGGAAGCACTGACTGAGGCAGAGGGGGTGGTCTACGGTCCGTATCCGCGCGGCACGGGCCGATTCAATGCACACGTGGCTCTCGCACGGTTGCGGATTCGTACCGGGGTGCCAGAGGATGGTGTTCTGGATGAGGCACGGGCGCTGCCCACCGCAGGGCGCGACATCATGCGCTACGCGCCGCTGGCCGTAGTGGATGCCGAAGCCTTGTGGCTGGGACTACCACGTCCGGGCGCCGTCGAGCGACTGCGCACGGCCTTGGATATGTGTGTGCGGGTCGAGGCACAGAGGTGGAACCTGGCTGAGACGGCGCTGTGGCTTCGACTCCTGGGCGAGCCGTTGTCTCTTACCCCCGAGATGGCGAGCCGCCTGAAGTCCCCCTATCGGGAGCATATTGCAGGCGCCTGGCGCGAGGCGGCCCAGATGTGGGGCGAGCTAGGCTGCACCTATGAGCAGGCAATCGCCCTGTCCGCGGGCGACGAGGCAGCCCAGCGCGAGGCGCTGCGGCTGTTCGATCGCCTGGGTGCCGGTCCCGCCGCCGCGCGCGTACGCCGTCAGCTGCGCGCAAACGGCGCGCGCGCGGTTCCCCGCGGTCCGATCGCGAAGACCCGCGATAGCCCGGTGGGCCTGACTGCCCGGCAATCGGAAGTTTTCGCCTTGCTGGTTAAAGGACTGAGCAACGGCCAGATCGCGCGCCGCCTCAGCATCTCGCGCAAGACCACCGAGCACCACGTCTCAGCAATCATTGCCCGTCTCGGCGTCGCATCCCGCGGCGAAGCCGCGGCGTTCGCCCGCACGCAAGACCTACCCGGCATTGGCGAAAACTAGGGGTAGCGCCCAAAAAGTTGGGCAGAACCCCCGATGCGCGCCCGCCGCTGCGCGCGGCAATGTGCCGCCTCATTTCAAGCGCACTGGAGGCGGCAGTCGTGTCACGCACCCTGATATTCATCTACGGAATTGTCTGTTACGCAATCTCATTGGTCGTATTCGTCTACGGCATGGGCTTCATCGTAGGCCTCCTGACGCCAACCATGCTCGACGGCACGCCCGGCCGGCCGCTGGCCCAAGCGCTCGGCATCGACCTCGGGCTGATCGCGCTATTTGCCTTACAGCACAGCATCATGGCCCGCCCCGCCTTCAAACGCTGGTGGACGCGCATCGTGCCGGAGGCAGCGGAACGCAGCACCTACCTGCTCATGAGCTGCGTGGCACTCGGCGCACTGTTTGCTTTCTGGGCCCCGATCGGGGGGATCGTGTGGCAGGCGCCCGATGGCCTGGGTCGAGACGCGCTACTCGGGCTGTATGTATTTGGCTGGCTGTTGCTGCTCTACACGACGTTCCTGATTGATCATTTCGATCTTTTCGGACTCACGCAGGTCTGGCGCCGGCTGACCGGCCGGCCCTACCGTGCGCCGCAGTTCCATACGCCGAGCCTTTACAAGCTGGTCCGACACCCGCTCTACATCGGCTGGCTGACGATCTTCTGGGCCGCGCCGACCATGACCATCTCCCACCTCTTGTTCGCCGTGACCACGACCGCCTACATTCTGCTCGCGATTCGCTTCGAGGAGCGGGACCTGATCAGTGCATTCGGTGAACGCTATGTCACCTATCGCGCGCGCACGCCCATGCTTGTGCCACGCCTGACAACGCGGGAGCGTGCCGCTTTGGTTTCTGAGAGTCAGGCGGGCGACTGACCGTGAAGATCGATGCCGCCAAGCCCGATGTCGACCACGCCGGCCGCGACGCTACGACATTTGCGTCAACGGTCAGCAACCATCGCCAGCTCTTCGAGCGCGCCACCGAACACGCGTGTCGATTCCGCGACAGCCTGGGAGAGCGCCCGCCCCGGCCAGCTATTGCAGCCGGCGACCTCGAGGCGCTGTTTGAGGGGCCGACACCTGAGGTGGGGGCAGACCCCTTGCACGTCCTCGACGCGCTGAACTCCGCAGCCACTCCCGGGCTAGCCGGATCGGCTGGACCGCGGTTCTTCGGCTGGGTAATCGGGGCCTCGCATCCAGCCGCCGTGGCCGCCGACATGCTCACCAGCGCCTGGGGCCAGAACGCGGGTGTCTTTGCTGTTTCGCCGGCCGGAGCGATGGCGGAGAAGGTAGCAGCACGCTGGCTACTGGACATCTTGGACCTGCCGGCGGATTGCTCGGTCGGCTTCGTCACCGGCGCCACCATGGCGAATTTCGTGTGCCTCGCTGCGGCCCGCAACGCCGTGCTCGCTCGTATCGGTTGGGACGTTGAGCGCGACGGGCTTGCTGGCGCTCCCCCGATACGTCTATTCGTCGGCGCGGATGCGCATGTGACCGTCCTGGCGGCGTTGCGTTATCTGGGCTTTGGCGAGCGGGCGATCCGCGTGGCCAGCGACGCCGAGGGACGCATGGACGCCCCGGCGCTCGCGGCAGCGCTGGCGCGCGGCACGGGGCCTGCGATCGTCATTGCGCAGGCCGGTCAGATCAACACGGGCGCATTCGACCCGATGCTGCAGCTCGCCTCGATCTGCCGGCAGCATGCCGCGTGGCTGCACGTTGACGGCGCGTTTGGACTATGGGCCCGTACGGTTACGGAACTGACGGATCTAACCCGCGGGCTGGAACAGGCCGACTCCTGGGCCACCGACGGACACAAGTGGCTGCAGCTTCCGTACGACAGTGGCTTCGCCATCGTGCGGGACGCCGAGGCACATCGGCGCGCAATGTCGATCACGGCCAGTTATCTGCCGCCAGCTGTTGAGCGCGAATACGACCCCGCACAGTACGTACCAGAGCTGTCGCGGCGCGCACGCGGATTTGCAGTCTGGGTAATTTTGCGCGCACTCGGGCGTCATGGGGTGAGCGCCATGGTGAAGCGTCATTGCGCCCTGGCGCGGCGACTTGCGAGGCGCCTCGCCACGGAACCGGGCGTGACGATATTGAACACCGTCTGGCTCAACCAGGTCCTCGTGGTCTTCGGCAACGGGGTTCAATGTGAGCAACTGACGCAGGCCACAGTGGCACGCCTGCAAGCCGACAACATCTGTCTTGCCGGCGGTGCGGACTGGCACGGCCAATTCGCCCTGAGACTCTCTGTGATTTCAGCATCACTCACGGAGTCCGACGTAGACCGCCTTGCTGTCGCCATTCTTGCCGCCTGGCGGCATGTTAAATCGACGAGTCTCCGCGGTTAGACACCTGATGCAGCGCGGGTACAGGCCGCCGAAGTCGCGGGCCTGTACTGCCAATGCAGGTCCGGGCCTCGGGGATCTGGCCCATACTGACTACTAAAGCACTGGTGCGGTACACCTTAAGGAGGACAACGTGACCAAGAGACTCTTCAGCTCGGGTTCTTCCTTCGAGAAGCAGATTGGATATTCCCGCGCCGTTGCTGCAGGGGACTGGATCTTCGTTTCCGGCACAACAGGTTTCGACTACGCGACGATGTCTATCGCGGACGACCTGATCGACCAGACCGAACAGTGCTTTAAGAATATTGAAGCGGCGCTGCGGCAGGCCAATTCGAGCCTGAAGGATGTCGTGCGGGTGACCTACGTGTTGCCCAACGGAAGCGAATTCGAGAAATGCTGGCCGGTGTTACGCAAGTATTTCGGCGACGTGCGGCCTTCCGCAATGATGATCTCTGCTGGACTTGCGGATCCGCGCATGAAGATCGAAATAGAGGTTACCGCGCTCAAGGGGGAGTGAAGTCTCGGTCGTGAATTTCATTGCAGGCCCGCGTCATCGCGCAGGTGATCGGCAATCAACGCCGTGCCGGGCAGCGGCAAACGGGCGACCGCGAGCAGAGTCGATTGCTCGGGCAGCGACGCGAAAGGCCGTATAGAAGCCAACTTCCGAACGCGCTGTGCCAACGCCGACCTTCGCAAGCGCCTCGGCCGGCAAGTGCGTTATGATTTTCCGATTCGGTCTAGCCAGGCCTACCTGAGAAGTTAAGGAACTGCGCCATGCCACTTACGCGCTTATGGGTTGCCGCGGGATTCATGGCGGCAGCCGGCGGCTTGTTTGCTCAGACACCCGCCGCCATCAAGCCGTATGTCAGCGAGGATGCGCCGGTGCTGGTACTCGACCACGTCCGGGTCATAGATGGCACGGGCGCTGCGCCCGCCGAGGATCAGCGGATCGACATCGAGGGCGGAAAGATCATCCGTGTGCAAAGCGCGAGACTTAGGAACGGGTATCCTGCGAAGGCCAAGGTGGTGAATCTGACGGGGAAGACCGTCATTCCCGGGCTCGTCGGCATGCATGAACACCTCTTCTATCCTTTGCCGCAAGACGCTGGCGACCGCTTGCCGCTGTACGGGGAGATGGCCGACAGTGCGCCGCGGCTGTATCTGGCCAGCGGGGTCACCACGGCTCGAACCACCGGCAGCCTCGAGCCATACACCGACCTGTCTTTGAAGAAGCTGATCGATACCGGTCAGAAGCCGGGCCCAAAGTTGCATATAACTGGTCCCTACATCGGTGATCTTTTTGGGGTAATACCGCAACTTCACGTTCTGAGCAGTCCCGAGGATGCCGGCCGGACCGTGGACTACTGGGCCGATGAGGGGGTGACGTCTTTCAAAGCGTATATGTCAATCAAGTCGGACGAGCTGAAGGCGGCGATTGCGCACGCGCATGCGCGAGGTCTCAAGGTTACAGGCCACTTATGCTCGGTCGGTTTTCGGGAAGCCGCGGCGCTGGGCATTGATAATCTGGAGCACGGCATCGTGGTCGATACCGAATTCTATGCGGGGAAAAAGCCGGACACCTGCCCGGCGCAGGAAGCGGAAGAAGACTTCGCGAGGAACGTCGACATCGACAGCATGCCCGTACAGGAGATGATTCGCGACCTGGTGGCGCATCACGTCGCCATCACATCAACGCTGGCGGTCTTCGAAACGTTTGTGCCGAACCGCCCCCCGATGGTGAAGCAAGCCCGAGCCGAGAAGGCGCTCACCCCGCAAGCATGGTCGAGCTACCTTCGACGGCGCAGTGGGATTGCCGAGAAGAATGGTCCTCTGGAAGCTGCGGAGCTCAGGAAGGAGATGCAGTTTGAGCGCGCCTTCGTCAAAGCCGGTGGCCTGCTGCTCGCCGGCTGCGATCCCACCGGATATGGCGGCGTGCTGCCGGGCTACGGCGACCAGCGAGGGCTGGAGCTGTTGGTCGAGGCGGGCTTTACGCCGGTAGAAGCAATTCACATTGCAACCCAGAACGGCGCGGTCTTTCTCGGCGAGGACGGCACTACCGGTTCGATCACTGCGGGAAAGTCCGCCGATCTGGTGGTGCTCGCCGAAAACCCGGCGCAGAACATCGATGCCGTCGAGACTGTGGAAACGGTTTTCAAGGACGGCCTTGGATATGACCCCGTAAAGTTGACGCAGTCCGTGCAGGGACTAGTCGGCCTGCGCTAGCCAGACCTGCCGTCGGCAAGCAATTTCAGAGCGTTCGTCGACGCGCAGGTCGCAGGATGCACCCCCGGTAAGAGATGCCAGGTGGCAGAACTCATGCGAGCGGAAAGTGCCGCTCTGGCGATCGGCGGACGAGCATTCATTCACTTCCTGGCATTCTCCTTGACGTCGCACCCATCAGGGCAGGTCGATACGGCCGTAGCTGCCATTGGCTTCGTCGTTCGGCCCCGCCGCGAAGAACAGCGTGTTGTGCGGCTGGTTGGCGGCGTCATTGCCGAAGGCAATACCCCAGAGACCCGGAGACGCGAAGGCACCGTTGGCCGTCGACAGCGTGCCCATGAACTGGCCGTTGTTGGGATCGTAACCATTGATCTTGCCGTCCCCAAAATTGCCCACCAGCAGCACGTTGCTCAGCGTGCCGAAGTCCGCGGGTGCCAGCGCCATGCCCCAGGGGGCATTGAGCTCCCCGCCAGGCATCACGAGCGTCTTCAGGAGCCGCCCATTGGCGTCGTAGATGTCTATCAGACCCAGGCCGGCCCCGTTGGCGTTATCGTGATTGTCCGGGGCCTGCTGCTTTGCATAGGCCACGTAGATCTGCACCGCACCCCCAGCACCGTTCTTTAGTGCCTGGATGCCGAAAGGCGCGTAGCCGGCCGGCAGGGCCGGGTCCTTAAACGTGAAACTCGTAGCGCTGGATGGCTGTTTGGTGAAGGTCGCGTTGAATACATCCACTTTGTTGTTGTGAAAGTCAGTGACGTACAGAAAATTACCCGCGCCATTGTTGGCCAGCGCGAGACCCTTGTAGACCGCACCGCCGCCGTCGGTGTACATCACGACCGCATTACTGACATCCACGTCTTTTGACCAGCCCGCCAGCATTCCACCTTCGCCGGCATAAATGAACAGCGCGGCAGCGGATTTGGCGCCCGAGTTGACCACAAAGTCCGCCGTGGGGTTGAACACGACTCCGGTTGGATCGAAGGTCGCCCCGCCCGTGCCTGGGGGCAAACTGACAATGAGCGGGCTTCCCACCGGCTGGGGCGCACCGGTGCCGTCGTACAACGTGGACCTCTCGCTATGGTTGTTGGCTACCCAGGCCGGACCGGGGCCGAATGCAATGCCCCAAGGATTCACGAGATTGGTATCCACCGTCACCGTCCCGCTGGCCGTGTCGGCTACCAGATTCTTGGCGACAAATGCAGTAGCCGCATTAACCGTCAGAGTCACCGACTTCGCGCTGTTGCCTCCCCCGCCACCGTAGGAGGACGCACTCATACCGGTGCAGGTCAGGGTGTAGGTGTCGCTGCCGGCAGCCGTGGGTGTCACCCGGATGTTCCCGCCGGTCGGTTCGGTTCCGCTCCACGCGCCACTTGCGCTACAGGAGGCCGCATTGCCCGTCGACCACGTAATCGTCGCGCTCTGGCCGACGGTAATGGTGCTCGGCTGCACCGCCAGATTGATCATCGGAGCTGCCGCCATCGTGCCACCGCCGCCACCATATCCGCCGCCGCAAGCGGCGAGCACCGCGAGCGCACAGGTGACGGGAACGATGCCCAATCCAAACAAAAGACCATTCCACGTGAGACGCACGGCTTATCCTTTCGGCTTGTCTTTGCTTGCCTAATTGCCTTGGGGCGTCGCGATGACGCCTTGACCCATGGGTGGGCATTGCTGCGGTTCGGGTTCTCGTTGGGTTCGCGGCGGAACGCCAACATTTACCGGCGGGCGGTCGAACTTAGGTGCGTGCGGAGGGAACGGTATCTCAACTGTTTGCGGGTCCGACGGTCCGCCGCGAATGTTCAACAGCAATCACCCGGATTAGTCAGCCCGCCGAAGACTGTGCAGGCAACGTCTTGCTCAGACGGACGTAGCGCAATCTGCGACGTTCTATCGCCGCTTTGGCTCCGTGCGAATCGTAAATGACGTGCCGTCCTTCGCACGCCAGATTGCGGGAACGGTAATGGCCCCTACTTGAATGGAACTGCGCAGCACACTAGGTTGCCGGTACCTACTATGCGGTCTACAAAGATACTTGCCATTTCGGGTAGTTTGCGCGTCGGTTCGCTCAACAGCATGTTGCTTCGCGCCGCCAAGCGACTGGCCCCAGACGATATTGAGGTCGAGCTGTATCGGGAGCTGAACGCAATGCCGCTTTTTAATCCGGATCTCGAGGCAGTGACTCCGGCCGTCGTCGCGGAGTTCCGCGCACGTATCGTCTCTTCTGACGCGGTGTTGATCGCAAGCCCGGAGTACGCGCACGGCGTGACGGGCGTCATTAAGAACGCTCTCGACTGGATGGTGGGCAATGAATCGTTCGTCGACAAGCCAGTCGGCCTGTTCAATGCCTCACCTCGGGCAACCATTGCCCAGGCCGCATTGCGTGAGACGCTGGTTACCATGTCCGCGCGCATCATCGACAATGCCTGCGTGACCGTCGGCATTCTTGGGTCTGGCCTCGATGAAGACGGCATCGTCCATCATCCCGACATCAGTACTTCCGTCCTCCGGGCGCTTCTGGCTCTTCACTGCGCTAGCGCGGGTTGACTGACGTGGCCTCACATGCCGCGTTGAAAGTAGTCGATTGCCGGAAGTGATATCGGACGCCCTGCGAAAGTGCTGCGCCCCGCGGTCGCTCCTCAGGCAAGCCACTCGTTGGGGGACGCCAAGGGTCGTTCAACCATCGGCACGCGGATTTTAAATCCGCGAACTCTCCTTGCAGCGTAACCCAAGGACATCCAAGGGAAGCACTCAGCTGATTTCCCAACTTCCGGTAGTTGGTAGTAGATGACGCGCTGGGTTGGAAACGAAAGTGGAAACCGAGAGTGCGGCTGCCGGCAGATACGACGCGGGCTGCTAGTGCCTGCCGTGCTCACTGATCATCGGCACGCAGGCACGTGCTACCATCGGCCGACGCTCACTTCGGCGGTCCGACCGGTACCATCGCATCGTACCGCGTGCCTGCCCACACGAATATCGTCACCTCAAACCTGTCACAGCCGGGACGATGAGGGACGTCAAGAGCGAATCGGTCACTGCCCCGGCTCCCGGCAGGCGATAGTTCGTCGTGGTTATCACGACGACGACTCCCTGGTCCGGCAAGACGTAGACCTTGTTGCCTCCTGTTCCGTACATTCCGAAGGTCCGGATTGCTTGCCCGTTCACGTGAAACGTCTGTAGCCACCAAAAGTAGCCATAGTCAGTATCTTCCCTGGCATTCGCGTGGGGCGCCAGTGAGCGTCGAACCCAGTCTTCGGAGATCACCTGTTTGCCCTGCCACTTGCCGCCATCGAGGTAGAGCTCGCCGAGCTTCAGCAGGTCGCGGCTTCGCAGCTGTAGACCTCCTCCAGTCATGGCGTTGCCGAGCGGCTGGAACTGCCATTTTACCGAGTCGATTCCCAGGGGCTGAAAGAGCGTGGTTTTTGCAAAATCTGGAACAGTCTGTTTGGTGGCTCGTTCGAGAAGGGGTCCGAGTGTCGCGGCACCCGCGGTGCAATAACTCCAAGCACGCCCGTAGGGCGAATCCGCCGGCTTGGACGTCCAGTCCGGAAAGCCCCTTATCGGCAAATCAAGGGTAAATTTCACCCAGTCCTCCACTAGATACATTCGTTCCTCGTTACCTCGGGAGAATGAGTTCTCATCATCACACTCAAGCAGTGAACTCATGGTCAGAAAGTCCTCGACCGTGATGAGTGACTTACGGGGATCCGGATTGAGCAGGGGTAGTCGATCACCAAAGAAAGGGAGCACCGGTGAATCGACGCGCAGCAGCCGCCGGTCAACGGCAGCGCCAACAAGCATGCCGGTTACGGTCTTCGTTGCCGAGCGCGTATTGCGCAGCGCCTGAGGTCCGCCATCATCAAAATACTGCTCGAAAATTAACTCGCCCCGGCGGCTGATAAGCACACTCGTGATCTGCTTGTACGTTCCTGCGCGTACGGCGGCGCCGATATCGTCAAAATGCGAAGGTGCAGATGCACCGCAGGGCGCATGGATGCCGGCAAAGCACGCTGCCAGCGCGACCGCGAACGCTCTCAGCATGGTACGTCTCCTGGCCAGAGGTCCTCTTGAGGCTACTCCAAGGGCGCGGGCTCGCTCTTGTATCCACGAAACACGCGCCGATATGCCGGCCGGAGTCAGCCCGACTCTGGTGCGAAACGCAGTGCCGAGACCCTTCACGGAGCGATCTCGATGTGTAGGGAGCTACATCCTGACTTTGAAGCAACTCGGATTATGCGCGATCGTTCCGACCACGCACGCCAGGAAAATGCCGGCAAACACTGCAAGCAACACACAGTTCGCCGCACGATTTGTCCCTTGGGCCTCAGAGGTTGTCAGGCGGGCAACCCGATGGCTCAACAACGAAGCCGCTCCCGCCCGCAGCAGGTGCGATTCTTCTGGAACCGCCAGCTTTGCCAGAGCGGAGACCAGCTCGGTACCGCGCGAACGCGCGATGACCGAGTCGTCACAGGAGAGCTCTCTGAACATCGCAAGGCGGAAGCCAGTCAGCCAAACGAGCGGGTGAAACCACAATCCGCACAGGGCAAGTTCGTGCAAGAGGCCGATCAGGTTATCGCGCCGCCTCGCATGTATGACCTCGTGAATCAGTACCGCATCGAGCTCCGCTTCACTCAGCAGCCGTTCTACTCCTTGCGGAAGCGAGATATGCGGGCGCAACACTCCGTCGACGGAGGGAGCCTCGCCCATGGCGGATAACCTGACGGGTACGCCCTGCGCGAGGTACCTATGCTTGAGCTGGGCAGATTTTTGACCGACCGCAACCGGCGCATCGCGACGATCACGCGGCATGCGCAAAAGAAGCCGCGCGAACATGAAGAGTGCGCCTAACACCCATATTCCCAAGAGCACGGCGCCGACTGTCGGGTTTCGAGAGATACCAATACCGACCTCGTCGAGGCCGCTGAGCTGCGTTGCCCAGGAGACACGGGACGCCCCGAAGCGATTAAAGAATCCGCCGAGCGGCACGATGAAATTGAGCGATGTCGCTACCCAGATCCAATACATCCAGGTGGCGCTTCCCTTCCAAAGCGAGGTCAGAACCCAGGCCGCCAGACAGACTATTGAGGCATACAGGAGATGAACTTCCAGGTAGTACACCGCCGGTGCGACGTGTTCATGCATGGCCTTTCCCCCCGCGATTCCCCGC
Organism: uncultured Pseudomonadota bacterium; assembly: GCA_963727305.1. GTDB lineage: Bacteria > Pseudomonadota > Gammaproteobacteria > Steroidobacterales > Steroidobacteraceae > 13-2-20CM-66-19. Next base: position 352,191 of record CAVSFM010000001.1, read on the forward strand.
GGCCTTCTTGGGCGATGCGTCTTGCAGAGCCTTCAAGTCCTTGAGTGTGATGGTACCCGTTTCGAGAAGGTTGGAGACCAAGAGGCGCGGAGAACCGCCGAAAAGGTCCAGAAGATCACGCACCAGGCCGCTGCGGAACGCGCTCTGGTCAATCGCGGGCTCGAATAGCTGAGCGTTCCCGATCTTCTTGACCCGGCGCAACGCGCCCTTGTGCTCCAGCCGATACACCAGCGTCTGCACCGTGGTATACGCGACGCGTTCGTCTTCCGGCAAGCTGTCGAGAATCTCCCGTACCGAGCAGGTACCCAGCTTCCAGTACTGCGCCAGAATCCGCGTCTCGGCTTTCGACAGTCGCATGCCGCTCATATTTACTACGCTCCAAATAAATGCTACTACATAGTACGTAGAACGGCAACTAAAGTCGAGATCAAGGCGATGGCGCGTGGCAAACCTGTGGTCGAGAAATGGAGCATTGAGTCGTATGCGTAAGACCTGGGTCGTAACACTGCTCTTCGCGCTCTCTGCAGCCGCCCAGGCCGCGGGGCAATTGCCCCCGGTCGTGACGCTGGTAAAGGCCGCCCAACTGCTTGATCCGCGCACGGGCAAGGTGCTGGCGCCCGCGGCGGTGCTGGTGGAAAACGAGAAGATCAGTGCAGTAGGCTCGCCGTCGCAGCTGCAGGACCGTGCGCCCGTCGGTGTCAGGACGATCGACCTCGGCAGGGCCACGCTGTTGCCCGGACTGATCGACAGTCATACCCACCTTCTGCTCGACGTCGTGGTGCCCCCGGAATCCGAGATCAACCGCCGCAGCAACGGCATGTTTGTTCCAGGACTTTTGTTGGCCATCACCATGTCCCCGAGCGCGCGCGTGCTGCTGGGCGCACAGCTGGCACGCGAAGACCTGGAGAGTGGCTTCACAACGGTGCGCAACCTCGGTCATTCCGGCATCGATGGCGATGTTGCGCTACGCGACGCGATCAACGTCGGTCGCGTCTCCGGCCCGCGGATGCTGGCCAGCGGGCGTAAGCTGATCACGCCCGGCGCGTACCTCCAGAGTCTAAATGCCGCCGTTGCTGAGCCTATCGTACGACAGGAGTTTTTGACCATAGATCGCCCGGATCAGGCGCGTCAGGCGGTGCGAACCAACGTTTTCTATGCGGTCGACCTTATCAAAATCGCGATCGAAGACGACATCACGCCCGCGGAGGTCTCAGCAGTCGTCGACGAGGCCCACCGTCAACACCTGAAAGTGGCGGTGCACGCCGCATCCACTGAAAGCATTCAGATGGCGATCGACGCCGGCGCCGACTCCATCGAGCATGGCAACGACGTGACCGACGCGCAACTCAAAAGCATGCGCGACAAGGGAATCTTTCTCGACATCACCCCGACTTTCTGGGGTGGGAGCTTCACGCGGATTCTCGAGGCCGGCATCGTGATGTCTCCCGCGATGAAATCCAAGGAGACGGCGGCAGACGACCGCACGCGGCAACGCTCACTGTCCTTTACACAGCGAATACTGAAGTCCGGCGTGAAATTTGCAGTCGGATCCGATATGTGCTGGGCGTACCCGGGTAAAACACGCGGCGAGGCTAGCGCTCTCATGTTCAGCCATCTGCACGAGGCCGGAATGCCCGCGCTCGAGATCCTTCGCGCGGTCACGATTAACGCCGCCGAGATGCTGGGCTGGCAGGATCGGGTAGGCGCTCTGGAGCGCGGGAAGTTTGCCGACCTCATCGCCGTCACCGGAGACCCTATCGCTGACATCAGCGCACTCGAGCAGGTTCGCTTCGTAATGAAGGGTGGTGAGGTAATCCGCGATGACCTCTCTGTGCACTAAACCACGACCTCATCTTAGCGAGGTGGTAACGGGTGAGCTCGCCTTGAAGGCGCTTCTGTCCTTGGTTTTGACCTACCTGCTGCTCGGGATTCACGGCATGGCAAACGCCGCCCCGGGCGACGAGATCTATACGCGGCCGGGAATGCTGATCCAAGCCGACGGAACCCGCCTGAATCTGTATTGCATGGGAAGCGGCTCGCCCGCAGTCGTGTTCGACTCGGGCTGGGAAGACTGGGCGCCCGTATGGACGATCGTGCAGCCGGAGATTGCGAAGTGGACACGCGCGTGCAGCTACGATCGCGCAGGCGCTGGTTTCAGCGATCCAGGCCCCATGCCGCGCACGAGTGTCCGCATCGCAGATGAGCTGCACAGCGCACTGTATAACGCAGGTATCAAGGGGCCGTATATTCTGGTCGGTCACGCTTTCGGCGGCGATAACGTGCGTACGTTCGCGGTGCGCTATACGGCAGACGTTGCGGGCCTGGTGCTGGTCGAAGCCGACGTCGGCGGCGCCGACGAGCATCGGGGTGACGCCGGACACATCGCCTCGCTACGCGAATGCCGCGACGCAATCGCCGCCGGCAAGACCCTTCCTGAATTGAAAGGCCGTACCGGCCGACCCACCCGCAGCTGCGCACAGCAGTTCTTTCGGGGTCTCCCCGAAGCGATGTGGTCGTCGGAACTCAATGCCAAGCTGTTGGAGCTCGCCCAGACCAAGGTCGCCATGTACGACGCATTCATTTCGGAGATGGAGCAAATGCCGGAGGACGAGACTTACCTGCAGGAGCACAGTCACGCGTTCGGCTCGCTTCCCATACGCGTGCTCTCAACTGGAAATCATGGCATCCACGCACTCGATCCGACACGGCCACGGAACGCCGAACAAGAAAAATACGAACAAGAGGTCGCCCGTGCGCAGGCCAAGTGGCTCGAGTTGTCCTCCAATGCTCAGCAGTTATTCACGGACAAGAGTTCAGAATACATTCCGTTCGACCAGCCGAGCTTCGTCGTTGACGCGATTCGCGAGGTGTTCACCACTGCATCGCTTGCGGTCTCGTCGCCTCGCAGCACACAACGAGATTCCGCTACAGCGAGGCGCGGCCAATTTCAGCCCGCCGGCCCATGACTATTACCCTCACGACAAAGTGCCGGGGGTAATGCAGGGCGACGGCGTACGTCACCATGTTAAAGTTAATCGGTGCACAACCTAAGAACGACTTAAGTCAAATTCACTCGCTCTTCCGTTTCGAAAAATCGATAAGAAAGGGGTTCCAGATGACTTTAGACTACCAGCGCGCGTCGCTCGCCGGTGCCCTGATCCTTTGCGGTCTGAGCTGCGGTCTGCCATCAGCCGACGCGGCTGTAAACGCGGCCGTCAACCCACAGGTGATCGACGATTCCTCGTTGCATGCCAAATCGACGACGCGCGGCGGCGCGACCGTACTGCCGACGACACGTACCGTAGCGCATTGGTGGGGATCCACGCCTAACCCCAGCAATGGGATCACGTATGGCTACAACATGGTGGGGGCCAGCCCATACACGTGCTCGGGCTTGGACTGCTCAGTAACGATCGAAGTGGATATCACGCCGATCGTCGTGAATATCGCAGGCCTCACATTCAGCGGCAGTGATGTACTTGCGGCGACGTTAGCTTCGCCCGAATTCAGCACCGAGGATTTCGGCTCCACACCCTTCGCGACGGCAGGTGCTCCCAACCTGCCGCGGGGTGTGGGCGGGATTCTCTCGCAGAATGACGCGGGCAACCAACTGCAGTTGCAGGATGCCACGATGCGGGCACAGTTCAATCAGACCGGCGGTAGCGGTTATCACCTTATGCTTCGCCCCCATGTTCTGCCGGCGGTCACCATCAATGTGCCGCAGAATCAGGGGACGCTGCTACAAAGCGGCCGGGGTGTGATATTCGCGGACGTTGACATCGGCTGGTGGTCTTCGCAGATTCAGAATCTCACGAACACGGCGGATGCGACGCACCTAGCTGTCTATCTTACGAACAACGTCTTGCTTTTCGAGGGCAAGTCCGTTTTGAACTGCTGCGTCATTGGCTATCACGGGACGCGTGCTGCGGGTAACGGTGGCGGCAGCACAAACAGCAACGGCAACGCTGTGGTGCAGACTTTCGCCTGGGCCTCGTGGGTTCAGCCGGGTATATATGCGCGTCCCAACGGTGGCACTGATTGGGCACTGCAGGATATTCACGCCCTGAGTCACGAGATCGCCGAATGGGCCGATGATCCGTTTGTAAACAACACTGTGCAGCCGTGGTTGACTCCAACGGCGCCGCAGTACGGTTGCACCGGAGTTCTTGAGACCGGCGACCCGGTCGTCGGGATCGGCTTCGCCATCGGCACCAACACGTTCCAGCAGGGACCAAACCCGAATGGCACGCAAAGCGCGGACGGCTACTACCACCCGGAGGATGAGGCGCTGCTGCCGTGGTTCATGCGGGTTGCCCCGAACAGCATATCGGAGCCGACGCAGACCTCCTCGACCAATGTCGGCCGCTACACCTTAATGGGCGACCTGAATCCCTTCGCGGGCTTCCGCCAGCCGGCGACAGGCTGCCAGTAATCGATTACGGGTAACGTCCAGCCGGGGCGGCGGCTGGACGTATCCCCCCGGCGCTCGCGCAAATCAGCGTAGCCGGCCTGCGCTTCCATTTATCTTTGCTCGTCACTCTCCGGTACACACCAGCGGTCACTGGTACTTGCCATTGAACGATGGCGCTGACGGTCTGAACGGCTGCGTAACGGCAACCGGCCCCCTCCCAAGCCGAGAACGGTGAGGATGATCACAGTGGTCGTCCCCGCTCTGCGATAAATAAGAGGCTCGGACGGTGCAGCGGCCGGCCGCGCCTAGTCTACGGTTAAAGCCGGCACCTTCCTCTGGATGAGCAGATGGCCCACGACGCTTTGAATCGCAGGAACTTACGCCATGCACGGTTTCCTGAGAGCGACTTTTAACGGTCACAAATTCCAGGGACTTGTTCTCAACACGGCCCTCGGCAATTTTGCAGGCTATGTCGCCGGCGCACTAGTCACGGTTGTATCCACGCGTCATGCGGCCGAACGGCGCGCCATCCGGAATCTCTTCGGCGTCCTGCCGAGGAGACAAATTGTCGTTCACGTGCTGCCGCATTGGCTGGAGTGGCTGCTAGCGCTGGTCGTGGGGTTTGTCGTCATGGAAGCCGTGCGCTACTGGTTCAATCACCGCAAGTACGCCGTGTTGTTAAGTGCATTGCGGCCGAAGCGCGGGACCGAGAGAAGCCCTCCACCCGCCGGTCGACCCGAGACGGGAGAACGGCGTAATTCTGATCCGCTCGAACCGACCTGAACAGTTTTGTTCGGGGTGCGCGCGGTGCCACGCCAATCATCGCGCTCGGCCAACGACAGCCAGAGCATCGCCACGGTGGCGGCCGAACACCAGCCGGCCTCGTCGTGGACCGATACCGACCTGTACCGCGGGGAGGTGCGCCACGGCGCGGAAACGGTCCTCAAAACCTTGCAGGAAAATGATGCGGGCGCGCGCCGCGCTTAGTCATCCTGCCCTTCGTCGCCATCGCGGCCGCACGATCCCTGGATGGCCCCGTAGTACTGCTCGTAGATCGCCCCTTGGGCGCCAAAGGAGTGGAAGACGGGCGCGCTGTCTCTGAGTGCGCTGAAGCTGATGGGGCGCGTCTTCCTCAGGTCGCGCGCTTTCGTTTGCCCGGACGCGATTCCCAGGGTTCCCAGAATTGTCGGTGTGTAGCGGGGGCCGGTGCCGGCGAGGCTGCCGATGATCATCTCGATCTTGCCACTGGCGTAAATCACGATCTGCAGCGTATTGAGCGCAGTTGTGCCCGCGGCCGGCACCCCGCTGTACGTCACGATCACGCGGTTGTTCGTGGCATCAAAGTATCCGAACACTCCGCCGCCGGCCGCGGCTGCGCTACTGTCGAGATCCTTCATCAGCGCCCCGATGGTGAACCGGTTGGTCAGCAACAGCTGACCTCGCATGTACCAAGGCGAGCCGTTGTCGTCCACCCCCGGATAGTCGGCCGAGGTGCGCGAGGTGATCGCGCCGTCCTCGTTGACCACGAGCGTGCTGATCGGGTCGGCAATACCTGGCACGACAAACGAGAAGCCCGGATAAGTCAACGCCACACTGCCGTTCCCCGCCACACTGAGTTTGGTCGTTCCCGGATTCAGTAGCGCGGCACCCGACGTCACGCTCACCTGATAGCCCGTGTCGCCCACTGGAACAAAGGTGATTCGGTCGCCGGAGCGCAGATCGAGGGGATGCGCTTTGACGTTTTCGCAGTCCGCCACGAAATGCACCAGAGGCGATCCCTGACGATCCTCGGACCCGGCCCAACTGCGCAATGCACCGCGGTGCTTCAACGTCTCATCAAAGAATGAGACCGCATACAAGTTGGTCAGACGCGTGGTCTCGGAGATCGCCAGCTCGCGCGTCAGTGGCATGGCTGGCTGCAGCTCATTGCGAACCGCCAAGATCTGCGGGTTGCCGAACAGCACCGACACCAGTTGCGCATCGGTCACGCCGTTGAAGGCTGAAGCCTCGCAGAAATCGTAGACCCCGGACTGGCGGGGGCCGGTGTAGCTAAAATAGAAGGTGGCATCGAAAACATAGTTCGCGATGTCGGTGGGATTCAGCGGCGCGGGATTTATGAATGCCTGCGGAAAAACACCCGGGTTCACAGCGAGCATGGAATTGTGGAAGTCCTGGCACCAGCTGGTCTGATAGCCGCCCACATGATGGTTAAAGCCGGCGATGTCGACACGATATTTTGGCGAGCTGTGCGTGAAGGCGTTGAAGTTCTCGTACGCGATACCGGTATCGTTTCCAAAAAACAACAGCGGAACCCTGGCATTCGCGTAGTCCGTCGCGTTGAGAACCAAGCCGTAGTTGCTTCCGGCACCCAGAAACGCCGCCTTCACGCGCCGATCGGCCGGCAGTCCCTGCGCGCTGATTCCCGTCACCGTCGCGAGACTGGTTTCACCCCCGAGTGAGTAGCCGAGAATGCCAATGCTGTTCGCGTTGACTTGCTTTGAAAACGGAATATGGGACTTGTGATCGACCAGACCCTGAAGAACGGCGTCTATTACGAAGCTCGCATCCTTGGAGCGCTGCAGAATGGATGACTGGATACTGGGATTGGGACCCAGAGCGAGGCCAACAAAGCTTTCGAGAAAGAATGCCTGATAGAAGGCGTCGTTATCCCCGGTGTGCTCAACCGAGGCCACGATGTAGCCATGACTGGCGAGCGTCTCCAGGGTGTCGGGCATGTTTTTGGCGGCGGCGACTTCCAAGCCATGGGTTGCCACCAGGAGCGGAAACTCCCCCCGCGCCAATGGCGTGCCTTCGGCCACCGCATGGAAAGACGAACTTCCCAGGAAGCTCAGCGCAGGGAGGTCCGGGAGGCCGGGGTAGACCGCCCCGCCAGGATTATTGTTGTAGACGGGGTTATTCCACGTATAGCGCACGTGCTGCGTCGCCCACCACGCGCTCGTGGGATACCACAGATGCAGATATAACGGCCGCCCCGGTGAGGTTACCGGCGTGGAGCCATCCGGGTTGCGCGATGTATCCGTGATGACGACCGTCGTATGGCCAATCGGATACGGTCGCCTCCCAGTCTGCTGAACCGTCGCCTTCCGCGGCCCGCGCAACGGACAGCGCGAGGCTGCTGCCCGAAACCAGAGCGACCAATAGGAGCACCTTGAGGGTGAGTGACGGGTTCGACTCCGCGATTCTTTTTTGTTGCATGAGAATCCCCTGTAGTTCCGGGAACGCAAGCCCGGGCGTGGCGTTCGAATCCGCGCCGCTGCGGTTTCAGTTTTCCGACGAAGTGTATGTGCCCCGGGTCCGGAACGGAAATGCGCCGGATAGAGACCCAGGAGGATGCATCTCACGATCACAGGGTACATTTGGTAACTCCCCTGCTCGGCGCAATCGGCTGCCAGTTCGTTCGCAACGCGGCATTCGGCCCTGCCGCTTGCCATCCTGACCGGTCAAGGCGACACGACGTGATCATTGCCACGCTTACGTTGGCTTTCCGTAGGCAGAAGCGTGTCCGCAGGGCACGGTAAATTGTTCCCGGGAACTTGTGCCGCGTGGTTCCGGTCGTCAGGAGGCGCAGCCGCTTTTGTTGTATCTGCTAGGAGAAGCCCACATGAGCTATATCGACGGATTCATCATTGCAGTGCCAAAGGGGAACAAACAGGAGTTCATCGAGCACGCGAAGCGCGGTGATTCCGTCTTCATCGAAAATGGTGCGAACCGCGTGCTCGAGTGCTGGGGCGATGATGTCAAGGACGGTAAGCTGACCGACTTTCGTCGTGCCGTTCAGGCAAGGGAGGATGAAGCGGTAGTGTTCTCCTGGATTGAGTGGCCGAACAAGGCAACTCGAGACGCTGCGATGGCGAAGGTCATGAATGATCCGCGGCTGAATTCCAAGAGTAATCCGATGCCGTTCGACGGCAAGCGGATGATATTCGGTGGATTCGCCCCGGTACTGGAACTCGGCCCGGGCACGTGACAGCCAGCTTTTGCCCGCAAGAGTAGCCTAATGGTCCTCGTAGAAGGCGATGTCAGGTAGACCCGTCAGGCTCCGGTTGACCACATCCTCATGCCGGTTTCTACCAAGTTGCGCGCCCTTGTACGGGACCATTGGAGGAGGACCCGCGGTCGGTTTCCTTGTGAATTGAGCTATGACGAAAGAGGGTGCCGGCTCATCGACCGAAGGTGAACCGTGATGGCTACAGTACTCAGCCCGCAGAGTCCGCGGTGCACGCTAACCGGGCCATGGGAAGTTCCCCTCAAGTCTGGTTATCCAGCACGAGCAGTGCCGCAGCGGTATTGGAGATCGGGATATGGTAGTTGCGATGCACTTCGCGGACGGTGCCGTCGAGTGCCCCGCGGGCCGCGATCCAGTTCAGCACCTCCACTCCCTGGGTGCCAGCGAGGTCCACGAACTGCGTGATCGTATAGCTGGTCAACGCTTCGGGCTCCGTGACAAGTTTGTCGAGACAGATTTCGTCGAAAGCTCTGTTAATGAATCCGGCGCGCTGGCCATCGAGCTGGTGCGATAGTCCGCCCGTGCCCATAACTAGGACATTGAGATTCTCCGGCCAGCTGGCGATGGCGCGACCGACGGACTGACCGAGTTTCAGGCATCGTCGCGCGGATGGCAGCGGATGCTGGACAGTGTTGATGCTAACCGGCACCACGCGTATTTCTCCAGTGCCCTCCGGCCACAGCAGCTTTAGAGGGATCGCAAACGCGTGGTCAACCACCATCTCCTGGCAGGAGACCGGATCGAACTCGTCCGCGACGAGCTGCTCGATGATGTGCCAGGACAGCTCCGGGTAACCACGATAGCTGCCGAAATTCGGTAGGCCCCAACCCTCGTCGGCGTTCGCGTAGCGGGGCGCCGCACCGACGGCAAATGTTGGCATCTTATCGAGAAAGAAATTCAGACCGTGATCGTTATAGAAAAGCACGACCACGTCCGGCTTAGCCTTGGCCACCCAGTCACGCGCGACCGGGAAACCATCGAAGAACGGCTTCCAGTACGTGTCCTGCTGCAGATTGCGCGCGATCGCGCCCCCAATCGCCGGGACGTGAGATGTGCCGATGTAGCCAACGATCTGTGCCATGACTAACGTCCCGCCCGCAGCAGTTTGGCCTTGAACTGTTCGACGGTCACACCGGTCTGCTGTGCGCCCAAGTCCTGGACGCTGAGTCCGAATATGCCTGCGAACTTGGCCAGATAGTAGATATTGCCGCCTGCCTCGAGCAGCTCCAACACGTTGCGGTGCCGGATTGCATCACGTTGCGCCTTGTTCAGGCCATAGCGTGCGCAGTAGGCGTCTTCATCTGCCAGAAAAGACTTGCGGTTCGCTGCGTCATTGAAGGAGAAGCACATGCGATTAAGCGCATAGCCCTTGCTGGCCTGTGCGCCGTCGAAAATTATCGTGCCTGGAATCGTCTGCCGTTGCGTACCAACCATCGCGCATTCCCCTGCTCAGACCCGCTTCCCAGTACCTTCATGAAAAAGTGTGCAGTGCCTGCGGCTCGCACCGCCATAGGGACTTTCCGAGGCCCCCAATTGTGCATTCGGACTAGGCTCCGCCCCACGTGACAGACGGCGGCTGGCCGCAACCTCGGCCAAGGTCGGTGATCCAGTGTGTCAGCATGTATGACTGCAAGAGCCGAAGTTCCCTGCCGGCCCGGTTGATTCGCCATCAGGATTTCGACAAGACGCCTGTCCGCCGCGACGAGGGGTGAGTCGTTGGTGGGGGGCATGCGCGAACATGAACTCCGGGAGAGGACGGTGCGTGAGAGGCAGGCGCGCTGACCTCGGAGCCGTTCGGCCTGTCGGAGTGAGAGCATGAAAGAATGCATGCGCCACGCATCTTGGACCCGTTACCGATGAGTGCAATGAAGACCGGGGGCGAATCGTGAGCGCTACTGTGACGTCACGCGCGACCGCCCTCTTTGAGGTATTGGCCGTCACGGCCATCGCATACCTAACCCGCGCAGCATTGCGCCGATTCGGCGCTGGCTTCGCCAGTGGGGCCGTGGCGACCTTGGTCGCACTAGCGCTCGCAACTTTTCTTCTGCGAAGACGGGGCGCGGCTTGGCGCGACCTAGGTTGCCGGCGTCCACCGTGCATGCGTACCGCTGCAATATGGACCGCCTGCCTGTTTCTGGCAGACATGCTGCTCGTCCCACCGCTGATGTCCGTGATTGCAAACACGTTGCACCTTCCACCGCAGCGTTTTGCGGCGTTCGATCATCTGCGCGGCAATCTCGCACTCTACCTAGTTCTGCTGATGCCAATTACCTGGGGCTCCGCCGCGTTCGGGGAAGAACTCATTTTTCGGGGATTTCTTGCGCGGCGCCTCGCCGACACGCTCGGAGGGACGGGGCGCGCGGAACTGGCCGCGGTGGTGGGGCAGGCAACACTGTTTGCGTTTGGTCACGCCTATCTTGGACCGCGCGGCATGTTGAACGCCGGCGCGCTTGGATTACTTGCCGGCTTGTGTTACCGCTGGAATGGGGGGAATCTCTGGCCGCTATTCATTGCCCATGGGCTGGTTGACAGTATTGGTCTGACAGCACTGTTCCTCGGCATAGCTCATTCGTGAGAGGCGTGCGAACCGCTCAATTCATGCTGGCGTCTCGACCCGCTGAGCGGCAGACGCCTCCGCATTATCAGCGGTCCCTCTCGAACGCGACAGGTGGGTCAGCGCGGTCCGGGTTGATGACACTATAAGGAGCAGGAACCTGAGCGTGGGACAACCGAACCCTTGCTGTGGCAGTAATGTAAGCAAATCCAGCACCTCATGATCGTACGGACCTGCGGGATCGCCGGCTGCGGACCGCCTTGCGGCTTCCGGAGCGCGTCGAAAACACGACAACATCAACAGCGGCCCCCGGCCCGCGTTACCCGATTCCTTACCGCAAACACTGCCATCAATGGGTAGCGTGAAGGACGATCAGGACGATGAGCGCCAGAAAGGCCGCGAGCTGGACGCAAAAGAACGAGAATCGCACAGACACAAATGCGTCGGTTTGTACATGCGACACGTGGATCGTTGATTGCACCACTCTGGCAGCGAGCACCGCCATGCACAACCGATCGGCAGCGGGGCCTGAAACGCCGCTGGCATAGAGTGCTAATACGATGGCTCCGAAAACAGGCAGATTCTCGATGCAATTGGCGTGCGCCCGCATCGACCGCCGGTACCAGTCGTCTCCCTCCACTTGATCAGAACGAAAAGCTCCAATCCGCCTGCGTCCGAGCAAGATCTCGCTCCATCGGTAGATACCGACCGTGGCCATCAGCAAGAGCACTGTCCAAGTCGCAAATCCGAGCAACATCCACAGCGGCGTCGTCATGCGTTTCTCGGCGACTTGGGTGACCGGTTCAGCTACCCAGGATCGGCGCCAGTGACGCCTGCATTCGTGACATCTGTGCTGGCGTCGTCATGCTCGTGAGCAATCGCGCGAAGTGCGGATGCTGTACGCCCGAGATGATGTATTGCCAGCGGTAAGCTGCGAGCAGAGTGACTTCGATCTGCATTGCCTCGTCGGCCGCAAACGTGCGTCCGACGTTGCGAATAAAGTAACTCTGCGTCAGCCTTTGACTGTGCTTGCAGGATCCCGTCGACGGCGGCCACCAGGGCGATCAGATCGTCCACTGCCTGGTCGCGCTCAGACGGCGAAAGCGTCGCGTGCTCGGCGGTCCACTCGAGTTCATCGAGCATCACATGCTGACACTCGTCCTTCCAGTGATACTTGAACACGTCCTTGAATACCGGACACAGCTCCTCACGGGGCGCGATGCTTTCTCGTAGTGCGCCTGGACGAACAGCTCGATATGACAGGTTAGCGCGAGCACCGACCATGTACTTGCAGCGAGCACCACGCGCGCCACGTAGTTCGGATCGACGGCCTGTCGATAGCCTGCTGGCATGTGCCTGCAAGCATTTCTTCCATGCGCCGGAACAGCTCCTGGTGTTTTATCTCCTCGTTAGAGAAGCGCACAAGCCCTTCGAGGGCAAGCTGGTCACCGAGCACGTGGGCCCGGCCCCGCTCCAGCATCTTTGCGCTGATGAAGCGTTCGACGAGACCGAAGATGTAAGCGTATGTGCGCCCTTGGATCTGGCTCAGCAGGCGAGCCTCGTCGGCCGAAAGGATATCCAGGCGATCGACAAAGGACAGCCCGTCGGGCAGAAACTTGCGCGAGAAGTCGAACGTGCGGCCCCGCAGCAGATCACGCTCGATCTGCCATTCAGCCTTCTTTGACATCTTGACACAGCGGGCGTAACGGGCAGCACGGCTCGAATCGGCGAAGACATCGGCAGCAACATCGTTCACATTGGTCTCCTCACACGATAGATGACCTTAATGGTCCTTGATCTCACGGAGGCGCTACTCTATAAATTGAGCTGCGGCCCGTGAATGATCGATACGCCTGATCTCATGCTCCAGACTCTGGCCGCGAAAGTTGACAACAGGTGGATGCCTTTTCTGACGTCTTGCGTGTCATTCGGCTGTCTGGAGGAGTATTCCTTGAGGCGGAATTAACCGCGCCCTGGTGTATCAGTGGGAGAATCTCTCCAGACGATTGCAAGCCGTTCCTGGCAGCGCCCCGTCATGTGATTGCGTCTCACTTCGTCGCCGCAGGCTGCATGCAACTGCGTGCGGATGGGAGCGACGCCATTGACGTGCGCGCAGGAGAGATCGTGCTGCTGGCGCACAACGACTCTCACTGTTTCGGCAGCGACCTACATCCCGCACCCGTACCGGCGCGCGACATTATTCAGCCGCCTCGGGACGGAGGGCTCGCCCGGATCGTGTACGGCGGCGGCGGTGCAAAGACGCAGCTTCTGTGCGGCTACCTTGGCTGTGACGCACCCTTCAGTCCACTTCTCACAGCATTGCCGAAAGTGTTGAAACTGGACCTCCGAACAACGGCGTCCGGAGCGTGGATTGAGAGCTCATTTCGCTTCGCCGCGAGCGAGATCGCTGCCGGCCGCCTCGGCTCCACCACGGTGATCGCCAAGCTCTCCGAACTGTTGTTCATCGAGGCCGTGAGCCAATTCGTCGCCAGCCTCCCGGCCGAACGGCGCGGATGGCTGGCAGGCTTGCGTGATCCACAGGTTGGACGTGCCCTGGCGTTACTTCATGCGCGTCCGACCGAGGAATGGACCGCAGAGTCCCTAGGGCGCGAAGTGGGTATGTCGCGCTCAGCGTTCGCCGAACGCTTCAGTTCATTGGTGGGCCAGCCACCGATGCAGTACCTGGCGCTGTGGCGCATGCACATGGCTGCGCAGCACTTGCGTGAGGGGCGCAGCAGCGTGGCGCAGATCGGGTTCGCGATAGGCTACGACTCGGAGGCTGCGTTCAGTCGTGCGTTCAAACGCCAGTTCGGCGCATCCCCCGGTACTTGGCGCAAGCGGCCAGCATGAAGACCTGTGGGTTTATGATTCAAACGTAGAGACGTCCTGCCGACCTTCCGGGCATCGTTACGGCATCGGAGCTCAGGTCGGTGCGCTTATTGCCAGCCGAAAAATTGGGCAGAAGGATTTCCCGCACCGGCAGCGTATGTCCCAACCGAAGACTCGTCACCCACCGCGCAAGTATGCAAAGCCGCCCTCCTTGATATACAGGTCGCATCCCGTCACGGTTCTCGGGTGATGTCTGGAGTGTTCCGGGAGCCGCAGCCACGTGCATGCATCATAGACTCCAAGCTCATCCTCGAATGAGCCACTGAGCACAAGCAGTTCGACGCCGCGTTGATAGCTCAGTTCGCCGAGACCTGAGCCCGGCGGCCAGCGTTCAAGACGCGTCGAATCCGCATAACCCGTTTGCTCGTAAAGATGCTTTGTCATGCGTCCTTGATCAGAGTGCCACGAGACGACGTCGGTGTTGGTGGCCACATGACGACGATCCTTGCCGGGAAATTGCCGGAGCTTGACGAACAGGAGGCATCCGCTCCGGGAGTAAGGCGCATGCCGAAAACCTTCAGGATTCAACAAGTAACTGCCTGCTGGCCAATCGCCGTGTTCATCCGAGAATACCCCCGCGAGGACCAGGATTTCCTCGCCCTCAGGATGATCATGCGACGGAAAATGCGAGTCTTCCTGGTAGCGTACGATGGACGTAACTTGACCGGATTCCGTTGGTCCGACGAGGTGCAAGCGCTTACGCCAAACCGTTCCGCTCGGACTGGCCGTCCAGGGCAGTGTCTTTGTATCGACCACGACCCGAACCGAGAAGTTGCCATGGATGGTTTGAGACATTCCGAAGCCTCAGCGAGTCAGTGCCGCGGATCCTTGATGTATCGTGGTCAGGGGTAGAATCGAACCGTCGACGCGATTATTCAATTCTCTAAGAAATGTATCCAGCATCACAGCAGAGCATCCAAGACCGGGCGGTTCTCACCTCTCTTTGGGCACCCCCCGCTGAGAGGTTTGCACAAATGTCAAAAACCGAACGCGCGCTTCTCCATACTTTGTTGACGCTTTAAGGCGATCCGCAACGTACTCGGCAATACAGCGCACTCTAGTGCAGACTATCATGTAGCCATGAAAATCGAGCTCAATGCTCTGCAAGCCCGCATCATCGGCTGCCTGATCGAGAAGCAGATCACGACTCCCGATCAGTACCCACTCTCACTCAATGCCCTTGTTAGTGCCTGTAACCAGAAAAGCAATCGCGAGCCAATCATGGCTCTGGATGAATTGACCGTGCAGCGGACCGTGGATGAGCTGACTCGCAAGCATCTGCTACTCGA
This sequence comes from uncultured Pseudomonadota bacterium, assembly GCA_963727305.1. Classification (GTDB taxonomy): domain Bacteria; phylum Pseudomonadota; class Gammaproteobacteria; order Steroidobacterales; family Steroidobacteraceae; genus 13-2-20CM-66-19. Next base: position 367,361 of record CAVSFM010000001.1, read on the forward strand.
TAGATCGGGGTTCGGCAGCCGCGTTGCGAAGTACCGACACTGCTTCTGCAACACGGAATTCGGCACGCTGAACTTCGACCCGCAGGAGCTGGCGATCGTGTGCGAATTGCTGCTGCGTGGCCCCCAGACACCGGGCGAGCTGCGCAGCCGGTCGAGCAGGATGGCCTCGTTTACGGATGTGTCGGAGGTCGAGGCGATCCTCGAGCGACTGTCGAAGCGCGAGGGAGGCCCGTACGTCACCCGCCTGGCGCGCGAGCCCGGGCGGCGTGAGTCTCGCTATGCACACCTGTTCGGGGGCGAGATTGCCGAGCACGCGGACACGAATCCCGTCCACGCGCAGTCCCCCGCCCCCAGCGGAACGTCTGTCCCAGAGATGTTTCTCCGGCGTCCGGACAGGAGCAGCGCCTGACGCGACTCGAGGAGGAAGTTCAGGCCCTGCGTACTGAATTAAGCGACTTGAGAGCTCGCCTCGGCAGTTGAGGGAGCGTTCCGATTCAGCAGAGCCCTCGCGCTCCTGGCGGCTGCGGTCATGCGACCGCTTGCCGCCGTAACGCGTACACCGCACAGATCCAGCGTTAAGGGGAGCTGGGCTTCGTCAGCTCCGCTCGTACATTGATTTGATGGTGGCGTGGGGTGAAATCGAATCACCGACACGCGGATTTTCAATCCGCCAAATTGCAGCCAGTATCACCCACGTCCGGCCCGCAGCAGTTTGGCCTTGAACTGTTCGACGGTCACGCCCGTCTGCCGTGCGCCCAAGTCCTGGACGCTGAGCCCGAATATGCCCGCGAACTTGTCTCCGATGGGACACAGAATTCCCTTCTTGAACGCGCGAGTGTGTACCGGGGAACGGCGCGCCGAAATCCGTCTTATAAATTCCACTCTTCCCCCGAATCAAGGACTTCCGGTGGGTGTGCTGACCACAGGGCGGAATTCGGGGCTGCGACGTGGACCTAGCTGTAACACGCACGCGGTAGGCCGCGCGTATCCTGCACTTTACGCGATTAAGATCATGAGGAGCTTTGTTATGAATATGCCAGCTGAGCAACGCGAACAAGTTGCAACGGAACTTAAGCGTTTCGCTGCAGACCTTCACCTAAGTGAGGAGCAGAAGGAGAAACTTCGTGCCGCTCTTGCCGAGGGGCGAGAAAGGGTTGGGGAATATATGAGAACACATCCCAACACGACCAAAGCCGAGATTGTTGCCAAGGTGAAAGAGCATCGCGGCGAGATTCATCAGCGCATTGCCCAGTTTCTGGATTCCGAGCAGCTCGGCAAGTGGGACGACGAAGTGGCCAAGGCTAAGGAATTTCTAGGCCAGAAGCTCGACTCTTAAGAACCCAGTTCCCGTGAAATGACCCGTGGCCGCCAGTGGAAACTGGCGGCCACTTGTGTATGTGGGCTTTGCCTTTGAGTCACAGCGCTGAGTTCCGCGGCTGCGTGCCACCTCTTCCGACGGCCAACCGCAATATCGGCACGCTAGAAATCAGCGCCCGGTGTCAGATGCGACTGCGACCCGCGTCTGATCCGTGATCCAATTTACTTCCCAAGTCTTGCCTCCATCCGCAGAGTATGACTGCTCGAAATGCGGCGAATCCGAAGCTGTCTTCGACCATACGAATCGGACCAGTACGACCTTGCCGTCCACGGTGTCCTGCGCGTAGAACTCGCCAACGCCGTTAACGAACCGTCCGATCTGCGGCGGGTCAAGAACACCGGTCTTGCTGTTTGCCCAGTAAAGCCGCCATTGGTGAGACTGAGGATTGAATAGACGCAGTGTCAGTCCTTCAATGTGACCGGCCGCACCATCCGTTTCAAATTGCTCGATCTGTGAACGTCCGCCCCAGAGCTTCCGAGTAACCGAGGTCCCATCGAATTCGACCCAGTCGTTCGAGCCGGTCAACGGATGCAGCAATTTCTTTAGATGGATCTTCCACGAGCCCAGCTCGAAATCGAAATCGTGTTGACCATCGAGCGTGTCTTGCGCCTGTGTTGCCGCTGCACTCGCTGTCGGTGGATCAGCGTCCGCGAGCGTTGATACCATAGAAACAAGTACACAACCGAGCAGAGGGCTCATTCGCAAGTACTTAACTCCTGGCATCGTTGTCCGTCGTAACGCGCTCTTGCTGCACCGTGGTGTATGCCACGCGTTCGTCTTCCGGCAAGCGGTCAAGGATCTCCCGCACCGAGCAGGTCCCCTGCTACCAGTATTGTTGCAGGGTCTATCTCGGCTTTCGAAAGACGCAACCGGCTCATAGTTACTACGCTCGAAGTAAATGCTACTACATCGTACGTAGGGCGGCAACCGAACACAAGATCAAGGCGCTGACGTGGCCCATGACGCCAGTGAAATGGAGCGTCAGTCGTATGCTTAAGCCTCGGGTCGTGACAAGGCTCTTCGCGCTCTTTGTCGCTGGCCAAGCCGCGGTGCAATCGACCCGGTCGTGGCCCTGGTGAAGGCGTGCCTGCTCGATCCGCGCACCGGCAGGTGCTGACGCCCGCGCTTGCTCCAGTTGCTCCGCTGCCCGGATGTTGACGACCAACAATCAACAGATCGGCCCTCATCTAGCCTTGGTGCCAACCTCCGGGAAAAGCGGATCAGTGCAGTCGCAAAATAGCGGCTAAAACGCACTGGGTGATCGGGAGGGCTCCCTATGTTTAGGGAGCCACTCCCCATCTTTTATACCAACGTCCGTTTACCGATTGAGTTGCGCCAGTCCAGGTTGCAAAATCTGAGCGTGTGTCGCGACTTGGTGGTATTCCGTCAGCAGCGGGGAGCCGACGTCGGCGACTGCGCGTGAGATTGCTGCGCTTGTGCAGTGTTTGTATGACTCCTTCAAATAGGCACGTGCATCGTTGCCCTCACATACGTCCCTGGCGGCCTGCTGGATCCGATGGTACAGCGCCTGTGCCCCAGCGACCCGCGTAGTGTCCAGATCCGCGAAGCTCACGATCTGTGTTCGCACGTTATCCGACGGGGCCGCGGCAAGACAGTTGGCAGACAGTGTGAGGATAGACAATGTACCGACTAGAACGGTTAATACACATTTCATGTGCGTTCCCCATATCCGGGCAATTCCGGTAAAGAAGAGGCTAAAGCGTGCACAGTGCACGAGCATCGGTACGGCTCCCTATCTTTCGTGCAGACACACCTATAAAAAGTACAGGCATCGGCGCGTGTCACTCATCGACGGCAGTACTGGGTCATTGCGATGCTGCTCCTAGAGCGGGATAAGCAACTTGCCCTGCTTGCACGCTGGCAAGAGGGTGTCGGAACGCGAGGAGGATGTGTAGTACTCGTCACCGGCGAAGCCGGCATCGGCAAGACCGCACTAGTGAGTGAGTTCTTACGACGACGTGCCGCAGCGGTTCGAGTGCTGTGGGGCACCTGTGATCCGCTATCCACACCACAGCCGCTTGGACCGCTGCGTGACGTGAGCCGTCAAGTAGGGGGCTCTCTGCTCGAGGCCATGACGCAAGGTACCAACCGCGAGCGGATCTTCGCGGCCATGATCGAGGAACTCGAGCGTCCCGGAAAGGCTGTCGTGCTGGTAATCGAGGACATGCATTGGGCGGACGACGCCACGCTTGATCTGTTGAAGTACCTAGGGCGTCGTATCGGGCGCACCCGCGCAATGCTAATCGCCACGTATCGCACTGATGAGATTCACGCTCGACACCCCCTGCAAGTCTCGATCGGACTGCTCCCCGGCGACACCGTACGACGCCTTCCCCTGCTGGCGCTCTCGGAGGGAGCCATTGGAGAGTTGGCGCAAACGCTCGGACGTTCTGCGGCTGGTTTATACGCCGCCACGGGGGGTAATCCCTTCTATGTTACGGAGCTGCTCGCAGCGCCGCCGGGCGAGATTCCCACCTCAGTGCGTGATGCCGTGATCGCCAGAGTTGCTCGGCTTTCGCCGGAAGCGCGCAAGGTGGCGGAGTTGGTGGCCGTCGTGCCCGGACACACCGAACCGTGGCTCATCCAAGAGGTTTTGCGGGCGACTGACACGGCGATCGAAGAGTGTACGCTGAACGGACTGACGCGGACCGCGGACGAGTCGCTCACATTCCGTCATGAGTTGTCGCGGCGCGCGGTGGAGGATTCACTTACGCCGGCGCAGGCGCGCTCGCTTCACACCCAGGTTTTGCGAGCCATGATGAGGAGAGAGCCTCGCGAGGTTAACGAGTCCCTATTGGTGCACCATGCCGTCCGTGCCACTGACGTTGCAGCCGTCCTTAAGTTTGCACCCCTGGCAGCCGAGCGATCAGCTGGTGTGGGCGCGCATCGTGAGGCCATCTCCTTTTACCGCACCGCCCTACGCCACGAGTACCGGATGGACTCGGCGGTACGCGCGGGCGTGCTCGACAGCCTCGCCTATGAGTGCTTCCTGACCGGCGAGATCGCTGAAGCGATCGACTGTCGAACTCGCGCGTTGAGCATCTGGCACGCAAGCGGCGCCTCTATGCGGGAAGGGGACACGATGCGCTCGCTATCGCGGCTTTATTGGTTTCGCGGACGGGGTGATGAGGCCCAGCGGTACGCGGTACAGGCTGTTGCGACGCTGGAATCTCTCGGGCCGAGCCATGAGCTCGCCATGGCGTTTAGCAACATGTCACAGCTCGCAATGCTCGCGTCGCACGACGTACAAGCAATTGAATGGGGTGAGCGGGCGATCGTCCTTGCTGGTCAGCTCGGCAACGATGAGATTCTTGCCCACGCTCTGAACAACGTTGGCGCGGCGCGCCTGCGCGAAGTCGGGGACGCCGGATGGCTCGAGCTGGAACGCAGTCTTGAGCTCTCCCTGCAGCGCGGGTTTCAGGAGCATGCTGTCCGTGCATACACGAATCTCGCAACCTTTGCGATCACTAACCGAGACTACCGTACCGGAAGTACTTACGTTGCCAGCGGTCTGTCGTTCTGCGGCGAACACGAACTTTACATGGCCGAAGCGTATTTGCGCGCATTTCGCGCACGGATGAACTTCGAGCAAGGCGTGTGGGGCGCGGCACTTGATGAAGCGGAAGAGTTGCTGCGTCAGCCGGGGCTGTCAATTGCCGCGCGGATTCCCGCCCTCACCGTGGTGGGTGGCGTTCGTTTGCGACGCGGAGCGGAGAACGCGCTCGAACCCCTAGAGGAAGCCCGCGACCTCGCATTGGCTACCGGCGAGCCGCAGAGAATCGTTCCCGTCGCGGCCGCCCGTGCCGAGCACGCATGGCTCGCGGGAAATACGCGAACTGTCATTCAAGAAGTACGCAGCGCCCTCGAGTATGCATTGCGCGACCACAATCCTTGGCGCCTCGGCGAGCTAGTGTTCTGGTCTTGGCGGGCCGGTGCTCCCGTTGAAGGCGCACTGACGGTCGCTACACCCGTTCAATTGCAGATGAACGGTGACAGCCTGGGATCGGCACGGGCGTGGGCCGCGTTGGGCTGTCCGTACGAGGAGGCGCTTGCACTGGCCGATTGTTCTGATGCGGAGCTGCGCAAGCAGGCACTGGAGATTTTCGACGGGCTCGGCGCGCGGCCTATGGCGCAGAGGGTCCGCAAGCAGCTCAAGGCAGAGGGCGTGCGAGGACTCAAGCGCGGCGCGAACCGCTCGACCCGAGCCAACGTGGCCGGACTGACGGTGCGCGAACTCGAAGTTCTTGCACTAGTGGCCCAAGATCTTTCGAATGCGGCTATTGCACGTAGACTGTACTTATCCCAGAAGACCGTCGACCACCATGCGAGCGCTATCCTCATGAAACTCAACATCGGATCGCGACGCGAGGCGGCCGATGCCGCACGCAAACTTGGAATCGAGCTCATCGAGCGTAAAAAGTCCTCGGCATGAGTTTAAGGCTTCGGTCGACGCGCTGATCCCAAGCTGCCAAGTCTGCTTCCGCGGCTCGATAGCGCTTGCGCCCGCCCTGCCGAGCGACCTCCTGGCTGACCCTCAAGTCCTCTGGCGATGGCGATCGTGCAGCTTGCGGCAATACGAGGGGAAACCCGTCCCCGCTCAACGAGGCCGAGTAGCTCGAAGCTCGAAGCCTAATCGCCGGGGCAACACGCGACGGCTCGTGGAACACAGGTTGACTCGCGGCCAGTTCGTCCGGAAGCTGGGGTGGTCCGTGTATCTACGAAAACGCCAGGAGCTTGCGGCGTGTATACGATTTCCACACAGGACTACGGCAGTCACGGCGGGGCACTCGCTTTGAGGGACAAGCCTTTAGTCGGCCTTCTAGTGTGAGCCTGATGCACAGCGGGGCTCGCAGCATCGGCTTCGCTGCTCTGTTCACGCTCTTGGTTTGCGCCGTAACGCGGAGCGCCTCAGTGGAGGCGAGCACCTACCACGTCAAGCGCACCACCATCGCGGGTGGGCCCTATGAAAGCGTTGCATGCCTCGCGGCCACAGCGACGAACTACACCGACACCGGTCTGGTGGATGGCACCACTTATTACTATGTCGTATCGGCGGCGTACGCTGGCAATCCCAACAGCGGCGGGGAGAGCGTTAACTCCGGCGAGGTGAGCGCGACCCCGCGAGCCACTCAATCGCCACCGGCTGTACCCACGGCTCTCACCGCCAAGGCGACCAAGCCCAAGGCGATCGACCTGCAGTGGGTGCAGTCGGTGACACCAGGCATTACGAATAACAAGATCTACCGGCGTCTGATGAACGGAGGTGTCTATTCGTCTTCACCCACGGCCACCATCAGCCCTGCGACTACCTACCGGAACAGTAATCTCGTGTCGCGCACCGGCTATTGCTATGTCGTTACCGCGAGCAACGCAACCGGCGAAAGTGCGCGCTCGAACGAGGCGTGCGCCAGTCCAAAGTAGCCGGCCTCATTCGTTCGAGCGGCAGGTTCGGCAATTAGTCGGCCCGGTATTGCGGCGTCCGTGAAGACCTGAATGGAATCGGTACCGCTTCAATATCGTGTTGAAGCTCTCCGAGAAATCGGCGCTCGTGTGCGCCGTCAGCGTGGGGCTGATGACATGTGAGGCGAGCGCTGAGCTGGCTATTTTGCAGCAAGCCAGGCTCGGGCGGCTGCGAGTTGCGCCGGCTCGAAGTATTCGATCGGAAATGCTCGCAAACCTTTGGCGGTAAAAATTAGCGCCAGGTCCTCCCACTTGCGGTCGCCGACGATGGCCATCCGTTCGATGCTGGCGTCGTGCGCGGCTTGAAATGACTGATCCGCCCACTGGCCGCCGCGTTCCCAGCCCGCGAAATTTTCGGTCAGTACGAGAATGCGGCACTTCCCATTCTTCTCGATGATCTCGCCGGAGGCCTTTTGCACGGTCGCAAGTTCGCCCTGGGTCAACTTGCCGCTGACTTTCAGGGTCAGCACGCCGCCAGAGAAATTCACAATTTCAGCACCCATGGCATCGCGTCCTCTGCCGCGGCAAAGCGGCCGCTATCTGTAGAGCTCGTGCAGTTCCCCTACGTGCCCGCTCGATGTCACCCGCCGGGAATATGGACCATTCCCCGCTCCGGAGCCAGTCGACAAGCCGGGGGAGGTGCGCCGACACGTTTTGCGTGACCAGGCGATCATACGGTAGTCAATATCGCGCCTTCGGACGATGACGCACTACGTTGGCGCTGTTTCGACGGGACGAGCGGCGCCGTTCGGCCGCCGGCGATTGGCTCAGCAGCACTGGGCGGACCGGCGGCCCGGACGGGAGAGTCGTCCATTTCGCCGGCTGCGCCACCGTTGACATCAGCTTCGCCGGCATCAGGCGGTCATAAGATCGACTTTCTCGTTCGCGAGACTATAGATTGGGACGGCTTCAAGCTGGCCCAAGAGCGCCCACCGCTTCGCAGTGGCGACGGAAGCCGGCTGCCACCAACCTGCATCGCGGCGGCACGGGTAGTGAGTACGCCGCCAAAGGTCTATGTTATGCAGTGGTCTCGATTCTTTGACAAAGCCTTCTGAACATCACACGGGAGAATCATGATGAAACTCATCAGAACCATCACTGCACTGCTCATGGTCATGGGCCTGCTTCCTCTCGCGGCGCAGTCACAAGCCGCGCCCACTACGCAAGCAGCGGTAGCCACGAGCCCGGGAAAGGCTGCCGCAGCGGCAACGACCGAGGTCACCGCGAAGGTCGTAGCGGTCGATGCGGCGCAGCGCACGGTCACACTCCAAAGTGCGAGTGGCAAGGAACGCACGATCGAAGTGGGTGAGGAGGTCCGCAACTTCAGCCAGATCAAAGTTGGCGACACGGTGCAGGCCAAATACACGGAAGCGCTGGCTCTCGAGCTGAAGAAGGGCACAATGAGCATGTCAGCGCCAACTGAGGAGCAGGCGATCACTCCGGCGCCACCTGCCGGCGCAAAGCCCGGCGGCACCGTCGCCCGCAAGGTGACCGCCATGACCGAGGTCATCGCGGTCGATCCGACCAAGAAAATGGTGACCCTGCGAGGGCCCAGAGGTAACGAGGTGGATGTCAACGTGCAGGACCCGGACCAATTGAAGAACATCAAGAAAGGCGACCATGTTCAGGTCACCTATGTCGAGGCGCTAGCGATCTCGGTGAAGGCAGCGCCAGCCACTAAGTAGCAGGACCACCTGACCGAGGACGCCGGCTGCGCGCCGTAAGCGTGAACGCGGCGCTCCTCGGACCAGGTGGGGCGGCCGTGTCCTGACCGCACGGCCGCGGCCAAGGCAGGGCCGGAGGACTTCGACCCGCGGCGCCATGCGTTGCCGGCCCGGATTTTCCTCTTGCCCAGTTGTCGGCCGCATGCCTGCTCTAACATGATTGGGTTGGGCCCGGTTCGAATCGTCCTTTTCGAGGCTTATCACTAGATGCTTGATCTAAGTGCATCACTGGTGGTCATTACCGCGCTACTTGCATACGTCAATCAGCGATTTGTCGGCCTGCCGCCGACAATCGGTGTAATGAGTATCGCGCTGGTACTGTCGTGCGCGTTCGTGGGCCTGGACAAGCTGGGCATTCCCGCCCTGAGTAACTTCGAAAGGCAACTGGTCGGATCGATCGATTTCTCGCGGGTATTGATCCAAGGAATGCTCTCCTTTCTGCTGTTCGCAGGTGCACTGCATGTCGACCTCGCAAAACTTCGCAACTACCGCTGGCCGATCGGAATCCTCGCCGTACTCGGCACTACTGTCTCGGCGGGCTTGATTGGCGCGGGCGTCGTGGTTCTTGCTGCGCTGGTTCGGAGTCAACCTCCCGTTTGCCTATTGCCTGGTCTTCGGTACGCTCATTTCCCCCACCGACCCAATTGCGGTTCTCGCGATCCTGAAAACCGCCGGCGCGCCGCAAAACGTCGCCGTGATAATCACGGGGGAGTCCCTCTTCAACGACGGAGTTGGTGTTGTTCTCTTTGCCCTCGCCTTTTCGCTGCTGAGCACCCCCGTTGCCCCCGACGTGTCCCACATCATCCTGTTGTTCCTTGAGCAGGCGGGTGGCGGAATCGCGCTTGGCCTGGTGTTGGGCTTCGGAGCGTACTCCCTGTTGCGTAGCATCGATGACTACCATGTCGAGGTGTTGCTCACGATCGCCGCGGTCATGGGCGGCTATGCGTTGGCGGAGCGGCTCCACGTTTCTGGCCTCTTGGCTATAGTTGTGGTGGGCCTTGTAATCGGAAATCAGGGCCGAGCTCGGGCAATGTCCGAGGATACGCGGCAGCGCATCGACGTTTTTTGGGAACTCATTGACGCCATTCTCAATGCGATTCTTTTCGTGCTGATGGGATTTGAAATTATCCTGATCAAATTCCCGTCAGCCATGATTGCTCCGGCGATAGCGATCTTATTCCTCACGCTGGGCGCGCGGCTGATTACCGTGGCGTTCCCCATCGCGCTGTTCGGACACTCGTTTGGGCTACCCGCGGGCGCCTGGAGAATTCTCACTTGGGGAGGTCTGCGCGGGGGAATCTCGGTCGCATTGGCGCTGTCCTTGCCGCACGGTGCTGAGCGTGACGCAGTAGTCGGCCTAACTTACGTCATCGTTCTATTCTCGATTCTTGTTCAGGGACTGACGATCGGTGCGCTCGTAAAACGCATGCTTGTTGGCGCTGTCCCGACGCGAATTGCACCAGCTGACACACGATGACGCTCGGGACGGCGGCCGCCTGCCGAGGCGGCTGAACGTGTCATTTTGAAGCCGCTATAGGGTTAACGGGTTAGAGCACGGGTCTGCCGAGTTTCCCGAGGCGTTTTGCCTGTCCACCGCTTGAACGCGCGCGTGAATGCGCTGACTTCCTCATAGCCAAGCAGCCACGCAATTCGCGATATTGATAAGTCGAAGTCAGATAAATATTGCCTCGCCAGATCGCCTCGCAGGCTCTCAAGAACCTCCGAATACGTCTCGCCCTCCAATTCGAGTCGGCGCGCTAAGGTTCGCTGGCTCAAGCCGAGTCTCGCGGCGATCCCCGATGCACGCACCTTCCCGTGCGGCAACAGCGGAACAATTGCATTCTCTACCGCCGACCTCAACGTGCCTCGGTTCTTCGGTCGATGAGAAAGAGCTTGCTCGCAATTCGCTACCAAGATCTCGTTCAGGTACGGGTCAGCACTAGTGATTGCGATGTCCCTGATGCCCCTAACGAAAGTCAGTTCATCTGCTCTTGCTCCAAAAGTTGTGTGGCCGCCAAAGTATTCAGCGAGTTCGGAACCGCCGTGGTTGCTGCGGCGATGCGTGAGGCGCGTCCGGCTCGGCACCAGGCGCCGGCCCGTCAACTGACGGCATAGGCGGATCAGCACTGTCATGAAGAACTCGATTTGATGCCGATCCGAGTGACGGGCGATACCGACATAATCAAACACAATCCGGATATCGTCTTCCTCGAGGCACTTTAGCGACAATCCTTCATTACTAATTGAGCTGTAGCGCGCCGCTCGCCGCAGAGCGTCGCCCAACGTTTCAGAGGAGGCCGCAACATAAAAGAGCAATCCCAACTCTCGAAGATCAGATAGCTGCGCGAGGTGAAATCCGAGCCATTCGTCGTGCAGGGCATTCGCCGCGAGATTTAAGAACTGGATCTGATGCTCGACCGGGAGTCGAGAGCCGCGGTCTTTGAGCCGTTGATCCGTGAGTCCCGCCTTCTTCAAAAGCGGCCTTAGCTCAATGCCAGCCCGTCGGGCGCGTGCATAGGCAAGCCGAGCAATCCCCCCTCCGGCAGTCGGAAGCGCGCCGAGACGCTTGGTATCGACATCATTCACGATCTTCGCGCTCGATAGTTGCGGGTTGCGGTTGGCACCCACCGGCAACACTTTGGCACAAGATAACAAGACATGAATACGAACCCGGTCGTATAAAGCCACCCAGCATAAACCTTAGCTCGAGACAGCACTCGGGCTTGCCACCACGTCGGGCGCCCGATTCAGGCGGCCGCGTTCCCGACCACCCATTCATGCCAACAAAGCCTGAAGTTGTTGCGGTAATCGATGATGACCTGGGCTTCCGCAGCGCCATAAGCCGTTTGTTGTCGGTGCTCGGATACAACGTGGAACTCTATGCTTCGACTAAAGAGTTCCTCGATGCTGCGATGGCGACTGAAGCCGATCTGCCTCATTCTCGATATTGAACCTGGCGACGGTGGCGGTATTGAATTTGCGCAGCGCCTCGTAAACGCGGGTTTCACAACGCCAATCATATTCATGACTGCACATGATAATGAGTTGTTCAAAAAGTGGGCTTTGAAAATGGGCTGCGTCGCGTTTTTCCGCAAGCCATTTTCCGCGGACGTCCTGATCGAGGCGTTGCGTAATATCCCTCGCCACCCCTGACTGCAGCCGGCCTGTGACCGAAGGCTGACCATGCCATAGGGAACTTTTCGTCGCAGGTGCCGAGGTCATATCAAATATTACGGGCGTCAGCATACTGGCCGGCGACACGTTGTATTGACGCAATCCTCGCATGTATGGCCCGGCGAACAGTTGCGTGAGCTGGGTCAGGATGTCTGTCGCGGATTGCTGCTGGGCCGCGGCGGATACGGGCCGTGACGCCCTCCTCGCAAGTGGAACACGAGGCAGGAGTCGAACCTGCGTGCTTTGGGTTCAAAGCCCAACGGGGATGCCGGCAACCCACGGCTCGTGTATTGGATCAGGCGGCAGGAATCGGACCTGCGTGGGCTGCGTTCAGAGCGCAGCTGGGATGCCAGCAACCCACACCTGAATAAATTGGCGGGCCAGTAAGGAGTTGCACCCTACTTCCGGGCTTTGGAGACCCGTACCTCGCTACGAGGACCGACCCGAACTGGCGGAGCGCGGTGAGCCCGAGTCACATGCCGCGAGCGACACGGTCTGCTTTCCAGACAGCCCCCGGACCCGCCGGGTTCACGCTTCAGAATTGGCGGAAGGCGGTAGGTCTCGATCCACACATCCGTTAGGATGCCACTCGCTTTCGAGGCGAGGGTGCGCCCCGCGCACTTCACCTTCCAGTGTTGGCAGAGGCTGAGCGAGTCGAACGCTCACGACCCTCGCGGGTCATCGTCGGGTTCAAGCCGACTAAGCACTCCACATGCGAGCCTCTATGTTGGCGGAGAGCGGACCACTCGAAGGCCATGCCGCATGACGGCACCCATCGGTTAGCAACCGCGTGCAGGACCCCGCCTGCTTCGCTCTCCGTGAATTTGGAGCCCGACTGAGGATTTGCACCTCACTTCTCCCGCTTACAAGGCGGGCGCACCGCTATCTGTGCGTGACGGGCGAAATTGGTGGGCCGCCCAGGAATCGCACCTGGATCACTCCGCTTAAAAGGCGGGTCTCTGTCTCGCTGAGTTAGCGACCCAATGAGTGGTGCCCTACGATCGAGTTGCACGATCCACCTCCGGGTTACGAATCCGGCGCTCCGCTGTCAGAGCTTGAAGGGCCTACCTGGTGCCGATGGCTGGATTTGCACCAGCTGCCTGCGCATTACCAATGCGCTGCACATCTCGATGTGCTTCAACGGCGAAATGGCACCCACGGAGTGAGTCGAACACTCGCAACCCGCCTTCGGAGGGCCGGCGCCGAGATTCCGTCGGCGTGGGTATAAATTGGCACCCGTGAGTGGAGTCGAGCCACTGCGATCCGCGTTCGTAGCACGGTCCCCGAAATCCCTCGGGCCACGGGCAAATATGGTTGTAGTCCTGGGTGTCGAACCCAGCCGTTCCCGGTAATCTGCCAGGTCTCCCGAGCTTATAAGGCCCGGCCGCACGCCGGTGCTGACTACAATCAAATGGATGTGGCGGGTGGACTTGCACCACCACCGACAGGTTTATGAGACCTGTGCACCGCTATTTGTGCTACGCCACAGGAGACGAAAAAGCCCCATGACGGTCCATCGGCGACCGCCACGGGGGTTTGTTGCTTCACTCGCTGACGTCGTCCGCGCGCTCATGCTCGGCGATGAAGCGCACGACCGCATCCGACCAGCCGTCGACATGCAGCCACTTGCCGTAGCCCACGCCGTTGCGGTTGGACGCGACGTTGATCATGTAACCGAGGCCCTTCGGCTCCGGCACACGATCAGCCGACTGCTCATCCGTGACCACGATCAGACGGTCATGCGACAAGTCGCTCACCTTCTTGACCGCGGCACCGAGCTGCGTGCTGCCCATGCGAGTCGCCGTGTGGATCGCATCCCGCAGTGCCATGCCCGTGCGAGGCGGAACCTCGACACAGTTGTCACTGAAGGCAAATACCCGCACCGACTCGCACACGCCACGAGCCACAATCGCGACACCCGCTGCCGCATCCGCGCGCATCATGTCGGACTTGCGCGAAAGACGTGCGGACATCGAGCCGGAGTTGTCCACCAGCACAATGGTCGTGCCGGAGAGCTTCGGCAGCTCCGTCAGCGCAGCCTGCATTGCGGTGTCGAGCTGCGGCTCGAACTGCTTTGCATGCCGGGCTGCGGCGATGTAGCGGAACGGCAGGAGCTTGTCCGCGCCGCCCTTACGGGCGAGGATCGCCTCGCGGACCCGCTGCACGTCCACACCCGCCTGCTCCATGTTGCGCAGGTTGCGAATCAGAGCGAAGTAGCCAAGCTTCTTCTCACGGATCAGCCGCTCAAAGGTCTCCTTCTTGTCGGCACCGGCCGAGAGCTGCACTTCCCAGGTGTCTGGGGCCGCCAGCTCATTCGCCGCCAGCTTCTTCCACAGCGCCGCCTGCGCCTCGTCCTTGGGCTTGGCGTGCGACATGAAGAGCACGTCACGCGGCGTGATCTCAGCGTCACGGCTGTACTTCGCGAGCTCGTACTCGCTGAAGCGTCGCATGCTCCAGGCCAAACCACGCTTCACCTGCTTCGACAACGGCTGCTTCTTGTCCCTCCAGTAGAGCGCCAGGAACTCTGCTGGCTCATCGGCACGCTGCAGCACCCTGCCCATGGTCTTGGACAGGAGCTGCGGTCGGTCCTTGATCAGCGGGTGTCGGGCAAGCTCACGCAGAAGCAGGAGCGGCACATGTCGCAGGTGCATCTGCTCGCGTGCCTCGATCGCGAGCGCCGCAACGTCCTCCGGCACGCATTGCGCAGTCAAGTCGGCAATCCGCTTGCCGATTTCCACGCCGTCCTCGTAGAACTCCGACTCCCACAGGAGGCAGGAGAGCACCGAGCGACGCAGATGGGCGAGGACGCTGATGTGATGGGCCCGTGCACCCTCGTGAGTCGTCAGAGAGGCACGCTTTGTGTTTGTACGCATTTGTCTCTCCTTTCAGAGTTACGAGTTACGAGTTACGGGGAACAATCGATCACGGCTGTGCCTTTCGGCCTATCACACCTGAAGTGAAGTAACCGATGATCTTCCACCACCGCCAAGTGCCGGGAACGAGCGAGTCGGTTTTAGACAGCCTTGCGGCCGTGTAGGAGTCGAACCTACGTTACCCAGAAGTAACCGCACTCTGCACCACGGCCAAATCGACCAGTGTTCATGCAGGGAACAAGCGATCACAGTACGTTAAGTGCTCTACCACTGAGCTACACGCACCAAATTTGGGTGCGTGACAGGAGTCGAACCTGCGACCTCTCGCGTGACAAGCGAAGTAACTGTGGTCTACACCACTGCCAAACTGGCGCCGGGAATAAGCGACAAGGGACGTGAGCCCCTCCGGGTACTCACTCAGTCGTGGAGAGAAGTAACCCTTATCTGTCACCACGGCCAAACTGGAAGCGGGAGCGCGAGTTGCACGCGCGACCTGCAGGTTATGAGCCTGACGAGGTACTGCTCCTCTATCCCGCTAAAGTGGTCCCTCGAGAAGTGCTCGCACCTTCGTCTCCTGCTCTTCAGGCAGGCGCTAGGGCTATCTCAGCTATCGAGGGACAAATGGTGTCCAGGGCCGGGATCGAACCGGCACGCCGAAGCACGGGGTTCTCAGCCCACGCGTGTCTGCCTAATTCCACCACCTGGACGTATTGGTGCCCGCCGAGAGAATCGAACTCTCACGCTTTTGAGGCGGCAGTGTTTGAAGCTGCTGCGTCTTCCTGTTCCGCCAGACGGGCAAAATGGTGCGGCACACAGGAGTCGAACCTGTACTGACCGGCTTTTAAGGCCGGACCCTCTGCCTATTGGGGTACTGCCGCGGCTCCCTCGGCGCGAGTCGAACGCGCAAGGCTGCGCTTAGGAAACGCTGCTCCGCTCCATCGGCGAGGGAATGATGGCGCCCCGAGTTGGACTCGAACCAACATCGTCGGCTTAGAAGGCCGTCTACCGGGTCCATCGGCCGGGGCGAAATTGGAGCGGGCGAACGGAGTCGAACCGTCCCGTGCCTCGTTGGCAACGATGCCGCGCACCATGCGCGCCCGCGTGATTGGTAGCTGCCGCAGGATTTGCACCTGCTACCCCCGACTTATCAGGTCGGTGCTCATCTGCATGAGCTTCGCAGCTGTTGATTGGTCGGAGTGGCTGGATTCGAACCAGCGATCTCGTGCGCCCGAGGCACGTGCTCTAGTCCAGACTGAGCCACACTCCGAGGTTGGTCAGGACGGCAGGACTTGCACCTGCGGCTTCCGAGTTCCAGGCTCGGCCGTCTGCTGCTGACTTACGCCCTGAGAGATTGGACACGCCGACAGGACTTGCACCTGCGTGAAGTCGCTTTGCAGGCGACCGCCTCTAGCTGCTCAGCCACGGCGTGACATTGGGGTGACAGGCTGGACTCGCACCAGCTACAGCGGGGTCACGGCCCGCGGGCTATCTACTTCGCCTTCTGCCACAAATTGGTACCCTCGGCAGGATTTGCACCCGCACGACTCGCGTCACTACGTTCTGAGCGTAGCGTGTCTGCTTGTTCCACCACGAGGGCATACTTGGCGAAGCTGTCGGGACTCGAACCCGATAGGATCTGCTTGAAAGGCAGAGTGCGCGAGCCACTTTGCATTCAGCTTCAGGTTGGCGAACGTGGCGGGGCTCGAACCCGCTAGGCTGCGCGTGAGAGGCGCACTGCTCGGACCACTTTGCATTCACGTTCGATTGGTGGAGCGCATCGGAATCGCACCGATCAGGCTATCTGCTTGCAAGGCAAATCCGGGTTCCTAGCCCGCACCCCATGAATTCGGGTTGCTTACGGCAACGACTCGGTCGATTCGCATTCACTGGCCGCGTTTATCGACAACTTCACGGTTGGTACCGTCGGGTGGACTCGAACCACCTTCTCGCCGCTTAAGAGGCGGGACTCTCGCCCGTTGAGTTACGACGGTATGGGCTGGTGCAGCGTCTTGGAGTCGAACCAAGCAGGTCAGGTGGACGCGAGGTTTACAGTCTCGCCGGGGTCCGTCCCCGTCTAACGCTGCGGAAATGGTGCCCAGTGCAGATTGAGTGCCTGCGACGTTCGGTTTGTAGGACCGATGCTCTTCACGTCTGAGCTAACCGGGCAAGGAAATGGCGACCACTAGCGGTAACGATCCGCTCTCACCAAGTAGACAGCTTGGCTGCGACACCTGTCGCATCAGTGGTCAAATTGGCTGCCGGCGTTGGAATCGAACCAACCTCTTACGCCTTAACAGGGCGCCGCATCGCCTTGATGCTAACCGGCAAAATAGGATGGAGCGGAGTGCGGGAATCGAACCCGCCTCATCTGCTTGGAAGGCAGAGGCCCAAAGCCACTAGACCAACCCCGCTCGCAATGAAGGGCTTTGTGTCTCGCTTTACGGCTCCCCGTCTCCATGCGACGGATCGTAGCGTGCGCCGGACTTTGGGCGGAGGTTTTCGGGTGGTCTGAGAGCGTGGATCCCCTGCTCTCGTTACCTGTCTGCCTCCGGCCTTGCGCCGGAGGCAAGGCCAATCAGAACTCGATCGTGTTGACTCGGGGCAGGAATTGCCCGAGCAATGAATGCGACCACGACGGGCTAAAGCAGCCTGCCGCGGCGCACGTATCGAGTGGTTTTCTGATTGCAGTAATCATGGCGGCGCGATTTTTACGCGCACCGAATTCAGAAGTCAAGCGTCGTGTCAACACTCCACGTGAGACATAACACTCCCCTCGACAAGAATGCCCGGTTGGTTGCGGCGCGGACCGGGGGCTAATACCCGTGGATTTTCAGGCCCATACAATCCGCACGTGCTATGGCTCAGGCTCACCTAAAACATTCATCTAGCGGAAATCTGGCGGGCGTTGATAGCTGGCCTAAACAGCAATGACCTACCGGTCGGGCACTCCCTGGTTGCCAGACGCGAGCGCACCGCGACCGAACTCCGGACGACTTTGAACTGCCGAAGAAGCCGCGAGCATGTCCGCTCCGCGACCGTGAGGCCCGGAAAAGTCATTGTCCGAGATGCTGAGTCAGTTCCTCCGAACCCAACATCTCCGGTTCGTAGGTGGATAGTTCTCGGGGATCGGACGCGACCTTGATTACCGGGTAAGGCGCGAGCGCGTCAACGTCCTGCCTGCGACCTCCCCGGATGGACGCTCATAGTGGATGTACTCGGTCCGGCCTGAAAATGTGGCGGCTGGCTTTCCGAGTCACTTGAAGGTCGATCCGGGTTTCACGCGTCTCCAACTGGCCGCTTCGGGGAAAATCGAATCCGGCATGCGTGTGGCTGCTTCTGGTCCGATTGCGGTCGGTCGCATCTCATGCGATCGAGGACGATGACGCGCAAAGAGTATTATGGCCTATGGCGCCGTCCCCGCAATGCTATCCAGCTGGCTGCAGCGTCGCGACTGGGAGATTCTTGTAATCCGCTCGCGCTCCTCATCCAGCTCTTTGAAGCGTTCCTTTTCACGCGGCGCGTCCTTCATGAACAAAAGTACCGGAGACAACACAAGGCCCGCAGCTGCTTGCGCGTCATTTTGCGATTGATTGGCTTGAATCATCTGTGTTTCTCTAGCCATTTCGGCCCGCACTTCAACCAATCTCGAGGCCAACTCCTGGCAATCCATAGAAAACTCTGGACTATCTTTGTCGGCCACAAGAAGCCGCTCTTCGGGTGGACGTTGACTCAAGTCCGGCGGAAGGTCGCGCGCACGCTGCGGGTCCATCGGTATGCAGCCCGAAAGCAGCAGTAAGAGCGCCGATGCGCGAAGAATGCTACTGTTCAAACTTGATGGCCCTCCCCTTGCCATCCAAGCTACCCCAACTGACTGCCGATATACCGACGGCACCATACCGGACAAAAATGACCCCGTCGGCGCCTAGCTTGGAGGCTTCCGCTTTCAGCTTCGCGTCCACCTGCTCTCTCGTTGGGTCCGCATTGAATACCGTTAGCTTATTGACCGTAACCGCCAGGTCCCCCAGCACCGTGTACTTCCGATTCGTGATGTCACCCTCTGTCAGAAATACGTCTCCGCCGGGAGCCGGAGTCGATGTCCTAACTTTGGTGCTTGTGCTAGCGCTCGCGTTGGCATTGGTAATTTTTGTCTGAGTCCAGTTTTCTGCACAGCCCAGCAATGCCGCGCTGCAGAGCCCGAGTAACGCAATCCCGCGGGTTCGCTGGCTCACTGAAGGCGATTGCTTCATATGGTTTTATTCCAACTTCGATCAAGGACGTGGTCGTTCAAATGACTTCAAAACCGGTTCAATGCAACAGTACCCAACATGTCAGTTTGAACCAGCTATCGCCCGCTGCGTAGCTTTTCTCGCCAACAAAGGGGTTAGAGTCGCTGGACGTTCGTTCGGGTACCAAAATTCCGCCTCTGGCTGATCATGGCGGCTCCCGTGTAGTACACGATCAGCGCATATGTACGGTATGAACCGGCGCCGAACTCATCTGAATAGCCAGAGTGGAATCTAACCAGCGGGACGCGGATCTTCAATCCGCCGAATTCTGTATCCAGCGTAACCCACCATCACCCAAAACAAGCACTTAGCTGATTTTCACCTCACAGTAGATGATGCTGGATAACGCCGGGTGACCCTCCGTCCAGCCCTATGTCGGCGGCCGCTGGGTGAAGAAGATCGATCACTTCGGAGGGAACCGTGGGCGGGCACGGCGGCCAGCCGCCGACGTTCGCAGTCGATCTGCGGGCGCCGGCGTGGAACTACCAAGTCGGGATCCGTTCGATAGTGCGCGCCGCTTCGAACTCGTCGCGGAAACCAGTTTCGGCCAGGGACCGCACGGCCTGGTCAATCTCGGCTACCGGTTCTAGATCAGCTGCTGTTCCGCGTTATGGCCAGGGCAAGATCAAACTGCCGACCACGCGGGTTTTCAGTATCCCTATCGCCTCCGCTCAGGATCGCC
>CAVSFM010000002.1:0-59913 GCA_963727305.1 uncultured Pseudomonadota bacterium
TACAACTGCGAGCAACGTGCGGGCTCCATCGGACGCATTCCACCGTTTCTCTCGCATCGGGTGCCCGTAACCCTGGTGAAGTTTGACGTGGAGACGGCGCTGCCGCTGCGCGATGCAGCAGGACGCTGCCAGCGCTGCGCCGTCGACGAGGTCGGCGAGGCGATCGGCCAGATCATGGAAGACCGGGGAGCCACGCGCTTTGAGGGTTACACGGACGACGCCGCCTCGGCAAAGAAGATCCTGCGCGATGTGTTCTTCGCCGGCGACGCCTGGTACCGCACCGGCGACCTCATGCGCCAAGATGCCCAGGGGTTCTTCTATTTCGTCGATCGCATCGGAGATACCTTCCGCTGGAAGGGCGAGAACGTGTCTACCACGGAAGTCGCGGGTGTCATCGGCGGCTGTCCCGGAGTCACGGATGTCGCCGTCTACGGGGTGCCCGTCCCGAACGCGGATGGTCGCGCCGGCATGGCAGCGCTGGTCGTGACCCCGCAGTTCTCCCTCGAAACGCTGCGCGAGCAGCTCACCACGAAGCTCCCCGCCTACGCGCGTCCCATCTTCATACGCTTGCTCGGGGCGCTCGAGCTCACCGGAACGTTCAAGCTGCGCAAGCAGGATCTCATCGCCGAGGCCTATGACCCGGCGCGCGTGCACGATCTGCTCTTTATCGACGAGCCCTCGAGCGAGCAGTACGTGCCGTTCCACGTTGGGGCTTACGAGACACTACAACGCGAGGGTCTCCCAGCACATACGGCTTCTGCGTCTGTGGGCTCTTAAGACTCATCCGCGCACCGGCCACCGGTGCCATCAGTCGCCGTTGCCTTCCTAGGTCCATGCGCATACAATGCGCATTAAGGAGGTTGGAATATGAAAGCCGCCTATGATCCAAACGCTCGTAAGCGTCCGGTCAATCTCACGCTCAATGAAGATCTGGTAAACCAGGCCAAGGGCGTAACGGAAAATCTGTCAGGTGTAGTAGAAGCGCTGCTCGCCGATTAAGTCGCCAAGGAGCAAAGAGAGCAATTGGCACGATCCAAAGCGTTGGAAGCAACTGTGCGCTGTGGAACAACTTTGGTGCCAAGCAGGGTTCCATAGCGGATGAGTATTCCTCACTCTGATGACTCAATTTGATGTCCACCGCAATGCCGGGAAACGCAAGACTCGATTCCTTTTGTTGTGATCGTGCAGTTGTCCCAATTTGATAACTATCGCCGTTGCCTTCCTGAGTGCTGTTGTCGCTGATTCGTGCACAAAGTCTTTCGAGCTTGGCGACGATCGAATCGGCGGTCGCGGTCCAGATGAAGGGTTTGCAATTGACGTTGTGATGGACCACGAAGCGATCGATTGTGCTGAGATCAGTTCGGCACAGCGGAAGGAACCGCGACGGATGGCTTTGTCGGTAATCAACGCGAAGAAGCGTTCGACCAGGTTGAGCCACGAACTGTAGGTTGGCACGAAGTGCAGATGCCAGCGCGGACGTGCGCCAACCAAGCCTTGACCTTGGCATGCTTGTGCGTGCGGTAATTGTCCACGATCAGGTGAACGTCCGAGATCGGGTGGCACGGCGGCTGTCGATGCGCGCAGGAAGCCGAGGAACTCCTGATGTCGGTGTCGCGGTTTGCATTGGGCCAGCACTTGGCCGGTGAGCACGTCGAGGGCGGCGAACAGGGTGGTGGTGCCGTGCCGCTTGTAGTCGTGGGTGACGCCTTCGACGTAACCAAAGCCCATCGGCAGCAACGGCTGCGTGCGCTCCAGAGGCTTGCACCTGGCTCTTCTCATCGACGCACAGCACCAGAGCCTTATCCGGCGGATTCAGATACAGGCCCACCACATCGCGCAGCTTCTCGAGGAAGAACGGATCGGTGGAGAGCTTGAAGCTCTCGCTGCGGTGGGGTTGAAACCCAAACAGGTGGATGTAGCGATGCACGCTGGTGCGCGAAATCCCTGTCTCGGCCGCCAGCGTGCGTACGCTCCAATGGGTCGCCGTCATTGGCTTGCTATGCAGCGTGGTCTGAATCAGCTCGGCCACCCGCTCATCGTCGATCGAGCGCGGCTTGCCAGGACGAATTCATCGTACAACCCTGTGATCGGTGCTCAGATAACGGCGGCGCCATTTACCGACTGTGGCATTGGTGCTGCAAGCGACGCGCGACTGCGTTGTTTGGCTTCCCGCCGCGCTCGCAACACGATCTGCGCGCGCGCACGCAGCGCCGCGGAATCGAGCGCGAGCGCACATCGAGGACAACTGCGCCTGCTCAGCTGCGCTCAACCGAGTCTCGCTTTCGGACGACCCTTCGCCATCGTGGTATCTCCCTCGGAAGGATACCGCGATATGATACATAATATAAGACACTTATTAATGGGACGGGACACGAGGTCCATGCGCATATAATGCGCATTAAGGAGGTTGGAATATGAAAGCCGCCTATGATCCGAACGCTCGTAAGCGTCCGGTCAATCTCACGCTCAATGAAGATCTGGTAAACCAGGCCAAGGGCGTAACGGAAAATCTGTCAGGTGTAGTAGAAGCGCTGCTCGCCGATTTCGTCGCCAAGGAGCAAAGAGAGCAATTGGCACGATCCAAAGCGTTGGAGGCAACTGTCGCGCTGTGGAACAACTTTGGTGCCAAGCAGGGTTCCATAGCGGATGAGTATTCCTCACTCTGATGACTCAATTTGATGTCCACCGCAATGCCGGGAAACACAAAGACTCGATTCCCTTTGTTGTGATCGTGCAGTCGTCCCAATTTGATAACTATCGCCGCAGAGTCGTCGTTCCGCTGGTGCGTGCAGCGGCCATTGGGCCAGTCGGATTTGCTTCCTTTAATCCGACATTTAAGATTCGCAACACTGCGGTCGTCCTACATCCACTTGAAATCGTTTCCATCCCTGTCGATCAACTCGGAGCCCGTATTGGGTCGCTGGCCGATCAGGGACAGCAAATCATCACGGCGTTAGACGAGTTGTTTAGCCGCGCCTGGAAATAATCGGTGGTCGTCGGCGTTGACGCACGGCGTTCGACGAACTGATCGCGGCGTTGCGCCTCAAATCGCTCACGCGGTATTGCCCGCATCCACCGTGAGCGTGGTGCCGGTAATGTTCTTCGCCTTGTCGCTCAGGAGAAACTCGACCGCGGCCGCCACGTCCTCGGGCTCCGCCAGGCGCCGCAGGGCGCTGCGCCGCTGGATCCGCTCGCGGTCCGCCGCAGTCCAGCATCTCGGTCATGTCGGTGGCGATGAACCCCGGCGCCACCGCGTTCACGGTGATCCCGAGCGGCCCCACCTCGCGGGCGAGCGAGCGCGTGAAACCGATGAGGCTCGCCTTGGTGGCCGAGTACACCGACAGGCCGTGATAGCCGGTCGTGGCGACGATCGAGGCCATGTTCACGATGCGACCGCGCTTCTCGCTCATCATCGAGCGCACCACGTACTTGGTGAGGATCATCGGGGAGATCGTGTTCAGCCGCACCAGCGCCTCGAGCTGATCATCCCGCATCATCGCGAGCACGCCGGCAGTCCCCAGGCCGGCATTGTTAACGAGGCCATACGGGGGACCGAATTCCTTGCGCACCGCGCTCACGAACCCTGCGATCGCGGACGTCTCGAGCAGATCCAGGGCGCGGAAGTGGATCGCCCCGGTCCCGGCGCGCGCCGCCGCGGCGCCCGCCGCGCGTGAGCGCCGCGCTCGGCTTGCGCGCGACGGCGATGACCTGATAGCCCCCCGCGGCGAGACTTGCGCTGATCGCCAGTCCCAGCCCGCGGCTGGCGCCGGTGACGATGACGTTACGCACTGGGGCGCACCAGCTTGCCGGAGGGTGAGACCTCAAGGCTCGGCACGAAGCGGATCATGGCCGGCACCTTGTGGGAAGGCAGCGTGCGCCTGCAGCACTCGGTGAGCTCGCGCATCACGGTCTCCGGCGCCGGGCGTCCGGGGGCCTCGTCCTTGAGCACCACGTCCGCCGTCACGACCGCGCCGGTGATGGGATTGCGGCGCGCCTTGACGAGTGACATGCGCACCCAGGGGTGCGCGTTGATGACCGTCTCCACCTCTTCCGGGTGCACTTTGAGGCCCCCGACGTTGATGACCCCGCCGCGACGGCCCATGAAGTAATAGCGCCCGGCACGCGCCTCGACGCGATCCCCGGTATCCACGAAGCCATCGGCGCCGCGCAGCGGTTCCGCGCCCGCTCCGAGGTAGCGCTGCGCGGTACCGGGCGAGCGGATCTGCAGGGTCTCCTCGCACCACGCGCAGCTCGGTGCGCGCGCCGCTTTCGCCCACCAGCGACTGCGGAAATCCGGCCTGACCGTCGCGTACTTCGAAGGCAACCCCGGCTTCGCTGGACGCGAACGCGTGCGCCACGATCGCTGCCGGGTACGCCGCACGCAGGCCATCGAGCACCGCCTGGTCGGCGATTTCCCCCGAGAGGCGCACGTAGCGCGGCGCGATGCGTGCCGTGACGCCGCTCATGAGCGCCTTGCGCCAGTGCGAGGGGGTGCCGGAGATGTGCGTCACACCCGCCGCCCCGGCGCGCGCCAGGAAGTCCCCGACGGCCTCGGCGGAATCGGAGAGAACGAGTGAGCCCGCGTGCACCCCGCGCAGGAAGATCTGCAGGCCGCCATAGCGGCGGATGTCATAGAAGGTGCTCCAGATCGGCGTCTCGGCCGGTGCCGCCTCGCCGGTGAGTGCGCTGGTGAGACTTTCGAGCGTGTGCAGCACGAGTTTGGGGGCGCCGGTGGTGCCCGAGGTGAGCAGGATCCACTCGGTTACGTGGCTGCGCTGTCGCGGCGCCACCGGCGCCGACAGCTCCGCCCGCGCAGTGATCGCCAGCGGCAGGCCGATCTCCGCTTCGCTGGCCGCGCCCGCATCGCGCACCACGGCGTCCGCTTCGGACCCTTGGATGACGCCGGGAAGATGCTGCAGCGCGAGATCCGGAGGACACAGCACCATGCGCCGCGCCACCCCGTCGAGCTCCATCAGGGCAAGACCGGCTGTCAGCTGATCCTTCGCGGCGAGAACCACGCTGCGCCCGCGCAGTTCCTCGAGCCGCCCGCCGAGGCTGGACCCGTGCGCGAGGTCGGCTAGCGCGACCTCGCCCTGACGCCCGAGAAGCCTGCCGCGCGGCGCGCCCCGCGCGTGGATGGATTCCCAGAGCGGGCGTCCGTCACTTGGCAAAGTTTTCGTAGAGCCTGACGAAATCGCCGAAGGTCACGGGGAACTCCAACGCCTCCGTCGAATTGAAGGGGTCGACGCCGAGGGCGTCCTCCAGCCGCGCCACGATGATCGCGAAGCTCAGAGAGTCCAGACCCGACTGTACGAGCTTCAGATCATCGGACAGGGGCGACAGTGCGCGCTCCTGCTCGATGGCGACTTGCTGGAACTGGGAAGTGATCGTGGTCCTCACCGACATCGCTTGAGCTCCGGTTGGGTCTGGCCGCGTATCTTAGCGCGAGTCGCGCTCAAGGCAGCGTATCCGTCACTGGCCGCGTTTTGACATTTGTCCGGCCGGCGCGCCGGCGGGCGGGTCCGGGCGCCTCTCCCGAGGGCTCGCACCGCGCCCCACGGAAAACGCCTGGCCGGCCGGGTGCGTCGCCCCCCGCGGCGACCTCCGACACGCTTCCGTTTTCTACGCCGGTATAATGCCCCCAGGTCCACCGCAGGCTTGGCATACAGAAATGTCCGAACCGGTCTCTCCCAGGAAGCAACCCCCAGCGTCCGGCGCCGACTCCGCACTGACGGCGGAAGTCGCCGCGCTCATCGTGGGGGCCCTGAACCTCGATGTGGCCGCCGCGGACATCGATCCCGGCCAGCCGCTCTACGGCGAGGGCCTTGGCCTTGACTCCATCGACATCCTGGAGATTGCGCTGGTGGTCTCCAAGCAATACGGCGTGCAGCTGCGCGCCGACAGCCAGGAGAACGAGCGCATCTTCGGATCGCTGCGCCAGCTGGTCGACTACATCTCCGCGCACAGGACCAAGTAAGCCCCTGGCCAGATTGCCGCTGCTCGCGCACACCTCCGCCGACGCGGTCGTCGCGTACCGCGCCGGGGCGCCGCTCACCGTCCGCCAGTTCCTCCACGACGTGGCCTGCGTCCGCGAGTCGCTCGGCGCATCCCGCCACGTCCTCAACGCCTGCGGCGATCGCTACGGCTTTACCGTGGGATTGGTCGCCGCACTGACGGCCGGCCAGGTGACCCTGCTGCCCTCCACGCAGACCCCCGAAGTCATCCGCCAGCTGCGCGGGTTCGCCCCCGACGCCGTGTGCCTGACCGACCGGGCGGACTGCGACATCGAGCTGCCGCAGGTACTCTACCCGGACACCGGGACCGCGGCCGCAGCGGGCGCGATCCCGCCGTTGCCGCAGATCCAGCCGACGCAGCTCGCCGCGTACGTCTTCACGTCCGGGTCCACCGGCACCCCCATCCCGTATCCCAAGAGCTGGGGTCGGCTCGTTCAGTGCGTGCGCGAGGAGGGCCGGCGGCTCGGCCTTGCACGGACCGCAGCCCTGGTCGATCGTCGCCACGGTACCTGCGCAACACATGTATGGCTTCGAATCCAGCGTGCTCATGGCGCTCAGCGGTGCCCATGCGCTGTGTGCCGAGCGGCCCTTCTACCCGGCCGACATCGCCGCCAGCCTCGCCCTCGTGCCACGCCCGCGGGTTCTCGTTTCGACGCCCGTGCACCTGCGGGCCCTGGTGGGTGCCGGCGTGCAGCTGCCGCCGACGGACCTCATGCTCTCGGCGACGGCACCCCTGGCGCAGCAGCTGGCCTTCGAGGTCGAGCGGCGCTTCGGGACGCGGCTGCTGGAGATCTACGGTTCGACCGAGACCGGTCAGATCGCCTCGCGCCGCCCCACGGAAGGGGCCGAGTGGCACCTGTGGCCGGGCGTGCAGCTCACGGCCCGCGCCGAGGAGGTCTGGGCGCAGGGCGGGCACATCGAGCAGCCGACGCGCCTGTGCGACCGCGTCGAAGTGAAGGGCGACGACCGCTTCCTGCTGCACGGGCGCCTCGCGGACCTGGTGAACATCGCCGGCAAGCGCAGCTCGCTCGCCTACCTCAATCATCAGCTGAACTCGATCCCGGGCGTGCTCGATGGCGCCTTTTTCCACTGCGACGAGGCGCGCGCCGCGCTCACCCAGGTGAGCCGCGTCGCCGCCTGCGTGGTGGCTCCCACGCTCGACGCCGCGCGCCTGCTGCACGCACTGCGCGAGCGCATCGATCCGGTGTTCCTGCCGCGGCCGCTGCTGTTCGTCGCACGCCTGCCGCGCAACGGCACCGGCAAGCTCCCCCAGGAAGCGCTGCGGGCACTGGCCAGTGCGCACCTGAAGACGCACGTCGCTTAGAGTGCGTCCCCATGGGCGAGCCCACGACCCTCACCATCCGCGCCGATCATCCGGCGCTCGCCGGCCACTTCCCCGGCATGCCGGTCCTGCCCGGCGTGCTGCTGCTGGATGAGACGCTGCGGGCCCTGGAGCAGGCCGAGTCGCTGGCCGTGACGCAGTGGCGCATCGGGCGCGCCAAGTTCCTGAAGCCCGTGCGCCCGGGAGAGACGCTCGTGGTCGAGCACCAGCGACTGCCGAACGGCTCGGTCCGCTTCACGATCTCCAGCGCCGGGCAGCTGGTGGCCAAGGGTATGCTGATACCGGACGCTGCAGCGCACGACGATGGCCACCAAGCCCGCTGAAGGCACGCTCGCGCGAGCGGGCCTTTCGCAGTGGGCGAGCACGCCCGAGCGCGGCAGCACGCGGATGCTGCGGCTCGGGGTATTCGTGGCGCTGCACCTGGGGCGCCCGCTGACGCTCACCCTTCTGCACCTCGGGGCTGCGTATTTCTTTGTCTTTGGTCCCAAGATCCGGCGCGCCTCACGCGCGTACCTGCGGCGCGCCCTCGGGCGCGAGCCCAGCGCGCGCGACCGCTACCGCCAGATCTACTGCTTCGCCGTCACGCTTTTGGATCGGCTGTATTTTCTCAAGGGCCGGCACGGGCTGTTCGAGATCGCCACCGAGGGTGAGCCGCTGATGCTCGAGACGCTCACGCGCGGCCAGGGGGCCTTCCTGCTGGGCTCGCACCTCGGCAGCTTCGCGCCCCTGAGCGCCATCGCTCGCCACCGCCCGGACCTGAAGGTCGCGATGGCGATGTACGAGGCGCAGGCGGGCCCGCTCAATACCTTCTTCAGCGTGGCGCAGGCGCAGGACGCCCCGGAAATCATCCCGCTCGGACACCTGGAGGCGATGCTGCGCATCCGCGACTGCCTGGATGCGGGCAAGTTCGTCGGCATCCTCGCGGATCGCACGCTGGCCGATGCACCGGCGCAGCCCGTGCCGTTCCTGGGCAGTGTGGCGCCGTTCCCGGTCGGTCCCATGCGCGTGGCCGCGGCGCTGCGCCGCCCCGTCATCTTCATGACCGCCCTGTACCGCGGCGGGAACCGCTACCTCGCCGTGTTCCACCGGATTGCGGACTTCTCGCAACCGATGCCCGCGGGGCGCGAGGCTGCCGTGCGCGAGGCCATCGGGCGCTACGCGCAGCTGCTGGAGCGTTACACGCGCTCGGACCCCTACAACTGGTTCAACTTCTATGACTTCTGGCAGGGCGCGGCCCACGCCGACGCTCCATGAGCACCCGCGTTTTCCTGCTCCCGCTCGCAGGACTCGCGTGCCTCAGCAGTTTCGCGAGCGAGCCGCCGGCCGCGTCCGCCGCGCCGGCCTTCCATGAGCTGATGGGGCTCCTGGCCACGCGCCGCCACGGACACGTGAGCTTCACCGAAGTGCACGAGATGGCGATGCTCAAGGCCCCCCTCACTTCCTCCGGGGAGCTCTTCTACGACGCCCCCGCGCGGCTCGAGAAGCGCACGCTGACCCCGAAGCCCGAGACCCTGGTGCTCGATCACGGGGTGCTCACCGCCCAGCGCGGGCACCGCCAGCACGTGCTCGAGCTCGCCGCCTACCCGCAGGTCGTGCCGTTCGTGGAGAGCATCCGCGCCACGCTCGCCGGCGATGCCGCCGCGCTCGAGCGCTACTTCGTGACCGACTTCAGCGGCGAGCTGGCGCACTGGAGCCTGCGCCTCACCCCGCGCGATCCGGCGCTCGCGCGCAGCATCACGGACGTCACGCTCGCAGGCGAGCGCGACGCGATCCGCACGGTCGAGATCCGCGAGCGCGACGGCGACCGCTCGCGCCTCACCCTCGGCCCCGAAATCACCCCATGACCCGCGCCGGCGTCCGCGGCACGGTGGGCTTCGTGCTGCTCGGGCTCGTGGCCGCCGTCATCGCCGCACGGGCGCGCTACAGCGCGGACCTGTCGGCGTTCCTGCCCGCGCACCCGAGCGCGCCCCAGCGCGCGCTCATCGAGCAGCTGCGCACGGGACCTGCGGCGCGGCTCATCATTGCCGCGGTGGGCGGCGCGGATGCCGCGACGCGGGCGCGGGTGTCGGTGCAGCTGGCGCAGGTGCTGCGCACGAGCCCGCAGTTCGTCAGTGCCAGCAACGGGGATGCGGCGACGCTGGCGCGCGAGCGCGAGTTCCTCTTCGCGCACCGCTACCTCCTGAGCCCCGCGGTCAGCGCGCAGCGCTTCTCGGCGGCGGGACTGCACGCCGCCATCGCGGCCTCGCTCGAGGTGCTGGCCTCGCCCGAGGGTCCGCTGGTGAAGCCGCTCTTCACCCAGGATCCGACCGGGGAGCTGCTCACGATCGTGGAGGCCTTCGGACCCGAGCGCGCGCCGCGCACGCTCGAGGGGGTGTGGAGCTCGCGCGATGGCGCGGCGGCGCTGCTCCTGCTCCAGACCCGCGCGGAAGGCTCGGACACCGACGCGCAGCAGCGCGCTATCGAGAGCGTGCGCGCGGCGTTCGCCCGCGCACGCGCGTCGCTGCCGGCCGCCGCTGCCGCACGCCTCACGCTCACCCTGAGCGGACCGCCGGTGTTCGCGGTGGACGCGCGTGCGCTGATCATCCGCGAGGTGGTGCGCCTTTCGGCCCTGAGCAGCGGCCTCATCGCGCTGCTCCTGCTATTCATTTACCGCTCGCTCCCCGCGCTCGTCCTCGGCCTGGTGCCGGTCGCGGCCGGCGCGCTCGCCGGGGTCGCCGCCGTGGCGCTGGGATTCCCGGCCGTGCATGGCATCACCCTCGGCTTTGGCGTGACCCTGATCGGGGAGGCGGTCGACTATTCGATCTATCTTTTCGTGCAGGGCCGGGGCGCGCCGCAGCGCGACTGGCGCCGCACGGTGTGGCCGACGATCCGGCTCGGCGCCCTCACCTCGATCGTGGGATTTGCCGCCCTCGTGCCCTCGAGCTTTCAGGGGCTGGCGCAGCTCGGGCTGTACTCGGTCGCCGGCCTTGCGGCTGCCGCGCTCGTCACGCGCTACGTGCTGCCCGCCTGGATTCCCGCGCGCCTGGCACTGGCGGACCTGCAGCGACCCGGCACGCGGCTCGTGGCCGCGCTGACCTACCTGCGCCGCGCGCGCCTCCTTCTGCTGGCGGTTCCCTTGCTGGCGCTCCTCGTGCTCTACCTGCACCGGGGCGCGCTTCTGAACCGTGAACTCGCCGCCTTAAGTCCCGTGCCGCCCGCGCAGCAGGCTCTGGATGAGCGGCTGCGGGCGGACCTGGGCGCCGCGGACGTGCGCTTCCTGGTCGTGGCCACGGCGCCAACGCGCGAGGCGGCACTCGAAGCCACCGAGCGTCTCGCAAGTCGTCTCAACCCGCTGGTCGACTCCGGCACCCTCGGCGGATTCGAGTACGCCGCCCGCTACCTGCCCTCTGCCGCCACTCAGCAGGCGCGGCGCGCGGCGCTCCCGGACGCGCCGGCACTGAACGCGCATCTCGCGTCCGCCCTCGTTGGCCTCCCGGTCGACACGGGCACCCTCGCGCCGTTCGTGAGCGCCGTTCACGCTGCGCGCGGTGCGCCGCTGCTGACGCAGGCGGACCTCGCCGGCACCACCTTCGCCGCCGCGCTCGACTCGCTCCTGCGGCCGACGCCGGCCGGGTACCGCGCGCTCATGCCCATCGCATCGCTCAGCTCCGGCGATCTTCCGGCGCAGGCGGTGCGCGCCGTGCGCGCGGCGGTGGCGGACGCCGGCGTGTCCGCGGTGCTGCTCGACCTCAAGGGCGAGACCGACCGCCTGTACGCGGATTACCTCACCCAGGCGATCCGGCTGTCGCTGGCGGGCCTTGCGGCCATCGTGCTCCTGCTCCTCCTCGCGTTGCGCTCGCCCGAGCGCGTGGCGCGCGTGCTCGCGCCGCTGGTGCTCGCAGTCGTGGCCGTCACGGCCCTGCTCGTCGGTCTCGGCCAGCCGCTCACGATCCTGCACCTGGTGGGACTCCTGCTCACGGTCGCGGTCGGTTCCAACTACGCGCTGTTCTTCGATCGGCGCAGCCACGATCCGGCCGGCGGATCGCTGCCCCTCACCCTGGCCTCGCTCGCGATCGCCAATCTCGCCACCGTGCTCGCCTTCGGCGTGCTGGCGAGCTCGCGCCTGCCGATGCTCGCGGACCTGGGCGCCGCCGTGGCCCCGGGAGCCTTTCTCGCGCTCCTCTTCAGCGCGATGCTGTCGAAGCCCGCAGCGGCCGAGGGCTGCCCCTGATGCGAACCGCTGCGCGTAGCGGCGACGCCGGGCCGCCGCGCGGCACGCGAGGTGGTGCTGCTGCCGCCCGCTTACAGCGCACCGGAGGATTTCGTGGAGGCCGGATTCGCCGAAGCCGTGCGGGCGCGCCGGCTTGACCTCGACCTGAGCTTCGTCGCTCCGGAGCTGCGCGACGTGACCGATCGCACGCTCATCGCCGCGGTGCGGGAGGAGTTCATCGCCCCGGCGCGCGCGCAGGGCACCCCGCTGTGGCTCGGCGGGGTCTCCCTTGGCGGTTATCTCGCGCTGTGCTGCGCCGAGCGCGAGCCCGCTGCGCTCGCCGGCGTCGCCCTCTTCGCGCCCTACCTCGGCAGCTACCTGATCACGGGCGAGATCGCCCGCGCGGGCCTTGCGGCCTGGACCGAGCCCGAGGGCGCCGAGGACGATGAAGAGCGCCGCATCTGGCGCTTCCTCAAGAACCGCCGGTCCCAGCCGCGGATCCATCTCGGGCTCGGTCGGGAGGATCGCTTCGCCGAGCGGCACCGGGTGCTGGCCGCGGCGCTGGAACCGGGGGAGGTGGATACCGTCTCCGGCGGACACGACTGGCCGACGTGGCGCCGACTCTGGGACAATTTTCTGGATGCCCGCCTTGCCCGCCCCGCCTGAGCCTTCGCCGTCGCGACGCTTTACGCCGAGCGCGCTGCTGTGCGGCTCAGTGGTACTGCACGTCGCTGCCGTGGCGGCGGTGATCGCGCGCCCGGCGCTGTGGCCCTGGGCACTCGGCGCGGTCGTGGCCGACCAGCTGCTCATCACCGCGGCGGGACTGTGGCCGCGCAGCACGCTCCTCGGGCCCAACTGGACGCACCTGCCGAAGACGGCGGGGCCTGCGGCCATCGCCCTGACCATCGACGATGGCCCGGATCCGGAAGTCACGCCCGCGGTGCTCAAATTGCTCGCGGCCGCCGGCGCCCGCGCCACCTTCTTCTGCGTCGGCGAGCGTGTGCGGCAGCACCCGGCGCTCGCGCGCGCGATCCTCGCGCAGGGCCACGGCCTGGAAAACCACACCGAGCACCATTCGATGCGCTTCTCGCTCTTCGGACCTGCGGCGATCGCGCAGGAAATCGGGCGCGCCCAGGACAGCATCCGCGCGGTCACCGGGGAGGTGGCGCAGTTCTTCCGGGCGCCGGCGGGGCTGCGCAACCCGCTGCTCGAACCGGCGCTCGCGCGCGCGAACCTGCGCCTGGTGAGCTGGACCCGGCGCGGCTTCGACACCCGGACCACCGACCCGCAGCGCATCCTCAGGCGCCTCACCCGGCGCCTCGCCGGCGGTGACATCCTGCTGCTGCACGACGGTCACGCCGCGCGCACCGCGCGCGGGGATCCCGTGATCCTCGAAGTGCTGCCGCCGCTTCTGGCACGGCTGCGCGAGCGCGCGCTGCGCACCGTCACCCTGCGTGAGGCCTTCGCGGGCGCGGAGCGCGCTTGAGAGGCCCCGCAGCGCCGCGCGCGCTCCTGCGGCACGCCAGCGCCTACTACCGCCCGGCCGGGCGCTTCGCCTGGCATTTCGCCCAGGGCAAGCTCCAGGGCGACCCGGCCTTTTGCACGATCCTGGCCCAGGGCCTGCTTGCCGGGCGGCAGGACGTGCTCGACCTCGGCGCGGGGCAGGCGCTGCTCGCGGCGTGGCTCTTGGCGGCCCGCACGACTTACGCGAGCGAGCACGCCGGGGACTGGCCGCGCGGGTGGCCCGCGCCGCCGCAGCTGCGCTCCTACACCGGCATCGAGATCAACCCGCAGGAAGTGCGGCGTGCGCGCCAGGCGTTTGCGCACGACAGCGGCGCCGCCGTGCGCATCGTGCACGCGGACATCCGCGAGGCGGACTACGGCACCCCGGATGCGGTCGTGCTGCTCGACGTGCTGCACTACAACGACTTCAGGACGCAGGAGACGATCCTTGAGCGCGTGCGCGCGGCGCTCGCCGCGGACGGCGTGCTCGTGCTGCGCATCGGGGACGCCGCCGGCGGCTTCGGCTGTGCGCTGAGCAAGGCGGTCGATCGCACCGTGGCGCTCGCGCGGCGGGGCCGCTGGCTGCGCCTGCACTGCCGCACGCTCAGGCAGTGGCAGCAGCTGCTCGCCACGCTCGGGTTCGCGACCCGCGCGGTCCCGCTGCCCGAGGCGACGGCGTTCAGCAACGTGCTGCTGCTGGCGAGGCGCACGTGACGCCACTCGTGCTCAGCGCCTACACCGCGACCAGCTGCATCGGGCGCGGCCTGCGCCAGACGCTCGCAGCGCTGCGCGCCGCGCGCTCGGGACTTGCGCCCTGCGCCTTCGAGACCGTGGCAGCTTGAGACGTACGTGGGCGAAGTGCCCGGGCTCGATGAGGTAACGCTGGCGGGCGAGCTGGCCGAGTTCGACTGTCGCAACAACCGGCTCGCCTGGCTGGGCCTCTCCCAGGATGGTTTTGCGCAGGCGCTCGCGGCGGCGGCCGGGCGTTACGGGACGCAGCGCGTGGGCATCTTCCTCGGCACCAGTACCTCCGGGATCCACGAATCCGAGATCGCCTACCGCCACCGCGATCCGGTGAGCGGCGCGCTGCCGGCGGGCTTTCGTTACCCCGGGGCGCACAACACCTTCTCGGTCGCCGCCTTCGCCCGGCGCGCACTGCACCTCGCCGGTCCCGCGGTAGTCATCTCCTCGGCGTGCTCCTCGAGCGGCAAGGTATTCGCCTCCGCACAGCGCGCCATCGAGGCCGGACTGATCGATGCGGCCCTCGTCGGCGGCGTCGACTCGCTGTGCCTGACGACGCTCTACGGGTTTCATGCGCTGCAGCTCGTCGCCCCCTCCCCCTGCCGCCCCTTCGACGTGGCGCGCAACGGCCTGTCCATCGGCGAGGCGGCGGCGTTCGCGCTGCTCGAGCGCGCCGGCGAGAACCTCGACGCCGATGCGGTGCTGCTGCTCGGGAGCGGCGAGTCGAGCGATGCGCACCACATGTCCGCCCCGCCCGCGGACGGGCGCGGCGCGCGCGCGGCCATGGAGCAGGCGCTGGCGTCCGCGGGCCTGGACCGATCGGCGATCGATTACATCAACTTCCATGGCACCGCCACCCCGACGAACGATCAGGCCGAGGCGCAGGCGGTCGCCGCGGTGCTGGGGCGGGAGGTCCCGGGCAGCTCCACCAAGGGGGCGACCGGGCATACGCTCGGCGCGGCCGGTGCGCTCGAAGCGGTCATCTGCGCGCTCGCGCTGCGCGAGAACTTCATGCCCGCCGGCGTCAACACCCGCACGGTCGATCCGGCGCTGCCGGTGAACTACCTGCTCGCCGAGCGCAGCGAGCCGCTGCAGCACGTCATGAGCAACTCCTTCGGCTTCGGCGGCTCGAACTGCAGCCTCATCTTCGGGCGGGCCGGATGAACGCGCGCCCGCTTTGCGCCTACGTCGATGGCGTCGGGCTCCTCGGGCCGGGCTTCGCCAGCTGGGATGAGGGTGCCCCCATCCTGCGCGGCGTGCGCGCGCTCGTGCGCGAGCCCACCGTGCTGCCACCGCCCGAAGGCCTGCCCCCGGCCGAGCGGCGCCGCGCCGGCAGCATCGTCAGGCTGGCGCTGGCCGCCGGACAGGACGCGCTGCGGCAGGCGGGTGCGCAGGCCCACCAGCTGCCGACGGTGTTCACCTCCTCGGGGGGCGACGGCCCGAACTGCCATGAGGTCTGCGCCGAACTCACCGCCAGTCGCCAGCTCTCCCCCACCCGCTTTCACAACTCGGTGCACAACGCGGCCGCGGGCTACTGGGGCATCGCCACCGGCTCGACCGCCAGCGCGAACGCGCTGTGCGCGCACGATGCGAGTTTCGCCGCGGGCCTCATCGAGGCGCTCACCCAGGTGGTCACCGAGCGCACCCCGGTGCTCCTCATCGCCTACGACACCCCCTACCCGGAACCGCTGCACCGCGTGCGACCGATCCCGGACGCGTTCGCCACCGCGCTGCTGCTCACCCCGGGGGCCGGAGCTGCCACGCTGGCCCGAATCGAGGCACACTGGAGCGATGCGCCACCGACTCCGATCGAGGAACCGCTCGAGGCCCTGCGCTGCGGCATCCCGGCCGCCAGGAGCCTGCCGCTGCTGCAGCACCTGGCGCGCAACACGGTGGGCACCGTGGTGCTCGAGTACCTCGAGCCCCTCAGGCTCGCCGTGGGGGTGATCCCGTGCCGCTAGACCACGCCTGGATCGAGCAGCACATCCCGCACAAGGGGCGCATGTGCCTGCTCGATGACGTGCTCTCCTGGGACGCCACCCGCATCCGCTGCCGCAGCGCCTCGCACCGCACCCCGGACAACCCGCTGCGCTCGCACGGCCGCCTGGGAGCGGCCTGCGGAATCGAGTACGCGGCGCAGGCGATGGCCGTGCACGGCGCGCTGGTCCGCGCCAGCGCCCCGCTCGCGAGTGCCATGGCGCTCAACTTGCGCGGCAGCCTTGACCGCGCCACCGTCGGCTACCTCGCCAGCGTGCGCAACGTGATCTTCCACGTCGCCCGCCTGGATGACCTCAGGGGCGATCTCGTCGCCGCCGCCGAGCGCGTGACCGGGGATGCGCGCACGGTGCTGTACGAGTTCGCGCTCTGGACCGAGGCGCAGCCGCTCATCGAGGGGCGCGCCAGCATCGTGATCGATCCTGCGTTCGCCGCACAGATCGTGCACGGGATCCCCGCGTGAGCAGCATGCGCCGCGCGCTCGTCACCGGCGGCAGCGGCGGCATCGGCGGGGCGCTGTGCCGGCGCCTGGCGCGCGATGGCCACCACGTCTACGTGCATGCCCACCGCCGCAGCGAAGTCGCCCACGCGCTGGTCGCCGAGATCCGCGCCGACGGGGGCGCGGCGGACCTCGTGTGCTTCGACATCACCGACGGCGCCGCCACGCGCGCGGCCCTCGAATCGGTGCTCGAAAGCGGTCCCATCCAGATCCTGGTCAACAACGCGGGGCTGCACGATGATGCGGTGCTGCCGGGCATGAGCGAGCAGCAGTGGCATCGGGTCATCGACGTCTCGGTCAACGGCTTCTTCAACGCCACCCAGCCGCTCTTGCTGCCGATGATCCGCACCCGCTGGGGCCGTATCGTCACCGTCTCCTCCGTCGCCGCCCTCATCGGCAACAAGGGACAGGTCAACTACGCCGCCGCCAAGGGCGCGCTGCATTCGGCCACCAAGGCGCTCGCCCTCGAGGTCGCCACCCGCGGCATCACCGTGAATGCGGTCGCACCGGGTATCATCGGCACGCCGATGACGGAAGGTCTCTTCGATGCCAGGGCCATCGAGCGCCTGGTGCCGATGAACCGCATGGGGTTGCCCGAGGAGGTGGCAGGAGTGGTCTCCTTCCTGAGCTCCGAGGATGCCGCCTACGTCACCGGCCAGATCATCTCGGTGAGCGGCGGCATGGCCTGAAGGCGTCCCGCGCTGACCTTAAGAATTGCCGGCGGCCCCGCGAGTCGCCTTTTGGGGAAAAGAACATGATGGTGAACCCGCGCGCCCCAGGACTGCCGTGTGCCTGGCGACTCGCCCTGTGCGCCACCACGGCGCTCGCCCTCGCCCCCGTGGCGCGCTCGGCGGACGCGCCGTCCCAGGTCAGCGTCACGCTCGACTCCCTCGGCCTGCAGCCCTCCGGTCCCCCCGTGCGCGAGCACCCCGGCTGGCGCGCGCCCAAGCTCATCCTGGTCTCGGGCCAGCTGCAGGATGAACTGCCGGCGCTCGCCGGTGCGTTCCCGGGCGTGAAGTTCATCGAGGCCTCGCACGCGAGCGCACGCGAGGTCGCGGCGGCGGATGCCACGCTCGGCGTGTGCTCGGCCGACGTGCTCGAGAAGGCCACGCACCTGCAGTGGATCCAGTGGCTTGCCGCGGGTGTCGAGCGCTGCGTGCAGCAGCCGCAGCTGCGCGAGCGCAACGTGATCCTCACCAACATGCAGCGCATCGCCGGTCCGAGCATGGCCGAGCACGTGATCGCGCTCATGCTGGTCCTGAGCCGCCATCTGGATTACTTCCTGCGCGAGCAGGGCCAGGCGCACTGGGTAGCCGAGGGCACCCCGCAGCTCATCGACGTGCAGGGCCGCACGGTGCTGATCGTGGGCCTGGGCGGCATCGGCACCGAGGTGGCGCAGCGCGCCCACGCGCTCGGCATGCGCATCCTCGCCACGCGCGCGAGCGGGCACGGCGGCCCGGACTACGTCAGCTACGTCGGCGCGCCCGATGAGCTCCTCAAACTCACCCGCGAGGCCGACTACGTCGTCAACTGCGCGCCGCTCACGCCGCAGACGACCGGCGTCTTCAACCAGGAATTCTTCGCCGCCATGAAACCGACGGCGTACTTCATCAACGTGGGGCGCGGCAAGAGCGTGGTCACGGCCGACCTCCTCGCCGCGCTGACCGCCGGCAGGATCGCCGGCGCCGGCCTCGACGTCGTGGATCCGGAGCCGCTGCCGGCTGACAGCGCGCTGTGGCGCGCCCCGCACGTCATCATCACGCCGCACGTCTCCGCCGATACCGCCATGGCAGCCCAGCAGCGCAGGGCGCTGGTCACCGAGAACCTGCGCCGCTACCTGGCGGGCGAATCGCTGCTCGCGGTCGTGGAGCCCGCGCGCGGCTACTAGAACGGGCCCCGGACGCGAGCGCGCGCCCCCGCCGAGCGCTCCTTAAGCCAGCCGACGATGCGCTGCGGAATCTCCGTCCGCGCCGCGCGGCTGACGTACATGCCGATGTGCCCGGTCGCCACCTCGCAGCCGGTGTAGTCATCGCTGCCGACGTGCCGCTCGAGCGCCGCGCAGGCGGCCGGGGGCACGATGTGGTCATCGCGGGCGTACAGGTTCAGCAGCGGCTGGCGCACGCGCGCAAGTTCCACCGGCCGGCCGTTGAGGCGCAGCGTGCCGCGCACGAACGCGTTCTCCTGGTAGAACCAGCGCACGAACTGCGCCAGCGCCACGGCCGCCTGCGGCGGGCTGTCGAAGATCCAGCGCTCCATGCGCACGAAGTCCTCGACCGCGCGCTGATCCGGGCGGCTGGTCAGCAGGCGCACGTACTTCTCCTGCGCCAGGCGCAGCGGGCTCAGCGACAGGAACAGACTGTTCAGTGCCTCCCCCGGCACGGTGCCGCACTCGGCGAGCAGCTGCGTATCGAGCCCGCGCACCCAGCGCCCGAGGAGATTCTCCGGCGTGTGAAAGTCGACCGGGGTGGTGAGCGTGATCAGGCGCGCGATGCGCTGCGGATGCAGCGCGGTGTAGCACAGGCTGAGCACGCCGCCCTGGCACACCCCGAGTAGGTCCAGCGCCTCGCGGCCGCTGCGCTCAAGGACCTGCGTGACACAGCTGCCCAGGTGCGCCTCGACGTACTCGTGCAGCTGCGTGCGCCGCTCGGCCTCATCCGCCGTGCCCCAGTCGATGAGGTACACGTTCAGCCCCGCCTCCAGGAGCCGGCGCACGAGCGAGCGATCCGGCTGCAGGTCGAGCACGTAGGGGCGATTGACGAGCGCGAAGCAGATGAGCAGTGGCGGTCCGGCGCTGCGCGGTGCCCCGGCGAGGGGCAGGTATTCATGGAGCGTCGTCTTGCCGCAGCTGAACACGGCGCGCTTCGGCGAGCAACCGACCTCGACGCCGCGCGCCTGCACGAGCCGCGCCAGGGTCTCGCCGACGCGCAGCGCGAGCTCCGGGAAGATCCCGTCCGCCGCGGCGGCGGCGCTCACGCGCGGCGGCCCCGTCGCGGGCTGCGGCGCTTCGGGCGTGGTCTTGGCGCGGCCTTCGGGCGTGTCGCGGCGCGCTTGGGCTTCACCGGGTCGATGGGTGCGCGCGCCTCGAGCTCGTTCAGGCGGCGGCTCAGGTCCTTCACGTGGGCGTAGAGCGCATCCACCTCGTTGCGCGTCGGCAGACCAAAGGCGCGCACCAGGCTCTCGGCGTGGCGACGCTGCTCCACGAGAAGCGCCGCCGACACGTTGGCCAGTTCGCTCTGCAGGCGGCTGAATGCCTCGGTGCGCGCGGTCGCGCCGTACGCTTCCTCCGCGCAGGCCACCCACAGCTCGTAGAGCTTGAGGGTCTGCTCGAGCGAAGGCGCACCCCCCAGCGCGCCCGCGCGCGTGACGAAGCGCTGCGCGGCCGCGCGCGCGACCTCGCCCCAGTGCACGGCGAGCTGGGTCTGCACTTGTGCCAGACGCGCCGCGAGTTCCCACACGCGCTCGGCCTCGGGCCGCGGCACGGCCGCCGCTCCGAGCGGCAGCGGACCGAACGACCCGCCGGGAGCGGCGCTCGCGGCCGGGCCGGCGCCGCTGCCGGCGCCAAACCACGGGCCGGCGGCCTGCGACATGCGCAGCCACTGCTCAAACTGCGCCGCGAGCGGACCGGCGAGCTGCGACCAGTCGCGGTTCATGCCCGTCGCCGCCGGCGGCGTGAGGTTCTTCAACAGATCGAAGAAGCGCGCGGCGGAGGCCGCGTAGAGCTCCTCGGGCCGAAAGGCGCTGCCTGAAAAAGGGGTTTCCATAAGCTGTATGCGCTGCCAAAAAAACTGGAGAAAGGACTACGGGCTCATCCGAATGGAGTAGATAAAACCCGGAACAGACAGCGGTTTTCGCATCGCCGGTGCGCCGGTGGGGACGTGAACGGGATCATTGTGCGCTGCATACAGTCGGGCTAGTATCCACGCCGCCCTAGCGCCGCGCTTCAGGCCCCGATTGGCGGTTGGCGCGCGGCTGAAAGACGCCTAACCATGGCCGAAGAACGCCTGATACGCAAATACGCCAACCGGCGCCTGTATGACGCGCAGGAGAGCCGGCACGTGACCCTCGATGACCTGCGCAAGCTCATCGCGCAGGGAGAGCGCCTGAAGGTCATCGACGACAAGAGCGGCGAGGACCTGACGCGCAGCATCCTGCTGCAGATCATCGCCAGCCAGGAGCAGTTCGGCACGCCGGTCCTCAGCACCCAGCTGCTCGAGGCCATCATCCGTTTCTACGGCAACCCCATCCAGCAGCTGCTCACGTCCTATCTGGAGCAGAGCATCGGCGGACTGCTGCGCCAGCAGAACCTCATGCAGGCCGAGATGGCCAAGGCGCTCGAGACCCCGATGGCGCCGATGGCGGAGATGGCGCGCCAGAACATGGAGACGTGGGCCAAGATGCAGGCCTCCATGCTCTCGGCCTTCAGCCCCCCGACTCCCGCCGCGCCGCAGGGTGACAAGCCCGCCAAGAGCGAGCCGCCCAAGCGCCGGCGCTGACACCCGCGCGACCGTACGGCTTTCGGCCGGCGACGACCGTTTTTCATTACGAAACAGGAGTGACGAGAACGTGGATGTGCGTGACAAGACCCTCGTGGTAACCGGCGCCGGCCGCGGCATTGGACGCGCCCTGGCGCTGCACTTCGCGCGCAGCGGGGCGCAGCTGGCGCTGCTGGACATGAACCCCACCGATCTCGAGGAAACGCGCCGGCGCTGCA
The DNA here is from genome assembly GCA_963727305.1 of uncultured Pseudomonadota bacterium. GTDB lineage: Bacteria > Pseudomonadota > Gammaproteobacteria > Steroidobacterales > Steroidobacteraceae > 13-2-20CM-66-19. The sequence continues at coordinate 20,995 of CAVSFM010000002.1, forward strand.
GTGAGGAAGGCGCGCGCGCCCGCAGCTATGTCGCCAACGTCGCCGCCGAAGAGAGCATCGTCAGCACCTTCGCCCAGGTCGCCGCCGATTTCGGGCGCTTCGATGGCCTCATCAACAACGCCGGCGTACTGCGCGATGCGCTGCTGGTGAAGGTGAAGGACGGCCAGGTGATCGGCAAGATGTCGCTCGAGGACTGGCAGGCGGTCATCGACGTCAATCTCACCGGGGTGTTCCTGTGCGCGCGCGAGGCCGCCGAGCACATGATCCGCTTCGGGCACGGCGGCGTGATCGTGAACATCTCGAGCATCTCGCGCGCCGGCAACATCGGGCAGACCAACTACACCGCCGCCAAGGCCGGGGTGGCGGCGATGACGGTGGTGTGGGCCAAGGAGCTGGCGCGCTACCAGATCCGCGTGGGCGCGGTCGCGCCGGGCTTCATCCGCACCCCGATGGTGGCAGCCATGAAGCCCGAGGCACTTGCCAAGCTCACCGCGCCGATCCCGCTCGGACGGCTCGGCGAGCCCGAAGAGATCGCCCAGGCGGTCGAGTTCATCTTCGAGAGCGAGCTGTTCACCGGCCGGTGCCTGGAAATCGACGCCGGACTTCGCATGTAACTGAGTATGCATCGCACAATTAAATTAAGGACATATACGGATTTACTTTAATATTATTGATGTAAATCAAATAGATAATTAAATATACCTCCCTAGAATCTCTCCCTAATATTCTTCTTGCACTGCATACAAAACTTGGTAAGATAGCTCCACACCCAAACGGGACAGGAGATAGCGAACATGACCGACCAGAACTTCGATGTGACCAAGATCCTCGCCGCCACGCGCGAGGCGTTTGCCCCCATGCTCAAGTCGCAGCAGGAAGGCTTCAAGGCCCTCGAGCGCATCGCGCGCCTGCAGTACGCCGTCGCCGGCGACGTGCTGGAGTCGAGCCTGGCCCGCGTCAATGCGACGCTCGCCGCCACCAACCCGAACGAGCTGATGAGCAAGCACACCGAGCTCACCAGCCAGTTCGTGGACAAGCTGCGCACGCGCGCCGAAGAGTTCGCGACGGTCACGTCTGAGATCCAGACGAAGATCAGCCAGATCGGCACGGAGTTCGCGGCGAAGGCAGTGGGCCCGCGCAAGGCGGCCTGATAACCTTTGAGCGGTAACACACACCCGGGGTCCTGGTGACCCCGGGTGTGTTTCTTATGGGGGCCCCCTTGACCGACCAAAGCCATCACCGCCCGCAGCAGCCCCCGTCCGCAAGCGCGGATGGCGCTGAGCACGACGAGATCGCGCGCAAACTGCGCGCGCAGCTGGCCGCCGTCTCCGGCGGACTGGCCCCTGATGACTACGCGCGCGCCTGGTGGGACTGGTACCTGGACCTGGGAGCCCACCCGGACCGCCAGGCCGCCCTCGCCCGCAGCGCCTACGAGAAGACCCTCGACAGCTGGCAGTTCTTCACCCGCGCCGCTAACGGTGAGCCGCTCGCGCCCGGTCACGAGAATCTGGGCTTTGCCGGGGAGGCGTGGAACGCCTGGCCCTTCAACGTCTATGCGCGCGCCTATGCCAACTGGGCGTCCTGGTGGCAGGAAGCCCTGCAACCGAAGCCCGGAGCGAACGCCGCGGCACTGTCGCGGGCAAATTTCGCCGGGCGCATGCTGCTCGAGGCGGCCTCCCCGGCCAATTTCCTGCACACCAACCCGGAGCTCCTGCAGCGTACGGCCGCCGAGTCGGGCCACAACCTGATCCGCGGCTTCAGGCACTGGCTCGACGATGCGCGCCGCGCGGTCGAGGGCGGGCGCGTGCCCGGCACCGAGGCGTTCGAGGTCGGCAGGCAGGTCGCGGTCACGCCCGGCAAGGTGGTATTCCGCAACCGCCTCATCGAGCTGCTGCAGTACGCCCCGCAGACCCCGAACGTCTACGCCGAGCCGATCCTGATCACGCCGGCGTGGATCATGAAGTACTACATTCTCGACCTCTCGCCGCGCAACTCCCTGGTGCGCTACCTGGTCGAGCAGGGGCACACGGTCTTCATGATCTCGTGGAAGAACCCGGACGCCGCGGATCGCGAGCTCGGCATGGACGATTACGTGCGGCTGGGGTTTCTGGAGGCGCTGGCGGAAGTGCGGCGGCGCGTGCCGCAGCAGCCCGTGCACGCGGTCGGCTACTGCATCGGCGGCACGCTGCTCGCCATCGCCGCCGCGGAGCTCGCGGCGCGCCACGAGGCGCCTTTCGCCTCCATCAGCCTGTTCGCCGCCCAGACGGACTTCAGCGAGCCCGGTGAACTCTCGGTCTTCATCACGCCCAGCCAGATCGCGATGCTGGAAGCCATGATGCACAAGGCCGGCGTGCTCGAGAGCGAGCGCATGGGCGCCGCGTTCGCGCTGCTGCGCTCGCGCGACCTGCTGTGGGCGCCGGCGGTCGAGCAGTACGTGCGCGGCGAGCGCCCGAAGCTCAACGATCTCATGGCCTGGAACGCCGACGGCACGCGCATGCCGTGGCGGATGCACAGCGAGTACCTGGAGCGGCTGTACCTGAAGAACGAGCTCGCGCAGGGCACCTTCACGCTCGGCACCACGCGCATCGATCTGGCCACCCTTACCGCACCGATGTTCGTGGTGGGCACCGAGACCGACCACGTCGCGCCCTGGCGCTCGGCGTACAAGACGCGCGGCCTCACCCGCAGTGCGGACTACACCTTCCTGCTGACCAGCGGCGGTCACAATGCCGGCATCATCAGCGGCCCCGTGCACCCGAAGCGCCGCCACCGCGTGCTCACCTGGCACAACGCCACCGACACGCTCGCACCCGATGAGTGGCTGAAGCAGGCGCCGCTGCAGGAAGGCTCGTGGTGGCCGGCCTGGGCCCGCTGGCTCGCCGCCCATTCCTCGGCCGCGCAGGTACCGGCGCGTGAGATCAGTGCCGCCGCCGGCGGTCTCCTCGAGGACGCCCCCGGACAGTACGTTCGCGGGTAGGACGCGGCGCGCGCACCGACGCGCCGCTCTTAACAGATTCCCTGTAGCCAAACCCGCACGTCGGGTCCTTGAGACATTTGCACGTCGCGCGCGGTGCGGGTCTGATGGACCCCGAGCCTCGTGATGGTGGGTGTCGCAGCCGACACCCACCGTTCGCGAGTCAAGAGCAAACCCGTCGCAAGGCGGGGACGCAAAGCCTCCGGTCTCAGGTGCGCTGAGACAGCGGGGTTGCCGGTGAGCCGCACCTGCGCGGCACATCGTGACGGGGCATCCGCCTGCGGATTCTCCTTGCGCCTCCTCCCGCGCGACCTGTGTTGTCGGGGAGGACTCATGGAGCGAATCGGAATCGAGCGCGCGCTGCCGCGGCGGCGGTGGGCAGCGCATTTTTCTCAGCGCGGCAGTGGGGCTCGCGGCTTCCACGGCCCAGGGCTACCAGCACACGCGGTCACACGCTGACGATCTCAGGTACGCCGCCTGCGAGCGTGACTTCCGGACAGAGCTACTCATTTACGCCCACGGCGCTCGATTCGCGCTGGCGCACCCTGGTGTACGCGATCGCGAACCAGCCGGCCTGGGCCAGCTTCTCGAGCAGCACGGGTCAGCTCAGCGGCACGCCAGGGACGAGCAGCGTCGGTACGTATCCCAATATCGTCATCGCCGTCAGTGACGGCACGCGCACGGCCTCGTTACCTGCCTTCAGCATCCAGGTGCTCGCCGCGGCCAGTGCCGCAACTACCCCGCCGCCGCCGCCGGTCATCTCCGGCACGCCACCGACCAGCGTGATGGTGGGCAGCGGCTATGCCTTCCAGCCCACGGCGAGCGACCCGGCCGGGAAGCTCCTGTCGTTCTCGGTACAGAACAAGCCCGCCTGGGCCAGTTTCAGCATCGCGAGCGGGCAGCTGGACGGCACGCCGAGCAGCACGCAGACCGGCACCTACGGCAATATCGTGATCAGTGCGAGCGACGGGACGGCGGCGAGCGCGCTGCCGGCCTTCAGCATCACGGTGACGAGCCCGCCGCCGACCACCGGCAGCGCCGTGCTCGCCCTCACGCCACCGACACAGAACAGCGACGGCAGCGCCCTCACGGATCTTGCGGGCATGCGCGTTTACTACGGCACCTCGGCATCCAGTCTCACCCAGGTCCTGGACCTGCCCGGCGCCGTCGCGACCAGCTACACGCTCAGCAATCTCGCCTCCGGCACCTGGTATTTCGCGGCCACCGCGTACACCTCCAGCGGACAGGAAGGCAGCCCCTCGGCGACCGCCAGCAAGAGCATCCCGTAGAGATCCAAGCGCCGTGCGCCTTAAGCGCGTCCGTGTCTGGCGGAGACGGCGCAGCGCCATAGACGCCTGCGGGGAATCGGCGTAACAATTGCCCTCAAAGCCAGAGCCTGCATGCAAGGGGGACAGGCCATGAGTGCAAAGCGCATTGCGTACGTGACCGGCGGCATGGGCGGCATCGGCACCGCCATCTGCCGGCGCCTGAGTCAGGCGGGCCACACGGTGATTGCCGGCTGCGGGCCCGGATCGACGCGCAGGGAGCGGTGGCTTGCGGACATGCGGGCCGCCGGCTGCGACGTGCACGCCTCCGAGGGCAACGTCGCCGACTGGGACTCCACCAAGCGCGCCTTCGATGCGGTGCGTGCGGAAGTCGGGCCGATCGACATCCTGGTGAACAACGCCGGCATCACCCGCGATGGCACGTTCCAGAAGATGACCAACGAGGCCTGGCATGCGGTCATCGAGACCAACCTCAATTCGCTCTTTCACGTGACCAAGCAGGTGATCGACGGCATGCTCGAGCGCGGCTGGGGCCGCATCGTGAATATTTCCTCGGTCAACGGCCAGCGCGGACAGTTCGGCCAGACCAACTACTCCACTGCCAAGGCGGGCATCCACGGCTTCACCATGGCGCTGGCGCAGGAGGTGGCCGCGCGCGGCATCACCGTGAACACCGTCTCTCCCGGCTACATCGGCACGGACATGGTGCGCGCGGTGAAACCCGAGCGGCTCGAGAAGATCGTGAGCGCCATTCCCGTCCGGCGCCTCGGCGAGCCGGACGAAATCGCTTCCATCGTGGCGTGGCTGGTGAGCGATGAGTCCGCGTTCGCGACCGGCGCGGACTTCTCGCTCAACGGCGGCCTGCACATGGGCTAGCCTCGCAAACCCCCGCTCGCGGTACTTCATGCTCAGGGTCTGCGTCGTAGGCGCCGGTGCGATCGGCGGCTTCCTCGGCACGCGCCTCGCCGCAAGCGGGGGCGCGAGTGTCGCGGCGCTGGCGCGCGGCGCAACGCTCGTGGCGCTGCGCGATCATGGCTGGCGGCTGGAGGAAGCCGGCGTCCTCACGAGCGCACCCGTGGCGCTCGCCTGCGACGATCCGCGCGAGCTTGGGCCCCAGGATCTGGTCATCATCGCGGTGAAAGCGACCGCGCTGCCGGCGCTCGCGCCGACCCTCAGACCCCTCATCGCCGCCCACACGCTTCTGCTGCCGGCCATGAACGGCGTGCCCTGGTGGTTCAGCCACGGCATCGCCGCGCTCGGGCCGGCGCCGCTGCAGAGCGTGGACCCGGACGGGATCATCAGCGCAGCGCTGCCGGCCGCGCAGACCCTCGGCTGCGTGGTACACGCGAGCGCCGCCACGCGCGCGCCCGGCCTTGCCGTGCGCAGCATGGGACAGCGGCTGATCGTGGGCGAGCCCGGGGGCGGGGAGTCCGAGCGCGTGCGCACGCTCGCCGCCGTGCTGCGGCAGGCGCGCTTTGAGGTCGATTGCTCGCCACGCATTCGCTACGACATCTGGTACAAGCTCTGGGGCAACATGACGTTGAACCCGCTCTCGGCGCTCACCGCAGCCACCATGGACCGGGTGCTGGCGGATGACCTGCTGTGCGCATTCAGTGCCGCGGCGATGCGCGAAGCGGCACTGGTCGGCCATCGCATCGGCTGCGAGGTGAGCGAGTCGCCCGCTGATCGCCACCTCGTGACGCGCAAGCTCGGGGCCTTCAAGACCTCCATGCTGCAGGACGTCGAGTCCGGACGTCCGCTGGAGCTGGACGCGCTCGTGGGCGTGGTGCGCGAGATGGGCCAACGCGTCGGCGTCGCGACGCCGATGATCGATGCGCTCTTCGGGCTCACGCGCCTTTTCGGTCGCATGCGCGGACTCTATCCGCCGTAGGAAAAACCGACATTCACACGGTAATTCCTGCGGATTCTCGCGCGCGTGCGCGCTGAGAATTTTCCCTGTCGCGCACAATTCCTGTAGCCAAATTCGCACGTCGCAATGTCGAGACATTTGCGATGTGCGCGCGTGCGCGTTCTACTCCCGCGCGAACGCACGATGGCACCGCCGCTGAGCACTGCGCAGTGAGGGGCCACTTGCAAGGAAAAGCAACCCGTCGCACGACGGGACGCAGAAGGCCGCGCCCCGCGGGAAGGCGGAGCTGGGCCGAAGAGGCGGTGAAGGACGTACGGGGGTGCGGCGCATCGTCTCTTGATCCACGGCGTGATCGGACCTGATCCACGCTCTGGCTGCGTTCTCGCGGGCGACCCATCGTCAAGGGGAGTAATACGTGAGCCAAACGCATTTTCGCGCGCCCGGTCGGTGGCGCACACTCACTCGTGTTTTCTTTTTCAGCCTGAGCCTCGGCGCCACCGCTGCCGCCGTCGCGACCGAAGTGGTCACGATTTCCGGCACACCGCCCAATACGGTCACTGTGGGCAGCACCTACACGTACACCCCGACCGCAACCGATTCAGCCGGTCACAAACTCAAGTTTGCGATCGTGAACAAGCCATCGTGGGCGACCTTCAGTACGACCACGGGGAAATTATCCGGTACGCCGACTTCCGCCAACGTCGGCGAATACACGGTATTGCCATCGAGGCCTACTACGGCAGCAGCTCTGCCATGAAGTGGTTCGGCATCACCGTGAAGTCCTCAGGTACCACGTCTTCCACGGTGAAGATCTCGGGCACTCCAGCGACCAGCGTAACCGTCGGGAGCACTTACAAGTTCCAGCCCACGGCGAGCGATTCGGCGGGTAAGACGCTGTCGTTCTCGGTCAGCAACAAACCGAGCTGGGCCACTTTCAGCATCGCGAACGGGCTGCTCTCGGGGACGCCGACCAGCGCCCAGACGGGGACCTACTCGAGCATCGTCGTCAGTGCGAGCGACGGGACATCCAAGAGCGCGCTCCCGGCCTTTGCGATCAAGGTGTCCACCGCGACCGCTTCGACCGGCTCGGCGACGGTCCACTGGGCCGACCCCACGCAGAACACCAATGGCACCACGCTCATGAACCTCGCCGGCGTGCACCTCCACTACGGCACGTCCGCCTCGGCCCTGACGCACGAGATCACCGTGGCGAGCGCCACCCAGACGAGCTACACGATCTCGGGGCTGACTTCGGGCACCTGGTATTTCGGCGCCACGGCGTACAACACGAGCGGGGTCGAGAGCGCCATGTCGGATATCGGCAGCAAGGCGATCAACTGAGTCGCTCGAGCGCTCGTGGGGCTATTTGATGAGGAATGGCGCCAGCCGGTCGCGATAGCGCCGGCTGAGCGTCAGGCGGGTACCGCGTCGCAGGACGAGTTCGCAGTCGCCGTGAAACAGCGGGTGCATCTCGGCGATGTGCTCCACATTGACGAGCGTCGAGCGGTGCACGCGCACGAAGCTTGACGGGTCGAGACGCCGTTCGAGCTCTCCCAGCGGGCGCCGGAACGCGAAGCAGCGGCCGGCGGCATAGATTTTCACGCGCCGTGCGGCAGCCTGGATGAACTCGATGTCGCGCATCGCCAGCACGACGATCCTGCCGCGCTCGGTGAGCAGCAGCCGCGCGGGCCGGGTCGGTCCGCAGGTACCATCCTGGGTCGGCCTGGATCAGCGACTTGGCGCGACTGATGGCACGCCCAAAGCGCTCATCGTCGACGGGCTTGAGCAGGTAGTCGATCGCGCCGGTGGCAAAGGCCTCCATGGAGCGATCGGAATAGGCCGTCACGAAGATGACGTGCGGATGAATGCCGCGTTCGGCCAGCAGGCGCACCAGCTCAAAGCCATCGAGCCCGGGCATGCAGATGTCCAGCAGCATGAGCTGTGGGGCGTGTTCGCAGGCATAGCCTGCGGCGCGGGTGGCTGACGTGAAAGCCCCGGTCACCTCGATCTGCGGATCCGTGCGCAGCAGCTTCACGAGCCGCTTGAGCGAGAGCGGCTCATCGTCCACGACGACGGTGGCGATGCCCCCGTTCACGAGGCGTTCCCGCGATGCGCAGGCAGGGTGCGGAATGCCGCGCGTGCGGCGCGCAGAGCCGGCCTGCTGAGTAGGCGTTCACCGCTGCGGCGGCGCGCGCGGACCGGCAGTTCCCTCTGCGTGCGGCGGCATGCCATCGGCAGAGTGTAGAGCGGATCGTGCCACCGGAGCCGACGGGCCACCGTGAGCAGCACTCGTTACGGCGCAGGCGCGCCGCAGAAGGCGCCGGCCTGCGCACCGGCGCTGGTTCTCGGGCGCCGTGCGCTCAGGAACTCCAGCGCCAGTCCGCAGCGCTCTTGCGACAGCCCCCGCCCTGCGCGCCCCAGGCGCGCCCGCGCACCGCACGCCCGCTCGCGGCTCCCGTGGCTTCCCCGCCACGCAAGGCGCGCACGCCGTTCACCCAGACGTCATCGATGCCGGTGGCCAGCTGGTGCGGTCGCTCGTACGTCGCGTGGTCCTGCACGGTGGCGGGATCGAAGACCACGACGTCGGCAAAGTAGCCGGGCTTGAGACTGCCGCGTGCGGTGAGAGACAGCGTCGCCGCCGGAAAGGCGCTCAGCTTGCGCACCGCCTCCTGCAGCGTGAGCACGTGTTCATCGCGGACGTATTTCGCGAGTACGCGCACGAAATTGCCGTAGGTGCGCGGATGGCGGCTGGAGCTGAGAAACACCCCCTCCGGGGCCGGCGCATCCGCGTCTGAATCGAAGCTCACCCAGGGCAGCGCCACCTCGCGGCGCACGTTGTCCTCGGACATGAGGAAATAGGCGACCCCGACGCGCGAGCGATCCTCGACCACGAGGTCGATCACCGCGTCTTCCGGACTCACGCCGCGCTGCTGCGCCACGGCGGCGAGCGTCTTGCCGGTCAGGGGTTTCAGCTCGGGATTCTTGAAGGCCAGGAGCAGCGTGCCCTGCGCGCCCGCCTCCCCGAACAGGTTTTCCCACGACGGCGCCGGGTCGCGCATCTCCTGGATCACGCGCGCGCGGGTCTGCGCGTCCTTCAGTCGTGCGATCCACTCTTCGAGGCCCCCGTCCTGCACCCACGGCGGCATCGCCGCATCGAACCCGGTGGCCCCGGCGGTGTACACGTACATGTCCGCCGTGATGCGCGTGCCGCGGCTGCGTGCGTCTTCCACGGTGCGGATCAGCGCATCGATCTTGCCCCAGTTGCGCTGACCGGCAACCTTCAGGTGATAGATCTCAGCCGGCGCACCGGAGGCGCGGGATATGTCGATCGTCTCCTGCACCGCTTCCAGCAGCCGGTCGCCCTCGCTGCGCATGTGAGCGCTGTAGATGCCGCCACAGCGCGCCGCCTCGCTCGCCAGCGCCACGAGCTCCGGGGTCCTGGCGTAGGTGTTCGGCGCGTAGATCAAAGCGGTGGTGACCCCCACTGCGCCCTCCTCCATGGCCTGCCGTACGAGCGCACGCATCCGTTCGAGCTGTGCCGGCGTGGGCGCCACGTCGACTTCGCCGAGCACCGCGGTGCGCACCGTTCCCGCGCCGACATAGGAGGCTACGTTGGGCGCGATGCCGCGCTGCTCGAGCATGCGCAGATACTCGCCGAGCGTGTGCCAGTCGATGGCATAGCGGATGTCGCCCTGACGCTCGAGGGCGCGTTCCCGCATCGGCGCGCTCAGCGGTCCCATGGAGTTTTCCCCGAGGACCTCGAGCGTGACGCCCTGACGCAGGTCACTCAGGGCGCGACCGTCCACGATCAGGGACTCCTCCGGGTGCGCCAGCATATTGACGAATCCGGGCGTGACGGCCTTGCCATGCGCATCGAAGCGCTCGCGCGCAGCCCCGGGTGCGTGGGGACCCACGTAGACGAGCCGGTCCTTTCGGATGGCGACGTCCCCTATATAAGGAGTGCCGCCTGAACCGTCATAGATCGTTCCGCCCTGGATCAGCACGTCATAGACGGGCCGTTCCCCGTTTGCGGACACCCCGGTCGGCAGCCAGAGCGCGAGGCCGACTCCAAATCCTGCCATCAGCGTGCGCATGGCTGCGAACCTTCGCCAGAAAGCGACAACCATAGCCGAGCGCCGCGTCAGCGGCGAGGAGGCATTTCTTCCTACGCGGGTTGAGGCGGCAAACCTACAACCCCGGATCCCGGGGTGCCCGAAAATGGATCCGCACGTCATGGCCGCAAAGGATTGGGTTCATGCCAACGGCACGCGACATCGCTCCGCAGCTTCCCCGGGCCGGCATCCGCCGCAGGACGCAGCTTTCAATGCCTCTCCCGGGGCAGAGGGATGAAGAGTGGGAAGGAACTCCTGTCGCCATGACGGGCTCGGGAGGTATGGCCGGAGAGGAACTCCGGCCATACGCCCCTCAGTATGAGGATTCCGAAGCCGCCGCTGAGCCGCCTTACTGGGCCACCTGGGGTTTTTGAGCCACAGGCCGCTCAGGCACCGGGCGGTGCAGGTCGCGTCGAGCGGCCCGGATGCGGATCCACAACAGCCACGCTGACCACCGCAGGGTCATCCCGCAGCTTCACGTAGATCTGGCTTGAGACCGGGTGCGGTACCTGCAGGGTACGCCCCGGAAAACCCTCGGGCACCTGCACCGCGCGCGTGAACTCGGCATCCCCGGCCACTGAATCGAGCAGGAACAGATTCGTTCCGCTGAGCGTGCACGGGTCATCCTCGGACTCCGGACACTCGAGTGCCTTCAGCACTGGCAGCCGCACGAGCGTCGCCAGAGGGTGCCAGTCCCCCGACACCGTATCGTTCACCCGACGGAACCGCAGCGGTCCAAAGGCGGAAGGTCCCAGGGTTCTTGCCGGATCAAACGTGGCGACCGCGACCCGCGCGTTCTCGAAGGTGAGACCGCCGTTGTGGGCGTCAAGCACCGTGGAGAGCCCCGCCTCGGTCGCCACCTCAATGCGCTCGTCACGGCTGAAGGTCGCCGGCGACTGCGCGCGCAACGAGAACGTGACCTGGGAATTCTGCGGCAGGTCCTCCGTACCTGCGAGGCGAATGTCGACTCCCCCGGGAGGCCCGAGGGGCTGTGCACTCTTGTCGATGATGTGCGCGCTCGGGCGCGGGGCCTCGATGGCCACCCGCACATCGAGTTGCCGGCCATCCTTGAGCGCGACCCGGCCGCGCGTGGCCTCACCCTGGCGCAGCGGCTGTACCCCCGGCGCGCTACCGGCCAGCATGGTCAGCTCGTCGTGGCCTCCGGTGGTACTGAGCGTGCCCGGGGAAAACCCGATCCCCTTGATCGCAAGCCCATCGACCTCGTCCAAGCGGTTACCGGTGAGGACCCCCTCCGTGTCGCCCGCGTACAATGTGAAGCTGTCCAGCCGGCTCGCCTCGGCGTAGCCCTGCAAGCGGAATCGTGCGCGGGGATTTTCCGCCCAGGTCCTGAACCAGGATCGCGAACTCACCGGGCGATGCATCCTGCAGCGGAACTTTGACCTCGAGTTCCCCGACTCCTGCGCTCTTCCACGCCAGTGGCGTCTGCTTGCCACTGGCGTCGCGCAGGAACAGCGCCGCCACGCATTGCGCGTGGGGCGCACGCAGGTGGATCGTGTCCTCGCGGCCGATCACGAGGCCCGACTCATCGCCGGCGGCGAGCTGCCAGGGCTGTTCGCGCGAATCCGCGAGTGCGAACACGGGACCCTGATAGGCGTCAAATCCCCACAACCCCCGCAGCGTGCCGTGCAGGACGTCCCCGGAAAGCTCATCGCTCAGGGCGGCCGTGTCGACGACAAAACCGCCGCGCTCGGCATCAGCGCGCGCCGGCAGCGCAACGGTGCTGCCGTTTTTGGCGGGAATGTCCAGCGTCATGCCGTGGGCGAATCCGGTCGAGAACACCAGCGGCGCGCCGTCCACCGGCAGCACCAGCGGGTTGCGGCGCGCGCACAGCACCTCTTGCGGATCGACGGCGTGCAGGGGCGGCAGCTGTGGGCTGTCGATGGCCGGCAGCGCCAGCACCAGCACCGACTTGGGATCATGGAACGACGGGGCGGCATTCAGCGCGAGCGCGAGCTGGCCTTCACGCGCGGATGCCAGCGCCGGAATGTACTGGTACTGCGCCGTGTGAAAGGAGTCGAAGATCCGCGCAATGTCGAAAATCGAGCCGATGTAGGGCCCGTACAGGCCGGATTTCAGCTGCGTCGTATTGGCTGCGGCCATCGCCAGGTCGCTCGCCGGGCCGGACGTGAGTGCCTGAGCGAGGGATGCGCTGTGGCCATCGTTCAGGATCAGGCTCTCCCGCCCCTGCACGAGGCAGGAGGCCTGCAGGGACGCCATCTTGTCCAGGCACTTCTCGTCCACCTTGATGGCGAGACTGCGCGCCAGGAGGGGAGCGGCTTCCTTCAGGCGCGCCGGGTCGCGCTCGGCGAGATTGCGGATGGCGGTGAGGTAACCCTCCAACCGCGAGCGATCGAGCGTGGCCTGGTTGAGGTCCTGCGACGTACGCACGAAGGCACCCGGACGTCCGCGCACCGCGTTCATGAGCGTCTTGAAGTCTCCGCCGGTCTCAGGAGCCAGGAAGACCAGCAGCTGCTGCGCATCCTTCGGGACGTTGACGGTCATCCCCTCCTTGGCGCACTTGCCGGTCCAGGTTTCACAGCGCACGAACCAATCCGGCGGCGGCGGGTTGGTGGCGCCGCGCAGGAAAGTGACGACCATGAGGTAATGCACGTCCTGCTGCGGGGGCAGGTCCGCTTTCAGCCACAGCCGATCGCCGGCGGCCAGGCTCGGGACGCGTGCGGCCGGCAGCGTCACCCCGGACCGCGTGACCGTGAGCTCGAGCGTGGGCCCGGCCAGATCGAACGGCGCAGGGTCTGCGTACGCTTTCGCGAAAGTTAAAGCCAAAGCGCTGCTGGCGAGCGCAACCAGGAAACGGCAGTCCATTGACTGCCATTGTAGAAGCACCGCCGGTAAATGCATGTGACGCAGCGCCATGAAAAAGTGCCCCGCTGGAGCCGGGGCACTCAGGACTGCTGCGCTTCGGGGCCCTCAGGCCTTGGGCGTGTAGCTGAACTTCTGCCCGGCGACGGCGGCCTGGTACATCGCGCCGCCCTTGACGATCGTGAACACCGCAAAACCCTTGTAGTACTTGCCCGCGGTGCGTGCATCCTTTTCGCCGCCGCTGGCAGCGGCGCTTGCGCCGGCGGTGCCCGCGCTGGCTCCGGCGGCGGCCGTAATGGCCACGGCACTCACGTCCGCTCCGAACTCGTAGTCGCCCTTGGTGAAGGCATCAAAGGCCGCCTTGTCCTCGAAAAAGACGATCTGGCTGTACGCCTGGCCGCCGGCCTGAAAACCGACGCTCACCTGGTTGACCGTCGTGTCGCCCACGTACCTGCCGTGCGCATAGACGCGCCCGCTCCCGTGCGCAGCGCCCACCACAAGCCCTCCCTTGCCTACGGTCGGAAACACGGCATAGCCGTAGCAGTCGTGGAAGAAGGAAGCGCTCTGGCCTGCGTTCTTAAAGAGCGCGACGGTGTCGCTGTAGGAGTCGGCCCAGGAGGCCGCCGCCCAGAGCATGAGCACCGCAGCCATCAGGCCGGTGTAGTTGCGTTTCATCATGCAGTTCTCCTGCTGATCCTCGCTGACGACGACCGGACTCAAGCGTCTAGTGCCCGCCCTCGTGCGGCGGCGCGCCGTGGGGAGCGGGGGCTGCTTCGTGCGGCGCCGCGGCCGCACGAGGCGGTGCCGGCGGCGGCGGACTGCGCTGTTCGCTCGCATGGCGTTCCTGCAACTGCTGGGTCTGCTGCTGGTGCTGCCGCTCCATCGCTGCAGCGGCCTGGGCGTTCGCCTGCTGCTGCCGCACGTTGGCGTGGTCGCGCTCCTGCTGCTGCGCCAGCGACGCACGCTCCTGCTCGTGCCGGGCCATCAGCTCCGATTGCTGGCGCGCGGATTCGCGCTCCGCACTGCTGGCCGACTCCGGTAGCGGCGCTGCCGGCGCGGGTCGGGGGAGGTCGCTGGCGTGCACCGGCGCCTTCGGCGCCGGTTCGGCGGCTGCGTGGCCTGGCGTCGTCATCGGTTGCGAGCCCCGCGCCGCCTCACTGGTGGGGCGCGTCGCTCCCGCGGGGAGCGGGCCGCCCGCCCGACTCGCCGTCACCACATGCGTGGAGAAGTCGGCCGGCTTTGCGGTGGCAGCGATCGGGGGCTTGCCCTGGTTCTCCGAAGCGAGCAGATCGCGCCGCGACCCTGCGCTGTCGCGGTGCTGCGTCTGCTGGGGTGTGGGCGGTAAGTGGCGCACCTGGGCAGCCTGTTCCTCCGCGGGAGTCGGGCGCGCCGACACCCCGCCCGGGCCGCCGGCGTAACTGACCCGATTGACGGTCACGTTATTCACCACGGTCCTGTTGTAGACGTTGGTGATATGGACATCAGAAACATTGTTGACGCTGCGGTTGTAGTAGAACTGCCGGTCGCGCCAGTAACCGCCCTCGTAGCCATGACCCGGATAGCCGTAACCGTAGTTCACGCCACCGTAGAAGCCGATCTGCGGGCCCCAGTAGCCCGCATTCCAGACATAGAGTCCATTGCCCCAGCCCCAGTAGCCCGGCGTCCACAGGAATCCCACTTCGGGCGGCTCGACCCAGGTGCCGGGCACCCAGAAATACCCCTCGGGACCATAGGCCCAGTATCCCGGGGTCCAGATGTACCCGGGCGCTGGAATGGGCGGCTGCTCGTAGACCGGCAGCGGCGGCGGCGCGATGTTGATGGACAGCGCAAACTCGGCATACGCGCTCGAGGCTGCGATCGACAACGCGAGGAGCAATCCGATTCCGTAAGCGAAGGCGCGACGTCTGTGCGTGCGCGGGTTCTGGCCTGCGACCATACGACTTCCCTCGAGCGCTACCACGCGTGCGGGCAGCACGCCTGCGCAAACTCTCACGTCAGGAAGCCGTGGCTCGATCGGGGGCACAGCCGAGTCAACGTAGGACGTCAGCTACAGAATTAGCATGACGCGCGCGCACTGGCATTGTCCGCTACGCCGCGTTCAGTTCGCGTTAAGCTGCACCCGCCGCAGGTGCGCCAGTTGCCTGCTGGACAACGATCAGTCGTGCCGCCAAGTCCGGCGCACGACTCGGGAGGTTCTTATGAAATATCGCCAGCTGGGAAACAGCGACCTGCAGGTGTCTGAGATTGGCTTCGGTTCCTGGCTGACGTTTACGGACACGCAGCGCAAGCAGAGCTCGATCAGCTGCGTGCACCGCGCCCTGGAGCGCGGCATCAACTTCCTTGATACCGCGAACGTCTATGGGCGCGGGGCGGCTGAAACGGTACTCGGTGAGGCGCTCGCGGGCGTGAGGCGCGACCGTTACGTGCTTGCGACCAAGCTGTTCTTCCCGATGAGCAGTAGCGACCGCGGCCTGTCGCGCCTGCAGATACGCAAGCAGCTGGAGGCATCCCTGCAGCGCCTGCGCGTCGACTACATCGACCTCTACCAGTGTCACCGTTACGACTTCGACACGCCGCTGGAGGAGACCATGGAGGCGCTCACGCAGGCGGTCGACTCGGGCAAGGTGCGCTATATCGGCTTTTCCGAGTGGCCGCTGGAGAAGATCGAAGCGGCATTGGCCCTGAAGAATGTGGCGCGCTTCGTTTCAAGCCAGCCGCAGTATTCCCTGTTACACCGTGAGCCCGAGGAAGGGCTGCTGCAGCTGTGCGCCCGCGCCGGCATCTCGCAGGTGGTGTGGTCGCCGCTCGCCCAGGGTGTCCTGAGCGGGAAATACCTGCCCGGTGCCCCGGTTCCGGTGGACAGCCGCGCTGCGGATCGCTCCATGGGAGCGTTTCTGAATCCCGACTGGTTCACGCCGAAGGTGCTCACCGCCGTGCAGGCCGTGAAGCAACTGGCCGCCCGCGCAGATCTTTCGCTGGCGCAGTTCGCACTCGCCTGGGTATTGCGGCAACCGAACGTGGCTTCCGCGATCACCGGCGCCTCGCGCCCCGAGCAGGTGGATGAGAACGCGGCTGCCTCGGATGCTGAGGTCGACCCGGCGCTGTTCCGGGAAGCCGAAAGCCTCATGGCCGTGCGCTGAACGGGCTCACCCGCGCTCTGCGCGCGCCAACCCGAGAGTTGTCCACAGGCGGAACGCCCGGCACGCAGTCCCGGATTTGAGACTACGCCGGGAACGCGTCCGATGCGTCCCGATATTTTTCCGAGCTGCCTGACGGCTCGTGCCATGATATGCGCGGCATTCTTTCCCAAATGAGGTTCCGCGTGGTCGAGCGGAGAAGCGCGCCATCATCAGGTCATGCTGGGCCGCCTCAGGGCGCTGCCGGCTGCCGGGTTGCGCCACGACCCCGATGGGGAAATCGCCGACAGCGTCACCACCGAGATCGTCACGAACCTCGAGCGGCTGTCCGCGCTGGGAGCGGAATACGAGTATCTGCACCGCGCCTGCGGCAACACCCTCCCCTTTGCCCTTCATGAGTGGCAACTCGCCTGGTGCGATCATTTCTTAAAACGTAAGCCGATCGGCGTCGAGCCCTTCTTCTGCGTGGTGCGCTCGGGCAGCGGGGAGTGCGTTGCCATCGTGCCGCTGCTCGTGAAGCGCCGCAGCTCGGCCCCTGAAGCTCGCCGGCGCGATCAGGGTCTCACCGAGATTCGCACCCCGCTGGTGAAGCCTGGCTATGAGTGCGCAACCGTGCGGGCGGTTCACGACAGCCTGGCACAGGTTCCGGACTGGGACTGGATCATCTGGAGCGCGCTGCACGCGCCGATGGCGAGCTGCCCTGGCACAGGAAGTCACTCCCCAGTGGGTGGAAACGAGCGAGGACTTCTTCCTGGATCTCCCCCGAGCTGGGCTGAATTTCGCAGCAGGCTGAAACGCAACGCCCGGGAAGCGCTGCGTCATGGCTACAACTCTTTACGCCGTGACCACCATGCTTTCGAATTTCGGGTCGCACGGCAGGCCACTGAGGTCCAGGCCGCGTTGGCTCGATTCCTGCAACTGCATGCGCTGCGCGCCGCCATGCCATGGGGGCCGCGGCACCCGGATCGTTTTGCCACACCTCAAGCGCGCACGTTCCTGTACGACGTGTGCCACCGGTTGGCCGCGCGGGATGCAGTGCGGGTATTTCAGCTGAGCATTGCAGGCCAGATCGTGAGTTCGCGCCTGGGATTCGTATTAGCCGATACGCTCTACCTGTATTACTCGGGCTTTGATCCGGCGTGGGCGCGGTACAGCGTCATGAATACGACCACCGCCGAAGCCCTCAAATATTCGATCGCTAATGGCATCAAGACGGTCAACCTGTCTCTGCATCGGGAGCGCTCCAAGCTTCGCTGGCGCCCCCGCCAGGTAGAAATCCACTCCGCGATCGTAACCCGTGAACGACCGAGATCCCGCATGGCCTCTGCGGCCTACCAACTCATTCGCTCCGGCAGCGCCGGCCCGCCCGCATGATCAAAGGGCTGTTCTGGAGTCACCGCGGCGGCAATTGAATGGCGGATTCGACCGCGCCCGCACGTGTTGATCCGCTGAACTCGCTTCAGGAGCCCGAAGGCGCAGGCACCTTTGCCAAGGCGTTCCTGCAGTCTGCGGTGATTTTGTCCGAATTGCTTCGCAGACAAGCGGCCGCTTCGTTGCCGCGTTTTCCCGGGCATAGCTTCATCGCATCGCTGCGGCAGGCCTTGCGGGCGTTTTGCATATCTGCCGAATTCGGCGTCGACTGCGCTTGTGCGCCAGCGTTGAGCGTCCATACCGCCAGAATCACGAGAGATCCCAGCTTCATCATCAGGCTCCTCGGCAATTTTCTCCTTCGTCAACAGCGAACGGCGGTGAGTCTGATCTTGATCATCAGCTCGGCGATTCGCGTGCGCGCGCGGAAATGCTGCGCAAGAGCGATGACTTTCTCCGGCAGACGCTCGGCCTTTGAAGCGAATGACACGCGACCGTCCACGTAGCGAACGGTAGCCAAAGACTTACCTGGCAATTACGCGGGCCCGGGCAAGGTCCTGGAGAACGGTGTTTTCCTGAGTCTTTTCGTCGAGACGTGATTTGACGATGTCACCGATGCTGACGATCCCGATCACGCGACCCCACTCGACGATGGGCACGTGCCGTGCCCGGGTCGCGGTCATCATCTGCATCACCCATTGCACCGTGTCCTGCGCGCTGGCGACCGGATTCTCCCGGCGCATCCCTTCCAGAACCGGGCGTTCGAACGGATCGACACTCTCTGGATCAAGCGAGTGAACGATGTCGCGTTCGGAGAGGACCCCAAGCAGGCGTCGTTCGTCGTCGAGCACCAAGACGGCGCCGACGTGCTCGCGCTTCATCAGCTCGATGGCGCCGCGAAGCGTTGCAGTCGCAGGCAAGCTGACCAGATCCTGGCGCTTGGCCTGCAGAATCTGACTGATACGCATTGCACTCTCCTTGTCGAGAGGACCTCTGCCACCTCA
Source organism: uncultured Pseudomonadota bacterium (assembly GCA_963727305.1). Lineage (GTDB taxonomy): Bacteria > Pseudomonadota > Gammaproteobacteria > Steroidobacterales > Steroidobacteraceae > 13-2-20CM-66-19. Next base: position 39,587 of record CAVSFM010000002.1, read on the forward strand.
TTAAGAAGAATATCGCCGGAGTGCCCAGATGTGGAGATGGCGCAGATTAAATTACGTACACGCGCGCCTTAGCTGCCACAGTGCGCCAAGTCAGACGTTCGTTCCTCGTCAAGCTACCGCCTCAGGCTGCAAGCGCCCGGGCAGTCGGGCTGAGGGCGCCATGCACGTATCAGTCATCTACGCAGCCGGGATGCTGTAATCGGCTGGCAGCACTCCGATCATCACGGTCATCTCGCAGACGCGCTCGGAGATCCTCCAGCCGCCTTCCGTGCGCACCAGCTGGTCGTGGTAGAAGCCGGCGTTGGTGACGACGTCTTGGGCGAAGTAACCGCCGCCGGCCTTGGGCCGGCCCATGGGGGCAAAAAAATAGCAGCGGCAGCGGGCCCGATTCCCGTCCACCTGCGGCATGATGTTCGTGATGTGATGCAGATTGATGGGCCATGGCTTGAGCGCCCCATCCAGCCACTTCAGCGCTTCACGGTGCGGCATTCTCCCGGGACCGCCGGTGCTTGCGTAGTCGATGGTGGCATCTGCCGAGAAGACCTGATCGATCAGTCCCCATTCGCGCTTGTCCACCATCCATGCATATAAATAGAGCACCTGCTCGATTTGCCTCGCGTCACGCTCTGTCACGTCGGTCATGTCACGCTCTCCGATCTCTGGTTCTGGTGATCTCGTCGACCCCGCCGCCTAAGCATGCATTATCGAACCGGCAATCCTCCAGACATATCTTTCATCTGCGGTCGCAGATAAATTGAAACCCACTCGTCTCGGTCATGCGAGAGTCGCAGGCGTTATGGGAAGGGCTGCTCGGGTCCATGCGTGGCAGGCATGACCAAATGGCCCGCCGGCACGGCCGGGCGGCTGACTCGACTTGGTACAACCGCGTGTCCGGCATCTGGATCTAATTCTTTCAAGAACTACCTTCATGATCAAAAGCACCTTTCTTATGGCGGCGGCCCCTCATGAACGCAAGGCTGCGATGCTCGCGTTTGCCTGCAACTTCGTATTGCTCGGCAGTTACTACATCCTGCGCCCGGTGCGCGACGCCATGGCCACGGTCTTCGGCGTGGAGCATCTGCAGGATCTCTTCACGGGCACTTTGATCCTGACGCTCGTCTGCGCGCCGATTTTTGCGTGGTGCACTGATACCTTTAAGTTGTCACGCGTCTTACCCGGCGTGTTCTGGTTCCTGATCGCAGACCTGCTGATCTTCTATCTCTGCTTTCACGCGACACCGGACAGTCGGCGGCTGGCGGCAGCATTCTACTGGTGGTTCAGCGTGGTCAATCTCTTCATGATCTCGGTGTTCTGGAGCCTGGTTGTCGATGTCTTTACAGCGAACCAAGCCACCCGCCTGGTTCCGGCTATTGCCGGCGGCGGCAGCCTTGGGGCAATAGCGGGGCCGCTGCTGGCCAGTTCGCTGGCCAAAGTGATCGGGGTGAGCGGGCTGTTGCTGATGGCAGCCGCGGGACTGTTCCTGGTCATCGTGCTCGTGCATGGGCTCATGCGCGAGAAGCATCGCCTGCAAGACCGTCATGAGGAGACTCAGGTCTCGACACTGGATCACCAACTGCAGGGCAACCTCTTCGAGGGCTTCCGCGCGCTGTTCACCTCTTCTTATCTTATGAACCAGGCGCTGTTCATCCTGCTGATGACCTGGATCGCCACCATCGGATATTTCATGCAAACCGATTTCATCGCCCGGGCCTTCGCCGGTGTTGCAGCTCGCACTCAGGCGCTGGCCGACATCGATCTCGGCGTAAATATCTGTTCGGCTGCCGTACTGATGTTTGGCCTGAACCGCTTCATCGTGCGATTTGGTGTTACGTCAAGTCTTGTGCTGAACCCGATCCTGATGGCGATCTCGTTTGTTCTCATGGCACTCTCGCCAACGCTCCTGATGCTGCAATCGATGCAAGGCCTGAGACGCGTGACGCAGTACGCGATAGCCCGGCCCAGCCGGGAAATCTGCTTCACCGTGGTCGCACAGGAGAGCCGCTACAAGGCAAAGAACGTCATCGATACGGTTATCTATCGGCTGGGAGATCTTTCGGCAGCCTGGGTTCAGGCGGGATTGCGCATGTTGGGCTTTGGCATGGGCGGCACATTGAGCCTTGGGCTGGTGGTATCCGGCATCTGGGGCGTTAGCGCCTGGGCACTCGGACAGCAATATGAGCGACGTCGCGTCGCCCAGGAACCAGCAGGAGCCGTTCTGCCCGCGGCACCAGTGGGTGGGGGATAGCCGCCTTCCCGGACTGGTGCGCCGATAGCGGGCTATGCTGATAACCCGTTGATTATATTGGCGTCCCCAAGGGGATTCGAACCCCTGTTACCGCCGTGAAAGGGCGATGTCCTGGGCCTCTAGACGATGGGGACACAGGGCGAAAATCCCGCCGCGAAGCGTTTATTGGTGGAGCCAGGCGGGATCGAACCGCCGACCTCTTGCATGCCATGCAAGCGCTCTCCCAGCTGAGCTATGGCCCCACTCGAAGCCGGCGCACGCTACGCACGGCCCTGTTCCTTGTCAAGCATGGGGTGCGGTGGTGGCAAGCGCCGCATCAATGCGTGCCAGACTGCGCGCGCGGCCGAGCAGCGCGAGCGTTGCATCGATCGGCGGAGAAACCGCAGTTCCCGTCACCGCCACGCGCAGCGGCTGAGCAATTTTTCCCAGCCCGCTTCCGAGTTGCGTCGCGAGATCGTTGAGCACCGACATTCAGGCTGCCACTGTCCCAGCTGGTGAGCGCCGCGAGCCGTTCACGCGCCGTGCCCAGCATTTTCCGGCTCTCCGCACTCGCGAGGTGTTTGGCTACCGCCTTGGCATCGAGGTCGATCTGCTCGACGAAGAAGAAGCGGCTGTTTTGCGCCATCTCCTTCAGCGTCTTCGCGCGCTCGCGTTGCACGATGATCACCCCTTCGAGAAGACTCTGGTCGGTGCTGTCGAGGCCCAGGCGCTGCAACTGCACGCGCAGGTACGGCACGAGCGCCGCCGGGGCCGCGCGGACCATGTGCTGCTGGTTCAGCCACAGCAGCTTTTCCGGATTGAAGGCAGATGCTGCCTTGTTCACATCGTGAATGTCGAAGGCGGCGATCATCTCCTCGCGCGTGAAAACCTCCTGATCGCCATGCGACCAGCCGAGACGCACCAGGTAGTTCAGGAGGGCGTCGGGCAGGTAGCCCTCTTCCGCGTACTGCAGCACGCTCACCGCGCCGTGCCGCTTGGACAGCTTGGCACCGTCCGGTCCGAGGATCATCGGCACATGCGCATACACGGGCGGCGTTGCCCCGAGCGCCGTCAGCATGTTCATCTGTCGTGGCGTGTTGTTGAGGTGGTCATCGCCACGAATCACGTGGGTGATGCCCATGTCCATGTCATCGACAACCACGCAGTAGTTATAGGTCGGTGTGCCATCGGACCGCGCGATGATCAGGTCATCGAGCTCTGAGTTCTGGAACGTGACCGGACCGTGCACCAGATCGTTGACCACGACCGCCCCGGTCAGGGGATTCTTGAAGCGCACCACGGGCGGGATCCCGGGCCGGGGCTCGGTGCGCGCGCGGCAGATCCCGGTGTAGCGCGGCTTCTCCTTGCGCGCGATCTGACCCTCACGCAGGGCCTCGAGTTCCTGCTTGGTGCAGTAACAGTGATAGGCCGTACCGGCCGCCAGCATGCCGGCGATGACTTCCCGATAGCGCTCGAAGCGCTGCGTCTGGTAGTACGGTCCCTCGTCGGCCTTGAGCCCGAGCCATTCCATACCCTCGAGAATGACGCGCACGGCCTCTTCCGTAGAGCGCTCGCGATCGGTGTCCTCGACGCGCAGGATGAACTTGCCGCCCATGCGGCGCGCATACAGCCAGCTGAAGAGCGCAGTGCGTACGCCACCGACGTGCAGCAGCCCGGTGGGACTCGGCGCAAAACGCGTGACGACGCTCATAAACGCAGGGGATCCGCACTGCCGCTGTCGGGGGCGCGCATGTTACCAAGGGCCAGCGGCCCCTGCTTCCCGCGCGGCATGGCATGCCGGAAATTTGCCTTGCGCGGCAGCCACCTATAGACTTCCGCTCCCTCAAAAAGGGCGGTTAGCTCAGCGGTAGAGCACTGCTTTCACACGGCAGGGGCCACTGGTTCGATCCCAGTACCGCCCACCAATAAAATCAATACCTTATGGGCTAAATGGCCCTCACCTTCGCTACGCTATGGAACTTTTTATGGAACTTGGCGCGTAATTACTGCTCCCGTGGTCCTCCTTAGCGCCTCGTAGCCCCCTGGAGATTGGCATGAGCAAGCGATGCGAACGGCGCGGTTCGCGAGATCACGCCGGAGGCGCTGGCGCGCCTGGTTAGCTGGTCACTTACCCTCGAAGCGCTCGCACACCGGATGCGCTGCTCGCAGTGCGGGGAGAAGGCGGCTGAAGTCGTCGCGGTGGCCAGGCCGAGGCCGCGGGGTATGCCGAAGAATCCGCACTAGCGTAGGAAACAAAAACCCCAGCACTTGGCCGGGGTCGTAATTTCAACCAGCGGTCAATTTCTTTTTGCGCCGACTCATGAAGCCCACACTCGCAAGACCAAGGCGAGCAGCGAGAGTGTCGCAGGTTCGGGGGCATTCACGGGCGTCACGACTGGGGCGAAAAGGGCGGCATCCAAATAATCTAGGATCTGTCCGTCGGCTCCATACATTCGAGATCGAAGCCCGTTGGGCCTAGAAAAATTCTTGTAGGAGTATCAAATCAGATACCCCAAGAGGAAAACGATGACTGTCCGGCCCGCCTTCATAAAGTACGTGGTCGAGCACAAATGACGCTTCGAAGGTGGGACTTGACCGTTGGCCCTGCAACAGTAAGCCATGTGATACTGCCAGCTCTCCTCAGCTTGATGTTAGCTGGGAGCGCCATCTGAGCGCCTCGGATGGAGCGGCAAAGACAAGCAGTCCGAGAATCGCCGCTGATTTCATGAGAAAACTGCCCCTTGTGCTGATTGAGCGCAGCACAGGGCGTGCTGTTCGTTTTTCACGCCGTAGTGTAGTCCTTTCCGCCGTATCAGGCGGTCGGTTCCTGAAAGCCTTTTGTTCCTCGCAACGCAGCCTGCGGCTTGGCTATTCTAACCATCCCGCCCGCGCGTAGGACGTGCTGGGGCGACTGTTCGCCCACTCCCTCTTTCAACGGTAACGATGGCGCCGCGTGCGCAGCGCGAGCGCCGCAAGTCCCAAGCCCATGAGCCCAACTGTACCGGTCTGGGAACGCTTACGTCGGTGACCCGAACCCTGAATGGGCTTTCCCACCCACCAACAAAGGCAATGTTACCCCCGTATTGTTGTGGTGGCAGAAGCAAGTCCGCGAGGGGATCCCTGGAGTTCAGTGTGGAAGGCGCGAGGAAATCGAAATCAACCCAATAGAACTCAGTACCACCGATCTCCATGAAACTAGACAGAATTGGAGGACCGAAAGTTTTCACCGCCTCCAAAAGCTGTCGTAATAGGTCCGCTCATAATCGTATTTCCACCAACTGAGACGGAAAGATTCGTAACGTCTGCGCCCGAGAAGCTCCAGCGGTCCACAGTACCTCCGGGTCCACCAAAGCTAAACGAACTGGGTCCGCTGAGTGTGTTCAGCGTAAAGGACGCATCGAACGAAGATTGGGGCCCCGTCGGGTCCGCCGCCAGAACCGCTACGCCAGTGAGAGTGTATTGAAGTTCGTCCGCATAGGCGGGGACGGAAAGAATAGTCAGCAACAACAGCGTACGCATATAAGCCTCCCTGGCTCTAACGTAAGCGGCAGCACAAGGCCTGCTGTCGTTGACCGAGTATAGTCCTTTACCTTATCGGCCGAAGGCTCCTGGAATGCTTTGTTCCTTCGCAACGCAGCCTGCGGCTTGGCAAGACGATCCCATAGCACGATTGAAGGCAGTTTGACCGATCAGTCACGTCGGGCGCCAAATCCAATGCGACGCGGGTGTTCTTCGCCTCTCGGCAAAGGAAGATCACATGAGGAAGTCAAACGTTCTCGCAGTGTTGGCACTGGCCTTGTTGGCGGTGCCGCTGACCGCAGGCGCTGTCTGCTACTTCTTGGGTCGTCGATGCTACGCTGGCATCTGGAGGTTCCGTCCTCGGACCTCTCGCCTTGCGACCCGAATAATCCGTTCAGGAAAGGATTACTCAAACCTGTATATTTCTTTGGTTAGCAGCGCGGCGGGCAACTCAAGCTTCCGTCAGCTCGAAGAGGGCACCGGCCCCCAACGCATAAACGCACAAATCTCGTGGGGAGCGACCTCTAAGCTGAATTTCGGCGACCGGTCAACGGACATGGACGGCTGGGCCGGAGCGACGTGGGGACGTCTGCGGTTGCGGCTATCGCGCACAACGGTCCTTTAGGAGCTCATCGTCAGTGGCACAGTGTCCTCGGTCCCCTGAACCACGGCACCCAAAACGCTTTCAGCTTAGGCTTGGTCGGCCAATGATACCAGTGCCGCGGGGGCGCAATCGGCTCAAAGACGTACGGGAGCTTCGGATCGACCTCCAGCCTGGCAGGCTGCACGGACGCTGGTACGGGTTTAGCTGCGAAAATCCTGGTCTTTTGAGCGCTTGCGGCCATAACGCCCCACGGGTGTACAGCGAGGTCGCGCGCCCGTACGCCGCCGACATCGATGGTGCGCTGCGGGTGCAAAAGTGTGCGTGCACTCAGTGCGCAAGCGCCTGTGCGGCGAGCACGAGGATTGCCGCTCCACACAGCGCCGCGGCGAGCAGCACCTCAGGCCACTCAAGTATCGCCGGGAAGCAGGTAATCCACGCGACCGCGCGTCACCGGACGCAGCACCCCATAGACCGCGCGCTTTAGCCTGGTCTCGGCCCAGTTCGCCGTTCGGGTCAGATTGTAGTCGAAGCGATAGTACTCGCGATCGGGGTACCCAGCCGCTCGCGGCTTAGCATCATTTACGTAGCAAGCTTCCCTGTCGAGTGCGAAGGGCACGATGGCAGGCATAACGCCGGTGCGCAAGCCGACAAGATCAAAGAGCCTCGTTCGGGTGGCGAAGCCAGACGCCGTAGTCGACATCGATCAGGACGTTTGCGCCTTCCACGGTGACCTGCGCCAGGCAGTGTGCGTGCGCGGGGTCCGCGCGACGGAAGACTGTGACCTGAGCTGCGCGAATTCCGAGGGTATCGAGACAGCTAATATAAAGACGATGTATGCCGGAGCAGCAGGCGCCCTTTTTCAGGATCGTGACGGGTGACCCACCCAGAGGCGCCAGCAAGGGCAGAAGAAACGCCGGATCATTCTTTGCGCGCTTCACATCGCCAAATATCGCGGTCGCGAGCGCAAAGGCGGTGTCGCGCTGCGATCCGCTACCGAGCGTCGCACGGCGCGCGAATTCGGCGATGTGCAGCCTGCGCAGATGGTACACGCACAGTAGCGCCGTTGCGGCAACGACGAGTGCGATGACGATAGCATCGATCAATTCTATTCCCGGCCCCAGTTAAGGGTTGCGCTGCTATTATGCTCCGCCGTGCGTGTTGAAGAAAGATTGCACTCAGCGTCGCACGCGTCGACCATCGGTGGTGGCTCAACGTATGCGGATCGTGGCTGTCAATACGCGAGCTACGCGTTCGGCAAGCGACTGCAGAATCGGATGAGAGGTGGGCGATGACCTCGGGCGATCAGATCATCAGACGGGCGAACCCGCCCGTAACAGCAGTCGGTGATTCATTGAAACACATCACCGCGGTATTCTGATTAGGCTGGAGCCTATCTGTTGCTTGTCTTGCTCCTGGTCGCTGTAGCGATTCTCTTACGATGCCCGGTTTCATACCGGGTCGACTACTACACGGGAACCATAGTTTCCGATCGACTGATCAAATATCCGTTTAGGGTTTTTTTGAATGGTCATCCGGACCGGCAGTGGGTTAACAGGGCAGCCCGACGAGTTGCGGCTGCAAAGCAGTCTGTCGAGAAATTGTCAGCAAGATGATTTTAGTTGGGGCTAGCTTTGGTGTCGCACTTGAGACGCGCAGCATTGCCCGGCGGACTCCAAGCGGCATTCTTCGGCACTTACGCGGCCTCTGGTGCGCAACCATGCGACGCCTTCTCTTGGTGGTCAGAAACCCGGTGGGTGGGATCCGTACTCACCTCAAGTACGTCTACCCCCTTCTCTATGAAGAGCTCCCCGATTTGGAAATCAGCATTGTTGTCCGCCGGACTGATCAGGCTGAAGTCCTGGAACGTGATCTTTGCTCCTTGCCCATTAAGTACGTCTACCTGGAACCAAGGTGCACGCCTCGAATAATGGCGAGCAGCGTCAACCGCGAGCTCGCGTCCGGAGGTTTTGACCTCGTTCATTCGCATGGCTTTACCGCCGCGGCCGCCACCGCGCTGGTAGCGAAACTCAGGCGCGTACCGCACCTGATGACGGTGCACGACGTTCTCGCAGGACTCGCAGTTCATAGGCATGCAGGGATTTGCTCGCAAAGTGGCGATTAAGTCCCTTCTCAGTTTGGTCAATCCCGTCGTCGCGGTCAGCCATGACGTGGAGAAGAATCTCGCTTCTCACTTCGGGCACAGATTCTCAAGACGTGTCCGGGTTGTACGGAACGCCGTTGTGACACGCGCGATCCTGGAGGCGACTCCACGAGATCTGAGGACCGAGCTGAGATTGAGGTCGGACACATTGCTGGTCGGGTATTTCGGTCGGCTTTACGGAGCAAAAGGGATTCCGCTATCTTGTCGAGGCGATTCGATTGCTGCGGGAACGTGCCCAGGCCGCGGGCCGATCGTGTCACGTCGCCGCCTTTGGGGGTGGTGGATTTGTTCGCGAGGAGCAAGCAGCGATCGAGCGTGCCGGCCTGGGGTCCTCGTTTACCTTCCTCCCATTCGTACCGGATATTGCCGGCGCGCTAAAAGGCGTCGACGTGGTTGTTATTCCTTCCCTTTGGGAAGCGAGCTCAGTTCTGGGGATGGAAGCGATGGTTGCAGGCGTGCCGGTAATCGGGACGAGCTGTATCGGTTTGGCCGAAGTCTTGGCTGACACTCCGGCCACGATCGTGTCCGCTGGCGATGGCGCAGGTCTTGCCGACGCTGTGGCGCGAGAAGCACGTGTGCCGTCACGTGCCGCTGCCGAAGCCTTCATCCCCATCGCAGTCGAGCGATTCGACGTGGCGGCACGCGTGTCCGAGCTTATTCAATTGATGGAAATAGCTGTTCGAGACTGCGGAAGCGGCTCCTGGCACTCAGGGTGAGGTGCAGTGGCCTCTGCCACACAGCGTTGAGCGCTCGCCAGTACCGCGGGCCCAGTCTCTACCGAGTGCTGCAACAACGAAATGCACCTTGTGCTCCATCAGGCCAGTAATGAAGCGCACGTTACGAGACAGACGATCAAGCTTCGAGACAATCAGTGGACAACGTGCAGCCCCTGCCTCCTTCAATGCGGTCGCAAGCCCTGGTCGCAGGAGCAGCGCGTCGGCTCCCGCGCCAGTTTGAACGTCCTGATGCCATCCGTTGAGCGACAGCCCTTCGCGCAGGGCAAACGATTCGATGTCCTGGCGCTGCGCAGCACGTCCCAAGCCGCTGCGGCCGTGATCGTCGGGAAACACCCTTGCTACCCAGTGCCGTACACGCTACCCGCACGAGTAGTCAGTATCTTCCCCGACGCTACGTGAGCCGTCGCGGGGTGGTGCGTGTCAGGCTAGCGAAAGCGTCGCGGTGCGTTGGTGTTTTTGTTTCGTTGGCCATTGCTGTACAACGCTGCGTCTCGTGCGCAGGAAGGTAAACAGGCGGTCTTCACTGGCGGTGGTGCTCAGCCGAGCGATCCGAGAGGGATCATCCGCCTGTGCCTGAGCGCACGAGGTGGCTGAGGTGGCTTACGCGAATTGAGGTCGATAGAAACCGTGGCTCCAGACGGGGGTGAGCAGCCCCCGACGCCACCATGAGCCTTCAGCATTGTCTATGGCCGCCATGAGTCCTGTGCGCTGCAAGGTAGCTCCTCGCGCCCGGACTCGGGATCGCCCTCCTTGCAATAGCCTGCGCGCTGTTGCCACTGCGTCGGCGTTCCATTATTTAAGCCTTCGGGAACTGGCATTCTTCGCTCTCCAATCAGGCGGCCCTGCAGCCCATTTGCCGACGCTCGCAAGGCCATTCCAGCGGCTGTATAAGACGAATTTCCCCTAGTCTCGTGTCGGCGGGCATCGACGCCGAAGCGCCGGACTTGAACAACCCGGGTCGACGCCGCCTATCGCACGCTCCGAGACCGCCTGACCCGGCGAGGCGCCCGCACTGATCTTGAGCTGGACGACCGCATACCAGCGCCTTCACGGCGGCCCGGCCACGAGGACAGCGCGCGCTCGTGCATGGAGCCGCCGGCGCCGTCGGCCAGGCGCTGCTCGTGCTCGGCAGGCTGGCCGGCTGGAGCTGTGGGGCACCGCGCGCGCGCGCCGCGGCGCTGATCCGCAAGCTCGGCGCCACGCTGATCGACTACCAACGCGAAGAGTTCACGCGCGTCCTGCCGGGCGGGTTCCGCGTCGTCTTCGACGGCATCGGCGAGGACGGCTAGGCTGCTCTCTGGCTGGCGCGCCGGTATCTCCAGTCTCTATGGAAGAGGTTGCCTTACAATCACGGGTAAAGTCTCGCCAATGAGTTCGTACACATCATTCACAAATGCGAGGCGGCTTACCCTCGGGGCCTGGTCGGACGCTCAGCGGCTATGGCACGAGGTGAGGAGTCATTGATGGCGTTATTGCGTGACCGCGTACCCCCCCTCGCAAACTCGAACCGCGACAGGGCCCGCCATTTCATTGAAAGACATCAACGCAGCATACTACTGGGCTGGATCTTCTTGCTGCTATGCGCAGTTCTGATCGTGACTGAAATCGTGCTGCGCTACACCGTTTCCTATCAGTTGCACTATTACACTCCCATCAAGATATCGAGCCGACTCTACCGATACTCCTTCGGAGATATGCCGTTCAACTCAAATGGCTATCCGGATCGGGATTGGGACCCGACGGACCCTCGCGAGCGCGTCGGCTTCTGGGGTGACTCCATAACGATGGGATTCGGAGCAGGCTTCGGCTACCGCTACACAGACATCATCCGCGACTTGCGCGGGGACCACTATTATATGAACTTCGGCGGACCGGGTGAGGACGGCATCGCCGATGACGTCTCCATCGCGAAGATCCTTATCCTTGTTCAGCGATTTCGACTGAAAAGAATTGTCTATGCCATGGACCTCAACGACATCCTACCGGATAAGGGATCAGTTGTGGCGCAACACTCGCAGCTGCACAGCGTGAAACCGCTGCTCAAGAAGTACGTGGATTTCCTGAGAACGCACTCCTACGTCTACTATTATTTAAGACTCAAGTTGACCAGCCTGGTGGTCCGCTTGGGGTACGGATACCACGGCGATGAAATGTACGAACTTCATCCGTCACGCAATGCACTGATCGTCAATCAAACAGTCGCACGAATCAATAAATTGTCGGCAGCTTTGAGAAAGAACGGAGCCGAGCTCTGTGTGTTGCTTTTCCCTTATGAGATGCAGGTCTCCGCTGACGCTGCGTCCCGCTACCAAAGCGACGGTATTCGGTGGTCGAGCGAGTTGCTAGCGGGCGAACCACAAAAGACAATTCTGCGAGGGCTGAGCCCCGAGACTACGGCGGTAGATCTCGCCGCCGCATTCGAACAGGGCCCGAACTTCCGCGCCCGTATCCGCGTCGGGGAGTACTTCGTCTTCAATCAAGGCGACGCTCTCGATTGGATTCATCCCAATCGCGACGGCAATCGAGTTGATTGCCGAATACTTGGTGAGCAACGCTCGGTCCTGCCTGTAGTGACCGCGTGAGAATGGCGCTAAGTGGTCGTCCTCGGCGGGCGAGGGGTAAAAGGCTTCTAGAAGACCGCTGGACAAGGCCAGCAAACCCGCAACGATGAGCGCAATGATAACTATAGGGCGAAGCCACAATTTCCAGCGGCTACGCAGAAAGACAACAAGCTCAGTAAGAAAGTCCATCGTGAGACCTGCTATCCAAGCGCATGGTCGGACTTGCCCTGCGATCGCCTCGCGAACGACAAAGCCACCTCAAACAGGGGCGAAAGCGTGCTGAACGCATCCACTCGATAAGAAAAATGCGCGTCAACGAGCTCGGAAAGTGCCGCCGGTCTTACAAGGTTAGATTCCAGGAATGACGACGCTAACAGTGTGTCGCACACCATTTCACGCAGCTGAGCACGAAATACCTGCGGCCAATCCACGAGCTCCCACGGTTTGGGATTTCCGGACACAGTGCGAACCGCAAGACCCCGGAATATGAAGCCTCACGCGTGCTTCCGAGAGTGCGAACCTCATTACCGCAGCCAGTCGACGAAAGCGCAGCGCGATGGCGCCCAGCCCCCACTCGCGAGCCAGCCGAAATTGAGAGGTACATGTTGCGCCTCGGTCTAACCTCATTGAGTAATTTGCGTTGGAAGGACTCTTTGACGCGGCGGGCCAGCCCATCTGTGCATGGCATCTCTCGATCTGAACGCCAACTGACTAGTGCCCCCCCATCGCCACATTTGGCGGAGTGATGCCCCAGCAATACGCATCAGCTCCAGATCTGCGTATGGGGTAAGTTGCCGTACAAATGCGCTGCCCACAACGTAATTTGCCAGTACGGGAAAGCAACATTCCTGTTGCATCAGGAGGCGCCCCAGTTCTTCGACCCGAGCTCGATCCGAATACCATGGAGTGAGCGACCTACTCCGTAACGCGATCACGAGGTCATCGCTTAGCACGCTAGGGTCGGGCGTGTTGACTGCCGTACTTTCCACCCCCCCACGTCCGACTTGGTTCCCGAACAGACCAGAGATCCGGCTCGAGTAACGCTGTCCCAAGGATTCGTAAAGGAATACATCAACCGATTCAGCCATAGCCGCAATCCCTCCGGTTGCAGCGCGGCGCGCTCGACAAGATCCGTTAGCTTGCGGAAGTAATCACTTCCGAGTCGGATAACGTGGTGCTCGAGTGAACATGCGTCGCACACCGCACGTGCATTTGCCGCCTCGAAGGAGTCCGAGGGAGGTGACAATGTCACGCACGGAACGGATTTGCCGGCGGCTAGTAGTGCAATCAGTGCTACACGAGAATCGATCCCACCACTTAAGCTTAGAAAGGTGCCAGACGATGGCAATCGTGAAGCGGCACGAAGGAATGCCTGGACTTGGGCGTCGATGCGATCCTGCTCAGTCATTGAAGTTTCATGCGGTTCGGGCATTAGCAGCCATTCACGCGTGACATGGAGACCGGAATGACCAACACTGAATTCGGACCCTGAACGCAGTAGCTGAATGCCCGAAAATAATGTGTGCCCATGGATAGGATGGCCCCATCTCAGGGTATCGGCGATACCGTCGAGATCCGGTGCTCCAGGGTGATGATGGACATCCGAAGGCAACGCTGGGGTGCTAAGCCGTACTCCGCCGCCGTTAATACGGGAGCTGAACACTGGCGGCAGGCCAGTGACGGATGTGCGACCAGTAACCTCTCCGTCGACTAACCGTGCTGTGATTCGAACACTGTTCGCAGACCACGCGTCGAGCCCTGTTTCTGGCTCGTCGCCGATGCAGATTCTCAGGGCTCCGTGTTGGGCCGCTTTCTGGAGCGCCTTGTGATCGTCTTCTGCCCTGCACTCGATCCTAGCTGTGAGCATGCTGCAGGAGATCGTCGCGGTCCTACCGTCTCGGCGGTAGACCCGAGTAGTAGGCGAACAATGGGTTCCCGTTTGAGCGGCGACGTCGAATTCGCACGAATTGACGGGCAAGAAATCGGTGGGATTGCCCACGTTCCTTGCGAGGGGTGCGCGGTCTTGCTCTGTGGCATAACCCAAGGCCCAGACGGCTCAGCGAAGCATGCGCCCAGTCAGCGATGGCGGCAAATGGGGGCGCGGATGGCGATGGGACTCCGAAGAGCGTCGCGTTTCTGTCCGAGCGTACAAACTAGGGGCTGCTATCGTGCGGCGGTGGATCTGGACGGCAAGATAGTGCGCAAGTAGATTACGGACCAGGGTCAAAGAATGCTGGTGGCGGGTTACGTATCGGCCACGCAGCGCCACGGGACAGGTCTCTCAGAGCCATGTGCGGCATCTGTGGTTTCATCTCAAACTCCGGCTGGTCGCCTGCCACGCTGCAGGCGATGAATGACATGCTCGTGAGACGCGGGCCGGACGGGGAGGGGTCGCTTGTCTCGGGCACTGTCGGCCTCGCGATTCGGCGGCTCGCTATTATCGATGTCGCGGGCGGCGGGCAGCCCATCTACAACGAAGACCGTTCTGTGGCCGCGGTGTTCAACGGCGAGATCTACAACTATAGAGCCCTGCGGGAGGGGCTGTTCGCGCGTGGCCACGAGTTTCGCACCAACTCCGATACCGAGGTGATTGTCCATCTTTACGAGGAGCGCGGTGCTGAGCTCGTTCGCGAGCTTGAGGGCATGTTTGCCTTCGCCTTGTGGGATGCACGGACGGAATCATTATTGCTGGCGCGCGACCGCCCGGGGATTAAGCCGCTTTTCATAGCACCGCTCGCCGGCGGACTGTTGTTCGGCTCGGAGATCAAAGCACTCCTGGCGACGGGGCTGGTACCGACGGACCTCGACTGGCAGGCGGTGGATCAATTCCTCGCTTACACCTTCATTCCAGCGCCGCGCACGATCTATCGTGCGATCTGGAAGATTATCCCGGGCACGACGGTCACGGTCGGGCCGAAGGGGCAGATGAGCCAGCGCTCCTTCTGGCAGGTGCCCGACCCGGAAGTTGTCTCACGAACGCGCGGCGAATGGGTGGAACGTGTGGCGAGCACCCTGCTGCGCGCAGTGTAGTCACACCTGATAAGCGATGTCCCTGTCGGGGCGTTCCTCTCCGGCGGAATCGATAGCGGTCTCATAGTGGCCATGATGGCTGACGCGAGCGAACGCCCCGTCGAGACCTTCACGGTGGGATTTGGCGATTCCGGTTCCTCTTTCATCGACGAGCGCGTGTACGCGCGCATGATCGCTAAACGCTATCGCCTCAACCACCACGAGATCCACGTCGAACCCTACATCACGGACATCATCTTCGACATCGTTGCAGCATTCGATGAGCCGTTTGCGGATGATTCCGCCATCCCTACCTACTGCGTCAGCCGGGAAGCCGCGCGCTTCCTCAAGGTGGCGATGACCGGTGTCGGCGGGGATGAGCTCTTCGGCGGCTACCGCCGTCATCTGGGGGTGCGTCTCGGCGACGCATACGGTCACGTGCCGCGCTGGCTCCGCGAGCGGCTCGTTGATCCACTCGTCGCCAGCTCCCGGAGCCGAAAACCTCCAGCGATCTGATCGATCATCTGAAGCGATTTTCCCGCGCGGCTTCGCTGCCGGGGTCAAGCCGCTATCAGGATTCGATGACTACGCTACCAGCCGTCGAGCGCGCGCCTATATCGCCGAGACGTAGCGGAGCGCATCGATCCTGCACTAACGGCAGAGACACTCACCGCAACTTTCGACGGGTTTCGGCACGGAACTAGCGTCGATCGCGCGCTGAAGACCGACCTGCGCTGGTACCTGTCGGACGACGTTCTCACGCTCATAGACCGGATTGGCATGTGGCACTCTCTCGAGCTACGTGTGCCGTATCTCGACCATCGATTCGTGGAGGAGGCCATGACAATTCCGGCGAGCCTGAAGATCCGCCGCCTGGATCAGAAGCAGATTCTTAAGGACGTAGCCGCCCGGTGGCTTCCAGAACCAGTTGTCCAGCACCGCAAGCAAGGCTTCGAGGCGCCGATGGGACGTTGGTTCAGGGCCCCCTCAAGAGAATAATGCAGGACGCGCTCTCCCGCGAAGCTCTAGATGCTGCCGGAATCTTTAACTCAACTGAAGTGGAACGGCTCAAGCACGAACACCTGTCAGGTGCTCGCAAGCACAGCAAGCTACTCTTCTCCCTGCTCATGTTCCACCTCTGGTATGCAGGACATCAGAAGACGGCGGCAGGTGGAATTACGCCAATCGCGACTGTACTCGCATAGCGCTGGCGGACACGCCCACGGCGGAGTGTTGCGCAATTGTGGCACGGAAGTCACCGCGCGCTTGCCGCAGCACCAGCGACATTCACTCAAGCAGCCGTAGAGGGGCTGCCGGCCAATAGAGAACTCGTGCCGAGAGCGGGGGATGCGTCTCTCGAGCCTGTTGTTCCTCGGCTGCAGCCCCCTGCTCAAGGTGCATCCCCACGACCGCCAATAACGCGTAGCCAAGCGCCCGACCCACAGCGCATGGTTAAGCGATGTCTCAATGCCGACCAGGACCGCGCTGCCGGTCGCCAGGACTCCGGCTGCGCCGTTCACCGCCCACAGCCACGGCGTGATGCGTGGATCGATGCGCGTGCACAGCCGCATGCCGGTCGGAAACATGAAGCCCATCAGTACGCCGGCCGGGAGCATGGTCATGAGGCATATGGTCGCACGTTCGATCAATGATCCCGTCCTCGGCCTGATCCAGCAGGATCCCCCGACCACAGGGCAATAGGCCAGGTAGCCGCGAGCACGATCGGCCACCCGACGAGCGAGGGGCGGAGAGCCGGACCGCCTTCCCGGAAAGCAGGCTACCGATCCCGTGGCAAGAATAATGCCAAACAGCACGATCGCGAGACCGTATATCGGGTGGCCGAGAAACAAGGACATACGCTGGATCAGCGTAATCTCAACGAACATGAAGGCAACGCCGATCATGAGAAAGTAGGCGCTGCTCCAGAAGAGCGTCTTCGCGGTCGCGTGATGCACGGAGCTCCGGGCCGGCCCAATGACGACGAGAAAGACGACGAGCATCGAAACGACCACAAGCGTGAGCAGCGTGAGCGTTGCGTCCAGGTTCCCCCGCATCATCCCGGGCTCGGAGCGAAAAGCGCGCAGCATCGAGGGGGGATACGAGAGGCGCAGCTGATCGAAAAAGAAGGGGTTCGCATCCCAAGGCGGCGCCAGGTTGATCGGTGTCGAGTGCCAAAGCGTATGAGCTCATCAGTCGTTCGGGCGTGGAGAATACGATCGAAGACGGGGTCGGCGGAGACTCTTCCGGGCGCGGCGAGCGTCCGATAGTCGAGCGACCGAACCGCTTCATCGAGCGTGCTCACATCGCCCGAAGTCAGCGGGGCGCGCCCGACGATCAACGTCGACAGTTTCCCGTTCGAGGCGAGATAGAGATGCTCCGCCGGATCCTTCTCACCCATCTCGATCAGGGTCGCCATCGCCAGCGACAGGATGCGTCCGGTCTCATCGAGATGCGCCGCGGCATACCACCGAGAGACCGTGAACACGCCGTTGGGCGTGAGCCGGGCGAGGAACCGTTTCCAGCCGTTCACGGTGTACAGACCGCTCTCGGACAGCGTAAACGCACCGGCGCCCGTCGTCGTCCAGGTGTCGATCAGACTCATCTGAATCAGATCGAACTGTTCCCTGCTTCGTGCAAACCAGCTGCGGGCATCATCGACCGCCAGCCGCAATCCCGGGATGCGCCCGGCACCGCTGAACTCGCGGTAATCCTGTGAGAACAAGCGCACGAGGATGGGGTTGTACTCAACTCCGGTAATATCCCGGAAACCGAAGATCGACGCCGTCAACAGATCGCGGCCACCGCCGACGCCGATGACCGCGGACGCCCCTGATGGCGGATGAAGTACGCAAGCGAGGTTGCATCGAAGCGCAGGAAGTCGAGCTCATGCGGATCGCCGTTGAACCGATAGAGCGGCGTCCCCGCGCCGCCGTCGATCCGCATCCAGCCCTCGTCGAGGTACACGCGAGGTGCGACTGGGGACGCGCTCCAGAGAATGGCGGGGGATTGCGGATCGATTTCAGATCGATCCGTGAGAACGAGTTCCACCGCTCGGTGTTGAACTCGTTCGCCGATTCGAACTGGTCCTTTACGAGGAGCGGCCGCAGCCCGTGCGTGCCGAGAAGCACGTTGACTCCCGCAGCGAGCAGCAGCGCGCCGAGCGCGGCGGCGGGCTTCGCCCCGAGGTTCTGCAGCCACTCCGGGCCTGCGGGCAGGCGCTCTGCGCCCGCCGCCTCGATCGCCGGCGCGGCCGAGCGGGCGGCCTTCCTGAACGCGAGGGCGGCAGTCGCTCCTACCGCACCGACGAGCAGCACGGCGGAGTATGTGTCGATCACGCTCAACAGAACGAGCGTCACCAGACAGCCGGCCGCCGCACCCACGAGGTCGACCCCGTACACGAGGCTGATCCGCTGCGAGCTGCGGGTCAGCGCGAGGCTCACAGCGATTCCCAGCAGAACGTACGGCGGCAGCAGGATGACGACGGCCAGCGTCCACGATAGGACAAAGGTCAGCGTCGGCTCGAATTTTGCCCCGAGCGCCAGACTGAGAAGACCCACAAGGCTGGCAAGAACCGACCAAGCGAAGAGCGACATCACCCGTGCCATCGCATCGAACAGTGGAGCCGGTGTGTATGCGGTATCGAACCGGTAAAAGACGAAGAGCGCGCCGGCCGTCATGCCGAGCATCGCCACGCCGATGGCGAAGAAGGCCAAATGGTAGTAGACGAGCACTGAGAGAACGCGCGTCTCCATGATCTGCAGCATCAGACCGCACATGCAGGTCAGGAACACGCCGGTGAGGAACCACGGGTGACGAGAGCACGCGGCAGCGGTGCCGAGACTATTCGGTAAGAAGTCGCTCCTTTCGTCGCGATCCGCCTGCCGGAGAGCAGCGTGGACACTCCCTGACTGATTCGTTCTGTATTGCCGTCCCCTGGGCCGCATGAGCCTTCCTCCTACTACCCCGGCGCAGCAGTGGTGAGCGCACGAGGAACGGTGGCCTTAACGGCTACACTGTAGCCATTACCGTAGTCGGCACCTCGCTGAGCGATTCGACTGGACTTACGGTGCGTACTTGGAACTCGATCCGAAGCTCTCGGCCTCTTAGGCCAACTTGCGCCTCCGCAGCGCCGGCAGCACCATGACAGCGCCTAAGCCTAAGCCGAACAGCCAGAGGGTGCCGGTTCGGGAACCGATGACACTGTGCCACTGACGATGAGTCCTGCGGGACCGTTGTGCGCGAAACCGCAACCGCAAACTGTCCCCACGCACCACGAACGAGCCGCCCATGTCCGTGATCGGCTCGCCAAAAAACAGGGAGAGAGAGTCGCTCCCATCGAAATTTGTGGCGAGAATGCTTTGGGGGCCGGTGCCCTCTTCGAGCTGACGGAAACTTGATTTGCCCACCACGCTGCTAACGACAGAAATATCCAGGTTTGAGTATCCCTTTCCGAACGGATTCTTGGGTCAAACACGAAGGATCCGATGACGGAACCGCCAGATGCCAGCGTAGCATCGACGACCCAATCAGTAGCTGCGCGCTTGCGGTCAGCGGCACCGCCAACAAGGCCAGTGCCGACACTGCGAGAACGTTTGACTTCCTCATGTGATCTTCCTTTGCCGAGAGGCGAAGAACACCCGTGTCGCATTGGATTTGGCGCCCGATGTGACTGATCGGTCAAACTGATTTCAATCGTGCTATGGGAGCTTGCCAAGCCGGTAGGCTGCGTTGCGGGGACAAGAACATTTCAAGAACCTGCCCCTGATACGGCGGAGAACTACAGTTATCTAACGACAGCACGCATGTGCTGCCCTCGCCATAAGGGGCATCTCCATGAATCGCGCATTCTCGGATACCCGCGGTGGCGCCACTGGCGCAGCCGATTGGGGCAATGGCGACAACGTACCCCAACGGGTGGTCGACAATACCTTCCAGCCTGAGCTGCACTAGCAATCGCAGATGTTCAGCCAATTTTCGTTCGTAGGGAGCGGAACAGGGGCCCTCCAGCGCCCACTGCACTGGCAAGAACGTGAGCGTTGTGGGCGTAGCGGGTGGCAGCGGTTTCTTTTCAACCCGGATATGCTCGCCATGAGCGGTCAGAGCCGGCAAGAGACAATCTCATTCGGAGGTCGGCGGTTCTGAATCCGTATCCGGATTCGAAAAAGATGACCAGGCGGACGGTGCGCGGGTTGAATCGGATCCGGTGGCTAACGATTAGCAACAGGTCAGATCGTCCATCGAACAGGTTGCTAATTTATAGTCTTCGTGCCGACGTTGGACATGGCACCTTGCATGCCGGCGCTCCTATACGCGCCCACAGTGAAGTACCACGTGCCGGATGGAAGATTCGAAACGACAAAGGTTATCAGGTTTGGATCCGGCAGCACCACAACGGTGTCCATGGCGCTCACTGACGGTCCGTATAAGACCCTGTATCCGGCGAGGTCTGTCAGCAGCGTGCCATCGGTATTCTGCGTTACCGGGGACTAGGTGAGTGTGGCAGTGCCATTGC
>CAVSFM010000003.1:0-180024 GCA_963727305.1 uncultured Pseudomonadota bacterium
AAGTTGCCTGTCGCGGGGGTCCGCTTTTAGGCAGTCATTTGGAAAACCTGGCTCTCCTCGCTGTTGGCGACACGTTAGACAGCTGTTAGAAGCTCGGTCTCTCCTGTCACGGGCGCAACACTGAATTGTCGCGACCGCGCGCCGGCAGGCGCCGGCGCGCGTCATTGGAAGGATCTCCTACTTGCCCTTAAGCAGGTCCTGCGCCCGCTGCTGCGCGTCCTTGCATTCGTCCTGGGTCATCTCGAGGAAGCCCTTGCCCTTGCAGGAATTCTGCCCCTTGCAGGCGTTGGTGGCGCTCTTGCAAGCGGACTGACCCTTGCAAGCGTTCACGCCGGTGCAATGGATCTTCGCGTCTGAACCAGCAACGGCCGTGCCAGCAAAGCCGCCGCTGAGCAGGATGGCGGCCGCCGTGGCGAGGGCTGCGCCAGTAGTGTTCTTCAATCGCATGGGTGCATTCTCCGTTGGGTTAGGTCGTTACCCTTGAATAGGTCCAATCAGCGTAGGAGACCGGCACGGCAAGTAATTTGTCACGGGAGACACCCGATCTCAGAGCAATTTTCTGCACGATCATCCTTTGTGCGGTTGCAGCATCTCGTTTGCCCAAGAGATTAGACTCGTGCAGAAATCGGAAGATGAGCTCACTCAGCGCAGCACGTGAGCAGCCGCTCCCATGATCGGGGCTTGGCCGGACGCCTGAACAAGGACCGCCACATCGGTGGCATCCGGCGGCAGCGAGGATACGGGTACGTGAAAGCTCTGCGCCTCACCCTTCCACGCTCCGAGGGTGCGGATTGCGCGCACAATGTTGAACTCTTCGAGGGTACGACCAGCGTTTTCTCCGCGGCCGATCGCCGAAACCGCATGGCGCAGGTATGGAATGAGGACCACATCGCCCGGTTTAGCATCTGGGCGCGTACCGATTTCCACCAGTACCTCGGCCTCGCGCACCGAGATTGTGACCGGTACACCATCGTGATTCTCGCTCAGCGCTCGCGCAATCGCCCGTCCGTCTGAGCCGACCTGATCGTCGCGTCCGTCCAGGACAAGCTGTGGTGTGTAGACCGAAGAGCGGCCCAGGTTTAGGGCGTAAACGTTTTGTCGTTCAACTGACTGGGCCAAGGCAAACCGATCATGCCAGCCGAGCTCGTCCCAGTAGTTCACATGAAACGATAACGCCAGGACATCTGACCGTGCGCTCAGTCTTCCGACATACGCCTCAGCAGGGGGACACGAGCTGCAGCCCTGTGAGGTAAACAGCTCGATCACCACCGGACGCGGTTGGGCAATCGCAGCTCCAACGCAGCACAGCATCGTCGCCACAACCAGGCAGTGTGGAGATAAACGTGTCATCGGAAGCCTTTCGCAGCAATTGCTATGGCCCATAGACCGGGGAAGGCGGCCGAATATCGCGTCCCGTCCCGTGGCGAACCCCGGCACAGTGTTTGTACTACGGCGCGTTTTTTGCCGATGAGCGACGGTCACCGCGGTTATGCCTGCTATTGACCCCGAGTTACCCCGCAAAGCACAAGCCCACGATGAGAGAGACCCGCGGGACTGTTTCGATCCTATCAACCCGCAGGTCGTACCAAAATGTATCGTTTGGACGGAGAATGGCCGTTCCAAACAACAAGCCAGTCACGAGGTGGTCAATGGCAATTGAAGCTCCGGGACAGGTCGTCCAGTCGGCGAAAAGGTTCACGGGCTGGTACATCGCGGCCGCGATTGCCTTCATCGTGTTGGGAGTATTCGCGATCATGGAGCCCGCGGTGGCTAGCCTCGGGGTCGCGCTGCTGGTGGGCTGGCTGTTCATTTTCGGCGGGATCGCGCACCTGATCACCGCCTTCCGCGGCGGCGGTGCAAGGCAGGTCATCTGGCAAGTGCTGATCGCTGTCGTGTACGTGCTCGGCGGGGTCTACCTCCTCGCCAACCCACTGATGGCGGTCGGGACCTTGACGCTCTTGCTAGCGGCGGTGTTGTTCGTGGCCGGAGTGTTCGAAATCGTGGCCTACTTTCAGATCGCGAGCGCCTCGGGATGGCTGCTGACCAACGGCATCGTCACGCTGGTGCTCGGCGGCCTGATCTGGTTCCACTGGCCTTCGAGCTCAGTTTGGGCGATTGGGCTTCTCGTCGGCGTGAATCTGCTGCTGACCGGGTTCACGCGGCTGATGCTCGGCGGTGCGGGTCGTAGGCTGATCAACAAGGTGACGGCGTAGCCCCAGGTGAGCGTGTAGCCGACTTCAGACCCTGCGGGTGGATGAGCCACGCGGCCAGCGCCGGCAGGAGGATGATCGCCGCCAGATCGTGGCCATAGACTGCCATTGACCCGTTGCTGACGCTGGCGAATGACCGCTTCTTGGTGGCACATGTTTTGACGGCGCTATCGTCTCAAGACTTCGCACCGGCGCGAAGCTGGCGGAGCACTTGGTCCACGGCGTCGATGACCTCCTGTGGCTGATCCAACTGAATCTCGTGACCTGACCGCTTGATGACCCGGTGTACGCCACGCGAGGAGAGGCGCGCCAAGTCTGCATGCATAGCGTTCCAGATCTTGCCGTAGGAGCTGGTCGAGCCGTTTGCCAGCGGGCGTGTCATTGTCGTAACTAAAAGGATGCTCAATCGACAGCACGACGAGGGGCATTGCGCCGAGGCGGTGGTGGTCGGCGCCGTCGTATTGGTGGTTGTAGAGCCCCCAGAGGAGTGAGGCCTTAGCCTCGAAATAGTCGGGAGTGAAGAACTGAGGCCAAACCTTTCTGAAGGCGGCAGGCGTGTCTTTCGGTAGCACAGCTGAGCAGTCCGTCAGCTCCTGACTGTCCGCCTCGAAGGGCTTGTGTCGCGCTAAAGAGGCGCAATGCAGGTAGAAGGCTATGTCGCCTTCGCGCCCTTCTGCCTCATCGAAATCCGGCTGATTCTCGTCAATGAGCCCCTCTGCGGCCGGGCTGGTTTCGACGAGGACTATGCCCACGACATCCTCCGGCCACCGCTGCGCGTAGACCCGCGCCTCTAGGCCGCCTAGCGAGTGCCCCACTAACACATACGGTCCTGGTATGGATCCAGCATGGAGCGCCTTGTGCAGATCTTCGACCACTTCGGAGATGATCTGGGGCTGCGGCGCTGGGTCACTGAACCCATACGCAGCGCGGTCGAAGGCGCAGACGCGCGTCTTTTGGGCGATTATGGGCTGGGTCTTGTACCAAACCAGCGACCAGCTGAATAGACCGGCCATTAGAACGACTGTAGGCGAACCGGAGCCCGCGCAATGCATGTTGATACGCCGACCACCGACATCGATCAGCTGACCCGCCTGCGTGTAGGGAAGCGATCTCTGGTCCTCTGCCGTCTTCGACGCCGCGTCTGACTGGGCAAGGACGACGTCACCGACGGAAAGCAGCAAGGCCGCCGACAGGGCGATCACGGTAGCGCGAAGTGCGAGGGCGTGCATGGCTGCTCTCTGCAAAATCAGGTGTTACTAGCTTACCGTTGAATACGAGCGATTTTCGCCAAGCAGAGATGTACCTTACTACCAGCTGGCGCAGGCGATGACGAGGTCGAGTTACGGCTGCTATCTTCAGTAGCCGGTATGCCAAATCTAAAGTTAGTTGAATGCCCGTGCTCTGAATGACGGCTTCACGGCGCTCAATTCGGTGGCTGCGATGTCTCAAACTGGCCCGAATCCCGCCGTTCAGACTCCGCGAAAGCCGCCATTCTGGTGCCCGGTCCTCCCCTGGAGACCAGAGCGCTGAGCCCCGTCCCTGACTCACGGCAGGGCCCACCCCGAAGGTAGACTGATGCACTCGCGACGCCCGGTTCAGATGCTGCGACGGTCGCGGCCCGAGCCCCCGTGCGAGCGCGGGGACTCAGGCCTCGACGCTGGACTTGCGAAACCCACTGGTACGCCGATTCTTAGGCACAAGTGAGCATGAATTGGCCCGTGAGGCCCCGCTCAATGCCCACATCACGGCGCTGATCCTGATCAGCTCAATTCCCTTGCGGCAGGTGAAAGTTTCAAATGGGCCGCTGCAATTCCTATCCTTAAGCTGCGGGTGCTTCGCCGTTTTCCGCCAGCGCACGGGATTGCCCAGCGCCAGCAGCTCTCAGTGTTCGACGTGCAGCGCGGTAATCTGCGTGGCCCAGTGGGTCGTGTCGACGGCGACCTGCTGGATGGTCCAGAACGTCTTATCGTCCTCGGGGTCGAGCGTCGTGCGGCTGTAGTCGCCCCAGCTCGCGATACCCACATCGGTGGGGAGCTGATAGCTGGCGCTCCCACGCGCGAGAAGCATCGGGGTTCCGAAGACCGTTTTTCTGCCGGCAGTCTTGCCGACCACCGCGTAGCTGCTTGCGAACTGCCCTGGGCCGGGACCGACGGCGTTGAATCCAATCACGACGTCGCCGTCATGGTTGGCCGCTATCGAGGGAAACACGAAACTCTGGGTGGCATCTCCGATGTATCCTTCATCGATGATGGCGGTGTTCGCCGCATCGATACGAAGCCAATGGATGGACCCACGCCCGGTCCCGGTATCGATGGTGTTCGTCGCCATCCAGATCTGGCCATTCACCATGACCGGCGCCGTCTGGGTGACAGGGTAGTTATTGTTCAGCGGCAGGGCGGTTGGATCGGGCTGCGGCGCATCGAAGAAATAGTCGTAGTCGCTCCGACCAAAGAAATATTTGTCCGGAAAACCGCTGCCGAGATCGAGGCGTGACGCAAAGATGTTGCCGCGGACGTCATTGCGCTTGTACGTGCCAAAGGCGTATTGAATGATGCCCTCCGTCGACAGGACGATCTCGTCCTGCTTGCTGCCGTCGAGATCGATGGTCGGCGCGATCCACTCTCCCGCGGTGGGAATGGGAATGTTCCGAAAGACGGTCCTGCGATCGACCCGAGGCTTGGGGGCCAGCAGGTCGCTCTTGGGCAGTACGACGAGGCTAAAGCCTGTCGGCGCGGAGAAATCGGGCGGGTAGTCAGCCGACGTAATGAACACGCCCGAGCCGTTGTAGCCGAGCATGGGCGCCTCACCGCCCGCGTCCTTCACATTGTGAAGTTGGATCTTGAAGCCGATGAAGCCTTCGGTCGGATTGTCTCCCCGGGAAACGGCGATTCGCAGGTCGGTCCCTTGACTCCACGTGACGCCGTCGGACAAGGCGTTAATAGTAGCTGCATACCATCTACCCTGGGTGGGATCGAAGACGATGGTGGGATCGATCGGAGAGTCGTTGACCCCGAACGGGACGCCGGCCTGACCCCAAAATTCTCCCCCGGTCATCTGCACGACAGGGATGCCCTGCTTCGTATATACGGCGTAATGGTTGTTGACCAATTCGACGAAGTAATGCGGGCCAATCGCTCCGTTCGCATCCGGCTGGTCGCAATAAGAGCCGCCGGGAGGAGGTGGGTACCCATCACTCCCGCAGTCGCGGGTGGAGCCGCGAAAGTTATGCCGGATGGTCGCCAGCGGTTTGGGCACGGCATCGCTGCCGCCCGAGAGCGCCGTTCCAGCCAGGCCCGTTGTGACACCACTGACCCCTACGTCTGGCGGTTGAGCGCCGTATGCCGTTCCCGCGATTGCAGCGAATGTAGCGGCGAGAAGTAAGGAAACACTCTTGGACGCTCGCATGGCAAATTACTCCGATTGCAAGAAGTTTCAGTGAAGCTGGGTACGCGCAATTTCCCCTTCATCTTCTGTAAGAGTCCCGTAGGTCCGAATTGGCAACCACAATTGTGCCGTGGAGTTTTGAATGGCCGCTTTGTGGTGGGCATTCAGAGGGACTGACAGGCGGGTTTTGGCCGGGAACTGCCTAATTCGCCTCCCGATGCCGGACATTCAGCACGAAAAGCCGAGAGGCGTCGTTACAGGTCTCTTGTTGACCAAGAGTCGCCGATCGCGGGCGTCTGCTTTTGAGTAAGCTATCGCAAGCGCCCCAACTCGGGTTTTACAGGATTCGGACCTATGGCGAATGGCTCAGACCAGCGCGGAAGAATATCGTTGCAAAGCCGGGCGCTGAGTCTATGGGTACTTGCGTTGGTAGGTATGCAGTATGCAGCCGCCACCGTACAGCGCATTGGCACAGACGAATTGCTTTCGCCCACGTGGTCTGGCGGAGTGATCGACAACATTGCGTACGCACCGGGACCCGATGCGGTCAGGGCACACGCACCGTTCTTGGGAACGCTGCGATTGACGGAAACGGAGATGACCACTGAGCCGGCGGCATTCTCGCCGTCCTCAGTCCTCGGTCGGGACCCGAAGTTGTTTCCGGGCGTAGCCATCTCTTTCTTTACCGACAAAGAGGATCTCGTTCCCTTTACGCAAGACGTGATCCGGTACGGATCCAACGGTCAAGGGCGCAGCTACTGGGACATCATCGTGCAGCCCGGCCGGGTTTGGGCTCAGCCTGATGATGGGGGTTGGTCGCGTGCCGGGTTCCCTTTTGCACTTGTGAATTCGATCGAGGGCGAGACGCACAATGGCTTGGCGACGTTTCTCTACCGGGACGGACGTGTATCAAATTTGCGCTTTCAAATCGTACAGCAAACCGCACCGTTCTATATCAAGGATGAGTTCATCGCCGCCGGCCTCGTTCCGGCAGCTTTTTCACCCGTTGCGACCGGCCAATTAGCTTCCCTGAAGCGAGGTTATGAAGCTGGTCGTTCGGGCGCGGTTCACATTGCCAGTTGGGAGGAGCTTGCGGCGAAAGTGGGCCGTACCAAACTCGCCAATTTCGATGGCACCATGCGAGTGAGCGACATTGTACTTTCCGGACTCGACTATCAAGGGACCTTCTACCTGAAGGGATGCCAGAGCGCCGGTGGTCAGTTGCCGTGGTGCGATCGGGCACGCTTCGGAGTGTGGTCTGCCACCAAGGCGTTGGCGAATGAAACAGCGCTATTAAGGCTCGCCGAAAAGTATGGGCCGACCGTGTTCGAAATGAGAATTGCGGCCTACGTTCCGGAGGCGGCCCACTATCGAGGGTGGCGCAGCGTAAGGTTCGAAGATGCAATCAACATGGCGACGGGTATCGGCAATGGCACTACGAAACGCGAGCCGAACGATACGAGTGACGGGTACCTCGACGCCAGTTACGCCAAATGGTATGAGTCTCGCTCGATGCAGGATAAGCTGGTTGCGCTGCTCCGAGATGGCGGTCAGTATCCATGGGGTCCCGGCCAGGTCACACGCTACCGCGACCAGGACATGTTTATTCTCGGAGTGGCAATGGACCGCTTTCTAAAATCCAGAGAGGGATCCAAGGCAGATATCTGGGCAATGTTGCAGCGAGAAGTGTTTGAGCCAATCGGCATTCATACAGCGCCGACCAACCGCACGATCGAAGCCGACGGAAGTACCGGGCATCCGCTTATGGCCTATGGATACTACCCAACCATCAGCGACATGGTGCTAATAGCACGCCTTTACCACAACGTTGGCAAGCACGGTGACCAGCAGATCTTGTACGCGCCGCGCATACGAGAGTTGCTGCCTGGCCCAAATCCGCGGGGATTCGCGACCGGTGAGATGCTCCCCGGCGGTGAAACGACTTATGCCGATGCGTTTTGGATCACATCGTACACCGCATCACCGAATTGCCGGACGTACTATCCAAGAATGATCGGCTGGGGCGGCAATATTGTGGCGTTGATGCCGGGAAGACTGACGGGTATCCGCCTCGCCAAGAGCGATAAGACGGCGGATAACTCCGATGTCGATACCAGCGGGATGGCGCAGGTGTCAAACTCCTTGTCAAGATTTTGCAACTGACACTTTCACACACGTTTCTAGAACCTATCTCAAAACTCTGTGAAGGCGCAGTTTCATAGGTAAAATCTATGCGTGCTACGCATATCGGACGAGCACTGGGAACTGATCCGGAAGCATTTTCCGGAGGAACACTATCCGGACGATCGTCCGGGTCGCAAGCCGATTCCAGCACGCAAGGTGCTCGAGGCGGTGCTGTGGATTCTCAACACGGGCGCCCAGTGGCACATGCTTCCGCAGTCCTATCCGAACTACAAGACAGTGCACCGGCGCTTTCAGCAGTGGTGCCAGGACGAAGTGATTCGTGCGGCGCTGACGGACCTTGCGAACACGTTGCGCGAGCAGGGCGAGGTGGACGAGTCGGAGTGCTACATCGACGCAACCTTTGCATCGGCCAAGGGCGGTGGCGAGCAGATTGGTCCGACGAGGCGCGGAAAAGGCGTGAAAATCATGGCGATTGTGGATCGGCACGGATTGCCGCTCGCCGTAACCACGCACGCCGCGAACCACCACGAAGTCACGCTGGTGCAGCTGACCTTCGACTTCTACATGATCGAAGCGAAGCCGGACAACTTGATCGGCGACAAAGCCTACGACAGCGATCCGCTCGACGAGCAGATGCGCTCCCAGGGCGTGGAAATGATCGCTCCGCACAAATCCAACCGCGTCAAGCGCAAGACTCAGGACGGGCGACGGCTTCGCCGCTACGAGCGGCGCTGGATCGTCGAGCGCTTCTTTGCGTGGATTCAATGGAAACGTCGCCTCCTAGTCCGTTGGGAATACTACCCGCGCAATTTTCTCGGCTTCGTGCAGCTTGCAACCCTATGCATCCTGCTCAGACAGTTTTGAGATAGGTTCTAGTTATGCAATTTCGGTTCCAATGACTGGATTGGGGATGCGTCTTCGTACGGTGGCATGACTGGAATTGGCCGAGGCTGTGTGAAAACGCGCGCGCCCCATTTTCGGGCGTTAATTTTAGCCACGTAGAGGCAATTTCAGGCGAGTCACTACATCGAATTCGCCTGTTAGCGATGCTACGCGGCGAGCGAAATGAGTTTTCACACAGGTGCGCCGGGAGACCGGCAAGGAGTAAGTGGTGCAAGTCCACTGCGATGAAGGAGTAGCGAACTACATCGGCCCCAAGCCGTGCGCAGACATCCGCGAGGAGGTCGGCGAAGCGTCGGTAGGGGAACGTGCAGGCCAGCCATTGAGCCGCGAAAGAAAACTATTTCTGGGTGCCGACGCTGTCTGTGTAGCGGAAGGCAATACGTACGAGTGCGCTATCGCAAGCACTCGGGCGACCCGGCGTGGTCGTAGAACCTGGCATGCACGCACACTCTTTGTTAGGGAACCGGGAGATCTGCGGGTCGGCCGCACATCATCGCAAGGTGACGGAGTGGTCCGCGTCGGGAAGGTGAAGAACCGAAGCCGATGATGAACGATCCGCAGAAGTCAGACGGCTGCACAGTAGCGATGAAGTCGGCGAACAAGCCTGATGGATCAGGTGCGGAGTCGATGGAGCGAAGGCGGCCGGCCAAGGGGAACGCGGGCGAGTCCTGCACGCACCGGACACTGAGCCGGGGGAGCGTGACCCAGGGACTTGACCGTGTACGAGAAAGAGCGAAGAGCCAGAAGAAGGAACGGTTCACCGCACTACTGCACCATGTCGATGTGGAACGACTGCGGAAGGCGTATCGCGCGTTGAGGCGCAACGCGTCGCCGGGGATCGATGGCACGACATGGCAGCAGTATGGCCAAGCCTTAGAAGCCAACCTCACTGATTTGCATGGGCGCATTCACCGTGGCGCGTATCGAGCCTTGCCCTCCAAGCGGCAATACATTCCCAAAGCAGATGGGCAACAGCGCCCGCTGGGAATCGCTGCACTGGAAGACAAGATCGTGCAACGTGCCGTAGTGGAAGTGCTCAATGCGATTTACGAGGTGGACTTTCTGGGATTTAGCTACGGGTTCAGACCGAAGCGCAGCCAGCACGATGCGCTGGATGCGTTGGCCTTTGGTATTACCCAGCGGCGCGTGAACTGGATTGTGGATGCTGATTTGAAAAAACTTCTTTGATTCGGTCAGTCATGAATGGTTGATCAAATTTCTGGAGCACCGGATCGGCGATGAGCGTGTCCTGCGCTTAATCCACAAGTGGCTGAAGGCAGGCGTGATGGAACAAGGTGAACTGACTGTGAGCGAGCAGGGTACGCCGCAAGGCGCGGTCGCCTCGCCGCTGCTGGCCAACGTTTATCTCCATTACGTCTTTGATCTGTGGGCCGAGCGGTGGCGCAAGCGCTATTCGCAAGGCGACCTGATCATCGTGCGCTACGCCGACGACATCGTCTGCGGATTTGAGCGCGAGCATGAAGCCAAGCAGTTCATGGAAGAGCTACGCGGGCGGCTAAAGCAATTTGCATTGTCGTTACATCCGGACAAGACACGCCTGATTGAGTTTGGCCGCCATGGGGCCAGACGTCGAACCCAGCGTGGTTTGGGTAAACCCGAGACGTTCAATTTTCTCGGCTTCACGCATATCTGCGGACAGTCGCGTCGCGGTCATTTTCTACTTAAGCGAAAGACTCGACGCGACCGCATGCGGACAACGCTGCAAGCTTTGAAAGGCGAACTGCGGCAATGGATGCATCGGCCGATACATGAACAAGGCACGTGGCTGGGACAAGTGGTGCGTGGCTACTTTGCGTATCATGCCATCCCGACCAACGCTGTTCGCTTGGGTGCATTTCGGCATGACGTGGTGGCCCTCTGGCGGCGTGCGTTACGACGTCGCAGTCAAAAGGACGGCACGACCTGGAGCCGGATCGAGCGCCTCAGTGCCGAGTTCATCCCTCTGCCGCGTATCCTGCATCCCTGGCCCGACCGACGCTTTCTCGTCAAACACCCAAGGTGGGAGCTGAGTGCCCGAATCGGGCCCGCTCGGTTCTGTGCGGGGGGCGCTTAGCAATGAGTGTCCCTACCGCAATCCTCGGCCGGTCGGAGACTGCGAGAAACGCGGACAGCCTCTGCATCTCCGCACGTGTATCGAGAGTTGGCACGCCCAAAACTCCAGTCTTGGGTCCGCGCTGGCTGGACGTGTTTTCGTGCGCGGTGACGGAATTCGTTGCGTTTTGCTGCGCCGGCACACCAGAAGGTGCCGCTGACCTAACCGCTGCGCAGTTTTTCGTACCCCAGGGATCTGCTGGCGCCCCCGTTACTGGGTCCATATATGGCAAGCAGCCGCGCATACTTGGGCGCCCAGTACCGCCCCACTGCCCCGGCGGGCACTCGCACGACGTCGCCCGTGTGCGCCTCCACCGTGACGCCGCCGGATTCTACGAACAGCTGGCCTTCAATCACGAAGTTGTACTCGCTGTGCGGATGCTCATCGGTCCACGACTCAGCGGTCAGTTCCCACTCAAACAGCGCCGGCTCGGTCCAACCTCCCTGCACGGGTGGGATGATGACCCGACATTTCGGTTTATCCTCACCACGTAATTCGGTTCGCGAAAACTTCGTCGGCGTGCTCGCAGACTCGGCCATTCCCTGTTCCCCTTGTGGTGCCGCGGGACCCAAATTATAGGAGCGGGAGCCTGCCATCGCGGTGACTTTGGGACGGTGGGCTCCCCGGGGGCGAACGATCCGCGCAAGTTACGCCCGCACCTGCCATGGTTTGCACGCCCTGCGTGCAGCCCCTACAGTGGCGACTCCCAACACTACTAGGCCCGGAGGAACCGCCGGTGTCACGCTTCCTTGCCTCCCTGCCCCTGTGGCTCGCCGCCGTGCTGGTTGTCGTGCTGCCGACCGCGGCCGCGATGGCCGGCCCGATCCTGATCCGGCGTCGTTTCAGCCTCGAGCGGCTGACCACCAACAACGAGATCGCCGGCTTCAAGTTTGCGACCGTCGGGGTGATCTACGCGGTGCTGCTCGCCTTCGCGGTCATCATCGTCTGGGAGCGCTACAGCGACGCGGAGAGCGCGGTCATCCAGGAGGCCGGTGCTGCCGCGACGCTCTACCGCCTGGCCGCCCCCGCCGACCCCCAGTCGGTCGCGATGCGAAATGCCCTGGATCGCTACCTGCAGACCGCGATCGAGCGGGACTGGCCGCAAATGTCGCACGTCCGGGCGAGCCCCGAGACCACGCGTGCGCTCAATGATCTGTATGCGGCGGCGCTGTCCGTGGCGCAGGACGGCGCACGGCCGCCGGCGGTGCTGGTGGAGATGTTCCGCCAGCTGGATCACATTACCGAGGCGCGCCGCACCCGGCTGCACCTCTCGCACGGCATCGTCCCGGGGATGCTGTGGACGGTGCTGGTTCTGGGCGGAACGCTGACGGTCAGCTTCACCTTCTTCTTCGGCACGCGCAACCTCGAGGCGCAGGTGCTCATGACCGGCGTGCTGGCGCTCATCGTGTTCATGGGGTTACTGGTGATCGTCTCGATCAACCATCCGTTCACCGGCCCGGTGCACATCGACAGCGAGCCACTGGAGCTGGTGCTCGGGGATTTCGGCCACCGCTGAGGCCGCCTTGCGGCCAGGGGCGCATCACGCGTCGGGCACGGCCTTCTCGCTCACCATGGTGAGCACGTCGTAGCTGGCGACCGGCTCGCCGTCCTGGTTGGTGATGGCGGTATCCCAGCGCACCTCGCCGTAGCCGGCGCCCTCGCGCAGCGACTTTTCCTTGCAGGTGAGGCGCACCTTGATGCGGTCGCCGGGCTTGACCGGCTTGGTGAAGCGCAGCCCGTCGATGCCGTAGTTGGCGAGCACCGGGCCATAAGGGGGATCGACGAACAGCCCCGCCGCGGCCGACACCAGGAAATAGCCGTGCGCCACGCGCCCGCCAAAGAGCGGGTTGCGCGCCGCCGCGGCCTCATCCATGTGTGCATAGAAGCGATCGCCCGAGAGCGCCGCGAAGCGTTCGATGTCCTCGACCGTCACTTCGCGCTCCGCCGAATGGAACGTGTCCCCGATGGCGAGGGCGCCGAAGGGCTTGCGGAACGGGTGCGTGCCCGGGTCGAGCTCGCGCGCCCCGCGCACCCAGCGCCCCGTCACCGCGGTGAGCACATCGGGCGTGCCCTGCACCGCCGTGCGCTGCAGGTAATGCATGACACCGCGGATGCCACCCATCTCCTCGCCCCCGCCCGCCCGCCCCGGGCCGCCATGCACCAGGTGCGGGAGCGGGGAACCGTGACCGGTGGACTCCTTGGCGCAGTGGCGGTTCACGACCACGATGCGCCCGTGATAGGGGGCAAGCCCCCGCACCAGCTGCGCGGCGACGCCATCGTCGGCGCTGAATATCGAGCTGACGAGGCTCCCGCCGCCGCGCCGCGCGAGGCTGATGGCCTCCTCCGGCGCGCCATAAGGCAGGAGCGTGCAGATGGGGCCGAAAGCCTCCACCGTGTGCACCGCGCGCGCAGCGGCGCTGTCCTTGCAGTAGAGCAGCGTCGGTGCCACGAACGCGCCGCGCTCCGCATCGGCGCCCTCGGGCTGCGTGCGGCCGGCCTCGCCGAAGACCACCTCCGCCTCGCGGCGCAGCTTGCCCAGCTGCTCGAGCACTTCACGCCGCTGCGCGAGCGAGGCCACCGGCCCCATGCGCACGTTCTCCAGGCGCGGATCCCCCACGACGACCTTGCCGAGCGCGGCGCGCAGCGCCTGCGTCACCTCCCCGGCGCGCGCCGCCGGCACGAGCGCCTTGCGGATGGCGGTGCACTTCTGGCCCGCCTTGACCGTCATCTCGCGCACCACTTCGCGCACGAACAGCTCGAACTCCGGCGTCGCGGCGGAGGCGTCCGGACCGAGCACGCAGGAATTGAGCGAGTCGGTCTCGGCGGTGAAGCGCACCGCGTTGGCGAGCACTACCGGGTGCTGGCGCAGCCGGAGCGATGTGCTGGCCGAGCCGGTGAAGGCGACCGCGTCCTGGCAGGTGAGATGCTCGAACAGGTCCCCGACGCTGCCGAGGATCAGCTGCACGGATCCCTCCGGGAAGATGCCGGACTCCACGATGCGCCGGAACACCATTTCCGTGAGGTAACAGGTCTGCGTGGCGGGCTTGACGATCGCCGGCACGCCGGCGAGCAGGGTCGGGGCGAGCTTCTCGAGCATCCCCCATACGGGAAAGTTGAAGGCATTGATGTGCACCGCCGCCCCCTCGAGCGGCACGCAGATGTGCTGGCCGACGAAGGTGCCGCCCTTGGAGAGCGCCTCCACCGCGCCGTCGACGTAGACGTGGCTGTTGGGCAGCTCGCGCGTGCCCTTGCTGGCGTACACGAACAGCGTGCTGATGCCGCCGTCGATGTCGATCCAGCCATCGCTCTTGGTGGCCCCGGTCGCGTACGAGAGGCGGTAGAACGCCTCCTTGTGCTCGCCGAGGAGCTTCGCGAGCGCCTTCAGGCGCGCGGCGCGTTCGTGAAAGGTGAGCCGGCGCAGTGCCGGTCCGCCGACCTCGCGGGCGTGGCGCAGCATCAGCGCCGCATCCAGTCCCTCGGCGCCCGCGTGCGCGATGACCTCGCCGGTGGTGGCGTCCCGCAGCGCCGCACCCGGCCCGCTGCCCGCCTGCCACCGCCCGGCGATGTAGCTTTCCAGCTGCATGTTGTTCACTCCGTCGGCACGACCTGGCCGTCGATGCGGTACGAGCGGCCGCGAAACAGCGCCAGCCGCTCGCCGCGCTGGTTGAAGATGACGATTTCGTAGAGGCCGTTACGCTTGGTGCGCCACAGCTCGCGCGCCTCCGCCGTGAGCTCATCCCCGGCCCGGGCGGCGGCCAGGAAATCGATCGCGGCGGCCGCGGCGACGGTGATCTGGTTGTGAGAGTTGCAGGCAAACGCGAAGGCGCTGTCGCCGAGGGCGAACAGGAGACCCCCATGGCAGATCCCGTGGCCATTCACCATGTCGGCGCGCACCGGCATCGTGACCTGGGCAAATCCGGGCCGCACGCTACTGAGGCGCATGCCGAGTGCCTGCGAGGCCCGGTCACGCTCGAACATCGCCGCGGCCGCGCGCTCGGCGAGCCGCTGCGCCTCCTGGGCCGCGACGGTGTCCTTCATGGGGTCGGCACCCGGAGGCGGTGGCACGGTCTTTAGTGCCCGCTGAAGCGCGGCGCCCGCTTGGCGGCAAATGCGGCGACGCCCTCGGCGTAGTCGGCCGAGCGGCCGAGCTCGCCCTGGTAGTCGCGCTCGATGTCGAGCTGCTCGGCGAGCGTGCGCCCGAGGCCCTCGTAGATGGCCTGCTTGGTGCGCGCGATGCCCCGTGTGGGTGCGGCGGCGAAGTGGCGCGCCAGATCTTCGATCAGGCCGGGAAATTCGGCGTCCTCGACGCAGCGCCAGATCAGGCCCCAGTCCGCCGCCTGCTGCGCCGCGAGCTTGTCGCCCAGGAACGCCAGTCCCAGCGCGCGGGCCGTGCCCACGAGGCGCGGCAGGAACCAGGTGCCGCCCGAGTCCGGCACGAGGCCGAGCCTGGCGAACGCCTGCACGAACACCGCCGAGCGCGCCGCGATGACCAGGTCGCAGGCCAGCGCCAGATTGGCGCCGGCGCCGGCCGCCACGCCGTTGACGGCCGCAATCACCGGCAGCGGCAGTGAGCGCAGCGCCAGCACCAGCGGCTTGTAGTTCTCCTCGATGGACTGCGCCAGATCGGGCGCCGCCGCGCCCGGGGCGACGGCACGGTCGTTCAGGTCCTGGCCGGCGCAGAAACCGCGTCCCGCGCCGGTGATGACGAGCACGCGCGCCTGCGAGCGCGCCAGCGAATCGAGCGCGGTGCGCACTTCGGCGTGCATCTCGGTGTTGAAGCTGTTCAGCCGCTCGGGCCGGTTCAGCGTCAGGCGCGCGATGCCGTCGCGCACTTCAAACAGTATGTTCTGGTAGCTCACGTCGGATCCTTCTGCCGGGCGGCCCTGCCGCCCTCAGCGCTCGTCGTAATCCAGTTCCAGCGGTGCGCGCTTCACGTGCGACTGGCAGGCGAGCACGTAGCCCTGCTCCACCTCCCAGTCCTCGAGCGCGTAGTTCTGCGCCATGGCGACCTCCCCGCGCACGACCTTGGTGCGGCAGGTGGAACATACGCCGGCGCGGCAGGAAAATGGCAGCTCGATGCCGGCGCGCGCCGCCCCATCGAGCACCGTCTCCCCCTCGAGCTTCATCGTAAAGCTGCGCCGCCGCCCGTCCATGAGGATCGTGACCTCCGCCTCCCCGCTGGCCGGCGTGCCGGACACCGGGTGCGCCCTCGCGGCCTCGCCCGCAACCCCCGCGGTGCCCGCCAGCGTGAAGTGCTCGGCGTGAATGCGGCCGGGCTCGACCCCGAGCTCGCGCAGCGTCGCGCTCAGGGTCTCGATCATGTCCCCGGGACCACAAATGAAATACTCCTGGACCGCCTGCGGTGCGAACAGGCTCGCCGCGAAGCGGCGCAGGTGCGCAGCATCGAGCCGGCCGTTGTAGAGCTCGACCTCCTGCGGTTCGCGGCTCATGAGGAAGTGCAGCGACAGGGCGCCGAGGTGGCGGTCCTTGAGGGCGAGCAGTTCCTCCAGGCACATGACGCGTGCCGTGCCGGTGTTGCCGTAGAAGACGAGCACGCGCGCCGCGCCGCCGGCGAGCAGGCTGCGCACCACCGGCAGCACCGGCGTGATCCCGCAGCCTGCGGCCAGGGCCACGTAGGTGGCGCCGGAATGAACCGGCGCGCGCGGAGTGAAGCTGCCGTTGGGGGGCAGCACGTCGAGCACGTCCCCGGCGCGCACCTGCTCGGCCAGGTGCCGCGAGAGGCGTCCGTGCGCATGCACGCGCGGCACGATCCGCAGCGGCCACTCCCCGGGGAGGTTGACGAGCGAGTAGGTGCGCCGCACCTCCTCGCCCTCGAGGAACGCGCGCACCACGACGTGCTGACCGCTCGCGCCGCGGTATTCCGTGCGCAGCGCTTCGGGAACCTCGAGCGCGATCTCGATCGCGTCCTCGGCATCCGGGACCACCTGCAGCACCTTGAGCGGATGGAACTTCAGCATCTTCAGATGCACTTGAAGTAATCGAAGGGCTCGCCGCAGCTCGCGCAGCGGTAATGCGCCTTGCAGGGCGTGGAGCCGAACTCACTCACCCGCTCGGTGGTAAGGCTCGCGCAGCGCGGGCAGGCGATGCGCGGCGTACCCAGCAGGTGGCGCGGGCTCGACACCGCCGCGGCCGGCGGCGCGATGCCGAAGGCGGTGAGCTTGGCGCGCCCCGCATCGCTCAGCCAGTCGCTGCTCCAGGGGGGCGAGAGCACCTCCTCGAGCTGCGCATCGTCCAAGTCGTGCGCCTTGAGGGCTGCCCGCACGCTCTCCCGGATGACTTCCGTCGCCGGGCATCCGGAGTAGGTCGGCGTGAGCCCGACGTGCAGTCGTCCCTCGGCATCGCAGCGCACGTAGCGCACGATGCCAAGATCGGTGATGCTCAGGACCGGTATCTCCGGGTCGGGCACGTCCTTGAGGATCGCCCACACGCGCGCCTCGCGTGCCGGCGCGGCCGTATCGCCCGCCACGCTGTGCGCGCTCATCACCAGCGCGCCCCGGGATAGGTGCGCGGCAGGTGCTGCATCTCCGCCAGGAGGTGCCCGAGGTGCTCGGTGTGCACGCCGCGCTTGCCGTGCCACGGATAGGGCTGCGCCGCCGGGGGCTCAAGCGTCGCGGCCCTGAGGTCCGCCTCCACCTGCGCCGTCCAGCCGGGCGCAAGATGGGCGAGCACCGGGGCGATGCCGGCGCGGCTCACGCGCTCATCCACCTCATCGGCCGCGAACAGCTCGGGCGTGAAGCGCCACAGCTCCTCGAGCGCGCCCTGCACCCGGCGGCGGCTCTCCGGCGTGCCATCCCCGAGGCGTGCCAGCCAACCGCTGCTGAAGCGGTGGTGGTAGCGCGTCTCCTTGAGCGCCTTGGCGGCAATGGCGGCCAGGCGCGCGTCACAGGAGGCGGCGAGCCCCTCGTAGACCTGCAGCTGCCAGGTGTCGATCAGCCACTGCCGCACGATCGTCTGGCCGAAATCCCCGTTGGGCTGCTCGGCGAGCGTGAGGTTCATGAATTCCGGTGCATCGCGCAGGAACGCCAGCGCGTCCTCATCGCGGCCGCGGCCCTCGAGCTCCCCGGCGTAGCTGAGAAGCAGGCGCGCCTGGCCGATCAGGTCGAGCGCCAGGTTCGCAAGCCCCAGGTCCTCTTCCAGCTCCGGCGCGTGCCCGACCCACTCGCCCAGGCGCTGGCCGAGCACGAGGCTCGTGTCGCCGAGGCGCAGCACGTAGCGCAGGTGCGCGGCGCGCAGCGCCGCGTCCGCCTCGGTGGCCGGGGTGGCGCGCGCGCTCACAGGTTCTTCACCTCTTCGGGGATCTCATAGAAGGTCGGGTGGCGGTAGACCTTGTCGCGCGCCGGCTCGAACAGCGCCTCCGCCTCGCCGGGGTCAGAGGCGATGATCTGCGCCGAAGGCACCACCCAGATGCTGACGCCTTCCTGGCGGCGCGTATAGACATCGCGCGCGTGCTCGATCGCCATGCGGGCATCGGCGGCATGCACGCTGCCGACGTGCTTGTGCTCAAGTCCCGCGCGTGAGCGGATGAAAACCTCAAACAAGGGCCAGTCGTTGTTCATGGGCTACCTGACGATGTGCCGAAATGACCCGTGGCGCGCCACGCGCCTCAGGCCGCCGCCGCGCGTGCGGCGTGCTTGCGGGCGTGCGCGGCCGCCGCCTCGCGCACCCAGGCGCCGGCCTCATGCGCGGCGCGCCGTGCCTCGAGGCGCTCGCGGTTGCACGGGCCGTGGCCCCTGAGCACCGCGTGAAATTCGCTCCAGTCGATCGGGCCGCTCTCGTAGTGTTCGCGCGCGGCGTTCCAGCGCAGCTCGCGGTCGGGGATGGCGAGGCCGAGGAAGTGCGCCTGCGGCACCGTGGTGTCGATGAACTTCTGCCGCAGCTCATCGTTGCTGAAGCGCTTGATCTTCCAGCGCATCGACTGCGCGCTGTGCTTGGACTCCGCATCGCTCGGGCCGAACATCATCAGCGAGGGCCACCACCAGCGGTTGAGTGCATCCTGCGCCATGGCGCGCTGCGCATCGCTGCCGCGGGCGAGCGTCAGCATGATCTCGAACCCCTGGCGCTGGTGAAAGCTCTCCTCCTTGCAGATGCGCACCATGGCGCGCGCATACGGCCCGTAGGAGCAGCGGCAGATGGGGATCTGGTTCATGATGGCCGCGCCATCCACCAGCCAGCCGATGGCGCCGATGTCGGCCCAGGTGAGGGTCGGATAGTTGAAGATGCTCGAGTACTTGGCCGCGCCCGAGAGCAGCTGCGCGACCAGCGCCTCGCGCGACACCCCGAGGGTCTCGGCGGCGCTGTACAGGTACATGCCGTGGCCGCCCTCGTCCTGCACCTTGGCGATGAGCACGGCCTTGCGGCGCAGCGACGGCGCCCGCGTGATCCAGTTGCCCTCCGGCAGCATGCCGACGATTTCCGAATGCGCGTGCTGGGAGATCTGCCGCACCAGGGTCTGCCGGTAGGCCTCCGGCATCCAGTCCTTCGGCTCGATCTTCTCCTCCGCGTCGATGCGCGCCTGGAAGCGCGTGGCGCGGCCGGCGCTGTCGCGCTCCGGCGCAACCGGCTCGCTGCCCTGGCTGTCCAGCCCCTGGGTATACATGGAAAGCGCTCCAGCTGCTGCCCCGATGTGACACAAGATTAGCACATCCCTATCCGGTTTCTGTGTCACACTTTTCGGATGCCCCGCCCGGATGCGACGCCCGCCCCCCTGCGCTCGCTGCTGCGGCACTTTCGCGCCCAGCGCCCCCTGCGCGGCGGCTCGCTCCTCGTGACGATCTTCGGCGATGCCATCGCGCCGCGCGGCGGCGCCGTCACGCTCGGGAGCCTGATCCGCCTCGCCGCCCCCTTCGGGCTCACCGAGCGCCTGGTGCGCACCTCGGTGGCGCGCCTGGCGCGCGAGGGCTGGCTGAGCGGCGCACGGCACGGACGCCGCAGCGAGTACCGGCTCAGCCGCCAGGGCAGCGCACGCTTCGCCGAGGCCACGCAGCGTATCTACGGCACGCCCCACCCCGCCTGGGACGGGCGCTGGACGCTGCTCCTGCTGCCGGCCGGCCGGCGCCGTCCCAAGCAGGTCCGGGAAGCGCTGCGCTGGCTCGGATTCGGGCAGCTGTCGCCGAACGTCTTTGCCCATCCCGGCGCGACCGCGGCGCAGTCGCGCGAGTGGCTGCGCTCGCTTCCCGGGGCCGCGGGCGCCCTGCTGCTGCGCAGTCGCGCCGCCGAGGCCGCCGCCGAGCGCGGCCTCGCGGCGCGCGGCTGGGACCTGGCGGAACTCGGGCGGCGCTACCGGCGCTTCGTGCAGCGTTTTGCGGCGCTCGAGCCCGTGGCAGGAGCGCCGCAACTGTCCGCCGAGGCCGCGTTCCTGGTGCGCACGCTCCTGATCCATGAGTACCGCAAGATCCATCTGCAGGACCCGCTGCTGCCGGCCAAGCTCCTGCCGCCCGGCTGGGTCGGAACCCGTGCCTACGAACTCACGCGGCGCATCTATGCGGCCGTGTTTGCGGCGGCCGAGGCCCACCTCTCGGCGAGCGCCCGGCGGCTGCACGCCCCGCTGCCGCCGGCCAGCGTCGCCGCCGTGGCGCGCTTTGGCGGCCTGGGTGTGCGAGGGAGCCGCGCGCGCCTCAGCGCGGGCGCGAATCGATCACGCGTTTCGCCTTCCCGGCCGAGCGCTCCAGCGCCCCGGGAGGCTCGACCACCACCGCGGCGGAGATCCCCACCCGCCCCTTGATGATGGCCTGCAGGGACTCCTGCAGCTGCGCCAGCTGCTGCGGGTCGCCGGCGTGCGCCGCGTGGCACTCCACGCGCACCAGCAGCTGATCCAGATGCCCGGCGCGGCTCACCTCGAGCTGGTAGTGCGGGGCGAGGCCCGGCAGCTTCAGTACCAGCTCCTCGATCTGGCTCGGGAACACGTTGACGCCGCGGATGATGAGCATGTCATCGGAGCGCCCGGTGATCTTGGCCATGCGGCGCATGGCGCGCGCCGTCGGCGGCAGCAGTGCGGTGAGGTCGCGCGTGCGGTAGCGGATCATCGGCAGCGCCTCCTTGGTGAGCGTGGTGAAGACGAGCTCCCCCGGCTCGCCATCGGCGAGCGGCACCCCGCTCTGCGGATCAATGATCTCCGGCCAGAAATGGTCCTCCCAGATCACCGGGCCATCCTTGGTCTCGAGGCACTCGCTCGCCACGCCGGGCCCCATCACCTCCGAGAGCCCGTAAATGTCCACCGCGTCGATGGCGAAGCGCGTCTCGATCTCGGTGCGCAGCGCCTGCGTCCACGGCTCCGCGCCGAAGATGCCGACGCGCAGTGAGGTCTGGCGCGGATCCAGGCCCTGCTGCGCGAACTCATCGGCGATCGCCAGCATGTAGGAGGGTGTCACCATGATGATGTCGGGACGGAAGTCGCTGATCAGCTGCACCTGGCGCTGCGTCTGCCCGCCGGACATCGGCACCACGGTGCAGCCCAGGCGCTCGGCGCCGTAGTGACAGCCGAGACCGCCGGTGAACAGTCCGTAGCCGTAGGCGATGTGCACGACATCCCCGGCATGACCGCCGGCGGCACGGATGGAGCGCGCCACGAGTGCGGCCCAGGTGTCCAGGTCGGCGCGCGTGTAGGCCACCACCGTGGGCCGGCCGGTCGTGCCGCTCGAGGCGTGGATGCGCTGCACCTGCGTGCGCGGCACCGCCAGCATGCCGAACGGGTAATGCTCGCGCAGGTCCTCCTTGGTGGTGAAGGGGAAGTGCCTGAGGTCCTCGAGCGAGCGCAGGTCCTGCGGATGCACCCCGGCGCGCTGGAACTTCAGCCGGTAGGGGCCGACGTGCTCGTAGGCGTGCTGCAGGGTGTGCTTGAGGCGTGCCAGCTGCAGCGCCCGCAGCTCATCCTCGCTGGCGCGCTCGATCGGTTCCAGGGCGGCGGACGGCGGCAGTGCAGGCACGGCCGCATCATCCCACTAGGCGGGCCAGGCTGTCAGCGTGTCGACGAAGCGCTGCATGAAGCGATTGGCCTGGTGGCCGTCCATGACGCGGTGATCGAGCGTCAGGGAGACGTAACAGCGCGGCTGCACCACGATGGCCTCGGCGCCGCCGTGCTCCACCACGACCGCGCGCCGCTCGAGCTTGCCCACGCCGAGGATCGCCGCCTGCGGCTGGTTGATGATGATCGGCGCCGCAAAGAGGCTGCCGCTGACGCCATGGTTGGAGAGGGTGAAGGTGCCGCCGCGCACGTCCGCCGGGCTCAGGCGCCCCTCGCGCGCGCGTCGCACCAGATCCTCGAGCCCGCGCGCGGTCTCGAGCAGGTCCCGTGTGCCCGCATCGCGCAGCACCGGCACGACGAGGCCCGTGCCCTCCACCGCGGTCGCGACCCCCACGTGCACCGCCTCGTAGAGCTCGAGCGCGCTGTCGGTCCAGCGGCTGTTGGCCTCCGGCACCGCGCGGATCGCGGCAACCGCCGCCTGCACGAAGTAGGCGGTGAGGGTCAGCGGCACGCCCTCGCGGGCGAAGGCCTCGCGGCGCCGCGCGCGGTCCGCGAGCACCGCGCTCATGTCGGCCTCGAACACCGTGGTCACGTGCGGCGCGGTGTGCAGCAGGCTCTGCACCATGTGCTCGGCAATGCGCCGCCGCACCGCCGTGTGCGGCACGCGCCGCACGCCCGCGGGCGCCTCCGGTGCCGGCGCCGGTGCGGGTGGTGTGGCCGCGGCGCCTGCAGCGGCCTTCAGCACATCCTCCACCATGATGCGGCCGGCCGGTCCGCTGCCACTCACCTGCGCGGCCTCCAGGCCGTGCGCGGCGAGCAGCCGGCGCACCGCCGGGCTCAGCGCCCCGCCGGCCGGCGCGCGCGCGGCGGGCGATGCGGCCGCGGGCGCGGGGGTCGTCGGTGTCGGAGCGGCCTGCGGGACATGACTGGCCGGTGCGGAATCTGCAGCAATGCGTCC
The DNA here is from genome assembly GCA_963727305.1 of uncultured Pseudomonadota bacterium. Taxonomy (GTDB): domain Bacteria; phylum Pseudomonadota; class Gammaproteobacteria; order Steroidobacterales; family Steroidobacteraceae; genus 13-2-20CM-66-19. The sequence continues at coordinate 22,695 of CAVSFM010000003.1, forward strand.
GAGAAGTTCCCCGGGGGCGATCTCCTCCTGCTCCTGCTTGAGGATCTCGCTGAGCACGCCCGAGCCGGGCGCGGCGACCTCGACGGTGACTTTGTCGGTCTCGATCTCGATCAGCGGCTCGTTCTCACTCACCGCATCGCCCACCTGCTTCAGCCAGCGCAGCAGCTGCGAGCGCGTCCCCTCGGTCTGCTCCTGCGGTGCGCGCACCTCGAGACTGTCGGTCGCACTCACAGGCTGGCCAGCCGCTGCAGGCTCGCGGTGATGCGCGCAACACTCGGGACCGCCGCCTCGAGCAGTATCGGGCTGTGGGGACTGGGTATGTCGGGCATCGCGAGCCTTTCGATCGGCGCATCCAGACTGAAGAAGCACTCCTGCGCGAGCAGCGCGGCGATCTCCGCGCCGAAGCCCGCGGTGAGGTTGTCCTCGTGCACGATCAGGCAGCGGCGCGTCTTCTGCACCGAAGCCAGCACCGCCGCCTTGTCCCAGGGCGAGAGCGTGCGCAGATCCAGCACCTCGGCATCCACCTGCGATTGTGCGGCCGCCGCCTCGCAGCGCTCAACCATCGCACCCCAGGTGACGAGCGTGATCTCGGTCCCGGGGCGCACCACGCTCGCCACCCCGAAGGGCAGCACGTAGGCATCGCCCGGATACGGACGGCGCGCCCAGGCGCCATCGAGCATGGCGCGGTGCTCGAAGAAGATGACCGGGTCGTTGCCGCGCAGCGCTGCGCGCAGCAGGCCCACCGCATCCTGGGCGTTCGAGGGCACCGCCACCTGCCACCCCACCCCATGCACCCAGGCGACCTCGTTGGTCTGGCTGTGCCACGGATCGCCGCACTTGAAGAAGCCGCCCGGCATGCGCACCACGAGCGGCGCGGCAAAGCGGTTGTGGGTGCGCCAGCGCAGCGTGCCGCAGTCATTCAGCTGCTCGGCGGCCGGATCGGCGTACTTGCGGAACTGGATCTCCGCCACGGGCATCAGGCCTGCGAGCGCCATGCCGACGGCACGCCCGACGATCCCCTCCTCGGAGAGACTGGTGTCGAACACCCGCGCGACGCCGAACTTCTCCTGCAGCCCCAGGGTCGCGCCATGCACCCCGCCCTTGGGCCCCACGTCCTCGCCGAAGACCAGCAGGCGCGGGTTCGCGGCGAGTTCCGCCTCGAGCGTGCGCCGGATGGCGGTGAGCATGTTGATGCGGCTGCCCTGCGCGTGCGCTTCGGCACTGCCGGGGCCGGGGTCAAACCCTTCCGGGCGCAGCCCCCCCTGCTCCTGCAGGCTGCCGGGCTCGGAGAACACGTGGCGCGTGAGCTCCTGCGCGCGCGGCGGCGGACGCGCGAGCGCGCGCCCGATGGCGGCCTCGACCTGCGCGCGTGCCTCGCGCGCGAGTTCAGCCCAGGCGCTCTCCGGCATGCGCTCGGGGACCAGGTACGTGTGCAGGCGGGCGAGCGGATCGCGCGCCCGCTCCTCCTTCAGCGTCTCGGCCGACTTGTAGGCCTGCGTGTCCTGGCCCGAATGGCCGGAGAGGCGCGGCACCTTCAGCCGCAGCAGGTGCGGCGCGCGCGTGGCGCGCACCGCCGCGACGGCGCGCTGCGTGAGCTCGGCGGCCTGGCGCGGCTCGCTCCCGTCACCCTCGAGGATGGTGAGGCCGGAGAAGGCGGCGAGGTTCGCGGCGATGTTGCCGCCGGGGGTCTGCAGGTGCGCGGGCACCGAGATGCCGAAGGCGTTGTCCTCGATGTAGAACAGCATCGGCAGCTGCAGCGTGGTGGCGATGTTGAGCGCCGACCAGAAGCCGTTGGTCGCGGTCGAGGCGTCCCCGCCGAGCACCACCGCGATGCTGCGCGCGTAGCTGTCATCCTTCAGCGTCTCGTGACGATAGCGGATCGCCTGGGCCCAGCCGGCGGCGGGCGTGTATTGCGCCCCCACCCCGCCGCAGGCCGGCAGCACGCTCACCCCGCCGCGCCCGGGCAGGTTGAACACCACGCCGATGTCACGGCCGTCGCTGAAGGAACCCGAGCGGGCGAGCGGGCCTGCGGCCGCGTCCTCCAGGCTCACGCCGAGCGCGAGCATGAGCGGGCGCGAGCGGTAGTAGACCGTCGCCGCATCGTGCGCATCGGTGAGGCAGCGGCCGAGCAGGATCTGCGCGAGGTCGTGCCCGCGCGCGGAGAACTGGTAGAGCACCTTGCGCTCCGGCACGAGCCGCGTCTCCTCGATCTCATCGAGCGCGCGCGAGGCATGCAGGAGGGAAGCGACGCGGTGCCAGTCCGGGCTCGCCCCCGGGGCGGCGGCCGCGGCGGGCGGGGCGATTGCGGCGGCTGGGGCGGCCATGGCGGTCTCACATCGCGGGAGGTTGGCGGGCAGTTTATGCCCCGTTCCGTGAAATTATCTTGCCTCTATTGCTGCATAGCGCGGCCATTTGGCAATATTCTTGCCAATTAGCCCTGAAAGGGAAAGCCATGGCCCGGGCCCTCGACCGACTCGACCGGCGCATCCTCGAGGAACTGCAGCGCGATGCACGCATGTCCAACCAGGAGCTCGCCAAGCGCGTCGGGCTGTCCGCCGCGCCGTGCTGGCGGCGGCTGCGCCGGCTCGAGGACGGCGGCTACATCGAGGGCTACGCGACCTTGCTGCGGGCGGCGGCCATCGGACTGCCGATCCTCGCCTACGCGCTGGTGTCACTCGAGAACCACCACCCCGAGTCGGTGCGCCAGTTCGACCAGCTGGTGAAGGAGCGCCCCGAGGTGCTGGAGTGTCACTCGATGTCCGGCGCCAACGACTACCTGCTGCGCATCGTGGCCGCGAGCATGGAGGCCTACGAGCATTTCCTGTCGACGCAGCTCCTGCAGCTCGCCGCGGTGCGCTCAGTGAACACCAGCTTCGTGCTGCGCACCAAGAAGTTCACCACCCGGCTGCCGGTTCTGTGAGGCGAAGTGCTGGCACTCGCAGCTCGCGCTGTCGACGCCGGCATACCAGAACGCGGAGGCCGGCAGGCGGACATCGGCGTGCTGCCAGGCGCGCGCCTGTTGCCGGGCCACGCGCGCCGCTTCGGCGCCGCGCCCCTGGGCCTGCAGCGCAAGTGACAGGCCGTACAGCGCCCAGCCGTTGGCGGGATTGAGCTTCAGGTCCTCGCGGTAGACCTTCTGCGCGTCCGCCGGCCGCCCGGCGAGCAGCAGCTGCGCACCGAGCAGGTGCCGTGCCGGGAAGAACCAGTCCGCCGGCTCGTCGTAGGCGAGCCTGTCCTCGGCCGCCACGGCCTGCTCGAGGAGCGCAATCGCCTGCGCGTCGTGCCGCTCGGTGGCGGCAATGCGCGCCGCCACGATCGGCTCGGCGACCGCGATCAGGTCGTTGAGTGAGTTGAAACCACCCTGCAGGGAGGGATCCAGTGTCTTCGCCAGACGCTGCAGCTCTTCGAGTGCCTGCCTGGCCGGCGCGAGCTGTCCGCGCGCCGCGAGCCCGACGCCGCGACCGTAGAGATAGGCCGCGGTGGCACCGGGCAGGCGCGGGTCGGGCGGCTCGAGCGCGATCAGCTCATCCCATAGCCCGAAGCGCACCAGCGCGGCGTACTGCGCGGCGACGGCCCAGCCGGAGTCCTTCATCATGACCAGCATTGGCACGGGGAGCGTGGCGCAGAGGTCCTGCACCGCGACCAGCGTCTCGGCCTTGCGCCCCTCCATGGCCGCCGAGTAGGCGAGGAAGGCGCTGTTGTGGGCGAGGTACATCGCGTAATAGTCCGGCGGTGTCGTACTGGCGAGGTACGCGCGGTCGGCGATCACGCCGCGGCGGTTGGCCTCGGCCGCATCCTCGTACCGGCCCACCCGCTGCATGATGTGCGCCGGCATGTGCTCCAGGTGCCCGGCCGCCGGCATCATCCCGCGCAGGCGCTCGGCGCTCGCCACCGCCGCCTGCGGCGTCGGTGACTCCTCCATCACGTGCACGTAGTAGTGGTTCGCCCCCGGATGATCCGGGTCGCGCTTGAGCACCGCCTCCAGGCGCGCCTCGATGACGAGCGTCCCGGCGACCGGCTGCCCCTGCGGCGTCCACAGCTTCCAGGCGTGCACGGTCATCTCGGCTTCCGCGGTCATCACCTGGACGTCGTCATCGTCCGGGAAACGCTGCGCGACACCCGCCATCGCCTGCGCATAGGCGGCGAGCAGCGCCTCCCCCGCGCCTGGCGCCGGCGCGTGCGCAGTGGGATAGCGAGCACCCAGCGCCTCGATCAGCGCCCGCTCGATGGCCGAGGCGCCGGCGGCGTGCGCGCGCGCCGCGTTCAGTGCCTCAACGGCGACGCGCACGCGCACTTCATCCACGCTCGTCAGGTTGTAGTTGGGGCCCACGGTCAGCGCGACGCCCCAGTAGCAGGCCGCACAATCCGGATCCACCGTCGCGGCCTGGGCGAAGGAGCGCGTCGCCTCATCGTGATTGAACGCCCACAGCAGGCGCATGCCCTGGTCGAAGTACGCCTGCGCCTGCGCGGATTGGGTACTCACGGCCCGATGAAAGCGCCCCAGCCCGTCGTAGAGCTGCGCACCGCGCGCCCACTCACTCACCGTCGCCGGTACGTGCGGCTCATCATGGGCGTGTTCCGCGGCCGCGGTGGAAGTGTCGGCCGCCACGGCGCGCGCGATGAAGAGCGCCGCCAGGGCGGCCCCATGCCTGAAAACCACGGGCCCGCGCATCAGCTCCCCCAGCCCTGGCCGCTCTCGGCCAGGCGTTTCAGCAGCGGCGCCGGACCCCAGCGCTTGCCGTGCGTCGGCGCGAGGCGCTCCATGGTCCTGACGACGCGCGCGAGGCCCTCCAGCTGCGCCCAGTACATCGGCCCGCCGCGCCACGCCGGGAAGCCGTAGCCGTTGATGTACACCACATCGATATCGCTGGCACGCAACGCGATGCCCTCCTCGACGATCCGCGCCCCCTCGTTCACCAGCGGGTGCAGCAGCCGCTCGAGAATCTCCTCATCGGGAATGCTGCGGCGCGTGATGCCGAGGTCGCGCGACACGCCCTCAATCAGTGCCAGGACCTGCGGATCCGGGATGCGGGTGCGTCCCTCGTAGCGGTAGAAGCCCTTGCCGGCCTTCTGCCCGAGCCGGCCTGCGCTCACCAGGCGCTCGAGGATCGGCGAGAAGCGCTCATCGGCGGGGAGCTTGCGTCCCTTGCGGATGAGCCAGCCGACGTCGTTGCCGGCCAGGTCGCGCACCGCAAGCGGTCCCATCGCAAAGCCGAACGCCTCGATGACCCGATCGATCTGCTCCGGAGTCGCGCCCTCCTCCAGCAGGAACTCCGCCTCGAGCCCGTAGAAGCCGAGCATGCGGTTGCCGATGAAGCCGTCGCAGTTGCCGGCCAGCACCGGCACCTTCCCCAGGGTCTTGCCGAGCGCCATCACCGTGGCGAGCACCTCGGGTGAGGTCTGGGCGCCGCGGACGTTCTCGAGGAGCTTCATGACGTGCGCGGGGCTGAAGAAGTGCGTGCCGACCACCGACTGCGGCCGCGTGGTGCTCGCCGCGATGCGGTCGATGTCGAGCGTGGAGGTGTTGGTGGCCAGAATCGCGTCCGGGCCGGCCACCTGGTCGAGGCGCGCGAACACCTGCTGCTTCACCGCCATGTCCTCGAACACCGCCTCGATGATGATGTCGGCGTCGGACAGCTCGGCGTAGTCGCTCGCGCCGCGGATGAGCCCGAGCGCGCGCTCGGCGCGCTCGCCCGTCAGGCTCCCGCGGCTGACCGAGCCGGCGTAGAGCTTGCGGATGAGCGCGAGGCCGCGCTCGAGGTTCTGCGCGGACGCCTCAAGAACGGTCACCGGCAGCCCCGCGTTGGCAAAGGTCATGGCAATGCCGCCCCCCATGGTGCCGGCGCCGATCACCGCCGCGCGCCGGATCGGCCGCGTCGGCAGGTCGGCCGCAATCCCGGGGATCCTGCGTGCCGCGCGCTCGGCGAAGAACACGTGCACCAGGGCCTTGCGCTGCGCGCTGTCGCGACACTCGACAAAGGCGGCCCGCTCGCGCTGCAGCGCCTCCTCCTTCGGCAGCGTCGTGGCCGCCTCGATGCTGTCGATGATCTTCCCGGGTGCCAGCTGCCCGCGCGCCTTCGGCGCGAGCTTGCGCCGGAAGGCGGCGAACAGCTCCGGGCTCACGTTCTGAATACGCTCGGTGCGCTCGCTGGCCAGCGGCAGCGGGCGCTGCTGCGCCGCCGCGCGCGCGGCGAACTCGAGCGCCGCCGGCAGGACCGCGTCGCTGAGCTCATCGATGAGGCCGAGCTCGAGCGCGCGCCCCGCGGTGAGCAGCGCGCCGGAGGTGAGCCACTCGAGCGCCGCCTCCGGACCTGCGAGGCGCGTGAAGCGCACGGTACCGCCGGCGCCGGGAATCAGCCCGAGCTTGACCTCCGGCAGGCCGACGCGGCTGTCGCGCGCGGCGAGCCGCCAGTGACAGGTGAGCGCGAGCTCGAAGCCCCCGCCGAGCGCAACGCCCTCGATCGCCGCCACGACGGGCTTGCGCGAGGCCTCGATGAGGGCCTGGACGTCGCGGGCGAGCGGGGGTTGCAGCGCTGCTCCGGAGGCCACCTCGCCGATGTCCGCGCCGGCCGAGAAGGTGCCGCGCGCCCCGGTGAGCACCAGGGCGCGCACCTCGTCCGTCTGCTGCGCACGCAGCAGCGCGGCGGCGAGCCCGGCGCGCACCGGCAGGCTCAGGGCATTCACCGGGGGGTTCTCCAGGGTCAGGATCGCAACCCCGCCCTCGACTCGATAACTCACGCCCGACACCACGCCCCCTGGTCTGACTCACCGGCCCGGATAGTGCCCATTGTACGTGCCTGAGGTCACGGCGCGGGTGAGCGGGCTACACTGCGGCGGCTATGGAAGACATCGAAGCGGTGGTCATCGGCGCCGGCGTCGTGGGACTGGCGGTGGCGCGCGAACTTGCGCTCAGCGGGCGCGACACGCTGATCCTGGAGGCCGCCGACCGCATCGGTTCGGGCATCAGCGCGCGCAGCAGCGAGGTGATCCACGCGGGCCTCTACTACCCGCCCGGCTCGCTCAAGGCGCGCCTGTGCGTGGCCGGGCGCGAGCGCCTGTATGCGTTCTGCCGCAAGCGCGCGGTGGCCCACCGACGCTGCGGCAAGCTGATCGTTGCAACCGAGGCGGCGCAGCGGCCGGCACTGGAGGCGATCGCCGAGCGCGCGCGCAGCAACGAGGTGGAACTGCAGATGCTGGAGGGAACTGAGGCGCGGCGCCTGGAGCCCGAGCTCGCCTGCGAGGCGGCGCTGCACTCGCCGCTCACCGGGATCATCGACTCCCAGGGCCTGATGCTTGCGCTGCTCGCCGAGGCGGAAGCGCACGGCGCCACACTCAGTACCCGCAGTGAAGTGACGCGCGTGGTGCTCGAGTCCGCCGGCGCCGTCCTGGGGGTGAATGGCTGCGAGCCGGCACTGCGCACGCGCATCCTCGTCAACTGCGCGGGCCTCGAGGCCCCGGCGGTCGCGCGCCGCATGGAGGGGCTGCAGCACGAGCGGCTGCCGCAGGCCTACTTCGCGCGCGGCAACTACTTCGCGCTGCAGGGACGCGCGCCGTTCCGCCGCCTGATCTATCCGCTTCCCGGTGCGGAAGGCCTCGGGATTCACCTGACGCTCGACCTCGCCGGTCAGGCGCGCTTCGGCCCGGATGTCGAGTGGCTCGAAAAACCCGACTACGACGTGAACCCGCAGCGCGCGGCAAGCTTCATCACCGCGATCCGTGCCTACTGGCCCGCACTTGCGCCGGAGGCCCTGACGCCGGCCTATGCCGGGGTGCGCCCCAAGATCGTCGGTCCGGGCGAGCCGGCGGCCGACTTTCGCATCGACGATGCGGGCGTGCACGGGGTCGCCGGCCTGGTGAACCTCTTCGGGATCGAATCGCCGGGCCTCACGGCCTCGCTGGCGCTCGCCAGCGAGGTCGTGGCCCGCACCCGCTAGCTAGGCGCGCACCGCCTCGACCTGGATGGCGAGCTTCACGTCCATCTTGAAACCGTACTTGTCGCCGAAGGCGAGCCCGTAGTCCGCCCGATTGAAGGTGGCGGTGGCATCGGCGCCGCAGTGCTCCTTCTTGTCCATCGGATAGGGCATGCACTTGAAGGAATCGAGCGTCAGCTTCAGGGGCTTGCTCACGCCGTGCAGGGTGAAGGTGCCGTCGACCTCGGTGGGCGCGCCGTTCTTGAACCCGCCGAGCGTGCCCTTGAACGTCGCGGTCGGATACTTGGCGACGTCGAACATCTCGGCGGACTTGGCGTGCTCGTCGAGCTTCGGGTTGCCGAAGCTGATCGAGCTCACGTCGACGGTGATATCAACCGTACCGGTACCCTTGTCCTTGTCGAGGACGACGACGCCGGAGGACTTGTCGAACTTGCCGCGCCACACCGACATGCCCCCGAAGTGATCGGCCTCGAAGCTCGGATAGGTGTGGCCCGGGTCGATCTGGTAGGTCACCGGATCGGCGCACGCCGCACCTGCGACGAGGGCGAACATCGCAGTCGGCAATACAATCTTCATCACAAGCTCCTCCAGTATCGTTGGCAAGGTGGTCGTAGGGTAACGGCCGGGCACGCACACGGCCACCCTCCTTTGTGGGGACCTGCCCGTTCTCGGCGCGCCTTCAGGGCGTGTAAGGGCGCGCGCTGCGACCGAGCGCCCGGGCGACGACCTCGTGGGTGATCTCGCCGGCGTGCACGTTCAGGCCCGCCGCCAGCCCCGGGTCGCGCCTGAGGGCCGCCTGCCAGCCCAGATCCGCCAGGGCGCGCACGTAGGGGAGTGTCGCGTTGGTCAGGGCGAGCGTGGAGGTGCGCGGCACCGCGCCCGGCATGTTGGCGACGCAGTAATGAATGACGCCGTCGACCACGAAGGTCGGGTCCGCGTGGGTCGTCGGCCGGCTGGTCTCGAAGCAGCCGCCCTGGTCGATGGAGATGTCCACCAGCACGGCGCCCGGCTTCATGGTCTTCACCATGGCGCGCGTGATCAGCTTCGGCGCCGCCGCGCCGGCCACCAGCACCGCCCCGACCACGAGATCCGCATCGCGCACCAGGCGCTCGATGGTCGCGGTGGTGGAGTAGATCGTGCGCAGCGCCGAGCCGAAGATCGCGGACAGTTCACGCAGGCGGTTCACCGAGCGATCGACCACCGTGACGTCGGCGCGCAGTCCGACCGCCATCTCCGCGGCGTGCGTACCGGACACGCCACCGCCGAGGATCACCACCTTGGCCGGCGCGACGCCCGGCACGCCGCCGAGCAGCACGCCGAAGCCGCCGTTCGCCTTCTGCAGGCTCGCGGCGCCGACCTGGATCGACATGCGTCCGGCGACCTCGCTCATCGGCGTCAGGAGTGGCAGCGAGCCATTTGGCGCCGTCACGGTCTCGTAGGCGATGGCGGTGGCGCCGGACTTCATCAGCCCCTCGGCCTGCTCGGCATCGGCCGCAAGGTGCAGATAGGTGAACAGCACCTGTCCCTTGCGCAGCATCTGGCACTCACGCGGCTGCGGTTCCTTGACCTTCACCACCAGGTCGGCGCGCTGGAAGACTTCCGCCGCGGTGGCCGCGATCGCCGCCCCCGCCTCGCGGAACTCGCCATCGTCAACGCCGATGCCGCCGCCGGCGCCGCTCTCGACGAGCACTTCGTGCCCGGCGGCCACGAGCTCGCGCACGCCCGCGGGCATCAAGCCGACGCGGTACTCGTGGACTTTGATCTCTTTGGGCACCCCGATGAGCATCGCGAATCCTCCCCGTGCTGGTGGCGCCAAGGTTAGGAGCGCCGCGCCGCCGGACCTTTGCTATTGGGCATCCCGCAGCCCGGGTTTATGGCAGAATCCTCGGCCTACAGGCTCCTCAGAGACGGATTATTGCGCCAATGGATCTGGACCGCTTCGATCGCGCCATTTTGAAGCTGCTGCAGCAGGATGCGCGCATCACCAACACCGCGCTCGCGGCGAAGGTCAGCCTGTCGGAATCCGCCTGCCTGCGGCGCGTGCGGGCGCTGGAGGAATCCGGTCTCATCGAGGGCTACACCGCGCTCATCGACCAGCAGAAGGCGGGCTTTCCGGTCAACGTCTTCGTCAGCATCACGCTCGATCGGCAAAGCCAGGCGGGCCTGGAAGCCTTCGAGAGCGCGGTGCGGCGCGTGCCGGAGGTGATGGAGTGCTACCTGATGACCGGGGAGCACGATTACCTGCTGCGGCTGGTGGTGGCGGACATGGGCGACTTCGAGCGCGTGCACAACCAGCATCTCACCCGCCTGCCGAGCGTGGCGCGCGTGCACTCGAGCTTCGCGGTGCGCACGGTGACGCGCGCGAGCTCGCTGCCGACGCGCTAGCTTTGCCCCCGCGCGTTCAGCGGGCGTAGGGCGCCAGATCCTGCGCGAAGTGCTGCAGCGCGCCGATGCCGCTGTCTTCGGCGCGCCGGCACCAGTCGCGCAGCTCCAGGAGCGCGCGGGCCGGATTGGCGGCGATGTCGTTCCACAGCCGCTGCAGCGACTCGCGGTCCTCGACCACGCGCCGCAGCACCGCGTGGCGCTGCAGCAGCTCGTGCAGATGGCGCCGTGCACCCTCGGCGAGCACGGCGGGGTGGCGCATGAGCAGCCGCGGCATCCCGCGCGGCAGCGTCCCGCGCGCCTCGCCGCGGGCCAGCTCGCGACACACGGGCCGCACCACCTCGCGCGCATAGGCGCGCAGCACGTGCACGCGGTGCCGGAACAGCGCGTTCAGCGTCTGCTCATCGAGCGCGCCGCGGCGCGCGAAGTGCGCCGGTGGCGCGACCCAGCGCACGCGCGCCAGTCCCAGCCCCTGGAACAGCCGGATCCACAGCCAGCCGATATCGAGTTCCCAGCGCTGCACGGCAAAGCGCGCCGAACGGGGAAAGGCGTGATGATTGTTGTGCAGCTCCTCCCCGCCCAGCAGCAGGCCCCAGGGCAGCAGATTCGTCGCCGTCGAGGGCATCTCGAAGCTGCGGTAGCCGACGGCGTGGCCCAGCCCGTTGATGACGCCGGCGGCAAAGAACGGCTGCGCCGCCAGGTGCGCGGCGATCATGATGATGCCCGGCACGCCAAACAACAGCAGGTGCAGGATGACGAACACGGTGATGCCGGCGTAAGGGTGCGCCGCGTACACGCGCCGCTCCAGCCAGTCATCGGGCGTGCCGCGCCCATAGGTGCTCAGGGTGTGCGGGTCGTGGGCGGCGACGCCGTAGAGCTCGTAGCCCTCCAGCAGCACGCGCCGCAGGCCGAACACCGCCGGACTGTGCGGGTCGCCGGGCTGATCCGCATGCGCGTGGTGGCGGCGGTGCACCGCCACCCACTCCCTGGTGACGGCCGCGGAGCTGAACCACAGCCAGAAGCGAAACACGTGGCGCAGCGCCGGATGCAGGATCAGTCCGCCATGGGACTGGTCGCGGTGCAGGTACAGCGTGATGCCCAGGAACATCGACTCGATGGTGAGGAACGTGACCAGCACGTAGCCCCACCAGGGCAGCTCGAACAGACCGTATGGCAGCAGACTCATCCGGACGCGCTCCCCCTACCTGTGAGGCCAGCGAGCCGCCAGCCTACGGCAAATCCCCGCCGCGGGTAACCGCGCTGTGGCGGCGGGGACGTGGGCGCACGCGGGGGCGCTGATCCTCAGGTCAGCAGCACGATCTTGCCGATGTGCGTGTCCGACTCCATGAGCTTGTGCGCGCCGGCCGCATCGGCGAGCGGGAAGCGTGCGTGAATCACGGGCTTGAGCCCGCGGGAGTCAAACAGCGGCCACACCTTCTCGCGCAGCGCCTGCGCCAGGCGACCCTTGGTCTCGACGCTCTGCGGACGCAGCGTGCAGGCGCTGATCGTCAGGCGCTTCATCATCAGCTGGCGCAGGTCGAGCTCGGACTTCGTTCCGCCCTGGGTGGCGATCAGCGCGATGCGGCCATCGAGCGCGGCGGCGGCGGCGTTGCGCGCCAGGTAATCGCCACCGACCATGTCGAGGATGACGTTGGCCCCCTTGCCGTCGGTGGCGCGCAGCGTCGCCTCGACGAAGTCGGTCTCGCGGTAGTTGATGGCGACATCGGCGCCGAGCTCGCGGCAGGCGCTGCACTTTGCGGCGGTGCCGGCGGTCACGATCACGCGCGCCTCGCAGGCCTTGGCGAGCATGATGGCGGTCGTGCCGATGCCGCTCGAGCCGCCGTGCACGAGCAGCGACTCCCCGCGACGCAGGCGCGCGCGCTCGAACACGTTCATCCACACGGTGAAGAAGGTCTCCGGCAGCGCTGCGGCCTCCTCGAGGCTGAGCCTGCCGGGAATCGGCAGGCACTGCACCGCCGGCACGCTCACGTACTGGGCATAACCCCCGCCGGCAACCAGCGCGCACACCTTCGCGCCCACGGCGGGCTCGCGCACCCCGGGGCTGGCGGCGACCACCTCGCCGGCCACCTCAAGACCGGGCAGGTCGCTCGCCCCGGGGGGCGGGGGGTAGTTGCCCTTGCGCTGCAGGACATCCGGACGATTGACACCGGCGGCGGCCACGCGCACCAGCACCTCCCCCGGCTGCAGCTGCGGCACGGGCCGCTGTACGGCGCGCAGCACCTGCGGCGGTCCGGGCTCGCGGATCTCGATCGCGGTCATGGTCGAAGGAAGCATCGTGCTGCGGATGTTGGCGGTCGCCGGCGGCCGCCGTCAACCGCGGCGCGCGGCGCCGCGTCTGCCTAGCGCGTGGCGACCGCGACCGCGGCGGCCGCCATCACCGCGCCGGTCCCGCGCTGCAGCCAGCGCACGGTCTGCGGGCGCGAGAGCCGGGCGCGGGCGCGCGCGGCAAACACCGTATAGCTGCCGAGCACCAGCGGCAGCACCACCACGATGACGCCGGCGATCATCAGGAAGCCACCGACCCTCAGGTGCGCAAGATCCACGACCGTGGGCAGCACGGCCAGGAAGAACACCATGGTCTTCGGGTTGCCGAGCGTCAGCGCCAGCGCGCCAAGAAACAGCTGCAGCGTGCTTTCGCGCTCGGGCGGCGCCAGGGCACTGAGGGTAGCGCTCGGCGCACGCCACAGCCGCCACGCCAGGTAGAGGAGGTACGCCGCGCCGGCGAAACGCACCCCGACAAACAGCGCGTGCGCCTGCTGTGCGAGCACCGCCAGTCCGAGCGCCGCCAGCGTGAACCACAAAAGATCCCCGGCGATGAAGCCGCCGATGAAGGCCGGGGCCCCGGCGACCCCACGCCCGAGCGCCCGCGCGAGGATGGCGGCGACCCCGGGACCCGGGGTGGCCACCGCGAGCGCGTAGATCAGTGAAAAAACCAGCAGGCCGTAGGCGGACATGGTCGCGCCAGTGTAGCGGCGCCCTATGCGGCCTGCACCGCCAGCGTCCCGGAACGCCCGTCCACGGTGCCGGCGGCGATGGCGGCGGGCGGCAGGCTCTTCAGGTGCAGCCGCGTGGCGTAGGTGGCGAGGTCGGCCAGCTCGAACCCACGGCGCTGCCACTCGCGCAGCAGCCGCTCGAACCCCGCAAGGTACGCCCCGCCCTCCAGTTCGGCGTGCAGCGTGAACACCTGATCACGCCCGGGGGCGGCAGCGGTCAGCTGCAGCAGATGCTCGACCGGGTCGGTGTTGCCGAGGTCGGGCCGCCCGATCAGCTCATCGAGCGTCGGCAAGGTGGTGGGCAGCTGCGGTACGCCGACGACCTCGCCCCCGAGCAGCGGCAGAAACGGTGCGCGGCCGCGGGTGTCGGAGGCATACCTGAAGCCCAGCTCCTTCTCCAGCGCCGGCACGAACTCGTTCATCTGCCACCCGGCGGCGCCGTGCACCACGGGCATGCGGCCGAACACGTCGGCAAACTCATCGCGCGCCAGTGTCAGTTCGCGCCGCGTCCACTCAGGGCCCGCCGTGCTGACGCCGTCCTGCCAGCGCACGTGGTCCCAGGTGTGGACGCCCGCCTCGAAGCCGCGCTGTCCGATATCACGCATCACCGCACCGGCGCGTTGCCCGATGCGCGGCCCGGGCAGCAGGACGCCGTAGAGCAGGGTCTTCAGTCCATAGTGCTGCAGCACCGAGGTGCGCTTCACCTTGCCGAGGAAGCCGCGCCGGAACGCGCGGCGGATGGCACGACCGGTGTGGTCGGGGCCGAGGCTGAAGAGGAAGGTCGCATGCACGCCGAGCCGCTCGAGCACATCGGCCAGCCGCAGTGCGCCCTCGCGCGTGCCGCGATAGGTGTCGACATCGATCTTGAGCGCGATCAGTGCCACGCGCTCACCGCGAGCACCAGCGGCCGCGATTGCAGCTCGTGCGCCAGCCGCTCGAGATCGAGCGGACCGCGCGCATCGGCGCCCGCGAGCAGGCGCAGCACCTGCCCGTCCCCGCACGCCACCAGGCACTGTCCCTGCTCAGCATAGAGCCGTGGCGCGACGCCGCCCGCAGGAGCGCACTGGCCGGTGAGGCGCGTGCGGTGGATCTGCCAGCGCTCGGCGCCCACCGCCGCAAAGGCGCCCGGGAACGGCGGGGCGACCGCCCGCACGAGGTCGTGAATCTGCCGTGCCGGCCAGTGCCAGTCGATGCGGCCGTCCTCGGGGCGGCGGCGGCCGAAGTATTGTCCCGGCTCGATGGGCTGCGCTCGGCGCGGCGCGCGCCCGAGGACGAGCGGCTCGAGCGAGCGCGCCAGGATCGTCTCGGCGGCGACGGTCACCTTGGCAAAGACCTCGCGGGCGTCGTCGTCCGCGAGAATCGGCACCGCCAGCTGGTCGACGATATCGCCCGCATCGGCACGCTCGACCATGTAGTGCAGCGTCGCCCCCGTCTCGCGCTCGCCCCGGAGGATGGCCCAGTTGACCGGGGCCCGGCCGCGATACTTCGGCAGCAGCGATCCATGCATGTTCAGCGCGCCGCGGCTGGCGGCGGCGAGCAGCGGCGCCTTGAGCATCGCGCGGTAGTAGAAGGAGAAGATGAAATCCGGGGCGAGCGTGTGCACCGTGCGCTCGAGCTCCGGGGAACCGGCATCCGCGGGCGCGATCCACACCAGACCCAAGTCCTCTGCCGCCGCGGCGACGCTCGCGTACCACTGCGTCTCGCGCGGGTCATCGGGGACGGTGACGACGAGGGGCACCTCGATATCCCCCGAGAGCAGGGTCTTCAGGCAGCGCACGCCGACGTCGTGATAGGCGAAGACGACGGCCCGCGCCCGACTCACTCGTGGTGCCCCGCCACCGGCAGTGTGGGCGTCGGCGTCGCGCTCAAGGCTCGGTGGGGTGACGCGCGGCAGCATCCGTAGCGTTGCGTCCGAGCCCTCCTCGAGTACTGCCGCGATCGTGTAGCGCGGCCGCTGGCGCACCTGCTCGTAGATGCGGCCGACGTACTCGCCCACGACCCCGAGGCCGAGCAGCGCCACGCCGATGAGGAAGAAGGCGATCGCGAACAGCGTGAACAGACCTTCGGCTTCCGGACCAAAGATGACGCGGCGCACGAGCAGCACGAACACCAGGATGAGCGAGATCACGGCGATGAACGCGCCGGTCATGGAGAAGAACTGCAGTGGCGCCACCGAGAAGCCGGTCATCAGGTCGAAATTCAGGCGGATCAGCCGGTAGAGCGAGTACTTCGACTGCCCGACCGTGCGCTCCGCGTGCGTCACCTCGATCTCCACCGGATGCCGGGCGAAGGTGTACGCCAGGGCCGGCACGTAGGTGCTCACCTCGGTGCAGTGGTTCACCGCGTCGATCACGCTGCGGTGGTAGCCGCGCAGCATGCAGCCCTGGTCGGTGATGCGGATCGAGGTCGTGCCTTCGCGGATGCGGTTCATGAGGCGCGAGGCGGCCTTGCGCCACAGGACGTCCTGGCGGCGCACGCGGATGGTGCCGACGTAGTCGGCGCCGGCGTCCATGGCGGTCACCAGGCGCGCGATCTCCTCGGGCGGATTCTGCAGGTCCGCATCCAGGGTGATGACATACGTGCCGCGTGTCTGGGCGAAGGCGGCGAGAATCGCCATGTGCTGCCCGGCGTTGCGCGCCAGCACCACCACGCGCGTCACGTCGGGGCGCCTTTGAAACTGCTCGCGCAGCTGCGCGACCGAGCGGTCGCTGCTGCCGTCATCGACGAATACGACCTCGTAGGAGCGGCCGAGGGCATCGAGCGCGGGATACAGCCGCTCGAACAGGAGCGCGAGTCCCTCCTCCTCGTTGTAAACCGGAACAACGACCGAGACGTCCGGGTTCATCGGCGCGCCCCGGCGAGGATCTCGTTCGTGGCCGCGACGACCCGATCGACGTCGGCCAGCTCCATCGCCGGGAACAGCGGCAGCGTGACGGTTTCACGGCCGATGCGCTCGGCGTTCGGAAACTGCCCGTCGTGGTAACCGAGCGCGCGGTAGCAGCTGAACAGGTGGATGGCCGGATAATGCACGCCGACCCCGATGCCGCGCGCCTTCATGGCCTCCATGAACTGCGCGCGCGTGATCGAGAGCTGCGGCAGCGGCAGGAGCGGCGTGAAGACGTGCCAGCTGTGCCCGTCATCGCCGCGCTCCGGCAGGCGCAGCGGCGCCCCCGCCCCCCAGAGCTCGAAATAACGCGCGACCAGCAGGCGGCGGCGCGCGTTGAATTCCTCCAGCCGCCGCAACTGCCCGAGACCAACGGCCGCGGCGACGTCCGAGAGGTTCGCCTTGCCGCCGGGAAGCAGCGTATCGAAGCCATCGAGTCCGCTCTTCACCTGGCCGTGCCAGCGGTGCAGCTCGATCGACTTCAGTTCCTCGGCGCTGCCGCCGGAGATCGCGCCGCCCTCGATCGTGGTCATGTTCTTGTTGGGATGGAAGCTGAAGCACACCAGATCCCCGAAGCTGCCGATGCGCTGGCCGCGCCACACGGAGCCGATGGCGTGCGCCGCGTCCTCGATCACGCGCAGCCGGTGTGCGCGCGCAATCGCGTACAGGCGCTCCATGTCGACCGGCAGGCCGGCGAAATGCACCGGCATGATCGCGCGCGTGCGCGGCGTGATCGCCGCTTCCACCTGATCGAGGTCGAGATTGCGCGAATCCAGGCCCACGTCGACGAACACCGGGTGCGCCCCGACGCGCAGGATCACGTTGGCCGTGGCCACGAAGCTCAGCGCCGGGGTGATCACCTCATCGCCCCTGCCGATACCGCAGGCCAGCAGCGCCATCTCGAGCCCGGCGGTTGCCGAGGTCTGGGTGCGGATCGGCCGACCCCCGCAATAGCGCGACAGCTCCGCCTCGAGCTGCGCCACCTTCGGTCCGGTGGCGAGCCACCCGGAGCGCAGCACTTCGGCGACCGCAGCGATGGTCTCCTCATCGATGCTGGGGCGGGTAAAGGGCAGCAGCGGCTTCACGGGCTTGGGTACGTCGTTCATGAACGGGCTACCAGGATGACGCCAACCACGATGACACCAATGCCGGCGACACGCTGCAGGTTCGGCACCTCGCCGAGCAGCCACCAGGCAAGCCCGATGTTGATGACATAGCCGAGCGACAGCAAGGGATAGGCCTGGCTGACGGGCACGCGCGACAGTCCCACCAGCCAGACGATGACACTCAGGCCATAGGCCACGAGCGCGTACCACAGCGGCGGCACGGTGAGCAGCTGCAGCCCCTTCTGCCACACCCCGGCATCACCTGCGATGAGGGGCCCGCTGACGCGCGTCGCGGCCTTGAGGCCCAGCTGCGCCAGGGCATTCAGCAGCACGCCGCAGAAGAGCACCGAGAAGTCAGTCAGCTTCACCGGCGGCTCACGGCGACGGTGTGGTAATCGAAGGCGAGCACGCGACCGGGAAGTCCCGCGCGGCGCAGGCGGTCCCACACGTCCGGCTCGAAGAAGGCCACGGCGTCCCCGCCGGTGCGCCAGCGGTCAGTGAACTGTTCCAGTGTCATGCGCTTTTGCGGCTCCTCGCTCAGACCGAACGCCAGCTCGCCCTCGTAACCGGCCAGCTGCAGGGTGCGACCGAGGTACGGCGAGAGGGTCTCGCGATACTGGCCGACACTGTATAGGGGAGTGTGCGCACTGATAAGGGGCCGCACGCTGCTCACCAGGTCGCGGGCCGAGCGCGCCGGCGGCACGAGGGCGAACGCGCACATCAGGCACTGCCAGGCGAGCACCGCGGCGAGCGCGGTCGCCAGGGCGCAGTGCGTGGGCGCGGCACGCAGCCGTCGTGCCGTGACGAGCACCGCGCCCAGCGCCAGCAGGATGCCCGCCGCCGTCCAGCCGGCGGCGGCGCGCGGTACGAAGCTGTTGTGGCGCGCGCTGTAGACGAGCAGCCCCAGCCCGACAAACGCCACGAGGCCCGCCCCGATGCGCGCTGCGTGCCGCGTGAGGACCTCCGGGTCACTCGCCGTGACGCCGGTGAGCACGGCCAGCGGGGGCAGCATCGGCAGGATGTAGGGTGCGAGCTTCGAGCCGGAGGACGAGAAGAATACGAGCGTCACGCCCGAGAAGATCAGCAGGAACCGCAGCGGCTTGAAGGGCGCAGCGGCCCCCGGGTCACCGCAGCCGGCGGGCACCCGCGCGCGCAGGGCGCCGAGGAAGCTGCCGCCCCAGGGCAGCACCCCGAGCAGCAGCAGCGGCAGGAAGAACCACCACGGTTCCACCCGGCTGTGCACCGTGGTCAGGAAGCGCGCGAAGTGCTCGTGCACGAAGAAGAACTGCGGGAAGCTCGGATTGCGCAGCGTCACCAGGACGAACCAGGGCGCGGCGATGAGCAGAAACAGCGGCAGGCCGAGCGCGACGTGCAGGCGCCTCCAGGTGAGGGTGTCGCGTTGGAGCAGCGTATAGAGGACGAGCGCCGCTCCGGCGAGCACCCCGACGACGATGCCCTTGGACAGTACCGCGAGCGCGGCCGCGCCCCAGGCGAGCAGCATCCCGGTACGTTCCTCCGGGGAGCGCAGCGGGCGGCACTGGGCGTAGGCGAAGGCGAGCACCGCGGCGGTGAGGAAGAACGTGAAGGCCTGGTCGAGCAGGTTCAGGTGCGCGACGATCACAAAGAAGGGACTCACGGCCAGGGCCACCAGCGCCGCCAGGGCGCTGCGCACCCCGTAGAGGCGCCGGCTCCACAGGTAGATCAGCGGCAGGCAGGCAAAGGCGAGCCCGACGCCCCACAGGCGCGAGGTCGCTTCCCGCACCCCGAACAGCTCATACGTCGCCGCCGTCGCCCAGTACTGCAGCGGCGGCTTCTCGAAGTACTTCAGATCGTTGAAGCGCGGGGTCACCCAGTCGCCGCTGGCGAGCATCTCGCGCGGGATCTCGGCGTAGCGCCCCTCGTCGGGGTCGAACAGCGGCCGCAGCGGCACGCTGGCAAACCAGGCCAGCGCGAGCAGCGTCCAGGCGAGCCACCCGAGCCGCACCGCGCCCGGCAGCTGCCCCGTGTCGGTGCTCATAGCGCGTTCGGCGGCGCCCGTTTAGATGCCGGCCGCCATTGCCGCCGCGCGCGTGCCGAAGCCTTCCTGGTTCACGTAGAACGCGATGGTCTTGCGGATCGCCGTGTCCATGTCGGTGCTCGGCTGCCAGCCGAGGTCGCGACGCGCGGCCTCGACATTCGGCACGCGCACCTGGATGTCCTGGTAGTACTTGCCGTAGTAGTCACCGGCGGAGATGTCGACGATTTCCGTGGCCTTGGCACTCTCGCGCAGCACCGGGAACTCCTGGGCGATGCGGATGGTGCGCTGCGCCAGATCGCGGATGGAGATGCAGTTCGCCGGATTGCCGATGTTGAAGATGCGCCGCGTGGCGCACTGGTCCTTGTTCTCGAGGATGGTCAGCAGGGCCTCGATGGCATCGTCGATGAAGGTGAAGGAGCGCTTCTGGCTGCCACCGTCGACGAGCTTGATGGGGCGACGATACAGCACGTTCGACAGAAACTGCGTGAACACCCGCGAACTGCCCTCCTTGGGCTCCTCCACGTTGTCCAGGTTCGGCCCGATGAAGTTGAACGGGCGGAACAGCGTGTAGTCGAGGTTATCGCGCACGCCATAGGCATAGATCACGCGATCGAGCAGCTGCTTGGAGGCTGCGTAGATCCAGCGCTGCTTGTTGATGGGCCCGTACACCAGCGTGCTCGACTCCTCGTCCAGCACGGCATCCGGGGACATGCCGTAGATTTCCGAGGTCGAGGGAAAGATCAGCCGCTTGTTGTACTTGACGCAGTGACGCACGATGTCGATGTTCGCCTCGAAGTCGAGCTCGAACACGCGCAGCGGATGGGTCACGTACTGCGCGGGATTGGCGATCGCCACCAGCGGCACAACCACGTCGCACTTCTTGACGTGATACTCGACCCATTCCTTGTTGATGGTGATGTCACCCTCCACGAAGTGGAAGCGGCTGTTCTGCGGCGCATCCCCGAGCTTGTTGTCCGACAGATCGATGCCGTACACCTCCCAGTCACGGGACTTCAGGATCGCGCTGGTGAGCGCGCTGCCGATGAAGCCGTTCGCGCCGAGAATCATGATTTTCAGTGACATGTGCGTCCTTCCGCGGGGCAGATCGCGGCGATTGCCCGTAAAAAATCAGCCCATAAGTCTAGCATTTTCCGGGACTTCGGTGGGCCGTGGGGCGCTGACCGGCACTGCTGCCCCTAACAACAGCGGCTCACGCCGCTCCACTTGCGGCGCTGCTCGTGCGCGTAGAACTCGGCCCGATCCATCGGGGCGGCGCCGGGATGGCAGGCAAGCTGGTGCGCGCGATAGCGCTCGAAGGCGTCATCCCCGCTCAGCTGGCGGATCCAGCACCACAGCGTGGCCAGGCGTGCGCGCACGGTTCTCATGAGGCTCCCCCGAGGATGAGCGTCTTCATGCGGGTGGCGCGGTAGGGTGCCTCGGAGCTCGCCGGGACCGCCTGACCGCGCAGCCGGCGCACGCTGATGCGCACCATGTCGAGAATGACGAACCAGAGGATCGCCGTGAACAGCATCGCGAGCCAGGCATCCAGGCGCTGATTGAAGATGAGCTGCGGGGCGACCGCGGCGCGCTCCGGCGGCAGCGCGCCGGCGGCGAGTTTGGCGGCAAGGTCATTGGCAGCCGCGAACAGGCCGATGTGCACATCGGCACTGGTGATCTTCTGCCAGGCGGCGGTCGTGGTCACGATGGCGAGCCAGCCCAGCGGCACGAGCGTCACGAGCGCGTAGCGTGCGCGGCCCGACTTCACCAGGATCCCGGTGACGATCGACAGCGCGATGGCCGCGAGCATCTGGTTCGAGATGCCGAACAGCGGCCACAGGATATTGACGCCGCCGTTGGGGTCAATGACGCCGACGTAGAGGAAATAACCCCAGGCGCCCACGATGACGGCGCTCGAGAACAGCACCGAGGGGTACCAGGACGTGCGTCCGAGCGGCTCCCAGGCCCGGCCGAGCAGATCCTGCACCATGAAGCGGCCGACCCGGGTCCCGGCATCGAGCGTCGCCAGCAGGAACACTGCCTCGAACATGATCGCAAAGTGGTACCACACCGCGAGCAGCCCCTGACCGAAGGTTGAGCCGAAGATGCTGGCCATCCCGACCGCGAGCGACGGCGCCCCGCCGGTGCGCGCGAACAGCGTCTGCTCCCCCATGGCGTGCGCCAGGTCGCGCATCTGCTCGACCGTCACCGGGAAGCCCCAGCCGCTGATGGTGTGCACGGCCAGCTCGGGTGTGGCACCGACCACGCCGGCGCCCGCATTGATGGCGAAGAATACCCCCGGGTCCAGCAGCGTCGCGGCGATGAGCGCCATGATTGCCACGAAGGATTCGAGCGCCATGCTGCCGTAGCCCACCAGGCGCACATCCGCCTCGTTGCTGATGAGCTTGGGGCTCGTGCCGCTGGCAATCAGCGCATGGAACCCGGAGATGGCGCCGCAGGCGATGGTGATGAACACGAAGGGAAACACCTTGCCGCCAAAGAGCGGGCCCGTGCCGTCGACGAAGGACGTGATGGCCGGCATCTTGATCTGCGGATGCGTGATGACGATCGCGATCGCCAGCAGGATCACGGTGCCGAGCTTGAGGAACGTCGACAGGTAGTCGCGCGGCGCCAGCAGCAGCCACACCGGCAGGATCGCGGCCAGGAAGCCGTAGACGACCACGAACCCGGCGAGCGCCAGGGCGGAGTAGTCGAACAGCACGCGCAGCTGCGGCTGATGATCGAGCCAGCCGCCGCCGAGCAGCGCGCCCAGCACCAGCGCCACGCCGAGCACCGTGCCTTCGAGCACCCGCCCCGGTCGCCACGCGCGCAGGTACAGCCCCACGATGATGGCCGCCGGAATGGTGGCAAACACGGTCGAGCTGGCCCACGGGCTGTGCTTCATGACGTTCACGATCACGAGGCTCAGCACGGCGCACAGGATCACCATGATGAGCAGGGTGCCGATGAGGGCGGCGAAGCCGCCGAAGGGCCCGAACTCATCGCGCGCCATCTGCCCGATGCTGCGGCCGTCGCGGCGCGTGGACATCAGCAGCACCGTCATGTCCTGCACGCAACCGCCGAAAACCGCGCCGACGAGGATCCACAGCGTCCCGGGCAGGTAGCCGAACTGGGCGGCGAGCGTCGGCCCGACGAGTGGCCCGGGACCGGCGATGGCGGCGAAGTGATGTCCGAAGACGATCGCGCGGTGCGTGGGCACGAAGTCACGCCCGTTGTTCAGCCGCTCCGCGGGCGTTGCCCGGGTCGGATCCACGTGCAGTACGCGGGCGGCGATCCAGGCGGCGTAGAAGCGATAGCCGAGCAGGTAGATGCAGATCGCTGCGGTGATGATCCACAGCGCGTTGATCGGCTCGTGCCGGTGCAGGGCGATCCCACCGATCGCGAAGGCCCCCCCGATCGCCAGCAGCACGCCGGTCAGTTTCTTCAGCATGTTCCCCCTCCCCTCATGTACTCGCCAGCAGCCGCTGCAGCACCTTCGCGTAGCGCGCGCGGATGGCATCGCGCCTGCGGTGCTGCCCGTTCGCCACGAGCTTCACGCCCGCACGCCACACGCAGTCAATCGCACGGCCGCCCGCGGCAAAGATCCAGCTGTCCAGGATCTCATCACCCTGGCGGGCGATGAGCGACGGATCATCGCGCCTGAGCGTCACGAGATCGAGCCAGCTGCCGACCCGCAGGCCCGCAGCCGCCTGCGGACCGTGCAGGGCCTGCGTGCCGCCGCCGAGGGCCGCATCGAACAGGCTGCGGCCGGTGGAGACGCCCGGGCCGCCGGCCAGCACGTTGCGGGCCCGGTGCGTGAGGCGCTGCGAGTACTCCAGCAGCCGCAGTTCCTCGGTCGCATCCAGGCGCACGTTCGAGTCGCTGCCGATGCCGAAGCGCCCGTCCAAATCGCTAAAGGCGACGGCCGGAAAGACCCCGTCCCCCAGGCTCGCCTCGGTCATCGGACACAGTCCGACGACCGCCCGCCGCTGCGCGATCGCCTGCAGTTCGGCCGCTGTGGCATGGGTGGCATGCACCAGGCACCAGCGCGCGTCGACCTCGGCATGCTCGATAAGCCACTCGAGCGGCCGCCGCCCGCTCCAGGCCAGGCAGTCCTCGACCTCGCGCAGCTGCTCGGCGATGTGGATGTGCACGGGTGCATCCGGCGCGAGTGCCAGCACGGCCGCGAGCTCCTCGCGCGTCACGGCCCGCAGGCTGTGGGGGGCCACGCCCACGGATGCGCCCGGCAGCGTCCGCAC
Organism: uncultured Pseudomonadota bacterium; assembly: GCA_963727305.1. Taxonomy (GTDB): domain Bacteria; phylum Pseudomonadota; class Gammaproteobacteria; order Steroidobacterales; family Steroidobacteraceae; genus 13-2-20CM-66-19. The sequence goes on from CAVSFM010000003.1 coordinate 46,285, forward strand.
GGCCGCGCGGCTCGCCTCCAGCAGGCGCGCGAAGCGCGCCGGGTCGGTGGTGAAACGACGCTGTCGCGGCGCCGGAGGCGCGCCGCCGAAGCTGCCGTGCGCGTAAAACACCGGCAGCAGGGTGAGCCCGATGCCGGTCTGCTCGGCGGCGGCGGCCACGCGCGCGGCCAGCTCGCCCGGGTCGGCATAAGGGACGCCGCCGCGGTCGTGGTGCAGGTAGTGGAATTCCCCCACGTGGGTGAAGCCGGCTTCGAGCATTTCCGCGTAAGCCAGGGCGCACAGCCCCTCGAAGTCATCCGCGTCCATGCGCTCGACGAACCGGTACATGAGCTCGCGCCAGCTCCAGAAACTGTCCGCCTCGGCGCCACCGCGCTCCGTGAGCCCGGCCAGTCCGCGCTGGAACGCATGGCTGTGCAGGTTCGGCAGTCCGGGCAGGCCGATCGCGTGCCGCTCATCCTGCGGTTGCGGCGCCACGCCGCTGGCGAGGTCCGCGATCCGGCCCGCCACGGTGCTGATGCGTACCTGCGAGGCCCAACCCCCGGGCAACAGCGCCGCTTCGAACCACAGCTCACTCATAGCGTGCATTATTGATGATTGGCAGAATCAGCGCAGCCTGTGCGGATGGGGTCCTCCGATGGCCGAGATGACAAGTCCCCCGTGGCTGAACGTGCGCCGTGGCAACGCGCCGCTGCTGCTGTGCATGCCGCACACGGGCACGCAACTCCCGGCACCCTTGGCCCCGTTGTTCCGCTCGGCGTGGCTGGCGCGCCGTGACACGGACTGGTACGTGGAGCGGCTGTACAGCTTCGCCGAGGGCCTGGATGCAACCCTGGTGCGCACCGAGATTTCCCGCTCGGTCATCGATGCGAACCGCGATCCTTCCGGTGCCTCGCTCTATCCCGGTCAGGCGACCACGGAGCTTTGCCCCACGACCACCTTCGACGGCGAGCCGCTCTACCGGGAGGACCTCGCCCCGGGGCCGGAGCAGATCGCCGGGCGCCGCAGCGATTACTTCGCGCCCTACCACGACGCCATCGCCGCTGAGATCGCCCGGCTGCGCGCGCGCCATGCGCACGTGGTCGTCTACGACTGCCACTCGATCCGTTCGCAGATCCCGCGCCTCTTCGAGGGACTCCTGCCGCACCTGAATCTCGGCACTTTCTCCGGGGCGAGCTGCGCCCCGGCGCTCGGCGCACGCATCGAAGCGTTGTGCGACGCGAGCGGCTTCTCGCGCATCACCAACGGCCGCTTCAAGGGTGGGTACACGACGCGCCACTACGGGCGGCCGCTGGCGGGCGTACACGCGGTGCAGATGGAGCTCGCCTGCCGCGCCTATGTGCGCGAGCCCCCCGGGGACGTCCACGAGGGCAACTGGCCGCCGCCCTGGGATGAGGCGTTCGCGGCACCGCTGCGCCGCACCCTGGAGCGGGTGCTGGCCGGCTGCCTCGAGTTTGCCGGCGGTTGCGGTTAGCGGCGCCGACGCAGGCGCCGCGCGAGCGCCCCGGCGATCTCGTGAACCTCGGGGATGCGCAGGACGTTCGCGCAGGCGAAGAACGCCGCCCCCGCCACGGCGATCACCAGCAGCAGGCTCAGGCTCTTGGGCCAGAAGGCCTGCGTGGCCCAGTCCGCGAGCAGGTAGTGCGAGCCGGCCCAGCAGCACGCCAGCAGCACGAGCGAGGCGGCCGAAAGCTTCGTGAGCAGCGTCAGCATGGCGCGCGACTCCAGGCGCCCGAGGTGCGCGCGCATCAGGAAGTAGAGGATCAGGAAGTTGCTGGTGGCGACGCAGGCGGTGGAGAAGGCCAGCCCGCGGTGCCCCCAGCCGAGGCGGCGCGTGAAGAAGTAGTTGAGCCCGAGATTGAGCGCCACGGCGATGAAGCTGACCACCATCGGAGTCTTGCGGCGGTCAACGGCATAGAAGGCATTCACGAGCACTTTCAGTGCAGCGTAGCCGCACAGGCCGATGGCATAGAAGCGCAGTGCCCCGGCGGACTCCGCCGTCTCATAGGCGCCGAAGCGCCCGTGCTGGTAGAGCACGGAGATGATCGGCTCGGCCAGCACGATGAGACCGACGCTGGCCGGGATCGTCATGAGGAAGGCGAGGCGCATGCCGCGGGCGAGCTCGCTCCTGAAGACCGGCATGTTGTTGGTCGCCGCCATGCGCGCGAGCAGCGGCAGGGAAACCGTACCGAGCGCCACGCCGAAGATGCCAAGTGGCAGCTGCATGAGGCGAAACGCCACCGTCAGCCAGAAGGTCGGCCCGTCACCGAGCTCCGAAGCAAAGACGGAATTGATCAGCACGTTCACCTGCGTGGTGCTGGCGGCAATCACCGAGGGGCCCATCAGGCGCAGCACCGATTTCACCCCGGGACTGCGCCAGTTGAAATCCGCGTGGTAGTGGTAGCCCTCGCGCCGCAGCGCCGGCAGCTGCACGCACAGCTGCAGCGCCCCGCCCACCAGCGTGCCGATGGCCAGGCCGAGGATCGCCCGGGTGTCCAAAGTGCGGATCGAGCGCGTAGCCGATCACGACACCGGTGATGATCGAGCCGAGGTTGAAGAAGCTCGAGGCCATCGCCGGCACGCCGAAGACATTGCGGGAATTGAGCATTCCCATGACGAGGGCGGCGAGCGAGACGAGCAGAATGAAGGGGTACATGACGCGCGTCAGCGTCACGGTGAGTTCGGCCTTGGGGGCATCAAATCCCGGCGCCAGCGCGGCCACCAGCCAGGGCGCGGAGAGGATCCCCAGCACCGTGATGGCGCTCAGGGTGACGACCGCCAGCGTCGCGACCTTGTTCGCCAGGCGCCAGGCGGCGGCCTCGTTCTCGACCGCCGCGGTACGCGTGAAGACCGTCACGAAGGCGGTGGAGAGCGCACCCTCCGCAAACAGGTCCCGCAGCAGGTTCGGGATGCGGAACGCGATGGTGAACGCGTCCATGATGCGCCCGCCGCCAAAGAGCGCGGCGAAGATCTGCTCGCGCGCGAGCCCGAGGACGCGGCTGCAAAGCACCGCCAGCCCCACGACGCCGGCGGCGCGGGTGTTCAGCCGCTCTGCGCGGCCGCTGGCTCCGGACGCCGCCGGTGTGTCGCCTGAGGGCATGGGGCCCTCAAGCTACCATTCGCGCCCGCGGCGCGCGAGTTAGTGACCGTGCCAGGTCAGCGTGACGCCCATGGTCCGCGGCCGGAACGTGTAGACGTTCTGCTGCGGGGTGAAGTTGCCGTCGGTCTGGCCGAGGGAGTAGTTATTGGTGGTGTGCGAGTCAAACAGGTTGTCGCAGAACGCCGCCAGCTGCATGTCGCCGAAGTTCATGCCCGCGCGCACCGAGGTGAAGCTGGTCGAGGGCAGCGTGTAGGAAAAGCCAAAGTTGTACACGGCACCGGCGTTCGGGTCCTGCACCGCCGCCAGCCACGGATTGCGGCTCTCGTACTCCCAGTCCGCGCGCACGAAGGCGTCCCGCTCGGCGAGCCTGAAGTTGTAGGCGACACCGAGCGCCACCGTCCAGGGCGGCATGGCGCCCGGGGCATAGTTGATGCCCTCCTGACCGGAGATGGCATCACCATTGATCGCCAGACACGGCACGCCGACACTGCCGTCCCCGGGAGTGCAGCCCGCGGGGCTGTTCTTGGTGAAGCGCGCACTGGTATAGCCCGCCGCCAGGTCGATATTGACGGGTCCGAACAGCATCTCCGCCTGCAGATCAAAGCCCTTGGCGACCGCCGTCCCAAGATTGTCGGTGAACTGCAGGCCGCAGGCGCCGGCCACGTAGAGGTTCTGCTGGATGTCCTGCCACTTGATGTAGTACACGCTGGTCGCGAGCTTCAGCCAGTTGCCGAAGGCGTTCTTCGCACCGACCTCGAAATTCTGCGTGTTGTCTGACCCATAGGTGAGCGGCGCGCCGTTCGGAAAACCGGCCGCGGCCAGGTCCGCATCGCAATAGGACGGCAGCGGCGCGTTACCGCCGCCGACGCGAAAGCCCTTGGCCCAGCTTGCATAGTAAAGATCGCGCGGATCGGCCTGGAAGGACAGCACCACCTTCGGGGTATTGGGGGTCGACGACTCGTTCGCCTGCGCCGTGCCCGGGCCGTAGTTCTCGTAGCCGTCGGCGTAGTGATTGAGCGAGAACTCCGTGTGCGCGACGCGCTCGCCGAGGGTGAGTTTGAGCCGGTCGGTAATGGCGAAGCCCACCTCGCCGTAGGCTGCGATCTGGCGATCGAAGGTGGTGTTGCTGTTGTAGTAGATGTCGCACGCCGGGATCGACGGGTAGGCTGCATTCGTCGGGCACGAGTAGCCTGGGAACGTCGCCGCCGTAGTAATCCTGCGGCGAGAACCCGTAGAGCGTGTTGAAGACCTGGTCGATGTTGGTGGAATTCAGCTCCTCGATGCTGCCCTCCTTTGCCAGTTGCCAGAAGACCCCGACCGTCCAGTTCCAGCGGGAACCGGTGTCGGTGGACTGCCAGCGCACCTCCGCCGATTTCGCTATCCTGGGTATTGGTCATCTTGTTCGGGCGTCTGGGTGCCCCGCAGGCTCGCCGGCAGGTGAATGCCGGTCGCATCGATCAGCGGATACCAGGAGCACCCCGGTTGTGTGTTGGAGGTGCAGCCAGTCGGGTGAGAGCGTGGGCGGTATGGTGTTCCAGTAACTGAGGTCATAGACGGTCCCCTGGTAAGCGGTGTATTGCTTGCGATGAAAGTAGGACGCGTTGCCGATGAGCTGACTGGTGCCGAGGTCCCACTGGACCTTCAGGGCGGGCAGGTAGTAGGTGTCCGGGCCGCCGATGCGTTCGGGGGTTGCCGTGTTGAACTGCCCCTGCCCGGGGTTCGAATACGCCGGCCAGTAGGTGGAGTCGTCGTGCTTGTCCTGCCGCTGATAGAGGATGCTCGGCGTGACGGTGACCGTGGCGCTCGGCTGCCAGATCCGCCGCGAGCCGGCCCATGATCGAGTTCGAGTAGTTCACGTTGTGGTTGACGGCCACCGTGGTGGGCGGATAGGTGCCCGGATCGACGCGATCGATCCAGCCGCCGTCATAGCGGTACCAGACGCTGGCGCGCACGCCGAAGACGCCATCGACGATCGGTTGCCCGCGCGCGATGCCGAACTCGCCGTTGGGCTGCCCGTACTGGGTGTAGGACATCTCACTGCGCACGTAGGTGTCCGCGGTCGTGGTGCTCGCCGGGGTCATGATGTAGCGCACCGCGCCGCCTTCGGCGCCGGCGCCGAACAGCGTGCCCTGCGGGCCGCGCAGAACTTCGACGCGCTGCAGATCGAAGGTTTTCGGCAGCGTATCGTCCGGGCTGAAACCGACCGAGCGCATCTGGATCGGCGTGTCATCGATGTAGATGCCGGTGGTGCCGGCGCCGCCCGAGGAGGAAATGCCGCGGATCGAGATGGAGTTGGTGCCGGAGTTGTCGATGTTCACCCCGGGGGTGAAACGCACGATGTCCTGGAAGTCCTTGACACCCTTCTCGTCCATGGCTTCCTGCGTCAGTGCGGTGACGCTGATGGGCACCTTGCTCAGGGATTCCTCACGGCGGGTCGCGGTTACGACGACCTCCTGCAGGCTGCCGCGCCCGGTCTCGGTCGCGGTGGTGCTCTCGGCAGGGGCGGTTTGCGCCTGAGCCTGCGTGGCCGCGAGTGCGGCCATGCACAGCATCCCCGTAAGGAGCCATGATTTGAAGTTCATGCCAGCGGTGTTATCTCATGATGCTCTCCCCTTAGACCCCCGACCGCAATTTGTTTAGGACTGCAGCAGCACCGCTGCATCGGCGCTCCAGCTTACAAACACTTCATCGCTCCAGTCGATGGCCGCCTGCGAAGTGCGCCGCTCGTTCTGGGCAAACACTGTCACCACCTTCCCAGAGGTGGTCTTGATCTGGTAGGTTGAGCGGTTGCCCAGATAGCCCAACTCCCAGACGATGCCGCGCAGCTGGTTGACGCGCGCAGCGTTCACCGGCTCCTTGCCGAGGCGCGCCTTCTCCGGGCGCAGGGCCACCCACACCCGCTGCCCGGGTGTGAAGCTGCCGCTGTCGTCGACCAGCAGCTCGCACCCGGTCTCCGCGCACTGCACCCGCACCAGGCCCGGTTCGCAGGAGATCACGGTGCTTTCGAAGAAGTTAGTCGTGCCGACGAAATCGGCGACGAAGCGGCTGCGCGGAAACTCGTAGATCTCTGCGGGCGTGCCCACCTGCACCACCTGGCCCTTGTCCATCACCGCGATGCGGCTGGCGAGCGCCATGGCCTCGTCCTGGTCGTGCGTCACGACGATAAAGGTGATGCCGAGCTTGTACTGCAGATCCATCAGCTCGAACTGGGTCTGTTCGCGCAGCTTCTTGTCGAGCGCCGAGAGCGGCTCATCGAGCAGCAATACCTTCGGGCGCCGGATCAGTGCCCGCGCCAGCGCCACACGCTGGCGCTGCCCCCCGGAAAGCTGGTGCGGGCGGCGCTCGCCAAGAGCCCCCAGCTGCACCATCTCGAGCGCCTCGGCGACGCGCTGCCGCTTCACCTTCGCATCGAGCGGCATGCGCCTGAGGCCGTAGCCGACGTTGCTCTCGACCGTCATATGCGGGAACAACGCGTACGACTGGAACATCATGTTCACGGGTCGCTCATGCGGCGGCACCGCCGCCATGTCCACGCCATCGATGAGGATACGCCCGCCGCTTGGGTCCGCGAAGCCGGCCAGCATGCGCAGCAGCGTCGTTTTTCCGCAGCCGGAAGCACCCACCAGGGCGAACATCTCGCCCTTGTAGATCTTCAGGCTGACATGATCGACCGCCGTATGGGTCCCGTAGGTCTTGGTAACACCGTCGATGAGGATCTGCGCAGTGGCAGAGGAGTCAAGCCAAGGCCGCTCGGCGAGAGGTTTTGATTGGGTTGCGATCATCGGCCGTTGTCGGATTATGCGTCAGAAATCCGCAGGTGGCGTGGCCCGGCGCCGCGCGGGCGCGAAGAAGGGTCGCTCCACCACCCGGGCGCGCACCATGCGCCGCTCCCACACGAGTTCGCGATTGAGGTAGATCTCCGCCCACAGGGTCGAACCGACTGCGATGAAGGGGGCATTGACCATCGCCAGCGCCAAATTGCGCTTGCAGGTCGGCGACCAGGTGGCCGAGGTCACGCTGCCCGCCTCCTTCTTGCCCGCGCGCCCGGTGTACAGCAGCGCATTGTGGGCCGGCTTCGTGCCCTCGATGTCCAGTCCCACGAGCTGGCGCCGGGGTCCGCGCGCTGCCTCGGCCAGCAGTGCCCGGCGCCCCGTGAAGTGGCCCTTCTTAAAGTCCACCAGCCACGCCAGGCCGAGTTCGATCGGAGAACGTTCCGTGCCGAGATACAAGGTGTGGGCGGCTGAGACGAAATCGAGGTTCGGCAGCACAAAGCCGGCTTCGATGCGCGCCATGTTCAGCGCCTTGGAGCCGATGGGACGCACGGCGCGCGTACGGCCGACCTCCATCAACGCGTCCCACACCGCTTCCGCGTCCTGCGGTTGCATCCACAGCTCGTAACCAAGATCACCGGTAAACCCGGTGCGCGAGATCATCAGCACGATCTCGCCACCGCCGGCGCGCACCATGCGGAACTCGCCGTGCTCAAAGGGCTTCAGGCGCTCAACACCGGAAACGCCGGCCAGGCGCAGCAGCTTCGCCGAGCTCGGCCCCTGTACCGCCAGCGCGGCAACCTCTTCGGTGACTTCGCGAATCTCGACGTCAAAACCGATTGCGGAAGCGCCGAACCAGTCCAGCTGCCGCTCGGCGGTGCAAATGCGATATTCATCCGGGGCAATGCAGAACACCGTGCCGTCATCGATGAGCTGCCCCGCATCGTCGCACCAGACCGCGTAGGCAACCTTGCCCGGGGCGAGCTTGCGCAGGTCGCGCGTGACCAGGCGGTTGAGAAAGCGCAGCGCGTCCGGACCGCACACCTGGTACTTCACCATCGGCGTCAGGTCGTACAGGGAACTCGCATTGCGGATGGCGAAGTACTCCTGCTCGACGCTCGTGAAAGCATCGACGGTCGTATAGCCAGCCCATGGCGCGAAGCTGTCAAGCTGACTGAGCGCGCGCTGGCGCTCGTGAAATGCCGTCTTCAGCAGCGGCTGGCGGTAGTGCGGTTCGCTTTCGGTCAGCATGACTCTCAGGCCGCCTTTCGGAGCAGTTGCCGGGCCGCGTTGCGGCCGGCCAATCCCATGACACCCCCGCCCGGATGGCTGCCGGCACCGCACAGAAACAATCCCGCAAGCGGGGTCTGATACTGCGCAGCGCCGGGCACGGGCCGCACCATCAGGAACTGGTCCAGCGCCAGTTCGGCGTGGTGCCAGTGACCGCCGGTGATGCGGAACTCGTGCTCGATGTCCGGCGGCGTCAGCAGCTCGCTCGCCAGGAGCGAAGCACGCAGCAGCGGTGCGTAGGCGGACAGCGTCGCGAGGATGCGTTCGGTGAATGCCTGCCGCTGCTGCGGCGCCCAGCCGCCCTTCAGGGCATAGGGCGCGTACTGCACGATGACCGACATCACGTGCTTTCCGGCTGGTGCCAGGGTCGGATCGGCGAGGCTCGGTACGGTGATCTCGAGCATCGGCTGCTGCGAGAATTCCTCGTATTTGGCGTGGTTGTAGGCGCGCTCGATGTAATCCGCGGACGGCGCAACCAGGAGGCGCGCACGCAGTGCGGACTCGGTAAGGCCCGTGAACACCGGTGCCCGCTCGAGCGCCAGGTGCAGCTTCGCCGTCAGGCCCCGTGTACGCACCTGGGTCACGCGCCGCACAAAGCCCGCGTCCAGATGCTCCGCACCGAGCAGCTTGAGGAAGGTGCTCTTGGGATCGACGCTCGAGACGACACTCGCGGCCGTGATCTCCTCCCCGGAGGCGAGGGTCACTCCGGCGACCTGATCCTCGCGCACGAGGATGCGCTCCACCGGCGCCGCCATGCGCAGCTGTGCCCCGGCGGCACGCGCAGCGCCGGCGAGCGCGTCCGACAGCGCCCCCAGACCGCCTTGTGGCAGCGCCAGCGCATCCACCCCCTGAGACGCGGCGGCACGGTACAGGAGCGAGACCACGGTCCCCGGTGAACGCGGGCCATAGTTGGTGCCTAACACGGCATCCAGCGCCAGCGCCCCCTTGAGCAGCGGCAGGCTGAAGCGATCCTCAAGAAGATCGTGCACGCACATCCCGCCGATGCGCAGCAGCTCGCGCATGTCCTTGCGGCCGAGGCGGCGAATGCGCCAGCCGAGCCCGAGGAGCGCAGCGCGGTCATGCCACGCATCAGTGCCCAGGCGCGGCGGTGTCTGCGTCAAAAGCGGATGCAGGGCGCGCGCGAAGCGCTGCAGCAAGGCCCGCCAGGCCACCAGTGCCGCGGCGTCTGCGGGACTCGTCTGCGCGAGTCCGGAGAGGTCGCCCGAACCGAGGTGCAGGTGCTGCGCATTCTCCGCCAGTGCGACAGTGGGCAGTGACTCGGCGGCGAGCTTCAGTCCGTGCTCCGACAGCCGCAGCTCGCGCAGCAGGGTGGCGGGCATCAGATGCAGCAGGTGCGCACATGCCGATACCCTGAATCCCGGCGCGAATTCGCGCGTCGTCGCCGCCCCGCCCAGGCGGTCCGCGGCTTCCAGCACCAGCACGCGCTTGCCGGCGCGCGCCAGATAGGTCGCGCACACCAGGCCATTGTGGCCGCCGCCGATGACGATGCTGTCGTACTGCGGGCTCACTGCGAGCGCCCCAGATCGCGCAGGATCGCGCTGGCGGAGTTCGCTCCGGGCGCGCCCATGACCCCACCGCCCGGATGGGTGCTGGAGCCGCACATATACATCCCGCGCAGCGGTGCCCGGTACTGCGCGTAGCCGGGAATCGGCCGGTTGAACAGCAGCTGATCAAACGTAAGTTCGCCCTGGAAGATATTGCCCTCGGTCAGCCCGACCTCGTTCTCGATATCCCACGGCGTGCGGATCTCGGCGTGCAGGATGAGGTCCTTGAAGTCCGGGCTGTGACGAGCGATGGCATCGATGACGGTCTGGCCAAACGCCTGGCGCTTCTCGGGCGTCCATGGGCCATCGGCGAGCTGATAGGGGCAGTACTGCACGAACACTGACATGTAGTGCTTGCCGTCGGGAGCCATGGTCGGATCGATCTGCGTGGGGATCAGCATGTCGACGTACGGCTCGCGCGACCAGCGCCCCTCCTTCCAGTCGTCGTAGGCACGCTCCACCATCTCCAGCGTGTCGGTGATGTGCATGTCGCCGCGCGTGGAGGGCGAGCCGTGCGGAATGGCCGGGAAGCGCGGCAAGCCGTCGAGCGCAATGTTGAGCTTGCCCGAGGAGCCGCGGATCTTGAACTTGCGCACCTGGTCGAGAAACTCCGGAGCCAGGTGCTGCGGCGCCACCGTCTTCAGGAACGTGCGCTTGACGTCAAGATTCGACACCACCACCGGTGCCGAGATCTCCTCGCCGCCCTCGAGCACCACGCCGGTCGCGCGACCGTTGCGCACCCGGATCTGGTCCACCGGTGCGCTGGCCCGTATGGTCCCACCGCTCGCCCTGAAGGAAGCCGCCAGCGCCTGCGTGATGGCGCCCATGCCGCCGCGGGCAAAACCCCAGGCTCCGACCGCCCCGTCGATGCTGCCCATATAGTGGTGCAGCAGCACGTAGGCCGACCCGGGCGAGCGCGGCCCGAGAGCGGTGCCGATGATCGAGCTGCCGCACAGATGCGCCTTGACGATCTCGCTCTCAAAGTACTCATCGAGCATGTCCGCGCAGCTCATGGTGAAGAAGCGCAGCGTGTCATACATGCGCGCTTCGCCCAGCTTGTGGAAGTGCTTGCCGAGAAACAGCAGCTCCTGCAGATCGCGCGGCCTGAAGGAGGTCGGGTCGGGCGGTTCGCGCAGCAGCAGCGGTTTGATGAAGCGGCAGTGCCGCAGCATGTCGCGTACGTAGCGGTCGTAGGCTTCGGCATCGTGGCGTGAGTGACGGGCGATCTCGCGCCGCATGGCATCATGGTTGTCGTAGACCGCCAGATGCCCGCCGTCGCGCATCATGGTGCAGCCGCCCTCGTACGGGATGATCTGCAGCCCGTGCGACGGCAGCTCCAGACCGCGGATGATCTCGGTACGCAGCAGGCTGCACACGTACGAACAGTTTGAGTAAGTGAAGCCGTCGTAGAGACTGCGACTGACCGCCGCGCCGCCGATGTACGGATTGCGCTCGAGCACCAGCACCTTCAGGCCGGCGCGTGCCAGGTAGCAGCCATTGACCAGTCCGTTGTGGCCCGCGCCCACCACGATGGCGTCGTAGCGGTTCACCACGCCGCCGCTCATGCCCCCACCCACTGCCGCACGAGGTTCAGGCGGGTACCCGGCGGTTGGTTCCGAGCGAGGCAAGGGTGCGATCGATCGCGACTTCAAAGCCGGTGAGCGTGTCCTTCAGGCACGACTCATCGTGTGCGGCGGACACGAACCAGGGTTCACGCGAGTCCGGCTCGCACAGGATCAGCTCTTCGTGCAGCTCCTTGGCGACGGCGTCGTAGAAGCTGTAATCGCTGCCCTTCCAGTCGCGATAGGTGCGCGGCGGATTCTGAGCAAAGTACAGGCCGGTCATGGAGGGGTGTCCGACGAAGCTGTGCGCGATGCCGCGCGCCTTGAGGATAGCGCTCTTGCCGGCGCGCAGTCGCGTGCCGTACGCGGCAATGCGCTCCAGGGCGTCGGTCTCGGCAAGGATCTCCAGTGTCTTCTCGGCGGCGGCGAGGGACACCGGGTGGGCGGTGTAGGTGCCGCCGTGCGCCACACCCTTCCCGAGCTTGCGCATGATGTCCTCGCGGCCGGCCAGCACGGAGATGGGGTAGCCGTTGGCGACTGCCTTCGCGAAGGTGCACAGGTCGGCGCGCACGCCGTAGAGCTCCTGCACGCCGCCGCGCGCGACGCGAAAGCCCGTCTTCACTTCATCGATGATCAGCACGACACCATAGCGGTCACACAGTTCGCGGGCGGCGCGCACATAGGCCGGATCGGCAGCAATTCCCAGGCAGTTGCCCATGATCGGCTCGATCAGCAGGCAGGCGATCGAGTCGCCGTGGCGCTTGAGCACGTCCTCCAGCTGGTTGGCATCGTTCGCCTGTACGAAATGCGCAAAGCTGCGGGTTGCCAGCGGCACCCCCTCGCTGTACGGAACAACCTGGGGATCGCCAACCTGCGTCCACTTTTCCATGGGCGTGTACCACATGGCCGCATCGAACAGCCCGTGATAGCTGCCCTCGAGGATCACGTAGTTGTCCTTCTTGGTGTAGGCACGCGCGAGCCGCAGCGCGGCCATTACCGCCTCGGTGCCGGAGTTGGAAAAGCGCACCAGCTCCGCCGCCGGGACCATCTGCGCGATCCGCTCCGCGACGCTGTATTCGCGCTCGGTGGACAGCGCGAATACCCCGCCCACCTCCATGCCGCGCTTCGCTGCCTCGTCCACGCGCGCATCGGCATATCCGAGAATGGCTGGGCCGTAGCCCATGCGGTAGTCGACGTACACGTTGTCATCAAGGTCGGTGATGCGTGCGCCACGCCCCTTTTTCACATAGATCGTGCGGTCCTCGCCCCAGAAGCGGAAGTTGGACGCCACCCCCAGGGGCAGGCGGGTCAGCGCCTTGCGGTAATGTTCGTGGTTCCGGGTCAGCGTTCTGGCCATGGGGGCGCTCTCCTGAGGCATTAAAAAAGTCAATCGGCACGGCTACTTAGGTGCCGGATGACCATATTTTATATGATCATATAATTATCTACTGTAGAATTATATGACCATATACCCGCCGGACGCACCTCATGAATGCAACCGCTGCCCGCCCGGTCGAGACCCATGCCTCCCCCGTGGTTCGCGCCCTCCCGGCCTGGGTCTACAACCACCCCGAGATGACGCGGCTCGAGTACGAGCGGATTCTGCGGCCGGCCTGGCAGATCCTCTGCCACGTCAGCGAGCTGAAAAAGCCCGGCGACTACGTGACCGTGGACCTGGGCGGAATCGACAGCGTCGTCGCGCTGCGGGATTCCCACGGACAGATCCGCGCGTTTCATAACGTCTGCCGCCACCGTGGCGCACGGATCCTCGACGGCAGCGGCAACTGCCCGGGGGCTATGACCTGCCCCTATCACGGCTGGTCATACAAGCTCAGTGGCGAGCTGCTCGCCATCAGCGCGCGCGAGACTTTCCCGCCCCTGGACCGCACGCAGCTCGGGCTGAAGGCGGTGCGTGTGCAGGTGTTCTTCGGTTTCGTGTTCATCTGCCTGGCCGGCGAGCCGCGACCGCTGGAGGAGATCTTTGCGGGCGTCGTGCCGGAGTTCGCCCCACACCGCTTCGAGCAAATGGAACTGATCGGCAAGCCGTACATCGAGCACTGGGACTGCGACTGGAAGATCGCGATGGATAATTACCTCGAGTCCTATCACGTGCCCATCGGGCACCCGGGACTCAATCGGATGTTCACGCCCGACTACGATGATCAGAAGAACTTCCCCGGCCTCGCGCGCGGCATCAGCTGGATGCGTGAGCGTCCCTCCTCGCGCTGGAGCGAGCGCATGTACCAGGAACTGATCGGCAAGGTGGCGGGCGAGCTGCCCGAGTCACATCGGCGCCGCTGGAGCTTCTACAGCTCCCTGCCCAACCTGGGAATCGATGTATTTCCGGATCAGATGGATTTCTTCCAGGTACTGCAGCGCGGGCCCGGCAAGTGCACGATCCGCGGTGCCTCCTATGGCCTGCCTGATGAGCGTCGCGAGATGCGTATCGCGCGCTATCTCTCGACCCGGATCAATCGCCAGGTACAGCGCGAAGATGAATTCCTCTGCAAGCGTGTGCAGCAGGGGCTGGCTTCACCGAGCTACGAGCCCGGGCCGCTGTCGCGCCTGGAGAACTGCATGCTCGAGTTCCACAACGTGTTGCGCGAGCGCATCCCGGAGGCGCGCCTGGCACGGCCGCCGGCGCGGTTTGCCTAGCCCGGTGCTTTAGCCGGCGGCGCGTGCAACAGGGGCAGGATCGCGCCGCGAAACTGCGCGAGCGCTGGGCTGATGGGACCGACATCGCCCAGCTCGGTGGCTGCCCCCAGATAACCGCTCTGCGTGGACTCGGCCAGGGCGACCTGCGAGCTCAGCCAGCGATCGATCTCACGCCGCCAGGCCTCGCGCGCACCGCGCGCCCCGGCGGCCTTGTCCGCCGTGAAGTCGAAGCGCCGCAGGCGCGTACGTCCGGGGGCGAGCGGCGTCGCCTGCAGGATCACCGCGCCGTGCGCCCGCACGTCCAGCCACTGGTTCGGCGGCAGGAAGTGCTGGTGCGCCTGCGGGCTCTCCAGCCACTGCTCCACGATCACCTTCCAATCTGCGGCCACCTCGAGATCTGTCACGGCGCGCGGCACCAGCGCCGCGAACGCCTCCCACGGCAGCGCTGGCTGCTGTTGCTCACCCGCGGGCGCACAGGCGCGCGCCAGCACAATGCGCTCCCGGTGCAGCAGTTCCAGCGGCGTCAGATCGCCCGGCGTCTTTCCCTCCACGAGCTGGCCATCGAAGGTGTAGGTCAGGCCGTGGGTCACACAGCGAATCGCACTTTGCAGCTGGCCGGTGCGTGCATTTACCAGGGCGTGCGGACTGCGGCGGCAGCTGTTGCGAAAGGCGTGCAGGCGATCACGCTCGCCACGCACGACCAGCGCCCGCTCGCCGCCGAGGTCGCCGGTAAGGTAATCGCCTGCGGCGCGCAGTTCGGCCTCATGGCCTATAACCTGCCAGGCCGGACGCAGCAGCTGTTCACGCTCCGCGGCGAACAGGGCCGGATCGGCATAGGCGCGCGCCGGCAGGCGCCCGCCGTTGGCCGGCGATTCGCTCCGGGCCAGCCCCGCCGCCGGCGCGAACTCGCCGGGAAATACCGAACGCAGGTACGCGAGCGCCCGATTGACGGTCTCGTGCCGATCGATATTGGCTTCGCTCTGGAACGCGATGCTCTGCCACAGCACTTCCAGCACGCCGATCAGGCCCAGCGCCACGCCATCGGCGTCCAGATGTGCCGCTCCGGTCTGGTCGATCAGGCGTTCCATGAGTTCGCGTACCAGCACGGCAAAGTCGTCGTCCTTCTTGCCGCAGATGTCGAGGTACTCCTGGCGCGAACTCGCCTCTCCCCAGAACGAGTACCACACCGAGACCTTGCGGGGACTGGCAATATCGGCATCCAGGTAGAGCTCTACCAGGAGACGCAGCGCCTGCACCGGCTGGTCCTTGATCTTCCCGACCGGCTCGAGTACCCGCTCCTGGAATTCGTGCGCCAGATGATCGAGGGAGGCCACGAGCATCGCGGCCTTGGAATCAAAGTAGAAGCGCACGATCCCGGGCGACAGGTCCGCCAGCGCCACTACCTTCTCGACCGTGGTCCGGGACGGTCCGTAGATGTGCAGCGCGGAGATGCACGCGTCGATCAGCCGTTGCCGCTGGCGCTGGCGAATGCGTGAGCCGCCAGTCGTCAGTGGCGCAGGGGGAATGTCTGTTGAACGTTTTTCGCGCGCCACGGTGCCTGCCGAAGCCGTGCCGACGCACGCGTCGGCCGGGGTAATAGTTGTGCCGTTGCCCAGTTTATCGCGCACAATAGCCTGCAAGCATCGGCAAAGCACCTGACATGAAACAGACCTGGCGAGGGGGCCGCTGGCTGATCATCCTGCCGCCCCTGATATTCCTGCTGATATTTTTTCTCATCCCCTTCGCCTTCGCCTTCAAGATCAGCTTCGCCGAGGCGGTGCCGCGAGTACCTCCCTTCACGGACGTGATCTCGTTCACGCCCGCGCATCACCTGCAGCTGGCGATCCACCTCGGCAACTACCGCTATCTGCTCACCGACGAGGTCTACGGTGTCGCCTACCTGTATTCGTTGCGCACGGCCTTCTTCTCGACGCTGATTTGCCTGTTGATTGGCTATCCAATGGCCTACGCCATTGCCCGCAGTCCCAAGTCAACGCAGAACCTGCTGCTGCTGGTGATCATGCTGCCCTTCTGGACGTCGTTCCTCCTGCGCGTATATGCGCTCGAGGGGATCATCCGTGACAACGGCTTCCTCAATACGCTGCTGCTGCATCTGGGGCTGATCCGCCAACCGTTGCACATCATGCGCACCGGGTTAGCCGTGTACATCGGCATCGTCTACTCATATTTGCCTTTCATGGTACTGCCGCTGTTCGCCACACTGGAGAAGCTCGATACCACCTTGCTCGAGGCCGCCGGCGATCTGGGCAGCACGCCGCGGCGCGCCTTCCTCGATATCACGTTGCCGCTGTCCGTCCCCGGGGTGATTGCCGGCTCGATGCTGGTGTTCATCCCCGCGGTGGGCGAATTCGTCATTCCTTCGCTGCTGGGCGGCCCCAACAATCTCATGATCGGACGGGTCCTGTGGGATGAGTTCTTCGGCAACCACGACTGGCCGGTAGCCGCCGCCGTCGCCATCGCGTTTCTACTGCTGCTCGCAGGTCCGATCGCGATTTATCAGTACTACAACGTGCGCCAGATCGAGAGTTAGGGCGCCATGGAAAGACGTTCTCCAGCGGCTCTGCAGACGGTGCTGTTTTGTGGCATCGCAATCCTCTACCTGCCGATCGTGGTGCTGATCGCGTACTCCTTCAACGCATCGCCCCTGGTAAACGTGTGGAGCGGCTTTTCCACGCGCTGGTACACGGAGCTCATCCACAACCGGCAGCTGCTCGAGTCCGCACTGCTGTCGCTGGAGGTAGCGGTAGCGGCCTCAACGGGCGCAGTCATCCTCGGAACCCTCGCCTCCATCGCGCTGGTGCGCTTTGCGCGCTTTCCGGGGCGCCTGTTGCTCACCGGCATGGTGAATGCGCCGCTCGTGATGCCGGAGATCATCACCGGCATTACCCAGCTGCTGCTGTTCGTGTCCATGATGCAGCTGTTTGCGTGGCCGCATCGCGGCTTCACGACCATCGTGATTTCGCACGTGACCTTCTGCACCGCGTACGTCACCGTCACCGTGCAATCCAGGCTGGCAGGCGCCGATCGCTCCCTCGAGGAGGCGGCCATGGACCTCGGCGCAAGTCCGGCGCGGGCCTTCCTCGAAGTGACCTTGCCAATCATTGCGCCGGCGATCGTCTCCAGCTGGCTCCTGTCCTTCACGCTCTCACTCGATGATCTGGTCATTTCGAGCTTCGTGGCTGGGCCCGGGGCGAGCACGTTGCCGATGGTGATCTATTCCAAGGTAAAGCTGGGCGTGAGCCCTGACATCAACGCGCTCGCGAGCGTGAT
This sequence comes from uncultured Pseudomonadota bacterium, assembly GCA_963727305.1. Taxonomy (GTDB): domain Bacteria; phylum Pseudomonadota; class Gammaproteobacteria; order Steroidobacterales; family Steroidobacteraceae; genus 13-2-20CM-66-19. Next base: position 63,515 of record CAVSFM010000003.1, read on the forward strand.
CGTCTGCGCAGTGGGCGCGTGCGTGCTCGCAGCCGGCTATCTCATGATGCGCACCGACCGGCGCCGCGCCCTCGAGGCACAGCTCGCCGCCAAGGGAGCCTGAAACCTACAGTCCGGTCTTGATGCGGGTCCAGGTGCGGGTGCGCAGTCGCTCGAGCGCCGGGGAAGCCTCCGCAGAGACGTATAGACGCGCCTCGACGGCCGGTGGCGGGTAAATTGCCGGGTCACTGAGGATCGCAGGATCGATGTAAGGGTCGGAGGCGGAGTTGTCGTTGGCGTAGTGAATTTCGTTGGTGATCGCGGCGATCACCTGCGGCTCGAGAATGTAATTCAGGAACTCGTGCGCCGCGTGCGGATGCGGCGCGTCTGCCGGAATCAGCAGTGCGTCGAAGGCAAAGTTTGAACCCTCCTTGGGCACCGTGAAGGCGAGCGGCACGTCGATGCCGGCGGCCTTGGCCCGTGCCCGCGAGGCCGCATAGTCCGCCGACCAGGACATCGAGATGCAGAAATCCCCGGTGGCGAGCCCGTTCATGTACTCGGTGGAGTCGAAGGCGCGGATATAGGGCCGCACGGCGAGCAGCAACTTCTCCGCCTGAGCATAGTCCTCGGGGCGCGTGCTGTTCGGATCGAGGTGCAGGTAATTGAGCGCCAGCTGCAGCACGTCCTCGGCGCCGTCGACGAACGTCACTCCGCAATCGGCAAAGCGACGGATGACCTCGGGCTTGAAGAGCATGTCGAGGCTGTCGACCGGTGCGTCTGGCATGCGCGCACGGATCATGGCGGTGTTATAGGCAAAGCCATTCACGTGCCTGAGGTAGGGCATGGCGTAACGGTTACCGGGATCGGCCTGCGCCTCGAGCGCGAGGATGTGCGGGTCGAGGTTGTGCCAGTTGGTGAGCAGGCGCTTGTCGAGCGGTCGGTAAATTCCCGCTTTGATCTGGCGGCTGAAGAAATCGCTGGAGGTACTCACGACGTCGTAGCCGGAATCCCCGGCCATCATCTTGGCTTCCAGCGTCTCGTCCGCGTCATACGTGTCGTAGATCACCTTGATGCCGGTGCGCGCCTCAAACTGCGCAATGGTGTCCTTGCCGATGTAATCGGCCCAGTTGTAGATGTGCAGTTCCTTGGGCTCTGCCGCCGCAGCACCGGAGGCCGGCGTCCGCTGCCCGCAGCCGAGCAGGGCAGCGAGTGCCCCGGCGACCGCGAGGGTCGCGGCACGCGTCATCGGTCGCACGCCTACAGCTTCACCATCACGTGCCGCACCACGGTGTAGTCCTCGAGCGCGTACACCGACATGTCCTTGCCGTAGCCGGAGCGCTTGAAGCCCCCGTGTGGCATCTCGTTCACGGTCGCAAAGTGGGTGTTGATCCAGGTGCACCCGTACTGCAGCTGCGCGGCGACGTCCATGGCGCGCGACACATCGCGCGTCCACACCGAGGACGCAAGACCGTACTCGGAGTCGTTCGCCCAACGCACCGCTTCCGCAGTGTCGCTGAACGGGGTGATCGATACGACCGGGCCGAACACTTCGCGCTGCACGATTTCATCGTCCTGGCGTGCACCGGCGATGATCGTGGGCTCAAAGAAAAAGCCGCTCCCGGCCCGCGCCCTGCCGCCGGTCGTCAGTTCCACATGCTTGGTCGCCGCCGCGCGCGCCACCATCGCCGTGACGCGCTCGCGATGGGTCGCTGAGATCAGTGGCCCCATCTCCACCCCCGGTTCCTGCTGCGTCCCTACCTTGATGCTGCGCACCGCACTGGTGAGATCGGCTACGACCCGCTCGTAGATGCGCTTGCCGACATACAGCCGGCAGGCGGCGGTGCAGTCCTGTCCCGCATTGTAGAAGCCGAAGGTGCGTACACCGGCCACCAGCGCCTCCACGTCCGCGTCATCGAACACCACCACCGGCGCCTTGCCCCCGAGTTCCAGATGCGTACGCTTCAGGTTGTCGGCGGCCGCCGCCAGGATCTTCTGTCCGGTGGCGATGGAACCGGTGAGTGACACCATGCGCACGCGCGGATGACTGGTCAGCAGCCGCCCCACGGGTTCCCCGCGACCGCAGATGATATTGACCACGCCCGGCGGCAGGACTTCGGCCAGCAGGGCGCCGAGCTTGAGGGCCGTGAGCGGGGTCTGCTCGGAGGGCTTCAGTACCAGAGCGTTGCCGGCGGCGATTGCCGGCGCGATCTTCCAGGCAAGCATCATGAGCGGATAGTTCCAGGGAGCGATCGAGGCAACGACGCCGACCGGATCGCGCCGGATCATGCTGGTATGTCCCGCCAGGTACTCACCGGCGGCGAGTCCCTGGGGGGCACGGCACACACCGGCAAAATAGCGGAAGATATCGGCGATCCCCGGCAGCTCATCGTTCAGCACTGCCGTGAGGGGCTTACCGGTGTTGCGTGACTCGAGCGCTGCGTATTCGGTGGCCTCCGCTTCGATGCGATCCGCGATCCGCAGCATCAGGGTCGCGCGATCTCTCGGCGGGGTTCGCGCCCAGCCCGTGAAGGCCTTTTCCGCCGCGGCGACTGCCGCCTCCACTTGCGCGGCAGATGCTCCCGCTACCGAGGCTATCGGGGCAGCGGTGGCCGAATCGAGAATCGTCTCGACTTCCCCCTCGCCGCCTACCAGCTCACCTGCGATCAACATCTGCGTATACATGAGGCACTCCTTACGGCCGGCTTGCTGCTCGGCGCCACGGCGTTATATTATTATCGCCATAATATTATCATGTCCGGCGACCCGCTCGCGAGGCTTCCATGAACTCGGATGTCATCATTACCTGCGCCATCACCGGCGACGACACCAAGGTTACCAAGAGCCCGCACTGCCCGGTGACGCCCGAGCAGATCGCCAATTCTGCCATTGAGGCGGCGCGCGCCGGCGCCGCGATCGTGCACATCCACGTACGCGACCCCGAGACCGGCGCCTTCAGCATGGCGACCAAACACTACCGTGAGGTGGTCAAGCGCATACGCGAGAGCAAGGTGGACGTGCTCGTGAACCTCACCTGCGGCATGGGCGGATATATATGTATCGGCAAGAAAGGGCTGCAGGATACCCCGGCTGAAGGCTCCGACTTCGTGACCCAGCAGGAACGCATGCGCCACGTGATTGACCTGTGTGCCGAGGGCCTGTACCGCCCCGACATCGCCACCCTCGACTGCGGCACGCTCAACTTCGGCGACGGCAATCGCGCCTACATCTCCACCCCGGACTACTGCCGCGAAGGCGCCGCGATCCTGCGCGACCTCAAGGTGAAGGTGGAGTTGGAGGTATTCGATACGGGCAATCTTTGGTTTGTGAGGCAGATGGTCAAGGAGGGCCTCATTGCCGACCCGGCCATGATCCAGCTGTGCACCGGCATTCCCTACGGCGTGCCGGCCGATGTGGGTCATCTGCTTGCAATGGTGAATACCCTGCCCGCGAATTGCGTGTGGAGCTCCTTCGCGATCAGTCGCATGCAGATGCCCTGGGTTGCGCAATCGGTTCTGCTCGGCGGCAACGTGCGGGTCGGACTTGAGGACAACCTGTATTTGAGCCGCGGGGTATACGCCAGCAACGCGCAGCTGGTCGAGAAGGCGCGCACCATCATTGAGGCGATGGGCGCACGCATCCTCACGCCGGCCCAGACACGCGAGCGGCTGCAGCTGCACTGACGTGCCCGGCATACGCATCTTTGAAACGCCGATTCGCCCCGAGTGGATCGACTACAACGGTCACCTGCGCGACGCCTACTACGCGGTGATCTTCAGCGAGGCTATCGATGCACTCATGGACCGCGTCGGTCTGGATGCCGGCTACCGGCAACGCACCGGTGGCACGCTCTACACGGTGGAGATGCACCTGCACTACCTGCATGAGGTCAAGCAGGCGGACACTGCGGTCGTGACCCTGAGGATCCTGGGTACCGACTCCAAGCGCATCCACGCTTCGCTGGAGTTGCTGCGCGCCGGCAACCCGGACGTGGCGGCCGGAGCGGAGGTCATGCTGCTGCACGTGCGCCAGCACCAGGGCAAGGTCGCCACCGCACCCTTCCCCCCAGAAGTGAGCGCGGCCCTTGATGCCCTGCAGACCGCAGGCGCCGGCATGGAGGCAGGCGTTCCGGGCTCACGACGCATGGAGCTGCGTCCCGCCCGCGCGCCATGAGCGCCACACGCCTGCAGCGCTTGCTGGCGGCCCGCAGCGTGGCACTGATCGGCGGCGCCTGGGCCGACGCCGTGCACGCCGCAAGCCGCGTGATCGGCTTCTCGGGCGAGATCTGGCGGATCCACCCGAGCCGGCCCTCGACGCCGGAGCAGCATTATTTCCGCAGCGTTGATGAGCTGCCGGCAGCCCCGGATGCAGCCTTCATCGCCGCCCCCAACCGCGATGTCCCGGGCATCGCCACCGCCCTCGCCCGCCGCGACGCCGGCGGATTCGTGTGCTTCGCTGCCGGATTCTCCGAGACGGCAACCGCGGAGGGAGCGCGGCTCACGCGCGAACTCGAGGCCGGCGCAGCGGATCTGCCCTTTCTGGGTCCGAATTGCTACGGCTTCATCAATTTCTTCGACGGGGTCGCGCTTTGGCCTGACCAGCTGGTGGGTGGCCGCGTTGAGCGCGGCGTAGTACTCATCTGCCAAAGCGGCACGATTGCGCTCAACCTCCTTTTCAATGATCGCTCCTTGCCGCTCGGCGCGGTGCTGACGGTGGGCAATCAGACGCGGCTCGCCGCAGAGGATCTGCTGGACCTCTTGGTTGAGGATGAGCGCGTCACAGCGTTCGGCCTTTACCTCGAGGGCATTAAGAACGTCGCGCGCTTCGCGGCGGCGGCCGCACGTGCCCGCGCAGCCGGCAAGCCGATTGCTCTCATCAAGACCGGCCGCACTGCCGCGGCCGCCGAGACCGTGCGTACCCACACCGGGGCCCTGGCTGGCGCCGACGGAGCCTTCGATGCCTTCTGCGAGCAGGCCGGAATTGCCCGCTGTGAGTCGCTCGCGACCCTGTGTGAGACGCTGAAGATCTTTCACGTTGGCGGTCCCCTGCCCGGGCGGCGGCTGCTCGCGATGGGGGCTTCCGGCGGTGACATGGCCATGACTGCGGACGCCGCCCGCAATCTCGGCCTGAACTTCGCGCCCATTCCGGCCGATGCGCAGCTCAAACTGCGCGAGATCCTCAGCGAGCGCGTGCACATCTCCAACCCATTCGACTTTCACACGCATATCTGGTTCGACCGGGCACGCCAGCGGGCGATGTTCGACCTCGTGCAGCGTGCCGGCTACGATGCTGTGGCCTTCATGCTCGACTGTCCGCCCGCGAGCGCCGCGGACGACACCGCCTATGTCAACGTCGTACGGGAGTTCGCCGCGGCGCTCCCGGGCGCGCGTACCCGCGGCGCAATCGTCTCCTCCCTTCCTGAATCGCTGAGCCCGCCCACCCGTGCCCTGTGTCTCGACGCCGGCATCGTCCCGCTGCAGGGCCAGCGCGAAGCCCTCGAGGCGCTCGACCTCGCGGGCCGGGTCGGTGAAGCCTGGGGACGGGGGACGCGCGTGGAGCTTTCGATCCCGCAGCGGACGAGCCACAGTGTGCACGCACTGGCCGAGCACGAGGCTAAGAGCGCACTCGCAGCGTTTGGCGTTCCGGTGCCCCGCTCGGCGGTAGTGTCCGTGCGCGACGCCCCCGAGGCCGCCGCGGCGCTTGGCTTCCCGGTGGTTATCAAGGCAGCCGACGCCGCGCTCGAGCACAAATCCGAGCTCGGCGGCGTAGTTCTCAACGTGCGGAGCGTGAAGGACGCGACCACTGCCGCGCAGCGCCTCGCGCGCCTCTCAGGTACCCTGCTGATCGAGGAAATGGTGAGCGACGGTGTCGCGGAGCTGCTCGTCGGCGTGTCGGTCGATCCACAGTTCGGACAACTGCTGGTGCTGGGCGCGGGTGGCGTGTTCACCGAGCTGCTGCGCGACAGCGTGAGCCTGCTGCCCCCGTTTAGCGCCGCGACTATCGAGGCGGCAGTGCAGCGCCTGCGCGTGATGCGGCTGCTGCTGGGCTTCCGTGGCAAGCCAGCAGGCGACCTCGCCGCGCTCGTCCAAACGGTACTCGCTTGCACACGCTATGCGGCCGCGAATCTCGAGCGACTCGCCGAACTCGATCTGAACCCTGTCATCGTGCGCCCGCAGGGGTGCGGCGCCGTGGCAGTCGATGCACTCATTCGTCTGCGCGAGGAGCACTAAAGATGTCTGACGGAATCCGTACCAGCACAGACGGGCCGATTCTCGAGGTGACGATCGATCGGCCGAAGGCCAACGCCATCGATCTTGCGGCGAGCCGTCGCCTGAATGAGGTGTTTACCTCGTTTCGTGACGACCCCGCGCCTGCGGGTCGCTATCGTCACCGGCAGCGGTGAGCGCTTCTTCAGCCCGGGGTGGGACCTGAAGGCCGCCGCCGCCGGCGAAGAATCCGATTCTGACTGGGGCGTTGGCGGCTTCGGTGGTCTTAACTATCCGCGCAACCTGAACAAGCCCCTCATTGCGGCAGTCAACGGCATAGCCTGTGGCGGCGGCTTCGAGATCGTGCTCGGCACGGACATCATCGTCATGGAGGAGCACGCGAAATTCGCTTTGCCCGAGATCAACGTTGGCGTACTCGCCGATGCGGGCACGATCAAGCTGCGGCGCCGGATCCCGTATCACGTGGCGGTCGAATTCCTGATGACCGGTCGCTGGATGGACGCGGCGGAAGCCAAGCATTGGGGACTCGCCAGTCATGTCGTTCCCAAAGGTCAGAGCCTGGCCAAGGCGCGGGAAATCGCGCGGCAGCTCGCCGCGGGACCGCCGCTGCTCTTTCCGGCGATCAAGCAGCTGCTGCGTCACACGGAAGTGGTCGCCGAAGGAGCGGCGTTTGAGCTGCACGACAGCCTCGACGCGGTGCAGAAGGTGATCCGGTCCGAGGACCTCAAGGAGGGCGCCCGCGCCTTCGCGGAGAAGCGCGCGCCGCAGTGGAAGGGTAAGTAGGCGCGGAGCGCTCAGCCACCCAGCGGTCGCAGCAGCGCGCGCGAGATGATGTGCCGCTGCACTTCGCTCGTGCCGTCCCAGATTCGCTCGATACGCGCGTCGCGCCAGATTCGCTCCAGCGGCAGCTCGCTCATCAGTCCCATGCCCCCGTGAATCTGCAGCGCCTCATCCGCCACCATCTGCAGCATTTCCGACGCCTTGAGCTTCGCGATGGCCATATCCATGTCCGTCGCGGCCTTGTGCTCGAGCTTCCAGGCCGCCTCCAGAGTCAGCAGCTCCGCCGCCCGCAACTCCACCGCCATGTCGGCCAGTTTGAAGCTCACGCCCTGAAACTTGCCGATCTGCTGACCGAACTGCACGCGCTGCACTGCCCATTCCTTGGCCGCCTGCAGCGCGCGTTCCGCGCGCCCGAGGCAGGTGGCCGCGACCTGCAGGCGGGTCGCTCCGAGCCAGGTATTGGCGACCTCGAAGCCCTGATGGACCTCGCCTAGTACCGCGTCTTTCGGTATGCGGCAATCGTTGAACTCCAGTATGCAGTTGTTGTAGCCGCGGTGCGAGACGTTGCGGTAACCCGGACGGACCTCGAAGCCGGGGGTCCCCTTGTCCACGAGGAATGCCGTAATCAGTTTTCTCTTGCCCCGGGGAGAGTCTTCCTCGCCACTGGCCGCGAAGAGAATTACGTAGTCCGCGTGATCCGCGTGGCTGATGAAATGCTTGGTACCGTTGATTATGAAATCCCCACCCCTGGCGAGCGCCGTGGTCTTCATTCCGCGTATGTCAGAGCCCGCTCCCGGTTCGGTCATCGCCAGACAGTCGACGCGCTCGCCGCGGACCGTGGGCAGCAGATAGCGCTCCCGCTGCGCGCCCGCGCAGGCCAGTAAAATGTTTGAAGGGCGCGCAACGCAGGAGTACTGCAGGGCGTAGCCGGTATATCCAAGTTCCTTCTCATAAAGTACCCAGCTGACTGCATCCAGTCCGGCGCCACCGACTTCCGTGGGCATGTTGGCTGCGTAGAGTCCGGCATCGATGGCCTTGGCTTTCAGCTCACGGTAAAGATCCTCGCCCAAAACCCCGGTGTCCTCGACTTCCTGCTCATGTGGAACGAGCTCGGTGCGCACGAAGTCCCGCGTCGTCTTTACGATAAGTTCCTGTTCTTCGGTCAGTGCAAAGTCCATCGCAGTTCCCCTAACGACTACAGCCTTCGTGCCTTGAGAGACGGCGCCCGGGCGCCACTGACCGCCCAGCCGTGCAACAGCTCGAGCTGTAGCCGCAGCTGGCCTATCTGTCGTTCTGCCGGCCAATCCGCGCGGCTCGCCACGGTGCTGGCCGTAATACCGTTTATGAAGGTCACGAGTGACCGCAGCGTCTGCTCGCGGATCGTGCTCGGCCAGCGCGACCAGTCAGGCCACCCGCGCGCGAGGCAACGCTCGAACAGCCGCAGGTACTCCTGGTGCAGCCAGGCGTTGATCGTCTTCAAACGCTTGTCCGCCGGCACCTGGCCCCAGAACGCGATCCAGAAGGCGCACTCGATATAGCGTGTCTCGTCAACCGGCAAAGCCTCGGTCAGCAACGCGAGCAGGTCCGGTTCACCGCTGCCCGAATCCGGATTAAGACGCTCTTCGATGCGACGCAGGATGAGGCGCAAGGCCGCGACAATGATCTCCTGCTTCGTGTCGAAGTAGTGCGCCACCATTCCGGTCGTGTACCCCGCCTGGCGGGCGATGCGCACGATGGTTGCCTGGTCGAAGCCGTACTCGGCCACGACGCGGCAGGCAACGAGGGCGATCTCGTTGCGGCGCTGCTCGTGATCGACGATCTTGGGCATGCGATCGCGCGCGCCTCAGCGCGCCGCGGTGGTACCGACGCGCCCGGCATGCGGCGGCAACGGTAACCGCGCGTGCGCGCCACGCACCCGCTCCAGGCACGCGTGCACTTCGGCATCCAGTGCTGCCGCCCTGCCGCCGCTCACGTGCAGGTATAGCTGCTCGGCGGTGGCGACCAAGGCGTCGTCGCGCCGCCGGTGCAGGCTGTGAAACAGCCGCAGCCGCTTGTCATCGAGCTCCAGAACCTGTGTGGTCACGTACAGGGCTTCGAGGGCGCGCGCCTCCGCGACGTGCCGCACGTGTGACTCGACCGTGAAAAGCGCGCGCCCGGAATTGCGATAGGCGTCATCCACCCCGGCATAACGCAACAACGCATCGGTTGCATCACCAAACACTTGCAGGTAACGGGAATCGGTCATGTGCCCGTTGTAATCGATCCACTCGGGCCGCACCGCGAATTCCATCAGGCGCAGGAGCGCGCCGTCCGCCAGCGTATCCCGGATTCGCTGGCCCGCCGCGCCGGCAGCATCCTCGTACAGCCGCTCTTCCAGAGCGCGCAGCGTGGCGCCAGCGCCGATATTGAACTGTTTGAGGACCTGCTGGATCGCGACGAGATAGCCGTCGCGCAAGCGCTCGAGCTCACGGATTGAACGACCGCCTGCCTGGGCCTGGGTGCCGGCGACCATCTTGTCGATCAGCGACTCGGTGAGCTCCGGGGCTTCCAGCTTGGTCCAGGGCCACTTAAGTGCAGGGCCGAACTGGCGCAGCATATGCCGCATCCCCGTCTCGCCGCCCGCCAGGTGATAAATGAGATTCGTGCCCATAGCCGCCCAGCGCAACCCCGGCCCGTAGATGATGGAGTCGTCAAGTTCGCCCGTGGTGGCGACGTCCTCATTGACCATGTGCAGAATTTCCCGCCACAGCGCTTCCTGCAGGCGGTCGGTAAGGTGCCCCGGGACCTCGCGCCGCACCTGCAGTGCATGCATGCCGATGTAGGTGAAGAACCGAGCGGCCGCCGCAAGGGTCTGAGCGGAGGTCTGCTTGCCACCAACGAGCTCGACGAGCGGCAACAGGTAGACCGGATTGAACGGATGGGCGACAAGGAAGCGCTCCGGGTGCGCCATGTCACGCTGCAGTTCGCTCGGCATGAGCCCCGACGTGCTCGAGGCGATGATGACGTCGGCCGGTGCGTGTCGGCTCACCTGGGCGAGCACGCGCTGCTTCAGCTCCAGCTGCTCGGGAATGTTCTCCTGTATGAAATCCACCCGTGCGGCCATCGCGTTCAGGTCGGTGGTAAAGGACAGCTTGCCCTTGGGCGGCAGCGGCGCCAGGGTCAGGTTCGCCAGGGCACCCTCCGCGTTATCCACGGCGCCACGGATCCAGGCCTCCATTTCGGGCTTAACGTCAGCGGCGATCACGTCGATGCCGAAGTGCAGCGCCCGCGCGGCCCACCCGCCACCGATGACTCCCGTGCCCAGAAGACCGAGCGTCTTCACTTTTCTCATGACTTACGCATCCCAGTTGTCAGCCCACGCGCCGCACACCGGTCTACCCCCGGCAGCGCGGCGTTTTTATAATGTTGTCATTATAATATATAAGGCCCGCGGCTGCGAAGTCTCCCCGCTCCAACGTTTCCGGCCGCTCCAAGCGCTGCCAGCGCCTTGAGCGGCATGCGCAAGTTGCCGCAGAATCGGCGAGCCAGAATCACACGGGGAAGGGAATAAACATGAGCCTACTTGACGGCTTGTTGGGCGGCGCGGTCGGGGCCGGCGTAGCCACCGCACTGAACTCCTTCATTCAGCAACACGGCGGTGTCCAGGGTGTCGTCACGCAACTGGAACAGCAGGGGCTGGGCAACACGGTGCGCTCCTGGATTTCCACCGGACCGAATCAACCCATCACAGCCGAACAGGTGAGTTCGGCGTTTGGTGGCGTCATCAATCAGATCGCCGCGAGGACCGGCATGACTCCGCAGGAACTGACGCAGAAGCTGGCACAGCACCTGCCAGCGGCCATAGATCACCTGACGCCCAACGGCACGATTCCTCCCAAGACCGCGTAACACCTCCTGCGGTCCCGGACTGTTCAGTGAAGACGCCGCGGGCTCTGGCCCGCGGCGAGGAGCATGCTTGCCCTTGCGCCCGTTCCTCCCGGCTGACTGGCGCGACGAATGTTCGTCCGGTCACCGAGACATGGCCGCTAGAGAACACGCACCGACTCCCGAAGAGCTGGCAGATCCTCGTTGCAAAAGTCCCGCAGTCGTCCACAGGCCGCGTCGATGGTGGATTCATCGACGGCGAAGCAGGCGCGCACACAATGTGCCGTTGCGTCCCCAAAGGCGGCGCCATCCATGACGGAGACGCGCCGGCTGGCGTAAAGCGCGCGCATAAACTCTCCCCCGGAGAGGCCGGTAGCCGAAACGTCGATCAGCATGAACATCCCGGCCTGCGGGTCCAACCCCCGTAGCAGCGGTATGCTGCGCAGGCCCGCGGAGAATCGTTGCTGGCGCGCCGCGCAGAAACTGCGCCCGCGCTCCTCTGCCTCAGCCGCCCCCGCGAGCGCCGTGACCGCTGCCTCCTGGATAAAGCCGGGCAACCCAAACAGCATGCACATCGCCAGGTGCTCTGCGTGACCCACGAGTGTTTCCGGGCCGACGAGCCAGCCGGCGCGCCAGCCGGTCATCGCATGCGTCTTCGACAGGCTCCCGAGCGTCACCACTCGCTCTGGCAGGCGCGCGGCAAGGCTTGGGACGCGGCCCCCGGGGGCAAGCCCTGCATAAACTTCGTCGCAGATCAGCCACAGGTCGTGTCGCTGCGCGAGCGCACCGATGACCTCGAGCTCGCTCTCGTTAAGAATCACGCCGCTCGGATTGTTCGGCGTGGCCCACACGATGGCCCGCGTTCGCGGGCTGACCTGCCTCGCCAGCGCCCGGAGATCCGGCCGGCAATCGCGTGAGGCGGGCGTGCGCACCAGACGCGCACCGGAGAGCTCGAGGGTGGCGGGGTATGTCGGATAGAGCGGCTCAAACGTGATCACTTCATCGCCGGGACCCGCCAGACACAGTGAAGCAACGAAGAGCGCGTTCTGTGCGCCCGAGAGACATATGACGTTCTGGGCGCCGACGCGCTGCCCACAGCGCACTGCATGCAGCCGGGCAATCGCCGCGCGCAGCGCGGGCCGACCTGCCGCGGGCACATAATGAGTGTCGCCAGCCTGGAGGCACTCGATGGCGCGCTCGACCACCGGCGCGGGCGTGTGCAGATCTGGATCCCCGATGCTCAGGATGATCACGTCCTCGCCACGTTCGCGGGCAGCGACGGCCTCGTAGTGGGTAAGCCAGGCATCAGCACCGGCACCCTTGATACGGCTCACGAGCGAGGAAAACTTCACGTCCTTACTGTGCGTGGCCAGTGTTAACATTTCAAGCGCATGAGCGCGGCTCCCTGGACCGTCGGACGTTACGTCGTCGAAACGATTGCTGCCAACGGCATCGACACCGTATTCGGCATTCCAGGTGTGCACAATCTGGAACTGTACCGCGGACTGGAATTCGCCCGCCTGCGCCACGTGCTCGCGCGTCACGAGCAGAATGCCGGGTTTGCCGCAGATGGTTATGCGCGCGTGAGCTCACGTCCGGCCGCCGCGTTCGTCATCTCCGGACCCGGCGTTACGAATATCCTCACGGCTGTTGCCCAAGCCAATTCCGACTCGGTGCCGCTGCTCGTGATCGCGAGCAGCCCGGTTCGTGCCTCGCTGGGCCAGCGCTGGGGCGTATTACACGAGCTTATCGACCAGCGCGGACTTGCAGCCCACGTCACCGGTTACGCCGCAAGCGCCCGCAGCCCCGAAGAGGTACGCGAACATCTCCGTGCCGCCTTCGCCACCCTGCGCGCGCCGCGGGCGCGGCCGGCATACCTGGACATCCCTCTGGATCTCCTTGCGGAGACGACGATCCTGCAGCCGGAACGCTTCGCCACGGTTGCGGCTCCCAAGGCCCCCGACGAGGCGGCGCTCGCGCAGGCGCAGCGACTGCTCGCCGCGGCGCGTCGCCCCCTCATCATCGCCGGCGGCGGGGCCGCAGGCTCCGGTGCCGCGCTCCGGCAGCTGCTCGAAGCGCTCGATGGCTACCTCGTGACCACGGTGGCCGCCAAAGGAGTCCTTGCGGAGACGCATCCGGCCAACCTCGGCGCCAGTCTGCCGTACCGACCGACGCAGGCGATGATCGCCGCCGCCGATGTCGTCATCGCCGCCGGTACCGAGCTTTCAGAAACCGACGTGTATACGACGACGCGGCTGCCGCTCGGCGGTCACCTGATACGCATCGATGTCGACGCTCAAAAGCTAGCGGATCACTATGGCGCCGCGGTTCGCATCCAAGCGGACGCGACGCTAACCCTTGAGAGGCTCGCGGCAACCGTGCAGCCGCGTGCCGGCTGGCGTACCGCAGCTGGACCCGCCACCGCGTTCCGCAGCCGGATTGAGCAGGAGTTTGATTCGCATAGCCAGGCGCGCCTCGCGGCGCTACAGGCTCTGCGCGCCGCTTTGCCCTCCGACGGGGTGGTGTTCAGCGATATGACCCAGATCGCCTACTTGGGTAACTATGCGTTCCCGGCCGAGCGCCCGGGCCTGTGGTTCCACCCCTCCGGCTACGGGACACTCGGATTTGCACTCCCCGCGGCCATTGGCGCCAAGCTTGCTCAGCCCACCCGGGCTGTCGTCGCGCTCGCCGGGGATTTCGGCTGGCAGTTTACCCAGCAGGAATTGGTGAGTGCCGTGGAGCTCGATCTCACGCTGCCAATTGTCGTATGGAATAACGAGGCGCTCGGACAGATTCGCGATGACATGCAGGCCGCCGGGATCACCCCCATTGGCGTTGTAGGTCGCAATCCCGAGTTCACGGCCGTCGCCAGCGCCTGCGGTGCCGCGGCGGTCCGGGTCCACGACCCCAACGCACTGCACCGGGAATTGCGCCAGGCGCTTTTGCGGCCCGGCCCCACGCTCATCGAAGCCATCGCGCGCGATTTCGAGCCGCTGTGAGCAGCGACGCAGCTGCGACTGCGCCCGGATCGCTGCTGGTAACCCGAAGCCGCTCGAAGATCCAACTCGCCTTCACGGTAATCTACCTTGTCTGGGGCGTCACGTATGCGGTCAACCGCATCATGGCGCTCGCGCTGCCACCGTTCCTCGCAGCCGGCGCCCGCTTCCTGCTTGCCGGCGTGTTCCTCGCGGCCATTGCACGCTGGCGCGGCCTTCGCATGCCGAGCACCTTGCGCGACTGGCGCTCAGTTGCGGCCGCCGCCGTCCTCGGAATCGCTCTAAGCAACGGGCTGGCGGTGCACGCCTTGCGTCACGTTGCTTCCAATCAGGCCGCGCTGATCAGTTCGAGCTCCGCATTCTGGATTGCGTGGCTGGGCATGTACGGGCGCCGCGCCACGCCAGTGAGCGCGCGCACCTGGGTCGGACTGACGCTCGGGTTCGTCGGCGTTGCCGTGCTGGTATGCGCCAAGGGATTTGGCCCGCATGCCCAGGTCGGCTGGCAGCTCCTCGTATTGCTCGCCTCACTCTCCTGGGCGCTAGCGACCATGGTGATCCGTGAGTCACATACCCAGTGCGACCCGCTCGCCTTCACCGCTTGCTATCTGCTGTTCGGTGGTGCGTTGCTTGCCACGCTGGGATTCATAAGCGGCGACGCGGCACGCTGGGAGTGGGCGCCTTCCGGACTGATCTCGATCGTCTTTCTCGCAATATTCAGTTCTACGTTAGGCTTCGTCGCCTACACCTACCTGCTGCTGCACGAAACTCCTTCTCGAATCGGCACCTACGCGTATGTCAATCCGATCGTGGCCGTGTTCACGGGTTGGTTGCTGCTCGATGAGCGCCTTGACGCACTCCAGCTGCTCGGATTCTTCATTGTGTTTGCCGGCGTGGTCATGGTTCGTAAGCTGCGTTTTTGGCCGCGACGTCGACGGAGGCGCTTGCCACGCCGACGCAGCAACCAGCCGGGAACGTGATTGGTCTCGGACTTGTCCTAGTCCTGCGCCTCAAGGCGGACGCAGGCGACACTGAGCGGGGGCAGCGTCACCCTAAAGGTGCGAATGCTGTCGTCCTCGGCTTCCAGATGCAGCCTGCGAGCCGCACACCGGGAGGCCGCGTGCAGAGCGCGGACTTGCCGCCGACTTAGGTATTCCGGAGCACCCATGTCGAGCCAGAGGCGCTTCGGATTGGCATGTTCGTGGTCGATGCGACGAATTCGCGCACTCTGAGCCGTGCAGTTAACGAGACAGACATCAACTGTCTCAGTGGCAATGGCCTGGCGTGGGCGTGCGTAGTTGGTGAGGAGCACTGCGGCGGACTGTTGATCGCGTATGACCCAGCAGTCCACCGTCGCGTGTGCGCCTAACACCGGAATCAGTTCACCGCCCACTCGATGAAGCAACTCGAAGGCGCGATATGCCGGCTTGGCGACTCCATGCAGCGTCAGTAATCCGAAGCCGCCGTGAAAGGGACGCGACGGAAAGTAGTTCTCTTCAAAGATATCGGTGAATGTCCAGTAGCTGTATCCCTGCACAAGTCCGCGCGCCTCCAGCACCGTCTTGACGATAAAGCTGGCAGCATACGGCTCGTCGTGCAGCGGGTCGCGAGCGTTCGATGAAGTGCTCCACTCCGTGTAATACAGCGGTCGCTCCCCCACCTGCGCCCGCGCCGTGCGTGCCTCCTGCCGCAGTACGCTGCGCGGACTTACCGCGAGCTGGGCTTCGGTATCGTCTCCCGGACGTCCAAAGGCATCGGTCGGGTAGTGATGAGTGCTCACAAAATCCGCAGGCACTCCATGGTTTTCGCAGAAGGTCAGGAACTCGGTAAGCCACGCGTTGGCCGCGGTGGCCGGGCCGCCCACGCGTAGCTGTGGGTCAATGGACTTGATGGCCCGGGCGGTCGCGCGGTAAAGGGCAAAATAGTCCTCCGCTCGGCCGGTAAAGAACGCAGGCAGGTTCGGCTCGTTCCAGACCTCGAAGTACCACTTGCGCAGTTCATCGCGACCGTAACGGTCGAACCAGTGACGCACGAGTCGCGCAATCAGCGTCTCCCAGGCAGCCAGGTCACGCGGCAGGCTGATATTCCCACGGTAGTGAAACACCGTGTTGCCGGCCGCAGCGAGGGCTGCCGGCATGAAGCTGAGTTCCACGAACGGCCGCATGCCGATTGAAAGCAGAAAATCCATCACTTGATCGGCATTGAAGAACGAATAGAGCAGCTGCTCATCGTGGCAGACAAGCGTCCCCATATCGTCATCGAGGATCCCATGAAACCGAACGTGTTCGAAGCCCAACTCCCGGTGGGCGCGCGCGAGCTGCCGTTGCCAGTCGGCGCGCAGCGCCAGCGTGGCATGGCAGCTTCCCACTGTGTGTTCCCAGAAGTGGGGCAGCTGCTCTGGCGGCGCCGCGAGGTCGCACCGGAACCTATGAGCCGATTCAGACTTTGGCGTTGACAACACGCGCACCCAGAGCACTTAGCCGCATCTCGGTCTTTGATTTCCAAACAGACAACCGGTCAGTCCGGCCGTCGCCACGAGCCGACAGCCGGGAGTAAGTGCCTTCCGACGATGCGAACTTCTTCCAGCCGGCTGGCAGCGCGTGGCGCAAGAAGCACACTCCTTAACAGCTCTACGACCGAGGGACATAACATGAAAAAAAAGCCAGTAGATTATCGTGCCGCGCTCGTCCTCGCGGCAGCCATGGCGGGCGCTTCCATGCTCTCCGGATGCATGACGCGCGTGGATGAGGACAGCTCTGCGGAACATCATTGGAATGCGCGCGAAGATGCCGCCTATCGCCACTATCTGGCCGATCAGCACCTCGAATATCGCGACTTCAGCAGTCTGACTCCCCCGGAGCAGCGTGCCTACTGGGAGTGGCGCGACCATCACTCAGGATAGCCATCGGTAACGCCCGACGGGAGAAAATCAGCGCCGGGACCCGGCGCTCCCTTCTGCTTCAGCAATTCTGCGACTGGACGTGGATCACGCCACTCGCGTCGGTGGAAAACACCTGGCGCAGTGCGAGCCGCCCCTGAAAATCCTCGCCTTCGACAATTGAATTCTCGCTCGCCGCTGCCAAGCCGCGCGCATAGTCAATGGCATCCTGCCAAAGAACGAACTCCGCCAAGAACCAATCCAGCCCTTTCTGGGTGACGCCCCAGCGATCCCCGACGCGTCGCACCGTGACACATGGCATTTCCATGGAACAGCTTCTCCTTACCCTCAACAAGCTCGAGCTAGAAGATTGCCGCGAGGTAAGGGGCCCGTATATCGGAGTCCCGATTTGACGGCTGTAAGTCGCGCCCTACAGCGCTCGCGTGCTACCCCATTACCACCCGTACGGTGTGCTCCGCCTGATCATCCAGCATCGTGATCCGGATGGGCGGGCGCAGTATGGTGAGATGATCCAATTCAGCGTGACTGATTCCGCTGGTCGCCCCAAACGGATTGGTGACCGTAATGTGATAGACGGTTCGACCGAAATGGCAGTCCACGTCGAAGCGGCGCCAAGCTCGTGGAATGCAAGGTCGTATCAGGAGCTGATCGCCGGCGATTCGAATGCCGAGAATTGATTCCAGACCGGCACGGTAAAGCCAGCCCGCCGCGCCCGTATACCACGACCAGCCACCGCGACCGGCTGGCGCGGGCGCTGCATAGATATCGGCAGCCACCGCATAGGGCTCGAGTTTGTAGCGCGCCACCTGCACCGGGTCACGGGTGTGGTGAATCGGACTAAAGTAATCGAAGAGTTCCTTAGCGCGGTCGCCGTCCCCAAGCTGCGCCCAGGCTATGAGTGACCAAATCGCGCCGTGGGTGTACTGCCCGCCGTTTTCGCGAATGCCGGGAGGGTAGGCCCGGATGTAGCCGGGACTAGGTTCAGAATCGACAAACGGCGGGGTAAACAGCAGCACCTGCTCGGTCTCCTTGCGTACCAGATGCTCGGCCACCGCCGCCATGGCATGTGCCGCGCGCGCTGGACTTGCCGCGCCTGACAGCACCGCCCACGCCTGCGCAATCGAGTCGATCCGGCACTCCTTATTTACTGCTGAGCCAAGGGGCGTGCCGTCATCAAAGTAGCCGCGCCGATACCAGTCGCCGTCCCAGCCGGAACTTTCCAGCGATCCTTGCAAAGCGTCGCTGTGCGCGCGCCAGCGCATCGCACGCTCCAGGTCGTGGCGCGCCGTCGCAATCTCCGTAAAAGCGGCAAGCGTTGCATGTAGAAACCATCCAAGCCATACACTCTCCCCGCGCCCCTGTTCGCCCACCGCATTCATGCCATCGTTCCAGTCACCGCCGCCGAACAGGGGTAGCCCATGCGCGCCCACTGCCAAGCTGGCATCGAGAGCCACGGCACAGTGCTCGTAAAGGGACTCCACCCGCGATGACTCCTGGGGCTCAAAATATAGGTCACTGGCCCCATCCGGAATTGCCTGCCCCGACAGATAGGAGATGGGTTCATCCAATACCGTCTTGTCAGCGGTCGCGGTCACGTAGTGTGCCGTGCAGTAGGCAAGCCAGACCCGATCGTCACTGATGCGGGTACGTACCCCGCGCCCATTCTCGGGCATCCACCAATGCTGTACATCACCCTCTTCGAACTGCCGTCCGGCTGCGCGCAGAAGGTGCGCGCGGGTAATTGCCGGCGCCAACGTCGTGAGTGCCATGCAATCCTGTAACTGGTCACGAAACCCGAACGCGCCACCTGCCTGATAGAAAGCCGCTCGCGCCCAGACGCGGCACGAGAGCACCTGATACGGCAGCCAGCGGTTCAGCAGCACATCGAAGGCACGGTCTGGGGTCGTCACCTGGATCCTGCCGAGCATCTTCTCCCAGCTGCCCTTAATTTCATCGAACACCTGCTCCACGTGCAGGTTGCGCGCCGCCTTTATGTCGGTGATCACGCTGCCCGGATCTTCTGCCTGCCCCAGAAAGCACAGGAGCTGCCGCTCCGCCCCAGGCGCAAGCTCGAATTCCGTAAGCAGTGCGGCACACGGATCCAAGCCGGCGCCGCTGCGGCCCGAGAGTGGCATCTCGGATCGCAGCGCGCTCGGCGCGTCCAGCGCACCATCCAGGCCGAGAAACTCCCTGCGGTCGCAGGTGCTCTGCGTCTGCTCTCCGGCCAGATCAAAGAAGGCGGTCCGAGCAGGGAACGATGTATTCCACGGATTGCGTGCCAGGAGCGCGCCAGTCTCGAGACATGTTTCTGTCAGGACGTACTGCGCACTTGTCGCTCGCGAGACACCCAGCGTCCATTCCACATACGCACAGACACTCAGGCGACGCGCCTTGGCGCCGAGATTACGGATCGTCAGCCGCGATACTTTTACCTTGCGAGTGCGTGGCACGAACTGCAGCAACTCCACACCGAGATTCTGATTCGTATGGGTGAAGCGCGAATAGCCGCGTCCGTGACACGCGACGTAAGTGCCGTCCGGGTCGCGCACCGGGGAGGCCGTAGGCGAGATGAGCTCTCCGGTCGCATCGTCACGGATATAAAACACTTCCGAGACAGGATCGCTGACGGCGTCATTTGACCAGCGGGTCAAGGCATTCTCCCGGCTGTTCATCGACCAGGTGAATCCGGCACCGCTTGCCGAGACCTGGAATCCGAAATCCGGTTGCCCAATCACATTGATCCATGGCATCGGCGTTGTTGTGCCAGGCCCCAGCACGACAACGTACTCGGCCCCGTCTGCCGCGAACCCCCCTATTCCGTTGAACATCTCCAATGTGTGAGTCGCGGCCGGAACGTCGCGCCTCGAGCGCGCCGCCCGACGAGGCTCCGGCAATCGCGTCTCCGCAGCCGGATCTTCGAGCCGATCAAGCTGTTCCGCGAGCGTTCCGCGGCGGCTGATGAGCGCAACGCGCGCGCACGCTTGCAGCGCCAGGCGTGACTCGGCGGACATGGTTTCCGCGCGCAGCGTGAAGACGCTACCTTGATCGCGGCGGCTGCCTTGTTGCGAGCGCTGCTGGCCGGCGCGCGCCAGTGACTCGATTGCAGCCTGCAGGTCCTGTAGGTACGAAGTCGACGATTCGTTGATCACGACGAGGTCGACCGGCAGGTTCTTAAGCGTCAGATACTCGTGCGCCCGCAGGAGCTGCCGCACGAGCGCCAGATGCGCCGCATCGTCAATTTCAACGAGCATGATAGGCCGATCACCCGAAATCCCGTGGGCCCACAGTGCGGCGGGCCCCGCCTGATTGCGCCGCAGCGCTTCGGGACCGGCGCGCAACGCCGGATTTGGGTAAAAAATGTGGGCCGCCAGACGCTGGAAGAGGCTCGCCTCATCCGGATCGACCGACAGGTAGTGCAGCTGTACGCGCGCACGCGTCCAGGCCAGCGTCGAGGCGCGGTCGAACGAGGCGGGTTCGCGACACTTGTCGGCGACCCGCAGGACCTCCGCATGCGAATCACCCACGACAGTCCAGAATGTAATGCGGGCCGTTTCGCCGGGGCCGATTCGCACGCGTCGGCGCAAGCTGAACACGGGGTCCAACACAATCCCCCTCGAGCCGTTCAACGGGCCACGCTCGATCAGCGCGCGAGGTACGCGTGAATCTCTATCGCGACCCATGAAGGACGCGCGATCGGTATCAAATTCCCACTCGCCGACAACGTCACCTTCGACCACCCCAACGTGTGAGGCCCAGGCCCCGCTGTCGTTCTCCGCGCGCGCACGCCGGCCGGCCACGAGAGCGCCCAGTTCGGGCTCGAACGCTGTCTGCACGAACAGATTCGAAAAGGCACGATGGGCCTGGTCGGCAGCCGCGGTGGTGAGCACGATTTCGCAGTAGGAGGTCACCTCGATCTCCCGTGCCCGGTCGCTCTGGTTGGAGACTGACACACGCCGCGCCTCAGCATCGTGTTCTGCCGACACCAGTACCTGCAGACGCGTGACCCATGGACCGTCACGCCGCATGATCTCGATGCGATCCTCCGTGAACGTCACCCGATAGGAATCCGGTTCGACGGCGGTCGGCTGATAGCCGGCGGACCAAAGGGTTTCGCTCTCGCAGTCGCGCAGGTAGATCGCCTGGCCATCCCTGTCGCTGGTGCGGTCCCCGAGCCAGCGAGTCACGGCGAGGTCGCCGCAGCGGCTAAAGCCGGAGCCGCCGGCGTTCACCATAACGGCGTAGCGACCGTTGCTCAGCAGTTGAGTATGTGGCGTGCGCGGCCGCCAGGTATGCAACCGACGACGGCCCGCCAGCACGGGTAACCGTCCCTCGCGCGCCTCGGCCTCACTCCCTTCTGGCGGCGACTCCACCGAACGAGGCGGCCGTTCCTGCAAGAGCAGCTCAGTCGCACGTGCGGCTGCTTCCGCATGGAAGAAGCCCTGCATGACACCGCCGCGCAGCCCGTTTGCTATGCCCACGAGCGTCATACCCTGATGGTGCGCCATGTAGGCACGCACTACCGCCACGCGCTCGCCCTCAGCCAAACGATCGGGCGTGAAGTCCAGCGCCTCGTAATAGCCGTAGTGCCCACGCGCCCCCCAACGATCCAACTCACGAAAGTTGGCCGCCGCCGCCGGTGCATCCACCATGGCCGCCAAGCCGGTTGCGTACGGCGCAACCACGGTGTCATTGGCCAGACCCCGCTTGAGACCGAGCGCGGGCACGCCAAAGGGTGAGTATTGATAAGTCTGATCAAGGTCGCGCGTGTTGTACGCGGACTCGGAGATACCCCAGGGAAGGCCGCGCGCGGATAGGTAATCACGCTGCGCGCGCACCGCCACGCGCTGCGCGCGCTCCAGCAGACTGCCGCTCGGTGCCCGCATGACCAGCGCTGGCATCAGATACTCGAACATCGAGCCGGACCAGGACATGAGCGCCGTGCTGTTCCCCACGGCTACCGAATGTCGATCGAGCCGGAACCAATGGCGCGCCGGCACATCACGCTTTGCGATGGCGATGAAGCTTGCCAGCCGTGCCTCGGAGGCCAGCAGATCGTAGTCTCCACTGTCGAGCCGACTCTCCGTCACGTTGTAGCCGATAGACAGCAGCATCCGGTGGGGCTTCAGAAGAAACGCGAAGTCCATGCCAAAAGCGAGCTCCCGCGCCTTGTTTGCCAGCGCGGCGACGCGCTCCATGACCTTCGCTGCCGCAGCGGCCGCCGCAGCGCCGGCACATCCCGCCGCCACATCCCTGAGCGTCATCGAATCCGCCTTCTCATCATGTGCCGCTGCTGGGTCGGCGGCCAGGGCCGCCACATCGCGCCCATGACTTTGCAGGCACGCATGGGCGATCACCGCCCAGTCCGGCTCCCGGGTGTTCGCATCAGCGGCGGTCCCTTCCGTGTCTGCCGCGTTCACGCTGGCTCGAAGTCGCGCGAGAACGTCTCCAGCGCCGTCCAATAGTCGCGTCAGGCTGCGCATCGGCGCGGCGACCCGCACGCTGTGCGGCGTAAGAGCGATGGCATCGGCGATGCCCTTCAGGCGCTCAGGACTCCACAGCGGCCGCAGCGCGGCAGCCTCGATCGCGTTGGCTAAGGTTAGAAGATGACCACCCAGATTCCCGCTGTCCACCGAGGAGACGTAACGTGGCAGCAGCGGTTGACCCGTGCGGGTGTCATACCAGTTGAAGAAGTGCCCGCGAAATCGCTCCAGTCGCGACAGCGTCTGCATGCAGTTCTCGAGACGCTCGACCCAATCAAGCAAGCCCACCCACCCAAACTCAAGAGCGACCACCGACGACAGGAAATACATGCCGATATTCGTCGGCGAGGTGCGCTGCGCCACCACCGGGACCGGCGTTTCTTGGAAGTTATCCGGGGGCAAATGTTGATCTTCTGCCGTTACGAAGCGCTCGAAGAATGCCCAGGTGCGTCGGGCTATGAGCCGCAACTCGCGGGCGTCCGCGTCACGCAGGCTCAGAGCCGGATGGTCCGCCCGCGGCGTGCTGATGAAGCGTGCTACGACCGGTGCAGCAACCCACAAAAGCAGCCACGGCGCCGCTAGCCAAAGGTTCCCCGGCGCCGCGACCAGGATGAGCGCAGCGATCGCCACCGCGATGAGCTCACTGCCCTGCATTCGACGCAGGTAGCTGAATAGCTGCAGGCGACTTTGCCGGCGCGATTGGGCCGCGGTTGTCCAGTCCAAAAGCTGCTTATGGCTGACAAGCAGCCGGTAGAGAGTGCGCAATATGGCGTCAGCCATCCACCAGGCGCGATCAACCAGAAAGGTCACCGCCAGTAACCAGCGAAGGCACGCCGTACGCAGATCCTGCCGCAGCGCCTGGCGCTCGCTTTCACGTCGCAAATGCCGCGGCCTGTCCCGCACCGCAAACAACACCGGCAGCAGCGGTGCCACGCCCATCCCGCCGATCAGCAGTGCCGTCCAGGCGGCGCTGTAGGGTGCCGGGATAAGCCACCCCAGAGCCAACGCAGCCAGGGTGGCAATTGGTACGGTGGTGCGGCGCAAATTATCGAATAGCTTCCAGCGGCCCAGCGCGGAAGCGGCGTGCCAATCGCGGTCCGCGCGCGGCAGGCTTACCGTTGGCCGCAGCCAGGGCAGCAGCTGCCAGTCCCCGCGCGCCCACCGATGCTCGCGGGAGGCGATTACGTCATAGCGGTCCGGCGATGGCTCGATTACTTCGACGTCCGAGGCGACCGCTGCACGCGCAAATATGCCCTCGAGCAGATCGTGACTCAGGACGGCATTCTCATTGATGCGTCCACGCAGTGAGCTCTCAAAGGCGTCGATATCGTAGAGCCCCTTGCCGGTGAATGACCCTTCGCCAAATAGGTCCTGATAGAGGTCGGAAACCGCGAACGCGTACGGGTCAAGTCCAGGGGTCGCGGAGAGGATTCCCTGCACCAGAGTTCCACTCTCACCACTGGGCAGCGATGGCGTTACCCGCGGCTGGAGAATGCCGTAGCCCGCCGTGACCCGGCGGCTGCGGGCGTCGATTCGGGGCTGATTCAGCGGATGCGAGATCTTAGCGATCAGCTTCTCCGCCGCCCCATGTGGCAGCTGTGTGTCAGCATCCAAAACCAGAACGTTGCGGACACGCTGCGGCAGCGCCTGCATCTGCGCGGTGGTCACCGTAAAGCTCGTATCACTTGCGCCGCGAAGCAATCGATTCAGCTCATGCAACTTCCCGCGCTTGCGTTCCCATCCCATCCAGCAACGCTGTTGCGGATTCCACCTGCGCTTTCGACACAGCCACAGAAACCGATCACCCGCTAATCCGCGCCCATAGCGGACGTTGAGCGCAGCCACCCCACGCCGGCCGAGCTCAATCAACCTTTCGTCCGTGTCGCATACCTCCTGCGACGCGTCTATCCCGTCTGCGAGAAGGGCGAAATACAGTTCACCGCGCGCACCCGCCAGATACTCGTTCTCCAGGTTGTTGAGCGCCTCTTCGATGTCCGCTTGAGTGCTCAATAGAATGGGCACCGCCACCAGAGTCCGGAATTCCTCCGGAATCACGCCCGCAAGGTCCAGCGCCGGCAGCGTCGCCGGCCTGAGCGCGCGCGTAATGCCAATGTTGACCAGTGCGATCGTGACCTCGCTTGCCGGCAACAATAACGTCATAAGCAGGAGCAACCTCTGCGGGGTCGGCAGTTCCCGCAGGAAGTAGGCGACGATCCCCATTGCTGCTGCGGTAACCAGGGCGACCAGGAGCAGGTAGCCAGCAACGCCAGCGCGGCGTGCGCCACGGACCAGCGCCTCCGAGAGCGGGGGCCGATATCCGACGTCGGCTTCAAGGGCGCGACGCCCTGGTCCTATTAGGTAATAACCGACTTCCTGCGCCGCGGCCTTGCTGGTGTCGCCTCTTAAGGTGGCCGCAATTGCCCGGCGCGCCACCTCGGTTTCAGCACAGCGCGAATCACGGGCGATTTCTTCAACGGCACTCCGATAGCGATTGCGCGTCGCGAAATCCAGGCCGGAAAAATCCGTCTCCGCCCCGAGCAATGCATCTACGTGGCTGAGCTGCTCGACGATGTCCGCCCAATCCAGCGCCGACAGTTGCACGAGACTCGTGACGATATTGCGCACGGTCACATTCGCGGCACCCTGTCGCTGCAGCTCGTCACGCACAACCTCATCGGCGCTGACGCCATCGGCGCGAAGCAGTTCTTCCAGATGCTGAAAGGCGGGAGTGACAGTTGGATCGCAGTCCTTCAGACGCTGTACCAGCTGGACCGCGAGGGTTCGGGGAAGCTTCCTTTTGCGGTACCGGCCGAGAACCCTCTCCACCGGTTCTGCAGGACGCGCTGGTGAACCCAGGAGCCGATCGGCCAGCGTATCGGCGCGCTCGCGCTCCGCTCTTGCGCTCACTATGCGATCGGCGCAGCGCCGCAGGTTCTCAAGGAGCACCACGCGCAGCATGCTTGCGAGCGCCCAGAGTTCACCGATCGTAAGAGTCTCGACCTGTTGGTATGCAGCCACGAAGCGACCCAGCAGCTGCGCCTCGAAATGACTGTCCGTATGGGCCACGTAACTCCACGCGATGCCCGCAATGCGAGGAAGACCAGCGAGATACCCGGAAGCCAGCTTTGGCAGCTGCCGATAGTAGCCAACGGGCAAATCGTCGCGAATGAGCTGGATCTGACGCTCAACCACGTAGTAGTTGTCGACAAACCATTCGGCTGCCGGCGTCACGCTGCGCTGGCTGGAGGTCGTGCGCGCCACGGCCTCGAAATGCGCACGCAGCACCCGCGCGTTCTGTCGAGTGCGCGCGAGCAGCGAAGCGCCATGGCGCGACGTCGTGACGACATCGTGGCTGCGTGCCAGCGTTTCGGCGAATTGCTCGAGACGCTCCACGCTCATGAACTCAGCCCGAATCGGCCCGGGTTCGGGCGACTCGGCGGCAAAGCCGAGATCGAACCACCGGTGCGTCCGCGGCTCCTGCAGCGCGACCTGCTCCATCTTTCGCCGCTCCGTTTTAGGTCGGGCTTGCGCCAGCACCGGACCAGCTACACGCCTTCATGGATGCGCAGCTCGCGACTCGGTGACGTCGTGTTGGGTAGAGCGCGACCTGTGCTGCATCGCCGCAAGTCTAGGATGACTGGCCTTCAGCAGCTTGTAGGACTGCACCGCCAGAGACTGACAGTGCACCACGACTCACTCCCGCGTGAGGTGTCAGCTTGCAGCATACGCGCAATTGGGGCGCCTGCCGGGGTTTTCCTACGGCACACGCATGGCGGCGCTCGTATTCTCCGGCGGATGCTGGCAAAGCGACAGAGACGTCTTAGGTTCCCCGGCGGCCGCTTGAGTGGCACCGGCAGTGCGCACGAGTCAGACGACGCGCTCATCGATCGACTTCACCGTGGAGCTTTCGCGTACTTCCTGCGTTACGTGAATCCGCTGAATGGCCTGGTCGCCGATACCTCGCGCGCCGGGGCGCCATCGAGTATCGCCGTAGTCGGCTTTGCCTTGACCAGCTATATCGTTGGCGTGGAACGCGGCTGGCTGGCACGCAACACCGCAGCCGCGCGCACCCTCGTTACGCTGCGCTTTTTCCTGGCCGGCGAGCAACGCGCTTCCCCGAGCGCCATCGGCTATAAGGGGTTCTATTTCCATTTTCTTGACATGCGTTCTGGCGCACGGGCTTGGCGCAGCGAGCTGTCGCTCATCGATTCGACGCTGCTGCTTGCCGGTGTGTTGTCCGTGGCTCTGTACTTCGACCAACCCGGCGAGAGTGAAATACGTGAGATCGCCGCTGCGCTCTACGAACGGGTCGATTGGCGCTGGGCGCAAAACAACGAGCCCTCACTGTCGCAGGGCTGGCTGCCGGAATTCGGCTTTCTCCATTATGGGTGGGAGGGCTACAACGAGGCGTTGATTCTCTACGTCCTTGGTCTCGGTGCCAACGCACGCGCCCTCGCACCGAGCACGTTTGCAACCTGGACGGTCACTTATCAGTGGGAGCGGATATTGGGGCAGGACGTGCTCTATTCCGGTCCGCTGTTTACGCATTTGTTTTCGCACGCGTGGCTCGACTTTCGCGGGATCCGCGACGGGTTCATGCGCGAGAAGCGCAGCGACTACTTTGAAAACAGCCGGCGCACCATCTCGCTACAACGGGAATATTGCGAGCGCAACCCTTACCAGTGGATCGGCTACGGGCGCGACCTCTGGGGCATTAGCGCCGGTGATGGCCCACGTGGCGAGGGCACGCGTGAGTTTGCGGTCGATCGGCGCCGTTTCGGCTACATGGCCCGGGGAATCCCCTTCGGCCCAGATGACGGAACGCTCTGCCCCTGGGCGATGCTGGCCACGCTTCCCGTGGCACCGCAAGCAGCGTTAGTCGGCACGCGCGAACTGCTGAGTCGCTTTCCCCAGGTCTGCTCCGAGGATCGCTTCGTCAGCGGCTTTAACCCGAGCGTTAGCCCGGAGACCGGCGGTTGGGTATCCGATGGCTGGTACGGACTCGATCAGGGTCTGTTGGTCCTGATGATTGAAAATGCCAGATCAGGACTCATCTGGTCGCTACTGCGCGAATCCAAAGTCGTACGACAAGGGCTGCGTCGCGCCGGCTTCCGCGGCGGGTGGCTCAGCCGATGAATCGCCACCGACGTGGTCCGCCACGCTCAACCCGGCAGCGCTCGGCAGCGAAAAAGCGCACCTACGACTGCGACATTGCGGTCATCGGGGCTGGTCCTGCTGGCCTCGCGGCCGCCCGCCTGGCGGCAAGCGCCGGTAAGCGGGTAGTGCTCTTTGAGGGTCAGCGCCTCGGGGGCACGTCGCTGAACAGCGGCTCGGTCCCTTCAAAGGCACTGATCCGTTCCGCGACCCTGTTCGCGGCCGTGCGGGAAACTTCGCGCCTCTTGGGTTCAGAGGCCCCGAGTCCCGTCGCCGATCTGGGTCGCCTCGCCACCCGGCTGCGGCGCACGGAGGAGCGCGTAGGAAGCTATAACTCGTTATCACGACTCTCCCGCCTCGGTATCGAGGCGCGCTTTGCCATCGCTGCGTTCGCCGATCGCCGCACCCTAATCGCAGACGGTTCATACGTGCGTTTCGACAAAGCGATCGTGGCAACCGGTGCTGTTTCCGCACTGCCACAATTTCCCGGGCTGCGGCGACGTTACGTAACAAGCGAGACTATCTTTGACCTCACGCAATTGCCTGGGCACCTGGCCGTTGTCGGCGGTGGCCCCCTCGGTTGCGAACTCGCGCAGGCGTTTTGCCGTCTGGGCTCGAGAGTCACCATAGTGCAAGACGAAGCCAAGTTCTTGCCGCGAGAAGAACGGGATGCCGCGCAAATTCTCGCGCAGTCAATGGCGCGCGACGGCGTCAACATACTCCTCAACACCCGCGTGCTCAGCGCACGGCTTGATGCTGCGAACGTTCTCTTAGAGACGCAGAGCTACAAGACCAAGAGCGTCGTATGTGCCGACTGCGTCCTTGTGAGCGTTGGCCGAATGCCGAATATGAAGTCGCTACATCTGGAGGCTGCGGACATCGTTTTCGACCCTGTCAACGGCATCAAGACCGATGATTTCCTGCAAACGAGCAACCCGCACGTGTTCGCTGCCGGGGATGTATGCATGTCGCATAAATATACTCATGTCGCAGAGAGCACCGCCCGCATCGCGGCAAACAATGCGCTCGGCGGCGCAGCACAACGGCACTCGGATCTCACTATTCCCTGGTGCACATTCTGCGCGCCAGAAATCGCCCACGTGGGGCTGCAGGTCTGGGAGGCGCGCCAGCGATCCATCCCGATTAAGACCTACACCGTGATGATGCACGACATCGATCGCGCGATTACCGATCGCCAGGATAACGGCTTCGTCAAGCTGCACGTCGCCGAAGGCAAAGACCAGATTCTCGGAGCGACGATCGTGGCATCGCGCGCGAGTGAGATGATCAATGAAGTGTGCGTCGCCATGCACAGTGGCATCGGCTTACGCCGCCTAGCGAAAGTGATACACACTTACCCGTCCCAGTCTGCTGCCATCCGCAGTGCGGCGCTGAGCCTCGATGACCCACAGACCTGATATCGGTGAGAGTCTAGCGAGACTCCCGGGGACGTAACGTCGGGACCTCGCTTCGACTGTCACCGCCTTTTGGCTCCTCGAGTCGGTTTGGGAGCCGCCGAGCCCAGAAAGCGCAGGACGCCGTCGTTCCCACCCGGCTGCGATGCGGCAACCTTGGTAGCCACGAGGACGGGCAAGGCAAGAAGAATTCCGGCAATTCCCCAGAGCCAACCTCCGAGCCACAACGCAACGAAAACGATAACTGGATTTAGCTGCAACCGACGCCCGAAGAAGATCGGCTCAATCAGCTGGCCTTCGACGGTCGCAAGAGCCAGGTATGCGGCTCCGACTAGAAGGATATGCGGGGTCGAATCGAACGTCACGAGGGCGACGATGGTGACCGTCACCAAGGTTACCGCAGAACCCAAGTACGGAATGAAATTCAGCACCGCCGCCATGGCGCCCCAGAGCATCGGAGTCGGCATGTGCAGTAACCACATCGCAATCGTCGTCGCCACACCAAGGCTGAGATTAATCAACGCCAAGGTTGCATAGTAACGGCCGACCTCAAGGCGAATCGCATCAATGGTCTGCAGCACGTGAACGGCGGGCACATTGCCACCCAGCGCCGCGGTCATCCGGGCGAGGGCTGGTGGTCCTGTGGAAAGCAGCAATAGGGTCAAGGCTGCAACGGTTATCAAACCAGCAACCAACCAGCCGGTTTCCGTAATCAGGTCCGCAGCGGTGACCGCCGCCGTCGGCGCGGTCGCCTGAGGCGTTCGAGTTTCGGCGCCGGTAGCACCCAAGGAAGAAGCCCGCGCAGCGATGTCGTTAAGCCGCTGCATGATTGCGCGGGCGGGCCGGACCTTGTGTTCAACCACCTTGAGTATTCTGGGTGCACTCTGCAGCCATTCCTGAGCCGGCGTCCACAGTGCGTTTGCCGCGCTGCCCAAGGCAAAGCCGCCCAGCAGCACGAGCACGAGTGCGCTCACGGCTCTGGGGACATAAAGCCGTCGCAGGCGCTCCACTACGCCGGAAAAGATCAGCGTGATGAGAATTGCCAGAACGAGGGGAATCAACGCCTCGCGCGTTTGGCGCAGGACAACAACCAAGGCGCAAACAGCCAGGATCCACAGCGGCCGGGCAACCCTGCGAAACCCCTGGGAAGTGTGATCCGTGACAGGCCTTTCAGAACGGCGTGTTTCAACCCACATCCGTTCCGTGCCCGAGTCGCTTTCGCTTCGTTCTTTGAGAGGCATTCGACGAATCCCCGGTTACCCGGTACCGGGCAACACTCCCCTTGGTCTTTGAAACGATCTCAGCGCACTACCGCGGGCGCGCCTCCACGCTGATGTGACTCTTCACCAGCATCACGCCATCCGCGTTGCGGGCGATGTCCACTGCGCGTTCAGCGGCCTCTTCGGTGGGAGTCGTGCCGCTCAGCCATACGGTTCCGTCCCGATCGGCCTCAACTTCAAGCGCCGCAAGGCTATCCAAGCGCGTAGCGGCGAGCCGGGTCTTAACTGCAGCCGTGATCGCCTGGTCATCTTCTATCGGGCCCTTGGCTGCAACATCCGCTGCAATGGCAAGCGCCGGCAGCGCGAGTGACACCGCGTAGGCAATTACGGGAGCAAAGCTACGTTTGAGCATCATGGCGGCCTCCGGCATCGTTAACGATTCAGAGAATGTCCGGATTCGGGCCGGGAAGCCGTCCCCCCAGACCATGACCGCGCGTAGGCCCCAGAGGCACCGAATGTCGGTTCTCCCTTACCCGCCTAGTCCAAGCCAAGCCTGAAATCCGGCATCGTCGGTCCTACCTGCGTAGGACAAAGTAGGAATAGGCCTACAGTTGGTCACGCCAATGGCGTACGCTGACGCCGGTGGGTAACGGTTACTGTCACGCCTGCGGATAGTTGGTCTGTCTCTTAACTAAGCACCGCAATCCGGAGGGCTAATGCCAAGCATCCTCATTGCCGATGATCACGCCATGATCCGGACCGGCCTGCGCCATTACCTGGAACAGGACCGCTCGATCGATCGCATAGGCGAAACCGGCACCGGCGCCGAGACGCTGCAGCAGCTGCGCGAGAACCGTTGGGATCTCGTGATTTTGGACATCAACATGCCCGATCGCAGCGGCATAGACATCTTGCGGCACATACGCTCCGGTCATCCCGACACGCGAGTGCTCGTAATGAGTGGATTTGCAGAAAAGCAATACGCCATCAACGTGCTGCGCGCGGGCGCGTCCGGCTATCTGGCAAAAGATCAGGCGCCTGAGGAATTCATGCGGGCCGTGCATACCGTGCTCGCGGGGCGAAGGTTTGTAAGTGCGACGTTGAGTGAAATGCTCGTAACCGCGCTCGATGAGCCGACGGATCAGCCGTTGCACGCGTCCCTTTCTCAGCGGGAGTTCCAGATCCTGTGCAAGCTGGCCGTAGGACGCTCAGTGTCCGAGATTGCGCAAGAGCTCTTCATCAGCGTGAAGACGGTCAGCACTTACCGGGCCCGGGTGCTCGAGAAGATGAATCTGGACACCAATGCCGACCTGACGACATACGCGCTGCGTAATGGATTGGTCCAATAGACAGTGGCTTTGCCTTGTCGGCGGCCACTGACAGGCCCCTAGCGTCCAAACCGGCATTTTCTTGCCGCACCGCGGCACTATGGTGCTTGTAACGGGCGACGTCGGAGGCGCCCGATCATGTGGCTGCAGCTAAACACCGGTGGGGTCAAATCGTGATGGCGGGCACTCCGTCCCTCCGCGTGTTGCTTGTCGAAGACTCGTCGCTTCTCGCAGGTCGCCTGACCGAGTTGCTACGGCGGCTTCCCGACGTCGACCTCGTCGGTACGGTCGAGACTGAAAGCGAGGCTCTCACTCATATCACCGACTCACTGCCCGATGTGTTGATTCTCGACCTCCATCTGCGCAGCGGCTCCGGCTTTGGAGTGCTGCGCCGGCTAAAGCGCACGCAAGCAGGCCAGAGGCCGAAGGTCATAATCTTGACGAATTTCGGACTTCCCGAGTACCGACGAGAGGCCGAGTCCCTCGGCGCCGAGGCGTTCCTCGATAAGTCGCGAGACTACTTTCGCCTGCCGGCGCTGCTGCGCGACTTCGCCAAGGAGCGAGCGAGCAGCTGAAGGTTAGGTCAGCTGCTCAGCGAAGTTCAACTGAGGCGCGGTGATGCGACCCAAGGGCAGGCGTACCTCCACCTCCGTGCCCTGGCTTGTCCCACGGCTAATGCGCCATTGGCCGCCAAGTCCCGTCACACGATGCCGCATGGCCGCCAGGCCATGCGCGCGCTGCGCCCGCCCCGTGTCCATCGGCAAGCCGATACCGTCGTCCTTCACGCTGATGACGAGCCACTGTTCCTGCGTATCTACCCTCACCTCCACGCTGCGAGCACGAGCGTGCTTCAGCACGTTGGTGATTGACTCCTGCACGATGCGAAAAATTGCGATAGCCGCCTCGGGGACTAAGTTCAGTTCCGCTGCGGGGTATCGCTCCTGATACTGCAGTCCCCCGCGTCCACAAGAATCCGCGATCTGCCAGCGTAGTGCCGCAAAAAGTCCCAGATTATCGAGCAGTGTCGGCCGAAGATTCTCCACGACACGACGCTTGAGTTCCACGCCCGCCTGCAGCGCTTCATGCACCCGCTGAAAGTGCGCTTGCACCTCAGGGTCAGTCAGAGGCACCCTTTCTTCAAGCCAGGATATATCCATGCGCGCTGCCACCAACAAGCCGCCGAGTTCGTCGTGCAACTCGTGCGATAG
Organism: uncultured Pseudomonadota bacterium; assembly: GCA_963727305.1. Taxonomy (GTDB): domain Bacteria; phylum Pseudomonadota; class Gammaproteobacteria; order Steroidobacterales; family Steroidobacteraceae; genus 13-2-20CM-66-19. The sequence goes on from CAVSFM010000003.1 coordinate 96,059, forward strand.
CGCCTCCCGCTCCTTTTCCGCAATGCTCTGCAGCTGTGTCGTCAGCGCCGACAGGTCTTGTGTCCGCCGGCTCACAATCCGCTCCAGCATCGCTTCACGCTCCGCAAACACCTCGACCTCTCGTTCCTTCGAGCGAAAATAGGTAAGCACCAGGCGGCCGAGCAAGAACACCAGAAAGCAGCTGATCAACCCGACGGCAACGCGAATCCCCAGATTCTCCCAACGGTCACTGCGCCACGAGCGACTCGCCTGCAGGATGTCCTCGGTTTCCGCCGCCTCCACGCGCCCGAGGCGATCTGCAATGTCCCGCATCGTCCGCAGTCCAAAGTCCGTGCGGATTAAGGCAATTGCCGCGCTGCGTCCACCGTCTCGATAAAGCGCAAGCGTATCGTTCATTTCCTGAAACTTCAGATGACTGAGACGCACCAGTTCTGTCACATCCGCGCGCACGCTTGGCGCTGCGTCCGCAAACTCGTGTGTTACAACCTCCAACGAGGCCGGCAGTCTCTCGAGACCATCTCGATATTGCGTTAGGTACGCATCGTCCCCCAATAAAATGTATCCACGCTGGCCGGATTCCGCCCGACTCAATATGTTCTGCAAGGTGGCGAGTGCCTGCTCGCGGGCGGCCCCCTTCTCCACGCGGCGACTTGCCGCGGCCAACTGGCGCTGGCCCGACTCAGCCGCGATAAAAAGCACCACTACCGCTGCGAGCAGCAGCCCGAGGACGAAGAATTGGCGTACAACGGAGTTCACTGAAGTTCTGCGGATCAGTACCGAAGGTCGTCACCGGCGCGGCAACGGCTGCACGGTGACCCGGGTGCGATGATACCCGTCCGCGGCCTCAATGATTCAAACTCGGCCGTGACCAGTGTCGCCCACGGGAAGGGTCGCCCCGCCTTCGCTTTCCCAGCGCTCGGTCGCGCACTTCTGCGCCAGCTTGCGTGCGCTTCGCCGCCGCGTGCGGTAGACCGCCAAAGAGGTCGCAACAGCGGCCACGGCGGCCGCAAGGACTACAGCGCGCCGTCCCACCCTAGCCTAGCCTCCGCGGTGGAGACGACGCAGATCGAAATAGAGAAAAAAAGGCAGACGCGTCGCGGGCGTGACCGGGGGGTCGGTGTCAGCCGGGGGGTTGACGCGTCTGCTGGCGTTATGTGCGCCAAAATCATCGTCTGTCGGGCTCGGTAGATTGCCCCGGGACGCGCGTCGCGGGAACGACTGCGCTGAGCATGCTGGAAAGATCCTCTGCATGCTCTTCCTCCTTCGCCAGAATTTCTTCAAGCAAACGACGCGTGGTCGGATCCCGTGGCCCGATGTAATCGACCATTTCCTTGTAAGAATCGATCGCTACGCGCTCCGCAACCAGATTCTCGCGAATCATGTCATTGAGGGTAGTTCCGGTAACATATTCAGCATGACTGCGTTCGGCCAGCCCACGCGGGTCGAAGTTCGGCTCACCGTCCAGTTGCACGATCCGTGCTGCAATGCTGTCGGCGTGCGCAAGCTCCTCTTCCGCATGCGTACGAAATTCCTCCTTGATCGCCTCCGCGTGCACCCCATTGGCCATGAAATAATGCCGTCGGTAGCGCAAAGTGCACACCAATTCAGTCGCGAGCGCCTCGTTCAGCAGCCGCAAGACAGTCGTACGGTCGGCAGCATAGCTTTCTGTTACGGCTCCGTTCTCCAAGTGCTGACGCGCGCGCGCACGCAAGGTGGCGATGCTGCTCAGTGAGTTCCCATTTGCTTTGTCGTCCAATGCCTTCTCCTTAGGTGCCATGCTGGTGCTCGGAGCTGCGTCAGCGGCGCATCACGAACGTGCGAACCAAGGACGCCAATATCGGTCGCCGCCACAAGAGCGCGGTGACCGCCGTCGAGGCAATGGCCCCCGGATTCAAATGCGCGCTCAGCCAGCGAAAAGTCATGCTCCGCGGGAACGAGTCCTGCGGTGATTCGAGTGACAGCCAAGTGGCACGCCATTCCTCGCGGTCCTGTGCCAAAGTCGCCTTGGCGATCTCGGCCCTGGCCGCCGGTGTCATCGCTGCAAATCCTTATCGCGCTCCAGAAAGGCCAGCAGCATCGTTCGGTCCTTGGACAGCTCCCGCGTCGTCTGTGACAACAGCTTGGGCTCGGACCGCAGGGCGCGCAGTCTCCAGAAGGCGACGGAGGCAATCGCGACCAAGATCGTCAGGAGCCCGCCGACCACCCAGGGTCGCTGCGGGGTATTCCAAGCCTCCGCGACGATCCAGCCGCATACCAGCGCCACGGCCATGAGCAGCGCCGCCCCCATCACACACGCAGCAATCAGGCGACTGCGCGCCAAGCCAATGCCGATATCAAGATCGCTCTGAAGAAGATCGAGATAGGCACTGATATGGCGTACCGCGACGGTCGCCGCGGCTGACACAGGCTGTGTCATCCGAACTCCTGAAAATACCGCTAGCGCCGCGAGGACGACACCAAGAACCCCACCGCAATACCCGCTAGGGCGGCTATGCCAATCGCCTCCCACGGCTGACCGCGCACGTAGCGGTCACTCGCCTCGAATGCATCCCGCGCCTGCTGCTGCACTTGCTCGGCGCCCGAGGCGAGAGAGCGTTTGGCTGACGTCACCGCGCTTGCGACCTTTGAACGCAAACGCCGTACTTCCGGATCTGCCGCCTCCCCCACTCGCTCGATCAAATCCTCTACATCGGCAATGAGATTCTGCACTTCCGAGCTCGCGGCGGCGCCCGCCTGCTGCACCCTGCCGCGCCCCGCACGCATCTCACTGCCAAAATCCTTTGTTGAACCTTCCACGGCTATCTCCTGTCAGGAACCATGATTCGCGCGCAAGCGGCGCACCCGATTGCCACTATGGCTTAGCAACACTTTTGGGTCGGTCGGGCACGACGCTGTGCCCCTGTAGGACTGGGGCTACACCGCGCGTGGATTCCCGCCGCCTCCATCTAACCCAGATTAAAGGCTGCAAATTCCCAGTTTAGAAGTCTATCGATCACCGCATGGACGTAGTCCGGCCGACGGTTCTGATAGTCCAGGTAGTACGCGTGCTCCCAGACGTCCAGCGTCATGAGCGGCCGCAAATGCATCGGCAAAGGGCCCTCGGCATTACCGGTTTTCATTACGCGCAAATTGGCTCCATCGACGACTAGCCACGCCCAACCGGAGCCGAATTGCTCAATGGCCGCGTTGGCAAACTCTCTCTTGAACGCGCCTACATCTCCAAAGGAGTCCTTGATGCGCTTCTGCAAGGTCGAAGGCATATTTCCTTCGACCTGGGGCGACAGGCAGTGCCAAAAGAATGTGTGATTCCAGGCTTGCGCAGCGTTGTTGAAGATCTCCGCCTGATCATGGTCGCCCGCCGTTCGCAGGATAAGCGCCTCCAGTGTCAATTCTGCGAGCGGCGAGCCCGCCACGAGCGCATTCAGCTTATCGACGTACGCCTTGTGATGCTTCTCGTAGTGGAATGTCAGTGTCTTCGCCGAGATCACCGGTTCCAGCGCATTGACCGAGTAAGGCAACGGGGGGAGAACGTGCACTCCGGCAACGTGCTCCTCCTCTCCGCCAAAATCGGAATGCTGTCTGCCCCGCAGATTGCCGCTCCGCGGAACTGGTTGGGTTTCTGATGACATACCGCGCTCCTGCCAGGGGTTCAGGCCATTTCCCTACTCTGACCGAGACCTGCACCGGTCTCTGTCGGCTATAGACGTCAATTTACTGTCGGAACGCCGATCGCTGCAGTGCACTAAGACAGGTCGGATCACCATGAATCGCATGCATTCACCCACCGGTTGTAAGACCCTCCCGACACCGATCTTCGGAGTGACCTGACAGTTTCTCGCGACTGCCGCTGCCTTAGTCTGAGCCCCTACCCTTTCACTATCGCTCTTCGGAATAACGAATCTAGGGAGCTTCCATGTCGCAGGCCGGATCCCTCGCAAAGTGCGCGCAAGCCGACCCGCCTCAGATGGCTAACGCGGAACTCGCCCATCAATTGCGCGCCGCGGTCGTAGAGGGCGACGACGCGCGTATTGTGCGTCTCGTTTCGGAACTCTTGCGATGCAAAGGACTTTCTCGCAGTCAACGCATTGCGTTACAGCAGCGAGCTTTGCTCAGCCTCGTGCAGTCACTCCGGTCGGCCGCTCTCAACGACGACCTCACGGGTCTGAACAATCGCCGCGGCTTTGTCCAAGTTGCTACACGGGTACTTGACTTTGCGGTGCGCGATGCATGCGCCGCCCACCTCGTGTACTGTTGCGTCGATCATCTGGAGCGGGTCTGCGAGACGCACGGCAGAGATGCGGGGCAGATTCTCATTAGAGACTGCGGCAACCTCCTTCGGGATTTATTTCCAAATTACGGCGTGCATGAGGTTTTGGGGCGAATGGCTCAATGATGAATTCGCCGCCCTGACGATGCGCCCAGAATTCTCTTCGCGCGACCGCGTGGTCTCAGGCATCCAGCGCGTGCTGGCCAGCCATAGCTCAAGTTTGGCCCTCAGTATCGGAGTGGCACACTTCGATCCCGACAAGCCGCGTCCCATCGATGAACTTCTCGCCGCTGCGAAGTACGATATGGATCACGCGTCCGCTGATGCAGGCGCCGGGCTCCCCGTCAGCCGGTTCGGACCGAGAGCACTGGCGGCCTACCGCGTCTAGCCGTGTTGCGTCGCACGCGTTACTCCAGGTCAACATAAACCTGGCGTGCCTGCTCCAGCGTCGTCAGGACAAGTTGTTTTTCACTCTGCGAGTTGAAATCCGGATATAGCGCGGTACGGCGCGCCAGATCCTCAATCCACGCTACAAAATAACGGGCGTCATCGCTTGAACGGAGTTGGGAGCCGCGAATCGCCACGTAAACTGGACTCGTCGTTGCATAGACGAAATTATCGAGGACCGGGTACTCCGCGCGAGAAGTAAAGGCACGCAGCAGACACCACCCGCTCTTCTCGATCTGCAACTCCCCCCGAGTCTGCAGGGCTTCATGCGATTGATTCAGTCTCAATTCTCGAACCACCCGACCATTGCAGACGATCTGAGCGTGCTCAACGGGGACCAGTGAGCCAAGACCCGCCCTGAAGCTGACCTGGCCCGGCTTGTCCAGCTTTAGAGTACCCCCCACACTCGTATCGCCCAAAGAGAAGTCGAGCAGCGGTCCGTTCGTTGCGAATGTACGTCCCGCGCGCAGCGACTCGAGCCACTCGTCGCTGTTCAGTCTTCCTTTGGCGACCGATGCGAATACCCGATTCAGGCCAACGGGTCCGCGCAATGTTGCGTAGTCCGCCATTGCGTCAGTGCCCCCGGCAGCGGGGATGCGAAAACCCAGATTCAGCAGGCGATACCATACGCCTGCCGTTGCCTTGTGATCGGAAAACCCCACGACCTCCAGGTAGTCAACCTTCCCGAGAGCCACGTCTACGGGCAACTCGTCGGCATCTGTGTGCGCCGGCTTGCTGAGCGGCAGCGGCTCTTCCTCAAACGGATGTACATACCCGACCACGGCCCCCTGCGCATGGGCGAGATCGGCGATTGCAGCGTTAGTGGGGTAAAGGCTGGCCGCTGCCGTGTTCGGGTAACCCGCGTACCCGGGCAGCAGGATGTTGCCGCGAATTCCCAGCAGGCCGAGATGACCCCAGTAGCTGGTATGAAATTCCTGCCCATGGACGATCAGGGTCTGCGCGGAAGAAACTGCGTCCACCCCACCGCCACTGTAGGCAATATCGGGTATACGTTGCTCCTTGTTCACGACCAGATTCTCGACAATGTCCAGGTCCTCAGCTTGCGCCTGCAGCATCAGGTGGCGGGGAGTATTTCGATAATGCCCTCCATAGTTCATATGCACGTGAACATCGGCACTTACCCAGCGGCGTTCAGAACCGTCAGGCCACTCGCGTGCGGGCAATGTAACTGCCAACTGACTTTTCGCTCCGGCGGTAACCGTGACCGCGCGGCGTACCGGGGTACGACTCAGACCCTTCATAATCTCAACGCTAACGCTGCCCGCGGGGACCTCGATGTCGTCTTCGCCAGCGGTGTGGAAGTAGCGTGCGTCGAAGGGGTGCTCGTTTCGATCGAATTCCGCATGATGCAGCCAGGCGTGCCGCGGCCCGTAGAAGCGACCGTTCGGCCCGGTGACCGTCACTCGTGCCGGAGTGAGCCGCGCCGACTCATCGAGTACGGTCAGGTGAATCGTCCCGACCGGCTGCAAATAGTGCAGCTCCGGACTGGGAAGCTCTCGTGAGCGACCTCCGGGTATCTGCACTAGCCTGAGTTCGGTATTCCCTTCGCGGTTGGAGATTGAGGCAATCAGCTTACCGTCCGGTGACCAGCGCGCATTGCTTTCGTCCCAATCTCCATAAGTCAGAGGAAACGGCTCGCCGCCGGCAGCAGGCATCAGCCAGAGCTGCAGCCAGTTGCGCCCCAGATAGGAGCTGTAGACTATGCGTCCGCCGTCTGGCGAGAGGTCTGGCCGCGCGCGCCAGTTGGTTTCTTCATATCTGAGCTCGGTGGCCGCAGCTCCAGGCACTGCGGGCATTTGCCAGATTCCCCCCGTTCCGTGGATGCGTCCTCGGTTCGACACGAAGACAATCGACTTTCCATCGCGCGTCCACGTGGGGTTAATTTCGTGATCGAAGGCGCTGTAGTAATACCTGGGCAGCGGGCTTTTGTGCTCATCCGTCAGTCGCACGGTAGTGACAATTACACCGTCACGTACATCCGCAACGAATAAGTGGAAGTGTCGATGGTGGGCCGATGAGACGTATACAAGGCGTTTGCTGTCCGGTGACCAGCGCGGCTCTAGGTTCACGGCCGCGTCATGTGTCACCTGGCGCGAGCGGCCGGATTCCAAGTCCAGAATCCACAGCTCCAGTACCTCTCCGGTACCGGAGGTGTAAACCAAGTAGCGTCCGTCGGGTGACCAGTCTGGTTGGTAGTCGTAGCCCGGACCGCCGGTTAGCTGTTGGGCGCTATGAGAATCGATCTTTTGCCGCCACAGGGAACCCGCCATGGAATACACCAGTTCGCGCGAGTCTGGCGACCAGGTAACGGCGCTTGGGCCGCTGGTGAGCTGCGGTAGATACATCTCCCGATAGTAGTAACTATGCGGAAGGTCAATCAGCGGTACCGTCTGACCCGCATGTACCGGTATCGGCACCGTGACGAGCAACCCCATGGCGAAAGCCGCCAGAGCTCTCAACATAAAGGCCGCAGGCCAGGTAAACGCGCACATCACTGCGACGCTAGATGACCCGCGTACCGGAAGCAAGGACGCCTTGGCAGAAGAGGCTTCGGTTGCGCAGAGCCCGACTGCAGGCTATAGCGACTCCCTCAGCTCATTCGTCGGTGTTGCGGCGGCCCCGCCCCGTACGACGCTCCCGGCCGCTAGTGCCGGCGCGGCGCAGACCAGTGTGTTCTTCCTCCCGGCGCGGGCCGGCACGTCGGTCAGTAAACTTCCGGTAGGCGCAAGTGCAGCCATTGGGAACTGTACAGTCTGTCAGGGGAAGCCGGGGGGCGGCGGCGCTCAAAAAGCGCTTGTCCTTAAGCGCCCGCGCTGCCTCGCAACTTCCCCGCGCACTGACAATGGATACCGCGTGCCAGCGCGTCTCGAGTGGCTTGGCCATATGAGAAAGCTAACGCCGACGGGGGCCGACATGCAACTGTTAGGTGGCAGATTCGGCAAATTCAACACGTTTTGCAACACTTCCGAACTACCGAGAGCTCAGGTGAAGCGTTGATCCCTATCTGAGGGTCTGGGCAGGCGGCAGACTGTGTAAGGGCTGGAGAGAGAATCTCCAGCGACGCCGCCTCCACCGGGGCCGCAGCGGCCACCGATAGAGACGGGTCCTTTAGACTGTGGGAACTATTGCGGAGTGCTGCCGCTGTTCAACTGCGCCTTGCAGGCCTTCTTAGCGGCGTGTTCCGACATGTTTGGATTCTGTGCCCGGGCCTGTGCAATGCAGGTCTTGAGCTGCGAGTGAGTGTCACCGCTCATCGATCCCTGCGAGGACGACGAGCTGCCGTACGGCGTCTGCGAGTTTGTCGTGGCCGACGGATCGGACGAGGAGGCCGGGGGAGAACTAGCCGGCGGCGGACTCATAGACTGGGACGTGGTCTGCGCCATCAATAGGCCAGACGTGAGTACAGACGCCATCGCAAACGCGGTGGCTAGGATGGATCGTTTCATTGCGCCTCTCCGAGGGTGGACGAACCCCAAGCATCCGCCCAGCCTGCCGCGCTGGGGACCCGCGGACCACAGGCAGCCGCCGTCGGCGCATGCTGACGTCGCGGGAGCCCGTGCCTGCGTAAGGCTGCACAGACACAGCTCCCCTTTGCTGGGGCCTACCTTCGGCGAACCACCCGGCATGAAACCGGGGCATCCTCATCGAAATAGCATACTGCGCAGATTCGGTGGTACCCGTCGGCTACAGTTAGCGCAACCCCTGCAGTCATGTCGCCGGCAATCAGCAGCACCGGAGACAATGGCTTGCCTTTGCGAATTCTCCTTAGGTCGGTTGCCACTTGTGGCTCATCGCTTGCCAACAGTGGCAGGCCGCTCGCTCGCAACAGGTCCTTTGCCGCGTGATGGGCCGCTTCGCTTCGTCGCAGCGCGCCGATGAGATGTTTGGTTTGTGACGGTGTGTTGATCAGGGCCAGGAACCTGCTCGCCGCAGCGAGGTCCGTTGCGACCGGACGGCGTCTCCAGTTCAAACGCTGTCGCTTTGACATGCTGCTCCCTCAACTCGGTCGAAGCGTTCCCGTACGGGCGTCACGCTCAAGGTAAAAACCCAAACTCGCGATGGGTAGGTAAACACCGACGGCGCTTTTGGCGCATTGGCAATCCACAGCCGACCCCAACAGAACTAACTTCAGCTAAGGAATCCAACGTAAACGGGAGGCAATATGGGTCGCGGTATTCTCTTGTGGCTTCTGGGTGTTCCGATCCCCGTGATTCTTCTGCTGGCCATGTGCTCACATCACTGACGCTGAACGGCACTCAGCTGCACTCTTCATTTCCCGTCACGTATCACGGTCGACCCACTTCGGTCGCTTCCGCAGATTATTCGGACGGGATTTCAAATGACCGTCAGGCTTTTTCAGTGCGCGGTCGGACGACGCTGGGGAGGCGGCCGAAGGGGAATAATTGTCCGGCGCCGGCCGCACTTTCCTACTCGGTTCGATCATGGGGAAATTCGCGTTCAACCCGGAAGGCCCGCAGTATCAGCCCACTCGCCGCCGCAAGCGATCGGGGCACAGACCAATAGCGCGTAGGCCGCTGGCTACAGTGCAACCGTTATCGCCAGTCGCCTTGGGCGCCGACTACGGTTCATGTGTGGCGGCGACACCAGCGGGGAGACCCCTGTCGCGCGATCGGCTCGGTCCCGTACATTCGCCCAAGAGCTGACCCAGTTTGTCAAGATCAACTGGTTTCGTCAGATGGGCATCAAATCCAGCCTCCTGTGCGCGCCTTCGATCCGACTCCTGCCCCCAGCCGGTCAGCGCTACGAGCATGATGTTGTGGCCCCCATCTAACGTCCGAATGCGACGGGCTACTTCATATCCGTCCAGTCGCGGCATCCCAATATCCAGCAGGGCGATTTCCGGTTTGAGGCGCTCGACAACCCGAAGGGCAGCCTCACCATCCGGAGCCCGGAATACTTGGTGCCCATTTAGGCTAAGGAGGGTCGCGAGGCTCTCAAGAGCGTCCGCGTTGTCGTCCGCTATCAATATGCGACGCCCATCGGAAACCATCGGCTGCTGGTCGGCTGCAGAAACCTCGCCCCCTGGACCCTCTGTACGTTCGATCGAGAGCGGCAAGCGGACCACGAACTCGCTGCCGCACCCGGGTCCCTCGCTATGGGCCGTCACGGACCCGCCGTGCATTTCAACTAAGCGACGCACCAGCGCCAAACCGATACCCAGCCCGCTCGGTGACCGCTCCATGCGGTGATCCAATTGAGTGAACAGGTCGAATATCCGCGGCAGCACCTCCGGCGCAATACCGATTCCCGTGTCTCGCACAACAACCTCGATGTCGCGGTTGCGTCGACGACATCGGACATCAATGTGTCCACCGCATTCAGTGTATTTCGCCGCGTTCCCTAGAATATTGGCGATTGCCTGGGTTAGTCGCAGCGGGTCTCCGTAAACGGCGTGCGCTCGGTCCATGATCTCTATCGAAAGACGATGTCTGCGCGCCTGGATCGCCGGCTCGACGGTCTCCACCGCCCGGTCGATCAGATCGCCAACCTCAAGTCTTTGTCGCGTCAGATTGATCTTTCCTCGTGTAATTCGCGACACATCCAGCAAATCATCCACAAGGCGTGTTAGATGAGACAGCTGTCGTTCAATAATGTCTCGTGAAAGGCCGACTTGCGGGTCATCAATGGTCTTCATCTTCATGAGATGCACCGCATTGCGTATCGGCGCCAGCGGATTTCGCAGTTCATGAGCCAGCATGGCCAGAAACTCATCCTTATGCCGGTCTGCCTCCTTTAAAGCTTCCTCTGCGCGCGTGCGCTCGCCCACTTCACTCTGTAACGCCTGATTGGCGCGCTCCAGGTCGGCGTTTGCACGTTGTAGGCTGGCATTCAGGGCTTCCAACTCAAGAGTCTTCTGAGCCTCAAGCGCAGTGTTTGCCTGTGCGAGCTGCCTGTTGGCCTCTGCAAGATGACGATTGAGGGCGCTCAGTTCACGACGCTTGCAGTAAAGCTCCACCAGGACCGCCACCTTACTGCGCAGAATTTCGGGTACCACTGGAATCGACACGTAATCGACGGCGCCCAGCTTGTAGCCTCTAAGCCGATCGAGCTCCGACATGTGGACGCCCGTGACGAAGATAATTGGTGTGCGTTCAAAGCGTGGATGATCGTGAATGAGACGTGCGGCTTCGAAGCCGTCCATATCCGGCATGCTTACGTCGAGCAAGACCACGGCGAATTCCTGGCGCATCAGCTTCTCGAGTGCCTCCACACCCGATCGCGCCGACACGAGATTCTGATCAAGGTCCTGTAACACCGACTGGTACGTGAGCAATCGCGCCGGCTGGTCATCGACCAGTAATATATTTACCTTCTCTCCGGTGGCCATGCTCATACCACTAACCACACCGGTTATCGATGTAGCCACAAGCGCACCAACGACAGCAATTGATCTGTGTTTACCGGTTTGGCCACATAGTCCGACGCGCCTGCCTCCAGGCACTTTTCCCGATCGCCCTTCATCGCTTTCGCCGTCAGTGCGATGATCGGCAGCATTCGAAACTCCTGCCGTGTGCGTATGCGTCGCATCGTCTCGTAGCCGTCCATCTCTGGCATCATCACGTCCATCAGCACCAGCGACAGATTTTCGGTGCTTTCCACCAACTTGATCGCCTCTTGACCATTTGTCGCAGTGATGACCTCCATATTATGGCGCTCCAGAAGACTGTTGAGCGCAAAGATATTGCGGATATCGTCGTCGACGACGAGCACCTTTCGGCCTGTCAGCGGTTCGTCGCTTTCGTGCAGGGCTTCGATCATCTTGCGCTTGGCATCCGGCAGATCGGCAATAACGCGATGCAGGAACAATGCAGTCTCGTCCAGCAAGCGCTCAGGCGACCGCACTCCCTTCAGCACGATGCTCTTGGCGTTCCTGCGCAATTCGGCCTCTTCGCTGTCCGAAAGGTCACGGCCGGTGAATACGATGATCGGAATCTGTCGTAAAGTCGGGTCGTTCTGAATCTCCTCGAGCAACTCAAACCCCGACATGTCCGGAAGGCGCAGATCGAGAACGACGCAGTCGAAGGCGTTGGCCCGTAATGCCTCGAGCGCCGCGGCACCCGTAGCCACCGTTTCGATCTCGATATCCGTGTGACCGAGCAGTTCGGAAACGCTAAGTTGCTCGGCAGGGTCATCCTCCACCACCAACAGTCGGCGCATACGCGACGCGGTGAAGCTCTTCAACCGATCGAGTGCAAGCTCAAGTTCATCGGTCGTCACCGTCTTGGTCAGGAAGGAGAACGCGCCTCGCTCCAGCCCGTATTGACGCTCGTCCTCGATGGTCAATATCTGGACCGGGATATGGCGCGTTTCGCTGCTGCGCTTAAGCTGGTTTAGCACCGTCCACCCGAGCATGTCGGGCAGGAAGACGTCCAGCGATACGGCGGAGAGCTTGTGCTTACGGGCAAGGGCCAGGGCGTCCGCCCCGGTCCGGGCGAGCAGCACATTGAAACCCCGATCGCGCGCCAGGTTCAGCAGGATCCGCGCGTAATGCGGATCATCCTCCACCACCAAAAGCACTGGCCGCCCGTTGTCCAGGGCGTCCCGGTCATCCGCAATGTCCTCTGGCCGGACCACCGGTAGGACCGCCGGTTGAAATGCCGGCGGCGTACTAGGGGTGGTTGAACCTTGCACTCCTGCGCGGTTGTAGGCCGGACCCACATACAACAGCGGTAGATAAAGAGTGAACGTACTGCCACTGCCCGCCAGGCTGCTCAGGCGAATCTCACCTCCCAGCAGATGAGCCAGCTCACGGCTGATGGCAAGCCCCAGGCCCGTGCCACCATACTTGCGGGCCGTGCCCGCGTCCGCCTGCTGAAATGCCTCAAAAATGATCCTTTGCTTTTCCGGTGGAATCCCTATCCCGGTATCGCTGACTGAGAACTCGACGACCGAGGGGACCTGACTGAGGGTCGGATGCTCGGGCGACCAGCCGCCGGTGGCCACTCCGATGTGCAGTCGCACTCCGCCGCGTTCCGTGAACTTAAACGCGTTGGACAGCAAGTTCTTCAAAACCTGCAGGAGCCGCTTGGAATCCGTAGTGATCGCCCGCGTTAAACGGGAATCAAAATCAGCTGTAAACGAGAGCTTGCGCGCTTCCGCTTCGTGTCTAAAGTTGCGTTCAATCGTTTCGCGCAGGTGCGTAAATAAGAGTTCTTCGCATTCCACCGTTACAGTCCCCGACTCAATCTTTGAGAGATCGAGGATGTCACTGATCAGATTCAGCAGATCCGTGCCAGCGCCATGGATTGTGTTGGCAAACTCCACTTGCCGGTTACTCAGGTTACCGTCCGCATTTTCGGCTAACTGTTGCCCCAGAATAAGAATGCTGTTCAACGGCGTGCGCAGCTCGTGCGACATATTCGCGAGGAATTCCGACTTGTAGCGCGATGTCAGCGCAAGCTCCGCCGCCTTCTCTTCCAGCGCACGCCGTGCCAATTCGATTTCCTGGTTCTTGCGCTCGACCTCCGCGTTCTGCTCTGCGAGCAACTTTGCTTTATTGGCCAGCTCCTCGTTCGTCTGCTGCAGCTCCGTCTGCTGCGCCTGCAGCTCCCCGGCAAGCTGTTGCGACTGCTTCAGCAATCCCTCCGTGCGCATGGTCGCTTCGATGGTATTCAGTACCACGCCGATGATGCTACCGGTGAGCTGCTCAAGAAACGCCAGGTGCGAGGCCGTGAAGCCTCCGAGGGAGCCCAGTTCGACAACCGCCTTGACATGACCCTCGTACAGAACCGGAAGCACGATGACGTTGCGCGGGCGTGAGCGCAAAAGACCACCACGCACCTGTACAGAACCCTCGGGAATATCCGTGATCAATAGCCGTTGGCGATCCGCGGCGGCCTGTCCGACGAGGCCCTCGCCCAGTGCGAAGCGACGCGGATCACGGTTGTCGAAACCCTCGTCCGCATAACTGGCCAGTTCGCGCAGGCAAGAGGAATCCTCGCCACCCCCCATGACGTAAACAATTCCCTGCTGGGCATTCACCAGGGGCGCAAGCTCGGAAAGCAAGAGTTTACCGACTGTGACGAGATCGCGTTGACCCTGCATCATGCGACTGAATTTGGCGAGATTGGTCTTCAGCCAGTCTTGCTCGTTGTTGCGCTCCGTCGTGGCGCGCAAATTACCAATCATCGCATTGATGTTGTCTTTGAGCTCCGAGACCTCGCCGCGCGCTTCCACCTGAATGGATCGAGTTAGGTCACCCTTGGTGACGGCAGTGGCGACTTCCGCTATTGCGCGAACCTGGTTCGTAAGATTGGCCGCCAGCAAATTCACATTCGCGGTCAGGTCCTTCCACGTTCCTGCCGCGCCCGGCACGTGCGCTTGTCCTCCCAACCTTCCTTCGACGCCCACTTCACGCGCAACGCTCGTCACCTGGTCCGCAAAGATCGCCAGGGTGTCGGTCATACTATTGATGGTGTCGGCCAGCGCGTTAACCTCGCCCTTTGACTCCACCGTGAGGCGCTGGCGGAGGTCCCCGTTGGCCACCGCCGTGACTACCTTGACGATACCGCGCACCTGATAGGTGAGGTTATTGGCCATGACGTTTACGTTGTCGGTCAGATCCTTCCAGGTGCCTGCCACACCGGGCACGACCGCCTGGCCTCCCAGCTTGCCCTCCGTTCCGACTTCGCGGGCCAGGCGCGTCACTTCCGCGGCGAATCCATTGAGCTGGTCGACCATCGTGTTGATGGTTTCCTTCAGCTGCAGAATCTCCCCCTTCACGTCTACGGTGATCTTGCGCGACAGATCTCCGCGCGCGATGGCCGTCGACACCTCGGCGATATTGCGTACCTGACCCGTCAGGTTTCTGGCCATCGAATTAACGTTATCGGTCAGATCCTTCCAGGTACCGGCCACTCCCGGAACGATCGCTTGGCCCCCCAACTTGCCTTCCGTACCCACTTCACGGGCAACACGGGTCACCTCTGCGGCAAAGCTGTTGAGCTGATCCACCATCGTGTTGACGGTTTCCTTCAGCTGCAGGATCTCGCCGCGCACGTCGACGGTGATCTTGCGCGACAGGTCTCCGCGCGCGATGGCGGTGGCAACCTCGGCAATGTTGCGGACCTGGCCGGTGAGGTTACTCGCCATTGAATTAACCTTATCCGTAAGGTCCTTCCACACACCACTGACGTCCTTCACATCAGCCTGTCCGCCGAGCTTCCCCTCTGAGCCCACTTCGCGCGCGACACGAGTCACTTCCGCGGCGAACGCATTTAACTGGTCCACCATGGTATTGATGGTCTGCTTCAGCTGCAGGATCTCGCCGCGCACGTCGACGGTGATCTTGCGCGACAGGTCTCCGCGCGCGATGGCGGTGGCAACTTCGGCGATATTGCGAACCTGGCCGGTCAAATTGCTCGCCATCGAATTTACGTTATCGGTTAGGTCCTTCCAGACACCGCTGACTCCCTTGACCTCCGCCTGCCCGCCGAGGTTGCCTTCCGTCCCAACTTCACGTGCGACCCGAGTCACCTCCGCGGCAAACGCATTGAGCTGGTCGACCATGGTATTGATCGATTCCTTCAGCTGCAGGATCTCGCCCTTGACGTCCGCGGTAATCTTGCGTGAAAGGTCGCCATTAGCAATGGCGGTAGCCACCTCGGCAATATTGCGCACCTGTCCGGTGAGATTACCGGCCATGGAGTTCACGCTATCCGTCAAGTCCTTCCACGTCCCCGCGACTCCCGGCACAACCGCCTGGCCACCAAGCTTTCCCTCGGTACCAACCTCACGCGCCACGCGCGTCACTTCTGAAGCAAACGAACGCAGCTGGTCGACCATCGTGTTGATGGTCTCTTTCAACTGCAGGATTTCCCCACGCACATCGACTGTGATCTTGCGTGACAAGTCTCCGCTGGCGATCGCAGTAGAAACCTCCGCGATATTGCGCACCTGGCCGGTGAGATTTCCGGCCATCGAATTGACATTATCGGTCAGATCTTTCCATGTTCCGGCGACACCAGGCACTACTGCCTGGCCGCCAAGTTTGCCTTCGGTTCCCACTTCCCGCGCCACGCGGGTCACTTCGGCGGCAAAACTGTTCAGCTGATCCACCATCGTGTTGATGGTGTTCTTCAGCTCCAGAATCTCGCCCTTCACGTCGACCGTGATCTTGCGGGACAGATCGCCGCGCGCGACGGCCGTGGTTACTTCCGCAATGTTGCGGACCTGGCCCGTCAAGTTCGTCGCCATCGCGTTTACCGAATCGGTGAGATCCTTCCACGTGCCAGCGACACCCGACACGATTGCCTGGCCACCCAGCTTGCCTTCGGTACCCACTTCGCGGGCAACGCGAGTCACCTCCGAGGCAAATGAGCGCAGCTGGTCGACCATGGTGTTGATGGCCTCCTTCAGCTGCAGGATCTCGCCACGCACATCGACGGTGATCTTGCGCGACAGATCCCCGTTCGCAACGGCTATCGTCACTTCCGAAATGTTGCGGACTTGGCCGGTCAGATTGCTCGCCATCGAGTTGACGCTGTCGGTGAGGTCCTTCCACGTCCCGGCCACCCCATGCACGGCAGCCTGCCCGCCTAACTTCCCCTCAGTACCGACTTCGCGCGCGACACGTGTCACCTCGGAAGTGAAGGCGCTCATCTGCGCAATCATTGTGTTGACAATGGTCGCTGAGCGCAGAAATTCCCCTTTAAGCGGTCGGCCGTCGACCTCAAGGCTCATCGCCTGCTGCAGATCGCCCTTGGCGACCGCAGCGATCGTGCGAGTCACCTCGGTCGTCGGCCACAACAGATCGTCGATGAGCGTGTTGACCGAGTGTTCCATTGCGCCCCAGGCACCCGACCGGCGTTCGCTCGACATGCGATGTCGGGTTTTGCCGTCCTTGCCTACAATCTGACCAACACGCTCCAGTTCAAACGCCAGGCGCTGGTTGGCAGCGACGATCTCGTTAAATGTGTCTGCGACTTTTCCTGCGAGGCCGGTCTGGTCGCTCGGGAGGCGCGCGGAGAAGTCCCCGTCGCGCACGCTCTGCAACGCCTGCAGCAGCTTACTCAGATTAAAGGTGGAGTCTGAGTTCAGGGCGCTAGCCTTGGCTTTGCGCCTTGCCTGCATGCTCTCGGGTGACTGCATCTACGGACTCCCGTCCTGTGAACGTCGACGGCATTTCGCCGGGGACCACCTGTCGTGTGTCACGGGGGCCGCTTGCTGCCCAGCCCGTGCATGCGGCGTGAGAATAGTGTCCTAACCATGTCGCTTGCTGTAAGACGCCGCCTACTTTTGCCGGGCGCCGCGCCCTACCCGATAATCTCTTCGAGGCGGCTTGCAGGCAGGGGACTGATTGCGATCAGACTGAGGGAACCGTCTGGCTCGGTTTTCACCGTCAGTGTGCCGCCTGCCGTCTTGACGCGGTGCAGAATGGCAAGGAGCCGGAGCTCGGCATCGGCGGCCGTTTCCGGCCCTACCTGCACGTCGGGTAACGGCCAGACGCAATGAGTCACCGACCACGTCCGCCTCAAGCTGGGTATCGCCGCATCCCAGGGTGAACGCCTCGACCACCGCAGCATAGAGGGACACGCGTGTCCCGAGTGAAAGTGCCAGTTCCTCGTCGGGAACCCGCACCAAACATGCGCGTCCCGAGCGGACACGCAAATCCTCGACGTACCAGCGCAGAGCCGCGAACAGCCCCAGATGGACTAACAGACCGGGCCTCAGCTGCTCGACCATGCGCCGCTCTGTGGCGATTGCGGCATCAAGATTTTCGCGCATCTGCGCGAGTCGAGCTCGAACCTCAGTGCGCTCCGCGCCCAAAGCGTGTTCGATATGGCTAAGATCCATCTTCGCCGCGACGAGTAGCCCCCCCAAGCCGTCGTGGAGCTCCTCGGCCACCGTGGCACGCTCCTCATCCAGACGGCGCTCGAGGTAGCGCACTAACTGATCGGCATGGGCCGATGACGCGTCGTGATTCCCCACGGTATCGATCTACTTGAGCCTACAGGCAGCCGCCGATGAGGGTTGTATTCTTCGCCCCCGAATGGGGCAGTGCGCCGTAAGTGTAGAATCCACAGCAAGGCAACCTCCGTTGGACAATCGCGGAAGAACACCGGTGGCAACCGATCCGACACGTCGACGCGTGCTGATCGTCGACAGTAATCCGGACCTCGCGCAAGTGCTTGGCGAGATCATCCGGATGGACGAAACCTTGGAATTCATGGGCTTTGTTCTCTCAGGCGCGGCTGCGGTTCGCCGGACACAGAGCGAAGCCGTGGATGTTCTGGTCCTTGACCTTGGACTGGAGGATTGTCATGGCTTTGATGTTCTCGATCGTTTGCAGGCGGATGCCTCTAAAACGAAGGTAATTGTCCACTCCGGGCATGCGTCCCCCGAACTCGCCGCACATGCAAAGCGCAAAGGAGCGGTCGCTTATGTTGTTAAGGACGGCGACGCTGAAGCGCTTCTGTCAGTAATCCGAACGGTGTGATCTGGGTTACCGGGCTCTGTCTCCCGCGATGCGCGTGACTGTTCATATGCGAGGCGGCGCCTCTGCCAGGCGAGAAGCGTCTGCCGCTCCCGATAGGCGCGGTAGGTAAGAATTTCCGATTCGGCTTCTTCGTTCATTCCCGTACTTCGGGAAGCATGTTTCGAAGTCCAGCCTCCCAAGAGCCCCCTCGGCTGTCTCGCGGTGCGAGACTACAAGTCCGGTAGGAGACCGCTTACACGCCGCCACCAAACGGGCGGGCTATTTCCGCCGCGATGACCTGCAGCACCTGCACGGCCCATACGTCCTTTGAATGGGCGACTGCAGGTCATCAATCGCATGCACCCATTCCGCCGTGAAAGACCCTCTCGCTTGTCCTACGACGGCACAGGACAGGGGACTATTCAGAGGCAGCCGCGGTGATCCGACGATCGAATAGTGTTCTATGGAGTTGAGCGAATGCATCCCACCGACCCGCACACGACGCGAGAGCCTCATATGACCTCGCAGGCTCCCGCTAGCGAGCCAATCGCTGAATGCCCGCGCAGTTGGCGCGTCACCGTAGCGACGAACCCCGCCACGTGCCGGCGCTTCTGCGCGGCAATGTACGACTATTGCCTGACGCCACAATACTGGGAAGCCTTCTAGCCCAGCACAAAGACTCCCCGCGGTTCGGCGGCGCTGTCATCGGTTTCCGGACCCCGCCTGCTGCGCGGCATGCTGGCTGCAAACCGCGCCTCTGGGCTGTTAAGCTTGAGGCTGGAGGCGTCGCGGCTGGCGACAGGCCAAGCGGGGGTCTCAGTGCGCACGCGATATTCCGACGTTTCGCAGTTACTGCGCCAGAAGACCAATGATCTGCCGGTGTTCTGCCTTCTTCCTCACCGTATTCAGGCAGCAACCCAGCGCTTTCGTGCGGGATTTCCCGGCAAAGTGCTGTATGCGGTGAAGGCAAATCCTGACCGGGATGTCCTCGGCTGGATTGCGCAAGCCGGCATCGATGCATTTGATACCGCATCCATCCCGGAGATTGCTCTGGCGAAGAGCGTCGTCTCGCATGCGCACTGCGCATATAACCATCCGATCAAGCCGCGGACATCGCTCGTCGCTGCATACAAGGATTGGGGCGTGCGGGACTTTGTCGTTGACCACGCGGCGGAACTCCAGAAGCTGTTCCAGGAGCTCGACTCAGATATCGTGGTACAGGTGAGAGTCGTCGACCCCTAACTCGAAGGCCCGAGTCAGCTTCAACGAAAAATTCGGTGCTTTGCCCGCTGAGGCGGCGTCTCTGCTGCGCGCTGTCAAGGAGCGTGGCGCAATTCCAGCTTTGACCATGCACGTGGGCTGGCAGACTGTCGATCCACATGCGTTTGCTGCGGCAGTCCATCTCTTGGCAACTGTTGCTGCGGAGGCTGGCGTCAGGCCGCACTACCTCAACGTAGGCGGTGGCTTTCCCAGCCTCCTGATGCCATCGCATTTGCGCATCGAGGACTTCTTCGAAGCGATCAGTAGCGCACACGCCTCTGAGAATGCGTTAACCGGCGTTCCACTTCGCTGCGAACCCGGCAGTGCGATCGTAACTACCGGCGGTGGTGTCCTGACACAAGTGCTCCTGGTCAAAGAGCAGTCAATCTACCTGAACGACGGCATCTATGGCGCCTTGGCGGAGCTGCTGCATTCGAAGCTCCAGCCCCCCACACGCGTCTTCACCCGCGACGGCGAAGAGCGCACCGGAACGCTGCGCAGTTTCAGAACGTTTGGGCCGACCTGCGACTCATTTGATGCGAGCCCAGTGCCATTCGAAGTACCCGCCAGCACCCGCGAGGGTGACTGGCTATATCTGGAATCTATGGGCGCTTACTCTGCTCCCCTCATCACGAACTTTAACGGCCTGGGAGCCCACGATTTCGCAATTCTCGATTCGACGCCATAGATGCCGCACGCGTGATTAGTTCGCGCCCGGTACGGGCATGTCCGTCGGAAACGTCAATCGAAAGCGGGTACCCCGTCCGGGTTCGGTCTCGAGTTCAATGGCAGCGCCAAGCAATTCACACAGTCGCTTGACGATCGAAAGGCCGATGCCTTCTCCGAGCTCACGCGGCACAACGCCAGTTGACCCGATTCGCCCGTCGTTGGTCGCAACCGAACTTTGCACGGTGGCCTGACTCGGACGCTCACCCGGGGCGTCACGCGTGTGCTGCGTGGCTTCGCTTTCGTGCGCCTGATCGGTGGCTTCACGCATGGCCCGAGTGAGCGGGGTCGCATGCGTGCCGCGCAGTCCAGGACCCGTGTCCTCAACTGTGAGTATCCAGCGCGTATTGTCAGGTGCGCCTTGCCAGACGAGCTGGACGCCCCCTGCATCGGTGGCTTTGAGCGCGTTGAGCACCAGGTTCTGAACGATACGCTGCAGCTTTACGCTATCGCCACGGACCAGTAACGACGCGGGCCCTTCCACTTTCAAGAAAAGATTCCGGGCAGTTGCCTCGGCCCGCAGCGACTCACTCAGGTCCCGCAGCACGGCGCTTGCGTCGAAGGTCGTGATCTGCACCCGGTCTTGGCCGGCCTCCAGACGGGTCAAGTCAATCAGATCGCCCAGCACTGACTGCGTTGAACCGATGGCCCGATCAAGGATTCGGAAGAAATCCGTACGCATTTCCTCCGAGGTAGTACGCGCCAGCACCGCTGTCGCATTAGTAATGACACCCACAGAGCCGCGCAGATCGTGTGCCGCCTGGCGCAGAATGTCCGCGCGTTGCTTCTCTAGGGCGCGTAACTGTTTTACTGCGGATTCGAGGTCGCGCATGCGACCCGCAGCCTCGGCCTGTTGTAGGCGGTTGTAGCGCGCCGCACTCTCGCACGCACCTTCGCCACAAAGTCGTACCAGTACCTCGCGCGCGCGTCGCGTCACCTCGGGTGCGAGCCCCGGCGCTACTTCCGAATAGGACTCCAATTCCGCAAGAAGGCACTGATGCAGATGCGCCCACTCGCGCAGCGTTTCCCGCAGGTCATATCCTTGTTGCCAGCGGTGCAGCCCGTGCTCGGAAGCGCCTTCTCGCTGCTCCATGTCTGCCCTGGTTTCTCGAATAGCGTCATCCGCCTGCAACGCCTGCTCAAATGCATCGAGCACCTTTGGAATGCTATCCGTGAATTGCGCGCGCGTGATGGAAGAAGCCGTCGTCAGCTCCGGGTCCTGCTCGACACGCTGACGCCAGGCGGCCAATAACCTCGCGCGCGACTGCCGCATGTATGCGGCCAAAGCAATGCATTGCCGGTGAATGTGTTCCACGCGCCTCTCCTTAGCGCTCGCCGAAGTGGCTGCGGATCATCGGGACAATAGCGATTCGATTACCGCATGTCACCTGCCAAGGTTCCACGCCCGAGGGCGATCTATGCTGAAGCCACAGACTCAGATCTGGATCGACCGCAGCCCCACACTGGCAAGGATGACACCAGAACGCGCACGGATTTGTCTGCGGTACGCAGGTGCAGATGCGGTGCTCGAAGCATGTGGGGTCCGGATACCGCCTTAATGGACGGACACCACTCGGGCCACCGCCTTGATCGACCGTTATGCGGGGCGTCGCGTCGTTCGCTTCGACGCCACTTCAGGCGCCCAAGATTGCCCGGTGCGCTCCTCTATATAGCGGCGGATCAGACGTCGCACGACCTGGGAGGGTGTCACGTCTTCCTCGGCGCACAGCCGTTCGAAAACCGCCTTCTTGCGCGGATCGATGAGGACCGTCAGTCGAGCAGTGCGGACTTCGCGAGTCACGGCCGTCCTTATTAAGTGAGACACAGATAATCGCATAGGATTATAATCAAACGCACGTCGGAGTAGCACCCTTTGTGATGCCAGTTATCGGCTCTTCGTTGAGTGCTTGCCTCGCGCTCATCGCCGCCTGGGGTCTTATCGGACTTGCAGGCTTGCTGCGTCCGACAAGCCTTCGTTTTGTCGGACGCACGCTTTTCCCGCTGGGTGCAATCTGTGGCTTGGCCCTCGCCGTCGTAGCCGCCACGTCTCTGCTGACGCCGTCCGAGCAGACAGTCCTGCCCATTGGACTCCCCGATCTTCCCGTGCACCTGCGACGGGATGCCCTGGCGAGCCTCTTCCTGCTTCTCTTGGGTGCGACGTCGGCCGGCATCTCCATCTTTGCGGCCGGCTACTTTCGCAAGGGTCACGGAACCGCCCCGGGACTCTTGTGCCTTCAGTACCACCTATTCCTCGCGAGCATGGGCCTCGTTCTGCTCGCTGATGACGCCTACGCGTTCATGGTCGCTTGGGAGACCATGGCGCTGTCGTCGTACTTTCTCGTCACGACGCAACACGGTATTCCCGACATTCGACGCGCCGGCTTTCTCTATTTGCTCATCGCCCACGTCGGTGCGCTGGCGATTCTCCTCAGCTTCGGCGTCATGCAGGGCGGCAGCTGGCACTTTACGTTCGACGCGATGCGCAGCGCGCACCTTGACCCTTACTGGGCGGCCGGCGCGTTCTTTCTCGCTCTTTTTGGCTTCGGGGCGAAGGCCGGACTCGTGCCGTTGCACGTCTGGCTTCCCGAGGCTCACCCCGCGGCGCCCTCCCCGGTCTCGGCACTGATGAGCGGCGTCATGCTGAAGATGGCTGTATACGGGGTGCTGCGCGTCACCTTCGATCTGCTCGGCAGGCCCGACTGGTGGTGGGGCATGGCGCTCCTCGCGATTGGGCTATTCAGCGCGCTCTATGGCGTGGTTTTTGCCGCCGCGCAGACCGATATGAAGCGGCTGCTCGCCTGGTCCTCGATCGAGAACCTCGGCATCATTTTCACGGGCATCGGATTAGCTATCGTGTTCCACGGCGTCGGTATGAACTCTCTGAGCGCGCTCGCCTTGATCGCAGCGCTCTACCACACTCTCAATCACGCGTTCATGAAGAGCCTGCTTTTCCTGGGTACCGGTGCCGTGCTTCATTCGACCGGTGAACGCAACCTCGGCCGCCTCGGTGGCCTGATCCATCGAATGCCGTGGGTCGCCTGGCTTACCCTCATTGGCGCACTGGCTACCGCGGGTCTGCCGCCCCTGAATGGCTTCGTGTCGGAATGGCTTCTGCTGCAGTCATTCCTGTTCGCTCATGAAGTGCCACGTACCTTCGTCAACATGTTGCTGCCCATCGGCGCGGCAGTAATTGCGCTGTGCGCGGCACTCACCGCCTACTTAATGGTCAAGTTCTTCGGCGTAATCTTCCTCGGGCAACCCCGCGAGCCGGGCCTGGAGCATGCTCAGGACGCCAGCGGGCTCGAGCGCGCCGGCCTCGTCTGGCTCGCGCTCGGTTGCTTCGCATTGGGGCTGATGCCGACCCGAGTGATTGGGGCGCTGCGCGTCGTCGTGGAGCAACTCGGCGGGGTCTCGTTGCCACACCTGGACGCGCCCTGGTGGCTTTTGGTGCCGCTCGCGGGCCGCGGTGCCTCGTACTCCGCCCCGCTCTTACTCATCACTTTGGTGGTGTGCGTGCTGCTCAGCGTATTCATGGTTCGTGTCTTCTATCACCGCCGTGCACGCCGAGCCGCCCCCTGGGATTGCGGCGTCGACGGCCTGACCCCACGCATGCAAGACACCGCCGAAGGCTTCGGTCAGCCCATCCGCCACATATTTGGCGCCTTCTTCGCCATGAAGCGAGAGTTGCCTTCCGCCTTTGACACCCTGCCCGTCTACCGCGTGAGTGTAGGGGATCGCTTCTGGCAGGGCCTCTACGTTCCCCTAGCGGACACGGTACAACGCATTGCGGACGCGTGTGCGTGGCTGCAGCAGGGACGCATCGCGACGTACCTGCTTTACAGTTTCGTGACGCTCGTGCTGCTGTTGGCACTCATGCTATGAAGGCCATGGAGGTCCTCACGCAAGCACTTGAGTTGGTCGCGGCTATCGCGGCCGCGCCGCTGTTTCTCGGCTGGGTCAACCAGTGCCGGGCGTGGCTCCAGAATCGCACGGCCCCCAGCATCTGGCTGCCGTATCGCGGGATTCACAAACTCTTTCATAAGGACGCGGTCATTGCCGAGCGCGCCTCCCCGCTCTTTCGAATCGCGCCCTACGTGGTGTTCGGTGCCATGGTGGTGGTTGCCGGAATCATTCCCTCGATGGGCACCCGTTTGCCGTTCACCCTTGCGGCCGACGCCATTGCACTCGTGGGCCTACTGGCGATGGCACGGGTCTTTCTGGCGCTGGCTGCGATGGACATCGGCACGGCCTTCGGCACCCTTGGCGCGCGCCGTGAACTAATGGTGGGCTTTCTGGCCGAGCCGGCCCTGCTCATGGTCATCTTCGTTGCCTCGATTATTTCTGCAACGACTGCGCTGCCCGCGATTACGGAGCATCTTGCGACCCAGGTCCTTGGCTTGTATCCGAGCCTCGCATTCACCGCAGTCGCCTTTACCATGGTGCTGCTCGCGGAGAACGCACGAATCCCCATCGACAACCCGGCGACACACCTCGAACTTACGATGATCCACGAGGCGCTGGTCCTGGAGTATTCGGCGCGCCACCTCGCGCTGATGGAGTGGGCGGCCGCCCTGAAGCTCTTCAACTACGCCTGCATCGGCTTTGCACTATTCATCCCCTGGGGAGTCTCAACCGGACAAGCTGGACCACTCGCCCTTCTGGAGTCGATCCCGCTGCTGGGGGCGAAGCTCGTGGTCGCGGGCGCGGGCCTTGCCTTCATCGAGACCGTGTCGGCCAAACTGCGTGTCTTCCGTGCTCCTGAGTTTCTGGCGACCGCGTTTCTCCTCGCCGTCTTGGGTTTGCTCGTGCACTTGCTGCTGGGAGCCTAAGCCCGTGGCTGGGACACCTTTCGACCTGCAGCTACTGAACCTCTGTGCTGCGCTGTTGTTGCTGCTGTCATTTGCAATGCTCGCTCAGCGGCGCATCGTGACACTCGTAAATCTGCTGGCGACACAGGGCGCACTGTTGTTCCTCGCCACCATACTCCTCGCCTGGCGTACCGGCGAACGGCATTTATACCTGTCTGCGGCGCTCACGCTGGCTCTGAAGGTTTTGCTGTTGCCCTGGTTTCTTCGACGGCTCATTCGTCGCCTGCAGGTTTACTGGGACACCGAGCCGCTGCTCAATATCTCCGGCACCATGCTTATCGGCCTGCTGGTTGTCGTGTTTGCGTTTGGTCTGGCCCAGCCCATTGCCGCGCTTGCGAGTACGGCGACACGCAATGCCATCGGCATCGCGGTCGCCGTGATCCTGCTTTCCTTTATCACCATGATTACGCGCCGCAAGGCGATGTCGCAGGTGATTGGCTTTCTGTCCATGGAGAACGGCCTGTTCTTTGGTGCCATGAGCGCCACTTATGGCATGCCCATGATCGTGGAGTTTGGCGTGGCGCTCGACGTGCTGGTCGCCGTGCTCGTCCTGGGCGTCTTCTTCTTCCAGATCCGCGAGCAGTTCGACAGCCTCGATCTGCACCATCTGGAGTCACTCAAGGAGAGCCAGCCATCCGGCCCGCTTCCTTCGATCGAGGAGCGTCGCTAAGTGGTGTTTGTCCTGCTCCTTGGAGTTCCCATCTGTGGCGCCGTCGTACTCGGTGTTTTCGGTGCGCGGCGCTGGGCTCCGGAACTGAACGTAGCCGTCAGCCTCGGAACTTTCCTGGCCGCCTGTGTCCTCACGGCACGGGTGGTCAGTCGCGGACCGCTGGTCGTGGGGCGTGAGCAGTTCTTTGTAGATCCCTTCAATGTTTTTCTGGTCACGCTGACCGCCTTTGTGGGGCTGACAACGTCTCTTTTCTCGCGGCCGTACATGCGGGTCGAGCTGCACAAGGGACACGTGACTGCCCCCCGTCTGCGTCTCTTTCATAGCATGTACCAGCTCTTCATGACGACGATGCTGATCGCGCTGACGACCAACAACATGGGACTCCTGTGGGTCGCGATGGAGGCAGCCACCCTTTCCACGGTGCTGCTTGTCACGCTCTACCGAACCCCCGCAAGCCTTGAAGCCGGCTGGAAGTACTTCGTCCTTTGCGGTGTCGGGATCTCCCAGGCGCTTTTTGGCACGATCCTGCTCTACTTCGCCGCCGAGAAGGTCCTTGGGGGGGAAGGTGTCACTGCACTTCTGTGGACGCACCTGGACACCGTCAAAGGACAACTTGAACCGCGTGTCCTTGGCCTCGCCTTTGTGTTTCTGCTCGTCGGGTATGGCACAAAGGTAGGACTGGCGCCGCTGCACAACTGGCTGCCCGATGCACACGCAGAGGGCCCCACACCGATCTCCGCAGTGCTGTCCGGGCTGCTGCTGAACGTTGCCATCTACGCGGTGGTGCGCTGCAAGGTGCTCGTCGAGGGTTCCCTGCACTCCCAATTGCCCGCCCGCATGCTGATGGGCTTTGGGCTGCTCTCGGTCCTGCTGGCAGCGTTCTTCCTGTGGCGTCAGCGGGACATCAAACGCCTCTTCGCCTATTCGTCCATCGAGCACATGGGCATCATCACCTTTGCCTTCGGCATGGGTGGTCCAGTCGCCACGTTCGCCGCGCTGCTGCACATGACAGTGCACTCGCTCACGAAGTCGGCAATTTTCTTTGCCGCCGGACATGCGGCGCAAAAGGCCGGTTCGCAGCTGATGGAGAATATTCGTGGCCTGATTACGTTGAGTCCTACGATTGGCTGGGGCCTCATGATGGGTTCACTCGCAATTCTTGGCATGCCGCCCTTCGGCGTCTTTGCGAGTGAGTTCCTGATTCTCACTACGGCGATGCGCGAGCAGCCCTGGGCCATTCCGATCCTGCTCGCGGCGCTTGGGGTCGCATTCGCCGCAATCTTCCGCCGAGTGCAGCCGATGGTGTTTGGCGAGACAACCGTTCAGCGCCTACCCCATCCACCGGCACTGCTGCCGGTGTTTGCCCATCTGGCGATCGTGCTGCTGTTCGGGATCTACATACCACCCTACGTCGCTGACTGGTATCGAGCGGCGGCGCGCCTGATCGGAGGCGGGTGACATGCCGCTGCCCGCTTGTTTCGAGCACAGCCAAGTGGCCGCCGGCGCACCGGGTTTGCGCTACCTCACCGTCACGCCGCTGCAGTGGAGGGAAGCCACTCGCGATCTGGCTGCGGTCGGTTCAAGACTGCTGGCGCTCTGGGGCGGCTCGTCCGCGGGCCTTGACACGATTCGTGCGGCCTTTCTGGCAGAAGGCGCTGGGCTTGTGCTAAGTCTACCGCTCGACGGTCATGACACGATTTACCCGGGAATCGAAGTTCTTTTTCCCGCAGCCGCTCGCATGCAGCGGGCGGCTGCCGACCTCTCCGGGATACGCTCCACCGGCTCGGACAGCCGTCCCTGGCTGCGTCACGCAGCGTGGCCACGAGACTATCGTCCGCTGAGTGATCCCCCGCTGTTGGGATCGGACTCAGAGCCACACAGCAACCGGTACGAATTCGTTCGCGTGGAAGGCGACGGTGTGCATGAAATTGCAGTCGGTCCGGTGCATGCGGGCATTATCGAGCCAGGGCATTTTCGATTCTCGGTCGTCGGCGAGAAGGTCCTGCGGCTGGAAGAACGGCTGGGATACGTCCATAAAGGAATCGAACAGCGCTTCACGCAGCTCCCCATTCTCGAGGCACATCGGCTTGCGGCGCGCGTATCGGGCGATTCGGCGGTCGCATTCTCCTGGGCGTATTGCCAGGCGCTAGAGGGGCTGGCAGACACTGCAATTCCTGCGCGCGGCGCCTGCTTGCGCGCGCTTTACCTCGAACTCGAACGCATCGCAAACCATCTGGGTGATCTTGGAGCGCTTGGTAACGATGCCGGCTTCGCTTTCGGGCTTACACAGTTCTCGCGTCTGAAAGAACAACTGCTGCGCACCTGTGACCAGGCCCTCGGTCAGCGCTACCTACTGGATGCAATTGTCCCAGGGGGAACGCGGCACGATCTTGTGCCGACGGGCGGAGTACTGCTTCGCGCGTGCTTGCAGGAGATCGAGCGCGAAGTGCTGACCCTGCGCACGATCTATGACGAACACGAAGGAGTGCGGGATCGATTCAGCGGCGCCGGGATCATTGGTGCGCAATTAGCCGCACACCTGGGACTGATCGGACTGGCAGGCCGCGCGAGCGCTCAGGCGTTTGACCTGCGCACTGATCTGCCGTGCGAGCCGTATACGGCCTTCGCGCCGGCCAAGGTGGTACGCAGCGAAGGGGATGTGGCCGCACGGGTCGCGGTGCGCTTTGATGAGTTGCAGAATTCATTTGGCTTCATCCACCGTCTCCTCACCGGGTTACCGGGAGGACCCCACGCCGTACCGGTGAACGTGCCTCCTGAGGGAGCGTTCGGTGCGGGCTTGATCGAGGGTTGGCGTGGACCTGTCTTCGTTGCGCTGGAAGCAGGACCGCAGGGCTCAGTCCGCCGCTGCCACCCACACGATCCATCGTGGCAGAACTGGCCGGCCCTTGAGCACGCCATCATCGGCAATATTGTCCCTGATTTTCCCCTGATTAATAAATCCTTCAATCTTTCTTACAGCGGACACGACCTTTAGTACTCCACCATGTTAAAGACTCTACGCCAGATCGCATCGGTCGGAATCGTTTCCGAGCCCCCGCCACAGGCGGACGAGCAGCTGCGCATTCGCGACGGCCTACAGGATCGCCTCCGTGCGGTGCTCGGTCGCGCCCTGTGCATTCGACACGTCGACGCCGGCTCCTGCAATGGCTGCGAGCTTGAGATTCACGCCCTCAATAATCCCCTATACAACCTTGAGGGACTTGGGATTCGCTTCGTCGCAAGCCCTCGACACGCGGACCTGTTACTCGTCACGGGACCCGTTTCAAGGCATATGGAAGTCGCCTTGCGTCGAACGTACGAGGCCACGCCGGATCCAAAGCTCGTAGTAGCGATCGGCGACTGCGGCTGTAACGGGGGCATTTTTGGGGAAAACTACGCCAGCCGCGGCGCGGTATCGCAGGTAATCCCCGTGGACGTCGTCGTCCCGGGGTGCCCGCCCAATCCCACGCGAATTCTCCAAGGAATTCTGAGCGCTTTCTCGCACTCGGCCCACGACGAAGTCACGCAGGCTAACAGCACGCAGGCGCCCAAGCGCGAATAGATCCGCGGCGGCGCAATGACTCTCGGTTCAGTGCGCCGGGAATATCACGGTCCTGCTTGCGCCAAGTCAATTCGCAACCACTTGTTTCGACCCGAAGCCCCCCGCTTGATCGACACGGCAGACCTGCGACATTTGAAGTGGTCGGCGACGAGCGCGATGAGTTCCTCATTGGCCTTACCGTCGACCGGAGGCGACCGGAGTCGGGCGAGCCAGGTGCCGCCTGCGACAGGTTCCAATGCCCTAATACGGGAGTTGGGCTTGACCCTCACCTGTATAAGCGTGATTGCGTTGTCTTTCATCGGGTCCGGAAACCGTCACGGCGGGCGGAAGCATAGCCCAGAAGAGGATCCCAATTGACCCGACGGCGGTGCCGCCAGTGCGGCACTCGGGAACTCCCTCGGCGCGCGTCTCCCCACCCCTGAGGGTCAGGTACGTCGCGCGGCCAGCGCGTTTGCAACTTTGGTCAGCTGGCTTTCCATGCCAAGAGTGGCCGACCGCGTCCACGCGGGATCCGGATGCGGCTCGACCGTGACGAGCATTCGTGCGCCACCCCCCTTCTCCGGAAAAAACTCCGCGCGGATCCGGTTTTCATACGGTTGTACGCCGGGAATAAAGTCGATCGCGTGAACAATCTCCAAGCTGCGCAATCGCGTAATCTGCGTGAATCGGCCGCTAGTCCCGTGGGAGACGGACATACCCGCTCTTTTCATGTACGCAACCTGTTCCGGCGCCTCGGCGATCATGTCGTACAGCAACTCGCCTCCAACCCTCGCATCGAGCTTCTGGACTGCGACACGGAAACCCTGAGGTCCCCACCAGGACTCGAAGCCTTCCTTGGTGGTCCATAGGTCCCACAAATCCTCAATCGCGGCGTTGTCATAGCGACGCTCGAATTGAATCGGGGCAATCCCCGCTGGGGCATTTTGCTGGGTCATCGGACTTTCCTTTTCTGATGAGGTTTATAAGCTGCAGGCCTGGACAGCCTCTCATCCAGCGCCGCACCGAAGCGTTCGAGGCGTGCGTCCCAGATCTGGCGATAACCAGACAGCCATGTCTCTACCTGTCGAAACGGCTCCGGGCGCAGCGAATACAAGCGCCGCTGGCCGTCCGCGCGCACAGTGACGAATCCAGCGTTGAGCAGTATCCGCAGATGCCGGGAAACACCCGACTGACGAATATCTAGTTCACTGACGATATCGTTCACTGGTTGTTCACCGTGACGCAGCGTGTCCAGAACGCGTCTACGCGTGGGGTCCGCGAGAATTTGAAAGGCACATATATTCATAATAGTATATATATCTTTAAATGCATGTATCCGTCAAACCGACCGAGCGGCGCCCCGCTGTTGGCAAGCACCAGTATCCTATTGGGCATTTCGACTGATCGACCGATCGTGTCTGAGAATCCGGGTGCGAGCCGCGTCCAACTACCACCAACACAGGCCCAAAATGACGCCGCCAACACTATCTCTTCAGGGATAGGATTTCGTAACCACGCTCCGCTTAGACTTGGCAGGTCATTCTGGCCGCCAAATCGCTCGAGCATCACCCATGGCCGCGACTAACCTTGCGATCGATTCCCCAGCCGCCGTAATCTCTTGCTCCTAATCATTCCGGCGGCCGCTATGGAATTCGACCTCGGTCGCGGGCACGGGTTACCCAACAGCCTCATGGTGTTGCCGCCCGAATACTTTGATCGGCGGATCGGCCACCTGGTGCAGCTGCAGAGCCTCCGCGCGGTGTATCCGATCGATGTCAATCTGGACCACCTTGAAATTTCAGGGTTAGGAAATGACATTGCCTGCAAATAAGGGCGTTAGACCCGTACTCGGTCTGTCCCGCGCCTTGCGCACCTGCGCGACACTGTCGTTGGTTGCAGCCTTGTGCGGCGGCTGCGCCGTCGGGCCCGATTTCCACCGGCCGCAGGCGCCGAAAACCGAAAGCTATACCGGTGCCCCGCTTCCGCCGAAAACAGCCGCCAGCGAAGGGGCCACAGGGGCGGCGCAGACGTTCGTCAACGGCGCCGACATCCCGCAGCAATGGTGGTTGCTGTTCCATTGTGAAAAACTGGACGCGCTGGTGGCACAGGCGCTGAAATCCAGCCCGGACGTAGTCGCCGCGCAGAGCGCGCTGCGCCAGGCGCACGAAAACATGCTGGCGCAGCAGGGCGGCCTGTATCCGTCGATTGACGCCAACGGTTCGGCTTCGCGGCAGAAGATCTCCGGCGCCTCATTCGGACAGCCAGCCATCGGCAGTTCGATCTACAACCTTTTCAACGCAACCGTCAATGTTTCATACACGCTGGATGTGTGGGGCGGCGTGCGGCGTAGCGTGGAGGCTGCACGGGCACAGGCTGAATACCAGCAATTCCAGCTGGAGGGTACGTATCTGACTCTCTCCGCGAATGTGGTCACCACGGCAATCCAGGAAGCCTCGCTGCGCGCACAGATCGCCGCCACGCAGGAAATCATCGCTACCGATCGCGAGCAGTTGGAAACGGTTCAGCGCCAGTTAGCCCTTGGCGGCGCGTCCAAGCTGGACGTTCTGCTGCAGCAGAGTCAGCTCGCCAATGAGCTCGCTACGCTCCCGCCACTACAGAAGCAGCTCGAGCAAAATCGGGATCTGCTGGCAGTGCTGGTCGGCCAGCTTCCAAGCCAGCCGTTCGCGGCGCAGTTTGAACTCGACGATCTGCGACTGCCGCAGGAACTACCGCTGAGTGTGCCCTCACAGCTGGTGGAACAGCGGCCTGACGTGCGCGCACAGGAATCGCTGCTGCACGAAGCCAGCGCCGAGATCGGCGTGGCGACGGCCAACATGTTGCCCCAGCTCACCATTACCGGGGATATCGGCGGCACCAGTACGACGCTGTCCGACGTCCTAAAGAGCAGCAGCGGTGTCTGGACGCTGACCGGCGGTATTACCCAACCCATCTTCCATGGCGGTACGCTGCTTCACAAAAAGCGTGCGGCGGTCGCCGCTTACGACGAGGCCGCCGGCCACTATGGCAGCACCATTCTTGGCGCGTTTCGCAATGTCGCCGACGTGCTGCATGCGCTCAACGCAGACGCCGAGGCATTGAATCAGCAGGATCTCGCCACGCAGGCAGCGGCGGACACCCTCAGCGTGTCACGCACCCGCTATGCACTGGGCTCCATCAGCGCGCTCGAGCTCGTGGTGGTCCAACGCAACTATCAGCAGGCCCGCATCGCACAGGTGCAAGCGCAGGCGGCACGGTATGCCGACACCGCTGCACTGTTCCAGGCGCTGGGCGGCGGATGGTGGAATCGGCCGCCAGGTAACGCCGTGCCCACTGCTGCGGCCGAGACTAACTGAGAGCGCAATTACCATCGCTGCGGGAATTTAGATTTGGAACGAAACACCATGCAACGTTGGTGGCATTTGATCGTGGCCATTGTCGCTCTCGTACTCGTCATCGGGGCGGTCAAGGGGTTCGGCGTCTACAAAATGATCCAGGGCTTCGCCGCCCAGGGAACACCGAAGTATACGGTCAGCACTACCAAGGCCAGTTACCAGGACTGGCAGCCGAAACTCACTGCCGTCGGCAGTGTGCGTGCCGAGCGCGGCGCTGATCTCAGTGCAGAAGTGGCCGGAATCGTCGAGACGATCCAGTTCAACTCCGGGGACGAGGTCAAGGCCGGCCAGCTGCTGCTGCAATTGCGCTCCGCGGACGAGGTCGCCCATCTCGAATCCCTCAAGGCCACTGCCGCACTGGCTGAGACCACCTACCGCCGAGACCAGGCGCAGTTCGCAGCGCAGGCCATCAGTCAGGCCGCGCTCGACTCCGACGCGGCGAACCTGCGCAGCACCAAGGCACAGGTCGCTGAGCAGCAAGCGCTCGTGGATAAGAAATTCGTTCGCGCCCCGTTTGCCGGGCACCTGGGAGTTCGCGCGGTAGATCTCGGTCAGTACCTGTCACCTGGCACCAAGATCGTCACCCTGCAGCAGCTTGACCTTGTTTACATTGACTTTTTCCTGCCACAGCAGGAGGTCAGCCAGGTGATTGTCGGCCAGAACGTGCAAGCCAGCTCCGACGCCTACCCTAACCAGCGCTTTGCGGGCGGGATCGCGGCTATCGATCCCCTGGTCGACATCAACACGCGCAACGTGCAGGTCCGGGCCGCGCTCAAGAACCCCGAACACAGGCTTTTGCCGGGTATGTCCGCCAGTGTCGATATCGAGATTGGGAAGCCGCAGCGTTACATCACGCTGCCGCAGACCGCGGTCAGCTACAACCCCTATGGCGCGACGGTCTTCATCATCGCACCTCAGAGCACCGTCGCACCAAAAGATGCCGGCACATCTAAGCCAGCCACAGGCCAAACCGCTAGGCAGCAGAGCCGGTCCTCAGGCAACGACAGTCACAATCTGGTGGCAACACAGGTGTTCGTCACAACCGGTACAACGCGCGGCGATCAGGTGGCCATCCTCAAGGGCGTCACCGAAGGTGACGAGGTCGTTACGAGCGGGCAGATCAAGCTCAAAAACGGCGCGCTGGTCACGATCAACAACAACGTGCAGCCCGCCAGCGACCCCAATCCTGCGCCGCGGGAACAGTAACGGCAGCCGAGCATGAACGTAACGGACCTCTTCATCCGGCGGCCGGTGCTGGCAACCGTAGTCAGCCTGCTGATTCTTCTGCTCGGCCTGCGCGCGCTTGTCAGTCTACCGATACGCCAGTTTCCCAAGACTGAGAATGCCACGGTCACGGTGAGTACGCAGTACTACGGCGCGAGCGCCGATCTCATCGCTGGCTTCATCACGACTCCGATCGAGGCCGCTGTGGCCGAGGCGCAGGGCATTGACTACCTGACCTCGCAGAGCAGCAATGGTGTTTCCACTGTCACCGCAACGCTGCGCCTCAATTACGATTCCAACCGGGCGCTTGCCGAGATCAACACCAAGGTCAATTCGGTACTGAACCAACTGCCGACTGGCACCCAGCAGCCTGTCATCACCGTGGAGGTCGGCGCGACCGTTGCCGGCATGTACCTTGGCTTCAACAGCGATACGCTGCCGCCAAACCAGATCACCGACTACGTGATCCGAATCGTTCAGCCTAAACTGCAGACCGTGCCTGGTGTGCAGAAGGCCGAACTTCTGGGCGCCCGGCAATACGCGCTGCGCGTCTGGCTCGATCCGCGCAAGCTTGCCGCCAGCGGCCTGACGGCGGCAGACGTCTACACCGCTCTGCAAGACAATAACTACCTGTCGGCGATCGGCACGACCAAGGGCCAGATGGTCAGCATCGATCTCACCGCCGGCACCGATCTGCACTCTGCAGACGAATTCAAGAATCTCGTCGTCAAGCAGAAAGATGGGGCATTGGTGCGCTTGCAGGACGTCGGCAACGTCGTGCTCGGCGCGGAAGACTACGACTCTGATGTCGCCTTCAAGGGCAAGCGTTCGGTGTTTATCGCCATCAACGTGGCTCCCAATGCCAACATCCTCACAGTGATGAGCGACATCCGCAAGATCTTCCCTGAAATCCAGGCACAAATGCCGGCGGGACTGCACGGCGAGATCGGTTATGACGCGACCAGTTACGTCAACGCAGCGATCCGTGACGTAGTGAAGACGCTGCTGGAGACTCTGGTCATCGTCACGCTGGTCATCTTCCTGTTCCTCGGCAGTCCACGCTCGGTGATCATCCCGACTATCGCCATGCCGCTGTCCTTGCTCGGTGCCTTCTTCGTCATGCTGACACTGGGCTACAGCATAAACCTGCTGACGCTGCTGGCACTCGTGCTTGCGATCGGTCTGGTCGTGGACGACGCAATTATCGTGGTCGAGAACGTCGACCGACACATGAAACTCGGGCAGGCGCCCATGCAGGCGGCGTTCCTCGCGGCGCGGGAGCTGGCGGGACCTATCATTGCCATCTCCGTGGTGCTCGTCGCCGTCTACCTTCCTATCGGCTTCCGTGGCGGCCTCACCGGCGCGCTGTTCTCGGAATTCGCCTTCACCCTTGCCGGCGCAGTGGCGGTGTCCGCGGTGATTGCGCTGACCCTGTCACCGATGATGTGCGCTCGCTACTTCAAGCCAGAGCACGGCAGCAACCGCCTGGTACGCAGAATTGACCGCAACTTCGAGTGGTTCACGGATCAGTATCACAGGGCGCTGCGGACGCTACTGGACTCGTGGAAGGTAGTGGTGACCTTTGGCCTGGTGGTCATCGCGCTGATCGCGCTGATGCTGGCGATGCCCGTCGCCGGCGTGGTGGCGAAGAGCGAGCTTGCACCAGCGGAGGACCAGGGCTTTGTTTTCTACCTGAGCACTGGGGCGCCAGATGCCTCGATCCAGCAGATGGCGACCTATCAGCGCCAGGCATTTCAGGCGATGAGCGCCCTGCCCGAGTACGAGAATTCCTTCCAGTTCGCCGGCCAGGGCGTGGGCACAAACAATCAGGGCTTTGGTGGTTTGGTGCTCAAGGACTATGTACAGCGCTCGCGAAACGCTGTGGTGATCCAGCAGGATCTGCAGAATCGCAGTAACCAGATTGCCGGCGCCAATGTGTTCTGGGTCAATCCACCTTCGCTTCCGGGCTCCGACGGCGGTTACCCGGTCGAGTTCGTGATCCAGACTGCCGCCCCGTTCAATGAACTGTACGAGGTCTCCGAGGCGATCCTGGCAAAGGCCCAGGCCACCGGTAAGTTCTGGGTTGTCGAAAACAGCCTGAAAATCGACAAGCCGCAGACTACGGTTGTGGTCGATCGGAACAAGGCGGCGCTCCTCGGACTTACGATGAAAGATGTCGGAGGGGCACTGAGCAGCATGCTCGGCGGAGGTTACGTCAACTACTTCAGCATCGCCGGGCGCTCTTACAAGGTTATTCCACAGGTGTTGCAAGCGGATCGACTGAACCCCGATCAGCTCGCCAATTATTACATCCGCACAGCGAGCGGCGGTGTGGTGCCCGCCTCCACCGTGGTGTCCTTCGAGACGGCAACGGTTCCCGAATCCATTAACCACTTCCAGCAGCTCAACGCCGCCACGATCCAGGGTGTATTCGGTGGCACCCAGGGCGAGGCGCTGGCGCTCTTGCACAGCATCGCCAAGGAAACCCTGCCCCAGGGCTACGTCATCGACTATGCCGGCGAGTCGCGGCAGTACCTGCAGGAGTCCGGCGGCTTTCTGGCAACGCTGGGCTTTGCGATCATCATCATCTTTCTGGTGCTGGCGGCGCAGTTCGAGAGCTTCCGCGATCCTTTGGTTGTCATGATGTCCGTGCCAATGGCGATCTTCGGAGCCGTCGTGTTCCTGTTTCTCGATTTCGCCACGCTCAACGTCTATACGCAGGTGGGCCTGGTAACCCTGGTCGGCCTGATCGCCAAGCACGGCATCCTGATCGTTCAGTTTGCCAACGAGCAGCAGCGCGAGGGTAAGTCCAAACGCGAAGCGATCGAGGCGGCAGCCACCATCCGACTGCGTCCGATCCTGATGACTACGGCTTCCATGGTCTTCGGCGTTGTGCCGCTCTTGATCGCCACTGGGGCGGGCGCAGTGGGTCGGTACCATATGGGTCTGGTGATCTTCACCGGCATCTCTATCGGTACGGCATTCACACTCTTCGTGGTGCCCGCGATGTACCTATTCCTGGGCCAGGAACACCAGGCCGCCGCGCCCCAGCAACTGGCGGACATTCCCCGGCCGACCTGAGAGCGGCAGGCCTCGCGCGCGCGTTAGCTTGCAGGAATAAGTTCTAAGTGGCTTGCACGCGCGCGACGATGCCGGGTCGGCGGGTCACTCACAGCCGGCGCACCTGAGCTGGACTGCCCAAGTCACACTCCAAGGCCGCGCGATCCCAGCTGCCCGCGTCCGCCGCCGCCGCGTAGGTGGTCGCAAGAAAGTCGAGCAGCAGGCCTTCCGGGTTTACCGATTCCCGCACCGTGTCATACGGCAGAACGAACTCGCGCAGCGTCTCGTCGTAACGAGCGCCGGTGGTGAGGCGCCGGTTCTGGAAGCCCGCCGGCTCCGGATACGCGTACGAGTAGAACGCGGCGCGCGGGAATGCCTCATTGCCGGGCCAGAAACCGACGCTGCTGACCTCGTGGGAATAGGCCTCGCGCGCTATCGCGTCAGGCAACCCAGGGACCCCGCCCGGATGCAAGGGGGCCTTGCGGCCGGAAAACCGGGTGACTGCGAGATCGAAGCTTCCCCAGAAGAAGTGCACGGGGCTCACCTTGCCAAGGAAACCCGTGCGGAAGAGCTTGAAAATATGGTCGATCCGCACCAGCGCCCGCCAGAAGCGATGCGTGGCGTCCGGATCGTAGGACTTATGGACGCGGTCGCTCGAAAAGCGGACCGGGTTCGGCAGCTCACTCGGCAGCTCGTTGATTGCGACCGATACGGCCACGCTGCCGAGCAGATCCGTGACTTGTCGGTAGAAGTCGGCGACGGTTTGCGGCTCAAGAGCGAGCGCTCGTTCTTCGCCCCGGCTCGTGCGCACGCGCAGGTGGTGACTGATGAAATCGAACTCAATCTCAAGAAGCTCGGATCCGTACGGCACAGGCGATGTGCCAAGGCCGCGCGCCGTGACGTACAGAGGGACCTGCCAGCTGTGGTTCACCCAAGGCGTCAGAGACAATCTGACCTTGCCCACAATCTGCGTCCACAGGTGCAGCGTGGCCAGCGTATCGCGCCAGCCGGCGGTAGGGCAGATCGGGCCACGCAGCCGCATCAGGTTTCATTCGGTGCTCCGGCGAGCAAGGCTCTGTCGCAAAAGCATAGCGCCTGATGCGGCAAACTACGAAGGCTCAATCGCGCCGACGCGTGACGACGAAAGCTTCGTCGTTAAACCACAGGCCGCCGTGCTTCTGCAGCACCTTCTGTGTCGCTTCCAGGTAGTGCCCGGTCGTCACCACGGCGTCCAATCGCTCGTCTTCGATCTGGTTGACGTAGATCGCGGCGTTCCAGGCTGCAAATAGCGTCGACGTGCCGATGCGATCGCCGATCTCCGAGGGCAGCGTGTGCATCTCGTAGCGAAAGATTGCCCGCTCATCTGGCAAAGCAGCCAGGTTGAAATCGCGCGCCTCGCGGCCGAGTTCGCGGCGCAGGGCGCCGAGCAATTCGTGACGATCGACCTGAAACGGGCGCTCCCCTGGCCACAGCTGCTGCACGATCTCAACCCCCGGATCGTGGCCCCATGACTGGATCGCAAGCAGCCGTCCGCCCGGGCAGAGGCTACGCGCCATCGGCGCCAGTACTTTGCGCACCTTGAATTCCGCGCCCATGCGCGCGCGCCAGGGCTGGGAAGCCAGTACCAGGTCGTAGTGCTCGAAGATCCTGCCGGGCTTTGGAATCACCGCATCGAGCAGGAACTTGTGGTCCTCGCGGTAGATCACCAGAACCGACGGACGCACGATGAGGGGGTTGCCGGTCTTCGCACTGGGTCGTGTCTGCCAACCGCTTGCCAGCTTGCCGGCCAGGTCCTCGATCTGCTCGGCGTACTCATGTGCAGTGGTTCCCGTAAGACGCACGTCCTCCCAGTTCAGCGCAGCCGCGAGCTGCGCATCGCGAGGCATCAGTCGCGGCGCCTCGGCATAGTTCAGATTGGTGACCACGAAGACCGTCGCGGGGTGCTCGAACAGGCGGTCGGGAAGCTTGTCCAGTCCGAGGCGCACATCTTCGAGGCTGATCTCCTTGGCCACGACCAGCATCGGAACGGTGGGAAACTGGCGGTGGGTACTGCGCATCACGCGCGTAATCACCGTACCGTCGCCCATCCCGGCATCGAATATGCGCACAGCCGGCGGCGTAGGGCGCAGCAGCGCCACCTCGTGTGCCGCACGACGGGCGATGGCCGATTTCTCGTTGCAGGTCGTTACGAACGCCAGATACTTCTGGCGGTTGTCGTAGAAGCGAAATGGCGTAGCGGGACGCCCCGTGGCAGACGTCGCCGGAACAGAGGCGGCTGGGGCGGCGGTGCGCTTCATGTCGTGCGCCGGTCGGGCCCCGCGCGGCTCCTTCAGGCCCAAAGCCGGCGGGAGGCCAACTGCGCACCCTCGACCAGCGCGCGCAGCTTCAGGTACGCGATGTCCGGCTCGACCGGACCAAACCCCGCGAAAGTCCCGAAACCGCAATCCGTGCCAGCCATGACCCGCTCGCGACCCACGATATGTGCGAAGCGCTCAAGCCGCTCGGCCACCAGCTGAGGATGTTCGATGTAATTGGTCGTCGTCGCGAGCACCCCAGGGATGAGGATCTTGTCCTCGGGTATGCGCGTATCCCGAAACACGGTCCACTCGTGTGCGTGCCGCGGGTTGGCAGCCTCGAACAGTAGTCCCCGCGGCTTGGCTTTCAGCACGATCGGCAACAGCCGTTCCATCGGGACGTCATGGTGGTGCGGTCCTTCGTAGTTGCCCCAACACACATGCATCCGCAACTGCTCGGCGGGGATGTTGCGCAGCGCATGGTTCAGCACCTCGATGTGCCGGGCGGCAAGGGTCTCGAACTCCGCCAGCGAGCGATCCCGATACATGGTGTGCCGGCCCATCGCCAGATCGGGAGCATCGATCTGCAGAATGATCCCGGCGCGCGTGATCGCTTCGTATTCGCTCTGCAGCGCCACCGCCAGAGCTTCCAGATACTCATCCTGGGTGCGGTAATAATCGTTCGGCTGGAAGAGCGCAATGACTCCGGGGGAAGCGGCATTCAGGAAGCCCTGCAGCGCGCCGGCGGCGGTAATTGCCGCCTTGAGGTTCGCCACGTCCGCCGCCACTGGCGCCGTATCCTTGACGGCGATGGCCCGCACGCAACGTGGCCGACGGTATTTGGCGGTCGAGCCACGCTCAGCCAGCTTGCGCAGCAGCCCGGGAAACTCCACCAGGTCCTGGCCAGGTTCGCGCGGGGTGTCACCGGCAAAACCAGAAAAGCGATCCGCGACGTAGGTGGCGTAGCTGATCTTGCTCATCTCACCGTCGCTGACCACGTCCAGCCCAATCTCCACCTGGCGGCGCACCACCTCGCGCACCGCTTCAGAGAGAGTCACGGCATCCGCCGCGCGATCGCGCACGTCGCCGCGCTCACGCGCGAACAGCACATCCGTGACCGCCTGACTGCGCGGCAGGCTGCCGACGTGGGTCGTCAGAATCCGGTCCTGTCCTAGGCGCATGGCGCGAAAGTTCTCTAGCGGTACGTGTTGTTGGAGGTATGGTCCCCGGCCAGCCAGCGCTTCAATTCCTGGTGAGCATCCGCGCGACGCGTGCGCGCGATCTTCTCCACCTCCGGATGATCGAGGGTGAACTCCAGAATCAGGCCATTGGGATCGGTGACGTACACCGAGCGGCAGTACCCGTGCTCCAGTACGTAGGTATCCGGTGGCTTGATCCCGGCTGTCGCGATGCGCGCCTCGATATCGGCCTGGGCCTTGGCATCCACCGCGAGTGCAATGTGGTGGAAAGGAGTCGCCGGCATGCTGGGTCCGAACTCCTCCTGGTCCTTCGGGTCCGCGAACTGAAAGAAGGCCAGTGCGCCCCCGTCGCCGATCCCATAGAAGGTGTGCACATAGGTCCGCACTTTGCCGAACAGTTCATCGGATTCGCACCACGTTGCCAGCAGCGGCAGTCCGATTACCTCTTCATAAAAGCGCCGCGTCTTTTCCTGATCGCGGGTCACGTACGCGGTGTGATGCAGGCGCCGGGGAAGCGTGGCGGTCTGAGCCATGTTATGAACTCCTCTTCAGAACTTGTAGCCGAACTCAACTCCATAGGATCGCGGCTGCGCCTTCCACAGAAAGTTGCCCGGCGAGTATTCGGCATTGTAGATCGTATTGGTCAGATTCTTTGACCAGGCCGTCGCGGTCCACTTGCCGCTCTCCAAGCCGACGCGCGCGTCCACGAGGTTCACCGGATCACGCGAGGTGACATTGTACGGTTCCCACCAGGTGCGGCCGATCTGCTGGTAATCGGCACGCGCCGTGAGGATCATGTTGTTGCCCACGGGGGTGTGGTACTGCACGCCTGCGTTGATCGTATCGCGCGAGACGAGCGGCGCCTGGTTCCCGACGACGCTCGGATCCTCCATGCTCGTGATGTTGCTGTGGGTATAGCCGTAGCTCGCATATGTGTCCCAGTGATCCGTCACGTGAAACGCTAGCTCGAGCTCGCCGCCCTTATAGTCGGCGTCGAGATTGCCCAGATTCTGCGTCGAGTTCGCAGCCAGGAACACGAAGAAGTAGCTGTTCGTGGCCTGCGTGTCGAACAGACTGAGGTTAACGCTCAGGCGGCGATCCATGAATTCGCCCTTGAAGCCGACTTCCCAGGTGTCAGCGACCTCGGCACCGAACGTGTCGTGCACCCCGAGAATGCCATTCGCCTCGGCCACCGCGCCCACCCCGGTCTGGTTGAAGCCTCCGCTGCGAAACCCGCGGCTCCAGCCGCCAAACAAGGTCATATCGGGGGTCAGCTTGTAGCGAATGGTCCCCTTGGGCTGCACCTTATCCCAGGTCTCCTGGCGCACCAGACCCTGATAAGCCTGAGGATTAGGTGGCGGGGGCTGGGGCAGGAAAGCATCCGGGGTGTCCGTCGTATTGCGGCGCGTGTCCTGGTCATAGCGCACGGCCGCATCGAACTCCCACTGCGAGTTCAACTCATAGGTCAAGTCGGTGAACAAGGCCCAGGCGTTCTGGTTCTGGCTGTCAGCGAGGAATGTTTCACTTGGGTTGTTACCGCCATAGCGCGGCTCCTGGTAGACGGGGAACACGCCGTTGCCCGTGTCAACCATGTTGCCCGTCGAGATGAAGCGCTGCGTATGCACCAGGTACATGCCGGCGATCCAGGAGAACCCCGCGACGGGATTCGCAGTAAAGCGCGCCTCCTGGCTATACGACTCCACTTCCAGATACTGACTCTGATTCAGGTCATGGCCCTCGAGGGCGTAGAAGACCGACTGGAGAATGGGGCGAAAGTCGTAGGCGTCGCCGGTGATGATCTCTTTGGTCTTGTCCCAGGCCGAAACCGTGGACAGCACGCCGTAGGGATTCCGGAACTCCAGCTTGAGCGCAGCGCCCCACAGGTCGCGGTTGTCCTCACCCGTGTTGTTGTTGGTGATCGGCGTGATCGTGTTGTTGGCATCCGGGGGCGTCGTAAAGGAACTGAAGGGATTGGACTCGTCAGCGCGCGGAATCACAAAATAAAAACCCCGGGTTTCCAGCCGGTCGGCCGATAAGCGCAGGTCGCCCGTGAACGAGTCGGTCGGCTCCCAGATCATGCGCAGCCGTCCGGAGTAATCCTTCAGCGGATCGGCCTTCTGGTCGAGATAGGTGTTTTCCAGGAATCCGTCGGTGTTGTAGTAGCTGAAGGCTGCGCTGTATTTCAGGCTCTTGGAGTCAGTGATGGGACCACTGAGTCCCAGCTGCGCCTTGTATGAGTTCTCATTGCCGTAGCCAACCTTGGCGTTGGCCTGGAACTCGTCGGTCGGCGCGACGGTGCGGACGATAATCGCGCCGCCGATGGCATTGCGCCCGTAGAGGGCTCCCTGCGGACCCTTCAGCACCTCGATCTGCTGAATGTCGTAGAGGGCTTGATTGAACTGCGCGGGATTGGTCTGTTCGACGCCGTCGACCAGCACCGCAACCGAGGGCTCGCTGTTGCGGGCTTGGGAAATACCCCGAAGGACGACGAAGGAATTGCCGACATTCTGGGTCTGTACCAGCGTCATGTTCGGCACCAGCGCGATAAAGTCGGCCGGCTTTTCAATGCCCGCTGACTCGATTGCCTGTTGGGTGAACACATCGATCGTGACCGGGACGTTGAGATAGGTTTCATCGCGCTTACGTGCGGTCACCACCACTTCTTCCACGTCCGTGCTGCTTGGGATTTGCGCCCAAAGCGGTGGAGCGACGGGCAGTAGCGCCAGAGCAATACCCAGTATTGAAACGATGCGGCGTACGACGCTGAACATTTGAGATCCCCCTGCGGCTTTGTTAGCGATTGACACTGGCGGCGCCCCCCGCGGGCACGCTCTCCAGTTCGGCGCGCACGATCTGTGCGCCGGCGACCATGG
This sequence comes from uncultured Pseudomonadota bacterium, assembly GCA_963727305.1. Taxonomy (GTDB): domain Bacteria; phylum Pseudomonadota; class Gammaproteobacteria; order Steroidobacterales; family Steroidobacteraceae; genus 13-2-20CM-66-19. The sequence goes on from CAVSFM010000003.1 coordinate 139,339, forward strand.
CTTGGAGCTTGTTGAAGGCCACCGGCCGCGGCAGGTATTTCATGCCGCAGTCTGGTGCGATCAGCAGATTGCGCGCCTCCGCATAGGGCAGCGCCCGGCGGATACGTGCAGCGACCAGTTCCGGGGTCTCGACCGTGTTGTTGGACAGATCGATGACCCCGAGGATGATCTTCTTGGGTGTCAGTGCTGCGAGCACCGAGCAGTCCAGGTTCGACTGCCCGGTCTCCAGCGACACCTGCTTACAGTGGCATTCGGCAAGCTCCGGCAAGAACGAATAGCCCGACGGGCGCACATGGATGATGGCAGCGTAGCCAAAGCAGATATGCACCGCCGTGGCGCCCTCAATGCCTTCGAGCGCCTGATTGAGCGCGCGCAGCCCGTACGCACGCGCCTCCTCCGGGCGCGCCTGCATGTACGGTTCATCGATCTGGACTACGTCCGCACCGGCTGCGAACAGATCCCGGATTTCGGCATTCACCGCCGTGGCATAGTCCATCGCCGCGTGCTCGCGACTGCCACCGTAGTAATCAATCTGCGCCTGCTGCGCCATGGTGAAGGGTCCCGGGACGGTTGCCTTTACGTGTCGGCGCGTATGCCTACGCAGAAACTCGAGATCGCGCACGCCCACGGCGTGCTTTCGGCGAATGGCACCGACCACGCGCGGCACCGGATTGGGGTGCCCGCTGCGATCGAGAGCCATGCCCGGATTATCCAGGTCAATCCCATCGAGCGCGGTGGCGAAGCGATTCGAATAGCTCTCGCGGCGGATCTCTCCATCGGTAACGATATCGAGCCCGGCGTCTTCCTGCGCCTTGATGGCCATCAGCGTGGCATCGTCCTGCGCCTGCGCCAGGTACGGCTCCGGTACGCGCCACAGCTCGAGCGCCCGCACCCGCGGCGGGAAGCGCCCGGCGAGCCGCTCGCGGTCGATAAGCCACTCAGGCTGCGGATAGCTTCCGACAAGCGTCGTGGGCAGCAGCATCACTTCTTACTCCTCCCCCGATTCAGACACGAGCTTCCTCGACCCCAGGCCAGTGCTCCCCGCGCGCCAGCGCGTCGCGGATCGCAGCGCCGTGCTCATCCAGCAGCGGCGCGGCACTGACCGCCCGCGCATGCGTGCCGTCGAACTGCACCGCCGGGCGTACCGCAAGTGGCGCCGAGTGTGCTCCGGTGACCGGCACCACGATGCCCAGGTGTTCCACCTGCGGGTCGCGGACCACGTCATCGATGCGATTCACGGGCGCGTGCGGCACGTCTTTCGCCTCGAGCTGTTTCATCCAGTAGCTGAGCGGTTGGCGCACGAAGCGCGAATCCAGCTCCAGGCGCAATGCTTCGTACTCGGCAATACGGCGCTCGCGGGTGTGAAAGCGCGGATCGATGGCCAGCTCAGGCGCCTCGAGTGCGGCGACCAGCGCCTGCCAGAACTTCTCCAGCGAGGACAGATGGATCGCGATCAGGCGCTCGTCCTGCGTGCGCAGGATGTAGGCCTGCGCCAGCCGTGGACGGTCAGCGGAGGTCGGCGTCTGGTTGAGTGCGAAGAACGCAGCAAAGGGCTCCACGGCGAAGTGCGCCATGGCCTCGAGCATCGAGACTTCAACATGACTTCCGCGTGCAGTGCGGCCGCGCTGGATCAGCGCCGCCAGGATGCCCTGGGCTGCATACAGCCCCGTGATCGCATCCGCCAAGGCGGGACCGAGGAATTGCGGGCGGCGGTAGTCGACCACGACGCTCAGAAAGCCGCTCAGCGCCTGCGCCACGGAGTCGTAGCTCGGCCGGTCGGTGTAGGGGCCGCTTGAGCCGAAACCACTGATCGAGCAGTACACGAGACGGGAATTGAGAGACTGCAGCTGCCCGAGGCCCGCGCCGAGTCGCTCTGCCGTGCCCGGACGGAAGTTCTGGATGTAGACGTCCGCCTCACGGGTGAGGCTGTAGAACAGTTCCCGATCGCCGGGCTGCTTCATGTCCAGGGCCACGCTGCGCTTGTTGCGGTTATAGGCCTGGAAATGGGGCGAGTACTGGCCGCCCTGATAGGCGCGGTACGGATCCCCTTCCGGACTCTCGACCTTGATGACATCGGCTCCGAGATCCGCGAGCATCATCCCGGCGCACGGCCCGGTGATAAAGGTGCCCTGCTCGATCACCCGTATTCCTGCGAGTGCGCGGTTCATGGCGCCTGTCACGCGTCCTCGCTGGGCTTAAACCCGGGCGGTGCATCACCGTCGTAGCCGATCGCCTGCGCCGCCGCGTGCGACATCACAAAGCCGATGGCACGCTGCTGCTCCTCCAGGAGGTGTGCGATGAGGCCGGCCGTGCGCGCCAGCAGGGGCACGCCCTTGAGCGCCGCCAACGGATAGCCTGCATCGAGCAGGACGGCCGGGATCGCGCCGGAAACGTTTAGCGTCAGGCCGCGCTTCAACACCTCCGGAAGCAAGGCCTCGACCTGTCGCGCGATGTCCACGTGCACGCCCGCGACGCCCGCCTCGGCGGCTACCTGCAGCAATCGCAGCGCGCGTGGATCGGCGCCACGGTGCAGCGGGTGACCATATCCGGGGATCGGGCGCTTTTGCCCCCGGTACTCGCGCACTACTTCCAGGGCTGCGGTACGCAGGTCCCCGGAGGCACCCCCACGCTGGGCGATCTCGGCCAAAAAACGCCCCGCCGACTCTGAAGCGCCGAGCACTACGGAACCGCACCCCAGGAGCCCCGCAGCGACCGCTCCCTGAAGCGCCTCGGGAGCCGCCGCCAGGGTCATGCGGGCCGCCTGCACACTGGGCACCAGGCCGTGCTCGGCAATCGCAACCAGCGTGGCATTCAGAATGCGCCGCTGCGCGACCGAGGGCAGCGCGCCGGTGAGCAGCAGCCAGAAGTGCTCGGTAAAGTCGACGTGGCCGATCAGCTCACGCGCCAGATCACGTCCCCGGACGAGGATCGTTTCTTCGTTGGCGGTGCAGATGGCAGAACTGTGCTGGTCCTGGCGTCCGATCCTCAAAGCGTTGCCCCCTCTTGCCGGTAATTTCGATATGCGAAATTACCGTCGATATGCGAAACGATACTGGCCCCTCGCCCGCATAGCGTCAAGCGCCCGCGGTAAGGCCTTCCGAATTTTCGGATATCGAAATACACTTTCGCCGTGGCTCGCCGTAAGACAACGTCGCCCCGCCGCGAGGCCATGGGGGGTCTCGCTAAGGGCCTGAGCGTCATCCGCGCCTTCACGCGCGAGCATGCGGCACTGAGTCTGAGCGACGTTGCGCGCAGCGCGCGCATCCCCGCGGCCACTGCCCGGCGCTGCCTTCTCACGCTCGAGGACCTCGGCTACGTCACGCGCAGCGGGCGCGACTTCCTGTTGCGGCCCAAGGTGCTCGAACTTGGCGCCGCCTACCTTGAGTCGATGAATATCGAGCAGATCACCAAGAACCACCTTGAGGAGCTCGCCCGTTTCACGGCCGATTCAGCGGCGCTGTGCGTACTGGATGGCTTTGAAATCGTATACGTGGCGCGCACTTCGGTGCGCACGCTGCTGCGCCTTGAAGCGCACGTGGGCAGCCGCTTTCCTGCCCATGCCACCTCCACCGGTCGGGTGCTCCTTGCAGGTGTGAGCGCCGAGCGCCTGGAGCACTACCTGCAAAACGCCACACTGGAGGCCCTCACCGAGCGCACGGTGACCGACCGCGCGCGGCTGCGCGCGCTGATTGAGGAATGTCGACGCAGCGGATATTCCGTCGTGGAGGACGAACTCGCGTACGGCGTCATCGCTGCGGCGGTACCGGTGTTTGATCACCGCGGACGCGTTGTTGCGGCACTGAACTCCTCGAGTCACTCGCGCCGCACCACGAAGACCAGGCTGCTCCGTGACCGCCTGAAGATGCTGCAACAGGTGAGCCAGCAGATCTCCGCCGACCTCGCTACGGTACCCTGGCTTTCCCTGAGCACCCAGACCTGAGGCAGCTGCACCGGCGTGCAGCTTGACGAAGCGCAAAGCCAAGCCGTAGCCTAAAAGCGAAAATCACTTTCGCTATTCGAATTCCACGACGCATGACTCCGCGCACGACTCCGGCCGCCGTGGCGAGCACCGCCACGGCCTCCGACTGTTACCTCAGTTGTGGAGCCGTTCGGCTGCGTTATCGTGACGAGGGATCAGGACCTGCCCTGCTGCTGGTGCACGGCTGGACCCTCGACTTGCACATGTGGGATCCACAGGTAGCAGCCCTCCGCGACAGCTTTCGACTGGTGCGCTTCGATCGCAGAGGTCACGGACTCTCCGGCGGCATCCCGACCGCGCATCAGGACGCCGCCGACCTGGCCGCGCTGTGCCAGCAGCTGCAACTGAGCCGGGTCGCACTGCTGGGCATGTCGCAGGGAGCACGAGCGGTCGTGGAATTCGCCGCCGCCGCGGGCGAGCAGGTCCGCGCCTTAATCCTGGACGGGCCACCGGACGTGACGCGCCCACACGCTCCCGAGGAGGTGCCCATTCGACATTTCCGCGCACTCGCGCGCCGTGGAGACCTGGATGCTTTCCGGCGCGAGTGGCTCGCGCACCCACTCATGCGGCTGCGAACCCGCGATCGCTGCATGCACGAGCTGCTCGCGCAAATGGTCGCGCGCTATCGCGGCGCCGATCTTTTGTGCAGTACGGACAACGAGAGCACGCTGACCGCACCGCCAGACCTGCAGCGTATCCGGCAACCGACCCTCGTAATCAGCGGCGCCGACGACCTTCCCGGCCGTGCGCTGGCCGCGCAGCACCTCGTCACACTGTTGCCGGCGGCCGAAGCGGCCGTGATCGCCGACGCCGCTCACTTGCCCAATCTTGACAATCCAAGTCGCTACAACGAATTGTGTCGCAGCTTTTTGCTGCGGCAATTTTCCTGAAGGAGTCCCGATGGCTAATGTGCTCGTCCTTTACTACAGCAGTTACGGTCACATAGAGGCCATGGCGTACGCGCAGGCGGAGGGCGCTGCGCGAGTGGCCGGTACCAAGGTGACGGTCAAGCGCGTGCCGGAGCTGGTGCCGCTCGAGCTGGCGCGCGCCTCGGGGTTCAAGATCGATCAGGCAGCGCCGGTGGCAACGCCCGATGAACTCGAGCAGTACGATGCGATCGTGTTCGGTACGCCAACCCGCTTCGGCAACATGGCATCGCAGATGCGCAACTTCCTGGACCAGACGGGCGCTCTATGGGGTCAGGGCGCTCTGGTCGGCAAGGTCGGGAGTTGCTTCTGCAGCACGGCGAGTCAGCACGGCGGGCAGGAGACCACTCTCACCTCTTTCCATAGCACGCTCTTACACCACGGCATGATCATTGTAGGCTTGCCCTACACGTTTAAGGATCTAACCACCCTACGCGAGGTCACGGGTGGAACACCGTACGGTGCGAGTTGCGTGACCGGAGCTGGGGCCGAACTGCGGATGCCGACGACGCTCGAGCTGGAGATGTGCCGCTTCCAAGGCGAACACGTGACTCTCATCACTCAAAGACTGTTCCCCTGAATACGTGCACTCCATAACGTGGGGACGTTGCATGCCGCTTACGTTACCCGCCGAACTACGCCGACCTAGAGGCTGAACTCAAGCCGGCGGACCGCTGAAGAGCAGAGTGAGCGTTCGAGCGGACGCGTTCGCCTCAGTGGATCTGGGCCCATGGCGTGTCGACAAGTCATCTGGTGGATCTGTTGCAGCGAACGGCTGCGAAACAGGACAGCGAGGGGAGTAGGTACTTCGCGAGTTATCCCGATATTCGGGAGCGCGTTCGCGCGGCGCAGCAACGATGACGCGGTGGTCGGCTGCGGTAAAACACCCCATCCGACGCGAGGTCAAGTTTATCGACGAATGCCCTCTCGCGCCGCGGCTGCCGGTTCCGAGATCGTTAGTCCAACACGCGGCCCCAGGGCATGATTCACGAATCCTTCGAATCTACCCGCTGATTCTTCAAGTATGCGGCTCGGGCGCACTCAAGCTGCCATATCGATTGGCACACCACGTGAAAACGCATCAGCGTGACGGTTCCCTCGATGCTTTCTTCGACTTCCAGTTCCACGTCGGCAGACTTAATTGCGCTGTCGCACACGACGCACTGCCTGCCGGAACCATAACCGCCCCACATCCGCAGCGGCGGCGACAGACACGGCAACTCTCCCCGTGCGATGCGGCCCCGGGCAATGCCCCTGAGCTTTAATTCAAGTTCCGTTAGCGGCATTCCAACTCCCAGTTAGGTAGTCAGGATGACGATAACCTTCTTTCGGCCAGCCACGTCTCAGTGAGAGTTTTGACTTCACGTACAGGGGGACGCCATTTCCACGTAGTCCATCGCCTATGCCACGCCGTACTTGTTGGTGTTCGTGGCCAACGCTGACTGATGCGTGTTATTCGTTCAGCGATCGTTCAGCTCCAGGAAGTGAAGTCGACTCGCGCAACGGAGGTGCGATCCGGGGAGGACTCGACCACAGCATGTGCGGGAATACGCGGGGCGGCTCAGCCCCACGTTGTGGGGCTCCCGGCAGAAAAGGAGGCCCGTTACTCGGGCCGGCGAATTTCCTTAGCCATGGGGAGCCTCGGGCGGGGCGGCCGGAGCTGACGGGCCGTCAGGCGGACGCCCGAAGTCGCGCGGAGAATCACTCGTTTGCCTGTGCATGCCGTGCATCCACATGGGGCATTGATGGCCGTGATGAACGGCAGCGAACAGTCCGCCCAGGACAAGCAGGGCAGCGAGCAAAAAAGCCCAGTATCCGAGATACCGTCCAAAGGTCCGCATCCGGCCTTCAGAGCGGCCAGACAGGAACAGGGCGAAGTATCCGCCAATAGTTAGTGCGGTCGCAGGGAGCAGCACCAGGAGGTAGATCATAGAAGCATCCTTGGCCGGGCCGGGAGACCTGATCTTACTCCCAGCGGGCCCTATGGTTTCATCGTCGTTTTCGCCTTGACGCAGTGTCCCAACCGCTCACCGGAAAGTCACGGTTCGGCGCAGTGCTCCGCGCGGGGACCCCTCGTTCGCTGCGCTCACTCAGCACGCGTGGCGTATGTCCCCATACTTTGTCTGATCCAGCGGGCTGTAACGGGACATCTGTCTCTAGGAAGAAATCCGCTCACCGAGGCAGCGGTGGTGGCGGCCGTGTCAGCTCTGCGTCACCGTAATCTCCAGGCACCATGCCGTACAACGCGAAATCCCGTATCAGCTGGAAGTAGCCCGGCGCATACCGAGTGGAAGTGCGATCGCCGGCGGCGTCGACGTCGAACAGCGTCATCCCGTGCTCTGCATTCGCGAAGTACGCAACGGTGTAGTTGCGGCCGGCAGCAATGAGCGACTTTAGCCGCCTGCGTGTTTCGCGACTCGGCGCCTCGAAATCCTCGCCGCCCAAAATCCACAGCTGGGGCGTGTGCAGCGACCTGAGCACCGGCATGGGATCGTATTTCCATGGGGTGTGCCATTTGAACTCCGGCGCCATCGCGCGCAGCTCGGCCTCGGATCGTGGCAAGATGATGTAGGTATAGTCGCCCCGCAGGTCCGGGTACCACGATGCCTTGGCGTATCGCGACCGAAGGCGGTCCAACTCGGTGAAGCCGCCGGAGAACCCACTCGCGATCACGCTTTCTGCCGCGCGCGCCACTTCCTGCGCGTCACGGATATCTGCGCGCGAGTAACCCTTCTCACTCAGCTGCAGCTCAACCGATTGCTGATCCTCATCAATGACGCTGACGGCGAGTCCGAAGCAGATGATGGCGAAGTCGACGGAGGTTCTTGAGGCTGCGAGCGGTGCGACCCAGCCACCTTGGCTGCCGGCCTGGAATCCGATACGTCCGAGGCGGGGGCCGGCCAGTGATCTGGCCGTTCTTACGGCTGCGACGGCATCGTCGGCCAGCAACGAAAAATCCTGCGAGTAGGTCCCCCCAGAGGCGCCAGTGCCGCGTTTGTCATAAACGAAGGCCGCAATTCCCTGCGCGGGCAACATCCTCTGCAGGGAATAGTCTTCAAGAGCCGAGTCATGTTCCGATCCGTGGAGCAGCACGACCACGGCGACCTTGCCTCCGCCAGGCGGCATCACGAGCCTGCCGGCCAGGGGGGTGCTATGACTCTCGAACACGACATCCCTCACGTCGAACTGGCGCCGCGTGCCGGACACACCCGCAAACCGGATGACATCGCACCCGATGAACGACACGACGACCCCGTCCTCGGCCTTCGTCCAGCCGCGCGTGCCGATCCAGGTGCCGTCCCCTTGCGGATGCAGGGCCCCGGTCGTCCCATCAAACCGGCGCCACCGCAGCGTGTCTCCTTCGGAATGCGCGATGTCGAGCTCCGATCCATCGACGAGCACGTAGCTTCCGACCCGACAGTCGTCGACCGGGGCGCCGAGGGCCAGCATCGGGGTCAGGATTGAAAACACCGCGAGGAGCGCGCCGTACGCAAGAAGAAGGAGATTCCGTGAAAGTCCTTGCATCGGCCGGCGCCCGGGTCAGCTGGCGGGGGAAGTATGAATGCAAAGAGTGCTCGCTCCATTCTGGAGAATCGAGCGACCGACACGCGCAAGCTCATCGAGACGATCGACAATAGTCAAGACCGGGTTGCCACGTAAGGGGCCGGAATTAGCGCCAAAACGCGTCACCCCATAGGCGAGCAGTATCTCGGGCTCGCTGTGCACGCCGGTGTAGAGCAACAGCTGCCCGGGCCGTGGATTGCCTGTGGCACCTTCCTCCGGCAGCGTCAGCTTCGTGGGCCATGCCGCCTTCAAAGGCGACCAGACCGCCTCCCCGCTCCAACGAGCGTGCAGAGCGGTGCCGCGATAGGGCAAAAGCCGCATCAATGCCCGACAGCTGGCGGGCGCCTGATTAACTTCAAGGACTGCAGCGAAGGCCACCCGCCCGAGCGATACGCCTATGTGCAGCGGAACGGTCCGAGATCTCATGGCCTGGGACCATAGCGAAGCGGCCGCCGCCGCGTCTTGGACGGATTCAAGGCTTCGGTGGCTTGACTCTGCAGCCTGCTGACGGATCATACGAGTGCCGCCATCTCCGGTCGGTTCCAGCCGTCTTCGCTGAACGAAATGTCTGTGCTGCTTAGCTTTGGGGGCGCCCGCGTGCGCCGGGTGCTCGATCCAAGCCGCGCCGTGGTCGCAGAGCATGCCCACGACTGGCCACTGATCTCCCTGTACGTCATGGGCGGCTATCAGAATGTCACGGAGCGCGGCGAGCGGGAGATCGCCGGCCCCTCGGTGCTCTTCTATCGCCCGGGGGCCGCCCATCGCAACGTCGTGGGTGAAATGGGCTTTGAGCAGATCGAGATCGAGTTTGATCCCGCCTGGCTGGGACCGTCCGCGTTGCCGCCGGATCATATGCTGGCACGCGTGGGAGGAACCTCTGGTGCCCTCGCCCGCTCGCTCGCGGTCAAATGTACCGTCGAACTCACGGAAACTGAGCTACGAACCTGGATTCGGCGCCTCCTCGTGGTCTCGCGTTGCGAACCTGAGCGGCCCGTCAGCCCTTGGATTGACAGCCTAACTCGTCGGCTTCGGGCAGATCCCGCTCTTCGCGTCGCAACCCTCGCGCGGGAGCTAGGAAGGAGTGCAGCCTGGATAGGGCCTGCCTATCGACGTTCGATCGGGGAAGGACTGCAGGAGGTGGCCGCGCGGTTTCGTGTTGAGCGTGCCGCCCGACTGCTGCGCGAATCCGAGCAGAGTCTGTGCACCGTCGCAGCCGAAGCGGGGTTCTGCGATCAGAGTCACATGAATCGGACATTTCGGCGCATCCTCGGTCGCTCGCCGACGGAGGTGCGGCGCGACCGCCGGTCGTTCCGCCAAGGCTGCTAGGAGCCCGCTGATGGAGATGTGGATCTTTCTGGCCTCCAAAGACCGCCGCCCACCATGCCCCGAGGCAAGTTCATCGAATTCGCACAACAGGAAGCCTTGAAGACCGCGCAATAACTGACATGGGAGCACGGTTGAAGCGAATATTGCGGACACGTGAGGTGGGGTAGGATTGCTGCCCATGACGATCCGGGAGTACTTCCGAGCACGCTCGCGGCGAGCGCGACGATTCCTCCTGGTGGGCTCCCTGCTTGCTGCCGTTTCCGTTCTGGGTTGCACTGCGACTCAGAACCTCAAAGTCACGTACTGCTACGCTTTCGCCGCGATGGGAATCCTTGGCGTCGGCATCGTGTTCGGTGCGTTGCTGTATCTTGATCGCACGAAGTGCCCCAACTGCCGCGGACGACTCGGAATCCAAGTAGCCAACCAGTACCGACTGGGCCGCCGATTTAGTTTCTGTCCTTTCTGCGGTGTCGGATTCGATAAGTGCGAAGTCCGTCGCTGACCGTCCGTGGCTGGTGCGGCCCCATTGCTGCATCATCGCTCAGAGAGCAGCGCTCTGGCTCTGATGCTGCGACTGAGCTGAGCGGGCCCCGCACTCCGCTGACGCCAGTTGAACGCTCCGTGCTGACCAGGTTTACGATCACATCAAGCAGCGCCGCATCCGGACGTCGCTTCAAGCCTGCGGCCCCCGGGGCCCGAAGCGGGCCAAACCAACATCCGCGGGACGTAGTGAAGTCTCGGGAATTTCTGGTGCATTATTTCTTTAGGATCGGCCGACCCTCGTGCTGCACGAGGAGATCATGCATGTCGTTCGCGTGCTCCTCCTCCTGCGCCAGGATGCGCTCCAGCATCGTTCTGGTCGTGGGATCCTTCGCGCCAAAATAACGAACCATCTCGCGATAGGTCTCGATGGCCACCCGCTCGGCTACGAGGTTCTCTTTGATCATGTCGATTAGGTTCTTACCTTCGACGTACTGCGATGCGGCGCGTGACGCCAAGCCTTCTGGGTTCATGTTGGGCTTGCCGCCCAGCTGATTGATGCGTTCGCACAGCATGTCCAGGTGCTCTTCCTCTTCCTTGGCGTGCTGGGTAAATTCCGCCTTTACCGCATCGCTCGAGATGCCGGTCGCAACCACGGCGTGGTACTTGTAACGAAGCACGCAGATGATCTCGGTGGCCACGGCATGGTTCAAGAGCTCGACCGCTTGCTTCACGTCCCCCTGGTAATTGTCGGTGACCGCGCCGGATTTGAGCTGCGCGCGTGCCCGGCGGCGAATGCTTTCCATGTCAGCGAGAAACCAGTCGGCCTGCTGCGGTTCACCTTGGCGGCCAATTGCCTCCGCAGCGGCCAGTTCCTCCGCCTCGCGCCGGCTCTTCGGCGCTGCGGCAGCGGCCGCGCGTCCGATGTCCGCGCGTTTAACGAACCTGCGCACGTCGCTGTCATACCGGCGCGCGGCCGCGTAGTCACCCTCCCCCTGCAGCTTGCCGGTTACCCGGGTCTTCGCGAGAATTACATTGGGCTTCGACTTTTTCGGCGTCTGTTTGGTTTCCATTCCTAGTCTCCTTCGAGGGTGCCTCCACCCATACGCTCGCCCAAGGGCGAGCCGCGGGTGATCGAGCTTTCCAGGCCGCCGAGAATACTGACCGGACGCACAAAGGTCGAGTACAGCGGCGCCGCAGTTTGCACTTGCGAGTAGTACATCCGGCATAGGGACACTCTCCCAATAAACTCGAACGTACTGAGGCAGCAGGAGCGTTGCAGCATGCTTCACCAATTCGATGCGATCGTGATCGGCACCGGACAAGCCGGACCACCCCTCGCCGGACGGCTATCGGCGGCAGGAATGAGCGTAGCCGTTATCGAACGGCATCTTTTTGGCGGTACCTGCGTCAATACGGGGTGTATCCCGACGAAGACCATGATTGCAAGCGCCTATGTCGCCCAAACTGCGCGCCGCGCAGGCACGTACGGGGTAAACGTCGGCGGAGGCGTAACGGTCGACATGAAAGCGGTGAAGGTGCGCAAAGATGCGATTTCCGAGGGGGCTAGTCGCGACCTGGAGCACTGGTTGCGGCACTTGAAGAACGTAACCGTCTTTGTCGGCACAGCACAATTCGAGGACCCGACCACCGTTCGGGTCAACGCAGACGCGTTGCGTGCGAACAGGATCTTCATCAACGTCGGTGGACGTGCATACGTACCCCCTCTCCCTGGGATCGACACGACCCCCTATCTCACCAACTCGACGATGATGGATCTGGACATTCTCCCGGAGCACCTCGTTATTGTGGGCGGCAGCTACGTCGGACTGGAATTTGCACAGATGTTCCGGCGTTTCGGTTCCCAGGTTACCGTCATCGAGAAAGACTCGAGATTGATTTCGCGCGAAGACGAAGATGTATCGGATGCGATTCGCGAGATCCTGGAGAACGAAGGCATCGAGATCCGTCTGAACGCTGACTGCATCAGCACCGAGCGGCCGAAAAACGGGACTGGAGTCAGTGTCGGGGTCGACTGCCGCGAGGGAGAACCGCGGGTTCTCGGTTCGCACCTGCTTCTCGCGGTCGGCCGGATCCCCAACACCGATGACCTCGGCCTTGACCGGATATCTGTTGAAAGGGACTCGCGCGGATACATCAAGGTTGATGACCAGTGTCGCACGAACGTACCAGGTATCTGGGCGCTAGGTGACTGCAACGGCCGCGGCGCGTTCACGCATACTTCATATAATGATTTCGAGATCGTCGCCGCAAATCTGCTCGACAACGATCCACGCAAGCTGTCCGATCGCATACCGTGCTACGCCCTGTACACCGACCCGCCACTGGGGCGGATCGGCCTGACGGAAGCGCAAGTGAAGAAGACAGGTCGCAAGGCACTGATAGGAAGGCGGCCCATGAGTCGCGTTGGCCGAGCAGTCGAACGCGGCGAGAGCCAGGGGTTCATGAAAGTTCTAGTTGCCGCGGACACGGGCGAGATTCTGGGCGCCGCGTTACTGGGTCTGAATGCCGACGAAGTCGTGCACTCGCTCCTTGACGTCATGTATGCCCACGCGCCGTATACTGTTGTCAGGCGGGCCATGCACATTCATCCCACCGTAAGCGAGCTCATTCCGACGATGCTCGGGGAACTAGAGAACCTGCACGTCGAATAAGCCAGTCTGTCGGCGCAGCGGCGAGTCCTCCTCGTGCCCAAGGATCAGCCTGTATCACGCTGATCCAACAGGTCCGAGGCTATGTGTCAATTAACCCCGAGAGCCCGGAAACAACCTTGGTTACGCCGCCGCCCCGACACGGCCTCCGCCTAGGAGCACAGTCATTCGGAGAATTCGTGGCTCTCATGGCGGCCATGCAGGCCCTGAACGCGGCCGCGATCGACACGATGTTGCCTGCGTTACCATTGATTGGACGCGACTTTGCAGTGGTTGAGGACAACCGGTTGCAATGGATTGTCACCGCCTACGTGATGGGCACCGGCTGCGGGCAACTGATCTACGGGCCGCTGTCGGATCGCTTTGGACGCCGGCCGATTCTCCTGACTGCCATGTGTCTTTACGTCGTGCTGTCGCTGCTCACGAGCCTGGCACCAGATTTGAACGCTCTGGTTGCATTGCGGGTCCTGCAAGGATTTTCTGTCGCCGCTACCAGCGTCGTTTCGCGCTCTGTGGTTCGCGACTGCTACTCAGGCGAGGCCATGGCGCGCGTCATGTCCATGATCTTCCTTGTATTCCTTATGGTGCCAATTGTCGCACCGAGTGTGGGTCAGCTTCTCCTGCTCTTCGTGAGCTGGCGCGGTGTATTTGGATTTCTTGCGCTTTTCGGAGTCGTCGTAGCCGTCTGGGCCGCTCTCAGGCTTCCAGAAACCTTAAACGCCAAAAACCGGCGTTCGCTGGGGGCTGCGCACTTACTCCAGGCAGCACGCTTTGTCCTTACCCACCCCACTTCCATTCTCTACACGATGAGTCTGAGCTTGATGTTCGGTTCGTTGCTCGCGTACGTGAGCACCGTCCCCCAGATAATTGCAGGCGTCTTTCACGCGCCCAATCTACTGGGCCCCACCTTCGCGGCGTGTGCGGGTGCGATGGGCGTCGCGACATTTGTAAACGCACGCCTTGTCGAGCGACTCGGGATGCACCGGATCTCACATTCCGCGCTTGTAGCGTTTATTCTGGTCACATCCGTACACGCCGCGATCGCCTGGTCAGGCACCGAGTCTTTGCTGACCTTTGCCATTCTCCAGTCGATCACGCTGGCGTGCTTTCCCCTGGCGGCATCAAACTTTGGGGCCATAGCGATGCTGCCCATGGGGTCCATCGCGGGCAGCGCTGCCTCTTTGCAAGGCGTCATCAGTACGATAGGAGGTGCCGCAGTCGGTTCCCTCATCGGTCATCAATGGTCAGGGTCCGTATTCTTTCTACCAGCGGGCTCCGCGTGCTGCGGGGTCCTCGCGTTCGCCCTCGTGCTCACGGCTGAGCGGGCGCAGCTCTTTCGTCATCGAGGCAAGGCACCGTAACGTCAGCGTTCGGTCTGGGAACCCTCCCGAGCCTCTCCACTAACACCGCAAACCACCGTCGCCGCTCCCTTGATCGGCATTCACTGCCCGAGGCCCGCCAAGCGGGCGCAGAATGGTCGGACTTCCTCCGCGTTGAGCACGGGTTTGAGCAGCGGAATGCCGCAGGTCGAGCCGGTTCACTAGGGTTTTGAATCCGGCCTGTCGATGCCGGGTTTGGTGCCACCGTCCGGCAGCGGCACTGAGATCGGGGTGACTTTGACTCTGGCGACGCCGTTTTCTTGCGTGATCCCAATCTTCTGTGCGGTGTACGGCGAGAGATCCACGATCCGTCCCTTCACGTACGGTCCACGGTCTTGGATAGTCACTACCGCGCTTTGGCCGCTAGCAACGTTAGTTACCCTCGCCTTGGTACCCAAGGGAAGCGTCTTACTGGCGGCGTTGTCGCCGTGCGGGTCCATTTTGCCGCCGTCCGCCATTACTCTGCCGGCAAACTTCGTCGCATAGAACGATGCGTCGCCGAAGCGTGTGCGCCCCGATAAGTCAGGCGGGGGCCTCCTAGCTCCTGTGGCCATCCGTGCCGGCGTCACGCCCTGCGAGGCGTCGCTTACCTCGGCACCATAATGAAGCTTGCACACGACAGCGCCGACGGCACCGATGCTGAGCAGAAGAATCGTTGCAAGAGGATTTAATTTGAAAATCTTGAGCATTACGTGAGGCCAACGCGCTTGCGGCTTAAAACGAAGCATATTGGACACTCGACAGGCGAGTCTGTACGCCGGCACGCATTAGTGCGCGTGTGTGCGTTATGCCCGTAACCGCGACAGACACCGCGGAACGTCCAGCGCCCCGCCGCGTATCAGTGATTCGACCGGAAGGCCTGCTGCACGCTTGTGAAGAGCGTCTTTGCGATCTGGCCTTGACGCTTTAAGTCCTTCGCCGTCGCATCGCTATTGGCTGGGACAGCCCTGACGAACGCCTCATTGGCGTCGGCAAGGTCCCCGGCCGCCTGGTAGCATTCGCCGGCGCGCTGATATTGGCCCTGTCGATATAACTGGGCCGCGAGCCACTTGGCTTGTTCCGGGGTGGCAACTGTGCAGCCAGGCGCATCCTCATTCGTAGGTTCTGTTCGACCCACCGAAGCAGTCGCGACGGCCAGGATGCCCAGGGTCACAATGCTCGCCAAGAATCTCTTGCTCCCGTTCATTGCTGTCTCCTGAACTTCGTGCTGCTCGGTACCATGGGGCGCGCGGGTCGCGGAAACAACGCATGACTGGGAAACTATGCGTTTATGGGAAGTGGCTGCTCTCTCATCAGGGATAGCTGCGCATCGGCTTTCGCGATAAAGCCTCGCGTCGTTCCGCATCGCTGCCTCTGAGTCACTGTCCGACTAGTGTTCGGAGCCGGATGGCCTTGGGGCAGGGAGTCAACAAAGCGCGCGTAGTCGCGCCTCAGCGCCGTGCCGCCGCGAAAGTCAGCGCTCGAGGTGGCAACAACAGCCAGACCGCAACGGCACCACCCAGAACCATCACTAGACCCGCAACGAGCCAGACACCCGAGGAGATACCAGCTTCACGTCCGTTCGGTGCCAGCCAGCAGCTTGCGGTCAATCGGCATGCGCCTCAGCGCCACTCCGGTGGCGGCGTAGATCGCATTCCGCAGCGCTGGGAGAGCGGCGGTCGTGCCGGCCTCGCCGATGCCCCCTGGCGGCGCATCGCTTCTGATCACATGGATGTCGATCGCTGGGATCTGGTCGATGCGCAGCATCCGGTAGTCGTGGAAATTCGATTGCTGAACGCGACCTTTCTCCAGCGTGATTTCCCCATAGAGCGCGGCGGTCAGCCCGAAGACATGACCGCCCTGCAGCTGCGCGACGATGGTGTCCGGGTTCACCGCTATCCCGGTGTCGACGGCGGTGGTCACGCGGCGGAGCTTCACTTCGCCGGTCTTGCCCACCTCGCATTCGACGACGGTCGCGATGAAGCTCGCAAAGGAGGTCTGCACGGAGACCCCGCGTCCGCAGCGCGGGGGCAGAGCTGAGCCCCAGCCCGATTTTTCTCGGACGAGATCGAGCGCCGCTCGCAGACGAGGAGTCTTATTGAGATGAGTACGCCGAAAGTCGATCGGATCCTTCCCGGCCTTGCGTGCCAACTCATCGATAAAGCTCTCGATAGCGAACACATTGTTGTTGGGGCCCACGCCGCGCCAGAATCCGGTGTTGATACCCGGCGGCTCTTCCCGAATGAACTCGACGCGAAGATTCGGAATGTCGTAGGGGATGTCTTGGGCGGAGTCAACTCCGTCGGGATCGACTCCCTTCCGGAAGACGGGGGGCAGAAACCGGGCCATCACCGAGGAGCCCGACACGCGGTGCTTCCAGCCGACGATACGATCGCCCTCCAGGCGAGCCCAAAGGCGATCATGGTAGGCGGGGCGGTAGATGTCGTGCCGAATGTCCTCTTCGCGAGTCCAGACGACTTTGACCGGTCCATCGACGTGCCTGGCGATTCGTGCCGCGGTGTACGCCATGTCCGGCTCCAGCCGTCGGCCGAAGCCTCCGCCAATCAAATGATTGTGGACGGTGACCTGGCTCTCGGGTAGTTCGGCGGCTTTCGCCACGGCTGCATGTACGCGCTCCATCACCTGAGTCCCGATCCACGCCTCGGCCGAATTCGGCGTCACATGCACCGTGCAATTCAGGGGCTCCATGCAGGCGTGCGCGAGCAGCGGCATCTCATACGTCGCCTCCAGGACGCCCCCGGCCGGACCGGCACTGGAGCCGAGCGTCCTGACTACGTCCCCGACCTCCCTCGCCACCGCACCCTCTCGCAGGCTGGCGTCGCGTAGCCGCGACCAGATCAGCTCGGATGACACCTGGCCGTTTGGACCGTCGTCCCAGGTGACATCGAGCGCCTCCAGCCCGCACTTGGCCGCCCACATGTGATCACCGACAACGGCGACGATATCGTCAAGCACGACAACCTGCCCGACTCCTGGGATGGCCTTCGCCCGATGATCGTCAACGTGGGTCACCTTGCCGCCGAGAACCGGACTCACCGCAAGAGTGGCGAATTTCACTCCCGGCGGCATGACATCGATACCGTACCTGGCCTTGCCGTTGGCCTTTTCCGGAGTGTCGAGCCGCTTCAACGGGCGTCCTATCAACCGAAAGGCGCTGACGTCCTTGAGCGGCGGGTCCTTCGGCGGCTCTAGGGTCGACGCCCGACCCACGAGGGAACCGTAGGCACTCTTACGGCCGGTGCGATCGTGAATGACCGTGCTGTCTTCCGTCCGGCATTCCCCAGCTGGTACGCCCCAGTTCTTGGCGGCGGCCTCGACCAGACAGGCGCGCGCGCTGGCGCCGGCTTGGCGCATCGGCTTCCAGAAGGCGCGGATCGAGTTCGAGTTGCCGGTGGCTTGGATTGAAAGCATCGGGTTGGCATAGTGCTTCTCGTCGGGAGGTGCGTGCTCCACCCTCACCCGGCTCCAATCCGCATCCAACTCCTCTGCCATGACCATGGAGAGGGAGGTGTAAACACCCTGCCCCATCTCGACCTGCGGCATGATGAGTGTCACCTCACCCTGCTGGTCGATCTTGATGAAGGCATTCGGAACATAGCCGGCACGTTCCGCAGCTTCACTGGTCTTGCGCAATGGCACATAAAAACCCAAGACAAACGCCGTGCCGGCCGTCAACCTGATGAAACTCCGCCGCGACAGCCCAGGGGCTCGCTCGGGAACGTGCGTAAAATCCGAGTCAGCGGGCCGCTCCTGGGTCATGACGATCGCCCCTGCGTAGCCGCATGCTTGATGGCCTCTCGGATGCGCACATACGTCCCGCAACGACAGATGTTGCCCGCCATGGCCGCGTCGATGTCGGCATCGTCCGGATTCGGGATAGCATCCAGCAAAGCGGTTGCCGACATGATCTGACCCGACTGACAGTAACCACACTGGATGACTTCCAGGTCCAACCAGGCCTTCTGCACTTTCGCGCCGTTGGGCGTAGCGCCGATGACCTCGATGGTCGTGATCGCCCGTGACCCAATGGTGCCCACGGGCAACAAACACGAGCGAACCGGCTCCCCGTCAAGGTGGACTGTGCAAGCGCCGCATTGAGCGATACCGCACCCGAACTTGGTGCCCGTCAGCCCCAAGACGTCGCGCAGCACCCAGAGCAGCGGCATGTCAGCTGGAACGTCGACGTTCCGTTGTTCGCCGTTGACAATAAGCGTGATCACGAATGTCGCTCCTGTGCAGGCGCCGCTGCGTCTCCCCGACCTTTTGACTGTGCCACCTGTTGGATCGCGTCGGCCAATTGGACGATGGTATTGGTATTACCCCGCGAGCTCCTGACACCTGCGGGCCAGCCTCACCGCTACGTTTGAGTAATAGATTGTTGATCGTCTTTCAGTAAATAATTATCGCATCACGAATCTGTACAAGTAGTAGTCCCTGACGCGCGGCTCGGGTCTGGAAAGCGAGCGCATCGTTCAGGTCAAGGTGCTGCTCCAACTTCCTGTCTGACTGCCTCGAGCCGCCCAGATCACGTTCGATGCCGCCCTCGGCGCCTATCGGAGCGAACTCGGATCTAACACGCGAAGATTCGCGCAGAAAGACCGCACGTCGCGAGGCTCAGAACGCCTCAACCGAGAGTTGAGATGCCACCACGAGTCCGGCACTCGCACGTTACGTTTCTCGTTGCAATAGCGCGTACACATCGCGCGTCATCGGTGGCACTCCGGCGTTCAGTTCGACGAGCTGTGTGCCGAGCGTTCCGTCTGGCCAGAGCTTGGTCTTGGCTGTGGATCGGGCGCAGTGCAGCGAAGGTGTTAGACCCAGAGTTGCGTAGCGGACCTGCCGCAGGGGTATAAGCCGGCGGAGCAGATCGGATTTGCCCTTCCCTTGTGAGCGCCTCTGGAGCGCCTTAGACTTCAATGGTTGCCGGTGCGCCACAAGGGGATTTCCCAATGGCTGACATGACCCGCCGCCAATTCCTAAGCGTAACTGGAGCCTCCCTCGCCGGATCCAGTCTCGCGCTGATGGGATTCTCTCCATCGCTCGTACTCGCGGAGGTGCGGCAATTCAAGCTCGCACGCGCCACCGAGACCCGAAACACCTGCCCGTACTGCGCCGTCTCCTGTGGCGTAATCATGTACAGCCTGGGCGATGGGGCGAAAAACGCCAAGGCCAGCATCTTTCACATCGAGGGTGATCCGGATCATCCGGTCAATCGGGGCACCCTGTGCCCGAAGGGTGCCGGGCTCATCGACTTCATCCACAGTCCCAGCCGACTGCAGCAACCCGAATACCGCGCGCCGGGCTCGGACAAGTGGCAGCCCATCGGCTGGGATGACGCGCTCGATCGCATCGCCTCCCTCATGAAGCAGGACCGCGATGCGAATTTCGTTGCCAAGACACCGGACGGATTAACGGTGAATCGCTGGCTGACGACCGGCATGCTCGCCGCTTCCGCCAGCAGCAACGAAGTCGGCTACCTCACACACAAGGTGATCCGCAGTCTCGGCATACTGGCATTCGATAACCAAGCGCGTGTGTGACACGGCCCGACGGTGGCAGGTCTTGCCCCGACGTTTGGCCGTGGAGCGATGACGAATCACTGGGTCGACATCAAGAATGCCGACATCGTACTCATCATGGGCGGCAACGCCGCTGAAGCCCATCCGTGCGGCTTCAAGTGGGTGACTGAGGCCAAGGCGCACAACAAGGCCCGTCTCATCGTGGTGGATCCGCGCTTCACGCGCTCGGCCTCCGTCGCGGACGTGTACGCGCCGATCCGTACGGGAACCGACATCGCCTTCCTCGGCGGGGTGATCAGCTACCTCCTCGCCCAGGACAAGATCCAGCACGAGTACGTCAGGAGCTACACGGACTTTACCTTCATCGTCCGCGAGGATTTCGCCTTCGAGGAAGGCCTGTACTCTGGCTACAACGCCGACAAGCGCAGCTACGACAAGACGAGCTGGGACTACGAGGTCGGGGCCGACGGCTACGTCAAGACCGACCCAACGCTCGCGCACCCGCGCTGCGTCTATCAGCTGATGAAGCAGCACTACGCGCGCTATACACCTGAGATGGTAGAACGGGTCTGCGGGACTTCACAGGAGAAGTTCCTGCAGATCTGCGAGATGCTTGCCTCGACCGCGACACCCACGCGCGCGGCGACGATCATGTATGCGCTGGGGTGGACGCAGCATTCGGTCGGCACGCAGATGATCCGCGCCGGCGCGATGGTGCAGCTCTTGCTCGGCAACATCGGCGTCTCAGGTGGAGGCATGAATGCGCTGCGCGGCCACTCGAACATCCAGGGGCTCACGGATCTGGGTCTGATGTCGAACCTGCTGCCCGGCTACATCAACCTGCCGGGCGAGAAAGAACAGGACTACGACAAATACATCGCCGTGCGAGCGTTTAAACCGCTGCGGCCGAACCAGCTGAGCTATTGGCAGAATGTGGATAAGTTCTTCGTGAGTTTCATGAAGACCTGGTGGGGCGATGCGGCCACGGCGGACAACCACTGGGGCTTCGACTACCTGCCGAAGCTCGACAAGCTCTACGACATGCTGCAGACCTTCGAGCTCATGGCGCAAGGCAAGATGAACGGCTTCATCTGCCAGGGATTCAATCCGCTGGCCGCTGCGCCGAACAAGGCGAAGCTCAACCTGGCTCTTGCGAAGCTGAAGTTCCTGGTCGTGATGGACCCCCTGGCCACGGAGACCTCCGAGTTCTGGCGCCGCTACGGGGAACACAACGACGTCGATCCGGCCAAGATCCAGACCGCCGTGTTTCGCTTACCCACCTCCTGCTTTGCCGAGGAGAACGGCTCGCTGACCAACTCCTCGCGCTGGCTGCAGTGGCACTGGAAGGGCGCGGATCCGCCCGGCAACGCGCGTACGGATCTGCAGATCATGGCCGAACTGGCCGTGCGGATGCGCAAGCTGTACGAGACCCAAGGCGGCGCGTATCCCGACCCGATCGTGAAGCTTTCCTGGAGCTACGCGAATCCCAAGAGCCCGACGCCCGAAGAGCTCGCCAAGGAGTTCTCCGGCAAGGCGCTCAAGGACCTGCCGGACCCGAAGAACCCGACCCAGATCGTCCGCAAGGCGGGCGAGCAGCTCGCCGGGTTTGCCGAACTGCGCAACGACGGCAGCACGGCTTCGGGCTGCTGGATCTTCTGTGGTGCCTGGGGGCCCGCCGGCAACCTCATGGCGCGACGGGATAACGCGGATCCTACCGGCATTGGTCAGACGCTCAACTGGGCATGGGCATGGCCCGCCAATCGCCGCGTGCTTTACAACCGCGCCTCGTGCGATCCGAGCGGCAAGCCCTTTAATCCCGCGCGCAAGCTCATCGCCTGGAATGGCACGGCCTGGAGTGGCACGGACATTCCGGACTTCAAGGCAGACGAGGATCCCGCCGGAGGCATGGGACCCTTCATCATGAATCCGGAAGGGGTGGCGCGATTCTTCGGCCGGGGCAATCTCGCCGAGGGGCCCTTCCCCGAGCATTACGAGCCCTTCGAGACCCCGCTCGCGCAGAACCCCTTGAGCCCGAAGCAGGCGGCATCCCTCAACAACCCCATCGCGCGGGTATTCAAGGACGATCGGGCCGCCTTCGGCAAGGTCGAGCAGTTCCCGCACGTGGCCACCACCTACCGCCTCACCGAGCACTTCCACTACTGGAGCAAGCACGTGCGGTTGAATGCCATCATTCAGCCGGAGCAGTTTGTGGAAATCGGCGAGGCGCTCGCGCGGGAGATCGGAGTGAAGGGTGGGGACATGGTGCGCGTCGCCTCCAACCGCGGCTACATCAAGGCCGTGGCGGTCGTCACCAAGCGCCTGCGGCCCCTGAAGGCGGACGGCAAGGTGGTCCATCACGTGGGAATTCCCATTCACTGGGGATTTACCGGGCTTGCGAAGCCCGGATTTCTCGCCAACACGCTCACGCCCGTCGTCGGGGACGGCAACTCGCAGACGCCTGAGTTCAAGTCCTTCCTTGTCAAGGTCGAGAAGGCTTAGGAGCTCACATGCCGCTTCAATCTCTGGACATTGTGCGCCGCTCAGCCACCACGCTGCCCTCACCGAGTGTGCGTGAGCCTGCGGGCGGAGCGGTGGCCAAGCTCATCGACACGACCAAGTGCATCGGTTGCAAGGCCTGCCAGGTGGCCTGCATGGAATGGAACGACCTGCGCGATGAGATCGGGACCAATGTCGGTGGCTACCAGAATCCGCACGACCTGACGGACAAGTCCTGGACGCTCATGCGTTTTGCGGAATACGAAAATCCCAAGGGAGATCTGGAGTGGCTCATCCGCAAGGACGGCTGCATGCACTGCCAGGACCCGGGATGTCTGAAGGCCTGTCCCTCCCCCGGGGCGATCGTGCAGTACTCCAACGGCATCGTCGATTTCATGGAAGAGAACTGCATCGGTTGCGGCTACTGCGTTACCGGCTGCCCGTTCGACATCCCGCGCATTTCCAAGCGTGATCACAAAGCCTACAAGTGCACGCTGTGCTCCGACCGCGTCGCGGTGGGACTCGAACCCGCCTGCATCAAGGCTTGTCCGACCGGGGCGCTGGTATTCGGGACCAAGGAAGACATGAAAGAACACGCCGCCGAGCGCGTGGAGGACCTAAAGTCCCGCGGCTTCGAGCACGCCGGCCTCTATGACCCTGCCGGCGTCGGCGGCACGCACGTCATGTACGTACTGCACCATGCCGATCAGCCGCAGCTCTACAACGGCCTAGCGCACAATCCGCATATCAGTCCCGCGGTGCGACTGTGGAAGGGCCTGAGCAAACCCACCGCCCTCGGCATCATGGCGCTGACGGCGCTTGCGGGCTTCTTCCACTTTGTCCGCGTGGGGCGTAATGAGATCACGGAGGCCGACGAGGCGGCCGCGGCGCGCTTGGACGCCGGGGGTGGTGCCGCACCGCCCTCAGCCGCTCGGCCCTCACCGGAGAAGCGCACATGAGCCACGATCCGAACGGCCGGGATACGATCGTGCGCTACACCGCGGGTGTGCGCACCAATCACTGGATCGTCGCGATCAGCTTCGTGCTCGCGGCGCTCTCGGGATTGGCGCTGTTTCACCCGGCAATGTTCTGGCTGAGTGAGCTCTTTGGCGGGGGCCCTTGGACCCGCATCCTGCATCCCTACCTTGCGCTGGTCATGGTCGTGGCGTTCTTCTTCCTCGCGACGGCCGTGTGGCTGGACAACCGCATGCAGCCGCGGGACTGGACCTGGTTGAAGCGCTGGCGGGACGTGGTGAACAATCGCGAGGAGGACCTTCCCGAGGTCGGCCGCTACAACGGGGGGCAGAAGCTCCTCTTCTTTCTTATGGTGCTGTGCCTGGCGGGGCTGTTCCTCTCCGGCATCATCATCTGGCGCGCTTACTTCGGTCTGTACTTCTCCGTGGGCACGATCCGGGTCGCCTCGGCATTTCACGCCCTGTGTGGCTTCGTGCTGATCTGCGGGATCATCGTGCATATCTACGCCGCGATCTGGGTCAAGGGCTCCGTGCATGCCATGACGCGCGGAACGGTGACTCCGGGCTGGGCCTTCAAGCATCATCGGGCTTGGCTTCGCGAGGTAAGGCATGCAGCGGATTCTCGACCCCGCCCGGATTGAGGCGTTCGCCCACCGTTCGATTCCCCGCCTGCGGCTGCCGGATCGTACGAGCGTCTTCTTAAAGCGCGCACAACGCCTGCGCGCGCTCGCCCAGCAGGGTCTCGGTCACTCAATCGGCGAGTACCTGCGCGTGATGGCCGCGCTCGCGGACGCCCAACATACCGCACTGGCCACGCTTGAGGTGGCTTCGCCGGGTTCCGCAGCGCCCGCAACCCACAGGCTCCCTGCCGAGGCCGCAGGCGTGCGGCGCGATGCGCGCTGGCAGGGCATCCTCGCCGCGCTGTGCGAACCCATCGCCGGCGGCAGCGAATTTCCGACCGGCGTGCGTGAGATCTGTGCCAGGTTGCGGGCTTCAGGCGTGCAAGAGCTGGAGAATCAGGCCGAGGCACTGTTGGGCAACGACGCGCGGGCCCGGGACGCCGCCGCTGCACCCTTCGTCATGGCCTCCCTGCAGGTTTGCTGGACCTCCCGGGCCGCCGCCCTCAGCGCTGAAGGTGTTGCCGATCCGGGTATTCCGGGCATCTGCCCGGTGTGCGGCACACTGCCCGTGGCCAGCGTCGTGCGCGTCGATCGCGGCTCTCAGGGCTACCGGTACCTGCATTGCCCGCTGTGCGCCACCGAATGGCACATGGTGCGAGTGACCTGCAGCCAGTGTCAGGCCACCAACGGCATCACCTACCATTCCATCGAGGGGGGCTCGCAAGCCCTCCGGGCCGAGTCCTGCGACAGCTGCCGGTGTTATCGCAAGATCTTCTATCAGGAGAAGGACATGGACGTGGAACCGGTGGCCGATGACCTCGCCAGTCTCGCGCTCGACCTCCTGATGAGCGAAGCGGGCTATCATCGCGCGAGCGGCAATCCCCTGCTGTGGCAACGGCCTGACGCGTAAGCGCGTCGCCCGCAACGCAGCGGGCACACTCTGGACGAGCACGAACGGGGCAGCTTGGCAGCGCCTAGCGATACTCTGACGGCGCGCGTGGCGGACATCCCATCCGTCGACCGCGTGCTTCGGCATCCGAAACTCGCATCCCTCGCCGAGCGTTACGGGCGTGGACGGGTCACCGCCGCGCTGCGGATCCATCTGGCGAGTCTGCGCCGGGCGGCCGTGGGCAACGCTCTCGCGCGCACGAGTCTGGAACCGGAAGCCGTTGCCACCGCCTTGGACGCGCAGCTTCAGGCATCCGCACAGTCCCGACTGCGACCGGTATTTAACCTCACGGGAACCGTGCTGCACACGAACCTCGGACGTGCACTCCTGCCCGATGAGGCGGTGCGCGCGGTCATGGCCGTGATGACGATCTCCCGTGAACCTCGAGTTCGATCTTGCCTCGGGCGCGCGGGGTGACCGGGATTCCGTCACTGAGAGCCTGCTGTGCGAACTCACAGGAGCCGAGGCCGCCACCGTGGTCAACAACAACGCGGCGGCCGTGCTCCTCATGCTCAGTGCCCTCGCGAACCGCCGCGAAGTGATCGTCTCGCGCGGGGAGCTGGTCGAGATCGGCGGCTCGTTCCGTATCCCGGATATCATGCGCCAAGCCGGCGCGCGCCTTGTCGAGGTGGGCACCACCAACCGCACGCACCTTTCCGACTACGCCGCAGCAATCGGCGTACGTACTGCGGTGCTCATGAAGGTGCATACCAGCAACTACGCGATCTCCGGGTTCACCCATTCCGTGCCGGTCGCTGAACTGGCCAAACTCGCGCGCCAGCACGCCCTGCCGCTCGCGGTTGATCTGGGCAGCGGCACGCTGCTTGACCTGACCCGCTGGCAGCTGCCCGCCGAACCCACCGTACGCGAGATCGTGGCCGCCGGCGCCGACGTGGTCGCTTTCAGTGGTGACAAGCTGCTCGGCGGACCGCAGGCCGGCGTGCTCGTCGGCAAATCCGCACTGATCAGCAGGCTCAAGAAGAGTCCGCTCAAGCGTGCGTTGCGCGTGGGCAAGCTCACGGTGGCTGCACTTGAGGCGGTGCTCGGCCTATACCGGGCGCCGGAGTTGCTCGCCGAGCGGTTAACCACGTTACGCCTGCTGACGCGGGATCCCGCGATTCTGCGCAGCCAGGCGCAGCGACTGCGCCCCCTCGTGCAACGCGCGCTCGGGGATACCTACGAGGTCACTGACGCGCCCGTCTTGAGCCAGATCGGCAGCGGTGCCCTGCCGGTGAGTCAGTTGCCGAGTCACGGACTTCGGGTGCGCCCGATCCGCGGCCGAGGCCGCAGTCTGCAGCGACTCGAAGCTGCGCTGCGCGCACTGCCCCGGCCGATCATCGGCCGCATCGCGGAAAAGGCACTGTGGCTCGATCTGCGCTGCCTCGAAGTGAGCGATGAGGAGGCGTTCGCCGCGCAGTGGAACGCTTTGCCCCGGCCCTAGGAACCTACTCAATCATGGTGCGCCGTCCCGCGCGGAGAATCGGATGATCGTTGGCACCGCAGGTCACATCGACCACGGCAAGACGACGCTCGTGCGCGCCCTGACCGGTGTGAACACCGACCGCCTCAAAGAGGAGCAGGAACGCGGCATCTCGATCGAGCTCGGTTACGCCTACGTGCCGCTTGCGAACGGCGAGGTACTCGGCTTCATTGACGTACCCGGGCACGAGCGCCTCATCCACACCATGGTGGCGGGTGCCTGCGGGTTCGATTTTGCGCTGCTGGTCGTCGCGGCCGATGACGGCGTCATGCCGCAGACGCGTGAGCACCTGGCGATCCTCGAGTTACTCGGTGTCACGCGGGGCGCCGTGGCACTGACCAAGGCGGACCGGGTCGAGCCCGCACGTCTTGAAACCGTACGCGCCGAGGTGGCGGCACTCTTGGGTCCCACACCCCTGGGCGACGCACCCGTTTTCGCACTCAACGCCACCGCCGAGGACGATCCCGGCACACGGACGTTAAAGAACTACCTGTTGGAGCTCGCGACGCGCACGGGATCGAAGGATTACGCCGGCGCGCCGACGGACCTGTTTCGCCTTGCAGTCGATCGGGTGTTCACGCTTACCGGGCACGGCACCGTGGTGACGGGAACCGTGTTTTCAGGCCAGGTCCGCCCCGGCGATGCGCTCACGGTGATGCCGCGCGGCACCATCACGCGCGCCCGCAGCATCCACACGCAGAACCGTCCCGCGGAGCGCGGATCCGCGGGTGAGCGCTGCGCGCTCAACCTAACCGGGATAGAGAAGAGCGATGTGCGCCGCGGGGACTGGCTTGCCGATCCGCGCGCCCTCGTCACGACGACGCGCATCGACGCGCGGCTACGGCTTCTTACCCGATCCGGATTGATGCTGGAGGCTTGGGCGCCGGTGCACTTCCACCTTGGCACGCGCCACTGTCTCGCCCACATCGTGCCCCTTGAGGAAACACGCCTCAGGGCCGGTCAGTCCGCACTGGCACAGCTGATTTTCGGCTCACCCCTATGCGCAATTCCGGGTGATCGCTTCATCGTGCGCGACGCGCAGGCCCTGCACACGATCGGTGGCGGCGTGGTGCTGGATCCGTTCGCCCCAGCGCGCAAGCGCCGCTCCCCAGAGCGCATAACGTATCTTCACGCGCTTGAGCGCATGCTCGCCGGCGCGGGTATCGCGGTGTTGCTGCAACACGCACCTCACGGCATGGCGCTTGCAGATCTCGCGCGCCTGAGCGGCAAGGCCTCGGAGGATGTCCGGCTGCCGGCCGACGCGCTGCTGATCGAGGCGCGGCCCGAGCGCTGTGTGATCCTGGCGTCGTACTGGCAGGCGCTGCGCAAGCGGGCGGTGGAAGCCCTACGAGCGTTTCACGCGCACACGCCCGAGGAGACCGGCTGCGAAAGCAGCCGTTTACGTCGCATTGCCGCCCCAGCGCTGCCGGAGGGCCGCTGGCGTTGTCTGATCGAGGAGTTGGTCAACGAGGGTGCCATCAAGCGCAGCGGGCGATGGCTGCACATGGTTGAACACGTCGCCGTACTTTCAAGCGCCGATGAGCAGCTCGCGCGCCGCTTGCAACCTCTGATCGCAGCCGGTGCCTTCGATCCACCCTGGGTACGCGCGCTCGCCGCGGTACTTCACGAGCCGGAAGTGCGGGTGCGGCAGGTACTGCTGAAGCAGGTCACGCGCGGTGCCGTGTGTCAGCTCGTGCGCGACCTGTTCTACGACAGCGACCGCATCGGTGAACTGGCCGAGCGGGTGGCCACGCTCGCCCGGTCCCGGGATACCATTACGCCGGCGGATTTTCGCGATGCGACCGAAGTAAGTCGTAAGCGCGCCATCCAGATCCTGGAGTTCTTCGACCGCGTTGGTTATACCCGCCGCGTGCGCAATGGTCATGTATTGCGAACGGATGGCCCTTGGGGCACCGTCGGCCACCCACTGCATGAGAAAACGGAGGTGCCTCGGGCACGCCGCGAGAGCTAGCGAAGGGAAGGCATACGCAATCCGGCGGTGCGCCCGGGCTTCAAACCCGGGAGGGGGCGTCAAACGCTTCCTGGTAGGTTCGACTCCTGCTGCCTTCCGCCACCTCAGCTTTCAAGCTCGCGCGAGTGGATCTGGTAGCGAAAGGTCGTCGGATCGAGGCTGTTGATCCGCTCGCCGCCCGTCTCCCCGTTGGGGTACATGAGATACGGGATCGGCGTCTTGGCCGATCCGGGCAACGCCACGTCATGGCCGTGGTTATACGCGACCCAGTTCATTTCCCACGAGCCGAAGAGCGCGTTGCGCGCAGCCTGCACTTTCGGATCGCTCATCGGCAGCCCACCCGGCACTTCCTCCAGCATGACTTTGCGCACATCCGCTGGATCGACTGGAACCCAGCCGTAGTCACGTGCATAGAACTCCGCGCGGCAATGTTGGGCCTTGCTGATGTCCCCGCTCCTGCCGAGACTCTTATAGCCAAGTCGCGAGTCTGCGACGCGCACGCCATAGGCATCGCGCGCGGGAATACCGACGGAACGGGCCAGCGCCACGAACAGCGCATTGATGTCGGCACACTTGCCGCCCAGATAGCCCGACTGCAGCATCGATGCGACATCCCCCATGCCGCAGCCGAGGGTCTTCGGATCGCGAGTGGTGTTCTCAACCACCCACTCGTAGAGGGCACGCGCCTGATCAATCACCCCTTGATGGCCCTCGCAGATGCGCTGCGCCGTGCCGCGCACGATCCCGTCGGTCGGCAAGAGCCTGGTCGGACGCAGGTACTCCTCGAGCGTGCCGGCTGAGTCCGCTGCTCCGGACCGCAACGGGGGACGGCGCCGTAAGGCTCACGCGCCGGTCGCAGGTGGCCACCCGATACGTGAGCGTGACGGGTCCGACCGCCCCGGCATCCGGCCAATCAACATGCAGCAGCCGCACATCGTAGTCCGGGATCACTACGAGTTCGGCGCGCATGGCCCCCGGCGCGTCCCAATTCATACTCAAGAGGCGCTGATAGTCACTCGCTGCCTCCACGGGCATGGGGAGCCACAACTGCGTGTGGCCTGCCGGAGCGGCCACCTCAACCGAGGTGACGATCTCGAAGCTACGCCACCCGGGCGGTAACGGCGGCTCGGCCGCCCTCAAGAGGCGCGGCCATGTGACGCAGGCGGCCGCAGGAACCGCGGTTGACAGGTGCAGCAGGAAATCGCGGCGTCTCATCCCATTTCCCTCCAAGGCGTAGCATAATTCTCGCGCAAGACGTCGGTCCGGTCACCTCGTGCGAGTCGCAACCACAGGATCCAAGGGACACGATGACTCCATCAACGACCTCTCCACGTCTGACCTCGCTCTCGCATGGGGGAGGCTGCGGCTGCAAGATCGCACCCGCCGTGCTTGCTGATCTTCTGCGGCGATCAACGCCGGACCAGTCGTTCCCCGGAATACTGGTGGGGACCGAGACCGCAGACGATGCGGCGGTGTACCAACTCAATGAGGAACAGGCGGTAATCGCCACCACCGACTTCTTTATGCCGATTGTCGATAGCCCGTTCGATTTTGGGCGTATCGCGGCCACGAACGCTCTCTCCGATGTGTATGCCATGGGCGGCACGCCAATCCTTGCGCTCGCGATTCTGGGCATGCCGATCAACGTGCTGGCCCCCGAGACCATTCGGGAAATCCTGCGCGGCGGTGAGGCCACCTGCGCGGAAGCGGGAATACCCATCGCGGGCGGTCACAGCATCGACTCGGTCGAACCGATCTACGGGTTGGTCGCGCTGGGGGTGGTCCATCCACGACATGTGCGGCGCAACTGTGACGCTCAAGTTAACGACACCCTCGTGCTGGGGAAGCCCCTCGGCGTGGGCATCCTCTCGGCCGCACTGAAGAAGGATCGGCTGGAAGAGTCCGGCTATCGGACTCTCATCGAGACGACGACCCGTCTCAACCGCGCCGGTCCAGATCTCGCAAGGATTCCCGGCGTCCACGCGATGACGGACGTCACCGGCTTCGGCCTTCTTGGCCACTTGTTGGAAATGTGTCGCGGTGCACGACTGGGTGCACGCATCAGTATGGCTGCGATCCCCCTCTTGGATGACGTGTCGAACCTCGCTGCAGCGGGCTTCGTGACGGGCGCCTCGGCGCGCAACTGGGCCTCCTATGGCGACGAGGTGCGCCTCGCACCGCAGCTCGAGGGTCTTGCCAGAATTCTCTTATGCGATCCGCAAACCTCCGGAGGCTTACTGGTCGCGTGCACGCGCGACGCGGTGGATAGCGTCGTGGAGACCCTTGCACGCCACGGGTGCACCCAGGCCGCACAGATCGGCGCGATGAGCGAAGGTCCGCCTCAAGTAACGGTGGAGGCTTGAGCCGCGGCAAGACTGCAGTGAGGCCGGGCAGGAACGTCCGGACGACGCCAGTCCGCGACCTTCCCTTCACGTCCCGTGTCGGTGGCTCTCCAGGCTGGCCTCGCGCAGGTCTAGCTCGCGCTCGAGTCGGCGCCGCGCCTCGTCCTTCAAGCTCCCCTGGCGATAAAGCTCGTTGATCCGCGCTCGCTCGGCTGTTATCAGCAGCAACTGAATCTCGTCCGGATCCGTCTTCAGGTCCCTCAGACTCTCTTCGCGCTCAGGGGTCTGGTCGAAATGACGAAGTCGGTTCCTGAACTCCTCTCGGAGGTGCGGCACAGCGTCCCCGAGATCGTCGCTAAGTTCATCGAGCTGCTCAAGCGCCGCCTGGATGCCATGTCGGCGCGCTAAAAGCTCCTCCGTCCTGTCTGTCTGCAGCTCTCGCTCGCCCGCGCGGGCGAGACCGAGCACTCGGATCACCGCGGGTAACATCAGGCCCTGACCGACCAGCGTCACCAGGATTACCGAAAACGTGAGAAATAAGATCTGATCGCGTTCGGGAAATGGCCGGCCGTCTGCCATGGTGAACGGAATCGCAAGCGCCGCGGCAAGCGACACGATGCCGCGGATGCCCGTGAATCCCAACATGAATGGCCACTGCCACGGCGGTGCGGGGTCCTTACGGGCCAACGCAGGACTCAGCCAACGCGGAAGATAGGTTGCCGGGAAGACCCACACAAATCGGGCCACGATGACCACGAGACAGACCAGAGCGGCCGCGCTTAACAAACTGGGCAGGGAAACATGCCCCAGGCCCGTGACCAATGCCCGCGCCTGTAGCCCGGTCATGAGGAACACAATGCCTTCGATCAGGTACACCAGGACATCCCAAAAGAAGATTCCCTGAAGCCTGGTCGCCGCGCTAATCATGCTCAATCCGTTCCAGCTGACGTAGAGGCCGGCAACGACGGTGGCCAGCACTCCGGAGCCTCCCAGGTGCTCGGGAGGCCAATAGGCCACAAATGGCGTCAGGATCGAAAGTACGATCTCGATCTGTGGATCGGCGACCCAGCGACGCAGACGCAGCATCGCCCAACCGACGGCGATGCCCCATAGCAGCTCACCCGCAAGAATGGCGGCAAACTCTCCGGCCGCATGCCCGAAGGAGAATGCCCCGGCGCTTGCGGCAACGATTGCGAATCGATAGAGGATCAGCGCGGTTGCATCATTGGCGAGACCCTCCCCTTCCAGGATGACCAGAATTCGCTTCGGAATCTGCAACCTGCGCGCTATCGAAAGGGGAGCCACAGCATCCGGCGGTGAAACGATCGCGCCGAGGACAAATCCGACCGGCCAGGAGAATCCCAGGAGCCAATGTGCGGCGGCGGCAGCCGCCACCGTCGTGAATCCGACGCAGCCGACGGCAAGCAATGAAATCGGCCGCAGATTAAAGCGAAATTCCCGCCAGCTCATTGCGACCGCTGACGAGTAGATTAGCGGGGGTAAGACGAGAAGCAGGACCAGCTCCGGCGGCAACCGCACTGCCGGTAGGCCGGGCAGAAGCGCCAATAGGACGCCCGCAATCGTCAACAGAATTGCTGCTGGAATGCGCGAGCGCGATGCCACAACGCCGACCGCAGCCATTGCGATCAGTAAGAGGAGCAGTATCTCAATGTCTCGGGTAATCAATCAGTCTTCTAAATCGCGACAGGCCGTTGGACCTCACGCCGAATCACCGCTCAACCAACGACCCGGTAGTGGTCGAGGACCGGGCTTGACGCATCCTTCCAAGAACTGGCACCAGCTCGGACGTTGTCACTGACGCACCACTTGGAATCCGGCATCCTGCCACGCGTGAATCCCGCCAGCCAGCGGACGTACCGGATGAAAACCCAGGTTCATCAGCCTGCGTGCGACCCGGGCGGCCGTCGCTTCGTTCGGGCACGCGCAGTACACGACCGCCTCGCCTCCCCTGAGCTGATCCTCGTTCTGCACGAGATCCTCAAACGCGATGGCTCCGGGAATTACGCCATCCCGGGCACGGCTGGCCATGGGCCGCGCGTCGATGAGAATGAAGGCGACGCCGGCCTCGCGCAGCCGATAGAGCTCCTGGACCGTTATGCGGTTCATTCGGAGCAGTTGAAAGAACTGATGTCGGCGCCAAGCCTTGAGCGCCACGAACCCGATTAAAAACGCAAGGATCAGTAGTCCCCCAGTGCGTCCCAAGGCAGCGAGTTCTCTGAATACATCGCTAACGGCGTCATGAAACACCACGCCGATCAGAAGTCCTGTTGTCGCCCATATCGCTGCACCGAGTCCGTCACAAGCCACAAAGGTCACAAGCCTCGCACCCACAACACCTGACATCGCCGTCGCCACGGCGCCGAGGCCTGGGATGAACTTCGCGACCAGCAGAAGACGCGTACCGAATCGCGCGAACAGATGCTCGGTATCTGACACACACGAATCGGGCTCGAGACTGATCTTGCACATCGCACGCAGAACGCGGCTGCCGAAATGTCGCCCGGCGGCGTACCACCCCCAATCCGCTATCAGACAGGCAGCCACTGCAGCTAAGGCTATCTGCGAAATAGACGCCCCGCCTTGAACGGATAAGGCACCCGCAATGATCAGAACCGGATAGGTCGGTAGCGGAAGTCCGGCCTGCTCTACCAAGACCAGGGCAAACACCCCGAGCACACCGATATGCTCGAACCACTGTGTGAACGACAACGGTTACCTCTCTTGCGCGCTGCCGTGGCGATACGACTTCATTTGCGCTTAAGCCGGATCGTTGTGCCAGCAGAGAATATCAAGATTGTCTCGGTTGATTTGACACCGACCGCATCGTCGGCAACCTTCATACACTAATCCTGACAGGCACATTGGGCCCGTTCTGCCGCCAGTTGGGTGATCCCAAAGCGTGACCGACGAAGCCAAAGATTTGTGCATATCGGGATTGCGGACGGCCCGAAGGGAAGGATGGACGTCAGCCTCAGTGTCAGCACATGCTACGCATCCAATAAATGACCCTGCGGAGCGCCAAGTTCGCAGGGGCATTGCGCCAGCTCGCCGAAACGGCCAACCGGCGGCAGCTTAAGTTTTTAAGCTCAGCTTGGAGACGACCGCTCATGCCCCACGCTCACCGTCCGGCCGTCAACTCCAGATTAGTGCAGTTCGCGACCTGCGTCGCCACCGCCACGCTCATGCTAACCGCGTGCGGCAAGAAGGGGCCTTCCGCGCCACCACCGGTGGAGGTTGCCGCGATCACCGTGGCACCGCAGGCCGCCACGGTCGCAGAGGATTACGTCGCCCAGACCGAAGCCGTGAACACGGTCGAGATACGCCCTCGCGTTGGCGGGGTGTTGGAAAAGCAGCTGCCGAACGAAGGGGAGCGCCTGAAAGTCGGCCAGTTGCTGTTTGTCATCGACCAACAGCCGTACATCGCCGCGCTGACCCAGGCGCAGGCGGCGCTCGCGCAGAGCCAGGCCGCCCTGATCCAATCGCAGCGCGATCTGGGGCGTGCCAAGTCACTGTCGGAAATCGATGCCGTGAGTCAGCAGGAGCTGGACGCAACCGTCGCCAAGAACGAGGCCAACCGGGCCTCTGTTGAGGCCACCCGTGCTGCGGTGCGCACGGCGGAGCTGAACCTGGGCTACACCACGATCACCAGCCCGATCGAAGGGGTGATGGGCCGGGCGCAGCTGCGCCTCGGTGCCTTGGTGACGGCGAACACCACACTCCTGACGACCCTCTACCAGACCGACCGCATGTACGTGAACTTCAGCATCAGCGAACAACGCATGCTGCTACTGCAGCGCCAGCTCGGCCGCGCGGCAAGTCAGGACTCCAAGACCCCGCCGCCCTTTCAGCTGTTCCTAGCCGATGGCTCCGAATACCCGCAGAAACCGCGACTGAACTTCATCGATCCGGCCGTGGATCAGCGCACCGGCACTCTGGCGATTCGCCTCGAAGTGGACAATCCCGAGCATTTGTTGCACGCCGGGCAGTTCGCGCGCGTGCAAGTCGCGACGGCTCAACTGACCGATACCATTGTGTTGCCGCAACGCGCTATTCAGGAGCTGCAGGGCAAGCACTACGTCTGGATCGTCGACGCCGATCGCAAGGCCCAGCAGCGCGATGTTCAGATGGGACCGCGGATCGGCCGCGGCTGGCTGGTGCAGCAGGGCCTCAAGGGCGGGGATGTGGTCGTGGTCGACGGCGTGCAGCGCCTCAAGCCAGGCGCACCGGTGAACGCCACGCCCCTGGTGAACGGGTTCGCGGCGAGTAGCCCGGCGGCCGGGAAGCGCACGTGATCAACTTCTTCATCGATCGTCCGATCTTCTCAACGGTCCTGGCGATCATCATCACGCTCGCCGGCGCCGCTCTTCGGTCCGGGATTCTTCGGCTTCAATTGTACTCTAACGGGCCGATCGCATATTCGGTGATCTGACCGAGCTCGGAGCGCTCGTGGCCGACGCTCAGCGGTGCCCCGCTGCTTGCCGTTACACGGAGGTACTACGTTCGCGGCCTTCCTCTGGGGGGTATTGTGGGTAATGCTCACCAGCGGGACACCAATTCCCGGAACGGCCTTTGCAGCCGCATCCCTTTCTCGCCGAAGTCGCCGCGGGCTTTGCCGTCGACCGTGACCGACTTCGGGCGCCTGCGCGTCGGCCAGCTCACGGTTACCTCGGTCGAGGCGTTGAGGGTAGGAGCGAGTTGTATGCGCAGAGTACTTTCGTCCTGGTGTGCCGACATGGACAGGTCGCCAAAGGCGGTCGGCAACCGGTCAATCGACAGGCCCTTACCGGTGACCCAATCGGGAGGCACTCCGGGAAGCAGATCAAGGCGCCCGTCTCCCTCGTGCATGAGCATGCCGATAACCGCGCGCACGTATTCCGCGCCCACCCAGGTGTGAGGCATATCGCCGAGGTAGAAGACCGAGCGCATCGGCGAGCGCACAACCTCCGCGAACACCTGCCAACCGAACGGACGACGGTCGGCCCGCAGTCGATTCAATAGCTCCTCGGCGAGCAGCGGCTCATCGAGGTGCACGAACGTCAGTACGTTACGAAACTCATACGGCGAGTAGACATAGCGTGCACCCGGGAGAGCGCGCTTGCGCACGTCATCGAGATAGCGCATGAACGTGGTGTGGAGGGCGGTGTCGGGCAGCAATTCCTGCTGGCCGCAGGGGTCCAGGGCAATGGAGACGCTGCTCGGGTCGGGGTCGCCAAAGTCCGCGGACGCCGGCACGTAGTCGATGTGCTTCCAGTCCATGGTGGCGCGAATGGAGGCCGCCATGGAGTCGCGCAGGGCAGTTTCCTGGTCGGCGGCCCAAGTCGCCATATCGCTCACCCGCCACTGGCGCGCCAGCCAGGCGCCGTCGTGCCAACCCTTGAGCGCCCAGTAGTCGTCCCAGTAACTGTGGGTAGGCGAGGGGTAGCCCTCGTGGCTGATCGATGGCGCGAGGATGCCCCGGAAGCGCTGCGGCATCTCGCTCGCCGCTTGGTAGCCGGCCACGAGCGTGCGTTCACGCAACGTTTGCAGGAACTTAAGTGCTCCGCGCACACTGGGCAGATACTCACGCACGCCGGCGGCACCGCCGTTGAGGCGTGCCACGTCAGCTACGAGCGAGACGAACTCTCCCTGACTGTCGTACTCCAGTTCCGAACCGACGCCACCATTTACGCTGCCGTCGTCGTTGAGGATGGGGGAAATCATGCCGCTGTCGCGCACGCCATGATCCGCATACCAGCGCAGATACTCGCGCGCAGAACCCGGAATCCCCATCCGCAGCAAGATGGCGGCCGTTGCCGAGCCGTCGCGGATGAATGAGCGGTTGTAGTTACGGGGACCAGCCTCCATGGCCGGACCCCTGGCGTTCACCAGCATGTAGGCGACCTGCGCTCGGAGGGTCTCGACGACGGACTCGTCGGGCAGCCCGATGTCGACGCGGCCCAGACGCACGTGCCACTGCTGTTCAGTGAGGGTCGCCAGTCTGTCAAAGTCCGATGGCGACGGGTTAACCGGCACATTCTGCTCGGGGTGTTGCGGGAGGCGTGTGCCCTTACCGACGTTTGCCGGAAATTCTCCGAGCGGGAACAGGAGCACCACATCGGTTTGCTCGCGTGGCTCGAGGTGCACTGTATAGAGCATGGCAGCAGCCCCGAGTCCGATCGGATCTTTGGTGAAAGATGCGTCGGGCACGCCCCCTTCGGTGACATAGCGCGTGATCTCTGTCTGGCCCGTGGGGCCAAACGGTGCCACGCCCTGGGCAGAGGGCGCAGTCAGCGAGGTGAGCAGCGGGCGGCCATTGACCACGAGCTGCGTGTTCTGACCGGTTCCCTCGAATCCCACGGTGCGGATCTCGGATATGCCGCCGTGCTGCCAGGGCGGATTGACCTGCATGGGCCGGACCAGCAGTGCGAACTGTCCGTCGACAGGGCGTGGACCGCTGTTCTCGAGACGATGCCGCACCAGGGTGGCGGGGCCTGCGGCTGTGATAGTAGCGATGGCTTCACTGCGCAGCTGCAGCCCGGGTTGCGGGGACCAGACCACTGTCGGCATGGGTATCCAACCGTCGCGCAAGCTCTGCGTGCGGTTGGCATTGAACGCGGCGACGATCCGGCCAGAGGCGTCTCGCCACAGGGGCTGCACCAAGGGAGCATCTTTGAAAGGTTCCAGATCGCCGTATTCGTCGAAAAGGCTCTTTTGTTCCCCGGCCGGAACGCTGACTGCCGTCCAGTACACCTGCTGTTCGTGGAGGGATGAGGGGAACAGTGCCGAGTGCTCCCGCCCGGCAAAGATCTTGTAGCGCTTGAGCGCGGTCATCACCTGCGTGCGACTCAACAGCCGCAGGCGTCGGATCGCCGGGGTCTCGTGGCCCGATGCATAGACCGTAAGACGCAGCTCGCTCAGCGTCCGCGCATTGTTTGCTGCCAGGTATGAAGAGTCACCGAGCGGGCTCGCATCGTCGCCGAGTAGATGCCACTCGCCCGCAGGGTCACGGCCTTCCAGTCGTGCGTCGCTCCGTGCGGAGTTCCAAAACACTTCCAGTCCACTCACCGGGAGCGCGCGCGGAAGTTGCACGTGCAGCTGACGCGTGCCAATTTCGGGCCCAAGTTTCACGAGATCGCTGTGGACCGTAGCGCTCCACAGGCCTGCCGAGTCGAGTCCCTCCTCGGCGCCCGTGATGCGCGGTGATTGGCTGGCGAGCAGTGGCTCGAATTCGAACAGCGATACGCCGGCGTTCGCGCTATTCGGAGGACTGGCGAGACGCAGGTACCGCGCGCGTACGGATGGGAAGAGCACGTAATCCACCCCTCCGAGTGAGTCCGAGGTCTGAAATGCGGTCTGCCAGTGTTGCCCATCGACGGAGTACTCGATCTTATATTCAGGCGCATACGCCTCATCCCACTGAAGGATGACGCCGCCGATCAGTGCCTGGCGACCCATATCAACCTGCAGCCAGTGCCCGCTCGCAAGGTTGCCGTCCCACTTGGTCGACGGGTCACCGTCGATCGCCATCGCGGGGGCCATGCCACGCGCCGGGGCGGAAGATGCCGTTGCGCGCCATTCGCCCCTAGGCGGGAGCTGTTCGTCGGCACCTGCCGTCAGGGATGCGGCGAGCAAACTCAAGACCCCCGCGAGCACGCTCAAAAACCTGGCGGTGTGCCTACGCACCTGCTATGCCTCCTCAGCAGTGAATGGTCGATGCGAGCGACGGCGCGCCTTGGGTGGATTCCGGCGTGCCATTTAAGCTCAGCGCGAGCCGCGCGAGAAACAGCCAGACCCTCGAGCCCCAACGCCCGATGGAAAGCACGAGTCCGCGGCTCCCTGCGTCACTGATGTCTCTCTACTTGATACCCGAGCACAGACTCTAATTCGGGCCTTTGTTAGCCGCGTGGGTACAGCTCTCATTAACACTCTAGGGACACTCTTGTCCGCGTCCAGCGACCTTGCGGAATTGGGCGTAAGGCCTGCTCGGGACCAACGGGCCCTGCCGAGGCGCCCCTCATGCCGATGAGTCGTGATCCGACGCATGTTCTGAAGGTACTGCCCGCTTAGCCGCCACGTTGCGGCACGCCGGCCATGCGAGCCCACAGCAAGAAGAGTTGCAAATAGCACTCTGGCCGCGAGCGGCACGCTCACAGGATTTTTCTTTGATCGAGCGGTGGCGGGGTGTATTGGTAGGTCCAGGTTTCCGTGAGCGGCTTCCTGTCCAGTGCCAGGAACAGCCGCAGATTGATCGGCTCGAGACTGTCGTCGGACAGTTTCAGATCGAACATGGCGCGCCAGCCGCTGATCGCATGCAGCGGCCGTGCCGAACTGATCTCGATGCTGCCGCGCGAGGCGCTGATGACCGGTTCGATGCGTGCCTCCTCGCCCAGCATCGAGAGATCCCCACCGGCGAAATCGACCGCGAACCGCCACGAGAAGTAGCTGCGCTTCTGACCGACTATTCCGCCGATGCCGTCGCGCGTGGCCTCGATCTGCGCCAGCGGGCACAGCGCCGGATTGGAGCGGCACCAGTAGAGCCGATAACCGAACAGCAGTTCCTGTCCGCGCTGCGGCTTGGCGGTCGGATTCCAGAACGCGACGATATTGTCGGATATCTCATCGCTCGTCGGGATCTCCACCAGCATGACCGCGCCGCGACCCCAATTACCCTTGGGTTCGACCCAGACACTCGGCCGCCGGTCGTAGAATGCGCCGTCGTCCTGATAGTGATCGAAGTTGCGGTCGCGCTGCATGAGCCCGAAGCCGCGCGGCGACTCATCGGCGTAGGAATTCACGCGCACCGTCGCTGAATTGACCAGCGGCCGCCAGAGCCACTCGCCCGCTCCGGTGCGCAGCTGCAGGCCATCGGAATCGTGGATCGCGGGCCGCCAGTCCGAATCCACGCGCCGGTCGTTCGGTCCGCACAGGAACATGCTGGTCCCGGGCGCGATGCCGAGCCGCTCGATGCTCTTGCGCAGATAGAGCGCTGCATCGACCTCCATGATGAGGGTATCGGCCGCCTCGATCACGAAGCGATAGGCGCCCGCGACGCTGGGCGAATCGAGCAAGCCATATACGGTGAGCTGGCTCGAGTCCTTGGCGGGGCGCTCGATATAATAGGCAACGAAATCGGGAAACTCCTCGGGGCGCGGCATGCCGCAGTCGATCGCAAGACCACGCTGCGACATGCCGTATTGCAGCTCGCCGTCCACGGCGCGGAAATACGAGGCACCCTGGAAGGCTACGATGTCGCGCTTCCAGTCGGTATGGAACAGCAGGCGAAATCCCGCGAATCCGAGGGTCGGCGGCAGCTTGCGACCGTCCACGCCACTTCTGCTGTAATCGAAAAGCGCCGGATCGAAGCTGAGTTCCTGCGCCTGGCCATTCTCAACGTTGTAGATCTTGACCGGCTTTTTGGTGGTGAAGCCGAGATGAAACAGCTGCACCCGGAAACGCAGTGCCTCACCCAACCACAGCGAGTGATCGTCGCGGAAGCGGATCGATTGCCATTGATCCCAGGTCATTTTCGCGATCGGGGGTGGCAGCTCCGCCGGCGGCGCCTGATAGGCCGCGTTCGCCAGCGAGCGCGCCAGGGCTTTGAGCCTGGCGAAATCGAATGCGCTGGTGGCACCGAGCCGCTTCAATGACGCAGGGCGAACCGTCTCGGCGACCAGCACGTCGGGGCAGGTTAAAGCGGACGCCGTCAGCGCCGCGCCGGTCTGCAGGAATCGACGTCGCAGCATGCGGGCAGTCGCGGGCTCGTACCGTCACGTGACGGCACTCGGGATTGTACAGGCGCCTGTGGGCATCGTGACGGCGCCCAATGTATGCGGCCGTTCTCCATCATGTCGAGCTTTCGCCTAGTCACCCCGAACCTCGCCACAGGGTATGGGAAATGTCGCGCTTCGCGGATGATGGGTTCGACGGAAATCCCCCAAGCCTCTGCCTCGTTCAAGTTCGGGAGGGTAGCGCTCTCAGGCACGCGTCCTTTGGGTCTCACTTGCACGC
>CAVSFM010000004.1:0-86379 GCA_963727305.1 uncultured Pseudomonadota bacterium
GAGAGCCGATCACGCCCGCGCCGGCGGGAATATCCCCGGCGGAGATTTCACTCACTACCACCACGAGAC
The DNA here is from genome assembly GCA_963727305.1 of uncultured Pseudomonadota bacterium. Taxonomy (GTDB): domain Bacteria; phylum Pseudomonadota; class Gammaproteobacteria; order Steroidobacterales; family Steroidobacteraceae; genus 13-2-20CM-66-19. The sequence continues at coordinate 70 of CAVSFM010000004.1, forward strand.
GACCCATTTCGCCTGCCGCACGTCGGCGTGCCGCTGAACTGGGCATCCCCCTCGCGGCACTCGAGCCGGCGAGCCCTGGCGTCATTCACCTAGCAGATGTGGAAAAATTAGCCGCGCGGGAGTTACCTGATCGGCGCAGCGCGATGCGCACATCAATCGGCACTGCAATGGCCCGGTCGAAACGAGAAATTCCACACTACTACCTCGGGCACACCGTCGATTTTGGAGCGGCCCGGGCTTGGCTACAAAACTATAACTCGCAGGTCCCAATAGCAGAACGGTTGATCGAGGGCGTACTGCTCCTCAAGGCGGTCGCAATGACCGCCTCGCAGTTCGCCGGTTTCAACGGTTATTTTCGTGACGGGCGCTTCTAACCCGCAACGGCTGTACACGTCGGCACCGCGATCGCATTACGCGGCGGCGGTCTCGTCGCCCCGGCCCTGCTCGATGCGAATCACAAGGATCTGGCGACGCTCATGCGAGAGTTCAGCGACCTCGTGACACGTGTGCGCAGCGGCCACATGCGCTCTGGCGAATTCGCTGAGCCACGATTACCGTTACGAGCCTTGGCGGCGATGGTGCTGACGTCCTCTATCCCATCATCAACCCGCCGCAGGTTGCCATTGTTGGAGCGGGCGCCATCGCCGAACGTCCCTGGATTTACAACGGAAGCGTGGTCGTCCGGCCGGTACTTACGCTGTCACTCGCAGGCGACCATCGGGTTACCGACGGTCGCGCCGGATCGCACTTCATCCGCGCGATATCCGGCCTGCTTGCAACTCCAGAAAGTCTCCAGTAGAGGCACGAAGATCACCATGGAACCGAAAGACATTACCCGTCGCGTTCTGGCGCTGCTGACTGCCATCGCACCCGATATCGAACCGGCGTCGATGGACCCAAATCGTGACCTGCGCGATCAGTTCGACTTCGACTCGATGGACACGCTGCATTTCGCAGCGGGCATCAGCGCGGAATTCGGAATTGACGTCGCCGAGCGCGATTATCCTCAGCTCTCCGGTCTGGGCAAAGCCTGCGAATACATAGCAACAAAGCTCAATACCCCAGAACATTCGAGTCGGGGCCCCTAGATTCGCCTATCGACATTCTCAGAGCCGACTGGCGCGGCTGGATATTGAGCGCGTTCCATGAGCGCGGCAGAATCAATTCCTTTGGGTTCCTACCGAGTACTAAGACCTGGCGCACGCGCTCCTAAGAGATTCCTAAGGTCTCAGAACTCCTTCGAGACGTTGTTCGTTTCGAATCGAACCGGCCACATTCTGCAATTCGCCGGCGAGAACATCGAGGACATCGTCCAGCGACAGAATTCCCACAAGCTCGCCGCGCGGACCGGCTACGGGCAGGCGGCGGACGCCGATGCGACGCATCTCCAGTAACCCCTTTTCGATGGACTCCGATTCACCAATCGTCACCGGCTGCGGGGTCATCACATCTTCCACACGTAGGCTGCGCGGATCTGCTTCACGCGCGAGCACCGAAATGACGAGATCGCGATCGGTTAGTACGCCTACCGTGCGTTCCAATTCACTGCCTAGGTCCGGTTCGACCACTACCAGATACCCCACATGCTTCTCGCGCATGAGCTGCGCCGCCTTAATCAGCTCATCGAATCTGCGCACTGTAACCACGTTTCTGCGGCAAATCTTACTGACGTTCATTGATGAGCCTCCTAGATGTGTTCCGTGAAATGTAGGCCGCGGAGCGGCCAGCAGCATCCGTATTTTCGCGTATCGCACGCCAAAGGTCTGGTGCGCTCACTCGCCATCCGAGTGCCTAAGGCAAAATCGTCCGGCGGAGATTCCAGTCCCAATGGTTCGAGGCGCCGCGAGTCCCTGGCTTGCCACTTCCTGACCGTGAAGCCTGCGGTCATGGCTCACTTATGTACCGCTCGCGGTGCAATGTTTCGGCGACCCGATCAAGGTGCAGGCAGGCATTTGACCGCTTTAGGTGCCTGCCAACATCTATCCCTTACGTACATTCGCGGATCGGAATCCGGCAGTCTGCGCGTATCCTGCAAATTGACCTGATCTCATAAGCCCCGATTTGTGACGTGGCCCACCCTGGAGGAAGTTCATGACACGGCTCGAAACAACTCTCCATTTATCCAATCGTGGGACGGCGACCGGTACTGCTTCCACGGGCTATACGGCTGGGAGAGTCCTCCAATTGCCGCCGCCGAACAACCAAGGAGGCATGCCTCTGATGGAGGCTCTTAACGCAAGGCATTCGGTACGCGCATACTCCGAGCGACCGTTGCTCCCGCACGTAGTGTCGGATCTATTGTGGTCGGCTTTCGGCGTCAACAGACCAGAAACCGACGGCCGAACCGCCCCCTATTGGCGCCATGTCCTGGTTATCGACGTCTATATGGCAAACGCGGAAGGCGTATGGCTCTACGACCCCAAATCCCACAGCCTGTCGCTTTATCAGCCTCATGATCTTCGCGCACAAACTGGAAGCCAAGACTTCGTCGCAACCGCTCCGCTGAATCTCATCTATGTCGCCCATGGGGAACGGATGAGCGACATTCCAGCGGAGGACCGCCGTCTTTACGCGTCGGTCGACGCGGCCTTCATCGGCCAGAATGTGTATCTCTTTTGCGCCTCTGAAGGTCTTGGTACCGTCTTCCGCGGCGAGGTCGATTGCGAGGAGCTCGGGAAAGCGCTCTCGCTAGGCACAGGGCAGTTTGTCACTTTCGCCCAAACCGTTGGGTATCCTCAAAACTGAAACAATCCTACCGCTCGTGTGGATATCGGGGACCAAGGGGTCAAGCAATTGCGCGGATGTTTTTGAAGCCGAAGGGGACGGTCCCAGTTTCACCGCCTCATCTGATAAGTGCCGATCACTTGCGCTTCGGCGAGCACGTGTTCTTTCATGGCATTTAGTAGTCGCGCCTTGGTTGGCTGCTGGAGATCACCCAGAAGCACATCAAGCGCATACAGCTTGTGGAAATATCGATGCCGCCCGATGGGAGGAGACGGGCCTCCGTAGCTCGGCTGTTTCCAATCGTTGAGCCCCTGGCGGGTCCCGGCGGGCAGACCCCGGTGCATCGCGTCCTCCGACAATGCGTGCGCCTCAGCAGGAATGTCATAAAGCACCCAGTGGACCCAGGTTCTTTGCGGTGCACGGGGATCCGGCGCGTCCGGGTCATCGACGATCAGAGCAAAGCTCCGAGTTTCAGCCGGAGCACCCGACCACTCGATAGCCGGTGACACATTCTCACCGTCGGAAGTGTACTTTATTGGAATCGAACCGTTGTTTGCGAATGCCGGCGCGCTGATGGCGAACATCATGTCACTCCTTTCATGCAAGCCCGCCAGCCTGTGTAACCAATGGACCCGCATGTCCAGCTCGGCGCTCGTGTACGCGTCCGACGCACTCTGTAGCATACGTTTCTCTGTGCGCAGACCTACTTATGCGATCGCGGATGATACGAGTTCCCGCGTTAGGACCGATTGTGCAAGCATTTGTCGAAGGCTTCCCGTGACTACCGAGTCGCGCCCGCTTGGGGAAAACGGCACGCTGGCGGAGTTGGCCTCGCGCCATTGGGACCACCTCGGAGACCCATATGAAACCGCATGCCCGACACGTTGCCATTGCGCTCATGATCGCCTTGATACTCTTACTGCTCGCGACGGTCTTAGGTCGCACGCAGGAAACCGAGTACTCAGTGTTTTCACATTACTCCGGCGCCCAACTCTACGCGCGATTTTGTGCCAGTTGCCACGGCGATCAGGGTCACGGTGATGGGCGCGTCGCGGTGAGCCTTAAAATCATGGTACCCGATCTGACGCAGATTGCGCATCGCCATGGTGGGACGTTTCCGGAAGAGCAGATACGCAAGATCATCGACGGTCGCACGACATTGCCGCCGCACGGCTCTCGCGAGATGCCCGTATGGGGCTTCGAATTTCTCACGCAGGCTTCGACGGAGCCTACACCACAACAACGCAGCGATGAGCTCACCGCACGTCTGACTGACTATATCCGCACGCTGCAGACCGATTGACTCAACGTACTCAGGTCCGGTTTCGGTAGCATCATTTCCTCACATTTGGCGGGTGTATTAGTGACTGCAATTTCCTATGGTGGCCCTCGCTGTGGCCACTCGTATGGCCAACCGCGCGCGGACCAGGCAACTACGGCACGGCTTTCCTCCTCAAGGACGGGCATCGAACGTGAGCTCGAGCGGCGTATTTGCGATGGGTGCCCGTGCGCGCTCCAAGCACCTATGTATTTTCCCTCATTGGCTTAGAGATATTTTCTGCACAAACTTCAAAGCCATGCAAAGGGCGTCAGGTAGGACAAGACTCCGGTTCCGATCAATAGCCGCGACGCCGCGATCTCGGGACTGCCGACCCAGCGCTTAGCGCCAGAACAGGTAGAGAAGCATCCATGGCAGCGAAGCAAGTCCTCTTCCGAGACGCCGCGCGTGAAAAAGTGCTGCGCGGCGCTTCCCAGTTAGCCGACGCAGTGCGCATCACGCTCGGCCCGAAGTCCAAATCCGTCCTGATTCAGAAACAGTGGGGTGCACCGATCATTTGTAACGACGGGGTGACCATAGCGAAGGAGATGCAGCTCGAGGACCCCGCAGAGAACCTAGGTGCACAAATGCTTCGCCAGGCCGCCGAGAAGACCGGCGATGTCGTAGGTGACGGCACCAGCACGTCAACCATCCTGGCACATGCGATCTATGCCGACGGCGTACGGAATGTTGCCGCGGGAGCAAGCGCCATCGACATTAAGCGTGGACTGGACCGCGGCCTTGAAGCTGCGATCAAGGCCCTGAAGGAAATGTCGAAGCCAGTGGGAAGTCGCAAGGAGAAGGCTCAGGTCGCGACGATCTCTGCACACAACGACCCAGTCATCGGTGAACTCGTGGCTGATGCGATGGAGAAAGTTGGGGGCGACGGGGTCATCACGGTGGAAGAGTCCAAGACCACCGAAACAACTCTCGAGGTAGTCGAGGGGCTGCAGTTTGACCGAGGTTATCTGTCTCCATACTTCGTAAGTGACAGCAACGCCATGGAAGCAATTCTTGAAGATGCTTATATCCTCGTATGCGACCGCAAGCTCAACATCATAAAGGATGTCATTCCTCTGCTCGAGCAGGTTGCCAAAGCCGGGAAGCCTATCCTGTTCATCGCCGAAGAGATCGAGGGGGAGGCCCTCGCGACACTTATCGTCAATCAGATGCGCGGCGTATTAAAGAGCGCCGCAGTGAAAGCACCGGGCTTCGGAGATCGGCGCAAAGCCATGCTGCAGGATATCGCCACGCTCACTGGCGGCCAGGTCATCTCCGAGGAACTCGGTATCAAGCTTGAGGATGTACAGCTCAGCCAGCTCGGACGCGCCAAACGCGTTGTAGTAAACAAAGACGACACGACGATCATCGGGGGCTCTGGTAGCAAGCGCGAAATCGATGGACGCATTCAAATGATCCGCAAAGAGCTTGAGGAGTCGACCAGCGACTACGATCGAGAGAAACTGGAAGAGCGTCTTGCCAAGCTTTCCGGGGGAGTGGCCGTAATTCGGGTGGGCGCACCTTCGGAATCCGAGATGAAGGCTAAGAAGGAGGCGCTTGATGACGCAATCAGCTCCACCAAGGCGGCGGTCGCGGAGGGTATCGTTCCAGGTGGAGGCCTTGCCCTGCTCCGCGCCAGGGCGGCTGTCGGAGTCATCGAGGCGCAATGTACCGGCGATGAGCGCACGGGATTGCAAATTCTCCTGCGCGCACTCGAAGTTCCTACGCGCCAAATCGCCGAAAACTCGGCCGCCGACGGCGGCGTCGTGGTCGATCGAATGCTCCATGGCACTGCCAACATTGGCTTTGACGCAGCCCGCAAGCAGTTCGTTGATCTCTTCGAGGCCGGTATCATCGACCCGGTAAAGGTCGTGCGCACGGCGCTAGAGAATGCGGTGTCTGTCGCAAGCGTGCTACTGCTTACCGAGGCGACCATGACGGAAAGACCGGAAAAGCCAAAAGCCCCTGCAGCGCTCGAGTCTGAGATGTAGGCGGGAGCGAACAGGCTGTTGTGCTTCGCATCCAGTCTGAAGCGGGAGCCTCTCGGGGCTGGGCTTTTTTCCCGTCACGCGAAGGAGCAACATGATGCCTTATCAGCAAAACATTGATCTGCCGCCGGCGGTTCGTAACCATCTTCCGGCGCATGCGCAGGACATATATCGCGAAGCCTTCAATCACGCTTTTGCGGCCCATGCGGATGACCCACGGCAGGAAGAAGCCGCCCACCGCATCGCTTGGGCTGCGGTCAAACGGCGCTACATAAGGGAAGACGGCGAATGGGCCGCCCGCAACTGAGCTCGACGTTCATTCGGTTGTCGCAGGCGCCCCAGACAGAAGGAGTCTCGGCGACAAACGCATCGGAAATCTTCCTCGGATAGATGGACGTTAATCGCTGACGGCTCAGGATATTGCCGTCCGAGAGCCATTACATCGAGTCCTTCAAACGGCAAGTTCAGCTACGAGTAAATGAACGAGCACTGTTCCTGACCATGGCCCATGCCCGCAGCCATTGCCGCAAACAGACTGCGGCGTGCCAGCGTGCCAGCCTGTCTCTATGCGCTCGTACACTTCAGCGTCAGTAAGCATCACTGCAACCTGATCGGTAGAAGCACTGCATCTCTGCCACGGTTCGGCATCTGCGTCCCCGCGTTGGAAAGGTGGAGTAGATCCACACCCTCGACGCGCATCCAGTGAAAACGGTATGACAGCCCGAGCACGAACTCCGCGTGGCTGCCGTTAATGTAGTCCTCCCGCTGCAGGTACGCCGCCTCGAGGCTGGCGCAAAATGAACCGCGACAGGTGACAATCCCGCCGTGCCAGTCCCAATTAGTTTCGGTTCGAGACGTTTCGCCCCAAAGCGTCGCGCCTACAACAAGAGCGAAGTTATTGCCTTGGGGAAAGCGCACATCCAGCCCCAACACTGGAGCCAAGCCACCCGTGCCGAATGCCATCCCCGGACGCACCACGATTTCGGCGGCATAAACGTGCCGCCACAGGGGAAGAAGCAGCAGCAGGATGAACGCAAAGATCAGCAACCTCTCTTTCGGGTTGTTGCTGACGATCTTCGGTAGCTTCACAAGTCCTCGATGTCCACCGGGGGGAAACAGGTCAGGGCAAGCTGCGCAGGCGCTCTCGAAGGAGGGGCCCGAGTGTAAATCTGGGAAGCGACGCTCGATGTTAGTGGACGCCGCTAGTCAACTACGAACAACTCCTGATGCGCAGCGCAATGTCGAGGATCAACATTTAATAAGCATTAAAGTATCTGGGAGATTGAAAATGAAACCGCTAATGCCAGCGATAACGGTAGGATTGGTAATGGCCAGCGGGGTGTTGTTCGGTCAGCAGGAAGTTATAGTTGAGGCACCAGGGCACGTGGCGACTTCCCCGACCGGTATACCCATCGATGTGCTTACGGTGAGACATGCGGTAGGTTATAAAGATATCGACATCACCACGAACTTGGGTGCGAAAGTTCTGAAGCAGCGCATCGAGGACGCGGCTAAGGCTGCCTGCAAGGAGATCGATACCCTGTATCCGAACGAAAACGATTCTGACCAGCAGGTCTGAATGCGAAAAAACTGCGATCGATCGTGGAATGGTTCAGGCGAACGCTGCGATTGCTGCCGCTGAAAAGGCCCGTCAACAAGAAGCTCGGGGGACGGATCTACGACGGGGACGGCTTTCAAATCAACGTCGGCCGAACGGAGTGCGATCAATTCCCCCCGTCGAGCGCCCGTCGTAATTGCCAGCACGACGGATGCGCAGCGCGGGCTAATCCGATTTGGCACAGAGCGTTGCGATAAAGCGGTTCACTGTTGAGCCGCTGCGGGTGAACTCCTGCGGTGCGAGGGTTTGACCCGTCTTTTTGTCCTTATGTGGCTTGCCTCGCACAAACGTCTCCGACGCGAGCACATCGCGCGCCTTGGAGATTCGGTCCGCTGTAACTTCTGCCAGCGTGAGTCCTGCGAACTGCTTCGACCACCACTCCAGATGGCGCAACCGCGTAGCACGTTCCTTCTCCCCGAACTCCGCGAGTACGGTTTCCGCATAGTCCTTCGCGAGCGCATCGAAGCTTGTTCGCCTCGCCGCGGCGTATGGGAAATGTCGCGCTTCGCGCATCGCAGCTTCGACGGAAATCGCCCAAGCCTTTGCCTCTTTCAAGTTGGGAAAATTTGCGCTCTCAGGCGCGCGTCCTTTGGGTCTCACTTGCACGCGATACGTCACCTCCTGCGTATGCGGAGAAACGATGCGCTGTATGGATGCCACTGACTTTTCTCCCACTGCACCGCGTGCAGTTGCGAGTGTTGGTGGGGCCGTTTTACTGCACCGAATGTGCACCGAATGAAAAGCGCAATAAGGCGACTGAGACGCTGAAGTGCCTGATTTTAAAGGGTTTTAAATGGGGCGTGACGGAATCGAACCGTCGACCAGCGGATTAAAAGTCCGATGCTCTACCGACTGAGCTAACGCCCCACACGTGTGGGCCCGCGGGCCGATATAGGGTCCGAAAAGTCAAGGGCGCGGGCGCGGAATAGTACTACAGTCAGGGTCACCCGTTCCGCGGATGGCTGATCCAGGCGGGTGTTCGTGGACCTGTTCTACGGCCCAGGACCATCGCACCGGGATGCGTTGACGGCGGCCGCTGCGGCAGCCTAAATTCGTTTTTAATTACATGCGCCGGCGACCCTGAGCCTCGCGCGCAATCCCCATAAGCTGCACACAAATGCTGCCCGAAGCAAGGACCGTCCTGCATACCTGGTGCCGGCAAACTGACTGGCATGCCCCCACCATCGTCGGTGGCGAGGGTGCCCGGCTGCTGACCGCCGAAGGACAGGCGATCCTCGACATGAGCAGCCTCGCGGAATGCAGCAACCTCGGGCATCAGCACCCGAAAGTCGTTGAGGCGATCCGCACCCAGGCCGCGAGACTGTGCTTCGTGACCAGCGCCTGGGGCGCAGAGCCACGAGCGCGCCTTGCGGAGCTGTTGCTGGAAAAGGCCGGCTTTGATGGCGGTCGCGTGTTCTTCACGCTGGGCGGTGCGGACGGCAATGAGCACGCGGTCAAGTTCGCCCGGCAGGCCTCGGGGCGGCCCCGCGGCTGGGTCATCACGCGCGACCGCTCCTATCATGGCGCAAGCTACGCCGCGATGGCGCTCTCGGGTGACACCCGAACAGCTGCGCAGGCAGATCCGGCGACCTATCGCGTCATCCACGTGCCCCCGCCCTACGCGTACCGCTGCCCTTTCAATACGACGACGGCGGATGACTGCGGGCAGGCTGCCGCCGCGCAGGTTGCGGCGACGATCGATGCGCGCGGTGCCGGCGAGGTGGCGGCGGTCCTGATGGAACCCAACGCAGGCACGAACGGCATCGTGGCCCCGAGGACTTTCTGGCCGGCGTTACGCGAGGCGACTCGCGCCCGCGGCGTCTACCTCATCGCCGACGAGGTCATGAGCGGCTTTGGACGCTGCGGCGAATGGTTCGCCTGGCAGCGCTACGGCAGCGAGAACCGCCCCGACCTGATGACACTCGCCAAGGGCCTGACCGGTGCGCACGCGCCCCTCGGCGCCGTGCTGGTCACGGCTGAGGTGGCGCGCGTGCTCGAGACGCAGACCCTCATGACCGGCCTCACTTATTCCGGGCATCCGCTCTCCTGCGCTGCCGGGGTCGCTGCAATCGAGAGTTACCAGCAGGAAAACCTGATCAGCCGCTCGCGCACGCTGGGGGCGGCTCTCTACGCGCGTCTGCGCGAACTGCAGGCGCGCCATCCGCTGATCGGCGACGTGCGTGGCGGTGATGGCCTGTTTGCCGTGCTCGAGCTGGTGCGCGATCGCGTCAGTCGCGCAGCCGCTCGCCCCGTGGCCGGAGATGCACCCGGGCATCAAGGCGCTGCTGCAGCAGGGAATGGCGGCCGGCGTCTCCTTCGCCGCGCGCGGCAATCTCATCCTGCTGGCGCCGCCGCTCGTGATCGGTGAGCGCGATCTGGCAAAGGGCCTCGAGGTTCTCGATGGCCTGCTGGCGAATCTGGCACGGACGTTGCGCACTGAGGGGGTCGCATGAGCTTCAAACTAACCTACGCCACCATGTTCGAGCCGCCGGCCGCGCTGCACGCCAGCTTCGAGAGCGCGGTCGCGCGCGTGCGTGAGGACCTGGGAGGTCGCTACTTCCTGTACGTAAATGGCGAAGACCGGCCCACGGAGCGCTATTTCACCAAGACCAATCCGGCGAACACCGGCGAGGTACTCGGAGAGTTTGCGGCCGCCGGACCGCAGGATGCGGACGCGGCGCTGCAGGCCGCCAGCGCCGCGTGGCCCGCGTGGCGGCGCACCCCCATCGCCGAGCGGGCGCGGCTCATGCGGCGCGTTGCGCAGCTCATCGAGGAACGCGTCTACGACATCGCGGCCGCGCTGTCACTGGAAGTCGGCAAGAATCGCATGGAAGCCCTCGGCGAGGCGCAGGAGAGCGCCGATTTCTTCACCCTGTACACGCAGGAATTCGAGCGCCAGCGCGGTTTCGACCACGCACTGCCGGATGACCCGCTGACGAGCCACGTTTCGCACAACCGCAGCGTCTTGAAGCCCTATGGCCCCTGGGTCGTGATCGCACCGTTCAACTTTCCGCTCGCCCTCGCGGCCGGTCCCACCGCCGCGGCGCTCATCACCGGCAACACCGTGGTCGCCAAGGGCGCCAGTGCCACGCCCTGGGCGGACCGGCTGCTGGCCGATTGCATCCGCGATGCCGGCCTGCCGCCGGGGGTCTTCAACTACCTCAGCGGTCCGGGCGCTGTCACCGGCGCGACGCTCATCGCCCACCCGCTCACCGCGGGTGTGACCTTCACCGGCTCCTATGAGGTCGGCATGGGGATCGTGCGCGCCCTGCAATCCCCGCCCTTCCCGCGTCCTTGCATCGCCGAGATGGGCGGCAAGAACGCCTGCATCGTCACCGCCGGGGCCGATCTCGAGCGGGCGGCCCTCGGCATCGTGCGCTCGGCCTACGGGATGGGTGGCCAGAAATGCTCGGCGCTCTCGCGCCTCTACGTCGAGGAGCAGGTCGCTGACGGACTCATCGAGCGGTTGCTGGCGCAGATCAGCGCCATCCGCATCGGGGACCCGGTACGACGCGAGCACTGGCTCGGCCCGGTGACCACGGCGAGCGGCTACGAGAGCTACGCCCGCTACAGTGCGCAACTGCGCGCACACGGGGCGCGCATCCTGAGCGGCGGCGAACAACTGCGGCAGGAGGGCCTGGAGCGCGGGTTCTACGTACGCCCGACGCTTGCGGAAGCGCCCCTCACGCACCCATTGTGGAAGGAGGAACTGTTCCTGCCCATCCTGATGCTGCACCGCTTCACCTCACGCGATGCAGCCATGTCGCTGGCGAACGAGTCGTCCCTGGGACTCACGGCCGGTTTCTACGGCTCAGCCGAGGAAGTCGCCTGGTTCAATGACCACATCCAGGCGGGCGTAACCTATGCCAACCGTCCGCAGGGCGCCACCACCGGGGCGTGGCCGGGCTACCAGGCCTTCGGCGGCTGGAAGGGTTCCGGCAGCACAGGCAAGGCCATCGGCTCCTTTTATTACCTGCCGCAATACCTGCACGAGCAGTCGCAGACCGTGGTCGAGTAGCCATGCCGCTTTTGAGCCTTGCCGATGCGATCGCCCGTCACGTGCATGACGGCCAGAGCGTGGCGCTCGAGGGCTTCACCCACCTCATTCCCTTCGCGGCCGGTCACGAGATCATCCGCCAGCAGCGGCGCCACCTGCACCTGATCCGCATGACGCCGGACCTGATCCACGACCAGATGATCGGCGCCGGGTGCGCCGCCCGCCTGACGTTTTCCTGGGGCGGCAATCCGGGCGTCGGCTCACTCTACCGACTGCGCGATGCCATCGAAAAAGGGTGGCCGCAGCCGCTTGCGATCACGGAACGCACGCACGCGCAGATGGCCGTGGCCTACCAGGCCGGGGCCAGCGGCCTGCCCTGCGGGATCATGCGCCACTACGGACCGACGGATCTGGATCGCGCGTGGGCCAGTGAGGCCGCGCCCCTGAGCTGTCCCTTCACCGGCGCCGCGCTGCTGGCGATCCCGGCCATCAACCCGGACGTCACGATTCTGCACGCGCAGCGCGTCGATGCGCAGGGCAACGTGCTCATCGAGGGCATCCTCGGTGCGGCACGCGAAGCGGCGCTCGCGGCCCGCACGCTGCTGGTGACGGTCGAGGAACAGGTCGAGCAGCTGCAGGCGCCGCCCAACGCCATCGTGTTGCCGCACTGGATGGTCACGGCGGTCAGTCTGGTGCCCGGGGGCGCGCATCCTTCCTACGCCGCCGGTTACTACGAGCGCGACAACCGCTTCTACGTCGCGTGGGACGACATCGCACGCGAGCGCGAACGGTTTCAGGCCTGGATGGGCGAGTACGTGCATGCCAGCCGTGATCATGCCGAGCTGCTGCAGCGCCTGAAGATCGCCGCATGAGCGCTCCCGGTTACACCGCCGATGAGATGATGACCGTGACGGCCGCGCGGCAGTTGCGCGACAAGGCCGTCTGCTTCGTCGGCATCGGCCTGCCGAGCGCGGCCTGCAACCTCGCGCGGCGCACGCACGCGCCGCAGCTGGTGCTGATCTATGAGTCCGGTACCGTGGGCACCCGGCCGCGGGTGCTGCCACTGTCCATCGGCGATGGGGAACTCGCCGAGACGGCCACCGTCGTGGTGCCGCTTCCGGAGGTGTTCGCGCACTACCTGCAGCGCGGGCGCGTGGACTTCGGCTTCCTCGGCGCGGCTCAGATCGATCGCCACGGCAACCTCAACAGCACCGTGATTGGTGACTATGCGCAGCCGAAGGTGCGTCTGCCCGGCTCGGGCGGCGCACCCGAGATCGCCACACACGCGCGCGAGGTGCTGCTGATCATGAAGCAGTCCCCGCGCAGCTTCGTCCCAAGGCTGGATTTCATGACCAGCGCCGGGTACCTCGAGGGCAGCGGGGCGCGCCGCCGCGCCGGCTACCCGGGTCTCGGCCCGCGGGCGGTGATTACCGACTACGGCATCCTGCGCCCGCATCCGGAGACCGAAGAACTCGAACTCACCGCCCTCTATCCCGGGGTGACGGTGGAGGCGGTGCGCCGGGCAACCGGCTGGCCGCTGCAGGTCGCCGCCTCCCTCGAGCAGCTGCCGCCCCCGCAGGCTGAGGATCTCAAGGTTCTGCGCGAAATGCAGGCCGCGACTGAGCGCGGCCCACAGCACGCCGGTGCGCATCCGCCTGCCCGGTGCAACGACTTCTCCGCACTCACCCTAAGGTAACCACCATGGCCTCCCCGCACATCCGCACGTCGCTCCCCGGACCCAAAGCCCAGGCCCTGCTGGCGCGCGATCGCGCCGTCAGTTCGCCCTCCTATCCGCGCGACTATCCGTTCGTGATCGCCAAGGGACGCGGCGCCGAGGTCTGGGACGTCGACGGCAACCGGTTTCTCGACTTCGCTGCCGGCATCGCCGTGTGCAGCACCGGGCACGCGCATCCGGAGGTCGTGCAGGCCATCAAGAACGCCGCCGACGAGTTCCTGCACATCTCCAGTGATTACTGGCACGAGCGCATGACCCGTCTCGGCGAGCGCATCAACGAGCTCGATCCCCTGGGTGAGCCGGTGCAGATACTGATCTGCCAGAGCGGCACCGAATCGGTCGAGGGAGCCCTGAAGCTCGCCCGCTACGTCACCGGACGTCCCCGCTTCATCGGCTTTCTGGGCGGATTCCACGGCCGCTCCATGGGCTCGCTCAGCTTCACGGCCAGCAAGTACACCCAGCAGGCGGGCTTCTTCCCGACCATGCCCGGGGTCACGCACGTGCCTTATCCGAACCTCTATCGGCCGCTCCTGGCCGGTGCCGACCAGGGGCGCGCGGTGCTGGAGTACATCGAGAACGTGCTGTTTGCGTGCAACGTCCCCGCCAGCGAGGTCGCGGCGATCCTGGTCGAACCGATCCAGGGTGAAGGCGGTTATCTCGTGCCGCCGGATGGGTTTCTGACCGGCCTGCGGTCCTTGTGTGACCGGCACGGGATCCTGCTCATATTCGATGAAGTGCAAAGCGGCATCGGCCGCACCGGCAAGATGTTCGCCGCCGAGCACTGGGGCGTGCGTCCGGACATCATGACCCTCGCCAAGGGCCTCGGCTCGGGTCTGCCGATCGGGCTCGTGGTCGCCAAGAAGACCATCATGGAAAAATGGAAGCGCGGCGCCCACGGCAACACCTACGGCGGCAATCCGATCTGCTGCGCGGCGGCGCTGGCGACGCTCGACCTGGTGCAGCGTGAGTACGCCGCCAATGCGGCGCAGGTCGGCGCCTACTTCCAGGGGCGGCTGCGCGAGCTGCAGAAGGAGTTCGAGTGCATCGGCGATGTCCGCGGCAAGGGCCTGATGCTCGGCGCCGAACTGATCACCGATCGCGCCAGCCGCAAGCCCGCCGCCGCGCTGTGCCAGCGCGTGCTGACCCGCGCCTACCACAACGGGCTCATCCTGCTGTCCTGCGGGACCAGCACGGTGCGCTTCATCCCGCCGCTGATGGTCAGCCGCGAGCAGGTCGATGAAGCCGTCGGCCTGCTCAAGACAGCCTTGAGCGAAGCGCTGGCGGAGAGTTGACTCAGCCCACCGCGGCCGCGCCGGCCGCCAAGCGTGCGCTGGGGTTCTGGATGGCCACCGCACTGGTGGTCGGCAACATCATTGGTGCCGGGATCTTTGTCATGCCCGCGGCGCTGGCGCCGTTCGGGCTCAATGCACTGACCGGCTGGCTGGTTACCGTTGCCGGCTGTGCGTGCCTTGCGATCGCCTTCGCCGATCTGGCGCGACGCTTTCCGCACGATGACGGTCCGTATGCGTACACACAGCGCGCCTTCGGGCCCGCCGCGGCGTTCATCGTCATGTGGTGCTACTGGGTGTCGGTGTGGGTGGCGAATGCGGCGATCGCGATCGGCGTCGTCGGCTACGTCATGTTCTTTGTTCCCGCCCTCGCCGCCAGCACGGTACTGCCACCGCTGCTCGCACTCGCACTCGTGTGGGTCTTCGTCCTCATCAACCTGCGCGGCGTGCGCACGGCCGGCTGGGTGCAGGTGCTTACGACCCTGCTCAAGCTCGTGCCGCAGGCCGCCGTCGTGCTGCTCGGCGTCACGCTGCTGCTGACCCATCCGCACGTCTATAAGGAGCACCTGCCGCCCAATCCGGCCTCCTGGCGCGAGGTCGCGAGCGTCAGCTCGATCGCGCTGTTCGCCATGCTCGGCCTCGAATGCGCCACGATCCCGGCGGCGCGCGTGCGCGACCCGCAGCGCACGATCCCGCGCGCCACGCTCGCCGGCACGCTGATCGCCGCAGTCATCTACATCTGCATCTCGGTCGTTCCCATGTTCCTGATACCGCAGCACGAGCTCGCCGCTTCCAATGCGCCGTTCGCGGATCTGTTCGCCCAGCGGCTCGGCGGCAACTGGGGCGCCCTCCTGGCGGCGTTCGTCGCCATCAGCGGCCTTGGAGCGCTCAATGGCTGGACGCTGGTCATCGGGGAAGTCACCCAGACCATGGCCAAGCACCGCGGTTTCCCGCCGGCGCTGGCGCGGGAAAATGCACACGCCGCCCCGGCGCGCGCCTTCATCTTCACCGGGATCGTCACGAGCATCATGCTGCTGTGCAACTACGTGGGCTCGGTGGCCCAGATGTTCGTCTTCCTGAGCCTGATCGCCACGAATCTGACGCTGCCGCTGTATCTGGTCGATGCGCTGGCGGTGCTGCGGCTGAAGAACGTGCCCGGCGCAGCGCGCGTGCCGGCGCTGCTGCGCGGTGCCGCGGCGATTCTTGCCGCGCTCTACTGCGGCTGGATCCTCTATGGCGTCGAGGCACGCCCGCTCCTGGCGGGGGTCGGCTTCGGGCTCGCGGGGGTACCGGTTTATCTTTGGTCGCTGCGCCGGGAGAAACGGGCGCTGGCTGCCACGGGCACCCTCACCTAGCCGCCGGGACTCCGGTAGCGCGTCGGGTCCGCGACGCCGGCTTGCGCAAAACCGGCGCGCCGCAGGCGGCAGGAATCGCAGCGCCCGCAGGCGCGGCCCTCGGCGTCGGCCTGGTAGCAGGACACGGTCTGCGCATAATCCACCCCCAGACGCACGCCCTCGCGGATGATCTGCGCCTTGGTCCAGCGAATCAGCGGCGCATGCACGCGCGCGGGCGCGCCCTCGACGCCCGCCCGGGTGGCCAGGGCCGCCAGCGCCTCGAACGCCGCGATGAACTCGGGTCGACAGTCCGGGTAGCCACTGGAGTCCAGCACGTTGACGCCGATGAAGAGGTCGCGCGCCTGCAGCACCTCGGCCCAGCCGAGCGCGAGCGCGAGCATCATCGTGTTGCGCGCCGGGACGTAGGTGACCGGGATTCCCGCCGTGGGCGTCTCGGGCACCGCGATCGCGCGGTCGGTGAGCGCCGAGCCGCCGATTCCCGCCAGGTCCACCTGCATGATGCGGTGCTCACACACCCGCAGCGCGGCGGCGACGCGGCGCGCGGCCTCAAGCTCGGCCACGTGGCGCTGGCCATAGTCGACCGACAGTGCGTGGCAGGCGAAGCCCTGCGCCGCGGCGATCGCGAGCGCGGTGGCGGAATCCAGGCCACCGGAGAGCAGTACCACGGCGCGCGCGTCGCTCATTTCCCGGGCACGTTGCCCCACAGGTACTTGTGGAGCTGGATCTGGAAGCGCACCGGCAAGCGGTCCGCGAGGATCCAGTCAGCGAGCTCGCGCGCCGCGAGTTCCTCGTGACTGGGCGAGAAGAGGACCGTGCAGCGCTGCGACAGCTGCAGCGCCTGCAGCTGCGCGCGGCTCCACTCGTAGTCGTGGCGCCCGCAGATCACGAATTTCACCAGGTCGTGGGCGTTGAGCCGCTCGAGCTCCTGGTAGCGGTTACGCCGCTCCTCGCCGGAGCCGGGGGTCTTCACGTCCACGACCTTGATGACGCGTGGATCCACCTCATCCAGCGCCATGGCGCCGCTGGTCTCGAGCGACACCCGCAGACCCTCGTCGCATAAGCGCCTCAGCAGCACCGTGCAGGCGCGCTGCGCCAGGGGCTCCCCACCCGTGACGCACACGTGGCGCGTACCGAATTCGCGCACGCGCCCGAGAATCGCCTCCAGCTCCCACCATTCACCGCCGTGGAAGGCATAGGCGGTATCGCAGTACTGGCAGCGCAACGGACAACCCGTGAGGCGGATGAACACCGTGGGCAGGCCCACGGTGTCCGCTTCGCCTTGCAGCGAATGGAAGATCTCGGTGATCTTGAGTCGCGTCGCGCTCACTGCGCGCCCCGTTGCGTCGCTTACTGTTCGGGAATGCGCTTGAGACGGTCCGCGGCCAGTTTCGCGGATTCGGTCCCCGGGTACTTCTTGGTCACGTCGGTCAGGGTCGCCTTGGCGGCCGGGTACTGCTTTTGCGCATACTGGGCGTAGCCGAGCTTCAGCAGCGCATCCGGTGCCTTGCGCGAATCCGGCCATTTCTTCAGCACGGTGCGGAACGATCCCCCCGCCGCCTCGTAGTCGTGGTTCACGTAGTACGCCTCCCCCAGCCAGTACTGAGCGTTCTCGGCCAGCGGGCTGTTGGGGTAGGTGGTGAGGAATTCCTTGAATCCCGCGATCGCGAGCGAATAGCTCCCCGCCTTCAGCGCATCGAAGGCCTGCGCGTACACCGCCTGCTCCGTCGATGAGGGCCCATTGTCCGCCGGCGCCGTTGCACCCGCCGCCGCAGCCGTGGTTCCGGCAGCCGCCCCGGCGGCGCTGCCCGCCGCGGCACCCCCGCCCCCACCGGGCGCCGCAACCGTGCCGTTACCCCCCAGTCGCTTGTCGAGATCCGCGTACAGATCCCGCTGTTGCTTCGCCAGGGCCTCGTTACTGTGCTCGAGTTCCTCGATGCGACCCTGCAGCTCGCGCAGCGACGCCTGGTTCTCGTCCACGTGTTGCGCCAGGGTCACCTGGTTCGCGACGCTGCGCTCGAGCCGCTCGACGCGCGCCTCGAGTTCGTTCTGCTTCACCTGAACCGGGTCCTCCTCCGGCGGCGTGCTGGCACAGCCGATCAGCAGGAGAGTGACACACGCGGGTAAGACTGCTCGCATCGGCTGTCCCTGTCCTTACGGCTTCACGGCGCCGGTTGGCAGCGCCAGATAAACGATCTCGACGCGGCGGTTCTTCGCCCAGGCGGCCTCATCGTGTCCGGAAACCGCCGGACGCTCCGCACCGTAGCTCACGGTGGAAATCTGCGCATCGGTCGCACCCTGCAGCAGCAGGGAGCGCCGCACCGCCTGCGCCCGGCGTTCACCCAGGCCGATGTTGTATTCGCGCGAGCCGCGCTCATCGGTATGGCCCTCGAGCCGCACGCGGGTGCCCTGGTGGCTGGCGAGGTACTTGGCGTGCGCGGCGACCACATCGGTGCCCGACCCGGTGATCTCGCTGCTGTCAAAATCGAAGTACACGACACGTGTCGCCAGCAGCCCCCCCTTGGGTCCGGCAGCCTCGTCGTCGGCGTTCGCACCCGCGGCGCCATTGGCACCGGCGGCGCCGCTCTCGGCCGCTCCGCCCGACTCCTGCGCGCTTCCGGCTGCCGCGGACGGCTTGGGTTTCTTGCTGGCGCAGCCGCCAAGTGCCAGCGCCGCCGCCACCAGCAGTACGACCAACGTGCGCTGCATTGATGATTTCTCCGCCATTTCCACAATCCTCCGCCTTGGTATTGCGCGCCTGTCAGGGAATGAATGGTCCCCAGGCCGGTTCGCGAATCTCCCCTTCCGAGGCCTTGAGCCGCAGGCCGGTCAGGCCATCGGTCGAGACGGTCGCCAGCTCACCGCGTCCGCCCTCGCGCTCGGAATAGATAAGTGTAGCTCCATTGGGCGCGAAACTCGGCGATTCATCGAGTCGCCCGTGCGAAAGCGTGCGCATCGATCCGCTGGCCAGCTCCTGGACCGCGATGCGGTAATTGCCTTTATCCAGCGTGACCATGCCCAGGAGCGTCCCGTCGGGGGAAATCCGCGGGCGCGCGCAGTAGGTACAACCGAAGGTGATGCGCTTGGGCCGCGCCCCGGGCTGGACCCCGATCTGGTAGATCTGCGGCGAACCGGCGCGGTCGGAGGTGAAGTACAGCGAGCGCCCGTCCGGGGCCCACTCCGGCTCGGTGTCGATGGCCGGGTCGTCGGTGATCTTGGTGAGCGCCTGGGTCGTCAGATCGAGCACATAGATGTCGAGGTTGCCAGCGCTCGCGCCGAGCGTCAGGGCCAGGCGCTTGCCGTCGGGTGACCACACGGGCGCGCCGTTCACTCCGGCGCGCGCCGAGACCAGCCGCCGCTCGCCGGTGCGCACCAGCTGCACGTACACGGCGGAGTGCTTGCTTTCAAAGGACACGTACGCGAGCCACTGCCCGTCGGGTGACCAGGACGGCGACATGATCGGGTAGCGGTATTCGAGGATACGCTGCTGGTTGGCCCCGTCGGCGTCGGCGACCAGCAGGCGGAAGGTTTGTGCCGGGGGCTCGCCGTCGACGGCCACGTAGGCGATGCGCGTGGCAAACGCGCCGCGTACGCCGAGGATCTTCTGGTAGATCACATCGCTGGTGCGATGTGCCGCGTTGCGCAGCGCGCTGGCGCTGCCGGTGAAGCGCTGTCCCGCCAGACGCGAGCCGGTGAGCGTGTTGATGAGGTCGAAGTCGACCGCGAAGCCGCCACCGTCCATCGCGCTCACGCGCCCCACCACGACGTAGTCGCTGCCGACCGCCTTCCAGGCCGCCGTCGCCACCTCCTCGACGCGTGCCGGCGTGGCCGGCATGCGCTCCTGCGGCAGGGCCTTGAATCGCCCGCTGCCCTCAAGGTCATGCTGGATGACGCTGGCGACGTCGACCGGGACCTCGGCCGCGCCGTGCGCGAAGGGCACGATGGCGATCGGGACCGGATCGCGCACCCCGGAGGTGACTTCGATCTCCAGCGCCGCGTGCGCCGCAGGGCACAGCAGCAGCAACACCAGCGCCGCAACGGCGCCGCGGCAACCCGGCAGCCTGGCGAGCGGGGAATTTTCGTGTAAACGCATGCTTAGTCCGGCTTAAAGTTGATCTTGAGGTTGCGCTCGAAGAGCGCCGGGTCCGGCGGCGGCGGCAGGGGGGAGGCGCGATAGACGGCCGCCTCGATCGACTCGCGCACCGCCTGGTCCCCGTTGCACTCGCCAATACTCACTTGGGTCACTTCGCCTCCGGGCACCTGGGTCACATTCAACACGCATTCTATTCCGGCACGGGCGGTCGGCGGTCGCAGCCACGCACGACTGATCTTGGCAGTGATCTGTGCCTGCCAGTTGGCCAGCGCCGGTCCGCTGCGCGCCACGTGCTCCTCGGCGGCGAGGCTGCGCTTGAGTTCCGACTCCAGATCGCTCTGCTCCTTGGCGTCCGCGGCATGCTGTGCCGCCTGCGCCGCTTCCTGCGCCTTGCGCTCGGCTTCGGCCTTGCGGCGTTCGTCCGCCTTGCGCTGCTCCTCGAGCTTTTGCCGCGCCGCCTCCTCCGCTGCCGCACGCTCCGCAGCCTGCTCTTCCCGCGCCGCCTGCACCCGTTGCTCCTGGCGCTCCGCCTCGCGCTGCGCCAGTTCCTCCGGCGTCGGCTGCGGCGGGGGCGGGGGCGGAGGCGGGGGCTGCGCCGGCGGCGGGGGCGGGGCAACCGCGGCCGGCGGCTGCGGCGCCGGGCGCTGCCCCTCGCGCAGCGCGCGCGCATCGACGACCGTGGCCTCGATGGCCAGCGTCGGTTTCGGGCGCGCCGGGTGGCGGAACAACAGCCAGCCGTACACCAGCGCGGCCAGCAGCGCCGCATGCAGCAGCACCGAGAGGGCTAAGGAAATCCAGTGGTCACTCCGGCGCGGCATCGGGCGTGCGCATCAGGTCCCCGGAGCCCGCGGCGGTGGCTCGGTGATGAAGCCGATCTTGCGCGCACCGGCCTGCTGCAACACGACCATCGCCTGCACTACGCGCCCATACGCCACCGCGTTGTCGGCCTTCACCAGCACCTGTGTCTCGGGTTCGCGCCGCAGCACCGCCGCGGCGCGCGCCGCCACGGTGTGCTCATCCAGCACCGCCTGTGGGTTGCCCCCGACGTTCAGGTACAGGTGTCCGGCGCGGTCGACGGAGAGCACCAGGGGTTGGAGTCGCTGCGCCTCCAGAGGTTCCGCGGCCGCCCTCGGCAGATCGACCTTGACGCCCTGTGTCAGAAGCGGGGCCGTTATCATGAAGATGATCAACAGCACCAACATAACATCGATGTAGGGCACGACATTGATCTCGCCCATCAATCGCCGTCCGCGCGCGGTCTGTGGCATGGCTTCAGCGCTCCGCGGCCGCCGCCGGGGTGCCGCTGCGGCCGGCGTGCCGCTGCAGAATGGTCGAGAACTCCTCGATGAAGGCATCGAAGCGCAGCTCCAGGCGCGACACCTGGTCGGCGAAGCGGTTGTAGCCGACCACGGCAGGAATCGCCGCGAACAGCCCGATGGCGGTGGCGACCAGTGCTTCGGAGATGCCCGGCGCCACCATGGCGAGCGTGGCCTGCTGCACGTTTCCCAGGCCCGAAAAGGCGCTCATGATGCCCCAGACGGTACCGAACAGTCCGACGTACGGACTGGTGCTGCCGACGGTGGCGAGTGTCGCGAGGCCGTGCTCGAGCCGGTCGATCTCCTTGAGCTGCGCCACGCGCATGGCGCGCCGCGCCCCCTCGAGCAGCTGATCCGGTGGCGCTGCGCCCTGGCGCAGCCGGGCGAACTCGCGAAAGCCGAACTCGAAGATGCCGGCGAGGCCCGTCGCGCCGCCGGCCGACTCGATCGAGCGGTACAGCTGCGCCAGATCGTCCCCTGACCAGAAGCGGCTCTCGAAGCGATCGGCCTCGCGCTGCACACGGCCGATCACGCGGTTCTTCTTGAAGATGATGGCCCAGGAACTGAGCGACGCGAGCAGCAGGATGGCGATGACGCCCTGCACCGGCACGCTCGCCTGCGCGATCAGGCGCAGAATTGACAGCTGGTCACCCATTAACTTCCCGCCTCCGCGCTCAGCAAATCGATCAGAAAATCCGGCAGCCGCCTCGGCCGCAGGCTGTGGGCGTCCAGGCACGCCACCCGCACGCTCGCCTCCAGCAGCAACCGCGGCGTCGTACCGGT
Organism: uncultured Pseudomonadota bacterium; assembly: GCA_963727305.1. GTDB lineage: Bacteria > Pseudomonadota > Gammaproteobacteria > Steroidobacterales > Steroidobacteraceae > 13-2-20CM-66-19. The sequence goes on from CAVSFM010000004.1 coordinate 22,283, forward strand.
GCGCCGGATGCTCTGCAGGAAGCGCAGCGAGGCGGGCCCCTCGGCCTGCGGACGGCAGGAGATCTGCAGCTCATCGTCCAGGCGCGCCGGCGCGCGGTAATCGACCTGCAGGCTCACCACCGTGAAGAGAATGCCCGGCTCGCGTGCCAGCAGCCCCTGCGAGTGCCCGTGCGCGCGCAGCCACTCGGTGCGGGCGCGCTCAAGGTAGCGCAGGTAGTTGGCATAGTAGACGATCGCGCCGCCGTCCGTGTCCTCCCAGTAAACGCGTGCCGGCCATACAAATTCACTCACCGCGGGTCCTCAAACAGCTGCAGCGTGGCGCTCACGCGCTCGGGGGGCTTGATGCCAAAGTGCAGATAGGAGGCGCGCGTCACCATACGCCCGCGCGCCGTGCGGATCAGGAAGCCCTGCTGAATGAGGAATGGCTCGGTGACATCCTCGAGCGTGTCGCGCTCCTCGCCGAGCGCCGCGGCGAGACTGTCGATCCCGACCGGGCCGCCATCGAAGCGCTCGATGATGGCGCTCAGGAGCTTGCGGTCGAGCGTGTCGAAGCCTTCGCGATCGACCTCCAGCAGCTCCAGTGCCGCGGTCGCGACCGCCTCATCGATGTGCCCCTGGGCCCGCACCTGGGCGTAGTCACGCACCCGGCGCAGCAGCCGGTTGGCGATGCGCGGCGTGCCGCGCGAGCGCTGCGCGATGCGCCGTGCGCCCCCGGCATCGATGCCGACGCCGAGGATGGCGGCCGAGCGATTCACGATGCGCTCCAGGTCCTCCGTGCCGTAGTACTCCAGGCGCTGCACGATGCCAAAGCGGTCGCGCAGCGGGGAGGTGAGGAGCCCGGCGCGGGTCGTGGCGCCGACCAGCGTGAAGGGCGGGAGGTTCAGCTTGATGGAGCGTGCGGCCGGCCCGTCGCCGATCATGATGTCGAGCTGGTAGTCCTCCATCGCCGGATACAGCACCTCCTCGACCACGGGGGAGAGGCGATGAATTTCATCGATGAACAGCACGTCGCGCGGCTGCAGGTTGGTGAGCAGCGCCGCAAGATCCCCGGGTCGCTCGAGCACGGGGCCGGAGGTCTGGCGCAGGTTTGCGCCGAGCTCGGCCGCGATGATGTGCGCAAGCGTGGTCTTGCCGAGGCCCGGGGGACCGAAGATGAGCACGTGATCGAGCGCCTCGGCCCGGGCGCGGGCGGCGCTGATGAAGATCTCGAGCTGCTCTTTGACCGGCGCCTGGCCGACATATTCCTCGAGCCGGCGCGGACGGATGGCGCGCTCGACGGCCTCCTCTTCCGCGCTCGGCGCGGCACTGGTGATGCGTTCGGACGTCACGGTCGTTTCGATCTACTCCCGCACCGCGCCCTGCAGGGCGCGGCGGATCAGTTCCTCGGTGGAATGTGTACCGGTCCCGGCGCCTTTGAGCAAGCGCGTGGCCTCCCCCGGGCGGTACCCGAGCGCCACCAGGGCGGCGTAGGCTTCGGCCTCGGGACTGCCGGTGTCGCCGGCCCCCGGGGCACCGGTCGTCAGCTCCGGTGCCGCGAGCCGATCGCGCATCTCCACGATCAGCCGCTCGGCGGTCTTGCGCCCGACGCCGGGAATGCGCGTGAGGGCGGCGACGTCCTGGGACTGCACGCACTGCTGAAACTCGCTCACGCTGATGCCCGAAAGCAGGCCGAGCGCAATCTTCGGGCCCACCCCCGAGACCTTGATGAGGCTGCGGAACAGCCGACGCTCCGCCTCGCTCCCAAAGCCGTAGAGCACGTGCGCGTCCTCGCGCACGACCAGATGCGTCAGCAGCTGCACCTCGGCACCGATCGCCGGCAGGTGAAAGAACGTCGACATCGGCGCTTCGATCTCATAGCCGATGCCGCCGACCTCGACGGTCAGCTGCGGCGGAGACTTTGCACTGATACGTCCACGCACTGACCCGATCATCGCCCACCCTGCGAGACAGCCGTGGCGGCGGCCGCGGCCAGCACCGCCAGTGAGCGCGCATGGGCGTGGCAGATGGCCACCGCGAGCGCATCCGCCGCATCCGCGCCGGGGCGCTCACTGAGGGCCAGCAGCGCACGGATCATGTGCGCCACCTGGAATTTCTCCGCCGATCCGGAGCCCACCACCGCCAGCTTGATGGCGCGCGGCGCGTACTCGAACACCGGCACGCCGGGCGGTATGGCGCACAGCGCCGCGCCGCGCGCCTGGCCGAGCTTGAGCGCGCTGTCGACATTGCGGTTGACGAACACGCGCTCGACCGCGACTTCCGCCGGCGCGTGCTCGGACAGCAGCCGCTGCAGGCCCTCGAAAATCAGGCGCAGCCGCGCGGTCGGCGCGGCGCCGGCGACGTTCAGGCAGCCGTGCGCGAGGGCCACCAGCTGGTTGCCGCGGCTCTCGATGAGTCCAAACCCGGTGCGGCGCGAGCCGGGGTCGATGCCGAGAATGCGCACGGTCGCGGCGGTGCTGACGCGCGCGCTCGTCGCATCCGGCTCAAAGCCGCGCCAGGACCTCGTCCGATATCTCGACATTCGAATATACGTCCCGTACTTCGTCCAGGCCCTCAAGTGCCGCGAGCAGCCGCATCATCCGCTCGGCGCTCTCGCCACTGAGCTCCAGCGCGGTGGCAGCGCGCTGCGTCACCTCGGCGGTCGCCGGCGCAAAGCCGCAATGCGTGAGGACCGCGCACACGGTGTCAAACTCAAACGGGTCGGCCAGGACTTCGACCGAGTGATCGGCGCTGGGCACGACATCCTCCGCGCCCGCCTCGAGCGCCACGCGCATCAGCGCCTCCTCGTCCGTGCCGGGCGGATAGGTCATGAGCCCGACGGTGTTGAACAGGTAGCTGACCGAGCCGTCGGCCCCGAGACTGCCGCCGTGCTGGGCAAAAGCGCGCCGCACCTCGGTGCGCACCCGTCCCCCGTCATCCGTCAGGCAGTCCACCATCACGGCCGCACCCCCCGGCCCGTAACCCTCATAGCGGATGCGTTGCAGCCCCTGGGCCGCCGGACGCGCACGCTCGCGGTCACGGCGGCGCGATTGCACGCTCTCACGGCGCTGGATGTTAGCCCACTTGCTATGTCCGGCCATGCTGGAAGCCGCCGTAAAAACAGTCGCGTATGATAGCGGTAATCCTGCGCGAACAACACGTTGCGCGCCATTCCTGCCTCCGAAAGAGGCCTTCGAGCATGGAAACGACCCTCCCCTGCCCGCCCGCCATCCGCGCTGCCCTCGCCGCTGCGCGCACGCGCCTGGAAGCGCAGGGCGCGGGGAGCGAACTGGCGCAGGCCGCGGAGGCCGCCGGCATCATCGGCGGCCTCACCGAGAACATCGAGCTCGCGGAGGCGCTGCTCGCGCACGCCGCGCTCACGACCGGGTCGCTCACCAGCGAGCAGTGCTCGGCTGCCCTCGGGGCCTCATCGGCGCAGATCACCGCGGCGCTGGTGCGGCTGGGGAACCTCGGCCTGCCACGCGACTGGTCTCCCGCGCGCGGACTCGATACCCGCCAGACGCAGACGCTGCGCAAGATGCTGCTCGCCGTGGTCAGCGACCCGCGCCTGATTCTGGCCCGCCTCGCCGAGGAGCTCGTGGCGCTGCGCCATGCCCGCCAGCTCAGTGCCGCGGAGCGCGCGCGCCGCGCCCTGGAGGCGCGCGCCATCTATGCGCCGCTGGCCAACCGCCTGGGCGTGTGGCAGCTGAAATGGGAGCTCGAGGACCTCGCGTTCCGCTATCTGGAGGCGGACGAATACCGCCGGGTCGCCGCCGCGCTGAACGAACGCCGCGCCGACCGCGAGCGCTACATCGAGCTGGTGTGCGAGGAGCTGCGCGCGCTGCTGCAGGCGGCCGGCGTCAGCGCCGAGGTTTACGGGCGACCGAAGCACATCTACAGCATCTACCGCAAGATGCAGCGCAAGCAGCTCGATTTCTCGCAGCTGTTCGACGTGCGCGCGGTGCGCGTGGTGGTGGACTCGATACCGCAGTGCTACGCCGCGCTCGGGGTGGTGCATGGTCGCTGGCCCTACATCCCGGGCGAGTTCGACGATTACATCGCCACGCCCAAGGGCAACGGCTATCGCTCGATCCACACCGCCGTCATCGGTCCGCAATCACGCAGCGTCGAGGTGCAGATCCGTACCCGCGAGATGCACGAGCACGCCGAGCTCGGCGTCGCCGCACACTGGACCTACAAGGAAGGCGGCCCGCGCGATGCGCAGTACCAGCGCAAGATCGAGTGGGTGCGCCGGTTGCTTGAGCCCGGCGATGCCGGCGGCACCGATGCCGACCGCGATCTCATCGAGGGCATGCGCGTCGAGCTGTTCGAGGACCGGGTGTACGTGCTCACGCCCAAGGGCGAGGTGATCGACCTGGTGCGCGGGGCGACCCCGCTTGATTTTGCCTACCAGGTGCATACCTCGCTCGGTCACCGCTGTCGCGGCGCCAAGGTCAACGGACGCATCGTGCCGCTCACCTACCCGCTGGTGAACGGCGAGATCGTCGAGATCATCACCGCCAAGCAGGAAGCCCCGAGCCGTGACTGGCTCGCCCCCGAGCAGGGCTACCTCGTCTCGGCCCGCAACCGCAGCAAGGTGCGCGCCTGGTTCCGCAAGCAGGACGCCGGGGACAACCGCAGCGCCGGCCGCGAGATCGCAGAGCGGGAGCTCGCGCGCATCGGGGTCAGGCCCGAGCAGTTCGCCGCGCTCGCCCAGGAGCTCAAGGCGCGTGACACGGAGCGCCTGTACGAGCTCGTCGGCGAGGGCGAACTCACCGTCACGCAGCTGCTGCAGGCGGCGGGCCGATTGTTTGAGCCGCCGCCACGCACGCTGGTACGTGCGGCCCGGGCGCCGGTCAAGCGCCGGCGCGGCTCACCGGTGGAAATCGAGGGCGTCGGCGATCTGCCGATTACGCTCGCGCGCTGCTGCGCACCGCTGCGCCCGCAGCCGATCACCGGCTACGTCACCCTCGGGCGCGGGGTCACCGTGCACCGCAGTGACTGCGCGAGCCTTGCACGCATGGGGGCACTCAAGCCCGAGCGGCTGCTGAAGGTGGAATGGGCGAACGCCGCGGACCAGCAGGGGTTGAACGTGGTGCTCGCCATCAGCGCCTATGACCGTCGCGGGCTGCTGCGCGACCTCACCGAGGTACTGGCGCTCGAGCGACTGTCGATCGATGCGGCCAGCACGCGCACCGACCACGACACCGCACTGGCGCACTTTGCGCTCACCGTGGCGGTGCGCGACCTCGAGCAGCTGGCGCGCGTGCTGCGCCGCCTCGGTGCCGTAGCCAACGTGATCGAGGCGCGCCGGCGGCGCTAGCGATTGAGTGAATCGATCGAGCGCTTGTCGGCGTTGAGGGCCGCCTCGTGCACCGCTTCCGCAAGCGTCGGGTGCGCGTGGATGGTGCGTTGCAGGTCCTCGCTGCTGGCCGAGTACTCCATCGCCAGGACCGCCTCGGCGATCAGTTCGCCGGCGAGCGCACCAATGATGTGCACCCCGAGGATCTCATCATCGTCACGCGCCGCGACGAGCTTGGCGAAGCCGCCGGACTGTTCCAGGGCGCGCGCGCGTCCGCTGGCCAGAAACGGAAACACCCCGACCTTGTAGTCGCGGCCGCTCGCCTTCACCTGCTCCTCGGTGAGTCCCACCCAGGCGATCTCGGGGGCGGTGTAGATGACCGAGGGGATGACCTTGTAGTTCATCTCCCCGAAACGGCCGGCGATCAGGTCGGCGACCATGACGCCCTCTTCCTTGCCCTTGTGCGCCAGCATCGGTCCGCGCACGCAGTCCCCGACCGCCCAGACGCCCTCGGCGCCGGTGCGACAGTGCTCATCCACCTGGATGAAGCCGCGCTCATCGAGCTCAACCCCCGTGCCCGAGGCCAAGAGGTCCTTGGTGTACGCGCGGCGGCCGATGGCGACCACCACGCGATCGACCGTGAGACGCTGCTCGCCCTTGGCGTCGCTGTAAATGACCTCCACTGCCGCGCCCGCGGGCGCAGCGCCGGTTACCTTGGCGCCCAGGCGAATGTCCAGTCCCTGCTTCTTGAATTGCCGCAGCGCTTCCTTCGCGACCTGCTGATCGGCAATGGTCAGAAACTCCGGCAGCGCCTCGAGCATCACCACCTGCGAACCCAGGCGTCGCCACACGCTGCCGAGCTCCAGGCCGATGACGCCGGCGCCGATGACGGCCAGGCGCTTGGGCACGGTCTCGAAGTCGAGCGCCCCCCAGGAATCCACGATCTCGGGCGCCTTGAACGGGGCGCTGCGCAGTTCGATCGGCGTGGAACCGGGGGCGAGAATCACCTGCCGGCCGCTGAGCGTGCGGCGCGTGCCATCGTGGGCCGTGAATTCCACCTGCCGTCCCGCGAGCAGCCGTCCGTGTCCCTGCAGCGGGGTGACGCCGGCGGCCTTAAAGAGCGCGAGGATCCCCTGCGTCATGGCGCGCACGATGCCCGCCTTGCGCTTCTGCATCTGCGCAAGGTCAAGCGTCGCCGAGGCCACCTTGATGCCGTGGACGGCGAACTCCTCCTGCACGCGGTGATACAGCTCGCTGGACTCGAGCAGCGCCTTGGAGGGAATGCACCCGGCATTCAGGCAGGTGCCGCCAAAGGCGGCCGTGCCGTCGCGGTTCTTCCACTCATCGATGCAGGCCACCGTGAGGCCGTTCTGCGCGGCGCGGATGGCGGCCGGGTAGCCCGCCGGGCCGCCGCCGATCACGATGACGTCGAACTGCTCAGCCGAAGCCGGCGATTTACTCTCATTAGGCATCGCTTGAGTACCGAAATCTCGGGGCTCGGGACAGTAACACAAGAAATAAGCGGAAACGGAAGCCGCGCCGGAGGGCCCGGATTAACCCACGGGCTCGGCAGCGCCCAACGCATGCGGCTTAAGACCTCGTCGTCGCCTGGGTGCTGACGCTGCCCGCTGCGATCATCCTCTCGGGCACGCTCTACTGGATCTTCCGGCACGTCTTTTAGACGGCAGACCGGGCCGCGGCGCGCGGGCGCGTCCGGGGGTCAGATACCGAGCAGCATGCGGCCCGGGTCCTCGAGCGCATCCTTGATGGCAACGAGGAACTGCACCGCCTCGCGCCCGTCGATGATGCGGTGATCGTAGGTCACCGCCAGGTACATCATCGGGCGCACCGCGACCTGCCCGTCGACCACCATCGGACGCTCCTGGATCTTGTGCATGCCGAGGATGGCGCTCTGCGGCGCATTCACGATCGGCGTCGACATGAGTGAGCCGAACACCCCGCCGTTGGTGACGGTGAACGTGCCGCCGGTCAGGTCCTCGATGGCGAGCGTGCCGTCGCGCGCCTTCTTCGCGAAGTCGCCCACTTCCTTCTCGATGGCCGCGAAGCTCTTGGCGTCCGCATCCCGCACGATCGGCACGATCAGCCCGCGGTCGGTGGAGACCGCGACGCCGATGTCGTAATACTCGTGGTAGATGATGTCGTTCCCGTCGACCGAGGCGTTCAGGACCGGGTAGCGCTTGAGCGCCTCGATCGCCGCCTTGACGAAGAAGGACATGAAGCCGAGCTTGACGCCGTGTTCCTTCTCGAAGCGCTCCTTGTAGCGCGCACGCAGTTCCTGGATCGCCGACAGGTCGACTTCATTGAAGGTGGTGAGCAGCGCCTGCGAGGACTGCGCCTCGAGCAGCCGCTGCGCGATGCGCGCGCGCAGGCGCGTCATCGGCACGCGCTGCTCGGCGCGCGCGCCGCCGGGGGCGGCACGTGCGGCGACCGGGCGGGGCCGCCGCTGCCGGTGCTGGCGTCGCGGCAGGCTGCTTCCCCAGATAGTCGACGACATCCGATTTGGTCAGCCGCCCGTCGCGCCCCGAGGCCGGAATGCTCGCCGGGTTCAGCCGGTTCTCTTCCACCAGGCGCCGGACCGACGGACTTAAGCGCCCCTGGTCCTTGCCGTCCGCGGGCGGCGTGGCCCTGGGCGCCACCTTGGGCGCCACCGGCGCGGCTGCGCCGGCGGCGGCCTGCGCCGGGGCCGCCGCGCCTTCCTCGATGATCGCCAGCACCTGGCCGCTGGTCACGACCGCGCCGCTTTGCACCCGGATCTCGCGCACCACGCCGTTGGCCGGCGCCGGGACCTCCAGCACCACCTTGTCGGTCTCGAGGTCGGCGAGGTTCTCATCACGGGCGATCGGATCGCCGGGCTGCTTGTGCCAGGCCACCAGGGTCGCGTCCGCGACCGATTCGGGCAGCTGCGGGACACGGATCTCGGTGCTCATGAGCTCTTTCTCAACGGGGTCGCGGGAGGGAGTACGGCGGCCCGGAGGCGCTGCGTGTCACGCCCGGACTCCTCGGTCGTCGTGGCATGGAGCGCCGCGGCCACCAGCGCCTGCTGCTCGAGCGCGTGGATCTTGCCGATGCCGGTGGCGGGGGCCGCGGCGGGCGCGCGCCCGGCATAGAGCACGTCGCGCTTGGTGCTCGCCAGCTCCTGCAGGCGGTGGCGGATCTGGTACCAGGCGCCCTGATTCTGTGGCTCCTCCTGGCACCAGACGATCTCGCGGGCCCCGGGGTAGCGGCCGAGCACGGTGCTGTACTCCTCGCTCGGAAACGGATACAGCTGCTCGATGCGCACCAGCGCCACGTCGTGACGGCCCTCCTCGCGGCGCGTCTTGAGCAGGTCGAAGTACACCTTGCCGCTGCAGAAGACGACCCGCCGTACGTCCTTCACCGCCAGCTCATCCACCTCGCCGATGACGCGCGCAAAGCCGCCGTGCGTCAGATCCTCGAGCGCCGACACCGACAGCTCGTGCCGCAGCAGGCTCTTGGGCGTCATGACGATGAGCGGCTTGCGGAAGGCCTGGCGCATCTGCCGCCGCAGCATGTGGAACATCTGTGCCGGGGTCGAGGGCACGCACACCTGCATGTTGTTCTCGGCGCACAGCTGCAGAAAACGCTCCAGGCGCGCCGAGGAATGCTCCGGCCCCGCCCCCTCGTAACCGTGTGGCAGGAGCAGCGTCAGTCCGCAGAAGCGCTCCCATTTGGCTTCGCCGGAGCTGATGAACTGATCGATGATGACCTGGGCGCCGTTGGCGAAGTCCCCGTACTGCGCTTCCCAGATATCGAGCGTGGTCGGGTCCGTGGTGGCGTAGCCGTACTCGAAACCCATGACCGCTTCCTCGGAGAGCACCGAGTCGATCACCTGCACGCGCGGCTGCGGCTCGGCAATGTGCTGCAGCGGGATCCAGGTTGCGTCGGTGTTCTGGTCGTGCAGCACCGCGTGGCGGTGAAAGAAGGTGCCGCGGCCACTGTCCTGGCCGGTGAGGCGCACCCCGAAGCCGTCCTCGATCAGCGCGGCATACGCCAGCGTCTCCGCGCAGCCCCAGTCAAGCGGCAGTTCACCGCTCAGCATCTTCTTGCGGTTGGCCACGACCTGCGCCACGCGCGGGTGCAGCGTGAAGTCCGCCGGGAAGCTGGTGATGCGCTGCCCGAGCGCGCGCAGGCGCGCGAGCTGCACGCCCGTCTCGATGTGCTCGGTGAGATCCACCTGCGAGTAGGCGCCCCAGTCGACGGTGTACTTGTTGCCGATCATCCCCAGGGCGGCACGCGCCTGCGGCCGCCCCTCATCAAGACCGCTGCGGTACTCCTCGTACATCGCCTGTACCTGCGCCTCGGTGAGTACGCCGGCGCCGATCAGCTGATCCGCATACAGGCGGCGGGCGGTCGGGTGCTGGCGGATCGTGCGATACATCCCCGGCTGCGTGGCGGCGGGCTCGTCCGCCTCGTTGTGACCGTGGCGGCGGTAGCACACCAGATCGATCACCACGTCCTTGCGGAAGCGCAGGCGGTACTTGAGCGCAAGGCGCGTCACGAACACCACCGCCTCGGGGTCATCGGCGTTGACGTGAAAGATCGGCACCTCGAGCATCTTGGCGACGTCGCTCGCGTAGATCGTCGAGCGCGCGTCCTTGGGCTCGGAGGTGGTGAAGCCCACCTGGTTATTGATGATGACGTGCACCGTGCCGCCGGTGAAGAAGCCGCGCGCCTGCGACAGCTGCAGCGTCTCCATCACCACGCCCTGACCGGCGAAGGCGGCATCGCCGTGCACCAGCACCGCCAGCACCCGCTCGGCACGGGTGTCGCCGCGGCGCTCCTGGCGCGCGCGCACCGAGCCTTCGACCACGGGATTGACGACCTCGAGGTGCGAGGGGTTGAACGCGAGCACCGTGTGCACGCTGCCGTTGGCGGTACGCAGGTCCGCGGAGAAACCCTTGTGATACTTCACGTCGCCCGAGCCGCGCAGCCGACTCGGGTCGTACGCGCCCTCGAATTCGGAGAACAGTTCCGCCGGGGATTTGCCGAGCAGGTTCACCAGCACGTTGAGCCGGCCGCGGTGTGCCATGCCGATGACGGCTTCCTCGATCCCGGCCGCGCCGCTCGCCTGGATCAGATCATCGAGCAGCGGGATGAACGCGTCCGCGCCCTCGAGCGAGAAGCGCTTCTGGCCGACGTACTTGGTGTGCAGGTAGCGCTCGAGTCCCTCCGCGGCGGTGAGCTGCCAGAGGATGTTGCGGCGCTCCTCCGCGCTGAAGCGCCCGCGCAGGCGACCCTCCTGGAATTCGTCCTGCAGCCACAGCCGCTCGTCCGAGTCGGACACGTGCGCGAACTCCGCGCCTACGGTGCCGGCGTAGATGTACTGCAGCTGCTCGAGGATGTCGCGCAGCTTCATGCGCTTGGGCACCGTCGCGTTGCGGCTGCCGGTGAAGAACTCCGACTCCAGGTCCGCCGGCGTCAGGCCGAAGTAATCCAGGTCCAGCACCCGCGGCCGCGGCCGCACGCTCAGGGCGAGCGGATCGATGCTGGCCAGCAGGTGTCCGCGATTGGTCCACACCTGGATCAGGCGCGAGACGGCGGCCTGGCGGGCATCCGCGCCGCTTGCCCGGCGATGCCGCGGCGCAGGACCGGCCGCCGGCGCGGGCGGCGATGGCCGCACGCACCGGGGCATGCGCGCGCTCCTGGACTGCCGGGGCGCCCAGGGTCGCAAAGTACGTGCGCCACTGCGCCGGCACGCTCGCCGGATCGCGCAGGTACTGCTCGTAGAGCGCGTCGAGAAAATCGGCGTTACCGCCGTAGAGGGGTGTCGGTTCGAGCATTGCGGGAAAAAAGCGCTGGCAGGCCAATAGTTTAGCGAAAAAGCGCGCGCGGCGGAAAAACCGCCGGCGCCCCGGGACTTAGATGAGGTCGAGGAGGCTGATTTCGTAGGTGATGAGCGCGCCGTAAATCCCGAGTACCAGATACAGGAACACCCCCACGGGGATGCTGCCGAAGGCGCGCAGCCGCGCCAGCTGCGTCAGCAGCAGCACCCCGCCGGCGGTCAGCACCACCTTCACCAGCGCGAACGTGAGGGCGGAATGCCCCACCAGGGGGGCCATGAGCGGGTTCGCCTCCACCGCAATGCCGCGCTCGACGAGTACCAGCGTCAGGAGCGCATCGGTGCAGGAGCCGATGACGATCAGCATCGAAACCGCGAGCCACTGCGGATGGTGCCAGTCCACGGCGCTGACGCCGCGCTCATCGGCGCGCCGCGGTCCGCGACGGCGGGGACGCAGGCTCCCATGGAAGAGCGCGCGCAGCACACTGGAGCGGCGCTCGGTGAGTCGGCGTTCCGGAAGTCCCGCCCGGGCACGGGGGGATTTCGGGCCTTGTGCATCCATGGACACCGGCGCTCTTCTTTTTCGGTACCGCCGGGCGGGCGGCTTCCGGACCATTGTAGCGGTGCCTCACGCGACCGCCGTCGCGGCAAACGTGACGCAGTTCACAGTCGGCCCGGAGCGGCCCACGATTCAACTTATGACGTACGCCGGCCTACTCATATATATGATGCCCGGCGCATGTCCCTCGTAAGCGAGTCGCACGCCCTGCCCGACGGGCTGCCCCCGCCGCGTCGCTACTGGGCCATCGCGGCGATCATCCTGGCGCTCGCGATGTCAGTGCTCGACAGCACGATCGTCAACATCGCGCTGCCCTCGATCACCCGCGATTTTGCCGTCACGCCTGCGGCCTCGATCTGGGTGGTCAACGCCTATCAGCTGGCGATCCTCATCCTGCTGCTGCCGCTCGCCTCCCTCGGGGAGATTGTCGGCTACCGGCGAGTCTCCCAGTCCGGCCTGGCCCTGTTCACCCTCGCCTCGCTCGCCTGCGCGCTCGCCCCGACGCTGCTCACGCTGAGCATCGCACGCGTGATTCAGGGAATCGGCGCCGCCGGCATCATGAGCGTGAACGCTGCGCTGGTGCGCTTCACCTATCCACAGCGCTCCCTGGGACGGGCCATCGGGATCAACGCCTTCGCGGTCGCGGTCTCCGCGGCGCTCGGCCCCACCATTGCCTCGGCCGTCCTGGCCGTGGCGCACTGGCGCTGGCTCTTCGGCATCAACGTGCCGATCGGCCTGGTGACGCTCCTGATCGCGCTGCGGGCGCTGCCGGAGTCGGAGCGCTCGCACCGGCCATTGAATTACGTGGGGGCCCTCCTGTACGCCGGAGCCTTCGGGCTCACGCTGAGCGGCCTGCAGGCGCTGGCGCATCACGCGGCCACGCCACTCGCACTGGCACAGATCGGCGTCGGGATCCTGCTCGGCTGGCTCCTCACGCACCACGAGCGCAGCCGCAGCGCCCCGCTGCTGCCGTTCGATCTGCTGGCGCGCCCGATCTTCACGCTCTCGATCGCAACCTCGGTCTGCAGCTTCATGGCGCAGATGAGTGCGCTGGTGTCGCTCCCGTTCGAGATCCAGCGTCTGGGTCACAGTGTCGTGGCCACGGGGCTCTTCATGACGCCCTGGCCCGTGGCGCTGGCGCTGGCGGCCCCGCTCGCCGGGCGGCTGGCGGACCGTTATCCGGCCGGGATCCTCGGCGGCTTCGGCCTGCTGCTGCTGACGATCGGTCTGCTGCTGCTGGCCCGCTTCCCGGCCGGGGGCAGCGGCTTCGGCTTCGTGTGGCGCATGGCACTGTGCGGGCTGGGATTCGGATTTTTCCAGTCGCCCAACAACCGCACTATCATGGCCTCCGCGCCGCGGGCGCGCAGCGGTGCGGCCGGAGGCATGCTGGGTACGGCGCGCCTGGCCGGCCAGACCCTGGGCGCGGCGAGTGTGGCGATCCTGTTTCGCGCCTATGGCGCCGCGGGCTCGAACTTTGCGCTGTACCTGGCGGCGCTGCTCGCCTTGGCCGGCGCCGGCATCAGTTTCGGGCGGCTGAAGCACGTGCCACCCTGACAGGAGCGTCCCGTATGAGTAGCAACACAGCAGGCGCACCGGCCCCGGTGAAACCACCCTTCACGCTGGCGTCGGCCACCACCAAGGTGCGCATGGCCGAGGACGCCTGGAACAGCCGTGACCCGGAGCGGGTCGCGCTCGCCTACAGCGAGGACAGCCAGTGGCGCAACCGCGCCGAGTTCCTGCAGGGGCGTGTGGCCATCCGCGAGTTTCTGCGGCGCAAATGGGCGCGCGAACTCGACTACCGGCTGATCAAGGAGATCTGGGCGTTCGGGGATGAGCGCATCGCCGTGCGCTTCGCGTACGAGTGGCACGATGACTCGGGCCACTGGTTCCGCTCGTACGGCAACGAGAACTGGGAATTCGATGCGGCCGGACTCATGCGCCGGCGGCACGCCTCGATCAACGACCTGCCGATCAGCGAGGGCGAGCGCAAGTACCACTGGAGCGCACCGGGGGCGCGACCCGCCGGCCATCCGGGCTTGAGCGAGCTCGGCCTCTAGGCCAGGGGCCGACCGCGCGCCTGGCGCTTAGCCGAGCGCGCTCTTGAACAGCACCAGCAGGCGCGCCCAGGCGTGCTCGGCCTGCTCGGGGTTGTAGACCTGGGAGTCCGGCGGACACCAGCCATGCATGGTGCCGGGATACACCTCGATTTCCGCCGGCAGGTGTGCGGCGGCGAACGCCGTGCGCAGCACGTTCTTGGTCTCCGGCTCCTTCTGGTCATCGTTGGCGGCGATCGCGAACAGGTAATGCGCCTTGAGCTTCGGGATGAGCAGGTGCGGACTGTCGGGCTTGTCCGTGACCAGACCCCCGCCGTGAAACGAAGCGCCCGCGCCCACGCGCGCCGCAACCGCAGCGGCTGTGCGCACGGTCAGCGGACCGCCCATGCAGTAGCCGGTCGTGCCGACCTTCTTTTTCTTGTCCACCGCCGCCTGTGCGTCGAGCCACGCCACGAACGCTTTGGCGTCCGTGAACGCAGTCTCCTGGGTGAGTGAGCCCATGAGCGCCATGAGGGCCGAACGCGTCGCCGCGTCGTTGAAGTCCGGGTGCTCCGGCGCCGTCGGCGCCTTCTTCTGCCGGTAGAAGGGATTGACCACCAGCACCGCATAGCCGGATTCCGCCAGGCGACGGCCCATCTGACGAAACGCCGGACGCAGTCCGAAGATGTCCGGCCAGATGAGTACGCCCGGGTGCGTCCCCTGGGCCGGATACACGAAGTAGGCGTCCGCGGTGCCGTCAGGCGTCTTGACCTCGACCTCGGCTTCGATCACCTCGACCGCCGCCGCCACCGCGGGCAGCAGCGAGAGCACGCCGGCGCCGACGGCCAGGGCACCAAACTGCCGTCGCGACAGCGCGCCGGACTTCAGCTGGTACTCGGTCATTGCATCAAACGCGTCCTGATCACACACGGTGGCCTCCAGTCGGGTGTCGGGAAGGTGCACGCAGCTCCTGCGGCTGCCGCGCGGCATGTTGCCCTGCCCGCCGCAAGCCCCGCAAGGGAAGCGCGCCGGCGCGCTCCCCTGGCGACGCCGGGCGGCACGGCCGCATTTGTGACTCGTTTGGAACCGATGCCGCACCATGCGGTGACCGCGCAATGCCTAGACTTCCTGCAAGGCAACATCCCATGAGCAGGAGGTCGGTGATGTCCGGGAGCTGGAAACGAGCGGTGCGCGCGCGAGGGTCCCGTTGAGCTCGGCGGAGCACACCATCGCCATCGTTGGCACGGGCTTCTGTGGCACCGTGCTCGCCCGGGAACTCCTGCGCCGCGCACCGGATCGGCCGCTGCGGGTACTGCTCGTCGGCCGGGAAGCGCCGGGCCGTGGCATCGCCTACGCCGGCATCGCCACCCCTACCTGCTCAACGTACCCGCCGGCCGCATGTCGGCGAGTACGGCGGATCCTGAGGAGTTTGTGCGCTTTGCCCGCACGGTGCGCCCGCAGGCAACGGGCGACGATTACCTGCCGCGCGCACTGTACGGCGACTATCTCGAGGCCACCCTCGCTCACGCCGCACGGCGGTGCGCGCCGCAGGTCCGGCTCGAGTGCGTCCGCGCGGACGTGATCGCCCTGGATGGAATGCGCCGCAGTTCACCTGTGCGGCTGCACTTGGGCGATGGCGCGCAGCTGCAGGCCGATAGCGTGGTGCTGGCATTGGGGAACCCGCCCCCCGCACCGCTCCCCGGGACGCAATCGTTAGGCGACTGTTCGCGCTACATCGCGGACCCCTGGGCGACGGAGCCCACCGTGCGCGCGGGAGAAACGGTGCTGCTCATCGGGAGCGGCCTGACGATGGCCGACGTGGTGCTCGCCGGCAGCGCCACCGGCCGCCGCGCACCCACGTTTCATGCGCTCTCGCGTCGCGGCCTGCTGCCGGCGCAGCAGACACGATTGCCGCCCTGCGCCGCGAAGGAAGATCGACGGGCGCTGTTGCTGGCGGCCTCCGGGTCGCTGCGGCAGCTGTGGCGCACGGTGCGGGCGCTGTCACAGGAACTTGACGCGCAGGGCGGCGACTGGCGCGAAGCGGTGGCGCTGGCGCGCGCGCTGGCGCCGCGCCTGTGGCAGCGGCTCGGCGCACCCGAGCGCCGGCGCTTCCTGCGGCACGTGCGTCCCTACTGGGACCTGCACCGGCATCGGCTGCCCGAGAGCAGCGCGGCGGCGCTGCGTGAGCTGCGGCGCGCGGGGCATCTGCAGGTCCACGCCGGCAGGCTGCTCAGCCTCGAGCGCGCCGGGCGCCAGATCCGCGCGCTGTGGCAGCCTCGATCCCGGGTGGCCCCGCAGATGCTCCTGGTCGATCGGGTGATCAACTGCACCGGACCGGACTACGACCCGCGGCGCACCGCCGACCGGCTGCTGCGCTCGCTGATCGCGCAGGGCGTGGCGGTTCCGGATCCGCTCGGCCTGGGACTCGCCACCGGTGCGCACGGTGCCCTCATGAGCGCCAGCGGCAGCGCGGCCGATCGGATTTTCTATCTCGGCCCGCTGCTGCGTGCCACGCACTGGGAAACCACGGCGGTCGCGGAACTGCGCGAACATGCCGAACAGCTGGCGCAGCGCCTGCTGCCGGTACCGTGCGCGCAGCGCATACACGCGGCGCCCCCGCGCCTCGGCGTTGAGCGACTGCGCGCGTAAGAGGCCGTCTCATGCCCTGCGGGCATGCATACAGAAGCAACCGGTGTTGGCGCCGTGCGCGCGGTTCGCGGTACGGTTTGCGCGGACGTCGTGGCGCGCGAGCCATCCGGGTGAGTTGGATGACCCCCTCGTTCGATTTTCCGTGCGCTCGCGCGCCACGAATGTCCACCAAGATCACCCCGGCCTCGCTGACACTGCGCCGAAGAGCGCCCTGACGTAACGCGCGCCGTCAGGCGCGCCCCCCAAAGCTCCTGCGGCCCCGTCTTTCCTGACACCCTGCTCCGCTGCGGCCGAATTGCGTAAGATCGGCCATCGCAGCCGCCTTGCCGTGAGCGCGGCCAATGTTGGGAAATGTAACTATGCCTGCGGAGCTCAGCGAGTTTCTGCTGCTGGTGAGTGCCGTGCTGGTGCTGGCGGCGTTCTTCGCGCGCCGGCTCATGCGCCGGCGTGAGCGCGCGGCGCTCGGGAACGTCGCTGCGATCGTCCTCGCCGCGGCGGGCATTGCGCTCGCCGGATGGGTGGGGTGGTTACATTTCGCACCGCCTCTGGCAGCCGTGCCGCCGCCGCCGAGCGTGGTCGACTCCGCCGCCGAAGCGGCGCCGCTCGCTCACGCGGAGCCGGTGCCGACGGCGATCGCCGCCCTGCAGGAATGTACGCCAGGCACGCCGCCCGCCGCGGCGCCTGATGGCAGCAAGGCGTCACTCGAGCAGATGGTCGCCGCGCGCACCGCCTTCCAGCAATACGATGCCGCGACCAATACGTTCACCCAGTGCGTGGACCAGACGATCGAGCGCGTGATCAAGCAGTTCCCGCAGGCCTCGGCCGCGGACCTGGAAACACTCAATAAGCTGCGCAACGGCGCCCACAATACCGCCATCGAGCAGGAACAGGCCTCCGCCGATCAGCTGAACGCGCAGGTGCGCGCCTTCAAGGCGAAGCACCCGGGCCCCTGAGCCTCATCGGGCGCGCCCGGACCTCAGCACGCGGCCATGGGGAGGGCTGGCTTCGCCGCGCCCCGGCGCTGCGGCCGCCGCCGCTGAGCTCAGAAGGGCTCCCGGTACGGCCGCAGGTCCAGTTCGTGCGTCCAGGCGCTGCGGGGCTGGCGATGCAGCTGCCAGTAGGTCTCGGCGATGGCCTGCGGACTCAGGAGGCCGTCCGCTGCCGCGGCGGTGGCGCGCTGCGGGGCGCTGGCACGCAGTTGCTCGCCGTCGATGCCGCCGTCGATCACGATATGCGCCACATGCACCCCCTGCGGCCCGTACTCGCGCGCACAGCTCTGGGCCAGCGAGCGCAGAGCCGCCTTCGCGGCCGCAAACGCGACGAACGGACCCCGTCCACGCAGTGAGGCGCTGGCACCGGTAAACAGCAGGCTGCCGCCCCCGGCTGCGAGCAGCCGCGGGAGCGCTGCGCGCGCGAACAGGAATCCGGCGTAGGCGCTGCCGCGCCAGGTCGTCTCGAATTGCTCCGGCGTCAGCTCCAGGGGCGTTCCGCGCACCATGTTGCCCGCGTTGAAGATCGCCGCCCGCAGCGTGCCCAGCCGCGCAACTTCCGTCGCCAGACGGCCCGCATCCGCGGGCGAGCTGATATCCCCGGCGAGCGGGTGCGCCTGCGCGCCCGCGGCGACGATCTCGGCGCTCAGCGCGCGCAGACGCTCGGGACTGCGCGCCGTGAGCACCGTGAGCAGACCCTCCTGCGCGAAGCGGCGCGCGAGGGCGGCACCAAGGCCTGCGGATGCGCCCACGCCTGCGATCCAGGCGAGTTCGCGTGGTGGGCTTTCGGATGCTGGGTTTGCGAATGCCATAAGCGGGTCCTTGCTCGCGGTCAACCAGGCGCGCGCGGCCGGCCGCGCCCTGCTGCAAGCTTATGCCATCCACGCCCCGTCGCCGCGGCGCTGCCAAGAACGTGGGAGAGGGTTCTCTTCCGCCCGAGAGAGCGCGCGCGCGGAACGGCTGCAGCGTAGCCGCGCTGCGGCTCACCAGCGCGAGCCGATTCCCACGTAGATTGCGTGCGGCATGACACTGAGGATGATCGGTGACTTTGACTCGGTTCTGTCGTGCATCAGCCAGCCCATGCCGGTTCCCAGCGCAAAGCCGGCGATGACATCCGTCTGCCAATGCGCCTGCAGCTTCAGGCGCCCGATCGCGTCGTACACGGGCAGCAGTTCGAGCGCATAGACCGACGGGTGTTCGGGGCCGTATTCCAATACCACCGGCGTGATAATGGAGCTGACCGCCGTAACCTCCCCGCTCGGGAAGCTCTCGTTACCGTTGTCCCTTGAACCACAGGTTGGGGTCGTTGTTGCTGTCGATGGGACGTACGCGCGAGAAGGTGACCTTCATGACCTGAGCCACGATGCCCGCCGCGACGGACGAATCGATCGAGGTCCACAGCGTATGTCCGAAGCGCGTGTCCCCGCCCTCCCATAAGCCACCGATCACCTCCCCGCCGATCAGGCCGTATTCGAGGATCTGCTGGTAGCTGCGTTTCCACGGGCCGCTGTCATCGTAAGTCCACTCGTGGTCAATGCCCGCACGGCAGTCGCGGGCGCCGATCAGGAACCACGAGCGCGCCGGCGGCGAGGGCGTGCAGGGGACGCTTCAGGCCCGGGTACCGGTGCGCGGCGCGGGGGGCGGACATGTGCCTGACGCCTCAGGATGAACGGACAAAATCAGCATAAGTGCCCCGTGCTTAAGGCAGAATTAAGCGGCCCGATGCTGCAATCGGGGCCACGTGACGGGGGGCCCGATGCGAATCCTCTTGGTCGAAGACGATCAGTTGCTCGGCGAGGCCATCCGCGACGGACTGCGGCAGGACGGCTGCGTGGTCGACTGGGTGCAGGACAGTGGCGGCGCGCTCGCGGCCCTGTCGACCTCCCGCTTCAGCGCCGTGGTGCTGGACCTGGGGCTGCCGGCCGGCGACGGGCTGGGGGTGCTGCGCTGGCTGCGTCAGAGCGGCCGCTCGACGCCGGTGGTGATCGCCACGGCGCGTGACCGCGTCGCTGATCGCATTGCCGGGCTCGACGCCGGTGCCGATGACTACCTGATCAAGCCGTTCGATATCGAGGAGTTGGCCGCGCGGCTGCGGGCCATCACCCGGCGCGTGGACGGCTGCCTCGAATCGCAGCTGGCCGTCGGCGATGTGGTGCTCGACCTGCGGCAGCGGGTGGTGACCTACCAGGGTGCTCCGGCTGCGCTCACGGCGCGCGAATATGCCGTCGTGGAACTGCTGATGCGCAAAGTCGGCTGTCTCGTCACCCGCGCCGAGATCGAAGGAGAAATCTATGGCTTCGAGGATGACATCGCCAGCAACGCGATCGAGGTCCATATCCACAACCTGCGCCGCAAGCTTGGTAGCGCCTTCATCACCAACCTCAAAGGTCGCGGCTACCGGATCGAGCCCACCTCGCAGCCCTGAGCGACCCTGGTCCCTGCGCCGGCGCATGGCCGTTGCCGCGGCGGCGGCCGCGTGCGCGGTGTTTCTGCTCCTGGGTGCCCTGGTCTATCGCGCCGTCGCCACCAGCACCGCCATGCAGTTCGATGAGCTGCTGCAGCAGCAGGCGGCGCTCGCCCTGCGTTATGCCGACCACGAGTACGAGGAGGGCGAGACCAGCGTGGTGCCGCCATCGCCGTACGATCAGCCCGAACTGATGCCCTTCGAGGTCGTCTACCAGCTCACGACACGCGCGAACAAGCTGGTCTACCGTTCGGCCGGCGCCCCACAGGCACCGCTCGGCAGCGGACTCGATACCGCCGGGTACTCCAACGTCACGCTGAACGGCGAGGCGTGGCGTGTCTACTCGCTGGCTTCGGGCTCAACACCGCTCCTGATCCACATGGCCGAGCCGCTCAAGTACCGCAACGCACTCCTGGCGCGCACGCTGCGGGCGGTGGCGCTGCCGCTGTGTGCCGCGCTGGCGCTGCTCACGATCCTGATCGCCCTCGTGACCGAGCGCGCCTTCCGCCCCGTGCGGCGCATCGCGGCAGACCTGGCGGGTCGCGGTGCCGGGGACCTGTCGGCAGTCAATACGGCAGAAATGCCCGTCGAGACACACGCCCTCGGAGTCGCGTTGAACGGGCTGCTGGCGCGGCATGCCGAGGTGCTGGCACGGGAGCGGCGCTTCACCGCCGATGCCGCGCATGAGCTGCGCACTCCGCTGGCCGCGCTGCGCGCACAGGCGCAGGTCGCCGCCCGGGCCACCAGCACCGCGGAGACCCGTCATGCTCTGGAGAAGCTGCAAACCAATATCGACCGCACGACGCACCTGATGAGCCAGCTGCTGTCCCTGGCACGCATCGAGCCCGGCGCCTGCGAGGCGGCCTCGCAGGCCACCCCGGCGAAGATGATCGTGGACCTGGTGCTCGAGGACCTCGCCCCCGCGGTGCGCGAGCGTAAGGTGACCCTGGCGGTGCCTGAGTGCCCGCAGGTGCTGCCCGGATCCCCTGAGCTGCTGTACCTGTTGATCCGCAACCTGCTCGAGAACTCCATCCGCAACGTGCCGCCGGGCGGGCACGTGGGCCTGGAGATCCGCGGCACGGCCCGGGGCATCCTCTTGCAGGTCGTGGACGATGGCCCGGGGATCCCGCCCGCCGAGCGCACGCGCGTGTTCGAGCGCTTCTACCGCGTCGCGGGCAGCGCCACGGGGGGCAGCGGGCTCGGGCTCTCGATCGTGCAACGCATCGTCGAGATCCTTTCCGGCACCATCGAGCTGTCGGCGCCCGCCGGCGGCAGCGGCCTGGCCGTGACGATCAGCCTGCCGCCGGCAGCCGTGGGCGTGCCGACCCCGTCAGCCGCGTAAGTCGCGCGCTGCCGACCAGTCGCGCGCTCTGCCGCACCCGTGCCTAGCCCTCGGACTTCGGCGAGATCTTGAACTTCTGGCCGCCGACGGTCGCCTGGTACATCGCGCCGCCCTTGACGATCGTGAACACGGACAGGCCTCGGTAGTATTCACCGGCGGTCGTGGCGTCCTTCTTGCCCCCGCTGGCTCCCGCGCTGGCACCGGTCGTGCCGACCCCCGCCCCGGCCGCAGCCGTTATCGCGACGGCGCTGACATCCGCGCCGAACTCAAAATTGCCCTTGGTGAATTCATTGAAGGCACGCGCGTCCTCGAAGAAGATGATCTCGCTGTAAGCCTGACCGCCGAGCTGAAAGCCGACGCTCAGCTGCGTGACCGAAGCGTCCTGCACCCACTTGCCGTGTTCATACACGCGACCGGCCCCGTAGGCGCCCCCGACCACGAAGCCGCCCTTGCCGATGGTTGGAAAGACCGCATAGCCATAGGCACTCTTGAAGTAGCCGGCACTTTGTCCGGCGTTCTTAAAGAGATCGACGGTGTCACTGTAGGAGTCCGCCCAGCTGGCACCACTGCCCAGCACCATCAACGAAGACACCAAAAATCCGGCCAGACCCTTCATGATTCAACTCCTACGTTGGACTGCATTGTGATGGCGACGCGCGGCCCGCGGCAGCAGCGCCCCGCCCGCGGGCAGTATGCACGCGCCCGCGAAAACTATGTGCACGGCTTACCCTTGAGCGTCATTGCGCCGTTCTTCGGGCAGCGCAACGAAATCTGAGCGCACCATTCCTGACCGTCAGGCTAGTGAACGCGCTCGCCGCAGGCTATCCGCATCAGTGCCTATTGCGCCGTTGCTACGACGGGACTCACGCGACCCGCGTGCGCGACTCTGGCGGGCCAGGCACCGCCTCAGGCACTCATGCGGCGCGCGGGGCCCGCGCGCACCAGCGACGACGCGGCCTGCGAGGTGCGCCAGGGCCGCGCGTGCGTAGCCAGGTCCCGGAGCGGGCGGGGAGTGTCCGTGAGCCCGGCGCGCGGGCGCATCAGGGGTTCGACGCGCCGTCGGTCGAATTTATTCACGATTGTTCGCGGAAGAACACCAGCCGGAAATATACTGGGTTCGGTGGTCGCTTTGGCCGTCGGTCGGCGGCTGCGTCCGTACCCGAAGGACGGCGATTCAGGAGCTCTTAAGGGTCCTGTCGCGCACACTAAGGCAGCTGAACTGATCGTCCTGCGACGAAGCGAGAGGCCTTCCTTGACCAGTCAGATTCCATGAGTCGCGCAACGGACCAGGCGTTCCCGCCCCCGGCGGAAAGCAGCGGCTATTCCTGGCCGCGGCGGCTGCTGCGCTCGGTGCGCTTCGGGATTGCCCGCCTGAGCTCACTGGACGGCTACGTCAGCGCCCCGGCCGCACCCTTTGCGGCGACCTTCGTGGGGCCGGCCCGCGACGTGATCACCCGCCATATCTACCGCTTCGGAGCGCACGAACCGGTGATCACCGGCTATGTCATGGAGCACGTGCGGCTGGCGGACGGCGATGTCGCCCTGGATATCGGTGCCAACATCGGCTGGTACAGCGTGCTTCTGAGCCGGCTGAGCAGCCCCGGGGCGCACATCTACGCATTCGAGCCGGACGTTGAGACGTTCGTGCTCCTGCAGCGCAACCTGCATGGCAATGGCGTCACCAACGTGACCGCGATCAACTGTGCGCTGGGGGCCGAGCCCGGCGTCGGGCAGCTGCGCCGCTACAAGCACAGCAACAACGGCCGGCACTCCCTGCTGGGAGGAACAGCCGGTCGCGACATGCTGGCGGTGCGCATCGAAACGCTCGCCGCGTTCTGGCAGGAGCACCAGCTGGCCTCGCGGCCACTGCGCTTCATGAAGGTCGACGTCGAGGGTTTCGAGTACTTCGTGCTGCGCGGCGCCGGTGAGCTGCTCGCCCGCTGTGCCTGCCTGATCCTCGAGTACTCGCCTGAGGGTCTGCAGTGCGCCGGGCTGGATCCCTCGGTTCTGACCGGACTGCTGCGAGCGACGGGCCTGACGTTGCAGGTCTTCACGGCCAACGGACTGATGCCCATCAGCGTCGATGCCCTCGCGCAGCTGCACTCACAGCACGACCTGGTCCTGACCCCCGGACATTGACACGCCCTTCCCCCTGCCGGCACTCTCGCGCGGCGTTCCCGGCTTCGGTTGGCCCAAGGTCTTATTGGCAGTGGGAGCCACTTGTGAAATAAGCGAGCCGGAGGCGTTTTAATGCGCATCACCCTACCTCAGGAATCCGCCATGCGACATCTGACCCGAACTCTCGCTGCGGCATCGGCCGCCGCCCTGCTCAGCGCAGCCGTGCTGGCCCAGCACACCGCCCGCCGCCGCGGCACCCACGGATGCGGGAGGGCTGTCCTCCAGTCTCGGGTTGTACGTCTTCCCGGCCAAGAATCAGACGGCGCAAACGCAATCCAACGACGAGGCCGCGTGTTTTGGCTGGGCCAAGACGCGCACCGGCATCGACCCCATGGCGATCAAGCCCCAGACCGCCGCCGCCCCCCAGCAGGCCGCCACGACCTCCCCCTCCGACGCCGGCAAGGGCGCAGTCGCAGGCGGTGCGGTGAAGGGCGCCGTCGTCGGTACGGCGATCGGTGCGATTGCCGGAGACACGGGCAAGGGCGCGGCGATCGGCGCAACCGCGGGTACGGTCGCCGGGGTACGCGGAAAGCGCCAGGCCCAATCTCAGGCCGCGGCGAATCAGCAGCAGCAACAGGCCGCGGCTGAGCAGGCCGCGGCGCAAGCGGCCGCGGCCTCGGTCGCCCAGCAGAAGGCCGATTACAACAAGGCGTTCTCCGCGTGCATGGAAGGCAAGGGCTATACGATCAAGTGACCGTCGTCCGCCCTCACCGAGGCATGCACCACGGCTCCGATCTGGCGGCTCGCGGGCCTGGCTTCACCACGTGACCCGAACACTCGCCGCGGCGCCCTAGCCGTGGGCGCCCAAGGACCGCCCGTCATTCCCGCTGCGCCGCCTCGCCGAGGCCGCGTGTGAGGGTCTGCGTCTCCCCTGCCGTGCGCCTGCTGGCCTTGATCCTGGTCGTGCCGCTCGCGGGCTGCACGCTGTACGACAAGTACAGTCCCTCCCAGCGCGCCGCCCGCAAGCAGGTCCAGCAGTTGCAGAGCCTGCAGCTGGCGGTCATGAGCTTTGCCGATGAGTACGTCGCCCGCACGGGCGAGGCCATCACGCGCTTCCAGGGGCAGACCGAAAACCCCGAGGACCGGCTGCTCACGCAGGACTGGCGCGTCCAGCAGGCCACGTCGGCCTACACGATCGCCAGTGGACCGAGCCCGGTCACCAATGCCCTCGACATGGTGGTGCTGGCGTCTTTGAGCCGCATGCGGCTCGAGGACCACTGGGTGGTGGAGCGGTTTGGCCCGCGGCTCAAGCCGCTGCAGGAGACTTACCGCAGGGTCGAGGCGGAGGCCTGGCAGATCGTGGACGGCGTCCTGACCGAAGAACAGTCCCGGCGCCTGAAGGAGATCATGGCCCAGTGGCGCGCGAGTCATCCCGAGGTGCAGGGAGTGGCGTACGTGCATTTCCAGGAGTTCGCCGATTCCCTGGGGCGGCGCCGGGAGCCGGCGATCAGGCTCAGGGCGGAAGTTTATTTTCCATGCTGGGAATTGATCCTTTCTCCTCCCTGGATCCCGCCGTGCGCGAAATCACCCAGAGCCGCGCCCTGGCCGAGCGCACGATCTATTACCTGCAGCGCGCGCCCACGCTGCTCGACATGCAGGTCGTGCGCCTCACCTATCAATTTGCCGTGATGCCCGAGAGCAAGGCGCTGCTGGCCGACGCCCAGCGGGTCTCACTCCTCGGCAGTGCGTCGGACCAGCTCGTCCAGACGCTGCCCGCGATGCTTGACCGGCAGCGCGAGGCGCTCCTGGCGCAGCTGGTGGGGGTCCTGAAGGAGCAAAGCGCCACGGTGAGCGCACTGACGACCAATCTGCGCTCGACGCTGGAGGCCGGGACCGAGACGGCGAATGCCGTGCACGGGACACTGGACGTTGTCGAGCGCATCACCGGGCAGTTTGCCGGCAAGCCCGCGACGCCGGCGGCCGAGAAAGGCCCCCCGTTCGACATCCGCAACTACACCGAGATGCTGCGCGAGGCCACCACGGCGAGTCGCGAGCTCGATGCGCTCGCCGCGCGCACCGACTCGTTGCTGCCGGTGCTGCGGGTCGCCAGCCAGGACACCGCCAACCGCGTCAACGGGATTCTCAATCATCTGTTCTGGCTGGCCGTGCTCCTGATTCTCGTGGCAACGGCTGCGGTGCTCCTGGGCGCGCTGGCCTATCGCCGGCTCAGCAGGCGGGGCGCGCCCTAGCATCGTGCGGCACGCTGGCAGAGCAACACTGTGCGCGGCGTCTGCTGCGCTGCTGCACGCGGGACTGGCTCTGGGCGCCGGGACCCTCCCGGGCGTGGCGCAGGCCCCCGCCGATGCGCTGTACCTCAACGGTTACATCTACACGGTCGATGCACACGATCGCGTGGCCGAGGCACTCGCGGTGCGTGACGGACGCATCCTCTACGTCGGCACGAGCGCCGCTGCGCGCGCGCTCGCCGGGCCCTCGACGCACACCATCGAGCTGAACGGCCGCATGCTGATGCCGGGACTCGTGGACGGGCACATGCACCCGCTCGAAGGCGGCACGGTGCTCATGAAATGCAACCTCAACTATGAGCGCCTCACGGTTGCGCAGATGCAGGCCCGCATCCAGGCGTGCCTGGATGCCACGCGGGCCGGTGAGCCGGATCGGTGGCTCGAGGTCACGAGCTGGTTCCGCGAAGCGATGCTGCCGAGCGGGGTACCGGTGACGCGTGCGACGCTCGATGCGCTCAAGACCCACCGCCCGATCTACGTCATGTCCTCCTTCGGTCACACGGCGCTGGTCAACACGCGCGCGCTCAAGCTCGCCGGGATCGACGCCGCCACTGCCGATCCCCTCGGCGGCCGCATCGACCACGAGGCTTCTCATGCGCCTTCCGGGATCCTCGAGGACACCGCCTCCGACCTCGTGAGCACGCACATCCCCAAGCCCACCGCTGCCCAGAACGCGAAGGCGGCGCGCGCCGCACTGGCGGCGATGCGCGCCCAGGGAATCACCAGCTTCCTCGACGCCGACACGTTTCCGCAGTCCCTCGCCGCCTTCGCCGCCGCCGAGCGTGCCGGCGCCTTAAGCGCCCGCGCTCACTTCGCGCTGCATATCGGTCCTGAGGAGGCCGCCGATCCCAGAGCGGCCATTGCCCGTGTGCGCCGGCTCGCACAGCGCTACGACCAGGGCAAGGCGCAGCCGACGCCCACTCTGGCGGTGCACAACATCAAGCTCTACATGGATGGAATCATTACCGCCCCGGCGCTCACCGGGGCGATGCTGGAACCGTACTTCGTGAACAGCGGCACCGAGGCGCAGCCGGCGTGGCGGCCGGGCGAGGATCGCGGGCCGGCCGTGTACTTCCCGCCGCCCGCCCTGGCGGCGATGCTGATCGAGGGGGCGCGCGCGCACCTCGAGCCGCACATGCATGCCGACGGCGATCGCGCCGTGCGCGCGGCGCTGGATGGGATCGCGGCGCTGCGGCGCGAATTCCCGGGCAGCGCCATCCGCGCCGCGATCGCGCACGATGAGATCGTCAGTCCCGCGGACTTCCCGCGATTCGGTGAACTCGAGGCGATCCCGGTGCTCTCGTTCCAGTGGGAGAAGCGCGCGCCGGATACCGTAGAGGGCGAGCTCGGCTATCTCGGACCGGAACGCTACCGCTATATCGAGCCGGCGGGTTATCTCGCCCGGGCCGGCGCGCTGATCGCTTACGGGAGCGACTGGCCGATCGATCCTCTGAACGAGTGGTTCGCGCTGAAGGTGGCCGTGACCCGCGAGAATGACCCGGCGGCGGGCGCGGCGTACGCGGGCCGGCTGGGGACGGATCCGGGTCTCACGGTGGCGCAGGCCGTGCGCGCCATCACCGCCAGCGCCGCCTACGAACTGCACGCCGAGACGGAAGTGGGCTCCCTCGAAGCCGGCAAGCTCGCCGACTTCATCGTGCTCGATCGCAACATCCTGCAGGTGCCGCCGGCACAGATTGCGGACGTGAAGGTGCTGCTCACGGTGGTCGGCGGACGTGCCGTTTACGAGGCGCCGGCGTCGAACTGATCCGGCCGGCGCGCGCCATGGCCGGGAAACCCCAGGCACCGCCGGGCGCACCTCAAGGTGCGGCCGGCGGCGCACTTGCGGGCCAGCTAGTGAGACGGATCCACGCTGATCGCCACGGCCTCGCTCAGTGCCACGTCGACCTGATCCCCGGATTTCAGTCCGGCGATGAACGTGCGTCCCTCGCTGGAGTGCACGGCCGCGGTGTCCACGGTGCCGTCCTGGCGCATGAACGTGACGGTGTTTTCGTCCTTGTCGACGCTCTGGATCGTCACGGTTTCCACCACGGTGGTATCCATGCTGGCGGCAGGACGCTCACCCGGCAGAGACCGGGAGGCGCCCAGGGCCATCGTCTGCGGGATCGGCGCTGCGCCCTTCGGGGTCAGCTGCGCCGCGATTGCCGTGTAGTAGGTCACCGTCACCGTGTCGCCTACCTTGATCTGGCTGAAGTTGCGCACATCAGGACCGGCGCGCAGCCAGGTGGACCCCTGGGCGGTATGCAGCTTGAGGAGGCGGGTCACCGGCTCGGCGACTTCCACCGTCGCGGTCGCATGGCGCGTAACGTCGTGGTACATCGGCTGCGGCGGCGGCGGGGGCGAATGGGCACAGGCGGCGAGATACAGCGCAGCGAACGCTGCGAGAAAGAACCGCCCTGAGGGCTGATAACAATGCATGCGGAAACTCCATGTCGCGGCGGCTCGGAAGGAGCTGCCTGCCCGAATAGTCTAGCGGGTCTGGAGGGCACGGGTACGGGCAGTGGGACCAAGGTCCACTGGCGCCTGCGAGGACCATCAAGCAGGGTCAACCTGCGGAACACCGCCACACGGTGCACAGTGACCTGCGATGGGTCATCGGCGGACAATTCGTGGCGGAGATTTTTTCTAGACTGCCGTTGGCGTCCGAAGAGCGCTGCAGGAATCCGGCAGACACGCTCCGACAACAACCGAACCGAACGCCTATCTGAGGAATCATTTCCAAATTCATCGGCCAATGGCTGCAGAGCTGCAGGGAATTCCCGCCGCGCCAGAAGCCGGGAAGCTTCAACCTCGACCGCGTCATGGAAGAAGTGACACGCGGAGCTGGCGAGTGACGCTTGGGCACGCGGTGTGCCGCGCAGGGTGTCCCGCGTGCGCCACGGCGAAGCTGCCGGTTGTGTTACTTTTGCGGCACTGAAAGCCAGGAGCGAGCCATGAAGCGTGTGTTGCCCCTACTGATCGCCCTGACGCTGGTCGCCGCGTGCGCACGACAGACCCCGCCCGCCGCCCAAAGCGCCGCTCCGGCAGCCCCCGCCACGGTTGCTCCGAGCCTGCCGCCCCCGAATCCGCTGCGCAACGCCTACTTCGGGGATCTGCACCTGCACAGCAGCTACTCGATGGATGCGTTCGCGATGAGCACGCGAACCACCCCGGAAGATGCCTTCCGCTACGCCAGGGGCGAGAGCGTCGAGTACTTCGGTCAGCCGCAGAAACGCATGGCGCCGCTCGATTTTCTGGCGCTGACCGATCACGCCGAGTACCTGGGTGTCGTGCGGCAGACGATCGATCCGAACGGTCCGTATGCCCATACGGAATGGTTCACCATGATGACCAGCAAGGACCCGAAGGTCTCGGCGGAGGCCTTCAAGAAGCTGATCGGGTCGACCATCGTGAATAAGCCGATGCCCGAGTTCTCCGACCCTGCGACGCTGCATACGGCGTGGGCCCAGTACGCCGCGGTCGCCGAGAAATACAACGAACCGGGCAAGTTCACCGCCTTTGTCGGCTTCGAGTGGACGTCGGCTCCGGAATTCCAGAACCTGCATCGCTGCGTCATTTTCGCCGACAGCGGCCCGGACATGCCCTACACGTCCTTTGACTCGCAGAACCCGGAGGACCTGTGGCGTTACCTGCAGACGCAGCGGCAGGCAGGGCACGAGGTGATTGCGGTGCCCCATAACAGCAACGCGAGCAATGGGCTGATGTTCAACGTCAAGGACATGTCGGGCCGGCCCCTCACGCGCGATTACGCCGAGCGGCGCATGGCCAACGAGCCGCTGGTGGAAATCATTCAGGGCAAGGGCCAGAGCGACACGAGCCCGGAGCTCTCGCCCAATGACGAGTTCGCGCGCTTCGAGATGTGGAAGTACCTGATCGGGACCAGTACGCCCATGAAGTCGGCCACCGGCAGCTACATCCGTCAGGCCTATGGGGTCGGACAGGCGCTCCAGGAGAAGCTGGGCGTCAATCCGTTCAAGTACGGCATCGAGGCGGGGACTGACTTTCATTCCGGCCTGTCCTCCACGGAGGCCAGCAACTACCCCGGCTCGCACGGCAATCAGGACAGCGATCCCAGTCTGGCGAAGAAGGTCATCACGGATACGACCTCCATCGGCGGCGAGCCCCCGACATCACTGGGCTCGGGCGGTCTGACCGGGGTATGGGCCGAGGAAAACACCCGCGCCGCGCTGTTTGCGGCCATGAAACGCAAGGAGACCTTTGGCACCTCGGGCGTGCGCATCAAGGTGCGGATGTTCGCCGGCTGGGACTACCCACAGGATCTGACCAAGAACGCCGACTGGGTCAAGACGGCGTACGCGCAGGGCGTGCCCATGGGTGGGGACCTGCCGCCGCATGCGGGCGCCGCGCGTCCGACCTTCGTGGTCGCAGCCATCAAGGACCCCAACAGCGGCAATCTCGACCGCATCCAGATCATCAAGGTCTGGACCAAGCACGGCGTCAGCCACGAACAGGTCTTCGACGTGGTCTGGAGCGGAGACCGCAAGCCCGATCCGAAGTCCGGCAAGGTGCCACCGGTGGGCAGCACGGTCGACGTGAAAACGGCGACCTATACCAACTCGATCGGCAGCCCGGAACTGAGCGGTCAGTGGGTGGACACGAGCTTCGACCCTGCCGCGCATGCGACCTACTACGCACGCGTGCTCGAGATCCCGACGCCGCGCTGGTCGACGTACTGGGCGGCGAAGCTGCAGGTGGCTCCGAATCGCGAGCAGCCGACGACGGTGCAGCAGCGCGCCTGGACTTCGCCGATCTGGTTCACCCCCGCAGCGCCCTAGGCTGGCGCCTTCTCGTCCCGGTTGTGCGCGACGGGTCGGGGGCTGGGGAGAAGCGATGATGAAATGGAGTTCGATGGTCGCCACGGCGAGTGGCGCGCTGATGCTGTTGGCGGGCTGCTCCCGGTCACCCGCACCGCCAGCCCCCGTGGCGGCGCCGCCCGCGGCCGCATCGCCATGGCCCGGTACCGACGCCCTTCCCCGAGCGCGTCTTCTGGGGCGATGAACACGTCCACACCGGCTGGTCCGCGGATGCCGGACTTGCCGGGACGACGCTCTCGCCCGAGGACGCCGTACGCTTCGTGCGCGGTGAGACCGTCAAGTCAAACACCGGCCAGGACGCCAAGCTCGAGGTACCCCTCGACTGGGTGGCCGTAACCGATCACAGCGATGGCATGGGCACCATCAGCGAGCTGCAGGCGGGGAACCCCGAGTTCATGTCCGACCCGAGAGCGCGCGAATGGGCAGAAGGCATGAAGAAGGGTGGCGTGGCGGCCCACGACGCCGCGATGGCGGCGGTCTCGGCGCAGTCGAATAAGAACCTGCCCAAGGTCTTCATGGATCCGAAGTGGATGGCGTCGGCGTGGATGAAGACCATCGACATCATGGAGAAGTACAACGAGCCCGGAAAATTCACCGCGTTCATCGCCTATGAATGGACCTCGAACGCGGGCGGGGGCAACAACCTGCACCGCAATGTCCTCTTCCGTGACAACGGCGACAAGGCCCGGCAGGTACTGCCCCTGACGACCTTCCAGACCGAGGACCCGGCCGGACTCTGGGAATGGATGGCGGCCTACGAGGCCAAGACCGGCGGCAAGCTGCTGGCGATCCCGCACAACGGCAATCTCTCGAACGGTCGCATGTTCGAGGAGCGCCAGTTCGACGGCAAGGCCATGACGCGTGAATGGGCCGAAACGCGCGCCCGCTGGGAGCCGCTGTTCGAGTACTACCAGTACAAGGGCTCAAGCGAGGCGCACCCGTCACTGTCAACGACCGACGAGTTCGCCAATTTCGAGCTGTGGGACACCGGCAACCTCGATGGCGTCGGCAAGAAGCCTGGCATGATTGCGCACGAATAGCCCGCGAGGCGCTCAAGAACGGCATCAAGATCGAAGCGCGGCTCGGCGCCAATCCATTCAAGTTCGGCGCCGCGGCCGGCACCGACACGCATACCGGGCTGAGCGCCCCGGTGGAGAACAATTTCTGGGGCAAGTTTCCGGCCTCGGAACCCTCCGCGCACCGCTGGAATGGCGTCTACAAGAATGAAAAGAGCGGCTACCTGCGGCGCGAGTGGACACAGTCCGCCATGGGATACACCGGGGTGTGGGCGACGGCCAATACCCGTGAGGCCATCTGGGACGCTATGAAGCGCAAGGAGACGTACGCTTCCACCGGCCCGCGCATCACGGTGCGCTTCTTTGGCGGATATGACTTCAGCGACGCGGACGCCAAGGCCGACACGCTCGCTGCGACCGGCTACGCCCGGGGCGTGCCGATGGGGGGCGACCTCAAGGCGCCGCCACCGGCCAGGCGCCGACCTTTCTGATCGCCGCCCTCAAAGACCCGAGCGGCGCGAACCTTGACCGTGCCCAGGTCGTGAAGGGCTGGGTCGATGCGGCCGGCACGACGCATGAAGCGATCTACGATGTGCTCTGGAGCGATCCGGCGACACGCCGGCCGGTGCGGGGCAAGCTGCCGCCGGTGGGAGACACTGTGGACCTCGCGACCGCAACTTATACGAACAGCATCGGCGCCGGCGAGCTGACCGGCTCCTTGAAGGAGCCGTCCTTCGATCCGGGGCAGCGTGCGTTCGACTACCTGCGGGTACTGGAGATCCCGGCGCCGCGCTGGACGGCGTATGATGCGGCCAAGTACAAAATCAAGATGACGCCGGACGTGCGCATGAAGCACCAGGAACGTGCCGTGACGTCACCGATCTGGTACACACCAACCACCTAAAGGGTTCCAGTCACTGAGTTTGCAGCGCGGGGCATAGCGCCTCGGTCTGCGAGCTCCTTCATGAGGTATTGGCTTGCGCATAAAGCAGCTGTTTCGTGAGCCGCTCCTGCACTTTCTGCTGATCGGCGTCGTTCTGTTTGCAGTCTTCGGCAAGCTCGCCGGTCCGGACAGGACCGGCAGGCACATCGTCGTAAGCCAGGCGATGGTCGAGCAGATGGCACAGGAATTCCAGGCACGCTGGATGCGACCGCCGAGCGATCAGGAGTTGTCCGGCCTGATCGATTCCTACGTGCAGGACGAGATCCTGTACCGCCACGGCCTCTCGCTCGGTCTCGATCGCGATGACCCCGTGATCAAGCGGCGCGTGCGCCAGAAGCTCGAGCTCATGTCCGAGGAACAGAACGCGCAGGCCGCGCCAACCGATGCCGACCTGGCGGCTTACCTGCAGAAGAATCCCGCCCAGTTCCTGCGCCCGGCCACGGTCAGCTTCGAGCAGATTTTCCTCGACGCTCCCGGCGAGCAGGCGGATGTTGAGCGCGCCGTGGCTGCGACCCGCGCCGCCCTGGCACGCGGAACGGATCCGAGCAAGCTCGGCCGGGCCTCGATGCTGCCCGCCCGCGTCGCCGACGCTTCGCAGGATGAGGTGGCACGCGACTTCGGCGCCGCCTTCGCGACGACGCTCACGAAGCTGCCGATCGATGAGTGGAGCGGGCCTGTGACCTCCGGCTTCGGGACCCACCTGGTGCGCGTGACGGCGCGAGCCGCGGCGGCGTTGCCACCGCTGAACGAGGTGCGTCCCCTGGTTGCGCGTGAGTGGGAGAATGCCCGGCGCACCCGCTCACGCGACGATGACTACCAGAAGCTGCGTCGCGACTACGACGTCGTCATTGAAGCAAAACTTCCCGCTCCGGCCGCCGGACGCTAAATGGCGAGCGTTGCGCTGGCTGCTGCTTCTCACGCTGTGCGCGGCGCCGCTGTCCGCGCTGGCCGATGAATTCCGCCCCGCTTACCTGCAGCTGACCCAGCTCAGCGCCGATCGGTATGACGTGCTGTGGAAGCTGCCGGCGCTCGATGAAGCGACCACGCTCAGGGTGCACCCGCAGTTTCCGGACGGCACGCGGGAGCTCACGCCGGTGCGGTCAAGTTACGCCGCAGGCACGGCGGTACAGCGCTGGCGCATCGAGGTCACGGGCGGCCTGGCTGGAAAGGCCATCGAATTCTCGGGCCTGCCCGCCACACGGCTCGACGTTCTGGTGCGCGTGCAGCGTGCCGACGGCACGGTGCAGCTCGGTCGGGTACTGCGGCTGGAACCGCACTTCATGGTAACGGCAAGCCCCGGCTCCTTCGAGGTCGTACGGACTTACACGGTGCTCGGGATCGAGCACATCCTCACCGGATTCGACCACCTTCTCTTTGTCCTGGCCCTCGTGATTCTGGTGAAGGGACTGCGGCGCCTGATCGCCACCATCACGGCCTTCACGCTCGCCCACAGCCTGTCACTGGTCGCCGCCACCCTCGGCTGGGTCCATGTGCCGGGACCGCCGGTTGAGGCCTCCATCGCGCTTTCGATCGTCTTCGTGGCCGGCGAGATCATTCACACCAGGGACGGCCGCCCCGGGCTGACGCAACGCTATCCATGGGTCGTCGCCTTCACGTTCGGTCTGCTGCACGGGCTGGGGTTCGCCAGCGCCCTGGCGGAGGTCGGCCTGCCGCAACGGGCGATCCCGGTCGCCCTGTTCTTCTTTAACGTCGGCGTCGAGATCGGCCAGCTGCTGTTCATCGCCGCAGTCTTCACGGTTACCGCGGCAGCACGCCGGATCACGCGCCGCATCCGTGTTCCGCAACTACCCTGGCTCTGGAGGGTTCCGCCGTACGCGATCGGCGGCATCGCGAGCTATTGGGTGCTCGAGAGAATTTCCGCGTTTTAGGGCAGTGACTCGTTTCTGCAGCGAAGCTGCCAGCGCTCGCCTAGGATCTTGACGATGGTGCGTTTAATCACCGGAGTCCTGCCATCGTTGGCGGGCGCAGTGGTGCTACTGGGCAGTGGTGCGATGCCCGCCAGGGCGGATGGGCCACGCGCAGGTTGACCCCCACCTGCCGCTGCAGGTGCTCGCCGATGTTCCCCTCGGCGGCCGTGCAACCCGCCTGGACTACGCGAGCCTCGACCCGGCTCGACACCTGATGTTCATCGCACACCTCGGCGACAGCGAGGTGATCGTCTTCGACACCCTTGCGAGGCGGGTGGTCACGCGCATTGCTGCGGTCAGTCGCGTGCACGGCGTACTCGCCATTCCGGACCTGGGCCGCGTGTACGCCTCGGCCACCGGAACTAACGAAGTCGTGGCCATCAATGCGGACACATTCAGGATCATTGGGCGCGTGCCCGGCGGCGTCTACCCGGACGGCCTGGCCTATGCGCCTGAGGCTCACAAGCTCTACGTCTCGGACGAACACGGCGGGACGGACACCGTGATCGACGTGGCTACCAATACCCGGACCGCGACGATCCAGATCGGCGGTACCATTGGCAACACCCAGTACGACCCGCTCAGTCGCCACATCTTTGTGAATGCGCAAAGCACCGCGGAACTCGTGGAGATCGACCCGGCCCGCGATGTCATCGTTCGACGAATCCCTTTACCGGGGGCCGATGGAAATCACGGACTGCTGCTCGACCTGGAGCATCGCGCCTTTGTCGCCTGCGAGGGCAATGCTCGGTTGATTGTGGTCGACCTGCTGACCGGTAAAGCTCTCGCCGGGTTTCCGGTCGCCAAGGATCCCGACGTTCTCGCGCTCGACCCGGCCCGGCACGAGTTGTACGTCGCCGGGGAATCCGGAGTGGTATCTGTGTTCGGGCTGGGAATCGGCAGCGCCATTACCAAGATTGCCGAGGGCACCCTGGCTCCGAGCGCCCATGTGGTTGCGGTAGATCCTTCGACGCACGAAGTGTATTTCCCACTGCAGAACCTCCATGGCGCGACGGCCTTGCGGATAACGAGGCCCATGCCCTGAGTCCTGGATCGATACTCGAAATGGCCCCTGCGAGCCTCAGGCGTTGCTGGATTGCTCCAGCGGGATATCGTAACGCTCGACATAAGGTCGAAATCGCTCCGCGATCGCCGCCGCGTCCAGGCCGAATTCCTCCAGGTCGTAAGCATGTCTGCCGAACCGCCCCTTCGGGTGCGAGGCAATGTGGTCCGTCATCGCAGCCAGCGCGGGGCCGTCGAGCTCCTCGCCGAATGCCGCGTAGACGCGGCGCATCGTCCCCAGGGTGTCGCGGACGAGGTCCGCGTAATGCACATCGACGATCCGCCGCCCCGGGTCGGCGTCGCGAAACGCATCAACACTGGCAATTGAATTGGCAAGGATGTCGGTCCAGTGGTCCGCGATGTAGCGCCGGTGATCGGCATCTGAGAACGTTCGCGTCAGAGTGGTGATCAGGCTGCAAACCGAGGCGCACAGCACGACGGGGTCGCGGTGCATCAGCACCAGGCGGGCGTCGGGATAGACGGCCGTCAGCGCATCCAGGTGCAGCGCGTGGTGCGGGCTCTTGAGCGACCAGCGGCCGCGCACGCCGCCGCTCTGCAGAACCTGCAGCACGCGCCGGTGATACTCATAGGCCGAACGATGGTCGGTCGCCTGCAGCCAGCGGCCGTAGCCGGGGACATTCGCCATCGCCTCCCACAGCAGGCTCTTGAAATCCTGGTTCAGGACCGAGATGCACTCGGTGGGTCCATCGGGTTCCTCGCTTTGCACGAGCCGGACCCGCGGGTTTATCTGGTCCAGCATGGCCGCGGCCGCCCGGGCCGCCTCGATGCGCGGATCGGTGCGCAGCGTCGCCGGCGTGGGCGGCGGCACGCTGTCCCCGGCCTCCCAACGCAGCAGCGGGCGATGCCGTGGGTCCTTCTCCAAAAGATACGAGAGGAACGTCGTGCCGGCCCGGAAAAGGCCGATCACGACGAACGGCGCCTCGATGTGCTCCGCGGCGATCTGCGGGTGATGCTTGAGCCAATCGGTGATCCGCAGGCGGTTGGCGAGGGATGCGAGGATCGCGCCCGGGATGACCGCCGAGCCGATCGGGTTGAGCTGCGCCTCCGCCGAGGCCGACTCACAGTAGACCTCAAGGCCTTCGCGGAAGCTGTCACCTCCGAAATCGTCGAGCCCCGTCTGTGCGCAGGCGGCGGCAATGAGGGCATCGGCTCGGATCTGCATGGAGGCTCCGTTCACGTGGCGGCGATTTCGATGACGGTGCGGCCGCTCCTGCCGTACGGTACCGGCCCGAGAGGCCGCCCGGTAGTGTCCTTCGCCCGAGGACCGCATCGTGGGAAGCTGCGCATAGCCCGGGCGATGACGTTACTCTAGTCCGGACGAAGTACATCTAAGCCGCGATGCTTGGATTTTGACCCGGCCGGTGCGCCCAGGGGGGCCGGACCGTGGAAGCGAACCGGATCTTCCGACTAATGTGCGATTTGCCCCGAAGTTGCGATGGGAGATAGCGCGATGCGCCTTGCGGTTCAGATGATGCCGGGCCTGCTTGCCGCCGCCCTGATCGGCGCCACGGCATTCGCCTCGCCCGCGAGCCCTCCTGAACTGCCACCCCCGCCCAAGGTCGACGGCCCGCGCCTGTACGTATTCGATTGTGGAACTCTGGTCTACAACAAGCCGGAGGATTACGACCTGAAGCGCGAGGAGGTCAAGGACAGCAACATGGGCGTCACCTGTTACCTGGTGGTGCACCCCAAGGGCCTGCTCATTTACGACACCGGCCTCAATGACCGTCTGATCGGCAGGCCGCTGTACGAAAACGTCCTCGAAGGCTATGGCCAAATTAAGTTCAACACCCTGAGGGGGCAACTGGCCGACATCGGCCTCACACCTGCCAGGGTCGATTACCTCGTGCTGTCGCACTATCACTGGGACCATGTCGGCAATGCCGCTGACTTCGCCGGCTCCACGTGGCTGGTCTACAAGGGCGACCGCGATCAGATGTTCAGCACGGCGGCGCGCGCCTATCCGTGGTTCGCGCAGTATTCAGCGCTGGAGCACAGCAAGACGAAGGTTCTCAGCGGTGACTATGACGTTTTCGGGGACGGCACGGTGGTGGTGATCGCGACGCCGGGGCACACGGAGGGGCATTGTTCACTCCTGGTGCGCCTGAGGAATACCGGACCCGTCCTGCTCTCGGGCGACCTGTATCACTATGCGGAAGAGCGTGACCTGAAGCGCCTGCCGGACGAGGAAAAGACCACGGGAACGGTCCAGTCGCGCCAGAAGGTTGAGGAATTGCTGCAGCGGACCGGCGCGCAGCTGTGGATCGGCCACAGCATGGAGTTCTTTCGGAACGTGCGTAAGTCACCGGCGTGGTACGACTGACGCGCAGCGCCCAGCCGCAGCCAGGGCAGGCTAGAGACTGCGAATCATGCCGCCGTCGACGCGCAGGATCGAGCCGGTCACATAGCCGGCGCGTTCGCTTAAGAGAAATGCCGCCAGGGCGGCCAGCTCCTGCGGCTGCCCGTAGCGCCCCAGCGGTATGCCCTGCCGCGACTGCCGTTCGACTTCCCCGACTTCGAGGCCCTCCCGCTGCGCACGCGCCCGGTCGAGCTCCGCGACGCGGTCCGTTTCGATGCGGCCCGGCGCGACGCAGTTGACGGTGATCCCGTCCTGCGCGACCTCGTTTGCCAGGGTCTTGGCCCAGCCGACCACCGCGAGGCGCAGCGCGTTGGAGATCCCGAGATTCGGCAGGGGCTGCACGACGCCAGAGGAGACCAGCGCCAATATCCGCCCGAATCCGCGTTCCCGCATGCCCGGCAGAGCCGCGCGGGTGAGGCGCACGAAACTGAGAAACATGGCATTGAACTGGTTCGTCCAGACCTCATCGGCCACGTCCGCCACCGGACCTGGCGGCGGTCCGCCAGAATTGAGCACGAGAATATCCACGGCGGCGAGGCGCGGCGCCAGCACGGCGAGCTCATCGGCACGGCTTAGATCGCACACCTGCGCCTCGATGTGCCCGGGGCCGCAGGCGACCAGTTCCGCGAGGCGATCGGGGTGGCGTGCGATGGCAATAACCTGCGCGCCCTCGGCCGCCAGTGCCAAGGCAATTGCGCGACCGAGACCGCGCGAGGCCCCGGTGACCGCCGCGCGACGTCCCTTGAGATTTAACTCCAAGCGCCAGGCTCCTGAGCCGCGGTTCGACCGTCGCGCGAAACTTTAGCAGGAGCGGGTGCAGAACTTCCGGGTTGCCGCAGCAACTGGTTCACGGGCGTCAAGTGGCCGCCGCGCCGCTTAAGAAAGTACTTTCCGAAATCCGTCGCGCATGGTAATCATTGTACGAATTACTTTTATTTACAAAAAGCCCAGCACTGGACCGTTTCCTGGCGCCTGAAGCGACACACAATCCCGGTGTGCCAGTCTAATCAGCGCCCTGCAACGGAGCCTGCGACCACAGAAAATCCGGGGGTACTGCGCCGATGAGGATCAATCCGAAGTGTGCTCGTGCAGTCGCGTCGATCCTGGGCGCCCACACAGCCGCCGCCACCTATGCGACAGCCGCCGATAATCCCTCAGACGCATCGGCCGGTGGCATCCAGGAAGTCGTCGTCACCGCGCAGCGGCGTACGGAAAACGCGCAGGACGTGCCCATCACGATGCAGGTGTTTACCAGTGAGACCCTGCAGCAGCTGAATGTCACGACTTTCGATGACCTGATCAAGTATCTGCCCAATGTGTCGGCGGCGTCCGCGGGACCGGGTCAATCCCAGGTCTTCATGCGCGGCCTCAGCGTCGGGAGCCAAGGGACCCAATCCGGGGGCTCGATCAACGGGTTCCCAAACGTCGCGGTCTACCTGGATGACCAGTCCGGCCAGCTGCCGGGCCGAAACCTCGATGTCTACACGGCGGACATGGAGCGCGTGGAGGTTCTCGAGGGGCCGCAGGGAACATTGTTCGGCGCCGGGGCGCAGGCCGGCGTGATCCGCTACATCACCAACAAGCCGAAGATGAACGTGACCGAGGGCAACGTTACGGCAACTTACGGAGTCACCGCGGGCGGCGACCCGAACACCGACCTGGTCGCGGTCCTGAATCTTCCGCTGATACCGGACAAGCTCGCGGTGCGGGGCGTGATCTACAACGACCGGCGCGGCGGCTACATCAACAATGTGCCGGCTACGTTCACGCGTAAGGCCAGCGATCTTGGAATCCACTATGGCAATTATCCGGACGGGTGTGGTCTCTCCCGCACTGCCTTGTCAGGTGCCCCCGGGGGCCCCGGTAATCAACAACGCCGGACTTACCGGCAACGCGATCAACCCGGTGACTTACACGGGCACCCGCGTTTCAGCTCTGTGGGATTTCACGGATGACTGGTCCGCTCTCATCACTCAGAGCTACCAAAACATCGACGCTCAAGGGGTCTTCTATCAGATGCCCAAGAGCTCAGACGGCGCGCCGCTGCCGCAGCAGTCCGTCACGCTGTTCACTCCCAACTACAATAAGGACAAGTACGAAAATACGGCTTGGACCTTCAATGGTCGATTCGGCGCTCTCAAGGCGGTCTACACCGGCTCGTACCTGGTGCGCAATGTCGATCAGATACAGGACTACACGAATTATGCGCGCGGTCTGTATGCGGACTACTACCAGTGCCACGGCGCCGAGCCGACGAAAGGCCTGGTTGCAACCTGCTATACGCCCCTATCCACCTGGACCGAGATCGAGCGCAACACGCATCAGAGTCACGAATTTCGCCTCAGTACGC
This sequence comes from uncultured Pseudomonadota bacterium, assembly GCA_963727305.1. Lineage (GTDB taxonomy): Bacteria > Pseudomonadota > Gammaproteobacteria > Steroidobacterales > Steroidobacteraceae > 13-2-20CM-66-19. Next base: position 62,371 of record CAVSFM010000004.1, read on the forward strand.
CCGATGACTGGCGCCTGCGCGGCATCGTCGGCGCCTTCTGGGAGCAATTGCAGATTCAGGACCAACTGAACTGGAACTACAAGAGTCTGCCGCCCTGTACGACGACCGTCACGGCTGGATGTTTGACGAATGTGGGACCTGCGCCGGGTTCAACGTTGAACAACCCGGCTACGCGTGGGGATAACACCTCATTCTTCAATGATGTGCAGCGCGGATACCGGCAAACAGCATTTTTCACCTCCTGGGATTACGACCTCATCCCCAAAGTGCTGACCCTCACTGCCGGCACGCGCTATTACGAGTTCGCAAACTCCGAGAGGGGCTCGGTCACGGGCAGCTTCTTTTGTTACGAGGCCGGTCCTGCGCCTTGCCTGAATTACTCGACCAGCATCGACGCCGAACACCTCCAAACGACCGAGAGCGGCTTCAAGAGTCGCGCGAACCTGACCTGGCATTTCCTGCCGGATGCTCTCGTGTATTACACCTGGTCGCAGGGCTTCCGTCCCGGGGCTTTCAACCGACAAACTGGCTGCTACATCCAGAGCGCCGGCAATCCCGCGATCAACCTGTACTGCTCCCCGCTCCCGTACACGTCTGACAATTTGACCAACAATGAACTCGGCTGGAAGACCGAGTTCTTCAACCGGCACTTGCAGTGGAACGGCGCTGTGTACCAGGAAAACTGGGACAACGTGCAGGTGCAGTTCTTCGACCCGGGCGTCCTCGGCAACGTCGGCTTCAACACCAATGGACCGAACTACCGGGTTCGCGGCGTGGAGACCTCGTTCATCGCCTTGCTCTATCAGGGCCTGACGGCCCAGGGGGCGGCGGCGTGGAACAGCAGCGAGCAAACCAACTCGCCTTATCTGATTGCGAACAATCCCGCACTGCTGTCGGATCCGGCAGCCAAGGGTGAATACGGACAGCCGATACTCAGCGTGCAGAATCCCTACGGTCAGATCGGCAGTCCAAGCGCCAATTCGCCCCCGTTTCAGTTCAATCTGCGCCTGCGCTACGAGCGCGCGATCAGCTCGTACAATGCCTTCGTGCAGGTGGGTACCACCCATACCGCGCACTCCTATACCCAATCCAGCACCAGCCCGGCTCTCTCCGCCGGCTCGGCGGTGAGCACCACTTTGATCAGGTTCGAGAATCCCGCGTATACCCAGTATGACGCATCCCTTGGTGTCGCAAAGGACGCGTGGACGGTGGAGGGCTACGCGCAAAACCTTACCAACGTGGTGACCAGTGTGTTCACATCCACCAATCAATTCGTCCCAGCCGAGACCATTACGCGGCCGCGCGTGCTGGGGGTCCGATTCGGCTTCAAATTCTGATGGGACGCCGCCGCGACTCGCCGCGGCGGGTTCTTTCCGGCGGGCTGGTGCGGCTCCGGCTAGCTGCTGCGTCTGGAATGTGAGTCATCCAGTTCGCTGAACGAACGCGACGCGACTCGTCCGCTCCGGCTACTGACATCCGACAACATCGCTTCTACGAATCGCAGCATCCATGTGGCGCTTAAGGAGAATGCCGTGACGGTCAATGCCGCCGCCCTGCCGCGCTCGGAGCTGCCGTCGGTGCTTGAGCGCTGGTATGTCCTGATCGTGATGTGCCTGGTCTATGCGATCAACATCGCGGCCCGCTATGTCGTGACCACCGTGTTTGAGCCGATCCGACTCGAACTGCGCCTGACCGATGCCGGCGCGGCATTCCTGACGGGCGTTCCGATGGCCTTGTTCTACGTGGCCTTTGGAATTCCGATTGCTTGGTTCGCCGACCGTTCGAATCGGCGCAACATCGTGGCGGCGGCGCTGGTACATTTGGTCGGCGTTCACCGTGTTTTGCGGTCTGTCGCAGAACTACCTGCAATTCCTGGCGGGGCGCGTCGGCGTGGGTGTGGGCGAAGCGGGAGCCACCCCGCCCTCCGGGTCGCTCGTCTCGGATTACTTTCCCGCAGGACGGCGGCCAATGGCCCTGTCGGTATTTGCTCTGGGCGCACCGATCGGAGCCTGGCTGGGCGCCGATTTGGCCGGCGCCGTCGCCCAGGCGTGGGGCTGGCGCGCGGCTTTTTTCGCCCTTGGGGCGCCCGGCGTCCTACTTGGCGTACTGGTCTTCTTGACCGTACGTGAGCCCGCACGCGGTCGCCTGGACGCCGCTGCGACGGGCGAAGGCAGGCCTTCGCTATTGGAGTCCCTGCGGTTCCTGTGGCGCCAGAAGGCCGCGTTCCATGTGATCATGGCCAGCGGCGTGTGTTCTCTTTGGGGTTGGGGACTTGCCTGGTGGACACCAACATTCCTCATGCGCACTTATAGTCTCAACGTGGCTCAAGCGGGAGCCATCACGGGCCGCGTGCACTTAGTCGGCGGCCTGATTGCCATGGCGGGCACGGTCTGGCTCATGTCACGGCCCCTGATGGTTGATCCCCGTCGCGTCCTGTGGACGCTTGGGACGGTCATTGGAATCGCGACCATTCCGTCGATCCTGGCGTATTGGACGCAATCATTGTGGTTGGCAAAGCTGGCCCTGTGGATGTACATACCCGCGATCTATTTCTTCATCGGCCCCAGCATGGCCTTGGTGCTCAATTGTGCGCCCAGCAACATGCGCTCCATATTCACCGCGTGGTCAGGACTCGTCGGCAACGTTTTTAATCTGATCGTCGCAACGCAGGCCGTCGGGTTCATGAGCGACTGGTTCGCCCGCGGCCACGCGACCGACGCGGCTTCATTGCGCTTAGCCTTGTTGGTGCTCGCACCGACCGGGTTCTGGGCGACCTGGCATTATGTTCTGGCGGCGAGAACGGTTGTCGAGGATGAGCAGCGCGCCGTCGGCTACGCGCCGGCGTGAGTTCATTGGGGCCGGGCTTCGAGTCCAGTTGTGATCGGGAGCCCGCTGCCGCAGGGAGAGATCTTTGAAGCATCACCTGCTTAGCCTTGTCTTTGCGGCAACCGTCGCGTCCCAAGCTCATGCCGATGGCATCCGCGTGCTCAATGATGACGCGCACTTTCCCGAAGGACCTGCCTGGTATCACGGCAAACTGTATTACGTGGAGTATGACCGCAATTCGGTGACCACCTGGGACGGCAAGAAGACCGCGATATTCTGGTCGCAAAAGGGCTGCGGCCCCTCTGCAGTCTTCCCCACGGCCCACGGGGAATTCCTCACGACCTGTTATGACAGCGGCACGATCGGTCGCATCTCGGCCGAGGGCAAGGACCTGCCGCCTTACTCGCACGACAAGGACGGAAATGCTTTTGTCGGCCCGAACGATTTTGCGCCCGACCATCATGGGGGCATCTATTTCACCTGCTCCGGTACGGCACCCGGGCCTGCAATCAACGGCAAGGTCTTCTATCTCGCGGCGAACGGTACCATCACGCAGGAGGCCCGCGACGTTCACAGCGCCAACGGCGTGGCCGTCTCGAACGACGGCAAGGTCCTGTACGTTGTGGAAACCGAGGCGCACCGGCTGATTGAGTTCAACATCGGACCTGACGCGTCACTCAGCGAGCGGCGCGTATTCCTGAACCTTGATGATCTCACTGGCAATGTCGTTCACATCTACCCGGACGGCGTGAAGATCGACTCGAAGGGTCAGATCTACATCGGTCAGAATCCCCGTGACGCGCACGCTCCCCTGGCCGGCACGATCTTCGTCGTCAACGCCGACGCAAAGCTGCTGCGCAGGCTGACGCTGCCCTCCCCTGGCGTGCCCAACCTGGCGTTCAGTCCGGACGAGAAGACCGTCTACGTCACGGCGCTCGATCAGCTCGACAAGGCGCCCTACCGCGGCAAGCTCTACGCGATCCCCAATAACTAACGAGCTGACCCCAGAAGTACACTCACCGATGTCCGGCTTACTCGCAGGAAAAAACGCCGTCATCACGGGCGCGAGCTCCGGAATCGGCCGTGCGATCGCCCTGAGTTTCGCCGCCGAGGGCGCCCGGGTCGTGATTGCAGATGTCACCTCGGAGCCCATCGAAGGTGGCGCGCCGACCGCCGAGCTCATCACCCGCGCCGGTGGCAGGGCGACATTCGAGCCGGTGGACGTCAGCCGCTGGGAGGAGATCGACTCACTCATCACCAAGCTCATCTCGGACCACGGCCGGCTCGACATCATGGTCAACAATGCGGCCACCTATTCCGGGACTCCGCTGCTTGAAACCAGCGCAGCGCAGTGGGAGCAGGTAATGCGGGTCAATCTGACGGGCATGTTCAACGGCTGCAAGCGGGCCGTGCAGCAGATGATCACCCAGGAGCCTCAGAACGAGGTGCGCGGACGCCTGATCAACCTGGGTTCGCAGCACGGTATCGTTTCCGCACCGCAGGACACGCCGTACGGAGTCAGCAAGGCGGGCGCCATTTACCTGACAAGGCAGATTGCGGTCGACTACGCGAAGGACCTGATCGTCTGCAACTGTATCTCGCCGGGAAAGATCGTCACGGGCAAACCCGGACTGGCGATGGATCCCGCGAGGCTCGAATACGCACGGCGGCGTACGCCCTGGCCCCGGTTCGGTCGGCCGCAAGATGTCGCTAATGCGGCGGTCTTCTTAGCCAGTGACCGAGCAACGTTCATCACCGGCGCCAATCTCGTGGTCGACGGCGGTTGGCTGGCCGGGTGACGTGCACCCGCGCGCGCTTGACCGACCGCACACCAGGATGAGAAACCTCGTGCCTAACCGGCTGACCAACTGAGCATCTTGCGGACCATGCCAAGTCGCCGACCCGAACGCCGACATTGCCCTGGCGACATCGCTGTTCGACGCGCTCAGTCGCGCGACTCGTCGTGGAGCGGGCTTCGTGCGTGAGAGCTACGGGCCGGGCGAGCAGGCCGCGCATGACATCATGCGCGCCGCCGCCAGGAAAATCGGTCTCGAAGTGGCGGTCGATGCGATCGGCAACCTGATGATGACATTGCCCGGACGCGACCGCAGCGTGCCGCGCATCCTCATCGGCTCGCATCTCGACAGCGTCCCGCAGGGCGGCAATTTCGACGGCGCCGCGGGCGTTGTGGCGGGTCTGTCCGCGGTATCAGCGCTGCGGCAGGCCGGCATCGTGCCCGGGTGCGACATCGTCGTTATGGGCATTCGCGCCGAAGAGTCCGCGTGGTTCGATGTCGCCTACATCGGCAGCGCGGGCGCCTTCGGGCTGCTTGATCCGGGGTGCCTGGCGGTGCGGCGCTCGGATGACGGCCCGAGCCTCGAAGCGGCGATCACCCAGGCCGGCTTTGACCCGGCGGCGGTCCGCGAGCGGCGCAGTCTGCTCGAGCCTGCGCAGATCAGGGCGTACCTCGAACTGCATATCGAGCAGGGTCCGACGCTTGCCGGCGTCGGGCTGCCAGCAGCCGTGGTCAGCGGGATCCGCGGCTGCAAGCGATTTCGCAACGCGCGCTGCCTGGGCGAATACGCTCACTCGGGCGCGGTCTCCCGTGCCTTCCGGCACGATGCGGTCGCGGCCACCGTGGCGCTGCTGCATCATCTGGAGAGCGTCTGGCTGCAACAGGAGGCGGCGGGCGCGGACCTCGTCATCACCTCCGGCGAACTCTTCACCGACGCGGCGCTGCACGGTCCGAGTAAGATTGCCGGCGAAACGCGCTTCGTCATCGACGTGCGCAGCCTCTCGGAAGCCACGATGGGCGCTGTCACAGGCGAGGCGCGTGCCGCCGCCGCGCGCCTCGGGCAGGCCTATCGGGTCAGCTTCGATCTCGGTGCCACCAGCGACTCGCCTCCGGCGGTGATGGACGCGCGTCTGCGTGCCAGCTTGATGGAGCGGCTCGAGCAGCCGTTCGAGATGGCAAGCGGCGCTGGACACGATGCGGCGGTGTTTGCCAAGCTGGGTATCCCGACGGGCATGATCTTCGTTCGCAATGAGCATGGCAGCCACAATCCCGCCGAAGCGATGCAGATCGATGACTTCGCCATCGCCACCCAGGCACTCATCGGCCTGTTACTCGATTTCCCGCTCTGAATCGGCCGCACGGCAGCCAGCATGGCCCTGCTAATAACCGGCGCCACGGGCTTCGTGATGAGTGTCCTCGCCAGGCGTTGGCTGGAGGCCCATCCGACGGAGCGCGCTTTCGTGCTGGATGCGGCTCCTCTGGATGCCGCGGCGCGGCGCTACTTCGCCCCGGTATCCGGCCGGCTATCGGTCGTGACCGCGGACGTCACTCACCCCGCAACCTGGCACGAGGCCCTGGCCGGCAAGAACATCACCACCATTGTCCACGGCGCCACGGTCACGCCAATATCACGCGGTACAACGGCCGAAGCGCAGCGGGAGCCGGAAGCAGAAAACCCTGGTCGGATCATCGACGTCAACGTGATGGGAACGGTGGCAACCCTCGACTGGGCACGCACCCTGCCCGGGTTCCAGCGTTTCATATACGTAAGCTCGGGTGCCGTCTACAAACACCACGGCCCGGATCGGCCGGGCGAACCCCTGCCCGAGGACGGCTATGTGATGCCACGCCGGCTCTACGGGATCTCGAAACTGGCCTCCGAGCTGATTACCGAGCGCTACGGGGACCTGTTCGGCCTGTCCACCGCGTCGGTGCGTCCGTCGTCAGTCTACGGAACCATGGATCGCGTGACCGCGACGCGCAACAACCGTCATATTCCGAACCGCATCGCCCATCTGGCGCTGGAGGGAGTGAAGCGCGTGCGCGTGAACACGCTGGCTGCGGTCGGCGACTACATCCATGCGGAAGATGTCGCCGACGCCATCATTGCCTTACTGCGGGCGCCGCGCCTGCACTACAGCGCCTACAACGTCGCGGCGGGTGTCACTGCGACGGCCGGAGATCTGATCACCTGGGCCGCGGAGAAGGCCCCTGGCTTTGGGGCGGAGGTCGTCCCCAGCGAGCAGGCCGAGATCGTCATGGACCCCACGCTGACCGGCGGGATGTGGGGCGCCTACGATGTCTCGCGCATTGCCAACGACACGGGCTGGCGGCCCCGGCCGGTGCGCGAGGCACTGCACGCTTACATGGACTGGCTGGTTGCGGAGCGGGCTGCCGGCCAGTGACTCCGGCAAGAATACAGCCGTGACAGCCGAAACCTATCCCCGCGATCTGATCGGCTACGGCGCGCGTGCCCCCCACCCCCGCTGGCCGAAAGATGCGCGTGTGGCCGTTTCGATCGTGCTCAACTACGAGGAAGGCGGCGAGTCGTGCGTGCTGCACGGCGATGAGCAGTCGGAGTCGGTGCTGACAGACCTGGGCGCCGTTGCGGCACTGCCCGGTGCGCGCAACCTCAACGTCGAGTCCATTTTTGAGTACGGCAGCCGCGTGGGTTTCTGGGAGATCATGCGCCTCCTGCAGGAACGGGGCGTGGAGGCCACCATTTACGCGGTGGGGATGGCGTTGGAGCGCAACCCCGAGGTCGCCGCGGCGATCAAGGGCAGTGGCTTCGAAGTCGCCTGTCACGGCCAGCGCTGGATTGACTACCAGTTCGTGCCTGAGGCCGTCGAGCGCGAGCACATGCGGCGCAACGTCGAAGTCATCACACGCATGATCGGCCGCCGCCCGCTCGGCTGGTATACCGGGCGCCCCGGCCCCAACACGCGACGCTTGCTGGTCGAGCACGGCGGATTTCTGTACGACAGCGACGCGTACAATGATGACCTGCCCTACTGGGTGCGCGTCGCCGGGCACGCGCACCTCGTCGTACCCTACAGTTTCGACACGAACGACAGCCGCCTGCAGCGTGGTGGCGACTTCAGTACGGGCGAGGAGTACTTCGTCTACAACCGCGATGCATTCGACTGGCTGTATCGGCTCGGGACCGCCGGCAGACCACGCCTGATGACGATCGGTCTGCACGGCCGGATCATTGGCCGCCCGGGTCGTATCGGTGCGCTGCAGCGGCTACTCGAGCACATCCAGTCTCACGATGGCGTCTGGCTCTGCAACCGCGCAGCTATCGCGCAGCACTGGATGACCCATTACCCGCCAAGCTGAGCGTGAAGCCGCCCCGAGTCCTTTATCGAACGGCCAGGAAAGAGGGAATCCATGACACCGAGCCAAGGTAGCGACACAGGGCAGGGGCCCGGTGCGGAGCAGGCGCCTCGCAAAGTGGCGCTGCTGGCCAACTGCCTCATGAACCAGAACGCCAAAGTCTGCGAAGGCGCCCGATACCGGGGAGTGGTCAGCCCGGTCGTTGAGGCGCTGCTCAGCCGCGGCTACCGTCTGCAACAGCTGCCCTGCCCCGAACTGGCCTTCGCCGGCGCGCGCCGGTGGTGGGCCGTCTATGAGCAATATGACACGCCGGCCTATCGCGCCCACTGCCGGCGACTGGCACAGGCGATTGCGCCACTGATTGAGCAGTACTTGCGCCGCGGCGACGAGGTGATTCTGATCGGGCTCGACGGCAGCCCGTCGACCGGCGTGCGCTTCACGTCCAGTAAACCTGACTGGGGCGGGCGGCCCAACCGTCCCGAGGATGACTGGGAAATCGTGCCGCGCCGCGGCGTGTGGATCGAGGAGCTCGAGGCTGAGCTCGCGCGCCGTGGCCTGCCAGCCGTGCCGGCCACCGGCTGGGCACTGGACATGGGGCGGTTCGATGAGGCCGGCGCGCGCCGCGATCTGGAACAGTTCCTGGACCACCGGGAGGACGCTGCGGTCTCGCGTGACGACACTTCGGCGGTGCCGTGACCAGCGATGCACGCGGCTGGCGCATGGCGCTGGTGCCCGACACACTGATCAATCCGGCGGACCGCTCCCGCGCGGCGCTGCCCGACGTGTGGGGCGTACTGGAGGCCGGCGGCTACGGCGTGCTGCAGTTACCCCCGCCGGGCGGGCATGCCCTGCTGCTCGCCGTGATCGCCGATCAGGTCGAGGAGTATGCGCACCACGGTTACGCGGTGGTGGCCATTGGTGTGCACGGGGAGCCGGGCGGCGGACTCCACTGGCGCCGTCTGGCTCCGCTGCTGCGGCACCGGGGCGTTCCGCTGCCACCGCGCTATCTCATCCGGCCGGACCGCGACGCCGCGACCGAGACGCAGCGGCTCGTCACCTTCCTCTCCGGCTACGATCTGCCAGCAGAGGAGCAGCGCCGCTGGCGCGTGTAGCGGTCGCTGCAGGGTCTCGGGCACCCGTGCCAAAATGCACAATCTTCGCGCAATCGAGCCATAGCGGCGGAGCGGGTCTCGCATGGATTACGTTCAGTTCGGGCAGACGGGGCTCAAGGTCTCGCAGCTTTGTCTCGGCACGATGTCGATGGGCAGCTCCGCCTGGAAGGGCTGGGTGCTCGATGAGGGCGATTCGATTCCCATCCTGCGGCGCGCCCTCGATCTCGGAATCACCTTCTTCGACATGGCCGACTGGTATTCCGGCGGGCGAAATGAGGAGGTCGTCGGCCAGAACCTCCTCAGGATGAGCGCACGCGAGCGCCTGGTGCTGGCGAGCAAGGTGTACTACCCGATGAGCGACGACCCGAACGATCGGGGCCTGTCGCGCAAGCACATTGCCAGCGCGATCGACCGGTCGCTGGCGCGAATGGGCACGGACTACGTCGACCTCTACGTCATCCACGCCTTCGATGCGGACACGCCCATCGAGGAAACGATGGAGGCGCTGCACGACACGGTCCGTGCCGGCAAGGTGCGCTACCTCGGCGCCTCCACGATGTACGCGTGGCAGTTCGCGCAAGATGAACCACGTTGCGGCGATGAATGGCTGGACGCCATTCGTCAACATGCAGTGCCAGTACAACCTGCTCTACCGCGAGGAAGAGCGCGAGATGTTCCCCTACTGCCGGGACCAGGGCATCGCCGTCACGACCTTCAGTCCCCTCGCGCGCGGCTTCCTGGCGCGCGACGCCGGCACGGCGCGCACGGCCCACGATGCTACCAGGAATTCTACGGCGACGACATCGACCGCGAGATCGCGCGCCGCGTGCGCGAGGTGGCCGAGCGCCGGGGCGTGAGCACGGCCCACGTCGCGATGGCCTGGGTGGCCGGCAACCCCAACCACAACGTTCCGATCGTGGGTGCTGCGAAGACGGCGCACCTCGAGGTCGCCGTGGAGGCGCTGGAGCTGCAGCTGGATGCCGCAGAGAGGGCTTTCCTCGAGGCGCCCTACCGGCCGCGCGATGAGATCAACGACCAGAACCCGGTACGACGTCCACGCGCCCTGCATCCGGGCTGAGACCGAGCCGACTGGCGCGCGCCGCCGCTGCCTAGGCCGTCAGCCACGGACTGTCCTGTCGGACTTCGATCAGGGTCGGACGATCGGCGACCAGCGCCCCGCGACGGCTTGCGCCAAGTGCTCGGCGCTCGTGGCGCGAGCGGCGTGGCAGCCGACGCTCTGCGCCAATCGCAGGAAGTCCGGACTCTTGGGTTCCACGCCGATGCGTGGAATCTGCCGCCGGTCCATCTGGTCCACGATTTCCTTCAGGGCATCGTTGTTCCACACGATGACCGGAAGCGCGAGCCCTTCTTCCGCCGCCGTCGCCAGCTCATTGACCGTAAACATGATGCCGCCGTCGCCCGCGACCGCGATCACCGGCCGATGCGGCGCGCCGATCTTGGCGCCAATGGCCATCGGCAGGGCGACACCGAGGGAACAATAGGTGCCGGAATAGTACCAGCAGCGCTCCAGCTCCATCGGCATGGCAAAACAGCCCGTGTACACGATCTGCGAGGCGTCGCCCATCACGATCGCGTCCGGCGGAAGCACTGAACGCAGCGTCTTCCATACGCGCACGTGCAGCCTTTCGACGTCGGTCATGCTTCGCGGCATTGCGTGCGAGGATCTCCCGGACCCGGCCTTCGCCTTGCGAGCGCGGCGCCGTCGGCTTGCGAGCGGTCAGCGCGGAGGACAGAGCAAGCATCGCGGCACGGGCGTCAGCCTGAATGGGCACCGCCGCGGCATACATCGACGTCAGCTCCGTCGGGATCAATGTCGATGCGGATGATGTCGCCCGAAATATCGAGCTTCGGCAGGAAGTGGTCGCCTGGCCCGACTTGCGATCCAACCAGCAGCACCACGTCGGCATCGGCCAGTGCCTGCTGGCTCGCCTGCTGCAGGATCGAGCAGCCCAGGGATAAGGGTGGGAGTCCGGAAGTATCCCCTTGCCGGCATTGGTGGAGAGAACCGGCGCGCCCAGGCGCTCGGCGATCTCGGTCAGCGCCTGGCGCGTGCCGACCGCACCGCCTCCGACCAGAATCAGGGGGCGCTTTGCCTGAGCCAGACGATCCGCGGCCTCGTCGATCGCCGCCGGATCGGGCATGGGCATGGACGGAGCGCGGCGGGTCTTCCAGTCGGCGTCGACCGGTACCGGCAGAACATCCCGCGGGAGCGACAGGTGGACCGGACGGGGCCGGCTGCCGCGAAACAGTGCATAGGCACGCGCGATCAATTCCGGCAGCTCGTCCGGATACCGGATCATGGCGCTGAAGGCGGTGAACCCGGCGGTTACAGCCGCCTGGTCACGGAGTTCATGGATCGCTCCCCAGCCCTTCCCCTGCGTGAGCGTGGCACAGGCTCCGGATAGCACCAGCATGGGCTGCGAATCGCAGTAGGCCTGAGCGATCCCGGTCGCCGCGTTGGTAACGCCCGGGCCCGCAATAATGGTGCAAACGCCAGGCTTGCCGGTCGCGCGGGCGTAGCCATCGGCCATGAGGCTGGCGCCCTGCTCGTTGCGACACTGCACATGCCGGACTCCCGCAATTGCCATCCCGCGATACAGCTCAACGGTCATTGTTCCGGCCATCCCGAACACCGTATCCACCCCGTAGGCCGCGAGTAACTTCATCACGGCCTCAGCGCATGTGGTCCCTGGCACGAGCTCCCTCCTGTAAACGGATGATTCGCATGGCTTGCTGGACGCCTGTGGCGACGCGCCGAACGTTACCACATGATATCTGTGCCCAGCGGGCATGCACATCGGCGGAGGCTGTCTCCGGACCGGACCCGAAGCCGTTGACTTGCGGGCCGCGCAACCACGGCACAAGGCGGCAAGCGCTTTCAGTACTGCTGCAAACGCTTCGCCGGTCGACGGAAAAAATCCGCGCCGCGCTTGGTACCCGATGCGCACCGTTCGGAGTCCGATGCTTGCTCAAACTTGCGCAAGCTTGCGGAGCATGCTTCCGGTCGCATCTGCCGTGAGGACGCCGCCACGCAGGTCGTGCACGTGGCGGCGTCCGCACGTTCTACATCGACGCCCCTCAGCGAACGGCCACCATCTTCTCGCGCAGCGACGAGGGCATGTCTTCGAGCAGTACGATTGTGATGCTGCCGTCACGGTCCTGTTGTTGTGAGTCGCTGAGGCGCCGAGAGCCCCGGCGACGGACGGACGGCGCGCGTCATGCGCGCGCCAATATCAGTAAATTCATCGAAATCGACCATGCTGATATGCAGAAGCTTCTGGATGATGTTCTCGACATCCTCGCCGACGTAGCCCGCCTCGGTCAGGGTGGTGGCGTCGGCGATGGTGAACGGCACGTTCAGCAGCCGCGCCAGGGTCTCGGCGAGCAGCGTCTTGCCGGAGCCGGTGGGTCCGATCAGCAGGATGTTGCTCTTGGCGAGCTCGACCTCGTCGCGGGAGCGCACGCCCTCCGCGCCGCGGGTCTGCAGGCGCTTGTAGTGGTTGTAGACGGCGACCGAGAGCACGCGCTTGGCGCGCTCCTGGCCGATCACGTACTCATCCAGGACCTTCTTGATCTCCTGGGGCTTGGGCAGCTTGTCGCGCGTGCGTTCGGCGCGCTCCTCGAGCTCCTCGCGGATGATGTCGTTGCACAGCTCGACGCATTCGTCGCAGACGAAAACCGAGGGTCCGGCGATCAGCTTCCGAACTTCGTGCTGGCTCTTTCCGCAGAAAGAGCAGTACAACAATTTGCCGTCATCATGTTTGCCGCGCGAATCTTCGCTCATGCTGCCCTCAAATTTGCCGCGCCCCAGCGGCGGGGCGCGGCGACGATACGACTATATAGCACCCGGAGCCGACCGTGCGCAAAGATGCGCTCCAGGCTGTGACCGAGGTCCCTCTCGGCGGACATAAGGCGGGCTCGGTCGCGGGAATGGCGGCCCGCCGGGCCGATTCGGCGGGCCGCGCGGGCGAGATTGACGCGCTCATCAGGCCTTGGACGAGGATTTCGCTGCGCTTCTCGAGCATGGAATCGACCAGGCCGTAGGCGCTGGCGATTTCGGCGCTCATGAAGTTGTCGCGGTCGCTGTCCTGCTTGATGCGCTCGATGGTCTGGCCGGTGTGCTTGGCGAGGATCCGGTTCAGGCGCTCCTTGCGTCTCCATCACGTCGCGGGCATGGATGTCGATGTCCGAGGCCTGGCCCTGGAAGCCGGCCGAGGGCTGGTGGATCATGATTTTCGAGTTCGGCAGCGAGTAGCGCTTGCCGGCCGCGCCGCCCGCGAGCAGCACCGCGCCCATCGAGGCCGCGAGGCCGACGCAGATCGTGCTCACGTCCGGCTTGATGAACTGCATCGTGTCGTAGATCGCGAGCCCCGCGCTCACCGAGCCGCCCGGCGAATTGATGTAGAGCGCGATGTCCTTCTCCGGGTTCTCCGATCCAGGAACAGCAGCTGGGCGACGACCAGGTTCGCCATGTAGTCCTCGACCGGGCCCGACGACGAAGATCAGCCGCTCCTTCAGCAGGCGCGAGTAGATGTCGTAGGCGCGCTCGCCGCGCGCGGTCTGCTCGACCACCATCGGAACCAAATTCAATGCTCGAGTCGTCATGGATTCAGCCTTCTCTGAAGTTGGAGGCGCAGCGGTGTATTCGACAGTGTGGACGAGCCGCGGCATTTCAAGCTGCAGCGGCCGTCTAGCCCTCGAAATTCATCAGTTCCTTGAAGCGTCGACGGGCTCTCGTGCACCTCGGCGTGCGCCAGGATCCAGTCGACCACCTGATCCTCGAGCGCCAGGCTCTCGATCTGGCGCATGGCATCGGCATTCTGCAGGTACGCGCGCTTCATCGCCGCCGCATCGCCGTAGCCGCGCGACCATCTCGTCGAGCCGCGCATTGGCGCGCGCCGGATCGAGCATGAGCTTTTCGCGGCGGATGATGTCGTTGATGATGCAGTCCGAGCGCCACGCGGCGCCGCGCGGGCTCGACGAACGGCTCGCGCGGCCGGCGCCTGCGACGACATCCTTGGCGCCGGTGCGGCGCATGACGTCGATCTGCATGTCGCGGATCTGCGACTCGATCAGCGCGTTCGGCACCTCGATCGGATTCGCCTGGTGGAGCTTCTCGAGCACCGCGCGTCTTGTTGCGGTTGCGCAGGTTCTGCTCGAGCTCGCGGCGCATGTTGGCGGCCACTTCCTCGCGCAGCTTCGGCACGCCGCCCTCGGTCGACGCCGAACACCGCGCAGAACTCCTCGTCGAGCGCCGGCAGCGAGGGCTCCTCGACGCTCTTGACCGCGACCTTGAAGACCGCGTGCTTGCCGGCGAGCTCGGTGGCACGGTAATCGGCCGGAAAATCGACGCCGATCTCGCGCGCTCTCGCCCGCGCGCGGCGCCGACGAGGCCCTGCTCGAGCTGCGGCGAGCATGCGTGCCCTCGCCGAGCACGATGGCGACGTTCTCGCCCTTGCCGCCGGCGAACGGCGACGCCGTCGATCGTGCCGTCGAAATCGACCGTCGACGCGGTCGCCGGTCGCCGCCGGCGCGCGTCGCCGCGCGTGTATTTCATCTGCTGCTTGCGCAGGCGCTCGATCATCGCGTCGACGTCGGCCTCGGTGACCTCGGCGGTCACCTTGCTCGAGCTCGAGCGACGCCGACCGGCTGCAGCGCGACCTCCGGGTAGCACCTCGAAGGTCGCGACATAGGTGAGGTCCTGGCCCTCGCCGACGACTTGCGGCTCGATCCGCGGGCTGCCCGCCGGGCGCGAGCTGTTTCTGCGCTGACCGCCTCGGCGAAGCTCGACTGCATCAGCTCGCCGATGACCTCGCGGTGCACCTGCGGGCCGAACTGGCTGGCGGATCACGGTCAGCGGCGCCTTGCCGGGCCGAAAGCCCTTCAAGCGCGCGGTGCGGCTCAGATTCTTCAGCCGCGTCGCGATCTCTTCGCTGACGCGCTCGGCCGGCACCTGCACCTGCATGCGGCGCTCCAGCTTGCCGGTGCTTTCCACGGAAACCTGCATGTCGATCCTCTTGATGCGGTCGTGACGCCGTCGAGCGGTGGTGCGAAAGGCGAGACTCGAACTCGCACGGGTTTCCCCACCAGGTTCTAAGCCTGGCGCGTCTACCAATTCCGCCACATTCGCCTCCGGAACAGCCGCCTATTATAACGCGAGAACGCGGCTCAGCGGGGTTCGCTTTCGCGCACCAGCGAGGCGGGCGAGCTCGCGCATGCGCCGGCAGCCCCTTCTCCAGCATGAAGTAAAGCGGGCTGTCGCCGTCGAACGGCGCGCCGCTCTGCGCGGCGTGTGCAGGAAGGCCCAGGCCCGATCGGTATCGCCGTGCCGGCCGGGCGAGCGACTGCTGGATGTTGGCGATCAGCGCCGCGCGTTCCTGCTGCACCGCGGAGAGGCGCGGCGATTGGCCGAGGCGATAGCGCTCGAGCACCTGCGGCGAGGGAATCTTGAGCAGCCGGCATTGCTGCAGCGGCGAGAGCTCCCAGGCGTCGGCGATCGCGAAGAAGCGCTTGAGCACGCTGCGGCTCGTGTGCCGCGCGGCGCGGCGCGCCGGGCGGCTGCAGCACCAATCGCGGTCCGCCGCGGGACTTGGCTGACGAGTAGCCGTGTTCATGGCCTCAAGCATACTCCTTAGTGCGCCCGCTATCATGGCGACATGCCGCTCACGTTCGCCGAACGCCTGCAGCGAGCGCAGAGCGGGCCGCGGACAGCCTGGTGTGCGTCGGCCTGGATCCGGACCCGGCCAAGATGCCGCGCCGATCTGCGCGCGCGATCCCACAGCCGCTTCCTCGCCTTCGGCCGGCGCATCGTCGATGCGACGCGCGGCATCGCCGCCGCCTACAAGCCGCAAATCGCGTTCTACAGCGCGCTCGGCAAGCGAAGACGAACTCGCCGGCGACCATCCGCTACATCCGCGAGCGCGCGCCGCGATGCGCTCGTGATCCTCGACGCCAAGCGCGGCGACATCGGCAACACCGCCGAGGCCTACGCCCGCGAGGCCTTCGACCGCTACGGCGCCGATGCGGTGACCGTGAACCCGTACATGGGCGAGGACTCGGTGCGCGCCGTTCCTCGCGCGGCCCGACCGCGGCGCGGTCGTGCTGTGCCGCACATCGAATCCCGGCGCGCGCGATTTCCAGGACCTGCTCGATCGACGGCCTGCCGCTGTACCGGCGGGTCGCGGCGCGCGCCGCGCGCGCGCTGGAACGCGCAGCGCAATCTGATGCTGGTGGTCGGCGCGACCTATCCCGCGCGAAATGGCGGAACTGCGCCGGCGCGCATCCGGAGCTCTGGTTCCTGGTGCCGGGCATCGGCGCGCAAGGCGGCGATCTCGAGCGCACGCTCGAGGCCGGCCTCGATGCGCAGGGCGCGGGGCTCTTGATCAACTCCTCGCGCGCGATCATCTATGCGGGCGGCGGCGAGAGCGCGGCCATCCGCGCGGCCGCGCGCGAGCTGCGCGACGCCATCAACGGCACCGGACGAGGCCGGCGCGCCGGTCTAAACTCGCAGCGCCGGCCGCGGGCACGGCGGCAGAGCGCCCGCAGGCGCGCGGTGGCGCTCTTCGAATGCGAGCGGCCGAAGGAGATCCGGTCCTTGCCCGCGGCCTTGGCCTCGCGCAACGCCGCATCCGCGCGGCCGTACAGCGTTTTCCAGTCGGGATCGTCCGGCATGCTCGAGCGCGAGGCCAAAGCTGCCCGTGAAGCGCAGCAGACCCTTTCGGCGTCGCGAGCGGCTCCTTGCCGATCTGCGCATGAATGCGCTCCGCCACATCGTGCAGCGTCTGCTCGTTGATGTCGCCGAAGCACAGCACCGCGAACTCATCGCCGCCCAGACGCGCCGCCATGTCCGAGGAATTGCGCAGCTGCGCGTTAGGATGTTGCCGAGGGCGCGCAGCACCTCGTCGCCCACGTCGTGGCCGTACTCCTCGTTGATCTGCTTGAAGTTGTCGAGATCGAGCAGAATGAGACCGTAGGGCTTGTTCGAATGGCGCAGCGCCTGCGCGGCCTGTTCGCTGCGCCGGCTGAAGCTGCGCCGGTTGGGCAGACCGGTCAGCGCGTCGGTGGCGCTCTCCGCCGCGAGCTTGGCGTTCGCGGCCTGCAGCGCCGCTTGGGCCTCGCGCTGCAGCGCCTGGGCATCGAGCAGCGCCTGCCGCGTCGAGTGCAGCGTCGATGCAGCTCCGCTGGGCGCAGCGTCTCCTGCGTGCTGCAGCGCCCGCTGCGACTCCTGCGAGTCGACTGCTGGGCTCGCGTCGCCGGCGCGTCTTGCGAGTCGCGCGCGCGCATCTGGTCGCTGCGTCCTCGCGCGGCGCAGCGCTCTGCATCTGCAGCCCGGCGTGCGATCGAGCTCGTCCGCCTCCTGAGCTTGATCTGCGCGCGAGCCTGTCCTCAGCGGCATCGCGGCTGCGCAGCGGCTTCGGCTGTTTCTGCGCGGACATATCGTCGATGACGACGATGCCGTAGTCGGGCTGTCGCGACGCCGGTGCGCTTGAGGGTCACCGAGACGGCGGCCCACAGGTAGCGCTGGTCCTTGCAGCGCAGCCGCTGCTCCAGGCGGTAGCTGTCGATTTCGCCGGCCAGCGCGCGCTTGAACTCGACGCACGTTGGCGGCGAAATCCTCAGGATGGGTGAGATCGCGGAACGACAGTTCGCGCAGCTCCGCGGCGCTGTAGCCGAGCAGCGCTGCAGGCGCGCTGATTGGCGCGCAGGATCGCGCCGTGCAGCGAGGTGTGCACGATGCCGACCGCGGCCTGCTCGAAGGTCTCGCGGAACAGCTTCTCGCGCTCCATCGCGTACTGCAGGACGCCGTCGGCCTTGGACCGCCGACTTCCTGGGCGGCCGAGCAACTCCTCGGCGATTTTCGCGAACTCCGCAGCACCACCCGCTCGACCTCGCCGAACTCGCGCGCCTGCGGTGTCCATGGCGCACAGGGTGCCGACCGGCTGGCGGTCGCGGGTGAACAGCGGAATGCCGAGATAGGAGCGGACCGCGGACGGCGCCCGACACCAGCGCGTTGTCGGCGAAGCGCGGATCCGCGGCGGCATCGCGCACCGATCGAGCGGCTCGCGCTGCTCGCATGGCTTGGCTGCAGAACGAGCCCGTGCGCGCGGCTCTCGCGCAGCGTCAGCCCGACCCGCGATTTGAACCACACGCGGTTCTGATCGACCAGCGAGACGAGCAGCATCGGCACCCGCAGCGCCGCCGCCGCCAGGCGGGTCGACGCCATCGAACGCGGCGGACGGCGGCGTAGTCCAAGCAGCCCCAGCCGATGCAGCGAGACCAGGCGCTCCGCCTCGTCCGCGGGTACTCCCTTCATCCTGCACTGCAACATTCGCAGCCGACTCGAACGCAGCTCTCATGCAGCCGCAGGTTACGGGGCCCGGACGGTTAGGTTAAGTACACTGATCACGGATTTTGGAAGCGCGCTTGACGCGGGCCCTGCGCGAACACCCCACGCGCCTGCGGGCGTCCCCAGGCCGCTCGAGCGCCGCTCCCGACCCAGGGCCTGTTCGGCGAGCCGTTCAGCTTGTAGACGACCCCGTCCTTCATCACGAAGCTGACCCGCTTCATGACGCTGATGTCGGCGAGCGGGTCGCCGGGCACGGCGACCACGTCGGCGAGTCTTGCCCGCCGCCACGCGAGCCCAGTTCCTTGTCGTGCCGAGGAGCTGCGCCGCGTTCACGCGTCGCGGCCTGCAGCGCGAACATCGGCGGCATGCCCGCCTGCACCATCAGCTCGAACTCATGCGCGTTCTGCGCCATGCGGATAGACCGCCGCGTCGGTGCCGAACGCGATCTTCACGTGCGCCTTGTAGGCGCGGCCCGCGGTCGCCAGGATCAGCGGGCCGATCGCCGCCGCCTTGGCGGCCACCTGCGGCGGGTAATAGCCGGGCACCTTGGCCTGGCGCGCGACGAAGTCGCCGGCGATGATGGTGGGCACGTACCAGGTGCCGTGCTCGACCATGAGCTTCATGTCCTCGGCGTCCATGAACGTGCCGTGCTCGATCGAATCGACGCCGCCGAGCACCGCGCGCCGGATCGCCTCCGCGCCGTGCGCGTGCGCGGCCACCGTGAAACCGTAGTCGTGCGCCGTGCTCACCACCGCGCGGATCTCCTCGAGCGTGAGCTGCGCATTGTCGCCGCTCGCGCTCTCGTCGAGCACGCCGCCGGACGGCATGATCTTGATCAGATCGTCGCCGAGCTTGTAGTGCAGCCGCACGCCTTTGACCGCGTCCTCGGGGCCGTTGATGACGCCCATCGGCGGGTCCCGGATCGCCCGCGAGGTCCAGCCGGTAGCCGTCGGTCGGATCGGCGTGGCCGCCGGTCGAGCCCATGGCCTGTCCGGCCGTGAAGATGCGCGGGCCCGGCAGCATCCGGCATTGATCGCGTTGCGCAGCGCCACCGATTCGTTGGCCCGTCGCCGAGGTTGCGCACGGTGGTGAATCCCGCGAGCAGCGTGCGCCGCGCATAGACGCGTGGAGCGCACCGCGTAGTCGGCGATGTTCCAATGGAACTGGTCGACGTAGCGACGTCGGGCTGGTCTGCATCGGTGAGATGGGTATGGCTGTCGATGAGCCCCGGCAGGCAGGTCTGATCGTGCAGGTCGATGACGGTCGGCGCCGGGCACCGCGGCACTGCCGCCGCTCACCGCGCGCACGCGTTTGCCCTCGATCACGATCGTGGTCGCGCCGAGCACCGTGCCCGCGGCCGTGTCGACCAGATGCCCGCAATGCAGGGCGATCAGCGGCCTGGCGCGCGCGGGCGCCTGCGCCGCGCGCGCGCGCGCCGCTCAACGGACGCCGCGAACGCCGCCGCGCGACGGCGCACAGCGCGGCCGCGCGTCGGCACGAGTCGATCGATGATCTTCGAATCGTCATTGCTTCTCCTTCAATTGCGCCAGCGACAGCATGGCGTGCATGAGCACGTTCGCGCCCGGTCTCGAGGTCCGCCGGGCGCGGCGCTCTCGGCCTCGTTGTGGCTCAAGCCGCCCGGCGCAGGGCACGAAGATCATGGAGGTGGGCACCACGGCGGCGAGTATTGCACGAGTCGTGGCCCGCGCCGCTGACGATCTCCATGGCGTCGCAGCCGAGCGCGGCCGCCGCGCCGCGCACGGCCTCGATGCAGGCGGCATCGAACTCACGCCCGGCGCCTCCCACACGCAGCGAATGCTGCCCTCGAGCCCCTGGCGCTCGAGCGCCGCCGCGCACCACGCCGTCGATCTCCGCGCGCAGCGCGCGGTACTGCGCCGCCGTCGGGATGGCGCAGATCGACCGTGAAGCGCAGCCGGCCGGGCACCGTGTTGGGCGAGCCCGGCGAGGTCTCGATGATGCCGACCGTGAAGCGCGCATCCTTGCCGTGGCGCGCGGCGGCCGCGTACATGCGCCGGCAGCACGTCCGCCAGCACGCGGATCGGATCCTTGCGCATGTCCATGGGCGTCGGTCCCGCGTGCGCCTCCTGCCCGAGCACGATGACCTCGTGCCGGCTCATGTGCTGCACGCCGGTCACCACGCCGATGGTCTTGGAGCGCTGTTCGAGCACCGGGCCCTGCTCGATGTGCACCTCGAAGGCCGCCTTCACCGGCCTGGCGGGACAGCGGCGCCGACGGGTCGACCCCGAGCCGCTCGAGCTCCTGGCGCACGCTGCGCCCGGCGCGATCGGTCAAGGCGTGGGCGCTCGCCAGCGGCATCCGCCCCGACCACACCGCCGACCCCATCATGGCGGCGGGAAAGCGGCAGCCCTCCTCGTTGCACCACACGGCGACCTCGAGCGGATGGCGGGTTTCGATCGACCGGTCGTTGAGCGACTCGATCACCTCGAGTCCCGCGAGCACGCCATAGATGCCGTCGAACTTGCCGCCCGTCGGCTGCGTGTCGAGGTGGCTGCCGGTCATGACCGCGGGCAGCGTGTCGTCGCGGCCCGGCGCGGCGGATGAAGATATTGCCGATGGCATCGACGCGCAGCGCGCAGCCGGCCGCCTCCGCCCAGCGGCCGAACAGCTCGCGCCCCGCGAGATCGCCGTCGGTCAGCGCCTGGCGATTGCAGCCGCCATGGGGCGTCGCGCCGATCTCGGCCATCTCCATCAGACGCGACCAGAGCCGCGTGCCGCTGACGCGCGGCGCGTCGTTATTTGTCATCGGTCCTCCTCGGGGCGGATATTATGCTTGCAATCGAACCCGGGACGAGGAGCGTCGAGCCATCGTGCAGGACGAATTGCCCGAACATCCGGAAAGCGGCTCCGGCATCTGCGCCGTCTTGGTCAGCTTTCATCCGGACCCCGATTTACCCGGCCGCGTCGACCGCATATTGGCGCAGGTCGGCGCACTGGTGATCGTCGACAACGGCTCGGGCGCCGAGGCGAGTGCGGATGCTCGACGGAACTGGCGCGCGATCCGCGCATCTCGCTCGTGCTCGAACGGCGCGAACCTCGGCGTGGCCCGCGCGCTGAATATCGGCATCGAGCGGCGCGCACGCCTCGGTTACGGGTGGGTGCTGCTGCTCGATCAGGACAGCGTGCTCGACGAGGCATGGTCGAGGAGCTGATCGCGGTGCACGCGTCCTTCCCCGAGCCCGGCGAGCTGGCGGTGCTCGGCTCGGGCTTTCGCGACATCCACAAGCCCGAGCGCGCGCCGCCGGCGGCACGCCGGGATGGGGCGAGGCCGGGCGCGCCGCCGCGGCGGCCGCGCCGCCTGGGAAGAGGTCGAATCGGTGATCACCTCGGGCTCGCTGCTCGCGGTGGCGACGCTGCGACGCCTCGGCGGCTTTCGCGAGGAGTTCTTCATCGACTACGTGGACAGCGAGTTCTGCTTTCGCGCACGGGCCCAGGGCTACAGGGTGGTCAAGACGCGCGAGCCGCTCATGTCGCACGCGATCGGCGCGTCCACCCATCACGCGCATGCTCGGCGTTCGGCAGATGGACCAGCAATCATTCCGCGGACCGCCGCTACTACATGGCCCGCAACGACACGGTGATGCTCAGGGAGTACGGCCGACTTCCGTTTCGGCACCTGGGCGTTCAAGAGCCTCGGGCGGCGGGTGCGCACCTGCAAGCGCATCGTGCTCTACGAGGACGCAAAGCTCGCGAAGGTGGCCGCCGTGGCCGAGGGCTGGTGGCACGGGGTGCGCGGACGACTCGGCCGGCGCCGCGCCGCGCGGCGGCCGGGTGCCGCAGACCGGGCTTGACGATCGCGCCGCGGTCGGATTCCCTAGCGTTGCTCGTCTACCCTTTACTGATGGACCCGACCGCATGCCTCGCATCTCGCATCTCGCCGCGCCGGTCGCGGCCGCCGCGGCTCCTCATGACCCTCGGCGCCTGTTCCCACCATGAGAGCGCCGGATTCGCGCTTCGCGGCGCATGTACACCGCCGAATGGAAGTG
The DNA here is from genome assembly GCA_963727305.1 of uncultured Pseudomonadota bacterium. GTDB lineage: Bacteria > Pseudomonadota > Gammaproteobacteria > Steroidobacterales > Steroidobacteraceae > 13-2-20CM-66-19. The sequence continues at coordinate 84,832 of CAVSFM010000004.1, forward strand.
GCGCGAGGAGCAGTTTGCCGACGACGAGGACAGCGCAGAAGCCGATCTCGGATCATCTGCCGAAAGTCGATCCCGCATCGCAGGCGGCGCGGCTGCGCTATTGGCAGGACATGCTGGCGCAAGCTCGATGCGATTCCGCGCGAGCGAGCTCTCGCCGGCGGAGCAGGTCAACTACGATGTCTACAGGCCGCAGATCGCAGACGCTGATCGCGAGCCAGCGATTCCGCGACTACGAGATGCCGGCCAATTCCGACACGACGTTCTGGACCGACATCGGCTACACGGCGCGCCGCCCGTTCCGCAGCTGCGCAGGACTATCGCAACTGGATCGCGCAGATGCGCGACATCCCGCGCTATTTCCACGAACAGATGGACGAGATGCGCGCCGGCCTGAAGCGCGGCTTCACGCCGCCGCGCGTGACGCATGCGAGGGCCGCGACGCCTCGATTACCGCGGTCACCGAGGCGACCCCGAGAAGAGCCTGTTCTACACGCCGTTCAAGGACATGCCGCGGGATCGCGGACGCCGAGCAAGCCGGCTCTGCGCGCCGAGGCGCTGTGCAGTGATCCGCGACACGCGTGCAGCCCGCCTACCGCGAGCTGCTCGCGTTCATGCGCAACGAATACGTGCCGGGCACGCGCACCACGCTGGCGGCCGAAGACATGCCCGACGGCAAGGCCTATTACCGCGCCAAGATCCGCGAATACACGACGCTCGACATGGACCCGGAGGCGATCCACGCGCTCGGCGTACGCCGAAGTGGCCCGGCTGCACGGCGAGATGATCGACGGTGATGAAGCGAGACCGGCTTCAAGGGCGACTTTCCGCGCCTTCCTGGAGTTCCTGCGGGCCGATCCGCAGCTTCTAGGCCAAGACGCCGCAGGAGCTGCTGATGCGCGCGGCCTGGATCGCCAAGAAGTTCGACGGCAAGGCCTCGCAGTATTTCGGCTATCTGCCGCGCGCGCGCTTCGCCATCAAGCCGGTGCCGGACGATCTGGCGCCCTTCTACACGGCGGGCCGCGGCGGCCCGGGGCTGTATCTGCTCAACACCTACAATCTGCCGAGCCGGCCGCTCTACAATCTGACCGCGCTGACGCTGCACGAGTCCGCGCCGGGCCATGCGTTCCAGATGCCGATCGCGATGGAGCACAAGGACCAGCCCGAGTTTCGGCAGCACACCTACATCTCCGCCTACGGCGAAGGCTGGGCGCTGTATTGCGAGAGGCTCGGCCAGGAGATGGGCATGTACGAGACGCCCTACGACCGCTTCGGCATGCTCGGCTAGCAGATCTGGCGCGCGGCGCGGCTGGTCGTCGATACCGGCATGCATGCGCAGGGCTGGACGCGCGAGCAGGCGATCGACTATCTGCGCGAATACACGGCGCTGCCCGAGCACGAGATCGAGACCGAGGTCGACCGCTACATCGCCTGGCCCGCGCAGGCGCTTTCCTATTACCTCGGGCGAGAAGGCGATCCTGGAGGGCGCGCCCAAGGCCGAGAAGGCGCTCGGCGCGCGCTTCAACATCCGCGCCTTCCACGACGCGGTGC
>CAVSFM010000005.1:0-96286 GCA_963727305.1 uncultured Pseudomonadota bacterium
ACCCCTGGACTATTTCGGAAAGCGTGATCGACAACGGTACGTTAACAATGAGCGGTGAACCCACACCGACCGGAGCGCTGGCAATCGATCGGGCAAAATCTGGCGCTCAGATCATGTGCCGAGAAAATCGGAGCCGCTGACGAGGGTCGCATGGTCAAAGTGCATCGCAGTCACCTATGCGGGTTATCCAGCGCCGCTTGTACTCCGGCAGGGCACTGTGCACCCAATGGGATCGTGTTGCGTTGCAGATGGCCAGTGACCGTGTATTTATGCATGGCGTTCGCGTGCGGTTGCGCGGTCGAGACACCAAAACCCGAAAGCCAACCCACTCCCGCCCAGTTTGAGCACGCGGCGCCGGCGAGTAGTGGCAGTTGGCCGGCGCAAGATTGGTACAGCGGCTTTGGCAGCGATGAGCTCAATGGGTTCATTGAACTGGCGGTCGCCAATAACTGGGATCTAGCCGCCGCCCGCAGCGCGTCGCGCGAGCCGATGCCCGCGCGCGTCAGGCGGGAGCGGCAATTTTGCCGAGCGTCGCCGCCAACGCTAACGCGAACTATCTTGCCGGCCATTCACAGCAAGGATCCGGGCACGAACTTGATTGGTTCGCGATGCTCTCGGCCAGCTATGAAGTAGATTTCTGGGGAAAGAATCGCGCGCTGGAGAACGCCGCTGTGCTGCAAGCCGGCGCCTCGCGCGCCGACCGTGACGCGGTGGCTCTCACCATCCTCGGCGGCGTGGCGGACGAGTACTTTCAGGTCCTCGCTTTGCGAGAGCGCTTGGCGATGGCGCGGGCGAACGCTCTCGCGGCCCAGAAGATACTGGAAGTCGTGCAAGCGCGATTCGACGCAGGAGTCCCGGTCCGATCGAACTTGCTTCACAAGAAGCGGCGGTGGACAAGGCGCAAATTACCATTGGGGATTTGATGCAACTGGAGACGGAGGCGCGTGCCTCGCTGGCATTGCTGTTGGGTCGTGTGCCGGAGAACTTCGAGGTCAAGGGAGACTCCCTCGATTCACTCACTGAACCCGCGGTCACCGCCGGACTTCCTTCAGACTTGTTGGTCCGCCGGCCCGACCTGGTCGTTGCAGAAACGAATCTGCAGGCTGGCCATGCAAACCTAGTTGCCGCCCGCGCCGCCATGTTCCCGAGTCTGACTCTCACGGCCAACGGGGGCATTCAGAACCCGGCGTTACCGGGGATTGTTCTCGCGATTCCGGGGACCGGTCCGTCGCTCGCGCTCGGGGCGAGTTTGACCCAGCCGATCTTCGATCACGGCCGCTTGCGCGCTCAGCGGGATGAGGTTTCTGCCAGAGAGCGCGAGCTTCTGGCCGCCTATCGGGCGGCGATCATTGCAGCCTTGGTCGATGTTGAAAATGCGTTAGCCGCGTTGCAACACCTGGACGGGGTGCGCAACCTCGAGGAAGGCGTTGTGACGGAGAGCGACCGTGCGTTTGAGGGTGCACGACTGCGCTACCAAGCGGGGTCAGGGACTTTCTTACCTTGCTTGAGGCGCAGAGAACGCTGTATACCGCGCGCGACCAATTTACCCAGTACAGATTGGCGCGCTTGCAATCGCTGGTGGCGCTGTGCAAGGCCTTAGGTGGAGGCTGGAACCCGCCTTCTAACGGGGTCGAGACGCGAGCGCTCTCACGTCGGTTAGATGGCCGTTCTGTAATCCAGTAGTTGACCGCGGGTAGTCACCTCTGGCTGCCCTGAAAATGGAAGAATTGATGAAGAGCGACATTCGATCCCCCGCGCTCCTCAAGCGTGCAAAGCCGAAAGCAGGTCGTGCGGCGGTCGTCGGGTGCTTCGCCGCGATAGGGCTTGCGCTTCTGGCGACCGCGGGCTGTCGGCGAGCTCCCTCTGATAAGGGGGAGGCGGTAGCGAATGCTGAAGGTAAGACCGCTAAAGGCAAGACGGTAAAAACACGGGAGGTGACGCTTACCCGGGATGAGATTGAGAAGGCCGGCATCAAGACCACGCCGGTCGCTGCGACGATGCGCACCCCCGAAAGCATGGGGTACGCGGTCGTGGTTAAACGCGAAACGATCGATCAAGCGCTTGCCGAATTGAGCACCGCATCGGCCGTTGAACACCAAAGCCGCACCGTGCTCGCCCGCGATCGCCGCTTGGCCGGTACACCCGGCGCGATGCCCATAGAATCGCAGGAAGCAGCGGAGCGCCAGGCGATGGTCGATCATTCAGCGCTGGTCCTTGCCCAACGGCGCTTGTCCGCGACCTATGGCCGCAATGCGCCCTGGAAGGACGATTACAACAGCCGGGTGCTTTCAGCGCTCGCCGGCGGGGAAAGCAAGCTGGCTCGCATAACTTTCCCGTTGGGTACGCTCGGCTCGTCGGTCCCGGTGAAGCTGAGATTTGTGCGTGTAGGCGAGGATCACGGCAGCCAGGGAACCGAATCGGCCGCAGTGTGGAGTGCACCCGCAGACGCGGCAATCCCAGGGAACAGTTTCTTCGCCATATTGCCCGGGAACGCCGTCAGTGAAGGAGAGCGTTTGGTGGCTTACGCGCCCACCGGCGCTGCGGAAGAGGGCGTCGTCGTGCCCCTTTCCGCGGTGCTGATGGCGGACAGCAAATACTGGTGTTATGTGGAGGAGAGACCGGGGGTCTTCGTACGGACAGAAATCGATGAGCGCACGCCCACGGACGCCGGTTACTTCGTGAAAGGGGGCATAGTGGCCGGAGCCCGAGTGGTGACCACCTCGGCGGGGCAGTTGTTGGCGCGCGAAATCAACCCGACTAGCACAGCAGAAGAGCCATGATGCGCGCGCTGGTCGCACTATGCGTGCGACATCACGGCTCGGTGACGGCGCTAACAGTCTTTGCGCTCGTCATGGGCCTCTGGAGTGCATTGCATTCGCCTCTGGACGTGTTTCCAGAATTCGTTCCCTCGCAGGTCACCATACAGACCGAAGCACCCGGGTTTGCTCCCCAACAGGTCGAGGAGCTTGTAACCCGGCCTATCGAAAATGCGGTCAACGGAGCGGCTGGCCTGGCTACGCTGCGCTCCGAGTCCATCCCCGGGCTCTCGGCGCTCACGGTGACTTTTGCCGACGGTGTGGATGTGCATACGGCACGCCAGGGCATCTCCGAGCGTCTTTCGGAACTGGGCAGCACCCTGCCGTCCGGCGTGGGGACTCCCAAACTGTCGCCACTGGTCTCGAGCACTATGGATTTGCTGAAGATCGGTCTGCTCTCGGACAAGGTCGACCCTTTCACACTGCGTGACCTAGCCGACTGGGTGATCAAACCCCGACTGCTCGCTGTTCCCGGAGTTGCGCACGTCATCGTGTTCGGCGGTGACGTGCGGCAATTACAGGTGCTCCCAGACATGCGCAAGCTCGCAAGCTACGGGTTCACGATCAGCGAGATCGGCGATGCGGCGCGCACGGCGCTGCCGCTGCGTGGGGCGGGCTTTATTGATCTCGCGTCGCAACGGGTGTTGATCAATTCACCCACGCCTCAGCCGGACATCGCCACGCTCCAGGCGGCCGTGATTTCCGTTCGCGCTGGCACGCCGATACTGCTGCGCGACGTCGCGGAGGTGAAGACAGCGCCCGCGTTGCGGTTCGGGGATGCGCTGATCATGGGTAAGCCTGGGATCTTAATCTCCCTATCCGGACAATATGGGGCCAACACGCTGACCGTGACGCGGGCCGTCGAGCAGGCGCTGGCTGCCCTGGAGCCAGCACTCAAAGCACAGGGCGTAACGCTTTATCCAAGACTACATCGGCCCGCCAATTTCATTGAACGAGCGCTTGGGAACCTGCGCGAGTCGCTCACAATTGCGGTTATTTTGATCCTCATCGTGCTGTATGTCTTCTTGCGAGACGTCCCCGCAGCCCTCATCGCCTTTTCCGCGATCCCGTTGTCACTGCTCGCTGCAATTGCGCTCCTGAACCACATGGGTCTTACCCTTAACACTATGACGCTTGGCGGGTTTGCGGTGGCGCTTGGGGTGTTGGTGGACGATGCCATTATCGGCATTGAGAACATTCTGCGGCGCTTACGCGAAAACGTCCGACAAAAAACTCTCAAGGGGCGCCTTAAGGTCATCCTGGAGGCCTCCCTCGAAGTGCGAGGTCCGGTGATCTATGCGACTGCGGTGGTAGTGGTCGTCTTTCTGCCTGAGTTGTTTACCTCCAGCGTGCAGGGCCGCTTCGTAGGTCCGCTGGCACTCGCCTTCATCTTTGCGGTACTCGCTTCGTTGGTGATTGCGCTGACCTCGACGCCCGCGCTGTGCGCGCTGTTCTTGCGTCGCCACGACCAGCGTCCCGAAGCGCACTGGTTGCAGCGTCTGAAGGCATGGCAGCGATCGGCGGTGGAGCGCGTTTACACTCATCTACGGCTGACCACATTGCTGCTACTCGGCGCCATAGTCATCGCGGTGGCCGCTTTACCATTTCTGGGCGGGACTTTCATGCCGGCCTTTCGCGAGGGCCACTTTGTAATGCACGTGTCTAGTTCGATCCCGGGCACGTCGCTGGGTGAAATGCTGGCCCTCGGTAGACGTATCAGCGCCGAAGTTTTGCAACTGCCTTATGTCGACACGATCGAACAGCAGATCGGACGCGCTGAATTGGGCGAAGACACGTGGGGTCCACATCGCAGCGAGTTTCACATCGAACTTAAACCCCAAGCGAAAGTCGATCAGGCAGCCACTCAGCAGAAGCTTCGCGGTATTCTCCAGCACTACCCGGGCATCCAGAGTGAGGTCGTCACCTTTCTGGGTGATCGCATCAGCGAAAGCCTGAGCGGTGAGTCGGCTCAGGTCGCCATCAAAGTGTACGGCGAGGATTTGGACATACTGGATTCGACTGGCACCGAAATTGCCGCTGCCCTGCGGCCGCTAAAGGGAATTGCCGACCTGCAATTCAAGCGTCAGGGCGGTACGCCGACCATTGGCATCCAACTTGATCCACCGCAGTTGGCGGCGGCGGGCATGAAGGTTCAGGATGTTCTCGATACCATCGAAACCGCTTACGCCGGTGCGAGAGTGGGCCAGACGTTTCGTGGGACGCGGACAATCGATGTTGACGTGCTGCTACCTGAATCCTGGCGACATCAACCAGCGCGGCTCGCTGAGCTCATGGTTTCAAGTCCTTTTGGCCCAGTTCCATTGTCGCAGGTTGCACGCGTACACCTTACACAGGATCGGTACAGCATCGAACATGACGGTGGGCAACGCCGTGTCAGCGTGACCTTCAATGTACGCGGTGAATCGCTTCAGCGGGTCGTACAGAACGCCCAACGTGTCATTACGGCTTCGGTGCATCTGCGCCCCGGAGTGTTTCTTGAATACACCGGCGCTGCTGCGGCTGAGAACCAGGCGCGCAACGAGCTTCTGCTTTACTCCGCCTGTGCGCTTGCCCTGATCGTGGTGATTCTGTTTGTCGCGTTCCGTTGGCTGGCAAATAGCTGGTTGGTCTTGGCAAATTTGCCGTTCAGCGTGATTGGCAGCGTATTTGCCATCGCGGTGACCGGTGTAGGAATTTCACTGGGTACTGTGGTCGGGCTCGTGACCGTATTCGGGATCAGTGCTCGCAATGCGATCTTGCAGCTCGCGCACTACGAACACCTGGTCGAGGTCGAGGGGGCATCGTGGAATCGGGAGCTTGTGCTTCGAGGGGCCAACGAGCGACTGGTTCCTATTCTCATGACGGCCACGGTTACGGCGCTCGGCCTCGCGCCACTGGCGTTTGGCCTCAATCGACCAGGTCAGGAGATCGAAGGCCCAATGGCAGTCACGGTGCTCGGCGGGTTGATATCTTCAACGCTCTTAAACTTGATCGTGCTGCCAGCATTGGCGCAGCGCTACGTGCGAGTTTCCCCAAGCACCTCAATTGACGCCAACGAGAAGTGACCCCAGAGGGCGACGGCGTGCGCCTTGTTAGTGGTGCCAGGTAAGCGCGGAGCTAACAGACGGGACAGCGCGCGATGCGGGCACGCACCTCTGCGATCAGCTGGCTGCTTGCGGCCGTAGGCGGCACTCCATGCCGGGCTTTTGACGATAGGATTCCGCGCGGCCTCTGCGAGCAACTCCAGAAAAAAGCCATTCAGCTCGAAGAGTGTGGTGAGTGATGCCTCGCTGAAGGCGAAGGACCCCGGAGTCTCCTCGAGCCCGATCCCGCCTGACAGGCATGGGAGGGGATGCTTGGGCGTCTCCTCCCTCTTTTTGTGCCCGCCGACGTTAAGAGACGGATCCCACCTGGGGACGAATACGTATGCGGGTCCTCGCGGAGATCGAAGCTGGGGTAGGGGCAGGGCCGCCAGTGTCTTTTACAAGAGCGGCTCTCCGCGTTCCACACGAGCGGCTAAAACCGGATTTATGCAGGATAGCCTCGCGGCCGCTCTTGTCCCACGATCACTCGCCATGACTCGGGAGTCTTTAGTTCGGTGTCGGGTGTCGGAGGAGGTGAAGGGGCTACTGCAGAGGATCGCCGCGCACTGACAGCGCGAGCCCGCATGAGCTGCCTGAGCGATCGGCGGGGATGTGACGTACCTTATCGCCATCGCCAAAATTGTATCGCTCATCAGTCTGAGCTCGTGGCAAGCGGTTCTGTTCGATCAGTTGCTCGATCTGCGCGTGGCGCGCTTTCTTGTCCGCCTGTTCCTTTTTTCGGAGGCTCAGCTCCTGATCGCGCGCGACTTTGGCGAGCTGAGCCTGCTGCGCAGCGTGTTCCGGGCGGGACGCCATGGCACGCTTGTCCTTCGGTAGCTGCTGCCGCTCCCGCTGATTGATGGCGGCGTCGTGTCGGTGTGCAGAGCGTGTTCGTGATTTGGCGGCAGTCGGGGGATTTTTGGACTCGCAACAGCGGAGTTCTGCGGGACTTTGCGGGACCCCTGTGCTCTCCCGTGCTCGACGATTGCAACGGCCGTCCAGCCCACAGGTTTTCGATTGACTCCTCGCCAGCAGAATCAAACAGTTACCATGCGGCCTTGTTCGCGAGATTCGCGGCATATAATGCCGGTCAGCCCTTACAAGGCGAATGTCGGCGGTTCGATCCCGTCAGCACCCACCATTTAATCAGTCACTTAAGAGAAGCCGGCTGTTCCGCTCAGACGCAGATCTCCTTGCTATGATCCTCACGGTGTCGTCCCGCTCCCAAATAGTGTCAGGTGCGCCAAGGCGGAGGAGCCAGCAGGTGCGCGGACTGCGCCGCGCCTGGCTGGGGCCCGCTGCAGTAACGCTGCTCGGCATAGTGACTCCGCCCGCGTGGTCCCAGGGCGTCTGTGAGGCGACCGCCCATGGAATGCAAGCCGGGGACAGCGATAACACCGCTGGACTGACCAAGGCGCTGTCGGAGTGCGCGGGGCAGACCATCCACATCGCGCACGGCAGATACCTTCTGAGCCCGCGGGGCCTCGTCAACGGTTTGAGCCTATCGGCGGGAACTTCGATCGTAGGCGACGGAGCGCAGGGTCCGCAGGCGACCGTGCTGCAGGTGGCGAACAGCGGTAATTTCGCGGCACTTCTCTGGGTGCGCAACGTTTCGCGTGTGACAATCCGCAATATCCGCTTTGAGGGATCAGCCTACGAGAATGGCTGCACCCGTAACCTTGACTACGGCCATGCGATTTATGTGCAGTCAGATTCCGGTCAGCCGGCCGGTGTTGACAGCGTCGAGATCTCCGGCAACGTCTTCCACAATTTCAACGGTCACAGTTGGATAACCGTTAACGCTGCAGACGGCAGTCCCGGTGTCGGGCTGCACGGTCCGATCACGATTGCCAACAACGGCCTCGACAGCGACGCCCAACTTAGTGGCGATTGCATCGCCACCGGCGGCATGGGTTATCTAGCCGCCATGATATCGATACACGGGTCCGACCTCTCGTCGCAGGGCATGGTGGAGAACGTGGCGGTTACCTCGAACAATCTGAGCGCGGGATACGTCAAGGAGGGGATCACGATCTGGAGCGGCACACGCAACATCAGTGTCACTTCCAACGTAGTGGCCGACACCGGTGCGAGCCTGAAGCGCGGTGCAAGCCCCGAGCTTGGCCGCTACGCGATCCTGGTATATAACAGCGCCCATGAGCGCCCCGGTCCACACCCCAACACCGTGTCCATAACTAACAACACGATCACGAACCCGGTCTCTTGCGGCATTTACGCCGCAGGCGGGGAGAATCTTACGATTAGGGGTAACCACATTTCAGGGCAGTCCGACCACTACGACGTCACGCTCCCCAAGGGGGCGATCGCGCTCAACCACGCAACCAACGTAACCGTCGACGGCAACGAACTGAGCGGCAACTACTTCGGGATCTCCTCAGTCGGCACTGGCGCGCTGCAGCTCGGCGACAATCGCATTGTGGCCGCGCCCGGCGGGATTGCCCGGAAGATCCGCTGAAGCGCACGCCTCACGCCTGCGGCGCGCGTGAATGCATGACATGGAACACTGAAGTGCAACAGCCTGTGAACCATCAGTGCCCGCTCACCGGAGAGCCGTTGCAACGCGTAGGCGAGCAGCTATTGCGTGCGGACGGTGCCGGTTATCCCATACGCGAGGGCTTCCCGGTGCTGATGGGGCCGGAAATTCAGAATGCCGAGCCTCCGCCCAAAAAAGGAATCTACGCCGAAGCCTACGCAGAGATGGGCTTTTACAACTCTTACGCTGATGATCTTCTGACGAAGATTCGCACCGGTCCGCTCGCTGCGACCGGAGCTGAGGGCATTCAGGGACTCGGCAGACTGGTGCATGAGCATAGCCGGTTTCCGCACCAGAACTGGTTGCTGTCGCGCATGGACGTCGATTCGGAATGGGATTGCTACCAACACATCGGCCCCTTAAACGGTAAGTATGTACTCCAGGTCGGCGGTAGCGGAGTCGTGGCGCTCATGCTGCTCATGGCTGGCGCCGAGCGCGCGCATCTTCTCACGCCGATGCTAGCCGAGGCGCGCGTCGCACGGGCTCTGGCCGAGAAGCTTGGCCTCTCCGAGCGTTTTGACTGCACGATCGGTATCGCCGAGCAGCTGCCGTTTCCGCCTGCAAGTTTTGATGTCATTTTCTCGGGCGGCTCCGTGCACCATATGGTGACCGAGCGAGCCTTCGCGCAATTCAACCGCGTCCTGCGCAGCGGCGGCCGGTTCGCTGCGGTCGAGCCGTGGCGCGCGCCGTTGTATACGCTAGGTACGCGTGTATTCGGAAAGCGCGAACCCAATCCCTTCTGTCGTCCGCTGACGGCGGAGCGCGTGGCGCCATTGTTCACGGCCTTTGCAGACGCGCGCTATGTGCAGCATGGGACGTTCAGCCGCTACGCCATGCTGACGATCGAGAAAACCGGGATGCGCTTTCCTATGGGCATCGCGCAATCGATTGGGCGCGTGGATGATGCCGTGGCATCTGTGTGCGGCCTGCGGCGCTTCGGCAGCGGCGTGGCGCTGCTGGCGACCAAGTGAAGACACGCCGGCGCGGCCAGTTTGAGAGTTGAGTGCCCGGCTCGTAATCCAACACCCAGCGACTCCCGGCGTCATTGACCAGGCTGGCCGCTGCGGATGGCATGGGGATTTCACCGCTGATGTTACGAACCGAGATGCCGGTGCTCTCCGGTCCAGGGTGTGTCCGCCTGAGGCCCGTTTTGAGCCGGTATTCGCGACCTAAGTCGTTGATGTTACTTGTGACGCTTCCCCTTACAAGGCGAATGTCGGCGTTTGGATCCCGTCAGCACCCACCACTTAAGCTTCCGTTCGGCTCGTGAACGCTCAGGTGTTGAAGTTCTCGACGGGTTTGCCGTTGTTGCAACCCGGTTCACTGTAGCGCTGTTCCTCCCCGCGGCCAGCCCGCGTTGTATTGTGTGCGGCACTTTATGGAGGACTGCGAGCACCCCGCGGATGTTGCGCCCGTCGCTTTGGGCCGCGATGCGAAAGGTGGCGAGATGCATTTCGCCTCGGACTGGCGCGTCAACAATTTTGATCTGATCCGGCTCTTTGCGGCGCTGCAGGTCGCCGTTGTTCACGCACTGTCCCACTTCAGGCCGCTGCCCGGAAGTTCTCTGTACCATCTGGGCAGCGCTCTGAGCTTGTTGCCCGGAGTGCCGGTGTTTTTCGTGGTGAGCGGCCTGCTCATCTCCCGGTCGTACGAGCAGTCCTCATCGCTGCACAATTACCTGCGCAATCGCTGCCTACGCATTTTTCCGGCGCTGTGGGTGTGCCTGGTGGTCAGTGTTAGCGTCATGCTCGCTATCGGAGCGGATATCCTCGGGCCGGTGACGACGGGCGCATGGCTTCTGTGGTGGGCCGCACAAATGAGCATGTTCCAGTCCTACTCAGCGCCCTTTGTCTTTTCCCTGCACGGACTGAACCCAAGCCTGTGGACGATCCCGGTGGAGCTGGAGTTCTATCTGGCGCTGCCCGCTCTGTACTGGGTAGCTCGGTTGCGGCGGCGCCGTGGCAACGTTGCCTTGCTCGTGCTTCTCGGGGCGAGTCTGCTCACGCAGTGGACGATTACCCACCCCGCAAGCCCTCATGCCGCCTCAGACTGGCTCGTCCTAACGCTGTTCCCGTACCTCTGGATGTTTCTGGTCGGGGTACTGATCCAAAGAAACTGGGCGCTGCTGCGCGGGGGCCTTGCCAACCGCGCCCATTGGTGGCTGCTCGCCTATGTGCTGGCGTGCATTGGCGGCCTGGTGCTGCATATCCGCGTGACCGCAGGAACGGTCGTCATTAACCCGGTGTACCTGCTCATACTGGCCGGCCTGATCGCCTCCTCGGCCGTCTCCGCCCCGGAAATGGCGGGGCGGATTCTTAGAGGCCATGACGTCTCTTACGGGCTCTATATCTACCACGCGCTCGCGATCATCCTGCTGGTGCACTACGGTGCGCCCCCGGGCTGGCTGTCTGTGGGCGCGACTATGTCCGTAAGCCTTGCGGCCGCAGCGCTGTCGTGGCTGCTTATCGAGCGGCCTTTCCTTGCCCGCAAGCGACTCGCTTTGCATCCTGTAACGGCACCGGGCAGACGGACTCCGGAAGGAGTGTGAATTTTCCGGAGCTCCGCGTTGCGCGGGAACTTCCCCAGAGCAGGTGACGATAGCGGTGCGTGCGAAGCCCTTGGAACAGTCGAGTACGGAGATGACCCCTCGGGGTTACCGCACTATGCGGACATCTGCCGGGCCTGCCAGCGGCCGTGCATGGAGACCTGCTGCGGATACCGGTGGTCCTCGGGACGTTGCTCTGGAGCCAAGGAGACCTCCATTGGGAGCTTTGCTGTGGACCGCTGCTTCGATAGTGTGCTCCCTTTGTGCTCCGGCATGGCCTTGTGAGGCCCGTTTGGAGCCGAGATCCGCGACCTAAGTTATTGGTGTTACTTTGGACGTTTCCCCTTACAAGGCAAATGCGGCGGTTCGATCCCGTCAGCACCCACCACTTCACCAGCTGTTTACCGGAGCTGGCTCGGTCGCAGCATGATCAAGCCTTGGGTATCGGGGTACAGCATTCGCTCACTATGACTTCCGACGGGCCAACACCGCAGCCGGACCTGCCGCTCGCCGCGATGCAGCGGGCGATGCGCGTAACGACCGAATTCATGGCGCACGAGCTGGCGCAGCCACACGCCGCGGCCCCCGAATGGTCCGAGTCCGAATGGCGCATCGCGCGCGCCGTCGTGACGATCCACGGTGTCAGCGGCCTCTTGGCGCGCCGCACGCGTTGGTCGGGACCTGCCGGCTGGCAGGCGTTTCTGGCCGAGCAGCGCGCACAGATCGCGCGCCGCCAGCCGCGCATCCAGGCTCTGCTGCAACAGGTTGATGCACGCGCACGTGCGCCGGGGTGTGTCGCTCGTCGCCCTTAAGGGTGCCGCGCTTCATGCACACGGGATCTACTCACCGGGCGAGCGGCCGATGGCCGATCTTGATCTGCTGGTCTGCGAGGCGAGCGCCGCGCGCGCCACGCAGCTGATCACGGAGCTCGGATTTCGCCTGGGCCACGTGACTTGGAAGCATCAGGCCTTCGAACCGCGACGGCGCCGCAGCGACCCGGCCACTTTCGGTGAGCAACAGCGACAATCCCATCAGAATCGAGCTGCACAGCTGTATCCGCGAAATCCTGCCGCTGCGCCGCGTGGATATCACGCGCGCTCATGTGGCCCGACGAGCCGCGGCCCGGGATCAACGACTACGCCTCGCGCAGCCGCCTGCTGCTGCACATCCTGCTGCACGCCTCCGGAGCGCTGCTCGTGCGCACGGCGCGGCTGTTGCATCTGCAGGACATCGCGCGGCTGACCCCAGGCATGGGCGCCGGCGGATTGGGACGAACTGTTTCGCCAGGCGGCAGGCAAGCTGCGGATCCGGAGCTGTGGTGGGCGTATCCGCCGCTGCTGCTGACCGATCGCTACTTCCGCTGCGTGCCCCGCGCGGTGCTGGAGCGCCTGGCGCGCGCGTGTCACTGGCAGCTGCGCCGCGCCTACCGAGGCCGCGCGCTTTCGGACGTGTCGTTGTCGTATCTGTGGATGAGCGCTTTCCCCGGCATCGAGTGGTCACGCTCGCTGCGGGAGACGGTGGCCTATGCGGCCGTGCGCGTGCGGCCGGCGCGCCGAGACGCTGGCGCTGCGCAAGGCATTTGCTGAGGTCGCAGCCGCTCGTCAGCGGCGGCGACTGGGCCCACACCTCGCAGGCTACGACGCATCGTGCGCTGGCTTGCTGGCACGACAGCCGCGGCAGGAGAGCCTGCACCCGGTGCGTGCTTCGCTCGCGCGCCCGCTGTCGCTAGGACCGGCAGGAGCGCGCGCCGGCAGCACCCGCCGGATGACCTGTTGGCTCGGGCTTCCGCCGCGTCAGCCGAACTGCACCGCGAGCATGGAAACCGAGCCGCCGTCGATGCCTTCCACCGGATAGCTCACGGCTTCCCCGGGTGTGCTGGCGCCCATCACGTAAAGCAGCGGCAGATAGTGTTCGGGCGTGGGGATGGAAAGTCGCGCAGCCTCGCCCAGGGCGGCGTAGTCGATGAGCGCGGCGTGGTCACGCGGCCGCCAGACGCTCGCGGATCTGCGCCTCAAAGCGCACGGCCCAGTCGTACGGCTCCTGGGCGCGCTCACCCCAGGCGTACGCGCGCAGGTTGTGCACCACGTCCCCGCTGCCGAGAATCAGCACGCCCTCGGCGCGCAGCGCGCGCAGACGTGCGCCGACCTCGTAATGGAAGCTGGGCGGTTGGCGTGCGTCGATGCTCAGCTGCACGACCGGCACCTGCGCCTGGGGATAGAGGTGGCACAGCACCGCCCAGCTGCCGTGATCCAGGCCCCAGCCCTCATCGAGCGTCACCGGCAGCGGCGCGAGCAGCTGCTGCACGCGGCGGGCGAGCGCCGGGTCCCCCGGCGCCGCGTAGCGCGCCGCATACAGCTCGGGGGGGAAGCCGCCGAAGTCGTGGATGGTGCGCGGCGCGGCCATCGCGGTCACCGCGCAAGCGGGGATGTACCAGTGCGCCGAGACCGCGAGGATCGCCCGCGGCGCCGGCAGCGCGCGCCCGAGCTGTCCCCAGGCACGCGTCCAAGTGTTCTCGCGGATCGCGTTCAGCGGGCTCCCGTGCCCGAGAAACAGCGCCGGCATCGTCACGGCAGTCACGTCGCCGGTTTCGTGGCGAGCAGCTGCACCGCGGCCTGGTACAGGCGCGCGCGCATCGCGTAGCGCTCGGAGGCGCGCGTCACGTAACGCACGGCGATCTCGACGCCGCCGACGGCCGGGCGCACCGCGATGCCGGGCTTGGCCGAGAGCGTCGTGCCGCGCTGGCCGCGCGAGGCCATCTGCCACTCCTGCTCGGCCTCGTTCGCGCTGTCGGCGGTGGCCTCGGTGACCTCCTTCTGGATGGCATTCACGACCGGCTGCGGATCGCGCCCCCCGGGCACGACGACGGTGAGCTCGTCCCACAGCCACTGGCCGGTGGTCGAGAAGTTGAAGTAGTGGCCTTCGATCGCGTAACTGTTGGTGAAGGTCACCCGCCGCCCGGTCGGGTGGCCCGCGTCGGTCCAGTTGCCGGTCTCCAGCAGCACGGTGTGGAACACGCTCAGCTCCTTCACCTCGCCGCTCACCCCGTTGATCTCGACCCAGTCCCCGACACGAATGCCGTTCTTGCCCATGAGCACGAACCAGCCGATGAAGGCGACGATGAAGTCCTTCAGCGCGACGGTGAGGCCGGCGCCGGCAAGTCCGAGCATGGTGCCGAACTGCCCCGGCAGCCCGATCAGCATGAACAGGATGAGCAGCACCGCGATCACCTGCAGGCCGACACCGATGACGCTGCGCAGCGTGGCGAACTGGCGCCGATCGATATGGTGGGCACGACCGAGGAGGCCCGTGAGCCAGCGATCGGCGAACAGCAGCAGCAGCAGTGCCGCGAGCACCACCGTGGTGCGCACGAGCAACCCACGCACCACCTCGCGCTGCTGGTTGGCGACCACGTTGTCCCACTTGGCGTAGATGTCGGAGAGCTTGTGGCGTGCGCTGATGCGCTGATCGCGCACCATGAGGCGGCGCTGGTCGATGGCGACCTGGCGCGTAAGACCGAGCAGCGAATTCGCCGCCGGGGCGTTGCCGGCGCCGCCGGCCGGCGTGGGCGGGGTTGGCGGCGGCGTCGCTGCCGCGGGCGGCTTGCCGCCGAGCTGCGCCAGTTGCTGCTGTACGCTCGCGAAGTCGGCGGCGATCTGCGCCCGCTGCTCGGTGAGCTTCGCTGCGCCTGCGGCCACCTCGTGACGCGCCTGCTCGAGGGTGCCGCGCTTGGCGCGCAGCTGCAGCCACTCGCGCGCCTGCGCCACCATGCCGTGCAGGGACGACAGGGCGTGGGCGGTGACCGTGGGGGCGGGAAGCGGTGGCGGGGTGTTGCTTTCGGCCGCGAGGTGCTCCGCCTGGGCCTTCTGGATGCGCTGGTGGACGTCGCCGCCGGCGGCCATCAGGTCATCGTTCCCCTCCTGGATTTCGTCCTTCTCGATCTCGATCTGCGAGCCCACCAGATCCAGCTGATCCTGCAGGTCCGGCTTCTCCGCCTCGGTCGCCTTGCCCATCTTCTGGGCGAGCTTCTCCAGTAGCTCGGTGTCGCCCGCCAGGCGCTTCTGCGCATCGGCGATGTGCGCCTGGATCTTCAGCGCCTCGGGGCTTAAGACCGGGGGATGGGACTGGATCCCGTGCAGCGCGCCCATGAAGGCGAGGTCGAGCTCGTGGTCGGCTGCCTGCACCGCGGCCAGCGCGAGTGGCTGTTCCTCCGCGCTGTTCGCAAGGCGCGCCAGGCGCTGCGCGGTGCGCAGCGGCCCCTCGTCGATAACCGGCATGCGGCTGTTGGCGAGGCTCGGCGGGGCCTGCGCGGGCAGCTGCGGCTCGCGCGTGACCCACAGGCCGTAGCCGGCGGCGGCCAGCAGCAGCAGCAGTGCCGCGGTGGCTGTCTTCTGCAGTGCGCTCATGCGCCTATGATGCCACGCGGGCGAGCGCCGCCGCGCCCCCGCGGGCGCGTCGGCAGCGCGCGCCGCGTGCTAGGCCGTCGCGGTCGCGGCTGCGCCGTGGGCCAGGGGGAAGTGCTCCTCGCGCCAGCCCGCCATGCCGCCGCTCATCACCTTCACCGGGAGTCCCAGGCGCGCCAGACGCAGCGCAGCACGCGCAGCTCCGTTGCAGTGCGGTCCGGCACAGTAGACGACGAACAGCGTGCCGGGCGCGTACTGCGCCATGCGCGAGGCGATGATCTTGGCGTGGGGGATGTTGATGGCGCCGGGCACGTGGGCTGCGGCGAACGCCTCGGCGCCGCGCACATCGATCAGGGCGAAGTCCGGCGCGTGCGTGAGGCCCTGGCGCACGTCTGCGCAGTCGGTCTCGAAGCGGAAGCTGTCCTCGAAGTGTGCGAGCGCGCTCGCGCTGTCGGCAGCGGGCACCTGGGCCACGAGACTGGGCATGACTCCTCCGTAAGAGCGTGTCGACCGGGGAGTGCAGCCTGCCGGCCGCGGTGCCATTTTGGCAGTGGCCTATATGCCTATGTCCGTTAAGATATGGCCATGCGTCACAGGGTGGTCGCGCTTGCCTACGATCAGCTGTGCACCTTCGAGTTCGGCTGCACGGTGGAGGTGTTCGCGCTGCCGCGGCCGGAACTGGCGGTGCCGTGGTATGAGTTTGCGGTGTGCGCCGCCCGGCGCGGCCCGCTGCGCGCCGCCGGTGGCCTGAGCGTGCGCGTACCCCATGGGCTCAAGGCGCTCGAACGCGCCGACACCATCATCGTGCCCGGCTGGCACCTCGATGAGCCCCCCGCGCCGCTCCTGGTCTCGAAGCTGCGCGCGGCATTCGCGCGCGGCGCGCGCCTGTGCTCGATCTGCTCGGGGGTCTTCCTGCTGGCCGCGGCCGGGGTGCTGGATGGTCGGCGCGCGACCACCCACTGGCGCTATGCGCCGCGGCTCGCGGCGCTCTACCCCAGGGTCCGCGTCGAGCCGAACGCGCTGTATGTCGATGAGGGGCAGGTCCTCACCTCCGCAGGCTCGGCGGCGGGGCTGGACATGCTGCTGCACCTGGTGCGGCGCGATCACGGACCGAAGGTCGCCAACCAGGTCGCCCAGCGCCTGGTGATGGCACCGCACCGTGAAGGCGGCCAGGCGCAGTTCGTGCCGCGCCCGGTGAGCCTGGATGAGCGGGGGCGCCTGTCGCGCCTGCTCGATTTTGTGCGCGCGCATCTGGCGGAGGCGCACACGCTGCGCTCGCTTGCGGCACGGGCCGCCATGAGCGTGCGCACGCTGCAGCGCGAGTTTGCGCGCGCGACCGGACAGGCGCCCCACGAGTGGCTCGTGGGCGAGCGCCTCGAGCGCGCCAAGGAGCTGCTCGAGACTTCGCGCCTGAGCGCGCCGGCCATCGCCGCGCGCGTGGGTCTTGGCAGCGCGGAGTCGCTGCGGCACCACTTCCGCCGCCGGGTCGGTACGACACCGGCCCGTTACCGGCGGCGCTTCTCGCGCCGCTAGGGGTTCACGGGACTAGTACGCGAAGTACGGGCCGGTGCCCCCGGGGGTCGGCGCATTCTCGATCGCCGTGAAGATGTTGCGCCCGAAGAAGTACGGCATGCCGAGGTCGAACTGGATGGGGTTCGGCGTGCCGGCCGGCATGTTCAGGGGTCCCGCCACGTTCGGCATCACCGCCGCGGACGGGTTGGCGTTGAACAGGCTCTCGAAGTTGGCCACGGAGAAGTCGGCGGCCACACTGGTGCCGCCGCCTGCGGACGTCAGCGTCGCGGTGAGGTTGAGCGTCGAGTTGGGGCAATACCAGCCCACGGCGCCGGTACAGGCGGGGATGCCGTTGTCGTTGATGAAGTTACCGTTCGAGCCGCTGTCGAGGGCGGCGCTCAGGCCCGCCGTGCCGTTGAAGCTCGCCTGCACGAAGCCGGTCGTGTCATCGATGAAGAGAACCGCGGCGCTCCCCAGGGCGTTATTGGTCTGCGTGCCGATGCCGAAGACGAGCGCCCCGCCGCTTAAGCTGGCCGCGCCGCCGGCTGCCGGTTCCGGCAGCTCGACGATCACCCCGTTGTTGTCGGTGGCTGAAGAGCGAGACCGGGTTCTGCAGCTGCTGCGCGAGTCGTGGCGCTCGCGGCCGCACAGGTCGCCGGGTTCACGGTGGTATTGCAGGTGTAGTACCAGCCGGTGGGGAAATTGACCGTATCGGCGCAGGCCGGGCCGCAGTCCTGCGCGAACGGACCCACCCCGAGGATGCCGTTGGCCCCGAAGGCGCCGACGTTGTTCTCCGGCGTGCCCGGACACCCGGAGGCGCCGGAGGGAACGGTGTAGCCCGGCGCACCGATGACCTGCACGCTGACGTTGGTGGCCGTCTTGCCCGAGGTCGGCATCTTGATGTCGGCCATGGCGATGGGGCCGAAGCTCGAGCCGTCGGCGAACTGCAGACACTCCGCGAGCGTCATGCCGCCCGGTACCGTCGCAGGCGGCAGGTTGAGGCGTCAGCTCACCGCCGGCGCTCGCGTGCAGCAGGCGCAGGCCGGTCGAGCCGGTGTCGACCTCGACGTGATCGATGTCCTGGCAGGCACCGCCGGGTATGCAGACCGTTACGGTGACGAACGCCGTGTTGAAGTTCGGTCCGTTCGCGGGCCCGGCGTCGAGGATCACGGGCTCCACGTTCGGGGGACCCGGCGTGGCGATCACCTGGCCCGGCGGTGGCGGAGGCGGGGGGCCGACGTTTGAGCTGCCGCCCCCGCCGCCACAGGCGGTGAGCAGCAGCAGCGGGATACAGGCGAGGCTCAGGGTCTTACGCATAGCGGTGTCAATCCTTCGGAAGGGGGCGCGACGGCGTTCAGCGGATGTCGTCGGCGGAGACATTCTGCGGCAGGAGCGAGGGCACCCAGGCGCGACCGGCGAAGGCGCGCATGCGGCCGTGGTTCTGGATCACCAGGTCAGCCAGCTGGATGGACAGGTGCCGGTGGCTGCCGTGCGAGGCGGCCGCGGCCTGCAGGTACTGGGTGTAGTAGCTGCCGAACAGGTGCTGGAAGTCCGGATTCACCGGCCCATCCCACGCCACCGCGAACACCGTGCCGCCCGGGCCGCTGTACTCGCGCACCGAGGTGCCGTAGGCGGTGCTGATCTCGTGGACGGTGAAGCCGGAATTCGGCGTCACACGCAGGGCACCCTTGATGTGGGCCTGATCGGCCTGCACCGAGTCCAGGGCGCCCCCCAGGGCCGCGAGCGCCGGCCCGGCGCCCATGAGCACCAGAGCGGCGCAGGAAAGACTAATACCGTTCAGCTTCATGCGCAGGATCCTTAATTTCCTTTGAATACATTGTGCCTGATGGTGCCATCGGATGCGCCACCCGTCGCCCGTTGGCGACTTAATGTCTCATTGTTTCCGAGGAACTGAAGCGCCGCGCGGCCCGATCGGTTGACGACGATAACGACCTCGGGCTCCTGCGCATGGGGTCGACAGGTCTCGCCGCCGAAGGCGTGAAAGCGCTTGTGGCCTTATCGATCAATCCGTTAGGATTCGCCCCCCAAAATTCGGAGCGGTAGTTCAGCTGGTTAGAATACCGGCCTGTCACGCCGGGGGTCGCGGGTTCGAGTCCCGTCCGCTCCGCCATCTGTCACTTAATCCAGTCGAAACATGCTTCAGCGGATCGGAGACGCCCTCAAGGGCAGCAAGCACCACCGGTGGTTTGCGTACGCGGTCATGGGGCTGCTCTCCCTGGTGTTCGTCGCCTGGGGGGCCTATGGCATCGTCAACCTCAACGTCGGCGGCTCCAACTACGCCGCCGAGGCCAACGGCAGCAAGATCTCCCTGGAGGACGCCCGCTCGGCGTGGCTGCGCTCACAGGTCTCCTGGCAGCGGCGGCTGGGGGGTGCCGAGCTGCCCGCGCCGCTGCGTGCGCAGCTGCAGGACCAGACGCTCGAGGGGCTCATCAGCAATGCGCTCATGGCCGAGCGGACCGAGAAGCTCGGCTACCGGGTGAGCCCGGAGCAGTTGCGGCAGGCCATCCAGGAAGAGCCGGCGTTCCAGATCGCCGGCCAGTATTCGCCGGAGGCGGCCAAGGCGGCGCTCGCCCAGGCCGGCATACCCCTTTCGAGCTTCGAGACGCAGCTGCGCCAGGACATGCGCCGCCTGCACCTGGAAGGCGGCATCCGCGCCTCGAACTTCCTCACCGCGGCGGAACTCACCCGCCTGAGCGCGCTCGAGGACCAGCAGCGCGAGGTGCGCTACTTCACGCTCGCGGCGGAGCAGTTTGCCGGCAGCGTGAAAGTGGACGATGCGGCAGTCGAGGCCTACTACAAGGCGCACCAGTCCCAGTACATGACGCCCGAGTCCGACAAGCTCGAGTACGCGGAGCTGCGTCTGGAGTCCCTCACCGGGCAGCAGACCGTGAGCGATGCCGATGTGCACGCGGCGTATGAGAAGGCCAAGAGCCACCTGCTCGTGCCGGAGAAGCGCCGCGCCCGCCACATCCTCATCACGGGCAAGGACGACGCCGCCGCCCTCGCGCAGGCCCAGCAGGTGCTCGCGCAGGTGAAGGCGGGCAAGGACTTCGGCGAACTCGCCAAGCAGTACTCGCAGGATCCGGGCTCGGCGAAGAACGGCGGCGATCTGGGCTGGGCCGAGCGCGGCAGTTTCGTCGCGCCCTTTGCCGATGCGCTCTTTGGCATGCAGGTCGGGGAGGTCAAAGGACCCATCAAGACCCAGTACGGCTACCACATCATCCGCCTCGATGAGGTGCAGGCGGCCAAGGGCAAGTCGTTCGAGGAGGCGCGCGCGGATCTTGAGGCGCAGCTGCGCCGCGACCGCGCCACGGACCGCTTCGGCGAGATCCAGGAGCAGCTGCAGACGAAACTCGCCGAGCCGAACGCGGACCTGAACGTACTCGCGCAGGAATATCACCTCGAGCACGGTGAGATCCCGACGTTCCTCAAGGGTGCCGGCGGCACCCCGCTCGGCGCGGCGCCGCAGCTGCAGGAAGTGCTGTTTGCCGACCCGCCGACCGCGGTGGGCCATATCGCCGGCCCCGTGCTGCTCGCCGACGATCGCCTGGTGGTCACCAAGGTGCTCGAGCATCGCGCGCCGCGGCCGGTGCCCCTCAGTGAAGTGCGCGAAACCATCGTCGGCACGATCACCAAGGAGCAGGCCCTGCAGGCCGCCCTCAAGGCTGCGCAGGCGGCACGCACGCAGCTGCAGGGCGGAGCGGTGTTTGATGCCGTGGCGCAGGGCCTGAAGGCCACCGCAGAGCCGGCGCACTTCATCGGCCGCAATGACCCGTCCGTGCCCGCGCCGCTGCGCCAGGCCGCGTTCGCGATGGCGCCGCCGCCGGCGGGCAAGGCGACCTTCAGCGCGGTACCGCTCGAGAACGGTGGTGCGGCGGTGCTGCAGGTGAGCGCCGTGCGCACGGTGGCGATCCCGGACCCGCAGGGGCGCACGCAGCGCGCCGACCGCGAGGCCCAGAACCAGGGCCAGAACGACGTGCTCGCCTATCTGAGTGAGGTGCGGCGCACGGCCGAGGTCAAGAAGAACCCCAAGGCCTTCGAGTAGCCTTCAGGCCGCGCCCCACACCGCGGGCGCCCTCAGCCCTCCGCTTCGAGCGGGAAGCTCATGCCGACGGTGCTGAAACCGCTGTCGACGTAGAGGATCTCGCCCGTGATTCCGGCCGCGAGGTCCGAGCACAGGAACGCTGCGGCGTTGCCCACGTCCTCGGGCGTGACGTTGCGGCGCAGGGGGGCAACCTCGGCGACCCGGCTGAGCATCTTGCGAAACCCCGGGATGCCGGCGGCCGCCAGCGTCTTGATGGGGCCGGCAGAGATGCCGTTGACGCGGGTGCCCTGGGGACCCAGGTCCGCCGCCAGGAAGCGCACGTTGGCCTCGAGGCTCGCCTTGGCGAGCCCCATGACGTTGTAGCCCGGGATGGAGCGCACCGCGCCCAGATACGACAGGGTCAGCAGCGCCCCCTGCCGGCCGGCCATGAGCGGCTGCGCGCGCTGCGCCAGCGCGGTGAGGCTGTAGCTGGAGACATCGTGGGCGATGCGAAAGCCCTCCCGCGTCGTGGCGTCGAGGAATTTCCCGGTGAGCGCCTCGCGCGGCGCGAAGGCGACCGCATGCACCAGGATGTCGAGCTGGCCCCATTCGCTCTGCAGCCGTGCGAACGCCGCATCCATCTGCGCATCGTCCATCACGTCGAGCGGCATGGTGAGGCGCGAACCGATCGAGTGCGCGAGCGGCTCGACGCGCTCCTTCATCTTGTCGTTCACGTACGAGAACGCCAGTTCCGCGCCCTCGCGCTGCATCGCCTGCGCGATGCCCCAGGCGATCGATCGGTCGGTGGCGACGCCCACGATGAAGGCGCGTTTGCCGCTCAGGAAACCCATGTTGGAGCCCTCCGGCGCGGATTATGCCGCAAAGGGCCGCAGCGCGCGGAGCGCGGGTGAAAATCGCACCGCGTGCTTCAGCCGTGGCGCGTGCCGAGGTGGATGTGCAGCTTCTGACCGGTATGGAGGGAGGACTTGGAGCTCAGGCCGTTCCAGGCGAGCAGCTGCGGCACGCTGCACTGGAAGAGCCGCGCGATCTGCGCGACGGTGTCGCCCTCGCGCACCGTGTAGGTCATGTGGCGCACCTTGTGCGGCGCGGCCGAGCCCTGCGACAGCTTGATGCGCTGCCCGGCGCGCAGCGCGTCATCCGGATGCATGCCATTCATCAGGGCGAGCGTGTCGACGCTCATGCCGTGGCGGCGGGCGATGGTCCACAGCGAGTCTCCGCGTCGCACCACCTGTACGTGCGCGCGCGTGCGCGAGCGACCGTGGCCACCGTCGACCTGCGCGGCAGCCAGCATCACCTTCGCCGGCAGATCCGTTACCGCGCTCGGCACCCGCACGTCCTCACCGACCGTGAGCGGGCCCTGCGGCAGGTCGTTCATCTCGCGGATCACGGTGGCGGTGGTGTTGAAGCGCTTGGCCACCGACACCACCGAGTCCCCGCGGCGCACGGTGTAGCGCGTCAGTCCGAGGCGCTGCTCCTCGGTGAGCTGCACGACGTTCTCGGAGAACACGTCCGCGGCCTCGACCGGCAGCAGGAGGAAGAACGGGCCTGAGGGGTCGGTGGCGAAGCGATGGAACGCCGGGTTCAGTTCGTAGAGCTCCGCCGGACTGATGCCGGCGATCTCGGCCGCGAGCTTCATGTTGATCTGCCCGTCGGTCCGCACGCGCGCGAAATAGGGCTGGTTCGGGATCGGGCTGAAGGCGATCCCGTAGGTCTCCGGATCGCTCACCAGACGCTTCATCGCCAGCAGCTTCGGCACGTACGCGCGCGTTTCGCCCGGCAGCCACAGACTCCAGAAATCGACGCTGCGGCCGGCGGCGCGGTTCGCCGCCGCGGCGCGCTCCACCATCGCCTCCCCGCAGTTGTAGGCGGCGATGGCGAGCAGCCAGTCGCCGTTGAATTCATCGTGCAGGTACTGCAGGTAATCGAGCGCGGCGCGCGTCGACTCGACGATGTCGCGCCGCCCGTCGTACCACCAGTCCTGCTTGAGTCCGAAGCGCGACCCGGTGCCGGGGATGAACTGCCACAGACCCGCGGCGCTCGCGGGTGAGTAGGCGTACGGTTCGAAGGCACTCTCCACCACCGGCAGCAGCGCGATCTCGAGCGGCATGTTGCGCCGCTCGAGTTCGGTGACGATGTAATACAGATACAGGTCGGCGCGCCCGAAGGCGCGCTGCAGGTATTCCGGGTTGTTCGCGTACCAGCGCAGCTGGTCGTCGACGGCGCGGTGGTTCAGCCCGTCATCGAGCTTGAACCCGGCACGCATGCGGTCAAACAGATCCCCGTACTGCGTGGGCGCAAGTCCCGCGACCTGCATCGGCGTGCCCGCAGCGCCGCTGCCCACCATCGCCGGGCTCGTGGCCGGGACGCCCGCGGCTGCGGGTGCGGCCTGCGGCTCCGCTGCGGGCGGGGGCAGGCTCGGGGCGGGTGCGGCGACCCCCGGGGCGCTGGTGGCAGTGGCGGCAGATACGGGAGCGGCGGCCTGTGGGGGGAGCACCGCGACTGCGGCAGTCGTGTGGGGCGCCTGGGGGGGGCTGTGGGCGCAGGCGGACAACGCGAGCAGCGTCAGAATGAGAAGCGCGGGGCGCGGGTTTCTCAGTCTAGGCCTGGTCAAGTTCCGTACCCTCTGTCGGCGTGCTACTTTTCCCGCGCCGGGGCACGGGTCCTTATTGGTCTTAAGGACGCTACTGGATCAAGGCCGGGAATTTAACCGTTAATTTCACAGTATTGCCAGCTTTTCTATCGTGCCAGTTCGCACCGTCATCGCGGATCGTGACGCGGCTCTCAAGGCCTGGTGGGCCGGCGCGCTCGGCCGTGCGCTGCTTGCGGCCGAGTCGGAGCTGCTGGGGGCTGCACTCGAGGACGTCTTCGGCTGGGAGTTGCTGCAGATCGGGGCATGGGGCGCGAAGCGTGAGCTGCTCGCCGGCAGCCGCACACGGCACCAGAGCCTGCTGAGCGTCCCCGCGCTCGCCGCGGATGCCGATATTCTCGCCCGGCCTTCGCAGCTGCCGGTAATCAGCGACTGCATCGACGCCGCCCTGCTGCCGCACACGCTCGAGTTCGCGCCCGATCCGTACGCGATTCTGCGCGA
The DNA here is from genome assembly GCA_963727305.1 of uncultured Pseudomonadota bacterium. Classification (GTDB taxonomy): domain Bacteria; phylum Pseudomonadota; class Gammaproteobacteria; order Steroidobacterales; family Steroidobacteraceae; genus 13-2-20CM-66-19. The sequence goes on from CAVSFM010000005.1 coordinate 24,065, forward strand.
AGTCGATCGGGTGCTGGTGGGTGAGGGGCAGCTGCTGCTGCTGGGCTTTCGGCCCTGGAGTCTGTGGGGCATGCGCGCGCGCTGGAGCCGCGCGGGCTTTCCGCCGGGCATGCGGCGGCTGCTGTCGGAGCGGCTGGTGCGCGAGTGGCTGGTGCTGCTGGGCTACGAGGTGCTGACCGAGCAGCGCTACCTGTACCTGGGACCGTGGAGCCGGGGGCTGGCGGCGGGGGAGGGCACGGGCCGCATGCTGCGCGCGGGCCTCACCTATCCGTTGCCCGCCGGCGCCTATCTGCTCAAGGCACGCAAGCGCATCTACACGGGCACGCCCATCCGCCCGCGGGTGCGCGAGAAGGCCGGCGTGCTTGGCGCGCTCGTGAAGCCGACGACGCGTTCCGGCACTTGATTCACATCTACACCGACGGTGCGTGTCGCGGCAATCCCGGGCCTGGTGGCTGGGCGGCGTTGCTGATGCTCGGCGCCCACGAGAAGGAACTGAGCGGCGCCGAGGCGCACACCACCAACAATCGCATGGAGCTGACCGCGGTGATTCGCGCACTCGAGGCGCTCAAGCGCCCGGTGGCGGCGCACATCTACACCGACTCACAGTACGTCATGCGCGGGACCATGGAGTGGCTGCCGGCCTGGAAGGCGCGCGGCTGGCGTACGGCGGGGCGCAAACCGGTCAAGAACCAGGACCTGTGGGAGCGCCTGGATGCGCTGAGCGCGCGGCACCGGCTCGAGTGGCACTGGGTGCCCGGGCACGCAGGCGTACCCGGCAATGAACGCGTCGATCTGCTCGCGAATGAAGCGATCGACGCCATGCAACACTCCATGCGGTAGACTCCCAGCCCTCATGCGCCAGATCGTTCTCGACACTGAAACCACCGGCCTGGAACCCGAGCTCAATCACCGCATCATTGAGATCGGCTGCGTGGAATTGGTGAACCGGCGCTCCACCGGACGCACCTTTCACCGTTACCTCAATCCCGAGCGCGACATCGACGATGGCGCGCTGGCCGTGCACGGCATCTCGCGCACCGAGCTCGACGGGCAGCCGCGCTTCGCCGAGATCGCCGAGGAGCTGCTCGCCTTCCTCGGCGGCGCGGAGCTGGTGATCCACAACGCCGCCTTCGACGTCGCCTTCCTCGACGCGGAACTGGCGCGCCTGCCGGGCGAGCGGCGCCAGCTGACCTCGCTGTGCCAGATTCTCGACACGCTGGCGCTCGCGCGCGAGCTGCATCCGGGTCAGCGCAACGGCCTGGACGCGCTGTGCAAGCGCTACTCCGTCGACAACTCTGCGCGCGAGCTGCACGGCGCACTGCTGGATGCGCGCATCCTGGCGGACGTCTACCTGGCCATGACCGGAGGCCAGGCCGCGCTCGCACTGATGGAGGAGGACGCGACGGCGCGCGGCCACGACGGGGCGCGGGTCGTGCGGGTGCCGTTGCGCACCGCGGTACCGCTGCAGGTGCTGGTCGCCAGCGCCGAGGAGCTCGCAGCGCACGAGGCGATGCTCGCCATCATTACCAAGGCCAGCGGCGGGCGCTGTTTATGGGGCGTGAACGAGGTGCGCGAGCCCAGCGCAGGCGAGCTGCCCACGCAGCCGCAGCGCTCCAGTGCCTGAGAAGGTTATGACTCCAGAGATCCGAAAATGCCGCATCGGCATTGTGGGCCTCGGCTACGTCGGCCTGCCGCTCGCGGTCGAGTTCGGCAAGCACTACGAGACCGTGGGCTTTGACGTCAAGGCCGAGCGCATCGCGCAGCTGCGCCGCGGGCGTGACGTGACGCTGGAAGCCACCCCTGCCGAGCTGCAGGCGGCGCGTCGCCTGTCCTTCACCAGTGACCTCAAGAAGCTCGGCCGCTGCCAGGTTTTCATCGTGACGGTGCCGACGCCGATCGATGAGTACAAGCGCCCGGACCTGACCGCGCTGCGCCGCGCGAGCGAGAGCGTGGGCTCGGTGATGCGCCGCGGCGCCGTCGTGATCTACGAGTCGACGGTCTATCCGGGTTGTACCGAGGAGATCTGCATACCGATCCTCGAGCGCGTCTCGGGCCTGAAATTCAACCGTGATTTCTTCGCCGGCTACAGTCCCGAGCGCATCAACCCGGGTGACAAGCAGCACCGGCTCACGAGCATCCGCAAGGTGACCGCGGGTTCGACGCCGGCGATAGCGGAGTTCGTCGACCGGCTCTACGGATCCATCGTGACGGCGGGCACGCACCGGGCCTCCAGCATCCGCGTGGCCGAAGCGGCCAAGGTGATCGAGAACACGCAGCGCGATGTCAACATCGCGCTCATCAACGAGCTGGCGCTCATCTTCAACCGCCTCGGCATCGATACCGAGGAGGTGCTCAATGCGGCGGCGAGCAAGTGGAACTTCCTGCCCTTTCGCCCGGGGCTCGTCGGCGGCCACTGCATCGGCGTCGATCCCTACTACCTGACGCACAAGGCCCAGGAGATCGGTTACCACGCCGAGATGATCCTCGCCGGGCGGCGCCTCAACGATAATATGGCGCTGTACGTCAGCGGGCAGATCACCCGGCTGATGGCGAGCAAGCGCATCCACGTGAATGGCGCACGCGCACTGGTGCTGGGCATGACCTTCAAGGAAAACTGTCCGGATATCCGCAACTCCAAGGTCGTCGACGTGGTGCGCGAGCTGCAGAGCCACGGCGCCAGGGTCGACATCTACGACCCTTGGGCGGATGCGACCGAGTGCCGTCACGAGTACGGATTGCGCACCTTGCGCGAGCTCAAGCCGGGGCAGTACGACGTGGCCATCGTGGCCGTCGCGCACCGACAATTTCGCGAGCTCGGCGCGCGCGGCGTACGGCGCCTGTGCAAAAAGAAACACGTGCTCTACGACATCAAGCACGTGTTCCCGGCGGCTGCCGTCGACGGACGCTTATGAAGCTGCTGCTGACCGGTGCGGCCGGCTTCATCGGCTCGCACACCGCCCACAAGCTGCTCGCGCGCGGCCACGAAGTCGTGGGCCTGGACAACCTCAACGCGTACTACGACGTGACGCTCAAGCAGGCGCGGCTGGCGCGCCTGACGGTGCAGCCCGGCTTTCGCTTCGAGAAGCTCGATCTGGCCGACGACGCGGGGATGCGCGAGCTGTTCAAGCGCGAGAAATTCGCGCGCGTCATCCATCTGGCGGCACAGGCCGGGGTGCGCTACTCGCTGCAGGAGCCGCACACCTACATCCGCAGCAACGTCACCGGCACGCTCAACGTGCTCGAGGGTTGCCGGCACAACGACGTCGAGCACCTGGTGTATGCCTCGACGAGCTCGGTGTACGGCGCCAATACCAACATGCCGTTCTCGGTGCACAACATCGCCGATCACCCGCTGTCGCTGTACGCCTCGACCAAGCGCGCCAACGAACTCATGGCGCACAATTATTCGGCGCTGTTCCAGCTGCCGACCACGGGGTTGCGGTTCTTCACCGTCTACGGCCCATGGGGCCGACCGGACATGGCGCTCTTCATGTTTACCCGCAACATCCTCGAGGGTAAGCCGATCGATGTCTTCAACCACGGCCATCACCGCCGCGATTTCACCTACGTCGAGGATATCGCCGAGGGCGTCATCCGCGTCTGCGAGCGCATCGCGCAGCCCGATCCCGACTGGCGCAGTGATGCGCCCGATCCGGCGACGAGTTCCGCACCCTACCGGCTCTACAACATCGGCAACCACCAGCCGGTGCAGCTGCTGCGCTATATCGAGGTGATCGAGGAGTGCCTGGGGCGCAAGGCGCAGAAGAACTTCCTGCCACTGCAGCTCGGCGACGTGCCCGAGACCTTTGCCGATATCGAGGATCTGGTGCGCGATGTGGGTTATCGCCCGGCGACGCCGATCGAGGTCGGCGTGCGCAACTTCGTCGACTGGTTTTGTGAATACTACGGTTATAAGCGCTGAACAGGACCACCATGGCGACTACCCGTGTAGATGCCGCTGGCGCCCCCGCCATGCAGGTGCCGCTGCTCGATCTTAAGCTTCAGTACCAGCCCCTCGCCGCGGAAATCGAGGCGGCCATCGCCAAGGTGTGCGCGAGCCAGCATTTCATCTTGGGCGGCGCGGTCCGGGAGCTGGAGGCGGCAGTCAGCGCTTACAGTCAGTGCCGCCACGGGGTCGGCGTTTCCTCCGGCACGGATGCGCTGCTGCTGGCGCTGATGGCGCTCAAGATCGGCGCCGGCGATGAGGTCATCACCAGCACCTTCAGCTTCTTCGCCACGGCGGGCACGATCGTACGTGCCGGCGCGCGGCCGCTGTTCTTCGACATTGATCCGGCAACTTTCAATCTCTCGCCAGCCGCAGTCGCGCAGTTCCTGGCCGAGCACTGCCTGGAGCGAGGCGGGGAGCTCATCAACCGCCGCACCGGCGGTCGTGTGCGGGCCCTGATGCCGGTGCATCTGTACGGCCAGGTGGCCGACATGGCGGCGCTGATGCCGCTCGCCCGTCGCTACCGGCTGAAGGTCATCGAGGACGCGGCGCAGGCAATCGGTGCAGCCGATCCGTCCGGGGCGCGGGCCGGCAGCTTCGGCGACGTGGGGTGCCTGTCGTTCTTTCCGACCAAGAACCTCGGCGCCTTCGGCGATGCCGGGATGTGTGTCACCAACGATGCCGCGCTGGCCGAGCACATGGAGGTGCTGCGCGTGCACGGCGGCAAGCCCAAGTACTTCCACGCCTTCATCGGCGGTAACTTCCGCATTGATGAGCTGCAGGCCGCGGTGCTCAACATCAAGCTGCGCCATCTCGATGACTGGAGCGCCGCCCGGCAGCGCAACGCCGCCTACTATGACGCGGCCTTTGCAGCGGCGGACCTCGGCGCCGCGCTCAGGACGCCGCACGCGCTCGCCGGGGCGCGCCACATCTACAACCAGTACGTGATCCGGGTGCGCGAGCGCGACGCGCTGCGGCAGTATCTGGCGGAGCACGGCGTCGGCACCGAGATTTACTATCCGGTGCCATTGCACCTGCAGCAGTGCTTTGCCAATCTCGGCGGCAAGCCCGGGGACTTCCCGCACGCCGAGCAGGCGGCTGCCGAGACCCTGGCGCTGCCGATCTTTCCGGAACTGCGCGAAGCACAGCTGCAGTATGTCGTAGAGCAGATCGCCGCTTACTATCGGCGCTGAGCCGTGCACCCGCGCTGCGCCGGCCGCCGGTGTCGCAGCGGTGGTGCCAAGGAGAGCCGATGACGTTTTCCGTTCATCCCGGTGCGAGCACGCCGACCTGGGCGGAGCTCACGAATCAAGCCGCACGTCTGGAAGCGGTGCCGGTGCGTGAGCTGTTCGAGCGCGACCCGGGACGCTACGAGCGCTTCGTGCGCGAGCGTGCCGGCCTGCTGCTGGATTTCTCGAGGCAGCGGCTCGATGAGATTGCTCTCGCCAAGCTCGTGCAGCTGGCAGACAACGTCGGCCTGCGCGAGCGCATCGACGCCATGTGGCGGGGCGAGCACATCAACACCAGCGAAGACCGCGCGGTGTTGCACGTGGCGCTGCGCCAGCCGCCCGGCGCGGCGATCGGCGGCGCGCAGATCGAGGCGCTCGTCATGGCTGAGCGTGCGCGCATGCTCTCGTTCGCCGAGGGTGTGCGCGGCGGTGGCATCCGTGGCAGCGCCGGCGAGCCCTTCCGGCTGGTGGTCAACATCGGGATCGGTGGCTCGGATTTAGGTCCGGCGATGGCCGTCCAGGCGCTGCACGCCTTCACCGCCGGGGGTCCGCGCTGCGAGTTCGTCTCCAACATCGACGGGGTGCGCCTCGCCGAGGTGTTCGAGTCCGCCGACCCGAAGACCACCCTGTTCATCGTGGCCTCCAAGACCTTCACTACGCTCGAGACGCAGACGAACGCGAGAACCGCGCGCGCCTGGCTCGCCGGCCGTCTCGGCGAGGCGGCGGTACCGCAGCATTTTGCCGCGGTCTCGGTGAACCACCAGGCGATGGACGCCTTCGGCGTGCATCCTGAATATCGTTTCCAGATGTGGGACTGGGTCGGGGGCCGTTACTCGGTGTGGTCCTCGATCGGGGTCTCGCTCGCGATCGCAATCGGGGAGTCTAACTTCATTGATTTCCTTGGCGGCGGCTATGAGATGGATGAGCACTTCCGCAGCGCTCCCTGGGCGGAGAATCTGCCGGCCCTCATGGGGCTGATCGGCGTCTGGAACATCAACTTCATGAACCTGCCGACGCTTGCGGTGCTGCCCTACGATGATTCACTGCGGCGCTTTCCGGCGTACCTGCAGCAGCTGGAGATGGAAAGTAACGGCAAGTCGGTGCTGCTCGGCGGACAGCCGGTGGAGTGCGGGACCGCGGCCGTGATCTGGGGCGAACCCGGCAACAATGCCCAGCACTCCTTCTTCCAGCTGCTGCATCAGGGCTCACCGCGCGCCGCGCTGGATTTTCTTCTGCCTGTGCGTTCCTCGTGCGGCAACCAGCCGCAGCAGAACCTCGCCATCGCCAGCTGTCTGGCGCAGGCCGAGGCTTTCATGAACGGCCAGTCCGCGCAGGAGGTGCGCGAGGAGCTGCAGCGCCAGGGCCTGCCGGCGGCGCGGCTCGAGGCGCTCGTTCCCGCACAAGGTCGACCCGGGGAGCCGTCCGAGCACCATCGTGCTGTTCCAGAAGCTCGATCCGGCGGCCCTGGGGCGCCTGATCGCGCTCTACGAGCACAGCGTGTTCACGCAGAGCGTCGTCTGGGGCATCAATGCGTTCGATCAGTGGGGGGTCGAGCTCGGCAAGAAGCTGACCCAGCAGCTCGTCCCGGCGGTCGAGGATCCCGCCGGAGCCCACGGTGCGGCGCCTGCCGTTCTGAAGCTGCTGCGAAACCGTGGCGCGCTGGCGCGCCTAGAAATGATAATTGAGCGAGAACACGACGCCTGCGATCCTGTCGAGCGGTCGGGTTGGAACCGAGCTCCCAGGTCGCATGAGTTCTGCCGAGGCGGCATCGTTCCGAAGGAGCCGTGAAGCGAAGGTCGCTTCTTCTGGGCCCGGCGGCTTTGGCAATGACGCCGGTTCCAAGCACCGTAGCGGCAGATGCGAATGGTGCCAACCCAGTGAGCGCCGGGTCCCCTGGTCCGGGTCTCCTGCTCGATGTGCGTCACTTTGGCGCGGATGCCACCGGCGCCGCGGCGAGCGATAGCGCCGTAGCGACCGCCATCGCCGCCTGTGGTGACTCGGGAGGCACCGTGCGGTTTCCCGCGGGCACATATTCCTTTGACCAGACGATCAATCTTGCCGGCAAGCGCAGCGTTGTCATCGCCGGCGACGGCGTCACAACTTCGGGCTCTGCCAGTGCGACGCGCCTCTTTTACACCGGCAAAGGTGACGGCGTCTTCATAAACATGAACGGCGCTGTCGGATGCCATTTGCGCGGACTGCAGATCGCGCATCGGGATGCGCACTTTACCGGGACGTACATCAAGTGCAGCAACGTTGGCACGAATGACCCGGCATTCTGCGCCTTGGTCGATTGTGTGCTGGGTTCCTCGGCCGGCCCAGGTACGGTGCACCTTGATCTGGATAAGTGCATTGAATTCACCGCCGAGCGTTGCAACTTCATTTACGGCAACCCGTCGGTGCTTGGGCGCTCTGCGCGCGGATATTCGAACGTGATCCGTTTTCGTGATTGTCAGTGGGCGGCAAACCACAGCGCTCCGGTGCGTGGTGGCGGCCAGACCTGGGTGTTTTCGGGCTGCACCTTCGAGGGGCTTCTTTCTGGCGCCGCTGGCGCACTTCTATCTGCCGACGCGGCGGGTGCCTTCAACGGACTGGTCATCGTGGGATGCTGGTTTGGTGACGCCTCCGCGGGTGGTACCTGGATCGACATCTACGGTAACGGGGTGCACGCCGGCGGGAACTACATCTCGGGAAACATGCGCGGGGTCGTCGGCGTCGCTTTGCATCGCTCCGTCGGTGTTCAGTTTGCGGGCAATCAGTTCGATCAACTTTTGGTGGGGTTCGACTTCGTCGATAACCCCTGCCGCGACATCGTGGTGCAGGGAAACATCGCAAACTTGGTAACAACCGGGTTCAGAAATGCGGAAAAGGTTTTGCTAGGCTCTTTTGTCTGGGCGCCGAACTATGGCCTGGGGTCGCCGGGCAGCGGACACGTGCTGCTGGCGTCAAACGGCTACACCGCCGACGCCACTTGTGGCCTCATACGCCAATGGGGGGCAGCGCCCTTGTCGGCTGGCAGAACAAATCAGCCTGTCATATTTCCGATTCGGTTTCCCAATCAGTGCCTGAATGTTGTGGCGACTTTGTCCGCAAGCCCAAACCCGGGCACGGTGGCTGTGCATGCCATCAGCGCGGCGGGATTTGAGTCTGTCGTGAACGGTGCGAGCGGCGCGACAATGCTCTACTGGCAGGCGCTGGGTACCTAGGGAACCTCTGCGCAGGTAATCACGCAGGGGTTGTAGGAGAAGAAGATCGGTTCAATGATCATGCGAAAGGCAGAAAAGCGTGGGTCTGTAGCCGAATCAAGGTCGGATATTCGGTTCTTTCTGCGCTTTCCTCGTTCACCAGAGACACGTCCCCTGTGGCGTAATCAAGCGTCGCCGCAGCATGTACAGGTTCGCCAGCGCGAAGGCGGTGAACAGCCGGGCGGTGTTCTTCGCCAATCCGCGGTAGCGCACCTTGGTGAATCCCCACAGCCGCTTCACGACGTGGAAGGCATGCTCGCCGCGCGCCCGGGTCGCGGAGCGGCAGCGGTTGATAGCGCTGGTAGTCGCTGAGCGGCTTGGCCTGCGTGCCGCGGCGGTTGACGCGGTAGCGCACCCCGTGGGCCTGGCCGCATGGCGGTGAAACTCGCTCCAGTAGGCCTGATCCCCGTAAAGCTCCCGCTCCTGCCCGTGCAGCAGCTTGGGCAGCTGGCTGATGTCAGAACGTTGGCCGGCGTCGTGGTCACAGCCTGTGCACGATGCCGCGCTCGGTCGGTCCCGACGTGCGCCTTCATGCCGAAGTGCCACTCCTTGCCCTTCTTGGTCTGCTTCATCTCCGGGTCGCGCGCCTTTGCCTCGTTCTTCGTCGAGGGCGGCGCCTCGATGATCGTGGCATCGACGATCGTTCCGGACTTGAGCAGCAGCCGCTTCTGCTCCAGCAGCGTGCGGACCTGACCAAAGATCTGCTCGGTCAGCTGATGCTTCTCCAGCAGATGGCGAAAGCGCAGGATCGTCGACTCGTCCGGCATCGCATCCTCGACCAGCTCGATGCCGGCAAAGCGGCGCATCGACTCCGATATCGTACAGCGCAGTCCTCGGCATCGCGGGTCCGAGAGGTTGAACCACTGCTGCATGAAGTAGATCCGCAGCATCCGCTCCATCGGCATCGGCTGCGTACCGTTGCCCGCCTTCGGATAGTGCGGCTCGATCAGCGCCAGCAATCGGCCCAGGGGATCACCGCGTCCATCTCCGCCAAGAAACCGCTCCCGGCGCGTCACCTTGCCCTTCTTGTCCCAGGCCACCGAGGCAAAAGTCGTCTGCTTCATCGTACCGCATCCCCTGAACGCTGCTGCCCGCTGCACACAGTATCGGTCAACTAAAGTCACCTGTGCAGAGCTTCCCTAGGCGACCGCGCGCCTCGACGCTCAATTCCAGGGCGCCGCGTCGCCGGTGGCATGAGGCAGGTGGCCCCGTACCGTACGACTCCATTGCGTTCGTCGCCCTCGCGCAGTCAACTGCTGACGTGCCAACAAGGGCGCCGTTAGTCTCGTGCCCGGAAGGCTGGAGCGGGCCAATGCGGGTCGCTTCACTCGTGGGCCCCTTGGAGACACAAACCGCGCTCTTTTTGAGTACAATCTGAGCCCCGCGCCTATCGATCGCGATGGCTAAACGTCTCTGCGTGCTGGGAAATTTCGGACTTGGAATGAGGCTGGGCTTGCTGAAGCGTAAATTGGGACTGCTCGCGGCCTTGGGGGTGTTCGCAGTCTGCTGCCTTTACTGTGCGCCGCCACTGCTGGCGCAGAGCATCACTCCCACGCCTGAGCAACTGCAGATGTTCGAAGGGCTGAGTCCCGAACAGCAACAGGCGATATTGCAAGCGATTGGTGGAGGTGGCTCGCTCGGAGGGGGTCTGGGAGGCTTGGGCGGACTTGGTGGACTCGGTGGGCTCGGCGGCAACTCCTCGATCCTCCCGGGTTCGCGCTCAACTGCAGCCAGATCTGCGCCAACAATTGGGCCAGCAAAATCGGCGTCCCTCGGAAGAGGAAGAGGAACCGGAACCCGCAATCCCGCAACTCAAAGGGCAGGACTGGGTGATCGTCGAGATCGACTATCAGCTGGGCCCACGCGCAGTTCCTCCATACTTACAGTCGCTCTATTCGGTTCAGGCATTTGGCCAGACGAGCAACAGCAGTACACCCTCAAGTTCCTCTTCGGGGACGACCCAGCAATCGGGACAGAACGGGCAAGCTGCCGCACTCGCCGCGGCTGCTACCGGGCAACTTTCTGGTAACAGCGCGGGTACGACCGGAGCTAACACGAACGGCGCGTGCTCAAACTCACCGTTGGGGCAACTCACCGACGAGGAAAGGTCGCGACTTGAGGCCTTGATGACCTTGGTGCGCTCCAAGAACCCGTATCAGCTCTCGCGCGATGGCGCACTTACGCTGCCGGGATTTCTGCCGATGCCGTTGCTGGGTTTGACCGAGGAGCAGGCCACGTTGCGTTTGAAGGTAGAGCCGGCCTTTCGGGGCCTTGACGTCCGGCTCACCCGTCTGCCCATAAAGAAGAGCGGCGTCGAGGGATTGAAGCCGTTCGGCTACGACCTGTTTGACCGTGCGCCTTCAACGTTCGCTCCCGTGACCAATGTTCCGGTGCCTTCGGAGTACCTTGTGGGCCCCGGCGATCAACTGCTGGTGCAGCTGTATGGCACTCAGAACAAGACTCTGAAGCTGACGGTCGGGCGGGACGGAGTGCTCAACTTTCCGGAAATCGGGCCCATAGTGGTCAGCGGGCAGACGTTTGATAGCGTCAAGGATTCTCTCGAGGCCAGAGTTGCACGACAGATGACTGGAGTGCGGGCGAGCGTTTCGATGGGCGACACGCGCTCCATTCGCGTTTTTGTGCTCGGAGAAGCTCGCAACCCAGGGTCCTACACGATCAGCGGGCTGGGGACGATCACATCGGCGTTGTATGCCGCCGGGGGCGTGCGCAAGGCAGGCTCGCTGCGCACCATCGAACTGAAACGGCAAGGCGTCTTGGTCCGGCGCTTGGACCTCTACGATCTGCTGATTCGCGGCGATACGACCGACGACACAAAGCTGCTGCAGGGAGATGTCGTATTTGTCCCTTCGATCGGCGCGACAGTAAGCATCGACGGTGAGGTTCACCGTCCGGCGATCTACGAGATCAAGAGCGAGTCATCGTCGTTGATGTGCTGCAGTTGGCGGGCGGCACTACTCCCGAAGCGGATCCTTCGCAAGGCGATGCTGACTCGTATTGAAGCGAGCGAGCGCCGCGTCGTAATTCCGCTCGGATCTCAGCGGACTCGGCGCGCGCGCAAGTCGTCCGCAATGGCGACGTGCTGCGGGTCATGCGTCTGCGCCCGACGCTCGATTCCGGGGTGCGTGTGGAAGGTTACGTGTACACACCGGGCGCGTTTGCTTTCCACGAGGGGATTCGTCTTTCGGATGTTATCCGCTCGATGGACGACCTGCGGCCTGGCGCCGACATCCACTATCTACTGATTCGCGCGAGGAATCCCCGCTCGATCGTCATGTATCGCGTTTTCTCGGTGGATCTTGAGGCCGCATTGAAGGCGCCAGGGTCAAAGGCCGACCTCGAGCTAATGCCCCGCGACCGGATCACCGTGTTCGATCTCGCTTCCGGGCGCGAGCAGGTGATTCAGCCGGTACTTGACGAATTGCGTCTGCAGGGAAGCGCTGGCTTACCAAGCACGGTGGTCCACGTCGATGGTCGTGTGCACGTTCCAGGCGACTATCCGCTCGAGCCGAACATGACGGTTCGCGACTTGGTGCGCGCCGGCGGCGGCACGGTCGATTCGGCTTACGGTCGTGCTGCGGAGGTGACTCGTTACAGCGTCGGCGACGGCGAGTCACGTCATACCGAACTGATCAGTATCGATTTGGCGGCAGCGATGCGCGGGGATCCTGCGGCTAACATCATTCTTCTGCCGTTCGACACGCTGAGCGTGCGGGAAGTACCGCTCTGGGGCGAGACGGAGCGAGTCACGCTCAGAGGCGAAGTGCGCTTCCCGGGCGTGTATTCGATCCGCCGCGGGGAAACACTCAAGTCGGTGGTTGTCCGGGCCGGTGGAATGACAGAGTTTGCATTTCCGGAAGGCAGCGTCTTCACGCGCGACTCGCTCAGAAAGCGTGAGCAGGAGCAGTTGGACATGCTCGCCGACCGCATGCAGCGCGACCTCGCCATACTGGCGCTGCAGAGTGCGGCAACTGTGTCAGGGGGCGGCGGTGCGGGGGCTCTCTCGGTCGGTCAGGCGCTGTTGGGACAGCTCCGAGCGTCTAAGGCCGTTGGACAGGCTCGTCATCGACTTGCCCCGCATGATGCGGTCGCCGATGGATTCTCCGGAGGACGTTATCTTGCGCGGTGGCGATGAGCTGGCCGTGCCGCGCACTCAACAGCAGGTTACGGTCATCGGTGAAGTTCAGAGTCCGACGTCTCTCCTTTACAATCCGCATCTGTCACGGGACGACTACATCGCCCAGAGCGGCGGACCGACCCGTAATGCGGACCGTGGCAGAATCTACGTCGTGCGCGCGAACGGGAGCGTGATTTCCGCGGAAGGGAGTCGGTGGTTCGATCACGGATCGCAGGCGGCGCATTAAGCCCGGTGACACGATCGTAGTGCCGCTTGATGCGGCAAAGATGCCGTCACTGCCCTTCTGGCAGGCCGTCACAACGATCCTTTACAACGTGGCTATTGCCGTGCTTGCCATAAACTCGCTGTAGCATGGACAAGGCCGCGGAAATTGACAGTCTCGACCGCTTAACAATCGCCGGTCTGCTGGTCCGCATCAGGCACTGGCCTAAAATATTTGTTGTGACCGCCCTGCTGACCATGGCTGCGGTCATTACATACGCCTTTACGGCGACACCGGTTTATCGCGGCGTGGTTAAACTGATGCCGCGCGAAAATGACAATCCAGGCGGCGCGTTGCAGTCCGTTCTCGGGCAGTTCGGGGGCCTGGCGTCGATGGCCGGCCTGTCTTTTGGTTCGGTCAACGAACAGGAATCTCTTGCGCTGTTGAAGAGTAGGGCACTCTTCACGTTGTTCGCAAATGAGAAAAATCTCATGCCGATTCTGTTCCAAGGAAGTTGGGACGCATCGGCCCACCAGCTGGCGCACTGGCTTAAAGCACGTGCCGACCATGGACGATGCTTGGTTAAGGTTCGACGGCGGCATCCGACGCGTTTCGGACGACCCAAAAACGCAGCTAATTACGCTTGAGGTGACGTGGAGAGATCGGCAACAAGCCGCCGAATGGGCCAACGAATTGGCTCGTCTGGCAAACGAAGCATTGCGCGAGCGGGCGCTGCGTGAATCGGCAGCAAACATCGCGTCCTACCAGGAACAGCTAGCGCATACTGATACGGTCGAACTCAGGCAGTCTATTTCCAAGCTGATGGAGGTTCAGTTCAATCGTAGTGCAGTGGCAAAGTCGCGCCTGGATTATGCGCTCTCCGTGATAGACCCCGCGTACGTTCCTGACCTGAAGCATTTCGTAGCTCCACGTCGTTTTTTGATGCTGATCATATCGGGTCCGCTTGGGCTGTTTCTTGGCCGTATGCGCGGTCCTGATTGCCGAGTTCGCCTCAAAAACGCGCGTGGAAATGCGACGCGCGCGCTAGCTGCGGCAGCCCGCGACGATACGAAGCCATGCATTTACGCTCCTTAGCTCGCCGCACGCCATGGACAGATCAACCGGCGGCCCTGCTGGGTTGGAGTGCTCTGGTCATCGTTCTGCTCGCCTATGGGCTGGGTTTGGATCGCACGTTTTTCATCGACCAGCCCAACTACCTCGAAAACTTCTCGCGGGCCGTCAATCTTGACTGGGTGCATATGATTTTCTCTGGCGACTCTGTCCTGAAAAGCCTGGTGATAGGGGTATTCAGCGAAGAGCTTCTGTGGCAGGTCTGGGAACAGCTGCTCGGGACGATTCTTAGCCCGCCGGCAGCTGTGTATGTGACGGTGTGCGCAATCAGTCTACTTGTTGCCTACGGCGTTGCACGGCTTCCTGATCCGGTGCTCCCATTGGTGATCTGGATTCTGTTGCCGGTCGGATTTGCGACGACGGGACTGCTGCAGATTCGGCAGGGATTCGCGTTTGCAGTGCTGTTGTACGTTTCATTGCGGCTCAAGCGCCCAGTTCTCGGCTCTCTTTTCGCCGCGATGATCCACGCCACATTTGTGCTTCCGCTTGCGTTCGCTGCGATTGCCTGGCTGTGCGGCCGAAGGCGGCTCCTCGCATTGCTGCTGGCGGTCGTATTTGCGCTCGGTACGGCATACCTGGGCGGATTGCTGTTCGAGGTATTTGGCGGCCGTCGGCTGACCACTTACAGTGTGGACGAAGCCCAGAGTAATTCGATCCTTTATGTCTTTGGGGCACTCCTGTGCAGTCTACCTTCGCTTCATCGGCTGCTCATGGGACAAGGCGTGTCAGAGGCTCGGCTGACACCTGCAGCCTTAGACCTCACGCTGGGAAATCTGGCGGTCTTGCATCTTGGCGTTATCGCATTTGTCGTGTTCAGCTATTTCATGTTCCCCCTTGGAGCAGGGCGCGTCGGCTACCTCGTCATGCTCATGCTGATCCCGCTCCTTCCCACCATGCACCGACGCGACAGCATTTCCGGCACTTTGGTCTATGCTCTTCTGCTGGTTTATCTCGTATACCTCACGATCAAGACGTATCTTGAGGGTACCTACAATATTTTCTTCGCTGGATAAATGCGGTTACATGAGAATCGCGCTGTTGATCTCCGGTCTGGGACCGGAGGGGCGGAGCGGGTCATGTCGCTGCTTGCCGGGGCATTCGCAGATCGCGGGTCATGAGGTATGGCTTATTACCCTGGCGACCGCAGCCGATGATTTCTTTGCCGTGGATCCGCGCGTTCGACGGGTGGGACTTGGCCTCGTGGCAGACTCGGCGCGTGTGTCAGACGCGTTGTGCGCGAACCTGAGACGACTACGTGCTCTGCGGCGTGCCATTTCCACAATAAAACCCGAAGTGGTGCTGTCATTCGTCACGCGGATGAACGTATTGGCAATCCTCGCATGCACGGCCTTGCCCCCCCACCTTGTGGTTTCCGAGCGGGTCGATCCCGCGAGCCACCGCGAGCCGCGACTTTGGACCGTGTTGCGTGCCCTCCTGTATTACCGCGCCGACGCAGTTGTGGTCCAGACCGAGGGTGTGGCCTTATGGTTTAGCAGATGGCTCGGCAAACACGCGGCCGTGACCGTCATCCCCAACCCAGTCATGGCGGCACGCAAAGAACATGAGTCCCCTCCACAGGTAGCACTGAAACCATTCATATTGGCGGCGGGACGCTTAGTGCCCCAGAAAGGCTTCGATATTCTAATTCATGCGTTTGCCCTTGTGGCGCCCGAATGCGGGCAGCTGCGACTGGCCATTGCGGGCGAGGGTCCGGCGGCGAATTCGTTGCGTGAGTTGGTGGCAGAATTGCAGCTAGAAGATCGGGTGCTGTTTTTGGGGCATGTAAAGGAGTTGCAAGCCCTAATGATGCAGGCTGAAGGCTTCATTCTTTCGTCGCGCTACGAGGGATTTCCTAACGTACTCTTAGAGGCGCTGGCGAGCGGGTTGCCAGTCGTCGCGACCGACTGCCCCAGCGGTCCGCGAGAAATCCTGCGCGATGGTGAATTCGGACTCCTGGTACCCTGCGAGGACCCAACGGCCCTCGCCGAGGCTCTGCGTCGCCTGATTAACGACACGAATCTACGCAGCAGGTTGGCAGCCTCCGCACCACTGGCGATTGCACGCTACTCACTAACGCGTGTAGTAGGCGAGTGGGAGGCCCTGCTGCAACAACGGGTTCTGGGAGGCTAACACCATGCTTCTCAAGAAGATGATCCGTTCGACCTTGGGTCTGTTCAACCTGGAGGTGCACAAGAGGGTCGAGAAGCCCGGAGCTCCATTCCCGATCGAGCTGTCGTCTGAAGAAAGGGAGCTATTCGACTACGTCAGGCGCAACGGTCTAACGATGGTGTCCGACGAGAGGTTGTTTGCGACCATGCTCGCTTGCAAGCACGTAGTAGAGCGCAGTGTCGAGGGCGAATTCGTGGAGTGCGGGGTCTGGCGAGGGGGAAACGCGCTCTTGGCCGCGGGTCTATTCAAATTGTATGGTGCGGACCGGAAAGTGTATTTGTACGACACGTTCGCTGGCATGACGTTGCCGACCGAGCACGACACTGCCGCGATGACGGATGAAGATGCACATTCCCTCTACCTCAGCAGCCGAAAGGAATCGCACACCGACTTTTGCTATGCATCTTTGGAGGATGTTAAAGGCGCGTTCGAACGGACAGGTTTACTCGATTCCAACATCATCTTTATCAAAGGCGATGTTTTAAGCACACTGGCTGTCCCCAACAACCTTCCGCAGCAGGTCGCCGTGTTGCGTCTCGACACCGACTGGTACGAGTCAACCAGGATGGAACTCGAGACGCTATATCCGCGGCTAACCATTGGCGGAGTAATCATGATTGATGACTACGGTTACTGGAATGGCGCCCGAAGAGCGGTCGACGAGTACTTTGCGCGTGGGCAACGCCCGTTCCTGCAGTACACCGACGGAACTGGTCGCGCGGGAGTCAAGGTCTCGCCGTGACGTGCAAGCTTCACGATCGAGAGCAGGGCGACTGACAGCCGCGCTTCCCGTCCAATAATGTTCGCTGCTGCACGTACCGTCGTCGCGTTTGGGATCATCCTGCAGGTTGCTGGGTTCGCCAAACTCTTCGTCATTGCCGACTACTTTGGGGCCGGGCCCTCGCTCGATGCCTACTATCTCGGGGCGATAATTCCAACGTTCCTCGCTGGGGTCTCGGCGGGTATCCTGCAAACCGGATTTGTTCCGGCCTACATTAGCGCCCGAGCGCGAGGCGACGAAGCGGCGGCGCGAGCGCTCCGCAATATCACCGTTACCTGGGTAGTTCTGGCGTTGAGCGCCATAGCGACGTTGCTGACGATCTTGCGCGCAGTCGTAGTTCCAGTGCTGGCGCAGGATATTGCCCCCGACACGCGTAACGAACTGGAATCGGCATTCACCCTGCTTGTATGGACGGCCCCAATGAACGGCCTGGCAGACGCCGGAGCGCTCCTATTGAATGCGGAGGGGCGATTTGGTGCCGCCGCGGCTGCGCCCTTGCTGAATGCCATCGTCGGAACGATCGTATTGATCGCATGCGGGGGCGGCCGGGTGAACATACTGGTGTGGAGCCTGATGGCAGGTCTGTCCGCCCAGGCGTTGGTGGTTCTGATCGCAATACATCGAGCTGGGATTCGTGTTCGTCCCAAACTGACTATTCCAACAGCTTTGCCGCATTTGCTTGGGATGATCGCACTGCCGGTGCTGCTCAGCATGGTACTGGGTAACCTAGTGCCGGCATTCATCCAGGCGGTATCTGCGCGCGCCGGTACCGGCGCGATCTCTGCCATGGGATACGCGTTGCGTCTGCATAATTCGCTGGTGCAGGCGATCGTACTTTCCGTTTCGACCGTGCTGCTACCGCACTTTGCCCGTCTGCTTGCCGAGGGGAAGAATGCGGAGCTGCGCGGGACGCTCGAGCGTGTCTTCGCCGCGACCCTGTTGTTTGCCGCCGCAGCCTTGGTCCTGATCGCCGCGGGCGGCCGCACGGTCGTTCATGTCTTGCTGGAGCGCGGTAACTTTAGTGCGGCCGACGCTGAGTTGGTAGCCAAAGTCTGGCTCGCGCTGACTGCGGGCCTGCTCGGAAGTACCTGGGGTATATTTCTCGCACGGCTGTTCCAGGCGCAACGACGGCTGTGGTTTCTCTTCACACTCGGCGCTCTATCGGTTATAGCGAATGTTTCTCTGGCGTTCGCCTTCCTGCCGCTCTGGGGGGTGGCCGGCGTAGCGCTGGCAAATTCGGTCGTGTACATACTCGTTATGCTGATTTGCCACGCGCGCACCGATCGCAGCGTAGGCCGTATCCTTGGGACAAACACAGCCGGGTTCCTTGCTCGGGCCATCTTGGCCAATCTGGTCGCCTATGTTATCGCGGTATGGTGGGACGGAATGATGGAGCGTGGCGCCCCCCTCGCGGCGATTGGGGGAGAGTTCTTTATCGTCGCGGCCGCGAACCTGTTGGTGGCGCGCGCGCCGCCTCTTCGAATTTCCCTAACGGCGCTGCTAAGGACCTAACGATGCGCTTGAGCTTGATTGCGGCCGCACGGACTACACGCGCTATGCGGAGCTAGTGTCAGGCGCGTTCAGAGATCATGCGAGTACTCCTGCTAAGTTCGCTGTATCCGCCGGTGCTCGGTGGAGCAGAGCTGCAGGCACAGAACTTGGCGCGGGCGCTTGTTTCCCTCGGTGTGCGGATCACAGTGCTGACGCAGCCGTGCGCTCGCGAACCGATACATGAGCAGGATGGCGACATCCGCATTGTCCGCGCTCTGTCCAGCGTTGCTCTGGGCCCGCTCTGGGGGCTGACCTATATGATGAGCACGCGACGGTGGCTGCGGCGTCTGGCCTCGGACTGGGACGTTCTTCATAACCAGCAGGTGGCACTGCATTGCTGGCCGAGCGTGCGCGTCGCATCTGCTCTTGATAAACCTTGTCTGTTGCGCTTTGCCTGTCCCGGGCCGGGAGGGGATCTCGCGCTACTGCGCGGACACCAATTTGGCGGCTACTTTGTCGATCGTCTGCGCGGCGCGCAGAGACTGGTTGCGCTAACGGAGGTGGGCGCGGAAGAGATCCGTCGTTACGGGCTTCCGGGTGAACGCATTCGTATGATCCCCAATGGCGTGGAACTCGATAGGTTTTCCGAACAACCGTGGCCGCAGATAGAGGCCTCGGAGGCGCTCCGTTTGTTATTCGTGGGGCGCCTGAGTGCCCAGAAGGGCTTGGATGTGCTACTGAGCGCGCTGGCAACGCTGCGACGACCGGAAATCGTCAGATTGCGTATCGTGGGCGTCGGCCCCGAGCTTGAGCAATTGCGTCGGCAGGCTGACGAGGCGGGCCTCAATGCGATCGTGGAGTTCTGTGGTCGCCAGCAAGACGTAGTGACGCACTACGCATGGAGCGAACTGGTGGTGCTTCCCTCCCGATTCGAGGGCATGCCGAACGTGGTGCTTGAAGCCATGAGTTGTGCGCGACCGGTCCTCGGAACGCGCATTGCGGGTACCACGGAGCTCATTGCGGAGGCGCGAAGCGGCTGGCTGTTACCGAGTGACGATCCGGCGGCACTTGCTAGGTGCCTTGAGCGGGTAGTGAAGGAACGTGCAGCCCTCAGGTCAATGGGTCTTGCGGGCCGCGCGATAGCCAAATCAGAGTACTCGATGACTAACATGGCTGCTAGGTACTTACGAGAGTACGAAGCAATGCGTTCGGAGGACGTTACGAGCACACGCTAAACGACCCCACCTTCGGCTTCACTGAGGACGACGCTCCGGGGCCGGGTTCCTGGGGGGATGGGTGTATCATTGTCCCAGCCACGCGCGATGAGGACACACGTCTACCGATGGACAGATCACTCAATCTCATTGACCAGAAAGCGCACTTCGCTTTCGGGAAGAACTGGGCGAGCTATGCTGAAGGGGTAACCGACACCGAGATTGAGCACGCGATACTGAACCTCCAAAGACTCTCGGAGGGAGACTTAAAGGGCAAGCGGTTCCTAGACATTGGATGCGGATCGGGTCTGCACTCGCTTGCCGCGCTGCGCCTCGGTGCGAGCGAAGTGGTGGCGGTTGATCTGGATCCAGATTCTGTTACAACCACGCGCAAGCTACTTGACATTCATGCGCGCGGCCAGCGCTGGTCGGTACTTGAACGAAGCGTTTTCGAACTGCCGGAGGGTTACGCTGGTGCCTTCGACGTTGTCTACTCGTGGGGCGTATTGCACCACACAGGGGACATGCAGCGCGCGCTGCGTATCGCTGCCACATTGGTTAGGCCTGGCGGTGAGTTCATATTTGCTCTTTATCACCGCACTCGCCTATGTTGGTTCTGGAAGAAGGAGAAGCGCTGGTACGCCGGGGCCAGTCAGGCAGCGCAGGCGCGCGCTCGAGCGCTGTACTTAGCCCTGTTCCGCCTCTTAAATCGACGCACTTTTACTGAGTACGTGGCCAAGTACGCCAAGTATCGAGGCATGGATTTCTACCACGATCTTCATGACTGGCTTGGCGGCTGGCCGTATGAGTCGATACTCCCGTCAGGCACGGATCAGTTGATGCGGCAACTCGGCATGCGGCTCGTCAGAAGCTTTCTGATCTCAGAGGCTATGACACATGGGGTGCTTGGATCGGGCTGCGACGAGTATGTCTACCGACGGGAATGGCCCCGCTTTGGCCCGTAGTGGTGGTGTCGTTCGGGCTTGGCTTTGACCCCGTTTCGTACTGTGAATCCCGAATCGTGGGAGCTCCCCAAATTCTCCATAAGCAGCGCTGTTCAGGAGGTGATCGTTGGCTTTGATTGAGGTTATCTGTCCGGTATGTCAATCAGCGCGCGCCCATTTCATGTTCGGGGCGTACGATTACGTATATAGAGTCTCTTCTGAGCGTTTCGGTGTGAAACGTTGCCGCGAATGCGGTGCTGGCTATCTGTCGCCACGACCGAGCCCCACAGAGCTGGGCCAGTACTACACGGGCGAGTTTTATTGGATTTCCGAGAGTGCTATCGAGGCGCCGCTCTCACCACAGCAACTATTGGAGCAGCGTCATCCGCAAATCGTAGCGAAGCTCGCGCACATGAAGCACCTGAATCCGGGGCGCCTCCTCGACATTGGAACCATGAAGGGTGAATTCTTGAGCGTCGCACGAGACGCAGGTTGGCAAGTTGAGGGGGTCGAGTTCAGTGACCGTGTGCCCAGCCTCTTCGACGTGCCCGTGCGCTATGGAGAGTTTCTCGACATGCAGTTTCCTATGAACTCCTTCGACTGCATCACGATGTGGGCCGTTCTAGAGCATGTCTACGAGCCACGCGCCTACGTTGCGAAGATCGCCACGCTGTTAAAGGGCGGGGGGAGGTTCATTGGAGTGGTGACGAACTTCAACACCCTGCAAGCGCGTTTGCTGCGCTCGGATGATTACCCACGTCACTTGACCATGTTCACGAAGCGCAGCTTGCGACGCTTACTCAGGGATGCTGGATTGGACCTGGTGCGCGTATGGACGGATCAGCGGCTATTCGGCGGTCCGCTACGAGGGATGATCACCTACGGCGTAAAGCGCGCTCTGGGCTACACGGCGGATGAAGCATTCTACGAGATGCGCGGTTGGCGGGACCCGGAGGCGTTCTGTTGTAAATTTCGCGGGAAACCTTCGGTAGCGATGAAGTGGGTTAGTCGCATGGACAATCTCTTACTTTGGATTCCCGAGAAGGTACTGGATCGTGCTCGACTGGGATTCACTTTAGGATTTGAGGCGCGTCGAGCCGACTCCTGAACCGCCCCATTCCGTATGGTCTGCATCTCGACTGTGAATTTCGCATCCTTGCCAGGGCCTGACCGATGCCAAACCGATCTCTGTATCATTACCGCTTAAGAATAGTTATGAGCCGTATCAAGACGATGGGTAAATCGATAAATCTGGACAAGAGCCATCGAGGTGCGCTCAGGCTGACGGCCGAGAACCGCGGACTCCGGCGGCGATGATGGCGTCTGCCGCTAAGGCATAGCACCAAAGCATGTGCGGAATTGCCGGGTTTATTGATACAAGGACGCTGGATCCGGAAGCAGCGTGTCGCGCAATGGCGGGTGCTCTGGTTCATCGAGGACCGGACGACTGCGGCTTTTACGTTCAGCGCGACGTCGGTTTAGGGCTCGCGCATCGACGACTCTCTGTCGTCGATCTTTCTCCTGCCGGTCATCAGCCGATGAGCTCGGCCGGAGGTCGCTATCAGATCGTTTTCAACGGTGAGATCTACAATCATCTGCAAATTCGACACGATATAGAGTCGCGCGGCGACAGGCCTTTCTGGCGCGGACACTCTGATACGGAAACGCTTCTGGCCGCCATCGAGATTTGGGGGCTGCAGGGCGCGTTGCAGCGCTCGGTTGGCATGTTCGCGCTGGCTCTCTGGGACCGAGAGCGGCGGCAACTGCTGCTCGCCCGCGACCGAATCGGGGAAAAGCCACTGTACTATGGGCGTTCAGGACATGCGTTCCTGTTCGGTTCCGAGTTGAAGGCCCTGCAAGCGCATCCCGCGTTCCGGGCGGAGGTCGACCGTGACTGCCTGGCCTTGTACTTACGGCACTGTTACGTCCCGGAGCCTTACTCGATCTTCCAGGGCATCCATCGATTGTCGCCCGGAACGACATTGGCGGTGGACGCGCGCGGGTGTTGCGATCAACCGGTCAGTTACTGGAGCGCAGCGACAGTAACCGACATTGCGGCTCGGGAACGGTTTGCCGGTACGGACCTGCAGGCTGCGGATGCGCTGGACGGTCTACTGAGCGAAGCTGTCGGCATGCAGATGCTCGCCGATGTGCCGCTCGGCGCCTTTCTGTCAGGTGGAATCGACTCCTCATTGATCGTTGCACTCATGCAGAAGCAATCCTCTCGTAAGGTGCGTACTTTCACGATTGGATTTACTGAGGCGGCTTATGATGAATCCGGACATGCCCGCGCCGTCGCGCATCACCTAGGCACGGAACATACCGAGCTTGTGGTGACCCCCGCCGAGGCAATGGAGGTGATACCGCGCCTCTCGAGTATCTACGATGAGCCGTTTGCAGACTCATCGCAGATTCCGACATTCCTGGTTTCGCGGATGGCGCGACAACATGTCACCGTCGCACTTTCAGGCGACGCGGGCGATGAACTCTTTGGTGGCTATCACCGCTACGCTTTTGCGAAGCGTCTATGGCGCGTGATGAACTATCAAAAACCGATACGCAGACTAACCGCTCGCTCCATTCACGCGCTGTCGCCGGATACCTGGACGCGCATTTACGGGTTCGCAAAAGGCCTCGTGCCGTCGCGCTGGCGGGTCGATCACATGGGCGCCAAGCTACATCGCTTTGCCGACATGTCCGATTGCTCGCGCAGTGAGTTGTATCGGATGCTGGTTTCACACTGGCCGGCGCCCGCGGACCTAGTGCGCGGGGCGGTTGAGCCCAGCACGCCATTGACCGAGCTGATGGCTGACCCGGGTAACCGCAGCTTCGAGGAATGCATGATGTACTGGGATTTGATGACGTACCTGCCGGGCGACATACTGGTGAAAGTTGACCGTGCCGCCATGGCGGTCTCGCTGGAGACACGGGTGCCGATGCTCGATCATCGTGTCATCGAGTTTGCCTGGTCGCTGCCACTCGCAATGCGTGTGCGGGCGGGCGAGGGTAAATGGCTGCTGAAACAACTTCTGAGTCGCTATGTACCTCGGGCGCTTACCGACAGACCGAAGACGGGATTTGGTATACCGATCGATAGCTGGTTGCGCGGGCCTCTACGAGACTGGGCTGAGGTACTCCTGGATGAATCGCGCCTGCAAAACGAGGGGTTCTTTAATCCTACCCCGATCCGCCAGAAATGGAGTGAGCATCTGGGTGGCAGACGTAACTGGGCGTACTGGCTGTGGGACATTCTGATGTTCCAGGCCTGGTGGAACGAGCAACAGCAGACACGCGCGCTGGGCGACACTAATACCTATTCGCGGCACGCAGTCTAAGCAATTGGTTGCCAATATCGGTTCAGTCGTTTGATGAGTTGCAGTTGCGCACGGCTTATCCGCTTCACCATCTGTTATGCAATTTGATCGCCTTGATCGCAGTTGTCAGTCGGTTAGCGGGGCGGCGCTCACGCCCTCGCGTTGCGGCCGATTGGCGTGCGGCGCTGCGGTTCGTGGGGCGCGCCATCGGAACCGTAAGTCGAGCTTCGTCACGTGGCGCCTCTGCGTTACCCCTCGCACCTTCGATTCGCCCAAGAGTTCTTTACAGCCGCCGGGCCACTTAAGAACGGGCAGCCACTGGGACCGCATTTGTACCACGCGGTCCGCGGTCATCTGCCTCACGTGAACATGACGGCGTCGATTGCGTGGGTGGGCGAAGTTCGTCGTCTCGAGCTCATGCGGCTGCGGGACTATCTCCCAGCCACCGGCAAGGTACTCGATTTCGGAGCGGGGACGGGGCAACAGGCACTGCTCTTGAAGCAATTCGGTCTCGATGTCGACGCGATCGACGTTGCGTCATCGCCAAATCTCGAGAGTCGCGTATTTGACGTGACGACTTACGACGGAATCAGCCTGCCATTTCCAGACGCTCACTTCGACGTCGTAATGTCTTCGAATGTTCTGGAACACGTACAAAATCTGCCCAATGCACTGCGCGAGCTTTCGCGGGTACTCAAGCCCGGCGGTACGATGCTTCACGTACTGCCTTCGAGCAGCTGGCGTCTGTGGTCGACGCTTGCCGAGTTCGTCGCCGCGCCAATTGCCGCGTTTTTTGCCATGGTTCGCGGTCCGCAGGGTGTGTGGGTGGGCATCGCGCGTTGGCGGTGGACCGCAGCGCAGCTCGTCGCCGCGCTACGGCCTTTGCGGTTTCGGCCGCATGGCGTCGATCGTTCCGCCCCGATCGAATTGTGGAGTTTCAGCCGACTCGCATGGCGGCGGCGGTTCGCAGCGAATGATTGTAATATTTTGCGCATCGCGCCCCTCAAACTTTGGTACACGGGTGAAATGTTGCTTGGTCCGCGGTTGTCGCTCCTTCGCCGCACACGCCTGGCTGCATGGCTGGGTAGCGCAACGGTTCTCTACGTGATTCATTCGAAGTCAGGCGATCTGCGCTCATGAACATCATGTTTTTTGTGCGCTCTATGGGCGTTGGCGGGGCAGAACGTCAAGTTTGTGTGCTGTGTCGTGAATTGCTCCGGCGGGGCCATTCCGTCACTGTGCTGCTTTACTACGGCGGTGAGCCGCTCGAAGCTGAACTTCTCGAGCTTGGCGTACGAATAATTGACCTCGAGAAGCGCGGTCGATGGCATAACCTTGGCATTCTTCTGCGATTGATGCGCACGGTACGCGCAGAGCAGCCGGATGTGGTTTACGCATTGCTACCTCTACCGAATTTGCTTGCGCTTCTTCTGCGCGTATTTGGCGGAGGGTGCGCAGTTGTCTGCGGGGTGAGGGCCTCGGAAGCGGTCGGGCCAAAGCTCAATTGGCTTGCACGCATGGCCGTGCGACTCGAATGGCGCTTCGTGAGTTTTGCGGACGTCGTGATCGTAAACTCGCAGTCAGGAGCGCGCTATTTGGGCGGTGAGGGGCGAATGCCCCATCTCGTGGTGATCGAAAATGGAATTGACGCGCAGCGATTCGGGTTCGATGAATCCGGCCGTCTGCGGGTGCGCAGCGAATGGCAGCTGCCGGCTGATGCTCCCGTCGTGGGCTGTGTAGCGCGCCTGGACCCGGTCAAGGATCACGTCACATTGTTGCGCGCAATCGCGCTGTTGCAACAGTCGGTGCCGGATGCACGCTTGGTTTGCATCGGGACGCAGGGCGAGCCCTGTGCGTCGGAACTGCGGGAGGTGGCGCGGAGATTGCGTATCGACACCTCGGTCCGCTGGATCGAACGCGAGCCGCAACTACATGACGCATACAGCGGATTTGATGCGCTGTGTTTGAGTTCGCTCTCGGAGGGCTTTCCGAACGTCCTCGCCGAAGCCATGGCGAACGGACTGCCATGCGTTGCCACTGACGTTGGCGATGCGCGGCGGATACTGTCTTCGCGGGATTTCTTGGTGCCGGCAGGAGATACCGTGGCTCTGGCTGCGGCGCTCCGCCAAGCACTAGCGCAGGGACGGGCATTCAGCAAGCAAAGAGCCGATAAGATTCGCAGCGAATTCTCGCCGGAATATCTGGCAGAAAGGACTGAGCTTGCGCTGAACGCGGCGTTGGCACGGCGGCACGGTCCGTGTTGCGAGAACCCCGCGTAGACATGACATTGATGGCGTATTTCCCCGTGTGCCCGATGGCGGGCCAGGACAACGCAGACTCTGCCTTATCTCGGTAGGTCGGCCGTGCGTCAAACACTGATGGCACTGTTGGACGGCCGCGGAAGATGGGTAGCCAAATCTACCCGACTAGGCTTCTGGCTCCACCGATGAGCCCCTAATAGAACGGTTGAATGAGAGTTATTCACCTCATCACGGGCCTAAATCAGGGCGGCGCCGAGGCGATGCTTGAGAAATTGCTGCTAACCGGCCGCAAGCTAAACCCGGAGATCGAGCAGGTGGTGATCAACCTCGGCCCTCCGGGCGTCGTCGCCGCCCGACTTGTAAACGCGCGGAGTACATGTTGAATCTCTGGGACTGCGATTTTCGCCGCGATCCGTCAAACAGCTGCTCCATCTCTTAAAGACGAATTCGAGCCGACAGGCGCAATACCATCGTGCAGACTTGGCTGTGGCATGCAGACTTGCTGGGCGGATTGGCTGCTCGCGTCAGCGGCAACCGACGCATTGTCTGGAATCTTAGGAACTCCATGCCCAGGCTTGCCAGCACGAAACTGCGGTCCCGGATTGTGGCGCGTGTGTGCGCACTGCTGTCATGGTGGGTACCGGCAAAAATTGTATGCAACTCCGAGGCCGCGCTGCGAGCTCATGTGGCAATAGGCTACTGCGTTGAAAAGTGTGTCGTAATCCCCAATGGATTTGACTTACGCCTGTTCGCCCCATCAGCGGAAGCGCGCCGTGAAGGGCGTGAGCGCTGGGGGATAAGATTTGATGAGCCCGCGGTGGGAATGGTCGCCCGGGTTGATCCGCTTAAAGACCACGCAACGTTTATCCGTGCGGCGCGCGAAGTTGCAACTGCCATGCCGTCCGTGCGCTTCGTGTTGGTCGGCGCAGGCGTGACAACTGACGTCGGCATACGCGAGCTGCTCGCGGAGACCCACCTTGCAGAACGCTTTGTCCTTGATGAGCGTCGCGATGATGTCCAGAGCGTCATGAATGCGCTAGATGTATTTTGCCTTGCTTCGAAGAGCGAAGGATTCCCGAATGTGTTAGGCGAGGCGATGGCCTGCGCGACGCCCGCGATCACGACAGACGTCGGTGATGCCCGACGAGATCGTGGGTGACGAGCAGCTGGTCGCCGCGGTCGAGAATCCAGGCCACCTCGCGCACTGCATCATGCGCGTGCTGGCCATGAGTCCTGAAGAGAGGCGGTCATGTGGGTTGTCTTTGCGGCGGCGAGTGGAAGCGCGCTTCGGTATGGAGCGGATATGGTGCATGTACCGCAGCTTGTATCGCTCCGTGTGAGAGCGCTCATGAGACTTAAATGGCGTCGCACTGCCGACGACGCAACACTGGCAAGCTCGTGTCGGTGCTGCAAGTTTGACTAGCTCCGGGACATCAAGGCCATAGGGAAATGACCCTGCGCGAACTGACTCCATGGTACCTCAAGATCGCCGCGAAGCTGGCGCTCTCGCGCTTGCCGGTGTCCTATCAGACCTGGCGGGCGGTTCGTTTGTTTTCGCACGGCAGCATGGAGCGCGCGGAATATGCATACCAAGTATTCCAACAGCATTACGACGCATGTAATTTTGCACGAAAGCAGGGGGGCTTCGTTGCAATGGAGCTTGGTCCGGGTGACGGTCTGTTATCGGCGGTGATTGCCGCAAGCTTTGGGGCATCCAAGTGTTACCTCGTTGATACCGGTCCATATGCAGCGAGGGATCTTGCCCCCTACCGAGAGATTGCGGAGTTACTGAGAAAGTTAGATTTACGCCCGCCGGAGCTTGCAGGCGCGCAGGATTTGTCGACAATTTTGGAGCGCTGTAACGCCGTATACCTTACCGACGGACTGGCCTCTCTCAAGCAGGTGCCCACGGAATCGATTGATTTTAGCTGGTCGCACGCGGTCCTAGAGCATGTGCGCCGAAAGGAATTCGACCTCATGATTCGTGAATTGCGCCGCGTGATGACGCGGGATGGCCGTTCCTCACACCAAGTGGACCTGCAGGATCATCTGGGGGGAGGCCTGAATAACATGCGCCTGTCCAGTCGCTGGTGGGAGGCGGACTGGATGGCTCGTTCGGGTTTTTATACGAATAGACTGCGTTTTTCGCAAATTATGGGAGCGTTTGCGAACGAACACTTGAGTGTGGAGAGCCTGCAAATTTGTAAGTTCCCCGCGATCCCGATCAGGCGATCCGCGTTGGCTGGCGAGTTCCGGGGTCTCCGTGATGAAGAGCTGCTGATAAGCGGATTCCACGCGGTGCTGCGCCAGACTTGAGACAGGATCGTGTCACGAACTGAGCCTTCGTACGGTCCCGACCTCACCAGCGGGCATAGTGGTAATGCGCGGACGCTTCTCTTTGTCACTAACGTCGCGTGGTTCTTCCTTTCTCATCGTTTGGCCGTGGCGCGCGGGGCGATTGCTGCCGGTCTGATTGTTCACTTAGCAAGCGATGTGGAGGACGAGGCGGAAATCTCCGAGGTGCGCAGGGAGGGGATTGAATTTCACCGCTTGCATGTTGTCCGAAGCGGCCTGAATCCTATCGACGAAGTGAAGTGCCTGAGGGACTTGCGCCGAGTCATACGGTACGTGCGTCCGGACATTGTGCATAACGTAACGTCCAAGCCAGTAATTTACGGCACTTGGATTGCGCGGAGGGTGGGAACGACGGGCATAGTGAACGCCATCTCAGGCTTCGGACACGTGTACGTAAAGGGCCCGTATCGGCGCCTGCTGCGCGGTCTGTTGGATCGTGCCTATGCGCGAGCACTTGCGCCTTCAAACGTAAGAGTCATCGTACAAAACAGCCAAGACTGCGCGGAAGTTACGCGTATTTGTCCCTTGGCCCGCGAGCGTCTGCATCTAATTCAAGGGTCCGGTGTCGACCTTGCCGTGTTCACCGTGGCGGAGGAGCCGCGAGGAGCGCCCACGGTGTTGTTGCCGGCCAGGCTCTTGCGCGAGAAGGGGATATACGAATTCGCCGCCGCGGCCGCCGAACTTCGGCGCGCAGGGCTCGTGGCCCGGTTTCTGCTTGCTGGTCGCTTGGATCCTGCGAATCGTGGTGCGCTCTCCGCTCAGGAAGTAAGGGATCTCTGCCACGGCTCGGGTGTTGAATGGGTAGGCGACTACAAGGACATGCCACGGCTCTACCGTGAAAGTCATCTGGTGTGCCTGCCATCGTACTATCGAGAGGGCGTACCAAAGGTACTCTTGGAGGCGTGCGCGTGCGGCAAACCGATCGTCACGACCGATACTGCTGGATGTCGTGATGTGGTTCACCAAGGACAGAATGGTTTGCTCGTGCCGCCGCGTGATCCGCAGGCTCTGGCCGCAGCGATACGGGAGCTATTGCTTGATCCACAGCGTAGGAAGCGCATGGGGACGCAGGGGCGACTCATCGCCGAGCGTGAGTTTGGAATTGAGCAGGTAGTGGAGAAGCACCTCGAGATTTACCGTGACCTGCTTGTTGGGCGTAATGGCTCAAGCGGCTCGTGCGCGTGACCGTCGTCGTTATCTGCGACGGCGGCTATGGTTACCCATTGACCGGTTTGACAGATCTTGCTCGGGTCGCCGGCGTCCCTTTTTCGCTGCTACAAGACTCGATAGTTACCGAAGATCGAGCGGATTGTGGCCTGTCCCGCGGCCGATCGACACGGGCACTGCCGAGCAGGCGGTTGCGGCTAATGCGGAGCCACCCGTATTCGAGCGCTTTTCTGGATTCGGTTCCGACACCCAGAAGATTGTATGGCCTCGATCCACGCCGCCCAGGCCGCGTTGACTGTCCTCGGTACGTCATGGTCCGGTTGTAACAACCGCGTACCCGGACGGGTGAGCGACCGAGGGCGCATATGCCGACGCATGTTGCCCAGGCGCGATCGAAAAACTCAAAATTGTGGCTTTGCAGGGAGGTCCGCCATACGCACATTTCGTTAGGGGCGCAAAATATACCTTCACGCTGTGCGTGCCGGCGAATGCGGTTCCCACCAACAGCGGATACTGGTTTTGTCCCAGATATCCGGAGCCGCCGTCAACCACGCGGGTATAGATCTGACTTGCACCAGGGGGGAGGACTTGGACCACACGACCATACTGGTTGTGTTCGCCGTTGGGGCCCACAACTTCTACCGTGAAAAAGTGTCCCTGAGGAGTGGTGTTTTCATAGTAGGCAACTTCAGTCGCTGTCGGGTAGACGATGTCGATGCTGCCATCTGCATCCAGATCGGCCAACGACATGGAGCCACTCCCGCCAGGTAGGCCGTCCAGGGGACCGGCGGATACCTGCGTGAAGCCGCACCCGGTGTTGCGGAAGACAACGCTGCCGGCGCTGTCACCCGAAACCAGAACGTCTTCGAGGCCATCGTTGTCTAGGTCGTAGGCGTTAATGCCCGCCGCACCTCCGGCGGGGGTCGTTGAGCGTGTCGAGTTAAAGAACGGGGTATTCGCGGATGCGGGGTGCTTGCAGGTGGCACTCGGCGCCGTTAGTGCCTGCTGCCGTTCAACAAAGGTAGTTCCCGTAAATTCGAACAGCCGTGCTCCATGAGCTGCGCCCCAATCAAAGCGAAAAAGCAGCAGATCCAGACGACCATCATTGTTCCAATCCAGAATCTTTGCACCTTCGTCGGTGACCAAATAATTCGCCGGCAGCGCGTGGCTGGGATCCGGCGCCCACGGCGGCGCCGCGCGCAGCACCGCCGGTGTTAGTCCCCACGTCGCCGCCATGTCCTTAAAGTGGGGGACCCCCTGATCATCGATGCCTTGATTGATAAACAGGTGGCCACCAACATACAAATCGATCAGGCCATCCATGTTGAAATCGACAGCCTGAGCTCCTTCGGGCTGGTTTCCTTCCGGGTCCGTCGACTCCGGGGATAATCCTGAAAGTGTTGAGTGCATACTCACGCCCGCTGTTACCGCCCGCTCCACGAACTTGCCGGTGCCGTCGTTGAGCAGTAGGAAGCTCTGCAGTGCGTTGTAGACGTTTGGCGGCGGCCCAGGGCGGTCGTAACTTGGATCGCCGCCGAGATCGTGGGTGCTGTCCAAATACGTGTAAGTTGGCAAGAAAATGTCTACTGCGCCGTCATTATTGAAGTCTGCAACCACAACAGTTTCGGTGCGGCCCCGAAAGCCAGGGCCGTCAGGAGTGACGTAGGACATGCCGAATGTGGCATCCTGCGAGAACACCCCGGTGGAGCTTCCTACGAAAAGATAAGCGTAAGAACCAATGCTCGTTGGTGAATAGACGCTCGAAATTACGTCCGGAATTCCATCACCATTGAAATCTGCCGGGCGAGCATCATACGCCAGATGCGGATAGACCAGCATTGGTTCAAGACCGACTTTTGTGAAGTCCAGTGCCGTAAGGTTCCCCATGCCGTCGTTCGCTGTGCCCACGATATATGGAGGTGTTGGGTAAGCGAAGGATGCCGCGCCAAAGGCGCCCGGAAGCGGGTGCTGAGAAAACGAAAAGGCCGGCAACGCAGCTCCGCTAGGTCCTGCGGGGGAAGTGTCGCTAGCCGACGAGCTGCCTCCCCCACACCCGCCGAGCATCGATAAAGCAAGTACCAGTCCAAGCGCCGTCGCGCATCTGGCTTGCCGCCATCGCCCAGATAGCGATCGATGCGTGAAAATGTAAGGGCTCATGTGACGATCACCCCTCCGCAAAGTGCCGAAGGCACTTAACAAATGGAAGCATTAAACTGGAAGCCGAGCTGACGCGGGAAATCCAGGCTCGCCGCACTTACAAGCTGGCACACTCACGTCCAGGCACTCGACGAGCTGATGGCAGCAGCGGGCGATGATAACGTGAACATTGAGTTCTAGAAAGCGAGCGCGCCTTCTTATGAAGCAAAAGACCTTAGCTGCGTCGCGGGCGCCGCGGCGAGCACTGACTACGCACAAAGTTCTGGCGGGTTGAATTTGGCCAGACCATCTGAAATTCGCATCGGGCAAACTTTGACAGTCGGATGCAAAGAACGAGAACACGACTTGTGGCGCGCGTTCTGATCACGGGTGCAACGGGCCTGGTCGGTCGGACGCTTTGTCCGCGCCTGGCGGAGGCTGGCTACCAGTTGCGAGTCATCCTGCGCAATGACAGAGAACTTCCCTCCTACATAGCTGAAAAGGTGGTCGTCGGCGATATCGCCTCGGTCACAGACTGGGGGTCCTCGTTGGCGGGTGTGGACGTGGTTGTCCACGCAGCAGCGCGCGCGCATGTTTTGGAGTCTCACACAGACTTACGGGATCCAGACAATACTTTGCGTTGTTTCACCGACATCAATGTGACGGCGACCGAGCGCCTCGCGCAGGCTGCGGCGCAACAAGGAGTGTCTCGATTTGTGTACGTCAGCAGCATCAAGGTTAACGGCGAAGAAAGTGGTGAATCGCCCTTCGATGCTGAGTGCACCCCAGCTCCGCAGGACGAGTACGGCAAGTCCAAGCTCGCCGCAGAGCTCGCGATTCGCAGCGTAGCTACTCATCGTGGCATGGAGTTCGCTATCGTGCGACCCCCGCTGGTCTATGGGCCCGGTGTCCAGGCGAATTTCCTCCGCCTGATGCAATGGGTGGACTGCGAGCGGCTTCTGCCGCTCGACGCGGTTAAGAATCAGCGCAGCCTCGTCAGCGTCTGGAATCTCAGCGAGCTGATCTTGATACTGCTGCGCCACAAATCGGCCAGCGGCAAGGTGTGGCTCGTGGCGGATGATGAAACACTCTCCACCCCCGAACTCATTCGCAAGCTTGCGGCGGCCTTACACCGCCGTGTGCGCCTTGTTTCCGTTCCTATCCCCCTGATCAAGTTCGCGGCGGCCCTAGCGGGCCGTCAACGCGAGATATCCAGGCTGTGTGGTTCGTTGACGGTGGATTGCTTGCGTACCCGAGAGATGCTGGGTTGGCGCCCGACGGTGACGGTGGATGAAGGGCTCGCTAGGACCGCGGCGTGGTATCGGAAATCATGACGACCGGCTTCGCATCCTGGGGAGCCATCGGGCTTGCGGTATTGATTTCGGCAGCAACCCTAACTTGGATCGCTCGTGCGGGGGCAACGGCCGGTGGACTTATTGATCGGCCGAATTCCCGTAGCTCACATGCGCAGGCCACCCCACGGGCCGGGGGTCTCGCCATCGTCATTTCAGTAAGTGTCGCGTTGGGATACCTCGGGTTCAGACACGAGGTCTCGCCTCAGCTTGTGCGCGCAGTCTTGATTGGCGGAGTGGCGGTGGCTGCCGTCGGGCTTATTGATGACTGGCGTAGTTTGACGCCCGTTTTACGATTGTTCGTCCACGTGGCGGCGGCAATCTGGGCTGTGCACTGCATCAGACAGGAAGCCGGTGTGCAGGTGGGTGGTTACCTGTTGCATTGGCGTGGTCTGATTGCTGTGATCGGCGTCGTGTGGATGATTAACCTCTTCAACTTCATGGACGGCATCGACGGGATTGCCGCCATGGAGGCATCGACGGTGGCGCTGTCCGGCGCCGTCCTGGCCGGAATTGCTGGCAATTTTGACCCGGTCTTGATTTCGTGGGTTTTCGCGTGTGCGTGCGCGGGATTTCTCGTCTGGAACTGGCCACCGGCGCGCATATTTCTGGGCGACGTCGGCAGTGGTTACCTCGGATACGTGATTGCAGTGTTGGCCCTTAGCGACACGCAGCGCCGCCCGGAGGCGTTGTGGAGCTGGCTGATCCTGTGTGGAGTGTTTGTGGTGGATGCCACGCTGACGCTGTTGGTGCGAATGCTGCGACGCGCTCGCGTATGGGAGCCCCACCGCCAACACGCCTACCAATGGCTCGCACGGGGGTGGAGCAGCCATCTTGCCGTGACCGGTGGGGCGTTCTGTATCAACCTGCTGTGGCTGTTCCCGCTCGCATTGCTCGCCACCCTGCGGCCCGCATGGGCCACCGCGACCGCAATTTGTGCATTGTTACCCTTAGTGTTTGGGGCGTTCCTGGCGGGTGCCGGCCGCTCGGACGTCGCTACGGCGCAGTTTCTGTCGGACTCAACCGACGGCCATTGACGAAGGTCAACCGCTCATCGAGCCGATCGTTTGGTTACATGGGTTGGTAAGCTGGCGCGGTACATACAGACTATCGGAGTCACTTTGCATTGTCTTAGAATACGGTTAGTTGGGTGCCGCTGCATCAGTGATAATGAAGGCGACGGCCCATGGAATGGGCCCGGCGCTGGGAGAGAAAATGAAGGATAAGGCTACGGCACGTGCGGGTGCCCCTGCCGGCGCCCATATCGCCGACGCTATCCTCGCGCTGCCGCGTCAGACGAAGCGCCTCATCATGGCCGCCACGGATGCCGTGGCCATACCGGCGGCCCTGTGGGCAGCTTTCGTCCTTAAATTCGATTCCCTCACACCCGCCGTAGAACGCACCTATGCGTACTTTCTGGTAGCGATCGGTTCGGCGCTGTTCTTCTTTTCCATATTGGGACTTGTACCGGACGGTTATCCGTTTCGTCGGCCCAAAGGCGATGCTCACGGTGCTTGTCGGCGTTACCCTCTCGGTGCTGGCGCTGGCATTGTTCGACCGCTTGCTTGCCCAGCATCAGATTCCGCTGTCTGCCTTCGGGATCTACTGGGCGCTGGCGCTGCTGTACGTCGGGGGCAGCCGCTTCGTCGCGCGTTACCTGTTTCTGCACAGCGGCCAGCAACGGCAAGGCCGCGGCGCGCGTCGCGATTTATGGCGCCGGTGACGCGGGCGCGCGCGCCTGTGCCGTGCTGCTCGGCGGCCCGGACTACGAGCCGGTCGCATTCATCGACGACAAGAAGTCGCTGCAGGGCAGCAGCATCAACGGCATGCGCGTCTACGACTCGGACTCCCTGCCGCAAGCTGGTGCGGCACCACAGCATCGATCGCGTGCTGCTGGCGATGCCGGCCGCCACGCGCCGGCGGCGGCGCGAGATTCTGACGCAGCTCGAGCCACTCGGCGTGCACGTGCAGTCGCTGCCCAATCTCGTCCGACCTGATCTCCGGCAAGGCGCAGATCAGCGAGCTGCGTGATGTCGACGTCAGTGATCTCCTGGGGCGCGATCCGGTGCCGCCCAAGCCGAGGCTGTTCGGTTCCTGTATCCGCGGCAAGTGCGTGCTGGTGACCGGCGCGGGCGGCTCGATCGGCTCGGAGCTGTGCCGGCAGATCATCCGCTTGAGTCCGAGCCGGCTGGTGCTGTTCGAGATGTCGGAAATCGCGCTGTACAACATCGAGCGCGAGCTCGAAGAGGTCGCCGCGCACGAGGACCTGACAGTCGAGATCGTGCCGCTGCTGGGCAACGCCCACCATCGCCACCGCGTGCGCGAGGTGCTGGCCGCGTTCGGCGTGCAGACCGTCTACCACGCCGCCGCCTACAAGCACGTGCCGATCGTCGAACACAACGTGGTCGAGGGCATCCACAACAACGTGATCAGCACCTGGTACACGGCCGAAGCGGCGCTTGAGACCGGCGTCGAGACCTTCGTGCTGGTCTCGACCGACAAGGCGGTAAATCCGGCCAACGTGATGGGGGCGACCAAGCGCCTGGCGGAGCTCGTGCTGCAGGCGCTGCAGGAGCGCACCACCCAGACGCGCTTCTGCATGGTGCGCTTCGGCAACGTGCTGGCATCCTCCGGATCCGTCGTACCGCTGTTCCAGGAGCAGATCCGCCGCGGCGGCCCGGTGACCGTCACGCACCGCGACGTGATCCGCTATTTCATGACGATCCCGGAGGCCGCGCAGCTGGTCATCCAGGCCGGCTCCATGGCCAAGGGGGGCGACGTGTTCGTGCTCGATATGGGACGCCCGGTGCGCATCGACGATCTGGCGCGCCGCCTGGTCAATCTGATGGGCCTGACCGTGCGCGACGCCAACAATCCCGAGGGCGACATCGAAATCGAGTACACGGGGCTGCGCACCGCGGAGAAGCTGTTCGAGGAGCTGCTGATCGGCACCAACGTCACCGGCACCGACCATCCGATGATCATGCGCGCGATGGAGCACCGCCTCGCCGTGGCCGAGGATGGAGCAGATCCTGAACGAGCTGCTGGTGGCGCTCGCCAGCTTCGACTGCCACCGCGCGCTGGCGTTGCTGTCGGAGTCGGTGGCCGAGTACGAGGCGGACGTCGATATCCGCGACTACGTCTGGACGCGCAAGGCGATCCTGCCGCACGCCCCGGCGGCCAAGGTCGCCGATTTCGCCGCCAAGCGGCGTCTGCAGGAAGCCGGCAAGCCCACGCAGGGACAGACCCCCAGCGCCTAAGCCCTTGAGGCTCCTGATTTCACCTCGACGCGCTTGAGCGCGGCGTCCCCTTCCTTTAGGCTTCCTTTTCTTCCTTTACACTCAAGAACTTAAGTAATGCGAGTGACCATTTTCGGCTCGGGCTACGTGGGCCTGGTGACGGGGGCCTGCCTGGCCGACGCCGGCAACCACGTCGTGTGCGTGGACGTCGATGCGGGCAAGATCGAGCGCCTGAAGCGCGGCGAAGTCCCGATCCACGAACCCGGGCTGGATGCGCTCATCAAGCGCAACGCCGAGGCCGGTCGCATCGAATTCACGACCGATGCGGTGAAGGGCGTGGAGCACGGGCTCTTCCAGCTGATCGCCGTCGGTACGCCCCCCGGGGAGGACGGTTCGGCCGACCTGCGCTACGTGCTGGCGGTGGCCCGCACCATCGGCACGCACCTGAACCGCTACAGCATCGTCATCACTAAATCGACCGTTCCCGTGGGCACCGCCGACAAGGTGCGCGCGGAGCTCGCGCGCACGCTCGATGAGCGCGGCGTGAAGATCGAGTTCGACGTGGTCTCTAACCCCGAGTTCCTCAAGGAAGGCGCGGCGATCGCGGACTTCATGAAGCCCGACCGCGTCGTTGTCGGCACCGACAACCCGCGCACCACCGAGCTGCTGCGGGCGCTGTACGAGCCTTTCACGCGCAACCACGATCGCCTGATCGTCATGGACATCCGCTCGGCTGAGCTGACCAAGTACGCCGCCAACGCGATGCTGGCCACCAAGATCAGCTTCATGAACGAGCTGGCCAGCATTGCTGAGCGCGTGGGCGCCGATATCGAGAAGGTGCGCGTCGGCATCGGCTCCGACCCGCGCATCGGCTACAGCTTCATCTACCCCGGCACCGGCTATGGCGGCTCCTGCTTCCCGAAGGACGTGCAGGCGCTGATCCGCTCCGCGCACGAGGCCGGCCACGAGCCGCAGATCCTCGATGCCGTCGAGGCGGTCAACACGCGCCAGAAGGCGGTGCTGTTCCACAAGATGCAGGCCCACTTTGGCGGCAGCTCTCAAGGGCCGCAGCATCGCCCTGTGGGGACTCGCGTTCAAACCCAACACCGACGATATGCGCGAAGCCCCCGCGGTCACGCTGATCGAGCTGCTGCTGCAGGCCGGCGCCACGGTGCGTGCCTACGATCCGGTGGCCATGAGCGAGGCGCAGCGCCTGTTCAAGGACCGCGCCGGATTCACACTCGCGAAGAGCGCCTACGAGGCGGCCGACGGGGCGGATGCGCTGGCCATCGTCACCGAGTGGCAGGAGTTCCGCAGCCCCGACTTCGAGCGGCTGAAGCAGATCCTCAAGGCACCGGTGATCTTCGACGGCCGCAACCTCTACGACCCGGCGATGCTGGCGCGCTTCGGCCTGACCTACTACGCCATCGGCCGCGGCCAGCCGCTGAGCGCCGCCTGAGGGGGCGCCCGATGATCACGCCGGTCGTTCTTTCCGGAGGGGCCGGCACGCGGCTCTGGCCGCTCTCGCGCGAGCTGTATCCGAAACAGCTGCTGCCGCTGACCGGAGAGCGAACGCTCCTGCAGGAAACCGTGCTGCGGCTGCGCGGGCTGGCCACGGCCGCGCCGGTCATCGTGTGCAACGAGGCGCACCGCTTCCTGGTGGCCGAGCAGCTGCTGGAGCAGCAGATCACCCCCCAGGCGATCCTGCTCGAACCCTTCGGCCGCAACACCGCACCGGCGATTGCGCTCGCCGCGCACGCAGCGCTCCGACACGCGCGTGCCGGCGATGCGGCGGCCGACCCGATGCTCCTGGTGTTGCCGGCCGATCACGTGATCCGCGATCCGGAGGCGTTCCGGCAGGCCGTGCGCGCGGCGCTGCCGGCGGCGCAGGCCGGCAAGCTTGCGACCTTCGGCATCGTGGCCGGCAGCCCCGAGACCGGCTACGGTTACATTCAGCGCGGCGCGGCGAGCGGGGGGGTGTTTGCCATCGCGCGCTTCGTGGAGAAGCCCGACCTCGAGCGCGCGCGCGAATTCGTGCGCTCAGGCGAGTATTACTGGAACAGCGGCATGTTCCTGTTCCGCGCGCGCCGCTACCTCGAGGAACTCGCCCGCTATGCCCCGCAGATGGCGAGCGTCTGCGAGGCGGCGTTCAACGCGGCGCACACGGACCTGGACTTCACGCGCATCGATCCGCAGGTCTTCGGGCCCTGTCCAAGCGACTCGATCGACTACGCGGTCATGGAGAAAACCGCGGACGCCGTGGTCGTGCCGCTGGCGGCCGGCTGGAGCGACGTCGGCTCCTGGTCCTCGCTCCACGAGGCAAGCGATGCGGACGCGCAAGGCAACGTGACGCACGGGGATGTCATCCACGAGGACACCACGGGCTCTTACCTCTATGCGCAGAGCCGCCTGCTGGCGGTCGTGGGGCTCAAGGACCACGTGGTGGTCGAGACCAAGGACGCGGTGCTGGTGGCCCCCAAGTCGCGCGTCCAGGACGTGAAGAAGCTGGTGCAGCGCCTGAAGGAGGGCGGCCGCTACGAGCACTCGCTGCACCGCGAGGTGTTTCGTCCCTGGGGGAGCTATGACAGCCTGGAGAGCGGGCCGCGCTTCCAGGTGAAGCGCCTGAAGATCAAGCCCGGCGCCACGCTCTCGCTGCAGCTGCATCATCACCGCGCCGAGCACTGGGTCGTCGTCGCCGGCACCGCCCGCATCACGCGCGGCGAGGAGCAGTTCCTACTCGAGGAAAACCAGTCAACCTACATCCCGATCGGCGTCAAACACCGTATAGAGAACCCCGGCATGATTGCGCTCGAGATCATCGAGGTGCAGTCCGGATCGTATCTGGGCGAGGACGACATCGTGCGCCTGGAGGATCGCTACGGACGCCAGGGAACCACCAAGTAAGGCGAAACGCATGAGCAATCTGGATTCGTTCAAGGCCTACGACATCCGCGGCCGCATCCCGGATGAGATCAACGAATCGCTCGCCTATGACATCGGGCGCGCCTATGCCGCCTTCGTCAAGCCGCGCCGCGTGGCGGTCGGCTACGACATCCGCCTGTCCAGCCCGCAGCTGGCCGCCGCCCTGAAGCGCGGCCTGAAGGACTGTGGCACCAACGTGCTCGACATCGGCCTGTGGGGCACGGAAGGGTCGTACTTCGCGACGTTCGCGGAGCAGCTGGACGGGGGCATCATGGTGACCGCCAGCCACAATCCGCCCGACTACAACGGCATGAAGTTCGTGCGCGAAGAGGCCCGGCCGATCAGCGCCGACACAGGATTGCAGGAGATGCGCCGCCTGATCGAGACCGGGCAGCTGCCCGCCAAGGCGGCGCGGTCCGGCACCGAGGAGCCACTGGACATCCATGCGAAATACCTGCAGCACCTGCTCGGTTACGTCGACGTCAAGAAGCTCAAGAAGCTCAAGGTCGTGACCAACGCCGGCAATGGCGGCGCCGGACTCATCGTGGATGCCCTCGGACCGCACCTGCCGTTCGAGTTCATCAAGATCCACAACAATCCCGACGGCCACTTTCCGCACGGGGTTCCCAATCCGATGCTGCAAGAGAACCAGGCGGCAACCGCCGACATCGTGCGCCGCAACGCGGCCGACGTCGGCATCGCCTGGGATGGCGATTACGACCGCTGCTTCTTCTTCGACGAGACCGGGCAGTTCATCGACGGCTACTACCTCGTGGGGCTTCTGGCCGAGCACTTCCTCGCGCTGGAGCCGGGCGCGCGCATCGTCCACGACCCGCGCCTCACCTGGAACACGCTCGACATCGTGCGCCGTCACGGCGGCACGGCCGTGCTGTGCAAGTCCGGCCACGCCTTCATCAAGGCCAAGATGCGCGAGGTCGACGCCGCCTACGGCGGTGAGATGAGCGCGCATCATTATTTCCGCCGCTTTTCCTATTGCGACAGCGGCATGATCCCGTGGCTCCTGGTGCTGGGCGTCATGAGCGCGACCGGCAAGCCCCTGTCCGCGCTCGTGGGCGAGCGCATGCGGCTGTTTCCGGCGAGCGGCGAGATCAATCGCAAACTGCGCACGGACGCGAAGTCAATACTGGCCAAGGTGCGGACCCAATACGAGGGCCAGACCACGGCGATCGATCTCACCGACGGACTGTCGATGGAATTCAAGCAGTGGCGCTTCAATCTGCGCGGCTCCAACACCGAGCCGCTGGTGCGGCTGAACGTGGAGTCGCGTGCGGATGAGGGCCTGATGCGCGAAAAGACCGAAGAGCTGCTGCGGCTGATCGACGGCTAGGCTCCGTACCCCGTGTTGCGCGCGCCGCGGCACCTGCGGCGGTGCGCTTCCGCACCGGCGCAAGGGCTAAAGCTAATCAGCGGCAGCGAAGATGCGCGTGCGCAGGCTGAGCGTGGCGCGTTGTGCCGCGTGCCCGTCCCAGAGCGCGGGCTTTCTTCCCTTGGGCCAGCGACCCGCCAGCGCCTCGTGCACCGCGCCCACCAGGGCCTGCGGCTGCAACAGGCGGTTCGTGCCCTCGGAGATGGTGATGGGGCGCTCGGTGTTCTCGCGCAGCGTGGCGCAGGGGATCCCGAGGTAGGTCGTCTCCTCCTGCACCCCGCCGGAGTCGGTGATGGCAATCGTCGAGCGCATCACCAGGCTCATGAACTCGATGTAGCTCAGCGGTTCGGTGACGCGGATGGCGGGCGTCGCCGTAATCTGGTCGAGGAGCCTGTAGTCCTCGAGACGCTTGCGGGTGCGTGGGTGCACCGCGAACACCACGGTGAGCTCGCGCGCGATGGCTACCAGCGCCGCGACCAGCTCGGCGAGCTTCTCGGGGGCATCCACGTTCGAGGGACGGTGCAGGGTCACGACCGCGTACGGCCCGCCGAGCCTGAGCCGCTCGCGCGCGCCGGAGGTCTCGATCTTCTCCCGCAGCATCTCGAACGAGTCGATCATGATGTTGCCGATGCAATCGATCTTCTCCGCGGGCACGCCCTCGGCGCGCAGGTTCGCATCCGCATCCCGGGACGGCGTCCACAGGAGGTCCGCGATCGCATCCGTGACCAGCCGATTGATCTCCTCGGGCATGCGGCGGTCGCGGCTGCGCAGGCCAGCCTCCAGGTGCACGACCGGGATCCACAGCTTGGCGCCGACCATGGCACAGGCGGCGGTCGCGTTGACGTCGCCCACCACCACGATGGCGTCCGGGCGGGAGCGCTGGCAGACGACCTCGTAGGCCATCATCGTGCGTCCGGTCTGCTCGGCATGCGAGCCGCTGCCGACTTCGAGGTGGTGCGCAGGTTCGGGCAGGCGCAGGTCCCGGAAGAAGGCGTCCGACATGTTCGCGTCATAGTGCTGCCCGGTGTGCACGATGGCGGCCTGGCACCAGCTTTCGCGGGCGAGGGCGTGGTAGAGGGGGGCCACCTTCATGAAATTGGGGCGAGCCGCGGCGATCAGGTGGATGGACTTCGGATTCACGGGGTTTTCAGGTCTCTGGGCAGCCGGATGAGGGAGGTTCTTTGTTAATTGAGAGCCGTGACACATGCCTGTGCACGGGTTCGCGGTTTACACTCAGCCTTGGTCGCAGCTTTCGGCAGACGTGAACTCTATCTGGGCGGACGGGTCCTGACGACCGTCGGCCTCGGGAGACACTTCCCCCCAAGCTATGCCGCAGGTACCTTCCACCGTTCATTTACCACAGGGACTATCCATGGCGCTTTGGAAAGACTCGAATACCGGAACCAGCCCAGCCGCCCCGAGCCCGGCCCCCGCGCCGGCCCATGCGCCTGAGCGGGCCAACGTCGCTTCTCTGACCCCGGAGGCGGCCCGCCGCCCGGCGCCTGCCCCGGCCCCGGCACCGCAGCGCAACGAGATGAAGGAGTCTCAGATTGCCTCCGACCTCACCATCGAGGGCAAGATCTCCGGCACCGGCCATGTGCGCATCGCCGGCAAGTTCAAGGGTGATGTGCACGTCGAGGGGAACGTGACCCTGGATGCGGGCGCACGCCTGGAAGGCCATGTGAAGGCCAGCGTGGTGAGCGTCTCGGGCGAACTCATCGGCAATATCGAAAATGCCAAGCGGGTCGAGCTGCTGGAGTCGGGCGTCATCAACGGCGACGTCAAGGCGGGCTCGCTGACCGTGGCGGCCGGGTCGCGCATGCGCGGCCAGGTCGAGTTCGGCTACGAGGGCGAGGCGCGCGCGGGCAAGGGCGATTCCAAGGGCTTCGGCAACGCATGAGCGTGGCTTCTCGCCCGGTGACCCCGGGCAAGACGCGCACGTGTCCGCACTGCAAGGCGGCCATCCTCGAGAGCCTGAGCATCTGCCCGGGCTGCATGCACCACCTGCGCTTCGACCAGGACGCGGCGAAGCGCCAGGTGGCGGCCACCTCGGCGCTGCGCGTCGAAGGCGTCATCCGCCATCCCCCGCTGCAGGAAGCGTGGGAGTACTTCGTCGTGATCGCCGTACGCAACGACCGCGGCGAGGAAGTGACGCGCCAGGTGGTGAACGTCGGCTCGCTTGCGGGCACCGAGAAGCGCACCTTCACGCTGTCGGTGGAAGTGCTGCCCCCGCAGACTCCAGCGGGTGCGGTGTCCGGCAGGCCCGGCAGCGGCTCGAACCTCAAGCGCTGACCGCCAGCCGCTTCTTAGAACGTTGCCTCGGTCTGCACCAGGAACTGCACCTTGGAGATGCTGGTGCCGCCGTCGAGCGGAAACGCCAGGTCGACGTGAATCACGTTGCCCAGACCTGAGCGCGCATTACCGAAGCGCAGCCCGAAGCCGACGTCCTTGAGCAGCCCCAGGCTCGGCTGCGCGAGCGGCGGGTCGCCCCAGGTGCGGCCCATGTCGTAGAAGACCGCGCCACCCACCCGGAACAGCCGGAAGGGGTACCAGTCGGTGAAGTAGCGCTGCTCGGCGCTGAACAGCGCCCGCGCGGTCCCATCCTGGTAGCGCAGCGGATAGCCGCGCAGCCCGTTGTCGCCGCCGAGGAGAATCTGGTTGTCGAGGTCGAGGTTCCAGCCCTTGGTGCCGGTCAGGGTGCTGAAGAACAGCCAGTTCTTGCTCTGCACCACGTAGTAACGCGCGGAAGCATCGAGTATCCCGTTCTGCAG
Organism: uncultured Pseudomonadota bacterium; assembly: GCA_963727305.1. GTDB lineage: Bacteria > Pseudomonadota > Gammaproteobacteria > Steroidobacterales > Steroidobacteraceae > 13-2-20CM-66-19. Next base: position 67,477 of record CAVSFM010000005.1, read on the forward strand.
GGTGCCCTGGTGCAGGCGGCCGGAGAAATCGCTGTACAGCAGCAGCGTGGAGTTACCCGCGCGAAAGCCCTTGTTGGCCGAGGCATTCATGATCAGCGCATCGCTCGTGGAGCCAAAGCCTGTCTGCGCCCAGCCGAGCCGCGCCCCGGCGGCCAGGCCGAGCTGGTAATCCTCGGTGCGCCCGATCTGGTCGTGGTTCCAGAGCTTCAGATAGTCATTCTGCACCAAATCCCACTCGATGAAGGGGTAGGTGAAACGCCGGTCTGCGGGCAGGAGATTGGTCGTGCCGTCGATGTTGCTGACGGGAGCGAACACGTGCTCGTCGTAGGTGAGGCCGGCGGTCCAGCGCTGCACCCAGCCGTTCTTCAGCCCCGCCGACCAGCCGTAGTAGGCCTGCACCAGCTCGTGCTTGTCCTGGAACTGGTCGACGATCTGGCCGAGGTCATACAGCGGGTCGATCTGCGTATCATCGATCGCGGCGAAGGAGTACGTGTTGCGCGTATCGAGCGAGTAGAACGGGCGCGTGACGTTGATGCCGCGCCGCTGCCCGTCGCTGAAGTTGCCGTAGCTGAGAGCCACGGCGGTCCAGCTGTTCAGGAAGTGACGGTCGGACAGATCGACCGAACTGCCCGAGCGGTCAACGGTGTTCGAGTAGGAGTATTTCAGCGAAGCACCGGTACCGAGCAGGTTCGCTTCCTCGAGCTTGAGGCCGGTGGAGTTGGTGCCGCCGCTGCGGCTGTAGTTGAACCCGGGATTCAGGGTCCAGACGTCCCGGGTGGTGACTTTCAGATCCACCTTGCCGTCCTGATAGCGTACGGGGCGGATCCAGGCGTCATAGAAATAGGAGTTCGCACGCAAGATGCGCTCGGACTCCTGCACCAGGCGAGCCGAGTAGGGCTGGCCCGGCTTGAACAGCAACTGCGCGCGCACGACGCTGGCACGCGTCTTGACGTGCAGCCGGTCGGCGAGCCGGAAGACCTTCGTGTCGTCCTTGGGGTCTTCGAGGTTGAAGATGTTCTGGTTGTCGATGAGCACCTGCCCGATCACCGCGTGATCGCGCTCCAGCGCCACGTCGGAGGGGATGCCCGGGATTTCATCCGGAGGTCCGTAGCGGGGCGGCCGTGGATTCGCGACCGGCTCGACATCCGGGAGTTCCCCGCCCGGTGCGGGCAGGGACGTTCCGGCGAGCAGCGCCGGTGTCGCCACCTCATCGGCGCCGGCGCCCACCGCGACACCCCAGGCGCCGCAGAGCGCCAGCAGCGCGACCCGGACGCGCGGTGCCGATGCGAACGGGCACGCAGGCGGCCCGCGGCCGGCGTTGGCCGTCAGCACCCGCGATCCTCAGGACACCTGCCGATACATCCGGTCATTCTGCACGCCATCCTCAGGTGGCACCGCTGCCACAGGTAGCAGTTCGAACAGACTGCCTTGCAGCCGGGTCGGGCAGACTGCTCCGCTTGCGTCTGCCATGTTGGTAAGCTGACATAAGCTCTTAGCGAACGCGGTGATTTATGGCAATCGGAAGAATGCCCCGAAGGCGCTTCCGCTTTCTTCTGGCGGTTGTTTGTCTGACGAGTCCGCTCCTGATGGCCGACGAGGCGGTCCCGGTCCCGGCCCGTGGGCCCGACACCACACTGCTGGTCTTTGCCGCCGCCTCGCTCACGGAGGCTCTGGAGGAGGTGGACCGCGCCTTCAGCGCCGCCACCCACATCGGCGTGAAGACCTCCTACACCGCAAGTTCCCTGCTGGCCAAGCAGATCGAGGCGGGCGCGCACGCGGATGTGTTTTTTTCCGCCGACCGCGAGTGGATGGACTATCTGGATACGCGCGGCTTGCTGCGCGCCGCCACGCGCACCGACGTGCTCGGCAACACGCTCGTGCTGATCGCCCCGCTGCAAAGTCCGGTGCAGTTGCAGATCGGCGCGAATTTCCCGCTGCTCGCAGCGCTCGGTGGCGGACGCCTGGCCACGGCGGACCCGGACTCGGTGCCGGCGGGAATGTATGCGCGCGCCGCGCTCACGCACTTCGGCGTCTGGGCGAGCGGTGGAACCGCACCTGGCGCGGGGGGAAAACGTACGTGCGGCGCTCGCCTACGTGGCGCGCGGCGACGCCCCCCTGGGGATCGTGTATGGGACCGATGCACAGGCGGAAAAGCGCGTACGGGTAGTGGCGGTGTTTCCCGCCGATTCCCACCCGGCCATCGTGTATCCGGCCGCCGTGACCGCGCAGGGCCACGCCGAGGCGGCGCGCTACGTGGATTTCCTGCGCGGGCAGCCCGCGCAGGAAATCTTCGCGCGCTACGGGTTCAGCGCCCCGCCACGCTGAGCAGAGCTCTCAGAACTTGCCGCTCTGGAAGTCCGCGAACGCCTGCTGCAGCTCGGCGCGCGTGTTCATGACGAAGGGACCGTACTTCGCCACCGGCTCACGCAGCGGACGGCCGGCGACCAGGATCGCGCGCGCGGTCTTGCCGTCGGCGCCGGCGCGCACACCGGTCAGGCGGATGAGCGCCCCGTCGCTGAGCACGGCGAGCTCGTGCGCGGCCACCGGCTTCTCATCCGTGCCGACCGCAAGCGTGCCCTCGAAGACGTACACGAACGCGGCATGGTCGCTCGGCAGTGTCTGCTCGAACACGGCGTTCGGCTCGAGCGCCAGGTCGAGGTAAGTCGGGTCCGTGGCCGGCTGCTGGATCGGCCCGCTGATGCCGGCGACGTTACCGGCGATCACCTTCGCGGTGATCCCCGCGGCGGGCGCCGCGCTCGGGATGCGCTCGGGCCCGAATTCCTGATACTTCGGCGCGGTCATCTTGTCGCGCGCCGGCAGGTTCAGCCACAGCTGAAAGCCGCGCATGCGGCCTTCCTGCTGTTCGGGCATCTCCGAGTGCACGAGCCCGCGTCCGGCGGTCATCCACTGGACGCTCCCGGGCACGAGCACGCCCTCGTTGCCGTGGTTGTCACGGTGGCGCATGCGGCCGTCGAGCATGTAGGTGACCGTCTCGAAGCCGCGGTGCGGGTGATCGGGAAAGCCGCCGAGGTAGTCCTCGGGCTGATCGGTGCCGAACTCATCGAGCATGAGGAAGGGGTCCAGGTCCGGCAGCTGCGGCTGCCCGATGACACGGCGCAGCTTCACGCCGGCGCCATCGGAAGTGGGCAGGCCGCGCACGATCTGACGCACGGTGCGGGCCGGCGCTGAGGTCTGGGTCATGAGGGTCTCCGTGAAAGATGGCGGAAGGATCGGCCCAAGATGGGGTCGCCTGGCTCAGGCGGCAAGAGCCGCCGGGACGGCGGGGCCGAGGTCCCGGATGCCCGCGCGGGCACTCGCTAGGCTCTGCTCCCGCACCTCGGGCGAGACGTTCAGGCCTTCCGCGCGCACGAACGTCACCTCGCTGATGCCGAGGAAGTTGAACAGGAACCTCAGATACGACTCGGCGAACTCCGTGCCGGCGTCGGGCGCATACACCCCGCCGCGGGCGATCGCCACGATCACGCGCTTGCCGCCGGCCAGTCCCTGCGGGCCCTGCGCGGTGTAGCGGAACGTCCTGCCCTTGATCGTGATGCGATCGATCCAGGCCTTGAGCTGCGAGGGCAGGCTGAAGTTGTAGAGCGGGGCCCCGATGACGATGACATCGGCGCGCAGGAATTCCTCCAGCACCGCGGCATCCCGCGCCCCCTGCGCGCCGTCGCCGGGCGCCAGCGAGGCGGCCGAGTAATGCGGCAGCGGCTCGGCGGCAAGGTCGCGGTAGCGTGACCTCAAGATCGGCCCGGGAGGCCCTGAGGTGGCGAACGATCTCCCCGGTGAGGGTGCGGCTCGCCGAGGCGTCACCCAGGATGCTCGAATCCACGTGCAGCACGTTCATCAGCCTCTCCTAGAAGTCCGTTTGGAATGGGAGTAGGCTAATCCATAGAACGATGTCTGATAATCCAGTCAATTTGGAACAGATTGTTCTATTTATAGTTCCAATAGGGCTCCCGCTTGCAGCCGCTCGAAGGCTTCTACTACTTCACGCAGGTCATTGAGCACGGCGGATTCGCCCGCGCGGCGCGGGCGCTGTCGATCCCCAAGTCCCGCGTATCCCGCCACGTGGCCGCGCTCGAGGCGCGCCTCAACGTACGGCTCGTGCAGCGCTCGACGCGACGCTTCGCCGTGACCGAGGTGGGGCAGGAGGTCTACCGGCATGCGCGCGCGATGCTGGCACAGGCGGATGCGGCGCTGGAGGCGGTCGAGTTTGCGCGCGCCGCCCCGCGCGGGCTGGTGAAGGTGAGCTGTCCGGTCGCGCTCGCGCAGGCGGCGCTCGCACCGCTCTGCCGCAGTTCCTCGTGCAGTTCCCGCTGGTGCGTCTGCAGCTCGACGTGAGCAACCGCCGCGTCGACGTGCTGAATGAGGGTTTCGACGTGGCCCTGCGCGTGCGCTCGCGCCCGAGCGGCGAGGACGGCCTCGTCATGCGGGTGTTTCGCCAGCTGGATGAGTTCCTCGTCGCAAGTCCCGCCTATCTCGAGCACGCCGCGCCGCTCACCACGCCGGCCCAGCTCGCCGAGCATCAGACCCTCGGGCACGCGGCGGATGTCGAGCGCCGTGACTGGGAGCTCGTGGGTCCCGAGGGTGAGGTGGTGCACGGCACGCACGCGCCGCGCATGGCGTGCCTGGACTTCGTCGTGCTGCGCGCCGCGGTGCTCGCCGGCCTCGGCATCGCGCTGCTGCCGGAGAGCGTGGTGCGCGAGGATCTGCGCACCGGGGCACTGCGGCGCGTGCTGCCCGGATGGAACACGCCCCAGGGGGTCCTGCACGTGGTGTTCCCGAGCCGCCGCGGCATGCTGCCCGCGGTACGCGCGTTCATCGACTTCCTCGCCGCGCGCATGCCCGCGATGCTGTAAGGGCGCAGTCGCCTAAGGTGCACGGCGCTCGCGTGCGCCGCCCCCGCGCCTCAATCCTCGCCGTACTCGAGGGACTCGCGCTCGAGTTCCTTGACGAAGGCACGCACCTCGGCGCGCGTGCACACGCGGCTCTCGAGCAGCGCCTGCAGCAGCGCTTCCAGATGCACGCGCAGCGCCACCGCCAGCAGCGTCGGCGGCACGTGCTCGAACGCGCGCAGCGCCTCGCCCAGCTCATCCAGACATTCTTCCACGGACACGTCGTCCCGCAGCGCCTCGGCAAAACTCATGGGGCACCTGTTGCAAGTGAGCGTGCACTGACGATACACAACCTGCGCCGGGCGCAACTCAGGGTGCGCGCGTTTCTGCACAAACGCGCGTGCTGGTGCGATTCCCTTCGCAGCGCGCATGCCTAGACTTTCCCTCCCCCGGCACTCCCGCCGCAACCACCGCGCAGACCGCGCAGGAGAATCCCATGCATGTGCAGCGCCGCCGCCTCCGCATCGCTCCTGAGTGCGCGGTCCTCGCGCTGCTGGCCGTGCCGGCGCTCGCCGCTGCCCAGGCGCAGGGCTCGCCCTTCATGACCGGCGCCACGGCGCTGCAGACCAACATCCTCGCCTGGCTCACGCCGATCGCGGTGATCCTGGTGATGGTGCTCGGCGCGATGGCCATGGCGAACCGCATGTCATGGGGGTGGTGTATCGGGGCGATTCTGGGCATCGCGATTGCCTTCGGTGCACCGCAGATCGTGACCTGGGTCCGCGGCATGTTCGGCGTCTGACCATGGGTGCGCGTAACGGCGGGCTCACGGCCGACATCCTCTTCGTCGGGGCGACGCGGCCGCCCATGCGCTGGGGCGTCACCTACGCGGCGCTGCTTGCGAATCTGGTATTCACCATGGAGGCCTTCCTGCTGACGCGCAACCTCCTGACGCTGCTCCTGTGCCTGCCGGTGCATGGCGTGAGTGCGCTCCTGTGTGCACGCGACCCGCGACTGTTTGACCTTTTGCTGCTGTGGGGGCGCGTGCGCCTGCCGGCGCTGCTGACCACGCTGCGGTTGTGGAAGGCGAGCAGCTACACCCCGCTGCCGCTGGATCTGCCCGATGCGCGCGGACGGCGCCGCGGCCGGCCGGAATGGCCCATCACCCTGCGGCCCGGGATGCAGGGCCCGTGCTGAGCACGGCGCGCAGGGCGGCGCTGCGTCGCGAGCGCGACGCCGCGCAGCACATTCCCTACAGCGCGCACCTCGCCCCGGCAGTCCTCACGAGCGTGCGCGGGGACTACCTGCAGACCTTCCGCCTGGCCGGAGCGAGCTTCGAGAGCGCCGATGATGCACAGCTCAATGCCTGGCACGAGCGGCTGAACGTGCTGTGGCGCAATCTGGCCAGCGCCGAGTTGTCGCTGTGGACGCATCTGGTGCGCCGCCCGGTGCGCGCCAGCATGGCCCCCGTCGCCGGTGATGACTTCGCCGCCCGCGTGGCCGCGCGTTACCGCGAGCGGCTCGCCGGCGAGACGCTGATGGCGAATGAGCTGTACCTGACGCTCATCTACCGTCCCGCCGCCGGAGCTGCGGCGGGCTTCCTCGCGCGGCTGCTGGCGCGCGCCGGCCAGGCCGAACACCGGCGCGAACGCGCCACGGCGCTGGAAACCTGCGAAAAGCTCGCGCAGACGCTGCGCGCATCCCTGGCGCGCTACGAGCCCGAGCCGCTCGGGGTCTACCGCGACGGCCCGCGCTGGTATTCGGCGCTGCTGGAGTTTCTGGCGCTGCTCGTCAATGGCGATGCGTGCCGCGTGCCGCTGCCGGGCGGGCCGCTCGCCCAGGCGCTGCCCAGCAGCCGGGTCATGTTCGGCAGCGAAGCGATCGAGTACCGCTCGCCGGTCGCCACGCGGGTCGGGGCGTTGCTCGGCATCAAGGAGTACCCGACCCCGACCGTCGTCGGCATGTACAACCGGCTGCTGTCGGCGCCGTTCTCGCTGGTGCTCACCCAGTCATTCACCTTTCTCTCGCGCGCCGCCGGCCAGGCGCTGCTGCAGCGGCAGTTCTACCGCATGGCGAACGCGGGGGACTTCGCCGTCTCGCAGGCGGCGCAGCTCAAAGATGCGCTCGATGGCCTTGCCAGCAACGAGTTCGCCATGGGCGATCATCACCTGTCGCTGCAGGTGCTGGCGGAGCTCGACGCCGGCGACGATATCCCGGATGCGCGCCGGCTGAAGACGCTGAACGACAACGTTGCGCTTGCGCGCAGCCTGCTGGCGGATACCGGCATGACCGTGGCACGCGAGGACCTGGCACTGGAGGCGGCCTTCTGGGCCCAGCTGCCGGGAAACTTCGCCGTGCGGCCGCGCAAGGCCCCGATCACGTCGCGCAACTTTGCGGCGATGGTGCCCTGGCACAACTACCCGAGCGGCCGCGCGAGCGGCAATCACTGGGGCGATGCGCTGGCACTGCTGTGCACGAGCGCGCGCTCGCCGTACCACTTCTCGCTGCACGCCAGCGATCCGGCCGACCCCGACGGGGGCAGCCGCAAGGATACCGGCCACACGCTCATCTGCGGCCCGACCGGCTCGGGTAAGACCGTGTTCATCGGCTTCCTGGTGACGCTGCTCCTGCGCCAGGGCGCGACGCAGGTGCTGTTCGACAAGGACCACGGGCTCGAGATCCTGGTGCGGGCGCTGGGCGGGGAGTATCTCGAGCTGCGCCAGGGTGTGCCGACCGGCTTCAACCCGCTGCAGCTGCCGCACACCCCGCAGCACGTGGAATTTCTCAAGACCTGGCTGCGCCTGCTGGTGCGCCGGCCGGGCGCAGCGCTGACGGCGCGCGAGAGTGCCGATCTCGACCAGGCGCTGCGCGGCACCCTGGCGCTGGAAGCGCCCGCGCGTCGCCTGTCGCGCCTGGTGGATTTTCTCGATCCGACCGATCCGGAGGGCGTGCACGCGCGGCTGACACGCTGGTGCGAGTCAACCCAGGGCGACTACGCCTGGGCCTTCGACAATGCCGCGGACTGCCTCATCGGGCGCCTGGGCGGGCGCAGCCTCATCGGCTTTGACGTCACCGAGTTCCTGGACCACGAACTGACGCGCGCACCCCTGACGTTCTACATCTTCCACCTGGTGCGCCAGCTCCTGGATGGCCGGCGTCTGGTGTGCTGGATGGACGAGTTCTGGCGGCTCCTGTCGGATCCGGCCTTCGAGAATTTCGCCAAGGACGGACCGAAGACCTGGCGCAAGCTGAACGCCGTCATGTGCCTGGCGACCCAGAGCGCCAGCGACGTGCTCGCCAGCCCGATCAGCCGCACGCTGATCGAGCAGACGCCGACCAAGATCTTCTTCCCCAACGCGGACGCGAGTGCCGCGGAGTACACCGGCGGCCTCGGCATCAGCGAGCGCGAATTCAAGCTGATCCGCGAGCAGCTCGAGCCTGGGTCGCGCAGCTTTCTGGTGAAGCAGGGCCATCACAGCGTCGTCTGCCGGCTCGACCTCAAGGGCTGCGATGCAGAACTTGCCGTGATCTCCGGGCGCGCGCGCCACGTGGCGCTGGCGCGGCGGCTGATCGCGCAGCACGGCGACGAGCCGCAGCAGTGGCTGCCCTGGTTCCTGGATGCCATCGCAGCTGCCGCCGCGCCGTGACTCCAATGCCAAGAGGAGAACGCTGATGAAGACCTTCCGTAACGCGAGCTGGTTCACCGCCGTGCTGCTGTGCGCGGCAGCCCCCGCGGCACATGCGCAGTTTGCCGTGATCGACGCCGCTTCCCTCACGCAACTGGTTTCCGAGGTGCAGACGCTCGAGCAGCAGCTCGCCACGGCGCGCGCGCAGCTCTCGCAGGCACAGGCGCAGTTCCAGGCCCTGACGGGGGATCGCGGCATGGAGCAGCTGCTCGCGGGGATCTCCCGCAACTACCTGCCCGCGGACTGGGGCACCCTGCAGGGCGCGGCCCGGGGCGCCGGGTTGTTCGCAGCGCTCGCCGCCGCCGTGCGCGATGCGCTCAGGACCGAGTCCGTGCTCTCCCCCGCGCAGCTCGCCGGCCTGCCGGCGGCGGCTGCCGCACAGCTGCTCACGCAGCGCCAGGCCGCAGCGCTCCTGCAGGGGCTGACGCAGGAAGCCCTGAGTAACTCCAGCGGGCGCTTTGCCTCGCTGGAGCAGCTGATTGCCGCGATCGGCCAGGCCGGCGACCCGAAGGCCGCGCTCGATCTGCAGGCGCGGATCGCCGCGGAGAACGCCATGCTGCAGAACGAGGGCACGAAGCTGCAGGTGCTGTTCCAGGCCGTCCACGCGCAGCAGCAGGAGAACCTGCAGCACGAGCGCGAGCTGATCGTGGCGGGACACGGGCAGTTCAGCCGCCCGCTTCGCGCCGCACCCCTAGGCGCACGGCGGGACGTCAGCGCGATGGGCTTCTTTGCAACCTTCTGGGCCTGGCTCAACGGCGAGCTCGGCGGCTACATCGGCACCAACACGGCGCGGATCGCCTCGGTGCTGGAACCGGCGATCGTGACGCTGGCGACGGTATACGTGATGGTGTGGGGCTACCTGCAGCTCACCGGCCGCATCGAGGAGCCCCTCACCGCCGGGTTGCAGCGCCTGGTGACCCTCGCGATCGTCATCGGTGTCGGCGTTGATCTGTGGCTGTACAACAGCCTGATCGTTGACACCTTCTACCGCGCGCCGGCGCAGCTTGCGGCCACCATCATCGGTGCGGCGGACCCCGTCACCACGCTCGATGTCATCTGGAGCCGCGGGGGTGCCGTGGCCAGCCAGCTGTGGAACAACGGCGGGGTGCTCAGCGGGGATTTCGGCTTCTACGTGGCAGGCGCCGCGGTGTGGGTGCTGATGGGCCTGCTGTGCGTCTACACGATGTTCCTGGTGGCGCTCTCCAGCGTGGCACTGGCCGTGCTGCTGGCACTCGGGCCGCTGTTCATCGGGCTGCTGCTGTTCGAGGCGACCCGGCGCTTCTTTGCGGCATGGCTCGCGCAGCTGGCCAACTACGCCCTGATCAGCATTCTCACGGTGCTGGTGGCGGCGCTGCTCCTGCAGATCGTCGAGTCCTACGCGCAGCAGACCGCCGCGCGCGGCGCGGCGATCCTGACCGTCGATGCCCTGGACATGGTGCTGGTGGCCGTGCTGGTCTTCCTGCTGCTGCGCCAGGTGATGCCGATCGCAGCCGCGCTGGCCGGCGGCATCGCCCTGAGCACCTTCGGCCTCACCAGCCGCTTCGTGAGCTGGGGCCTGCGCCAGGGCGGCGCCGCCAGCCGCGGCGCGCTGGCGCTCGCGGTGCGCCCCGGCGCACCGGCGGCTGCCATGCCCGCCGTCGTCGAGCGCGGCAACTGGGGCGCCGCGTGAGTGGCCGTCGCGCGTGCAGCCACAGGACGGCGGCGGTGACCGGCGCACTCGCCACGGCCTTGCTCGCGGGCGTGCTGCTTTGCGGCTGCGCCACGTCAAAGCGGCAGTGCACCGGTGCCCTTGAGCCCATCAACGGGCCAACCCGCTCCGCGGCGCCGGATCAGCGCGATGAGCCATGAGCCGTTGACGGCCTACTTCGCCGAAGCGGCCAGCTGGGACGCCGATCGGTATCTCGTCGCGGCGCGCAGCGCGCGGCGTGCGTGGATCGTGGCGGCCGCCGGCTGGCTGTGCGCGCTGATGAGTGCGCTGGCGCTCGCGCTGCTCATGCCGCTGAAGCGCGTTGAGCCCTTCGTGGTGCGCGTCGACAGAACGACCGGCGTGGTCGACGTCGTGCCCGCATATCGCACGGGTGCGCCGCTCGAGCCCGCCGTGGCGCGCTATTTCCTCACGCACTACATCAGCGTCTGCGAACGCTTCAACTACGCCACCGCCGAGAGCGACTACGAGGAATGCGGCGCCTTCCATGCCGCGCAGCGCAACCAGGCCTGGTATGCGCTGTGGAACCCGCACAACCCGGCATCCCCCCTCAACGTTCACAAGGATGGCAGCACGGTGCGGGTGCAGGTGCAGTCGGTCAGCTTCTTCCAGCGCGCGAGCGGCGTCACCGACCTGGCGCAGGTGCGCTACCTGAAGGCCGAGCGCGCCGGCGGCGGCACCGATGAGCGGTTCACGCACTGGATCGCGACCATCCAGTACGCCTTCACCCCACCTTCGCAGGATCCGCGGGTGCGACGCTGGAATCCCCTCGGGTTCAAGGTCATCGAGCTCACCGCCGAACCGGAGGTACAACCGCAGAACCCGGGCGAGCGAGGCGGATGAGCCGCCCCAGGCGCCAGCAGAGTCGGCCGGGCCGGCCCGGGCGCGCAGGCGCCCTCGGGGCGCGGCTCCTCGCCGCGTGGCTCGCCGCCCTGGGCGCTTCGGCGGCGGATGGCGAAGACGCGCGCATTCGCACCACCGTGTACGCGGCGGACGAGGTGTATCGGCTGCAGGGCTACGTCGGCTTCCAGATCGATCTGGAGTTCGAGGCCGGCGAGAGTTTCGTCGGGCTCGGCGCCGGGGACGTGGAAAGTCTGGCCTTCGCCTCGCAGGAGAATCACCTGTTCCTGAAGCCGCGCGCAGCCGGCGTCGACACCAATCTCACGGTGCTGACCAACCGCCGCAGCTACCACTTTGAGTATCTCGCCAGCGCGCACCGCCCGGATGGCACGCCGGGGGATGCCGTCTACGTGCTGCGCTTCGTCTATCCGCTCGCCGCGGACGCGGCCATCGTGCCGCAGAGCGTCGAGCGCCCGCTGTCGCAGGCGGCGACACTGCGGCCGCACAACCGCGACTACGCGTACTGCGGCAGTCCGGGGCTGAAGCCCGTGGCGGCCTGGGACGACGGCATCCAGACGCACCTGCGCTTCGGCGCGCGCCAGGAGCTGCCGGCGCTGTTCGTGCACAACGACGACGGCAGCGAGTCGCTGGTGAATTTCACCATCGAGGCCGGCGAGGTCGTCGTGCATCGCGTCGCGCGGCGTCTGATCGTGCGCCGCGGCCAGCTGGTCGGCTGCATCGTCAACCAGCGCTTCGCCGGCGCTGGGGCGGAACTCTCCTCCGGCACCCTCGCACCGGGCGTGCGGCGCGCCACGCGTGGGGCGTCCCCGTGAACGCGGCCGATTTCGAGGACCCGCCGGCGCCGCCGGCTCCGGCTTCCGGGGCTTCCCAGGGCGAGGTGCGCGGCGAACGCGGCGCGGCCCTGGTCGGCCTCGCCCGCAGCCTCCAGTCGCGCGCGAGCAGCGTGCTGGCGGCGGCACTCATGATCAGCGTCGGGGTGGCAGCGCTGAGCTGGTACTACGCCCACGCGCTCACCCGTCCCGCGCGCGTGCCTCAGGGCGCGCAGGCGACGGCGGTGACCCGCGCCCAGGCCGAGATGGCCCTGCCGGCGCTCGGGCCGGTTGTGCCACCGCGCCCCCCATGGCCGGCGGCCACCGGCCCGGAAGCGGCCCTCCCGGCCACCGCCCCGGGTTCCCCGCCGGAGTTGCCACTGCCGCCGGCTGGGCCGCGAGCCGGTGAGACGCCGCCCCCGGGCGGCGCTGCGCCGACCAAGAGCGCAGGCCAACTCGCCTTCGAGCGGCGCCTGGCGGGCTCGGTGTTCGCGCGTGAAGCGCCGGTGGCGGGGGTGCCGGCTCCCGGGGGTGCGGCCGCAACACCGGTGGCTGCGGCCCCCGCAGCCGCGCCCGGCGAGCACGCCGCGTCCGCACTGGGCGGCCTGCTGGTGCCGACGCTGGCGCCTGCGACGCAGGCGCAGCGTGCACCCGACAGCCGCTTTCTGCTGCCGAAGGGGGCATTTCTCGACTGCACCCTGGAAACCGCCATCGATTCGACGCTGCCCGGCATGACCACCTGCGTCACGGCGATGGACACCTTCAGCGCCGACGGCAAGGTGGTGCTGCTCGAGCGCGGGACCAAGCTGGTCGGGGAGACCCGCGGCCAGGTGCAGCAGGGCCAGGCGCGCCTGTTCGTCCTGTGGACGCAGGCGCGCACGCCCACCGGCGTCGTGGTCCCACTGGATTCTCCGGGCACTGATGAGCTCGGGCGCGCGGGCGTCAGCGGGGAGGTGCAGCGGCACTTCTGGGAGCGCTTCGGCGCCGCGCTTCTCATCTCGGTCGTCAACGGCGCGGTGCAGGCCGGGGTGCAGGCGGCCAGCGCCCCGGGCGGCACGGTGATCTATGCGCCCGCCGGTTCGACGGACATTCTCACCGAGGTCCTGAAGGAGACCGTGCAGATACCGCCGACGATCGTCAAGGCCAACGGCGATCGCATCCAGGTGCTGGTGGCGCGTGATGTGGACTTCCGGTCCGTGTATGAGCTGCGCGTCGTCCCCGGCGGGTGATGCACCGGTGCGCAGCGCACCGGCGGAGCTGTCGGCGCTGGATCTCACCCTGCGGGCGCTGCGCCCGTGGCTCGAGAACCCCGAGGTGACTGAGCTGTGCATCAACCGGCCGCGGGAGGCCTTCATCGAGACGCGCGCGGGCTGGTTGCGCGAAGAGCTCCCGTTCGCCGATCTCGACTGGTGCCGGCGGCTCGCCAAGCTGATCGCCAACGTCACCCGCCAGCGGGTGGACGAGTCGGCGCCGCTGTTGTCGGCGTGGCTGCCCTCGGGCGAACGGGTCCAGATCGTGCTGCCCCCGGCGACCACGCTCGGCTGCGTCGCGATCACCATCCGGCGGCCGGCCGCCACGGTCTGGTCGATCGAGGAACTCAGCCTCGCCGGCGCGTTGCGCGCGACGGTGCCCGCCGGCCAGCACGCCCAGGACGCCGACAGCGAGCTGCTGCGGCTGCACGCGGCGCGCGACTATGCGGGCTTCATGCGCCTCGCGGTGCGGGCCCGCAAGAACATCCTCGTCTCCGGGGCCACCGGCTCGGGCAAGACCACCTGGACCAAGGCGCTGATCCGCGAGATCCCGGGCGATGAGCGCCTGGTGAGCATCGAGGACACGCGCGAGCTGGTGCTCGATGGCCACCCGAACCACGTGCGGCTCTATTACAGCAAGGATGACCAGGGGCTCGCGCGCGTGACGCCCAAGCAGCTGCTCGAGTGTTGTCTGCGGATGCGCCCGGACCGGATTCTGCTCGCGGAGCTGCGCGCCGATGAGGCCTTCGACTATCTGCGCAACGTGAACTCCGGCCACCCCGGGTCGATCACCAGCGTGCACGCCACGAGCGCTGAACTGGCCTTCGAGCAGCTGATGCTGCTGGTGCGGCAAAGCGCCGGCGGCCGCGGACTGGCACGCGCGGACATCAAGAGCCTGCTTTACCTGCTCGTTGACGTGGTCATTCAGTGCGGTCTTGAGCGTCACCGCCGCGTCGTGCGCGAGGTGTGGTTCGACCCGGCGCGCAAGCGCCGCGCGGCGCGGCGCGGGCGGTCTGCACCCCTGAGCGGCGCGCGCCGCGCATGAGCGCCCTGCATGGCTGGCCGGGCCTCCTGAGCGCCTATGCGACCGTGCAGGGGCCGCTCCTGGCCGCCCTGGCGCGGGCGCGGGCCCCCCTGCGGCAATGGCTCCTGTCCCCGCTCCTGGCCGCACCGGTGACGGCGCTCGCCGGTCTTTCGATCTCGGTGGCGGCACCGCTGCTGCGCGGCCTCGCCGCGGGCAGCGCCGCGCTCGAGGTGTCCGCCGCGACGGCGTTCAGCGCAGCGCTCGGCTATGGCGTCGGCCGGGTGCTGGCGCGCCGCGCCCCACCGGCAGTGGTACACCAGCGCGGCGCGCTGGTGCTCGATGGGCCGCCGCGCGCCACGGCCGCAACGGTGGCCAGGCGCCCCGGGCGTGCCGCCGCACGCGGGCCCATCACGCTGGCCGGCCTGCCCCTTGCGCCCGAGGACGAGGTCAAGCACTTCAAGCTCATCGGCACGACCGGAACGGGCAAGAGCACGGCGATCCGCGAACTCCTCGCCGCGGCGCTCGCGCGCGGTGACCGCGCCGTCATCGCCGATCCCGACGGCGGCTACCTGCGGCGCTTCCACGATGCGCGCCGCGGCGATGTCATCCTGAATCCCTTCGAGGCCGCCTCGGCCAAATGGGACCTGTTCGCCGAGATCCGCGACGACTACGACGTCGAGCAGCTGGCGCGCTCGCTCATCCCGGATCACGAAGGGTCGGATCGCAGCTGGCGCGGCTACGCGCGCACCTTCTTCAGTGCGGTCACCGCCCAGGCACACGCGGCGGGCAGCCGTGACGTGCGCGAGCTGTACCGGCTGCTGGTGGTCGCCGGCACCGCGGAACTGAGGACCCTGGTGGCCGGCACGCCGGCGCAGCCTTTTCTCGAAGAGCACAACGGCCGCATGTTCGACTCGATCCGCTCGGTGACGAGCTCGGCGGTCGCGGCGCTGGAGTATGTCGCGCGCCAGCGCAGCGCCCCGCTGGCGGTGCGCAGCTGGGTGCAGCAGGGGGCCGCGCCCGCAGGCGGCGGCGCCGCGGCCCGCGGCGTGCTGTTCCTGCCGTATCGCGCCGGCCAGGTCGCCGCGCTGCGCTCGACGATATCCGCCTGGATGCGGCTGGCGATCTTCGAGGCGATGAACCGCGAGGAGGGGGACCAGCGGCTGTGGTTCGTGGTCGATGAACTGGACGCACTCGGGCAGATCGATGGGCTGAAGGATGCGCTGGCGCGGGTGCGCAAGTTCGGTGGCCGCTGCGTCCTGGGCTTTCAGTCGATCGCGCAGGTGTCCTCGACCTATGGGAGCGGGGAAGCCCAGACGATCGTGGAGAACTGCGGCAACACGCTCATCCTGCGCTGCTCCGGCAGCGAGCACGGCGGCACGTCCCAGTTCGCCTCGCGCCTGATCGGCGAGCGCGAGGTGCTGCGCGTGCAGACGTCACACTCGCGCCGCGCCACGGAAATCCTGCCGGCGGTGACCCGCAGCGAGCACCTCGGCCTGGAAGCGGCGGTGATGGGGGCGCAGATCGAGCAGCTGCCGGACCTGGCCGGCTACCTGAAGATCGCCTCGCGCCCGGAGTGGCGTCGCGTGCGGCTCACAGCGCCCGGCGCCGGTGGCGAACGTGCCGCGGTTGCGCCTCTGCCCGCGCTGCTCGGCGTCAGCCGCGCGCGCGAGCCGCGCGCCCAGGAGACACCCGGGCATGAGTACCCCTGAGGACGCCGGGGCCGATAGCACCGTGCGGATCGGGCTGCTGATGGAGGCCGTCGAGTCGCAGCGGGCGCTGGTCGGCCACGCGCTCGAGCAGCTGCAGGAGCACGCCGCCGGCCTCGATGCGGTGGTGCGCGATGAGGTGCGCGCGGTGCTGGCGCAGGAACTGCACGCGCTCTTCGAGGAGACGCAGCGCACGGTGGTGCTGCTGCGCCATGCCGGGCGCGCGACCAGGCGGCGCCAGCTTGTCTTCGGCGCGGCCGTCAGCGCGCTGGCTGCCGCAATCCCGCTCGGACTCAGCGCGTGGATGCTCCCGAGTCGCGCCGAGATCGAAGGACTGCGTGCCGCGCGCACGGAGCTCAGCGCGAGCCTCACGCGCCTCGCGCAGCAGGGCGGCCGCATGCAGCTGCGTCGCTGCGGCGCGGCGGCGCGGCTGTGCGTGCGCATCGATCGGGGGGCGCCGCTGTATGGCGAGAGCGCCGACTACGCCATCGTCAGGGGTTACTGAGGAACACGCTGCGATGGCACCGCTGCCATGGGCGCCCTGGGCGACGCACCTCATTCCCGGCGTGATGGTCCTCACGCTGCTGCTCGCCCTCGGGGTGCGTTGGCGGCGCTGGCCCACGGATCTCTACAAGCGCGGCGCACGGGTGCTCACCGGGCGGCGCGCCCGCCGGGCCGTGCGGCGCCGCGCGCGTGGCGCGGCTCGGCGGCGTCGAGCTTGCCGGGGTGCCCATCGCAGCGGCGGAGGAGTGCCGGCACTTCAAGCTGATCGGCACGACCGGCACGGGCAAGTCGACGGCCATCGCGGCACTGCTGCAGGGCGCGCTTGAACGCGGCGACCGGGCGGTGGTGGCCGATGCCGACGGCGGCTATGCGGCGCGGTTCTACGAGCCGCGGCGGGGGGACGTGATCCTCAATCCCTTCGATGCGCGCTCGGCAAAGTGGGATCCCTTTGCCGAGGTGGCCGCGGTCTGGGACGTCGAGCAGCTGGCGAGCGGCCTCATCCCCTCGTGCGCGGACCCCTCGGGACGCGAGTGGCGCGGCTACGCGCGCACCTTCCTCAGCGCGCTCATGCGCCGCTGCTGGGAGCACGGCCGCACCGATGCGCGTGAGCTGTGGCGGCTCCTGACGGTGGCGCCGGCCGCGGAGCTGCGCCCGCTGGTGGCGGGCTCGCCGGCGCAGCCGTTCCTCGAGCCGGAAAACGCGCGCATGTTCGGCTCGATCCGGGCGGTGGCGGCCTCCGCCGCGGCGGCGTTCGAGTACGTGCAGGCCCAGCGCGCGCGCCCGTTCTCGGTACGGCGCTGGGTGCACGCGGGGAGCGGGGCGCTGTTCCTGCCCTACGCCGCCACGCAGATCGCCGCGTTGCGCACCATCATTGCCACGTGGATGCGGCTGGCGATCTTCGAGGCCATGACGCGCCCCGGGCACGACCAGCGCCTGTGGTTCATCGTCGATGAGCTCGACTCGCTCGGCGCGATCGACGGACTGAAGGACGCGCTGGCGCGCCTGCGCAAGTTCGGCGGCCGCTGCGTGCTCGGCTTCCAGTCAGTCGCCCAGGTCTCGGCTACCTACGGCGCCGCCGAGGCACAGACCATCGTCGAGAACTGCGGCAACACGCTCATCCTGCGCTGCGCCGGCAGCGAGCACGGCGGGACCTCGCAGTTCGCCGCGCGCCTCATTGGCGAACGGGAAGTCATCCGCCGGCACACGGCGCGCGGCCGGGAAGGCCTCTTCAGCCGCGGCGCCCGCAGTTCCGTGAACGTGAGCCAGCAGCATCTCATCGAGAGCGCGGTGCTGGCGGCGGAGCTCGAGCAGCTGCCCGACCTTACCGGCTACCTCAGGACCGCCGCCGCACGGGAGTGGCTGCGCGTGCGCTTTACTCGGGCGCGCTGAGCGTGGCGATCTTCTACCTGCAGATCAGCTCCCTGAGTCGTGCCGCGGGCCGGCGCGCCACCGCGGCCGCCGCCTACCGCGCCGGCGAGCGCATCCGCGATGAGCGCAGCGGCGAGCTGCACAACTACAGCCGCCGCCGCGACGTGCTGCATGCCGAGATCTTTCTGCCGCAGCCGTATGCGGCCGCAGCCCTTGCCTGGGCCGGCAACCGCGAGCGGCTGTGGAACACCGCCGAGCATGCCGAGAAGCGCCACAACGGGCGCGTGGCGCGCGAGTTCCAGGTCAATCTGCCGGCGGAGCTGCCGGCGCTGGCGCGCCTCGCGCTGGCGCGCGCCTTCGCGCAGGAAGTGGCCGAGCGCTACAAGGTTGCGGTCGACCTGGCGGTGCACGCGCCGCGCCCGGAAGGCGACCCGCGCAACTTCCACGCGCACCTGCTCACGACCACGCGGGAAGTCACCCCGACCGGGCTGGGCGCCAAGGCGGGCCTGGACATGGCAGCGCGCGAGCGGCGCCAGCGCGAGCTGCCCGACCACCGGCAGGAATTCATGAACGTGCGCGAACGCTGGGCCATCCTGACCAACGAGGCCCTGCGGGCCGCCAACCTCGCCGCGCGCGTCGATCACCGCAGTCTCACCGCCCAGGGGGCCGCGCGCGAGCCCACGCCCGCCATACCGATCATGCACCTGAAGATGGAGCGGCGCGGGGTGCGCAGCGAAGTGGCCGAGCAGCTGCGCGCGCAGTACCAGGAGCGCGTCGCGGCGCGCGAGGCGCACACGAGCGGCGCCGCGGCGCCAGCCCCGCAGCACGATCTCGATGAGGTCCGCCGCCAGGCGCGGGCCGCGTGGCTGCAGTTGCGCGCGCAGGCGGGACAGGCGATCGGTGAGTCCGCGACGCACGAGCCGGAGGCCGCGGTGCATCCGGCCGGCGACGAGCTGACGCGCTGAGCGCGCCGCTCAGTCGAGGTTCTTCTGGTAGGTGAGCATCGCCCCTCCCGGGACGGGTACGAGCGCAAAGGCACTCTCGGATCGGCCGGGGGCGTGACGATTCATGACGAAGTGCGCGGTCGAGATGCCGACGGCGGCGCCGGCCACGGTGTCCGACAGCCAGTGCTGGTTGTGCTTCAGGCGCTCGTAGGCGGTGAAGGCGCCGAGCCCGTAGCCGAGCAGGCGCCGGATCCAGCGAACCTCGTCGCTGCCGGATTCCGCGAGCACGGTGCCGATGGCGAACGCCGCGCTCGCATGCACTGAGGGGAACGAGGAGCCGCCGCTTTTTTCCCACGCATTGGGATCACTGGTCTGGTAGGGGTCTTGCCTGCGGATCGTGAACTTGAACACAGTCGCCGTGACGGTGCTCAGGGTCGCGGCCTCGAGCATCGACCACGCCTCGCGGTGTCCGGCGCTGCTTTCGGTGAAGCCCGCCCACACCCAGGTGGCGCCGAGCGCCGCCACCGCCGGCAGCGCGTCCTGCAGGGCATAGGAGTTCGAGCCCACCGTCGGACCCTCGGTCTTGATGAAGTGGGTGCGCACCTGCGTGTCGTAGTGGTGGGCGGCGCCGATGGCGGCGAGGCTGCCGGCGAACCAGCCCCAGTCACTGGCATCCCAGCGCAGGGGCGCGGTGAAGTAGGCCTTGGCGTCCGTCAGCAGCGTGTGCTCGTAGCCGTTGGTCTCCGGTTCCGCGGGAACCGGTGCTGGCGGCTCGGGCGCATCCACGATCTCGGCCTGCGCGGCCGCGCATGACGCCAGCAGCGCCGCGCACAGGGCCGAGCGCAGGGGAGTAACGAAATGTACCGCGGCTTGTCGCCGGCGGGCGACGGCGCAGCGCGAGGGTCCGGCGCCGGCCGTGTCAGATGTTGGTGGCAGCATTCGTGGGCGGATCTTACGCAATTCCCGCCCGCGCGATCAGCTTTCCCGGCGCACTCAGCGCCGCCGATACCACAGTACGCCCGCGCGATCGGCTTCACGCACCACCTGGCCGCGACCGATCAGGCAGTTCAGGTGCGCGATGCTCTCGCCGGTCGCCATGCCGAGCATGTCCAGGCCCACCACGCGGCGGAACAGGACACCGAACAGGTCGATGGCGCGCCGGGGCGTGGCGAGTTCCTCGTGGATGCGCAGCAGCCGCCGCTCGTGGCCGGCAATGAGCCCCGCGAGGCGCGCATGCAGTCCGCGAAACGGCTCGTTGTGCGAGGGCAGCACCAGCACCTCATCACCGACGCGTCCGCGGATGGCCGCAAGCGACTCGAGCCATTCGCGCATCGGATCGGCATCCGGCTCGGTGGGAAACACCGAGACGTTGGAACTGATGCGCGGCAGCACCTGGTCGCCGGAGATCAGGAGTTGCAGCTGCGGGGCGTGCAGGCACAGGTGCTCGGGGGAGTGCCCGCGCCCGATGACCGCCCGCCAGGTGTGGGCACCGATCGTGAGCTCTTCCGCGTCCACCACGCGCCGGAAGCTGTCCGGCAGCGCGTGCACCGCCTTGCCGAAGCCGCCGAAGCGCGCCCGGTAATGCTCGAGTGCCGGCTCGTCCCAGCCCGCCGCGCGATAAAAGCGCACGCCATCCGCCGGGGCCTCGCGACCGGTGTCCGCGACCAGCATGCGGCAGGTCACGTATTCCAGGCGCGTGGTCCACAGCCGGCACTCGTGCGCTCGCGTGAGCCACCCGGACATGCCGATGTGGTCCGGATGCATGTGGGTGCAGATCACGCGCTTCACCGGGCGCTGCTTGCAGCGGACCTGCCAGTGCGCGTTGCCACGCCTGCGCCGTCTCGGGCGTCTGCATCCCGGTGTCGATGAGCGTCCAGCCGTCCCCATCGGAGAGCGCCCAGACATTGATGTGGTTCAGGCCCGCCATGGGCAGCGCCATGCGCAGCCACAGCACCCCGGGGGCCACCTCGCGTGCCTCTCCCGCGCCGGGCGGATCCGGGAAGGGGTAGACCAGGGCGTCGGGGACTTCAGCTTGGCGGGTGGCGGCAGGCATGGCCCGCAATGTAGGGGATCAGGAGGAGGGCGAACAGGGGTGCGCCCACACTATCGGGCCGCACGCCGTGCGAGACTGCGCGCTGCTTGCAGTGGGGTGCGAACCGCCGCCTTCGCAGCGGCCCTTTCGGTGGCACGGCAAGGATGTCCGACGCCCGGTCCAACGTGGACGTTTTCCAGCGGCGCATCCCGACGCTGGACGGGTGGCGCGCGGTCGCGATCCTGCTGGTGCTGCTCGATCACGGCGCCGACCCGCTGCTGCGTGCGGGGCTCACCCTCACCGGTCACGCCGGCGCGTACGATTCCGAGAGCTACGCGTGGCTGA
Source organism: uncultured Pseudomonadota bacterium (assembly GCA_963727305.1). GTDB lineage: Bacteria > Pseudomonadota > Gammaproteobacteria > Steroidobacterales > Steroidobacteraceae > 13-2-20CM-66-19. Next base: position 88,555 of record CAVSFM010000005.1, read on the forward strand.
AGGACCCCATCGGCCGCGCGGGCGTGCACCTGTTCTTTGCCCTGAGCGGCTATCTCATCACGCGTCGGCTCCTGCAGGAGGAGTTGCACTTCGGTGCGATCAGCGTCGGCGGCTTCTACCTGCGCCGGCTGTCGCGGATCCAGCCGGCGGCGATCGTGTTTCTGCTCGTGGTGGGCGCGCTCGGGTTATCCGGGGTGCTGGCGGTCTCGGGGCCGGGCTGGCGGGCGGCGCTCCTCGGGTACGCAAACTTCGCGATGGCTTCGCAGACCTGGACCACCGCGCACTTCTGGTCGCTGGCGGTGGAAGAGCATTTCTATCTGCTGTGGCCGCTCGTGTTTGCCTTCCTCGGACCGCGCCGGCGGCTCGCGGGCTGCCTCGCGATCGCGCTGCTGCTGGGCGTGTGGCTCGGCATCGTCGTGCGCTATCACGTCGCCTATTCGCCCTACCTGTGGGTGCGCTCGGACATCGAGGGCTCCTGGGTCATGTGGGGCTGCGTGGCCGCGCTGGCCGAGGCTACGCCCGTCGGCGCGCGCTGCCTCGGGGTGCTGTCGCGCCCGGGTGTCAGCCTGGTGGCGCTCCCGTTGGCGCTGTTCAGCTTCAGTGGGCTTGACTGGAAGATCGTGTGCGGCGCGACCGTGCTGACCGCCGCCGCGACGCCGCTGCTGCTGATCGGCACCATGCGTCGTCCGCGCGGCGGGCTGGGAGCGGTCCTCGAGCTGCCGCCGCTCGCCTGGCTCGGCCGCATTTCCTACAGCGTGTATCTGTGGCAGGAAGTCTTCTTCGTCTGGGACGATGCGCGCTCCTCTGCGCTCGGCGCGCTGCAATCCCCGCCCTGGCGCCTCATGCTGGTGCTCGCCTGCGCCGCGGCGAGCTACTACGCCATCGAGAAACCCGCGCTGCGTCTGGGTGCGCGCGTGCTCGGGCGCCGCGCGCCGGCGCAACCGCCGGAGGGAGCGCGCAACCTGGCGGCGCACCGCATGCACCTGGTACGGCGCCGACCGCTCGCGAGCCGTAACCCGACCCGCCGCCACTCGCGCCGCTGAGTGCAGTCAGCGCGATTCCTTGGGCTTGGACTGGCTCGCCAGGTCGCTCGTCCGCAACGCGGAGACGACCTGTGCGGTGTCGGTTTGCTCCTTCAGCGCCGCCGCCTGCGGGTCTTCCCGGTCGCGCACCATCGGCAGGTCGCGCCGCAGTTCCTCCAGCAGGTGGATCACCTTGGTGACCTTTTGCTCGGTCAGAAGATTGATCTGCAGGTCCAGATGCGCGCGCTGCTCGGCGAGCTGGGTCTGGCGATTTTGCGCCACCAGCACCACCGTGGCAGTGAGCATCGCCACGAAGGTGAGGAAACCCTGCAGCCATGCAAACGGCGGCGGATCGAAGGGGTTCGCGCCGCGACGCAGGAGCACCAGATTCAACACGATCCAGGCCGCCACGAACATCAGCAGGGCAACGATATAGCCGGGCCGCGCCACCAAACGACTCACCCTCTCAAGCCGCAGTTGCGCTGGGCTCGCAGTCTCAAGCTCGCGGCGGCGCAGCTCCACGACTTCGTCGATGTTTTGCGCGATATGTTCCGGGAGCGCCCGCGCTGCGCCGTCAGTGTTGGGATCGGGTGTGGGAGGGGATTGGGTCATTCACGGTTCGCGAGCCTGCAACGCTCGCGCCTCAGAGTACCGGTGGCCATAGGGTAACCGCTGTTAGGCAGCCCGGGCTGCCGGGAATTCCCCACGCGAAAAGCGTCCGGATTTTCCGGCCCAGAACTGGTACTGCAGGTGCGCGCAGCGTGCAGGGCACGCCCGGGTGAGCGACGTCTTGCCCTCGCCGGCGTGCTGCATGACGATGGCCTTCTCCGGCGTCGCGCGCGGGGCGGCGGCAAATACCGGGGTCAATGGTGTCCGCTGCCGGCGCAATTTCGGTGGGCCTTCATTCCTATCATGCCGCGGCACACGGATGCTGATCGTGCTGCGGGGCCGAACCGTTAAGTGAAGTGGCGGAAACATCCCGTGTTTCGAAGACGCACCGGTGTTCGCGGATTTACCCGGCTGGCGGGGTAGAATCCGCTCATCCTGCAGCCGCAAGCGAGTCCCGCCCAGATGATGGGGTTTTTTGAACGCCGGGTCGATCCCTACCCGGAGGCGCCGCCGTCGGTGCCGCCGCGCGGCTTTATCGCGTTCCTATGGGCCTGCACGCAGGGCCTGCGGCGCTACCTGCTCGGCATGACGCTGCTCTCCGCGCTGATCGGCGTGTTTGAGGCGGCGCTGTTCGCGCTGCTCGGGCACATCGTCGACACGCTGGTGGCGCTGCCGCGCGAGCAGCTGTGGAGCGCGGGCGGGATGCGGCTGGCGGCGATCGCCGCGGTGCTCCTCGGCAGCATCGCGCTCGTGGCGCTGCAGACCATGATCAAGCACCAAAGCCTCGCGGGCAATTTCCCCATGCGGCTGCGCTGGAACTTCCACCGCCTCATGCTGGCGCAGAGCCTGACCTTCTACCAGGATGAGTTCGCCGGGCGACTGGCGGCGAAGGTGATGCAGACGGCACTCGCGGTGCGCGATTTCTGGTTCAGCGTCACCGACATCCTCGTTTACGTGGCGATCTATTTCGTGACCATCGGGCTCGTCATCGGTCATTTCGATACCTGGCTCCTGTTGCCGCTGCTCGGCTGGATGCTGTGCTACGCGCTCGCCGTGGCCTGGTTCGTCCCGCGCTTGACGCGCGTCGGCAAGGCGCAGGCGGATGCGCGCTCCCTGATGACCGGACGCATCAGTGACGCCTACACCAATATCACCACCGTGAAGCTGTTTTCCCATTCCTCGCGCGAGGCGGGCTTCGCCCGCCAGGCGATGCAGGACTTCCTGCGTACGGTGTTTGGCCAGATGCGGCTGGTGAGCGGATTCGAGATCGTCAACCAGATCCTCAGCATGCTCCTCATCATCGGCGTCATGGGCACGGCCCTGTGGCTCTGGACACGCGACCTCGTGGGCATCGGCTCGATCGCCGCCGCCGGGGCGATGGCGTTGCGCCTGAATGGCCTGTCGCACTGGGTGCTTTGGGAGATGACCGGCCTGTTCGAGAACGTCGGCATCGTGCAGGACGGCATCAATACCCTCGGGCGCGAGCCGCTGGTGCTCGATAAGCCGGGCGCCGTGCCGCTCAGGCGCGGACCGGGGCGCGTGCGCTTCGAGGCGGTGAACTTCTCCTATCAGAACGTGCAGCGCGGCGGCCCGGTCATCGATGATTTCACCCTGGAGATCGCTCCCGGGGAGCGGATCGGCCTGGTCGGGCGCTCGGGGGCCGGCAAATCCACGCTGGTCAACCTGCTGCTGCGGTTCTACGACGTGCAGAGCGGGCGCATCCTGATCGATTCCCAGGACATCGCGGACGTCACGCAGGAGAGTCTGCGCGCGCAGATCGGCATGGTGACGCAGGACTCCTCGCTCCTGCACCGCTCGGTGCGCGACAACATCCTCTACGGGCGACCCGATGCGACGCAGGCGGATGTTGAGCGCGCGGCGGCCGACGCCCAGGCCACGGAATTCATTCCCCTCCTGGCGGATGCGCACGGCCGGCGCGGCTATGACGCCCATGTGGGTGAGCGTGGCATCAAGCTCTCGGGAGGCCAGCGGCAGCGCATCGCGCTCGCGCGGGTGATGCTCAAGGATGCCCCGATACTGCTGCTGGATGAGGCCACCAGCGCACTGGATTCCGAGGTCGAGGCGGTGATTCAGAGCGCGCTGCAGCGGATCATGCGCGGCAAGACCGTGATTGCGATCGCCCATCGGTTGTCCACCATTGCGGCGATGGATCGGCTCGTGGTGCTCGATCAGGGGCGCATCGTCGAGATGGGCGATCATGCGACGCTGCTGCGGCAGGGCGGGCTGTATGCACGGCTCTGGGCGCACCAGAGCGGTGGCTTCCTGGGAGACGCCGATGAGGAGCAGGCGTCGCGGGAGGGGGTCGCCGCCGTGCTCGCCGCGGGTAAGTTGGTCCCCGCGCCGGAGGATGAGTCCGTGGCGACACTGCGCGCGCAGTCGCTGGGTGACAAAGAGGGGCTCAGGACAAGCCGGTGACGAAGACTCACGCGACCACGCGACGTAACGTGCTGCTGGCCGGCGGGGCGGTCGCCTTGCTGGGTGCCGTCGAGGCCGGCCGAAGGTGGCGTGAGATGAAACGGAATGCGTACACAGCCGCTGCCGGGGTTCCGGTGACGCCGCCGGAGATCGTCGCCACCGTCGGTGCGATGCCCTACCGACGCTTCGGGGCCACGGGCCTGAAGGTGTCCGAAGTGGGATTTGGTGCCTGGGCGATCGGCGGCAAGGCCTATGGAAGCGTAGACGACGCCGAGTCGCTGCGTGCACTGGCCCGTGCGGAGGAACTCGGGTGCAACCTCGTGGACACGGCCATGGTCTACGGGGAGTCGGAGGTGGTCCTCGGGCAGTTTCTGAAGGGCCGGCGCGATCGCTGGATCGTCGCGACGAAATATTCCTACCAGCCGGCGGGCATGACGGCGACGCTCGAAGCGCAGCTGCGGCGGCTGGGCACCGATACAATCGATTTCTACCAGCTGCATTCGCTGCCCGAGGAGCACGGCACGTACGAAGAACTGTTGCGGCTGAAGAAGGCCGGCAAGGTACGTTTCATCGGCGCTTCGGTCTACTCGGCTCATGATATCGACGCGGCCATCGATAGCGGAATCCTCGATGGGCTGCAGCTTCCCTTCAGCCTGCTGGATCCGGATCCCTTTGAGCTGCGGATCGAGCAGCTGCGCAAGAGCGGACTTGCGGTCCTGATCCGCTCGGCGCTCAAGGAGGGATTTCTGACGGGCAAGTTCACGCGCACCTCGACGTTCCCGGATCCCAACGACCAACGGCATAAGTGGTCGCAGGCGCGGATTGCGCGCACAGTCGACGATGCGGAGCGCTTCCGCTTTCTCGAAGCCGAGTCAGGCTCGATGGTGCGTGCCGCCATCGCCTATCCGTTGTGCTTCCCTGAAGTCTCGACCGTATTGCTCGGCACGAAGAACGAGGCCCAGGCACAGGCGAATTTCGGTCAGATACCTGGCGCCCGCCTGAGCAGCGCCAGCCTGCAACGGGTCCTCCAGGTGCAAGACACGCTGGATGCCGGTGACCGGCGCAGTCTCAGAGGCCTGGCGAAGAGCCTGCTGGGGCGTACCTAAGCAGGCTCGCGAGCTCACTCACGTGTGACGCGCGGAAAACGCGCCGCGTCCTCGAGTTCATCGAGGGTCTTGGTGTTGCGCACATACTGCTGGCTCGCATCGAACAGCGGCTGGTAGTCCCAGCTGGTCTGACGGCCGAGCCGCATGGCGGCGTCCACGAGCGTGCGGCGCTTCTGGCTGGCGAGCACTTCACGGTGCAGGGCGTCCAGCGACCAGGTCCGCTGCACACGTTCAAGGAAACGCCGGGCCGTTGGGTCGTTGGCGGACGCGGCCAAGTTGCGTTGCTCATCGGGATCCTCGGCCAGATCGTAGAGCTGGTCCGGGTCCGCGGGCGAGTGGATGAATTTGTGCGATCCGGTACGCACCATCACGATGGGAGCAATGGCACCTTCGGCCAGGTATTCCCCGAGGACCTCGTCATGACCGCCGCGTCCCTGCAAGTGCGGTAGCAGGCTGCGACCATCCAGTTCCGCTGCGGTGACCGTGGACTTTGCCATCGCCGGCCACATCCACGAGCGTCGGCAGCAGATCAATCAGCGACACCGACTGCGTAACTGCGCGCGGCGCGAACAGGCGCGGCGCATGAATGAGCAGGGGTATGCGGCAGGCCGGTTCGAAGAAGCTCATCTTGTACCACAGGCCGCGCTCGCCGAGCATTTCGCCGTGATCGGCGAGCACGACGATCACCGTGTCTTCGGCGAAGCCGGTTTCGTTCAGCGCCGTCACTAGTGAACCAACGTGGTCGTCCACATAGGAGACCGCGCCGTAATAGGCATGGCGGGCGGCGCGCACCTGGGCGTCGGTGACCTCCTGCAGATCCAGCCCGATGACATGGCGCAGCCGCCGTGAATGGGCGTCGAGCTCCTTGACGGGAATGCGCACCCGCGGCATGTCGATATCGGCATCGCGGTAGCGGTTCCAGTACTCATGGGGAATCGCAAAGGGATCATGCGGATGGGTCATGGAGACGACCATGCAGAACGGCCGCCGGTCGTTGCTGCGCGCCATGTCGAACAGCTGCCGTTTGGCGCGGAACACGACCTCGTCGTCGAAGTCGATCTGATTGGTGCGCACGCAGGGCCCGGCCTGCGTCACCGAATCCATGGAGTGGTACCAGCTGGGCCGCTTTTCAAAGTTCAGCCAGTCGGGCGTCCAGCCGAAGTCGGCCGGGTAGATATCGGTCGTCAGCCGCTCCTCGAAACCGTGCAGCTGATCGGCGCCGCAGAAGTGCATCTTGCCGCTCAGCACGGTGCGATAGCCGGCCAGGCGCAGGTAGTGGGCGAACGTCGGCACCTGCGCCGGAAACTCTGCCGCGTTGTCATAGGCGCCGATGGCCGAAGGCAGCCGCCCCGACATGAAGGAGAACCGCGAGGGCGCGCACAGCGGACTGTTGCAGTACGCGGAACGGAACAGCACCGCGTGCTCCGCCAAGGCATCCAGATGCGGCGTCTTGGCGATGCGATTGCCGTACGCCGGCAGGGCGGCCGGGGTGAGCTGATCGGCCATCAAGATCAAGACATTTGGCTTTAGCGGCATAGGTGGCTCTTCGGCTCCAACTTATGAGGGCATGCTAGCCGATCTGAAGCGAGGGCGGGGAGATTGAACCACTAGCGCTAGTGAGCCGCGTAAGCGCGTGGTGGCCGCAAACGGGGTGCGGAACAAGTAGCTGGCGATTTCGGTAAATTTTGCTTGAACGGACGAGTCCCACTAGCATTGAGTCTCGAGTGGCCGCCACACGATGTGGCAAATATCTCACGGTCCAGATTGGCTAAGGGTAAGCATGATCGACCATTCCTCGACTCCTCATGGAAAATATCTGACATGGGCCAATTGCACCGTAGGGCTCGCAGGAAAGGACGTACTGGAGATTGGGGGGTGCTCACCAATCTCGCAGCTTCAGAAGCTCTCCCCTAGAACTTGGGTTTGCTTCAATCTAGATCGCGCAGCGGTCGATGCATTCAATCGAGATGCAAGGCAGCAGCAATGTTCGAACTTTTCTGCAGTTGCGCAGGACGCAGCGACGCTTGAACTGACTTCTCGGTTCTCTGTGGCTTACTCCATTAACGCATTCGAGCATATCGCGGATCTCCATACGACTCTGGACAGAGTTCGGCAAAGCCTCACCCCCGGCGGCGTTTTGTTTACCGTCTTTGGCCCGATATGGAGCGCCGATATAGGGCATCACCTAAGCATTCCGACAGACAAAGGGCCGATTGGGATGTTTGATGGCGTTCTTGAGCCTTGGGAGCACTTAACATCAACGCCTGTGCAGATATACGAGAGAATCGAGCCACGATTAGGCCCGGAGATTGCGCGTCGGGTAATCGAGTATGTTTTCAATTACCCGGACCTTAATCGACTCGCGGAGTCTGACTACGAAGCTGCCCTTGGGGCGAGTGGGCTGAACCCCGTGCTTGTCATTCGCCGCAAGTCAAAGCAGCGGCCCCCTGCGGGACGCGCTAGCCGTACCCGCGAGCTCTTGTGGCTTCTGAAGAAAGGGGTACCAACCAGCTTCGAAAAGGCGCGAGCGGCGCTTCGGTTTACTTTGGGATTCGCATC
>CAVSFM010000006.1:0-111885 GCA_963727305.1 uncultured Pseudomonadota bacterium
CTCCTCACGCGAAACAGTTTCTCCTGCCCTAGACAGTCACCGGGGCTAGCGCGTCCGACTACAGCGCCGGAGTGCACTTATCAGTGTAAATCGCAACGCTAACCAACGGATTGCGAATCCGACGACGTATGCGCCAACCATGCGCGGGATTAAAAGTCGTGCGAAAATGCGATCACCTTGGGCACGAGTCTAAGGACCCTGTCGTCGGCTCGGACCTATTCCTCGCTTCACATTCGGACCTGCGCGGCCCTTCGGCTTTCAAGTTAAACCGGAGCAAGCGACAGTGGCGGTAGTCGCCTAAAGACTCCGGCCGACGTATCGTCGGCATTGCTGATTCTCCTTGACCTAAGGAGCCGTTCAGAGAGATGGCCGCGGATGTTCATTCGTCGCAAGACACGCTCATCGTATGTGAACGGCCAGATGAGATGGCACGGTCTGGTCAGCCGCGGACGGCGCCGCCATCACCTCAAGGCTGAAGGAACCCACCTGTCCCGACCGGATCAGCCCAATGATCTGTGGTGCGCTGATTACAAGGGTGAGTTCATGCTCGCCGATCACATGTCCCCGGTATAAATCGTCAGCGATGTGACCGGAATAGACACATATGAATGTTGGTGCCGGCTGAGAGATTTGAACTCCCGACCAACGGTTTACAAATCAAGTTGGGTCACTACTCGACACCATTCACCACTAACTAACTCAAACACTTAGTGGAGTGGGATCGCGGCACCTGGTGGCGTTTTGAGGCAGTAAGTGTGCCAATAATGTGGCAAACGAAGCGGCTGCTCTTGGAACCGGACCTGCCGTTCTCGAGTAGCTGCTCATTGGACGACCAGTCAATCCATCCACACTGCAGCCTGTCTGCGGTCAAAGCCTGATAGCTCGAGACGGCGGTTTCTCTAGAAGACCGCGTCATGTAAAGCCCCACCACCCCCACGGCCCGCGCGGGAGCCGACCCACGCCGTCGGCAGGATGGTTAGGGCACGTTAGGAACATACCAAACGGCAGATCAGAGGAGCTGGCGGGTTACGTTCTTCTCTGCGGCCGCCCGGTCTCAGGATCAAGCGGCTGGTTCGGTGCGCGATTCGTCGAGCTGATCGATCCCGCTGATGCCTCAGCCGGTGGTGTCTATTCGTAGTGAAGCGCGTCGATAGGGTTGAGGTTCGCAGCCTTGCGAGCTGGGTAGTAGCCAAAGAAGATTCCGACCGCCGCCGAGAACGCAAAACCGCCGAGGACCGCGGTGAGGGAGAGTTGGGTCGGCCAATGTGCAAGCGTGGAGATGATGAACGACACCAGCAGCCCGAACCCGATCCCGGCCACGCCACCGGTCACACTCAATAGCACGGATTCGGCCAGGAACTGGAGCAGCACCTGGAGGCGACGTGCTCCAATCGCCATTCGGATGCCGATTTCGCGGGTCCGCTCGGTGACTGACACTAACAAGATGTTCATGATCCCGATGCCACCGACCAATAGCGAGATAGAGGCGACTATTGCCAGGAGCGCGGCCATGACCTGGCTGCTGCTTTGCTGCGCGGCTGCGATCTGACTGAGGTTACGGACGCTGAAGTCATCGAGCTGCCCGGTCCGGATATGGTGGCTCCGCGCGAGAGTTGCCCGCACCTGAGTGATCGCCGTGCTCACCAGGTCGGCACCTCCGGCCTGGACGTAGATACTGTTGACATAGCCGGTCATGCGGGGGCTGATGCCGAAGGCGTTAGGCGCCACGGGGTAGTTGGCGCTGACAAGGTTCTGGGCCGCTTGCGGCGCCGCGACTCCTAGGACTTTGCGCTCTGCTGTATTGAACGGGATCATCACTACATCGTCCTGATCCTGTCCAAAGCCCGTTTGTCCTTTGCTTGTGAGGAGCGCGATCACCCGCATGGGTACGCCCTTGATGAGTACGGTCGCGCCGACGGGATCCTCTCCCGGAGGAAACAGGTTCTGATAGACCGTTTGGCCAATCAAACAGACTGTTTCCGCGGCGTCATTTTGTTGTTCGGTCATGGAGCTACCGCTGGCGATGTGCCAGCTGACGATGTCCAGATAGCTCGGCGTCACGCCCTGGATAGCGGTGTTCCAGTTCTGGTCGCCGTATTGTATTTGACCCGCCTGGCGCGTCAGGTAACTGACCCGCTGGACGGCCGGGTCGTCGCGCAGAATGGTCTGGGCGTCGACCACGGTCAGAGTTGAGGCGCTGCCCGCCCCAGCGCGAACACCACCGGCAGTCGTGGCGCCCGGCTGGACGACGACCATGTTCGTACCCAGGCTTTCCAACTGCTTCTTCACCGCTGCGCTGGCACCATCTCCCACGGCCACCATCGCAATGAGCGCGGCCACCCCTATGAATACACCCAACATGGTCAAGGCCGAGCGTAGCTTGTTGCGTGCCAGAGCTTGCAGAGAGGCTGAGACAATCATCGACAGGAAGGCCACGCGAAGGCCGGCGGCGTCGTCAGCAGGCACAGTAATGCCCGCCGTCGCTGCGATTGAGGCTTTGGCGCTGGTGTCAGCACGCTCCGGTGTTACGACGGCAACCTGATGCTCATCAGAAAGGATTCGTCCATCGCGCATCACGATTACCCGATCCGCGTATGCGGCGATATCTGATTCGTGGGTCACCACGATTACCGTCACGCCTTGCTCGCGATTGAGGCTGCGAATGATTTCCATGATCTCATGGGAGGTGCGCGTATCGAGGTTGCCCGTCGGTTCGTCGGCAAGCAGTAGTGCAGGATGGTTAATGAGCGCCCGGGCGAGCGCGATGCGTTGCTGTTGCCCCCCGGAGAGCTGATTGGGCATGCTACGCGCGCGGTCAGCCAAGCCGACGCTGGTGAGCATCTCGCGCCCGCGATCGTTCCGCTCGCTCGACGTCAGCGCCGCTGCGGCCCCGTAAAGCAGCGGCAATATGACGTTCTCCAACGCACTCGTGCGCGCCAGCAAATTGAAGCTCTGAAACACGAAGCCGATCCGCTGGCTGCGGATGTCGGCCAGCTCCGGCTCGGGCAGCCGCGCGACATCGCGCCCCTCAAAGAGGAATTGGCCGCTCGTGGGTCGATCGAGGCAGCCAATGATGTTCATCATTGTCGACTTACCCGACCCGGACGATCCCATAATTGCAACGAATTCGCCGCGGTCAACCGAAACGCTGACCCCCTGCAGCGCACGAACCTCCGTATCTCCGAGCTGGAAGGTTCGAGTGAGGTCGATGAGGCGGACAACGGCGTCAGCCATGCCGGTCGTCCTCCTACAGTTTCAGCGGGGGAGTGGCTGAAGCGGGAGCAGCGCCCGCTGCGGCCTCCGATGTGACGACCTGATCTCCGAGCTTGAGATCTCCCGGCTTGATCTCGGTAAAGGTGTCGCCAACGAGGCCCACTGTGACGGGGATCGAGACCAGCTTGCCGTCCCGCCACAGCCACACCAACTGCTGTCCGGATTTCACCGCATTGGCTGGCCCGGGCTTGGACACAGCGGTCGGTGTAAATCGCAGCGCCTGCGACGGGACTCTCAGGACCTGTGGCGACTCGGCTGTGACTATCCTCGCGGTGGCCGTCATTCCCGGCTTCAGCAGCAACTCGGAGTTATCGACCGTGATCACGACATCGTACGTAATCACGTTCTGCACGCTCACGGGAGCCTGCCGGACCTGGGCCACCTGTCCCTGAAACGTACGTTTAGGAAAGGCGTCGACCGTGAACGTAGCGTGGGCCCCTTCCAGAGCACCAGCGATATCGGACTCGCTGACATTGGTATCGACCTGCATTTTGGTCAGGTCGGTGGCAATCAGAAACAGAGTCGGTGTTTGAAAACTCGCGGCCACGGTCTGACCGGCGGTGACATTGCGCGCCACCACCGTGCCGTCCACCGGCGAGACGATGTTGGTGTAATCCAAATTGATCTGAGCGGCCTGCAGCGCCGCGGCCTTCTGGGCGATCTGAGCGACGTCAAGCCCGATGAGCGCAACGGCCTGATGATAGGCGTCGAGCGCAGCATCGGCGGCATCATGGGAAGTCGAATCTTCGCTGAATAGAAGATCGAGGCGTTCGTGATTGGTCTTTGTGTAGACCACATGGGCCTGGTCCTTGACGAGTTGTGCCTTAGCAACATCCAGCTCGGCCTTGGCCTGATCTACAACTATCTGATAGGGCTTGGGGTCGATCTTTGCGCACAGTTGACCCGTACGAACCCGGGTGTTGTAGTCGCAGCTGAGGGTCGCGATGGTGCCCGAGACATAGCTGCCCACCATGACCACAACCACCGGATTGACGGATCCGCTGGCGGTGATTGTGGTGACGACGTCGCCCTGTGTCACCGCGGTCGTCACATATCGCGTAGGTGGTGCGCGCCTCGTTATCCAATACACCGCTGCGCCGCCAATCACGATGGCCGCGACAACCAAGGGCACGACCAGTTTCGAGTTCATGCGCGCGATCACGACGCGTCGCCAATCAGCTCGGAATGCTTCTTAACTTCCATGAGGACCCGTACATATGCCGGGAGTCTAGCACATGGCTAAGAATGCGCATTTCTGCTTATCGCAGTCTGCAGCGGAAGATACGTACGGGTCGCGGCTTTCCTGCGGTACGGCGCCCAGCCGAGGTACCTGCTGGACTCAGGGCGGCGCGTTCATGGTTCCGGGCTCTAATTGCCAACGCCGAAGTCCCTGCAAGTGGTTGAAATCACAGGCTACTTTATCTTCTTCCCACTGGGTGTCCGGCGTCGAAGGCTGATCCTGATCGGGAGCGGCTCGGAGGTCGGGCTGATTGTGGCCGCCGCGGAACGCCTCTTAGCATCTCCGAACGCGAGAATGTTCGGCGCATCGGCGCGGGCAAGACGGTGTTGCGCGAATACGGGTTCACCGTCGACCACTTTTGTAAGCGCGCGAAGACTTTGCTGCCCTGATGTTCTTACCTTCCCGAGGAGTTATTCCTATGACCACAAAATTCAAAGTAGGCGATCACGTGCGCTGGAACTCGGAAGCAGGCCATGTCAGCGGCAAAATCGTCAAGGTGCACAAGAAGAACACCGACTACAAGGGTTATACGCACCACGCCAGCGCGGATGACCCGCAGTACGAGATCAAGAGCGACAAAACCGACCACGTCGCGATGCACAAAGGCGGGGCGCTGCACAGGATCGACTGACCGACGTCACCCTCAGCGGCTGCAGCAGCGCGGATGACAATCTGGACGATCGGGCACTCTACGCGTGCGATCGAGGAGTTCCTTAGATAACCGCCGGTTTACAAATCGAGTTAGATCACTACTCGATACAACTCACCACCAGCTGACTCAAGCACTTAGCGGAATCACATCGCGCGACGGCGACTTCCGACATCCACTCGCGGTACGCTCCCTCTACTCTGGTAATGGCATGCTGACGCCGGTCCATGACGCGGTGATGATGCCGGCTATCTGAATCGAACAGATGACCTACGGTTTACAAAACCGCTGCTCTACCACTGAGCTAAGCCGGCATATTCCGAAGATTGAACCCCGAGGTTCTCCGCGGGGCGCGATTGTACGCGGGCCGCATTTGGGCGGCGAATGAACGGGTTCCGTGCCACTTTCCCGTACGCAAACTCACGCTCGACCCCTCCGCTTCCGCCGAAACGCGTACCGAGCCCTCCTGGGAACACCAGACTTCGACAAGCCTCGTGGAAGGTGTGACTGCCCGGCCTGGATGAAAGTCAGCATGCACCTACACGGCAGCTTCCGCTTTCGGCAATGGCCACCCTCGCCCCTCCTTATCTACAGTGCCTGCCCGGACTTGAGGCGAAGGATCGCTGCAACAGTCCCGTCGCAGAGTCTGCGGATAATCCTGCCCCCGACTACGAGGCGCCATGAACACCCTCGAAAAATGCCCTTTTCCCTCACGCAGCCGGCTGGCTCACGCCACGGAGTCCGCATGAAGGCCTTCCTCATGACCTGCCGGACGCTCTGGCACTGTGAGATCTCCAACCCCCTGAGCGCCACCGCTCCCGGGGTCGGCTTCCGCTCGGATCCCTGCACGGACCGGTTCCCCTTCGGGAAGCCGCAACGGGCACAGGTCCGGCGCCGGGTCCGCCGATTCCTGCACCAGCCGCAGACGCCCTGCCGGAGCGCCTTTTCGGCCTAGAGCTCCGGTTCCGACCGCGCCCGCGCGGATGCGCCGGATTCAGTGCCCCGCTGCGGGGCGTGAGCGCGCGCGATTAGAGGGCTACGGCAGCTTCGGTGGACCGGACGCCGCGGCGGCGGAGGCACCCGACGCCGATGCAGTAGCGGCACTCGCCTGGGCGGCGGCCGCGGCCGGCGGGCAGGTCTGCACGGACACCTTCGAGCTCACGCCCTGCGCGAACAGCTCCTGCAGCGGCACCGTGGTCATGCCCGGCTGCGGGGCCAGGTCCACCCAGTAGACCGTGCTCGGGAGCTTGCGCTCGGCGACCTCGGCCTTGAGTCCCATGGCACGCACGCTCTCCGCGCGCCGCTCGGCACGGGCACGCTCGGTGAAGAGCCCGAGCGAGATGCGCCGCCCGGCCTCCGCACTCGCCGGCATCACGAGCGCATCCTTGATGCCGTTGTGCTCGAGGCTCACGAGCATGCGGTCACTGTCGGAGTCCGTCGGCACGTTGCCGATGAACACCCAGAACCCCTGCCCCATCTCCCCCTGCGCCGCGCGCTGCTTCGGGTCGAACCCCTGCTCCTTGAGGATCGCCGCCGCCTGCGCGCTCAGGTTCACGTCCGCAAACGGGCCGATGGAGAAGCACGGCTGCAGCGCGCCGGTCGGTGCGGGCTTCGGGGCATTGGGGTCGGGGCGCTGCTCCGGCGGCAGCTCCTCGACGAGCTTCAGCCGCGGCAGGCGCGCCAGCGTCTCGTTCGGCGGCACCGTCGGCGGCGGAGTGACCCACAGCGCCCAGCCGAAGTAGACGAGGTTGGCGAAGAGCAGTGCGAAGAAGAGCCGGCGCACGGAGCGTGATTCTAGTTCAAGGCCGCAGCGAGCGCCGGGTGGCGAGCGCGGCGAGGCCTGAGAGCACCAGGTCCGGCACCGTGACGCAGGCGCTCTCCAGGAGCGGGCGCACGTCCGCCGCGCCGCCGCCGGTGAGGACCACGAGCGGCCGCCGGCCCACGTACACCGCGCCCTCCCCGGCCGCGCGATCGATGGCGGCGGCGGCGGCGTAGCGCGCCCCTTGCGTGATGGCCGCGCGCGTGGAGCGCCCGAACGGCCCGAGCGCGCGGCGCGCACCGCCCCGGGCGCGGCGGCGGATGCCCTGCGTGCGCTCGAGCAGCGTCGCGACCATGAGTGCGGGCGAGGGAATGATCGCGCCGCCGAAGTGCCGGCCCCCGCCGCCCACAAGGTCGAGCGTGAGCGCCGTGCCGACGCCGGTCACCAGGAGCGGCACGCCGCCGAAGAGCGCGTGCGCGCCGACGAGGCCCGCGAAGCGATCCACCCCGAGCCGCCAGGGCTCGGCGTAGCCGACCGTGACGCCCCCGCCGCGCCGGGGCACGCGCACGAACTCGACTGGCACGCCCGCGCGCCGCGCCGCCTGCGTGAGCGCGGCGCGCACGCGCACGCCGGCGACGCTTGCGACCAGCACGCGCTCCGGCGGCCGTGCACCAAAGAGGCGCCGCGCAAAGTCGCCCGCCGTCCAGCGGCCGTGCGCCGCGGCGTGCGAGCGCTCCAGGCGCCCGTCCGCGCAGCGCGCCCACTTGATGCGCGTGTTGCCCGCGTCGATGAGGAGGAGCGTCATCCGGAGGGCCTCACGGTGACATCGCCGGCGATGAAGCGCTGCACGCCCGCGGGGGTTTCCAGCAGCAGCGCCCCGTGCACGTCGATCCCGCGCGCCATGCCGCTCGCCACGCCGTCCGCGCCGCTCACGTTCACGGCCTTCCCCTCGAGCGCATCCGCCTGCCGCCAGTCCCCGATGAAGGGCTTGAGCGAGCCCTGTTCGAACTCGAGGAGCCCGCGCACGCACTGCCCGATGACCGCGGCCGCCACGGCGTTGCGGCCCGCGCCCGCAAGGCCCGCGCTCTTAAGGTCCGTGGCCGGGATGCCGCTCGTCGCGATTTCCTGCAGCGCCTCCGCCCCGAGCGCGACGTTGAGCCCGATGCCGATCACCACGAACGCAGGACCCGCCGTCTCCGCGCGCAGCTCGATGAGCACGCCACCGAGTTTCTCCCCCTGCACCAAAAGGTCGTTGGGCCACTTCAGCTGCAGGCCCTGCACCCCGAGCCCCTGGAGCGCGCGCAGCACGCACACGCCGATGACGAGGCCGAGTGCGCCCAGGTCCTCCGGCACCGCCGGGAAGGTCCAGTTGAGCGAGAGGCAGATCGCCCCCCCGGGGGCTGCGATCCAGGTGCGCCCGCGCCGCCCGCGCCCGGCGCTCTGGCATTCCGCGAGCAGCACCTCGCTCGTCCCCGGCGGCGGGCTGGCGCGCTCAAGGAGCGCTGAGTTGGTCGAGTCGATCGACCAGGTGGTCTCGAGCTGCTTCACCCGCGCGCGGGCCTGCCCGTCCAGGTGCCTGCGGATCGTGCGCGCATCCAGCGGCTCACCGCTGTGCTGAAGCCGGTAGCCCCGGTTGCGCACCGCTTCCAGCGTCGCCCCCAGCGCTTTCAGCGCCCCGACGGCCTTCCACACGGCGCTGCGGCTGACCTTGAGTTCATGCGCCAGGTCCTCGCCCGAATGAAATTGCCCGTCCGCGAGCTGGGCGAACACCCGCGCGGCCAGCGGCGGGGCACTGCGGGGTGCGGTCTTGCGGGCGCGCGCCATCAGGCCGGGTGCCGCGGCCGCAGCAGCCACAGCCGCCGCGCGCGCGACTCGGTACCCGCGCGCATGCGCGCGAGGTTGCCGCGGTGGGTGTAGAGCACCAGGAGCGCCGCGGCGAGCGCGAAGGTGAGGAGCGGTGCGCGCGGCTCCACGTGCGCGGCGCCCAGGGCGATGGCCACCGCCACCGCGAGCGCACCGAGCATGCTGCCCAGGCCCACGTAGCCGGCGAGCATCACCGTGAGGAGGAACGTGGCCAGGAACGTGAGCAGCAGCGTGCCGCTGATCCCGAGCAGCACGCCGGCGAAGGTCGCCACGCCCTTGCCGCCCCGGAACCCGAACCACACCGGGTAGACGTGCCCGAGCATGACCGCCAGCGCGCACACCGGCACGCTCCAGACCTCGAGGGCCGGCGGCGCCGGCAGGACCCTCGGCAGGGCGAGGTGCGCCACCCAGGCGCTCGCGAGCCAGCCCTTGGCCAGGTCGATGACGAGCACGGTGAGGCCGACGGCCTTGCCCTGGGTGCGCAGCGCATTGGTCGCGCCCGCATTGCCGCTGCCGAGCGTGCGGATGTCGACCCCGCGCAGGCGCCCGATGACGAGGCTCGCCACCACCGCGCCCAGCAGGTACGACAGCGCCCCCCGGAGGATGAGCTCGGTCATTTCAGGTCCTGAAGACTTCCGCGAGCATGCAGCGCACGCTGCCGCCGCCGAGCGCCTCGATGGTCGGCACCGGCACGGCGAGCAGCGTGTCGGTGCAGGCCGAGAGCTGCGCGAGCACCTGCGGCGGCAGCGCCTGGCGGGCGCTTTCCGACATCACCAGCACCCGCGAGTCCCCCAGCGCCTCGTCCCAGGTGCCGAGCTCGAGCATGTTGCCGGCGAAGCGCTCGAGCTCCGCCTGGCCGATCGTGATCACCTCACGGCCGCTCGCGGTGAGGCGCGCGAGCACGCGCTCGCGGTCGGCGGGCGCGATCGCCTCGCGCGCCACCATCGCCACCTGCTGCCCGATCCACAAGGCGACGTTGGTGTGATAGAGCGGCACGCCCGCGCGGTTCGCGGCGCTGAAGAGCACCGGCTCATACCCGAGCTCGTCCGCCCACTCGCGCACCAGCTGCGGGTCGGTGCGCGCCGAGGTGCAGGCGTAGGCCACGCGCTGCAGGTGATCGAGCACGAGGCTCCCGGTGCCCTCCAGGTACTTCCCCTGCCCCTCGTACCAGCTCAGGTCCAGGAAGTGCTTCACCTGGAAGTGCAGCTGCCGCACCGCGGCATCGATCACCGCCTGGCGCCGCTCGGGCCGGCGGCTCGCGTTCGCGAGCGGGTAGGTCACGAGCGTCCCGCAGGCGTGGAAGCTCACCCAGTTGTTGGGGAAGACCGCATCGGGCTTCAGCGGCTGCGCGGAGTCCTGCGCCACGCACACGTCCACCCCTTCCGCGGCGAGCGCGTGCGCGAGCTGCGCGAACTCCTGCAGCGCCGCCGCCTGCGCCTCCCCGGCCTCGCCCGCGGGGGCCTTCTGGAAGGTGTTGGTGGCGGCGGTGTCGGGGTTAAAGCCGAAGGCGGCCGGGCGCACCATGAGGACCGCGTCCGCGCACTGCTGGCGCGGCGCGCCAGCGCCTGCGGTCGGGACCGTAGAGGACATGGCGCCATTCTCGCACGTTCGCCTCAGGGCGCCCGCGCAGGGGTTGGGGACTGTGGGGGCGGGGCCGCCGGGCCCCGCGGGCGCACGTTCGCTAGGCGCGCAGCGCCCGCACGTGCTCACCGCTGCCGGTGCTCTCGAGCATGTCCAGCGCCGGCAGGCGCTGGGTGAGGTCGAGCGGGGTGCCCATGAGGTAGCGCAGGCAGTCCGCCGGCGGCGCCGGGCGGGCGAAGAGGTAACCCTGCGCGTAGGAGCAGCCGAGCTGGCGCAGCTTCTCGAGCTGCGGCCAGCCCTCGATGCCTTCGGCCACCACCTTGATGTGCAGGTACTTCGCCATGGCGATGATGGCGCTGACGATGGCGAGGTCGCTCATGTCCGTGACGAGGTCGCGCACGAAGCTGCGGTCGATCTTCAGCGTGTCGACGCGCCAGCGCTTCAGGTACGAGAGGCTCGAGTAGCCGGTGCCGAAGTCATCGATCGCGATGTGCACCCCGAGCTCGCGCAGTTTCGCGACCGCGTCCTGGCTCGCCTCGTGCGCGCGCCCCTCGCGCCGCTCGAACACGGCGCTCTCGGTGAGCTCGACCTGCAGCATCGCCGGCTCCAGGCCGTGCTGCTTGGTGAGGCGCGAGATGCTCTCGGCGAGGTTGGAGCGCTGCAGCTGCACGGCCGAGACGTTGATGGCGACCGGCACGATGGTCGCGCCCGCCTGGCGCCAGCGCACCGTGTCCTCGATCGCGCGCTGCATGACGAACTCCCCGATCGGCACGATGAGGCCGGCCTCTTCGGCGACGTTGACGAAGCGCTCGGGGCGCACGTAGCCGTGGTTCGGGTGCTTCCAGCGCAGCAGCGCCTCGAGCGCCACCACGCGCTGGGTCTCGATCTCGACGATCGGCTGGTAGTGCACGTCGAGCTGGCGCGAGGACAGCGCGGTGCGCAGGCGAGGACTCGATCGCGATGCGCTCCTTCAGGCGCTTGTCCATGCCGGGGGCGAACAGCTGGAAGTTGTTGCGGCCGCGGTCCTTCGCCTGGTACATCGCGGTGTCGGAATGGCGCAGGAGCTCGCCCATGTCGGCGCCGTCGTGCGGGTAGAGCGCGACCCCGATGCTGACGGTGGTGACCAGCGTGCGGCCGTCGACGATCATCGGCGCCGAGAGCGCATGGTTGATGCGGCTCGCAGCCTCGCTCACCTGCTCGGCGCTCTTGACACCCTTCAGGATCACGACGAACTCGTCGCCTCCCATGCGCACCACCACGTCCTCGGTGCGCATGGTGGCGCGGATGCGCTGCGCCACGGTCTTCAGCAGCTTGTCGCCGGTCTCATGGCCGCGCGAGTCGTTCACGTGCTTGAAGCGGTCGAGGTCGAGGAACAGCACCGCGAGCACGGCGTGGTTCTTCTTGGCCTCCTCGATGGCCACGGGCAGGTGCGCCTGCAGGTAGAGGCGGTTGGGGAGCCCGGTGAGCTGGTCGTGGTGCGCGAGGTGATCGAGCTGCTGGTGCTTCTCGAGCAGGTGCGTCTCGGCCTTGCGGCGCACGGTGACGTCGTGCACCGTCACCGCCAGCAGTGATTTGTTGTCGAGCTGCAGCGGGTAGCAGTGCGCCTCGACGTTGCGCGAGCTGCCGTCCTGGCAGACCTGGCGCATCTCCAGCGGCGTGCGCGGGTTCGATTCCTGCACGCGCTTGACGAGCGCCCGCGGCTCCACGCCCTCGACGCTCAGGAGCTGGCTGAAATCCAGGGCGCGCACTTCATCGAGCGTGTAGCCGAAGCTGCGCAGGCCCGCCGGGTTCATGGCGACGATCTTCGCGCTGCCCGGATCGAGCACCAGGGCGGTCGTCGGCCACTGCTCGAACGCGGCCATGTGGGTGGCATCGTAGCTCTTCAGCCACGAAGGGTCCGCGGGGCGCAGGAAGCGCCACAACAGGAAGGCCACGCCGGCGCAGCCGAGACCGGCCAGCGCCCCAACCCCGAATGCCAACTGGTTCACACTTTGTCCCGCGACCATCTTATGAAGTGTGGCCCAAGGGACCGGGGGGCTCTGGGGCCCTGCGCACAGTTTCGGGCCCCGCTTTGCCCGCCGGCGCATTCCGCGCGGTGTTGGAAGTTAATAAGTGTCGGTACGGGTCTCAGGCGTCCCAGGTGATGCGAACCACGTCACCACGGTGGAGCTCTTCCCCGGCGCCGCGCTCGATCACCGCGTTCTCGCCGAACATCACGCCGTGGAGCGCCGGGCTGAAGCGGAAGCTCTTGAGCACGGGGAGCACGTTGAAGGCCGGCTCGCCGGTCACGTGATCGAAGGTGGGGATCGAGCAGCGCAGGCACGGCTTCACCAGGCGCAGCGTCACCGCGCCGGTCGTGATGGCGGCGATGCGGTCCTCGGCCCACGCGGGCAGGCCCTCCAGCACGACGTTCGGCCGGAAGCGCTCCATGGGCATCGGCTGCGGCAGCCGCGTGTTGAGGTCCGCCAGCGACGCGGCGTTGACGACGAGCACCGGATAGCCGTCGGGGAAGCCGATCGGCGCCGGCGTCGCCCCGGCGTAGCGGGCGTTCGCCGCGCGCATCTGCGGCCGCGCGCGCACCAGGCGCACCGGCTCCCCGAGCGCGCGCGTCAGCCACGCATCCGCCCCGCTGCCCTCGCCCACCGCCTCGCAGACATCGTCCCAGATGCGCACCGTGAGCGCCTCGCCGCCCGGCGCCGGCGGGACGTGCAGGTCGGGCAGATCCGGGTGCGTCAGCGCGAGCGACCCCTCGCGCACCTGCGGCACGATGCGCGCCATGTGCGGGTGCGTGCGCTGGGTGAGGAAGTGCGCCGCCGCGTCCACGATCATCCACTGCCGGTCCCACGCCAGCCCCGTCGGCACGAGCCGCGCGCCGGCGGTCGCGATCCCGCGGGTGGACTTCACCGGGTAGTAGTAGAGCGCGCTGACGGTGGCGGTGGCGGTCTCGCTCATGGATCCCACTGGAAGGTTCCTGACGGTTCGGGTCGCGCGCGCGTTCCCGGGAGGCGCGCGCGGGATGGATGCCTCGCGCGCCAGTCTGCCATATGCTCCCGCCCCTCATTCACTCCGAACGCGGCAGGCGAAGCGGCATGCTCTGGAACCCCACCCACCCGAAGCTCCTTTCCGCCACCGTCCTGGCCGCCGGCACCCTGGCGCTGCTGCTGGCCGCGGCGGCCGCGCCCGCGCGCACGCAGAAGCCCGCGCTCCACGGCGCCCACTGGATGGCCGTGACCGGCAAGCCGCTGGCCGCCACGGCGGGCGCGCGGATGTTCGAGCAGGGCGGCAATGCGGTCGATGCCGCCTGCGCCATGATCGCGGCGACCTCGACCATGTGGGACACGCTGGCCTGGGGCGGGGAGACGCAGGCCCTCATCTACAACCCGCACACCGGGCAGGTGATCGGCATCAACGGCCTGGGCGTCGCCCCGACCGGGGCGACCCCGGAATACTTCCACAAGCTCGGCATGCGCTACCCGCCCGAGTTCGGGCCGCTCGCCGCGGTGACACCCGGCACGCCCGGGGGCCTCATGACCATGCTGGCCGAGTACGGCACCTTCTCGCTGAAGCAGGTGCTCGCGCCCGCCATCCAGATGGCCGACGGCTACCCGATCGAGGCGGAGCTCGTGAACACCATCGAGCACAACAAGGCACGCCTGAAGGAGTGGCCGGATTCGAAGCGCGTACTCCTGCCCCACCTCGGCCAGGCGCACGAGGCGCCCGAGCCGGGGGAGATGTTCCACCAGCCCGAGCTCGCCGCGACGCTGCGCAAGCTGGTCGAGGCAGAATCCCAGGCGCTCGCGGCCGGCAAGGACCGCAGGAGCGCGATCTATGCCGCGTACGAGCGCTTCTACCGCGGCGACATCGCGCAGGAGTTCGTGCGCGGCGTGCACGAGGCGGGGGGCCTGATCACCCTTGAGGACCTGGCGCAGTGGAAGGTGAAGATCGAGGAGCCGGTGCACGTCAGCTACAAGGGCATCGAGGTCTACAAGCTCACGACCTGGGTGCAGAGCCCGGTGATGCTGCAGGCGCTCAACATCCTGGAGAACGTGGACCTCAAGTCGATGGGCTACGACAGCGCGCAGTACATCCACACCCTCTACCAGGCGATGAACCTGGCCTACGCCGACCGTGACTTCTATTACGGCGACCCGGCGTTCGAGCCCGTCCCGCCCATCCGCGGACTCCTGTCCAAGGACTACGCCAGGGCACGCGCGCAGCTCATGCGCGCCAATCACAACGATCCGGACGTGCGTCCCGGGGACCCGTATCCGTACCAGGGCGGGAAGAACCCCTTCACGGCGACCCTGAAGAACTGGCACAGCAAGATGCCGGCCAGCCACCCCGACGCGCGCTCGCCGAGTTCGACCGCACGTTCCGCCTCGGCACGACCAGCGTGGAGGCGGCGGACGAGGAAGGCTGGGCGGTCTCCGTGACGCCCTCGCGGCGGCTGGGTGCCGGCGGTGATCGCCGGCCACACCGGCATCGGCCTCTCGCAGCGCATGCAGAGCTTCGTGCTCGACCCGGCCGAGAACCCCTACAACGTGCTCGAGCCCGGCAAGCGCCCGCGCGCCACCCTCACCCCGACGCTCGCGCTGAAGGACGGCAAGCCCTACCTCATCTTCTCGGTCCAGGGCGGGGACACGCAGGACCAGAACCTGCTGCAGTTCTTCCTCGACGTGGTCGAGTTCGGCATGACCGTGCAGGAGGCGACCGAGGCCGCCAACATCACCAGCTACCAGATGCGCGATTCCTTCGGCGCGCACGAGTCCTTCCCGGGACGGCTCACGGTGAACAGCTCGACTCCGCCTGCGGTGCGCGCGCAGCTGCAGCGCATGGGCTACACCCTCGATTACGTCGAGCGCAGCTCAGGTCCCATCAACGCGATCTTCGTCGACCGCGCGCACGGGACGCTCTGGGGCGGCTCGAGCAACCACGGCGAGGACTACGGCATCGGCTGGTGAGTGCGCGGTTTGCGCTGCGATGAGAAGCGCGCGCGGCCGAGGCGCTCAGCCGGCGTGCGACTGGATTCGGCGGCCACGGTCAAAACCGATCAACACCGTCTTGGCCGTGGGCACCGCTTTCTGTGCAGCGCGCCGAACCCATCGTTGCCTTCCTGGGTGGCGAACACACGCGTCGTGCCGTTCGCTGCGCTGCGGCAAGGACCGCGCGAACACCTGCGCTGCGTTGCCGCATTTCTTGCACTGCGGTAACACTTACAATTCTTGACAATCATCCGGCGCGGCGCTAAATCCCGCTCGTTCGATGTCGCATCCGGCCCAACGGATGCCAATAACAACACACCGCAGAGGTGCACCATGAAAGTCCCGACACTGCGCGGCGCTGGCGTCGCGCTTGCAGGTTCCCTGCTGTTAATGAGCGCCGTCACGGCGCTCGCTGATGACGACGACGGCAACAACGACGGGCCCGCCGCGACCCGCTGCAACGGCCTGCCGACACACGCAGCGCTCCGGAGCGCACTCACGCTCGCACGCCACAGCGCCAACGGCGGCTTCAACCTCGACATGTGGGCGACCGTGGTCAATCGCGATGGCATCGTGTGTGCGGTCGCCTTCACGGGCGCGGACCGCGGCTCGCAGTGGCCGGGCAGCCGCGTGATCTCGGCGCAAAAGGCCAACACCGCCAATGCCTTCAGCCTGCCGCAGCTGTCGCTCGCGACGGCGAACCTGTTCTCGGCCGTGAACCCGGGCGGTTCGCTCTACGGCTTGCAGCACAGCAATCCGGTCGACACCCGGGTTGCCTACCGCGGGCCGGCGAGCGCCTTCGGCGAGACCGGTGACCCGATGGTGGGCCGCCGGATCGGCGGCGTGAACGTGTTCGGCGGTGGGCTGGCGCTGTACAACGCCGCGCACGTGCTGATCGGCGCGGTCGGTGTGAGCGGTGACAGCTCCTGTGCGGACCACAACATCGCCTGGAAGACCCGCAGTGCGCTCAACCTCGATCACGTCCCCGGCGGCGTCAGCCCCGATGCGGCGCGTCCGGACAACATCATCTATGACATCACCCCGGCCGCGGGGCTGCAGGAAGGTGTCAGTGCCGGTGGCTTCGGACACCCGCAGTGCAGTGCGGCCGCAACGGCGGTCGCTGCGAGCCTGCCGCCGACGCGACCGTAGCCGACGCGCTGCCGTACGACCATCACGGACGCCGCCCTTTAGGGGGCGGCGTCTGCTGATTGCAAGCTGCCGTCACGGCTATCGCGTCCCCCGCCTGTTCTAGCGTGTCCACTTGCCCGCACGCGACCGATCGCTACGCTGCAACGCGCCATGACGCCCGTCCGCCCGCGGAGTAGCCTCCGCGGCATCAGGCGCCGAGGTGAGCCGGCGTCGGTCCTCAATGGCAGAACGATTCACCCGGAGGAGTTATGCGAAGAACCCTACTGGTCCTGGCCCCGATCGCCTGCCTCGCCGCAGCCGCGATGGCTCAAGACCCAAAATCAGATGGCGACTACATCAAGGCCGCGCTGTCGGCGGCACCGCCCGCCATCGCCAAGGATGCAGCGGTGGTGCGTATGGCGGGCGACGGTACCATGCACACCCTGCGCAAGGGGAGCAACGGGTTTACCTGCCTCATCATGGGTACGGACAAGATGTGCAACGACGCCAACAGCATGGAGTTCCTCCATGCGATGATGAAGAAGGAGCCGCCGCCGAATAAGGTCGGCATCTCCTACATGCTCGCGGGCGATGAGGGGGCGAGCAACACGGATCCCTACGCCAGTGGCAAGACGGCCGATAACCATTGGATCGTCACCGGCCCGCACATCATGGTGTTTGGTCCACCCTCGAAGGCGCTCGGCTACACGGAGGCCAAGGACCCGGATCCGGGCAAGCCCTACATGATGTGGGCAGGCACGCCCTACGAACACGCGATGGTTCCCGTGGGACCACCGAAGTAGTGCGATTGCGGCCGGTGCCGCGCGGCGCCGCGTCGCGCGCCGGCGCCGCTACCCGGCACGCACCTCGCGCAGCAGCAGCGCGCCGAGCGCGATCGTCCACACCGACTGCAGCAGCACGACCGCGGTCATCCCGTGGACGTCCAGGTGCAGCACGCCGACGACGATCGCGAGCACGCAGCCGAGCCCCGTCAGCAGGCCGTACGCCCCGACGGCGCGTCCGGCGCCGCTCCCGCGCAGCAGCTCGAGTGACCAGGCCGCGATGCCGGCCGACGTGAGCACCGCCGCGCAGTGCGCGAACGCCTGGTTGAACAGCGCGGCGAAGGTGGCGAACTGGGTGATGAGGGCCGGGTCGGCGGGTGCCAGCGCAGGCACGGCGAGCGCGATCCGCGGGGTGATGAAGCCGCTCACGAGTGCCGCCGCGGTCATGAACAGCACCCCGGCGCCGTAAGTGATGAGCGCCGCGCGGACCGCGGCGCGCGCGAGCCCGCGCCGCACCGAGAACTCCACGAGCGCGAGGAACACCAGATACATGAGCGCGATCAGGATGCCGTGCACCAGGGCGGAAAGCGCCCGCGGACGCGCGCAGCTGGGCCACCACCTGGGTGGCCTCGTGCGCGTGCACGCTCGGGTGGTGCGCCATGGCGAGGATCTCAAAGACAGGGACCACGATCAGGACCAGCGCCGCGGCGCGCAGCACCCCCGTTTCCCCCATGGGCTCACGCTTCTCGTTCATCGAACGCTCCGGTTCCACGCTTTCGACTACGATAGCGGGCCGCCGGCAGGGGTTGCCGGACACTCGTGGGGTCGATGTCCGGTAATGAGCGCCGTGAAGCAGAAAACCACCGATGCGCGGGCCCGCCGCAGCCGCGCGGCGCTGCTCGACGCCTTCTTCGTGCTGGTGCTCACGCGCGCCTACGAGGAAGTCACCGTGCAGACGATCGCCGCCCGCGCCGGCGTGGGACGCTCCACGTTCTACGCGCACTTCCCGGACAAGAACGCGCTGCTGGCCGCGAGCCTCGCCCGCCCCTTCACCACGCTTGCGGACACCGTGCGCGCGGCCGACAACACGCCGGCGCTGACTGCCGTCCTCGAGCACTTCTGGACGAACCGCGCCCGGGCACGCGGCGTGTTCACCGGCACGATGCGCCGCCATGCGGTCGCCGTCCTCACGCGCCTCATCGAGGAGCGGCTGCGCAAAGAGGGCACCGGGCGCCCGCCGGCATTGCCCCTGCCGCCGCGGCTCGTGGCGATTCAGCTTGCGGAAGTGCTGTTCGCGCCGCTCGCCGCGTGGCTCGCGGGCGAGTCGTCCTGTTCCGCGCCGAAGCTGGCCCGGGCGCTGCGCCGCTCCACGCGCGCCGTGACCGCTGCGATGGGCATCGCGTAAGGACGGCCAGCGCAGACGACCCGGACGGTGCCTAACCGTCCCGCAAGTGCCGGCAAAGGCCGATTGCTGAGCGCGTTCGCAGGCGGTAAAAGCGTTGACGTTGCGACCTACCGCTCAGCCAGACCCGTCACCCGTGTTGCCTCCGCCAACCGACAGTTTCTTCAGCTTGGCCGCGCGGAAGCCTCACGGAAGAGACCGACCATTCGTCCGGGACTCGGACACGATGAAGCCGCGATCGCGCGACCCGCACCATCGACCTTCCGTGCAGCCTGCGGGTGATGTCGCTCGCAGGATGGGGATATCGGCGGTGTCGCTGTTGCTGGTGGTGCTCCTCGCCGGGCGTGCCGTTGCCGGGCCGCAAGATGGCCTGGATGCGACGAAATGGCGCGAGGACCTGGCGGTCCTGCGCGAGCAGATGCCGAAGAATCACGGCAACCTGTTTCATACGATGAGCCGCGCGCAGTTCGAAGGTGCGCTCGATGCACTGGAAGCTGCGTTGCCCGGCCTGACGAGCAGCCAGGTGAAGCTGCGGATCATGCAGCTGGTCGCGATGGTGAATGACGGTCACACCCGGGTTCGCCCGGAATCACTGGGAAACCACAGTCTCCCGGTACGATTGCACTTCTTCGCCGATGGTCTGTACGTCGTGTCCGCCGCCAGCACCTATGCGGACGTCGTCGGCGGCAAGGTGAAGAAGATTGGCCTGATGCCGGTGGAGGATGCGTACCTCGCCGTGCGCCCGCTGGTAGCGGTCGACGCAGACAACGAGGGCCGTCGACGGCTGCTGGCGGTCAACCTTCTGGTCATGCCGGAGGTGCTGCAGGCGATCGGAGCGACCCCACGCACCGACCTCGTGGAGCTCACCGTCGACAGCCAGGGTCGAGAGACGACCACCACGCTGTCCGCCGGGCTGCCCGGCTCATGGAATGATCCCGGCTGGCCGATGGAGCCGCAGAACTGGGTCGGTGCGCGCCAGCGCGCCAGGAACCCTCCGCCGCCGTGGCTGCAGCATCCGGACAAGCCCTATTGGCACGCTTTCCTGGATGGTGGCAGCACCCTGTATGTGCAGTACAACCAGGTGCAGGATGAGCCGGGCGGCGAGCCGATCTCGGCCTATTTTCCGCACCTGTTCGCGGAGGCGGAACGGCGCCGAGTCGAGCGCGTCATCATCGACGTGCGCCTGAACGGGGGCGGCAACAACGAGCTGAACCGGCCGATCTGGCATGCCCTGCTCCGGAGCGATCGCCTCAACCAGAGGGGCCGACTGTGGGTCGTCATCGGTCCGAAGACCTTCTCCGCGGCAATGAACTTCGTCGACGACATGGAACTGAACACCCACGCCACGTTTGTGGGTGAACCCACCGGTGAAACACCGAACATGTGGGGCGACCCGGTCAGCCTGACGCTGCCCAACAGCGGTCTCGTCGTGCAGACCTCCACCCTGTGGTGGCAGATGGAGGACCCGCGCGACCATCGAGCGTTTCGCGCGCCCGACATCCCGGCGCAAATGAGCTTTGCCGACTACGCGGACAACGTCGATCCGGTGCTGGATGCCATCGCCCGGGCGGGCGGTCGTGCGGTCTTAAGCCGGCCTCCGTGAAGTTGGCGCGCACCACTGCCGCGCTCAGCGCCGCTGCACCCGCAGGTCGGCCGAGGGGCGCAGCACACGCAGGCGCTGGGTGTCGCCCGAGGGCTTGCGGATCTCCACCTCGCGCCACTGCTTCTCCGGTGCGAGCGGCATCTTGAGGATGGCCTGCCGCGCCTCCGCCAGCTGGAACTTGAGCAGCGGCCGCAGCACATCGAGGGGCTCCGCGGCGATGCGCTCCGTCTCGGTCTCCGCCAGCTCGCCGTCGCAGAACGCACGGAAGTACTCCGCGAAGCGCTCCTCGTAGAGCGCCAGCGGCTCGGTGATCGCGGCGTCGTGCATCAGCTGCTCGGCCAGATGCTGGGCACACAGGAAGCTCGAGCTGCAGCGCACGTAGTTGCCGTGTTCCGTCAGCACCGCGTTGGTGTACTCGCGGCAGCCGTAGAAGAGCTCAAACAACCGGCGGCGCTTGTGTCCGCTCAGCTGCCGCAGGCGCAGGTAGTCGAACAGGCCCTTCTTGTGCACGAGGTTGAGCGCCGTCGTGCGCAAGGCGATCACCTGCGCCTGGATGCGTCGCTGGTCCGAGACCGAGCGCAGCAGGCGATCGTGGTCCGCAACCCAGCGGCGATAGAACTGGGGGGTTTCCAGGAGGCGACACACAAGCAGGTCGTCGGGCGCGCCCGAGCGCGCCGCAGCCTCGACACGCCACTCCGACTCTTCCATGAGCCGGGCGTGCTTGTACGCCTGCACGTACATTGCGCTTCCTCCCCTCGCGCTGATTATTCTGGGAATCCTGAATTCCTTCCGGCAGAGTCATAGCCCGATGCGCCCCGCGCTGCAAGCTAGGCAGTAAGGGAAATATTTCCGTCATGCTCAGGGGGTTCAGCGGCAATCCTGCCGACCGCCTTACGGGTGCCCGGGTGCCGGGGCGATGCGGCAGCCCGCAGGCGCGGCGGACCGCCTTTCGATTGTGATCGCCCGCACATTTTCGGCCGCAGGGAGCGCCGACTGGGACACCGCCTCGTGATCAGGGGGAGGCGACAATATCTGAGGGAAACCGCACCTTTACTTCACGACGACCATGCACGATCCAAAGTCGCCCAAGCCCGGGCTGCGCCCGGCCACCCCCACGCCCAGAAACCGGCGGCGCCGCCCCTGCGACCCTCCGCGCCCGGCGTGACTGCCGCCCCTGGCGGCCAGCCGGGACGACCCCAGGCCGCGCCGGCCAAGGCGGCGCGCCCGAGCGGCAAGGTGGTCCACGATGACCGTGGCAATGCCGTGTGGGAGTTCATCGCACAGACCAGCCGGATCTGCATCGAGGCGACCTCCCGACTCCTGAAGAAGCTCGAGACACCGGAGCTCAAGATCGAGGACACCCAGGACGAAGAGCTGCGCGTCATGCCCGAGCCGACCAAGGGGGGCGCCGGTTACGATCCGTACAACCAGGCGACCAAGCCACCGCCAAAGTTCGGGCGCAAGTAATCCGTTCCCGCGGCAGTTGAGAATCACTCTCAACTCGCCCTCCCCGCAACGCACCACAGCACGTCCGCCGGCCCGCTGAGTCGGTAAGTGCTTATGGACGCGCGCGCGTGCCTTGATTGAAAATCACGCGCTCACCAACAACGAGGGGATCTGCGATGAGTCAATCGTTCTCACGTCGTGACGCACTGAAGGGAATCGCACTCGTTGTCGGCGCGGCGGGCGCGGTACGCTCGATCCAGCCGGCGCATGCCGATGCGCCACCGCACCTGAGCCCGTCGGATCCCACGGCGCAGGCCCTGGCGTACACCGACAATGCCAAGAGTGTCGACGCGAAGGCCTTCCCGACCTACCAGGCGGGGCAGATGTGCAGCAACTGCCTGCAGCTGCAGGGCAACGCGGGCGACCCGTGGCGCCCGTGCAATATCTTCGCCGGCAAGCTCGTGAATGCGAACGGCTGGTGCAAGGTCTGGGTGAAGAAGGCCTAGCCAGAAGATCCCGCCCACGAGACCCCGGAAGGTCGGAGGATCTTCCGGGGCTTTTTTCTTTGGGCCGAAGCACGCCCGCGCACCCCGGCTGCTGCGGTGCGCCAGTTCAACGGTTGCTATCTGCCCCCAATCCCGGTTAGATCCGTCGCGCCTTCGCAGTCGAAGGCCTTTCATTAACAACATCTGACTCACCGGGGGTAATGCTCATGTCAAGAAAACTCCTCGCGCTCGTGGCCGCGGCCGCCTGCGCGCTCTCACTCACCGGCAACGCCTTGGCGGCGAACACCGGGTGGCTGCGCGTGATCAACGTCAAGACCGACAACGTCGCCGCCTATGTGCAGGAACTGGACAAGGGACGCGCCATGATGAAGCGCCTGGGCGTGAACGTGACGACGCGCATCTGGCGCGCCACCTATGCGGGCCCCAACACGGGCATGATCGTGGTCAGCCAGGAATTTCCGAGCTGGCAGGCGTTCGTGGACTCCCAGAGCAAGACGACCGCGGACCCGCAGTTCGCGGCCTGGCTCGCGGGCCTGGACAAGATCCGCACCATCGTTTCCGACAGCATCTATCGGGAACTGTAAGCCGATGAGCGGACGGCCCCTGGGTTCTTCCCCCAGGGGCCCGTCCTAGAATGAGGAGGAAGCGATGACCCCGGAACTCACCCTGCTCACCTGGTCGATCTGCCTCGGGATCGTCTACGTACTCGTCGCCGCATCGCTCATGACCGCCCAGCGGGGCCTGGGATGGAACATCGGCAACCGCGACGGGGAAGCGGCACGCCTGTCGGGCGCCGCGGCACGCGCGCAGCGCGCCAGCCGCAACTTCCTCGAGACCTTCCCGTTCTTCGCCGCGGCCGTGCTGGCGGTCGTGCTCGCGCAGCGCAACTCAGCGCACACCGCGCTCGGCGCCCAGATCTACTTCTGGGGACGCGTGGCGTACCTGCCCATCTACATCGTCGGGATTCCCTACGTGCGCTCGCTCATCTGGGCGATCTCCTTCTGGGGTCTGCTGATGATTCTGGCGGCGCTCTTCTGAGCCTGCACTGAGAGCGCTCGGCGCCGCCCGTGCACGGTCCTGGTCGACGAGAAGAACAACGTCGACTTCTTCGATGACGTCTACGGCTTTGACCGGCAGCCGGAGGAGGCGCTGCAGAAGGGTTACCCGTACCCGTCCACCTGAAATTCCATCGCCGCGGCTGCCGGTCCTGAAGCGTGGCGGCCCGCGCCCCTCGCAGCGCAGCCAGGGGGAAAAAACCGTTCTGGTCCTACACAGCGCGGCGCGGCAAGGTGCGTCGCGACTGCTAATGTGCGCGCAGTGCAGCAAGGAGCAGCGCCACCATGCCCATCAGCAACGCCCTCGCCAGCCTCGCGGTCCACGATCTGCGCAGCGCCGAACGCTGGTACGAGCGGCTCTTCGGCCGCCCCGCGGATTCGACCGCGATGCGCGAAGTCTCGGAATGGAGGTTCTCGGGCGGCGGCTGGCTGCAGGTCTACGAAAACCGCCGGCGCGCAGGTGCCGGCTCGGTGACGCTCGCCGTCGACAGTGTCGATGACCAGATCGCCGCGCTGGAAAAGCTGGGACTGGATCCGGGCCAGCCGATGATCACGAAAGTGGTCAAGGTGGTCATGA
Organism: uncultured Pseudomonadota bacterium; assembly: GCA_963727305.1. Classification (GTDB taxonomy): domain Bacteria; phylum Pseudomonadota; class Gammaproteobacteria; order Steroidobacterales; family Steroidobacteraceae; genus 13-2-20CM-66-19. Next base: position 23,847 of record CAVSFM010000006.1, read on the forward strand.
TCAAGGACCCGGACGGCAACAGCATCGCCTTTGCCGAGGCCACCGATCCGCGCGTGGCGCATTGATCGCGGTCCGGGTGCGAAAACAAAACTCCGGAAGCGCTTTCAACCGCGGCGGTTCCTCGTGGGGATGCCGCTGCTCCGGGGCGGCCCGGGGTGTGGTGAAGTGCCCGGGCGCGCGGCCCCGGAACGACGCAAGTACTTGATTGGCAGCGGGCTCCCGCGGGGCTTTGCGGTGCGTTGACCCTCCGGAGTCCACTTAGTACGCTACACAAACAAATAGCCACACGGGGGGCCGCCGGGGCCGTACCCACGGCGATCCCCAAAGGACAGTGACATGGCCACCGTGCAACCGCTTGTCGAGCACACCGATTCGTTTGTTCAGCGCGACTATTCGCCCGCCGCCAAGCGGGCCCTGGCGCGCAAGCCGGCGCTGTTCATAAACAATGAGTGGGTGGCCTCGAGCCACGGGGCCACGCTCATCGTCGAGGACCCCTCCACGGGGCGGGAAGTCGGCCGCATCGCGGATGCCTCCGACGCCGACGTGGACCGCGCGGTCGCCGCCGCGCGCGCCGCCTTCGACGATGGACGCTGGTCGAACCTGCCGCCCAAGGTGCGCGAGCGCACCATCAACAAGCTCGCGGACCTCATCGAGGCACACACCGCGGAGTTCGCCGAGCTCGAGGCCATCGACAACGGCAAGCCGGTCGGCATGGCCACGGTGGTCGATATCCCGGGGGCCGTGGATCACCTGCGTTACATGGCGGGCTGGGCCTCCAAGCTCGGCGGCGAGCTGCTCGAGCCACAGGGCTTGCCCCGCGGCACGGTGTTCAGCTACGTCTCGCGCGAACCGGTCGGCGTCGCAGCACAGATCGTGCCCTGGAACTTCCCGCTGCTGATGGCGACGCTGAAGATTTCCCCGGCGCTCGCCGCCGGCTGCACGCTGATCCTGAAGCCCGCCGAGCAGACCTCGGTGACGACGCTGCGCCTGGCGGACTTCGTGGCGGAGGCCGGTTTTCCGCCGGGCGTGATCAACGTGATCACCGGCAACGGCCACACGGCCGGCGCGCGGCTGGTGACGCACCCGGACGTCGACAAGATCGCGTTCACCGGCTCCACCGAGGTCGGCAAGATCATCAACCGCAGCGCGACCGATTCGCTGAAGCGCGTCACCCTGGAACTCGGCGGCAAGTCCCCGGTGGTGGTGATGCCGGACGTCAATGTGGATGAGGTCGCGCCCGCCGCCGCCGGGGGCATCTTCTTCAACTCCGGGCAGATCTGCGTCGCCGGCTCGCGGCTGTTCGCGCACCGCTCGATCTTCGACCGCATGGTCGAGGGCGTGGCGGCGGCCTCGGCGTTCTGGAAGCCGCGCCCGTCGCTCGATCCGCAGGGCCACATGGGCCCGCTGGTCTCCAAGGAACAGATGGATCGCGTCATGGGATACATCGAGGCCGGCAAGCGCGACGGCGCCTCGGTGGCCATCGGCGGTGATGCCGCGGCCGCCAACGGCTACTACGTCAACCCGACGGTACTCGTGAACGTGAAGCCGTCCATGAGCGTCGTGCGCGAGGAGATCTTCGGCCCCGTGCTCGTCGCGCAGCGCTTCGACACGCTCGATGAGGTCGCCAAGGCCGCCAATGACACCTGCTACGGCCTCGGCGCGAGCGTGTGGACCAAGGACGTGTCCGCGATGCACCGGCTCGCCGCCAAGATCAAGTCCGGCACCGTCTGGGGCAACTGCCACAGCGTGATCGACCCCGCGCTGCCGTTTGGTGGCTACAAGCAGTCGGGCATCGGCCGCGAGCAGGGCCGCCAGGGCATCGAGGCTTACACGGAAGTGAAGACGGTGATCATCAAGCTCTGAAGCCACCGCGCGGGTCACGCCGCGAGTGGGCTCGCGGCGCGCACGCACACTGACTGGCCGCAAAAAGAAAGCGGGGCGAACCGTGAGGTTCGCCCCGCTTTGCCGTTTCAGCTGCCGGTGGGAATCAGAAGGTCTTCTTCATCGTCAGTCCCCACTGCAGCGGGCGCCCGGGTGAGCCGGTGATGGTGCCCGCACCCGCACCGGTCAGGTCGAACTTCGAGTAGAAGTAGTAATGGTTGGTCAGGTTCAGGCCCTCGAGCGTCGTCTCGAGATCGCCTTTCGCGTTGCGCCACGTCAGGCGGGCGTTGAGCAGCGTGTAACCGCCTAACTGCCCATACACCGCAGACGGCGAACCCGGCGCGGGCGCGGTATTGCTGCCGACCTGGGGACCGAGGTAAGTGACGTCGAAGCGCGGCGTCAGCGAGCCATTCCCGCCCAGAGGGATCTGATACTGGGCGCCGAGGTGGCCCTGCTCCTTCGTGAACCCGAGCGGGGTATCGGAAAGCTGATTGATCACTGCGAATCGCTCGAGCAACCGCTCGCACCGGGCACCGGAACGGGCACGACCTGGGGGTCGACGCACTTCCAGTCCCAGTGCATGTACGAGGCCGACGCGTCGATCTGCAAGTTCGGGGTCGGCTTGGCAAAGACCTCGACTTCCACGCCGGTGACGTCCGCATCGCCGGCGTTCTGGGGCAGCGCGCACGGTCCCGGACCGCCGAATTGCGGGCAGCTCAGGAGCACCAGCTGTGCGTCGTTGAGCTTGTTGTAGAAGACGGCGGTATTGAACCGTACCGTGCGGTCGAACAGATCGGTCTTCACGCCGATCTCGTACGCGTTCACCTTCTCCGGGCCGAACCCGATCGCCTGCGCGGGGTTGAACGGCCGCGGGCTGTCACCCCCGGCCTTGTAACCGGTCCCCCACGACACGTAGGTCATCACGGCCGGATTGAAGCGGTAGTCGGCGCTGACGTGCCAGTCAGGACGGCTGCCCTCGAACCGGGCCTCCTTGTTGTTGAGGGCACCGAGGAAAGGATTGGGCGTGACTCCGTCGAAGTTCAGCCGATAGTAGGTGTAGGTCTTGGTGTCCCAGCTGTAGCGCGCGCCCCCCGTGAGGCTCAGCTTGTCGGTGAGATCGTAGAACAGCGTGCCGAAGGCCGCCTTGGAGGTGGTCTTCACCGGGTCATTGCCGAGGAACTGCAGCGGGATGGGGGCGTAGCGGATGTCCTGCAGGGTGTAGTACGTCGTCTTCTCATCCGAGTAGAAGCCGCCGATGGTCGCGCGCAGCTTCGGCGTGAAGTCCATGCTGATGCGCAGCTCCTGGCTCCAGAACCAGTCGGTCAGGGTGTTGTTGCCGAACTGGGTCTGCGCCGGTGACAGATCGCCGTCGATGCTGAACGTATTGGTCCAGTTGCGATAGCCGGTGATCCACTTCGCCTTCACCGCGTCCGTGATGCCCACGTCGGCGTTGAGCGCGAAGTCATAGGCGTCGAAGGTGTTCAGCTGTGTGCCGGACGACGCCGCCACGGGGATGCCACTGCAGCGGTGGATGGGGCTGATCCAGCTCGCGGCCTGGTTGCCGAGGGTCGTGTAGTTGCACCACTTGCCGCAGATGAAGCCCGAGGTGAGCGGGATCCCGGTCCCGCCATTCGGCGCGTACGTGTTGGGATTGGGATTGTTGCCGTACAGCAGCACTTCCGCGCCGTTGTTGTGCTCGTCGTGGATGTAGTCGGCGCTGAACAGCACGTCCAGGTTCGCGGTCGGGTTGTAGCGCAGCAGCCCGCGCAGCCCGGTGTAGCCCGCGTCACCGAGCGAGTACTGCTCGCACTTGAGGCCGCCGCTGCCGGCCGGCACGCCACTGCTCGGGTTCACGCAGCCGTAGCTGTAGACGTTGACGTAACCCTCCTGGGTCCGTGTACGTCCCGCTCAGGCGTCCCGTGAGATGATCGGCGAGCGTGAAGTCGAAGCCGGCGACCAGGTCGAGAAGGTCCTTGCTGCCGTAGGTGCCCGAGATGTACGCCGGCGCCATCGCCGGTCGGCTTGCGTGACACGAAGCGGATCGCACCGCCCTCGGAGTCCTTACCGTAGAGCGTGCCCTGCGGTCCGCGCAGCACTTCCACGCGCTCGACGTCCATCAGATCGAAATTCGCACCCGTCAGGCGCGGATAGTAGACATCGTCGATGTACATCCCCACGCCCGGTTCGAAGGCGGGATCGAAGTCCACCTGGCCGAAGCCGCGAATGCTCGCGGAGACCGATTCGCCGAAGGCGGCGGAGTGGGGACGGAAATTCACGCTCGGCGCGCTGCCGAGGATGTCCGACATGACCTGCGCGCCCTGCTCCTCGATCGTCTGGGAGGTAAACGCGGAGATCGCAATCGGCGTGTCCTGCAGTTTCTCCTCGCGATACTGCGCGGTCACGACGACCTCGGCGAGCTGCGCCGACGGCGCCGACGCCTGTTGGCTCTGCGCTACAACTAAGCCACTCGACCACGCGCCCAGGGTTCCAAGGGCGCCCAATGCACACAACCTCAAGCTGGAAATCGGGCCTGAAAAAGCCTTCATTTCACGTTCCCCCTCAAAAAGTCGATGGTTAACGACCCATTAGTACCCCGGAACGACATCTATTTTTGTAAGTAGAACAAACAACTTTATTGTTTGCAAGACGTCGCAATTGCCGGGCATGGCCTGTGGTCTGTGCACAACGGCGAGGCGACCCACAGGGATGCAGGGGTCGACCGGCGGGGAACTCCCCGGGTGGCGGCAGTGCGCCGGGCGCCGGGACGCCCCGGCTCAGCCTGGCTTGGCCAGCGCTGCCCCGAAGCGCGGATGGGCAAAGTGCATGGGCACATCCTGGCGATGCGGCCAGGTGCGGCGCACCTGGCTTTCCGGCAGCAGCACGTCCGGCCCGAGCGGGTTGGCCGGATAGGTCTGGGTTGCGGGCTGCAGGTGGGCCACGGTTTTGGACCAGCCCTGCTCGTAATCGGCCTGCCACTGCATCATGTAATCGAGGCGCTTGATCTTCCAGACACCGTCCGTGCGGACATAATCGTTCTCGTAGATGCCGGCTTCGTAGAACTGCAGTGGCAGCCCCTCGGGCTTGTAGGGGCGCGTCTCGTGGCTGCCGCCCATGAGCAGGCCGCGGAAGCGGCCCTTCGCGGTACGCCGGTCGGCGGCCACCGTGATGATGTCCTGCAGCTGGAAATGGTCGAGCAGGAAACCGTCGACCGGGCCGTTCACGCCCTGGGTGAAGAAGTTCTGGAACCAGGTACCGTAGAGACGGCGCACGCCCGCGTGCCCGTGGTACTCACCCGACAGGAACACCACCACGCCGTCCTCGGCAAACAGCTGCACCACATCCTCCGCGCGATTGAAGTCGATGTAGTAACCGTAGGCCCAGTGCAGGCGGCGGATGGCGTTGATGTCCTCGAGCTCGCCGACGCGATGCTCCAGGGCCGCCAGGCGTGCTTCGAGGTCAGCCATGATCGTCTCTCCCGCGCGTGCGTTTTCTTTGTAACACTAACAAATGATCGCTGACGCAGCGAGGGAGGGGCACATGGACTTCACGGGCAAGACCGCACTCATCACCGGTGGCGTGTCCGGCATCGGCTTCGGAATCGCGCGCGCGTTCGCGGCGGCGGGCATCGAGCTCGTGCTCACCTACCGCAACGCCACGTATCAGGCCCAGGCGGCCGCCTGGTTCACGCAGCGGGGCCTGCGCCAGCCACGCTTCGTGCCCCTCGACGTCACCGACCGGGAGCGCTGGCGCGCCATCGCCGAGGAGGTGGGACCGGTGCACATCCTCGTCAACAACGCCGGCGTCAGTGTGTTCGGACCCACCGACGAGGCCAGCTACGCCGACTACGACTGGATCATGGGCGTGAACTTCGGCGGGGCGGTGAACGGACTCGTGACCTTCATCCCGCGCATCAAGGCCCAGGGACCCGGCGGCCACATCGTGAACGTGGCCTCGATGGCCGCCTACCTGTCCGGGCCGCAGGCGGGCATCTACACGGCGAGCAAGTTCGCGCTGCGCGGGCTCACCGAGTGCCTGCGCTTCAATCTGGCGCCCTACGGCATCGGCGTCTCCCTGATGTGCCCGGGACTGACCCGGACCAACGCCTGGGACTCGGCCCTGCGGCGCCCGGCGGGCTTTGCGGACTCCGGCTTCCCACCGACCGAGCGTGCGGCGCTCGAGCGCTTCGGCACCGCCTTCGAAGCGGGCATGGATGCGCTCGAGGTGGGCGAAAAGACGCTCGCCGGCATGCGGGAGAATCGCGCCGTGATCTTCACGCACCCGGAGTTCGCCGAAGACTTCGACGAGATCCACCGGGCCTCTCGGGCCGCGCTGCCGCAGGAGCCGGTCCCGGAGGCACGCCAGCGCATCGAGCGGCTGCGCCGCGCGGCGAATGCCGCGGCCGCCGCGGGCAAGCCCATCAGCCTCGATGACCTGACCTGAAGCCCGAATGCACAGCTCGAGGGTGCCGCCGACGACGTACAGCACGGTCTTGCCGGTGAGCGAGAAGCGATCAGAACATCCCGTTGGAATTAGCGGATTTCTCCGGCACCGGCTGGGCGACGTCCCAGTGTTCGACGACCTTGCAGTTCTCGACCCGCAGGATGTCGACGATCGCCAGCCCGCGCTCCGCGGCGGTGAACTTGCCGTGCGAGTGCACGGCGACGAGATTGCCGTCGGCGATGATGCGCTTGATGGAGTAGGAGGCCTCGGGATGATCGCGGAAGAAGGGCTCGAGGAAGGCGATGGCCGCCGCGCGGCCGGTGGGCGCGAGCGGATTGTGCTGGATGTACCCGGGGTCCACCCAGGTCTCGAACGCCGCGCGCACCTGCTTGTGCAGGTAGAACTCGGTCATGAACTGCGTGACCACTTCCTTCGGGGTCAGGCGACACTCCTCGGCACGGGCCGCCGTGCCCGTAAGGGCCAGCAACGCAGCAAGCAGGATGAGCGGTGAGCGCATGCGAGTCTCCTTGCGAATGGGGGGCATGATCGGCTTAGGACCTGGGGGTTGAGATCAGTGCAGCCGCGCCGCGGCGAGGTCCGCGCCCTCGCGCAGGACGCGCAGCTTCTTCCAGGCGACGGCGGGATCGATCTTGCCGTAGCCGGCAAAGGTACCGAAGCCGCAGTCGGTGCTGGCGATCACGCGTTCGACGCCGACGATGGCAGTAAAGCGCTCGAGGCGCTGCGCGATGAGCTCGGGATGCTCGACGCAGTTGGAGCGGGTATCGATCAGGCCGGGCGCGAGTATCTTCTCCGCCGGGATCTGCGCCGCGGCCCAGACCTTCCACTCGTGTTCGTGGCGTGCATTGGCGGCCTCGAACAGGATGGTCGCCGGACGCGCACGCAGAATGAGACCCAGCACGCGCTCGAGCGGGATGTCGTGGTCGTGGGGCCCTTCGTAGTTGCCCCAGCACACGTGCATGCGCATTCTTTCCGCCGGGATGTCCGCCGTGGCCGCGTTCAGCGCCTCGACGTTGGCGGCAGCGATCTTCAGGAATTGCGCCTCGCTGAGATCCTGGTAGCCGGTGTGGCGTGACATCGCCAGGTCCGGGCAGTCGAGCTGCAGCTCAAAGCCGCTCGCGGCGATGGCGTCGTATTCGGGCTTCATGGCGCTCACCAGATCGGCAAGATACGCCTCGTGACTCGGATAGAAGGCATTGGGCTGGAACGCCGTGATCAGGCCCGGAGAGGCCGCGTTCATGAAGGCGCGCACGCTGCGTCCCGCGAGCGCCCGCGACAGGCGGCGGATGTCCTCGTGGCACGGGCCCGGGTTGACCAGCCGCACCGGGCCCACGCAGCTCGCGCGCACGAACTCCTGCTCGCCCATGATGGCCGCGAGCTTCTTGCGCAGTTCCGGGAGCGGCGCGAGATCCAGGGCCGGCTTGCGGGCGACGTGCCCGCCAAAGCCCGAGAGCCGCTCCTTGATGTAAGTCGAATACCCGACCTTGCCGAGCTCGCCGTCGCTCACGATCGATACGCCCGCCGCCTGCTGCCGGGACACCACGTCGGTGACGGCCGCCTGCACCAGCTGCTCGAAGCGCGCCGCGTCGTACGGCTTGCCGTGGTCGCGGGCGAGCAAGCAGCGGTACGAGCTCGGGTCCCCGCGGCAGGCTGCCGACGTGGGTCGTCAGGATCTCGGGCATGCAGCTCCTATTGCCTTTTGTAGGCAATACATACAAATAATATGTGCCGACCGGAGAGAGACTTCAACATGAGTGACATCAGCGCATTGACCGCCCGCATCGAGAAGCTCGAGCACGAGCTCGCGGTGCAGCAGGATATACACCAGATCCGCCGCCTCCAGTACACGTACGGCTACTTCATCGACAAGTCGCAGTACAACGAGGTGGTCGACCTGTTCGCCGACGACGGTGACGTGTGGTTTCTCGGCGGCATCTACCGGGGCAAGGCCGGTGTGCGCCGCCTGTACATCGAGCGCTTCCAGACGAACTTCACCCAGGGTCACAACGGCCCGCGCTACGGCTGGCTGCTCGATCACCCGCAGCTGCAGATGGTCATCGACGTCGCACCGGACCGCCGCACCGCCCAGGCACGCGCCCGCTCCATGATGCAGGCCGGCCTGCACCACACGGCCGCGGGCAACCAGCGCGCCTGGTGGGAGGGTGGCATCTACGAGAACGTGTACGTGCGCGAGCACGACGTCTGGAAGATCAAGGCGCTGCGTTATTTCCCCTTCTGGCACGGCAGCTTCGCGGAAGGCTGGCAGAAGACCCCGATCGATTTTGTCCCCATGGCGAAGCAGTGCTACCCGCAGGACCCGCTCGGCCCGGACGAACTCATCAGTCCACCACCGCGCTTGTGGCCCGCGACCGATACCGTCCCGTTCCATTACCCGCATCCGGTGACCGGTCAGCCGATCGTGCTCGACAACCGCCGCGCGCGCGAAGGGTTCAAGGATGGATGAGACCGCCGCCTGGATCGAACGCGCGGCCATCGCGGAACTGATCACGCGCTATGCCGCGCTCAACGATGCGGGGGACTGGGACGCGCTGGCAGCGCTGTACCTCGAGGAGGGGCGCATGAACCGGCCAACGCGTGCCGGACGAGTTCGTCAGCGGGCGCGCCGCCATCCTCGCGGCCTTCAAGGCGCGCCCGCGGCGTGCCGCGCGGCACATCGTGGCCAACGTGCTGGTGACGTTCGAGGATGAAGCCCGCGCCCGCGCCTCCAGCCAGATCCTGCTCTTCAGCGGCAGCGTCGCCGCGGATGGCGGCCTGCCCGTTGTGTCGGCTGCCGCGCCCCTGATCGGCAGCTATGAGGACACGCTGGTGAAGGTTTCGGCAGGGTGGCGCTTCGCCGAACGGCGTGGGAGGCTCGACTTTCGGGCCCAAGGATGAGGTCGGTATGAGTCAGGCGGCCGCGGAAGTGCACTCGACGATCGACTACCTGGTGCCGACCTCGCGCATCAACCGGCGCTTCTGGGCCCCGGGGAAGGAATTCAACACGGGCGTCTATGCGTCCTATCCCGTGACCATCCGCAACGCGCGCCTGGCCGGTCCCTTCACCCTCGACGAGCATGGCTTCTGCCTCGGCCGGCATCACAGCGCGATCACGGACTGGCAGAACCAGTACGGAGCCGACTCAGCCTACGCCGCGCAGGTGGCCGAGGTCGCCATGCGCCTCAGCGGCGCGGACGTGGTGGTGCCGATGGGCGGCATGATGCGCGCCTCCGATACCACCAGCGCCACCGTGCAGCCGCCCGCCGCGGAGGCGCACGTGGACTTTACGGAGAGCTGCGCTGCGCGTATCGCGGCGCGGCTCTACCGCACGGCGCACCCCGAGGGCCCCGGGTACCGGCGCTTCATCGCCTTCAGCCTGTGGCGCGTGCTGTCCGCCCCGCCGCAGGACATGCCGGTCGCGCTGTGCGAGGGACGCTCGGTGGGCGACCACGAAGGCACGCACAACACGAAGGTCGACGTGCCGGAGATCCCCACGGGAGATGCGTTGTACGCGCCCATCGAGGGCGAGGAGCAGATGGCGGCCGCGACCATCTTCCACTACTCGCCCGCACACCGCTGGTGGTACTTCCCTGACATGGGACGCGGACGAGGTCATCTTCATCAAGTTCTACGACTCGGATCACGGCAAGGCCTGGCGCTGCCCGCATACGGCCTTCCGTGACAACACCCGGCCCGATGCACGCCCGCGTCGCTCGATGGAATTCCGCGCGATGGCGTACTTCTCCGGAAGCTGACACCCAACAGCTGCGCTGCCCGCGACGGCGCTAGCCAGTCATGCGGCGGCCAGCTCAGCCGCGCTCACCCACCAGCCGTGCACCTGGGGGCGCAGGCGGTGCGCAATGGGGACGCGCGCGACCGGACCGGCGGCGACGTCGCCGGCATCGAGGATCCACAGCGCGTGCCGGAAGTCAGACACGCCCGTCTGCTGATCCACGATCGTCAGCAGCCATCCCTCATGTCCGGGCTTGCGCGGACGGCACGTGGGCCGGCTCGCTGAAGCAGTGACCCGGCGGCAGCGCGAGCGCCTGCGGCGGCCCTCCGGTGAGGTCGATCCGCAGGAGCGTGTTGAACATCACCCCCACCGGGCCACCGGCGACCGGCGGGCCCTGCATGTCGGGGTTCATGGTCAGCAGCCAGCCGTGCGTGTAGGGGCGCCCCTGGAAAGCGGCGGCAATCACCGGCAGGTCCCCCGGGGGGCCGATCACCGTCTCGGTCACGCGGTCAGTGCCGTCGTGCAGGTCGAGCGTCCAGCGTGCCAGACGCGCGCCCGTAGCTCCCGGCGCCACGTTGAGGCCCGAGGCACGCTGGATGAAGGGAAACGCGTTCACGTCGGAGAGGCACTGGTCGAGCTGAATCCGCCCGTTGGCGTCCTCGAACGCGTTCATCATGTGATAGCAGGACACGCCCTTGGGTCCCCGGAACCAGCGCAATTCGGCCACCGAGCCGTAGCGCGGCATGACGCCCACCCAGCTGTCGCGCTGCAGCTCGTGCACCCAGTGATCGCCCCCGGCCTTCAGGCGCTCAAGGTCACACGTGGTCGGGTAGACCGGGAACAGCGCGTAATTCTGCGTGATCGTGAAGTCGTGCATCATGGCGCAGTAAGGCGCATCGAACCATTGCTCGCGGACGAGCGTGCCGTGCCGGTCCGCCATGCAGTAGGCGACCTTGGTCGATGCCAGTCCGTCGGCCTCGTAGCCAAAGAAGAACAGCTCGCCGGTGTGCGGATCGATGCGCACGTGCGCCGTGACCGTCTGGCTGCGCAGCCGGCCGCCGAAATCATAGCGACCGAGCGTCGCCAGTGTCCGCGGATCCACGCGGTACGGTCGGCCATCCTCCTTGGTCATCAGCAGCCGCCCGGCATGCCACACGGGCGTCGTGTTGGCGACCGTGCGGTCGAGGCCGGCGACCTGCGGTTTGTCCGTGAACGGGTTGCGGTACTTGCCGAAGAGTGCCTGCCCGGCCGCCACCTCGGCCTTGTGCCGCTCGGTCTGCACGTAGCGAATGGCAAAGCTGACCTTCCCGCCGGCGAAGCGCAGCGCCGACACCATGCCATCACCGGCGATGACCGCGGCGCCGTCTTCCAGGTAAGGCGGGAAGGCGGGATCGGGGACGGCGCGGAAAAAGGTGCCGGCCACTTCGGCGGGGATGCGTCCCTCGACGGGCAGGTGATCGAGTTCGTACTCCTCGCCCAGGGGCGAGTTCAGGCCCGTGAACTCAGGCGCATTCGGAAAGGCGCGTACGCTCATGAAGGGCCCCGCCGACCACCGCGCGCACGATGGTGCGCGGGGACGCCCGGTTTGACAAGCCGTGCCTCACGCGAACCACAGCGCCAGCGCGCGCATCTCGAGGCTCACGCGCGGCGCCCAGTCCGGCGCGCAGTCCGGATGGTCGAACGCCACGTGCGGCACGCAGTGCGCACGGCCCGCCTCGCTGTCGTGGGTCTTGAAGATGAGCGCCTCCTCGGGGTGCATGTCGGAGAACCAGTGCCAGCGATGCCCGGGGGCGTGCGCCAGCACCAGCCCTTCGAATGACCATTCCGGCTCGCCGGGCGCATCGAACACGGCATCCGCCGCGATGAGGTCCGCCGCGCGCACCGTGCGTGCGTCGCACACCGCGAGCGGTACGTCCTGCGGAGGCGCCGACAGCGCACGCCAGACGTTGTAGTGCACGCTGCGCGAGAGCGCCCGCCCGGGCGGCGCGGCGCGCTGCGCGAAAGCGGCGGCCGTGGGATCGCTGATGTCGACGTGGGCAAAACGCGCGGGACGGGAATTGTCCAGCGACCCCGAGAGCGCCGAGCGCTCCGAGAAGCGCCGGATGCCCGGGCTGTTCACCAGCACCTGATCGGCGCCCGACAGCGCCGTGACGAGCGCGACGATCTCCGGGGCGTGTAGGGCTGCAACGGCCCCGCGGTCGGCGAAATCAGTGACCGCACTGCGATGCGCCACCAGCGTGAACCCGGCGCCATCGAGGGTCGGCGCCGCGGCGCGCGCGTCGGCGATCTGCATCTCGACGGCGGCGATGTCGAGGCGGTCGCGGGCGTGATCGTTGGCGTAGTAGCGCGGCCGGGCGATGCCCCGACCCGCGTAAGCGATCATTGCGCGTGTATGCATGCCGGTGCCTTTGCTGCCCGCCCTGGACTGCTTCGCTGTGGCCTCACGGCTGCGCGGGCCCCCACAGCGCCATCAGCACGGGCAACACCATGGGCTTCAGCTTGTCCGGCACCCGCGCCAGCAGCGCCGCCTCGTGCGCGTCCACCACGCGGCGTGCCCGGCCGAGCACCATACGCCCGCGGCGCGTCAGATCAAGCGCCTGCGTGCGGCCGTCGACCTGCCGCCGCTGCAGCCAGCCGCGCGCCTCGAGGCGGGCGACGAACGGGGCCATGTTGGCCCGCTGGATGTCGAGGACGCGTGCCGCGTGGCTCTGGGTAAGCCCGGGCGAGGATTCCGTCAACATCAGCATGGCCACTTCCGCATGGCGCAATTGCAGCGGCGCGAGCCGCTCATTGAGTTCGGCCAGCGCCGCCGCCGAGGCACGCCGCAGTACATAACCAGCGAGCTTGATCAGGGGATCCTGCATGCGTGCGCGGCCGCGATTTGTCAGCGGATGGGCTCCGGGCTATACTGTTATACAGTATAGCAATCATCGGTGCGCGACGCACCGGGCTTGCTGCGCGCCGGGCGCAGCCGCCGCGGCGCCACCCTTCCACCCACAACCCAGCGAGAAGTCCCATGAGCGAGCGAACTGAAGCCGACACCGTTGCCGTCCGCGTCAGCGCCGGCATTGCCTGGGTGAAGTTCAACCGTCCGGAGAAGCGCAACTGCATGAGCCCGAAGCTCAACCGGCAGATGCTGCGCGTCCTCAATGAGCTGGAGTTTCGTGACGACGTGGGGGTGCTGGTGCTCAGCGGCGAGGGCGCCGCCTGGTCGGCCGGCATGGACCTCAAGGAATACTTCCGCGATACCGAGGCGCTGGGCCTTAAAGGGGTGCGCGAGTCGCAACGCGAAGCCTATGCGTGGTGGGAGCGGCTGCGCTGGTTCCAGAAGGTCACCATTGCGATGGTCAACGGCTGGTGCTTCGGTGGCGCCTATGGCCCGCTGTTCGCCTGCGACCTCGCCTTCTGTTCCGAGGATGCGCAGTTCGGGCTGTCGGAGATCAACTGGGGCATCCTGCCGGGCGGCGGCGCCAGCAAGGTGGCCGGGGACCTCATGCCGATGCGCCAGGCGATGTACCACGCACTGCTCGGCGAGAATCTGAGCGGCCGGCAGGCCGTGACCGCAGGTCTGGTCAACGAGGCGCTGCCCGCCGCCCAGCTCGAGGCGCGCGTGACCGAGGTGGCGAAGAACCTCCTCAGCAAGAACTGGGACACGCTCAAGGCCACCAAGGATGCGATGCGCCGCGTGCGCGAGATGACCTATGACGACGCCGAGGACTATCTGATCCGTGCCCAGGAGGCCCTCAACTGGCACGACAAGTCGGACGGGCGGCACCGCGGCATGAAGCAGTTTCTCGACGACAAGACGTTCAAACCCGGGCTGCGTGCGTATGACAAGACGAAGTAAGGCTGCGGCGCGTACCGTCGCCGCGCACCTCAGTCGCCCTCACGCACCCTGAGCGCCAGCAGGGCCCCCGCGGCCAGCAGCGACCCACTGGCCATGATCACGGCCACGATCTTCAGGGCGAGGCCCGCCTGGAAGAGGTACCCGGCGATGACGGGTGCGAGCACCGCGCCGCCGCGACCCACACCGATGGCAAAGCCGGTGCCGGTCGCGCGCACGTGTGTCGGAAACACCTGCGCGAACAAGAGGTAGAAACCGGCGATCGCCGCGTTGGTGAACAGGCCGGTGACGGCGAGCGTGGCCTTCAGAGCCGAAAGATCCGCCGCCCCGCGGCCGAACCAGGCAATCATCACTGAGCCGGCGAGCAGCGTGAAGATGGTCAGCGGCTTCACCCCGACGCGCGTGGCGATCAGGCCGAAGATCGCGCCCCCGGTCGCACCGCCGACGTTCACCCACGTGAGCACGCCCGCGGCCGCCTGCGGTGCGAAGCCCATGTCGACGACGATCTTCGGCACCCACTTGAGGATGAAATAGAAGCTGGTGATGTGGGCGAAGTACCCGAAGGTGATCAGCACGGTGGTCGCCAGGAGTCCCGGCTTCAGGATGTCCGCGATCGAGCGCCGCGCGGCTGCCTCGCCCGAGCCGCTGAGCACACTCGCCGGCGCGTGACCGAAGCGCGCCAGGATCCGATTGATCTGCTCGAGCGCCCCGGGCGCGCGGCGCCGGTCGAGAAACGCCACCGATTCGGGCACCAGCAGCCACACGATGGGCAGGAAGGCGCCCGTCGCCCAGCCACCGGCAATGAACACGGCGTGCCAGCTGGCGCTCGCCAGCAGCTTCTGCACGAACAAGCCGCCGACGACACCGCCGAGCGGATACCCGATCACCATCAGCGCCAGTGCGAAGTTGCGCCAGCGCCGGTTGGTGAGCTCCGCGGCGGTGGCATTGATCGAGGCCAGCGTGCCGCCGATCCCTAAGCCGGTCAGCAGCCGCCAGGCGAGCAGGTCGGCGACGCCGTGGGCGTGCCCGGCCCCGAACATGCCGATGGCCATGGCCACCAGGCACCCGAGGATGGTCGGGCGCCGGCCGATCTTGTCGGCCACGCCGCCGAGCAGCACCGAACCGAACGCCATGCCGAACAGCTCCATGGAGAGCACCCAGCCGAGCGTCGCCTTGTCGATGCCCCAGTCCTTGGCGATGCCCGGGGAGGCAAAGCTGATCGACAGGACGTCGAACCCGTCGAGCGCGTTCAGCCCCACGGTGACGAGCACCGCCAGCCACTGACCGGCCCGCATGGTGTCATCGGCAATGATCGATTTCGGGTCCCGGCCCGTCATATCCCCCCCGTACCCGGCCGACGCCGTGCTACTCGTGGATGCGTCCCAGCAACTCAATCAGCTGGGCAACTTCTTTTTCGCTGAAGCGCGACTTCAGCCACTGCTCGTGTTGGTGGATGGCCCGCTTGGCGGTCGCCAGCGTCCTGCGCCCCGCGTCCGTGAGGTTCAGGGCCTGCTTGCGACCGTCACTGCGGGACTTCTTGCGCACCAGGTAGCCCTTCGCCTCGAGGCGGTTCACGATGGCCATCGTGGTGGCGCGGTCCATGCGCATGCGCTGCGAGAGGCCGGTCTGCGCGATCTCCGGGTGGTCCGCGACCAGCCACAACGCGGACACCTGCTTCTGCGTGAGGTCCAGGTCCGCGAAGGTCTCGGTGAAGTGGCGGTAGACGGCGCCGTGAGCCAGGCGAATGTGAAAGCCCACGATATTGCGGATTTCGCCGATGTCTTCATCACCCGCCACGTGCGGGGTCGTGATGGCGATCGTTTCTTTTTTTGGCATCGGCCTACCCGGCATCAGATTGTTAGTATAGCTTACAAAGATCGCCGCTGAGGGGACCAGCCATGGCCCACTTTCCCAGGACGCCCAGCTTTACCGGCTTCAATACGCCCTCGCGCATCGAGGCCGACATTGTAAATCTGGCGCACGAGGGCACAATTCCCCGTGAACTGAATGGCGCCTTCTTCCGCGTGCAGCCGGATCCGCAGTTCCCGCCGCGGCTGGGCGACGATATCGCCTTCAACGGCGATGGCATGATCAGCCGCTTCCATATCCACCACGGCCAGTGCGATTTCCGCCAGCGCTGGGCCCGCACCGACAAGTGGCTGCTGGAACGCGCCGCCGGCCGGGCGCTGTTCGGCGCCTACCGCAACCCGCTGACGGATGACGAGGCGGTCAAGGGCAGGATCCGCGGTACGGCCAACACCAACGCCTGGATCTATGGCGGCAAGCTGTACGCGCTCAAGGAGGACTCTCCGGCGCTGCTCATGGATGCGGTGACGCTGCAGACGCAGGGCTATACCACCTTCAACGGCAAGATGACCGGCCAGACCTTCACGGCCCACCCGAAGGTCGACCCGAAGACGGGCAACATGATCGCCTTCGGCTATGCCGCCTCCGGTCTGTGCAGCGACGACTGCACTTTTTATGAAATCACGCCGGCCGGCGCGCTGGTGCGCGAGCTGTGGTTCAAGGCGCCCTACTACTGCATGATGCACGACTTTGCGATTACCGAGGACTACGCGCTGTTTCACATCGTGCCGTCCATCGGCAGCTGGGAACGCCTGCGCAAGGGCCTGCCGCACTTCGGTTTCGACACCACCCTGCCGGTGTACCTGGGCGTGTTGCCACGCCGCGCCGACGCCACGGCGCAGGACATTCGCTGGTTCAAGCGCGGCAACTGCTTCGCGAGCCACGTGCTGAATGCCTTTCAGGACGGCACGAAAATTCACTTCGACACCCCCGAAGCGAAGAACAACATGTTTCCGTTCTTCCCGGACGTGCACGGCGCGCCCTTCAACGGCGCGGAGGCCATGAGCTACCTGACGCGCTGGACGGTGGACATGAGCTCGAGTTCGCCGGCGCTGACCCAGATCGAGCGCCTGACCGGCACCGCGGCCGAATTTCCGCGCATCGACGATCGCTTCGCCGGCGTGCCGTACCGGCACGGCTGGCTGCTGGAGATGGACCTGCGCCGCCCGGTGGAGCTGCGCGGCGGCAGCGCCGGCGGCCTGCTGATGAACTGCCTGTTCCACAAGGACCTGGCGACCGGGAACGAGCAGCACTGGTGGTGCGGGCCGGTCTCGAGCCTGCAGGAGGCGTGTTTCATCCCGCGCCACAAG
Source organism: uncultured Pseudomonadota bacterium (assembly GCA_963727305.1). GTDB lineage: Bacteria > Pseudomonadota > Gammaproteobacteria > Steroidobacterales > Steroidobacteraceae > 13-2-20CM-66-19. The sequence goes on from CAVSFM010000006.1 coordinate 40,936, forward strand.
GCGGCGCCCGAGGGCGACGGCTGGATCGTGCAGATCTGTAACCGCCTGGATGAGCAGCGCAGCGAGTTGCTGCTGTTCGATGCGCTGGAGATTGCCAAGGGACCGATCGCGACGATCCAGATTCCGATCCGGATGCGCTTCGGCCTGCACGGTAACTGGGCGGAAGCCGCCGATATCGGCCTGGCCGCGTAGCGGGCCGTCGCAGCGCCCGCCCGGGGCTGCGGGTTACGCGGCGGGCGTGACGCGTGCCCCGGCAAGGATCTCCCCGCCGCGCCGTGCCCGTGCGATGAGCTGCTCCTCATCGCGGCGCACGCACAGCACCAGTGCGATGAGCATGGCGACGATCGCCGGCGCCACCCAGTTGATGGCGAGGATCGCGCTGGCGAGATTGCCGCCATTGGCATCGGAGATCATGCCCACCAGGAAGGGGCCGATCCCGATGCCAAAGAGCGTCGTCACGACGATGTAGAGGCTCGAGGTGATCCCGCGCATGCGCGGCAGCACCTGTTCGAACATGATGGCGTAGAGCGGCGGGTACCACGCCGTCAGCACCAGGCTGTAGAGCACGAAGCGCGCATAGAAGCTGGCAGGATTCGGGGCGTGGTAAACCCAGAGCGCGAGCAGCGGCGAGACCCCCAGCGCGACGAGCGTGACCCAGGCGCGACCTGCGCCCGGGAAGCGCACGTTGATCCGATCCGAAAGCGGCCCGGCGATCAGCGGGCCGACGATGCCGAGCGCGCCGGCCAGCAGACCGAACTGCAGGCCCGTGGTCGCCGGCGACAGCCCGTAGTGCTTCATCAGGAACGAAGGCGTGAAGCCCATGGTGCCGTAATTGATCATCATCTGCAGGGCACCGACCCCGATGCACAACAGCAGCGCCGGCGAGCCGGTGATGACCTCGAACGTGGGCCGGTCCGCAAGCCGCAGCCGCTGCAGCAGGTTGACCACCACGAGTGCACCGAAGGCGATCACGCCCCACTGCAGCGCATGCGGATTCACCGCGAGCGTACCGAAGTGCAGCGGAGGGCGGGGCGAGAGGGCTGACGTGAGCGGGGTCAGCAGCGCGGCGCCCGCGATGACCAGGACCGTCGCCACGAGGTTGATGCCCCAGTAGCGCGCGCCGGCGCGGCGTCCGGCCATCGCCAGCCAGTTGACCCCGGGGGTCACCGTGGCGAGCAGCGCCAGACTGGCGCGCACCGGCTGCGGATCGGGGGGTGACTCGATGCCGTCGAGGCGCCCGCGCTGCGGCTCGGGCAGGCGCCACATGAGGGCCGCGAGGATGAAGCCGGGAAGCGCCGCCATGAGAAAGGCAAACTGCCAGCCCTTCAGACCCAGCGGGGCCACGCCGCCGGCGTGCCGGTGGTCCCACCAGTCCGCGGCCACGCCGCCGAGCACCGAGGAACCGCCGAGGCCGAGCGCGATGGCGGCCGCGATCACCGCCGTGGCGAAACCGCGGCGCGGCTTCGCATAGCGGTCGAATACCAGCGAGAAACCCGCCGGCTGCGCCGCGCCCTCGCCGATGCCGACCCCGAGTCGCGACAGGGCGAGCAGCGCAAAACCCTGCGCGGCGGCCGCGAGTCCCGTCGCCAGCGACCAGAAGGCCAGCGTGATCGCGAGCAGCCGGGTGCGCACCCAGCCGTCGGCCAGTCGTCCGAGCGGCAGTGAAAACAGGGCGTAGAAGAACGCGAACACCGTGCCGTACAGCAGGCCCATCTCGGCATCGCCGATGTTGAGATCGTGCTTGATCCGCGGCGCCAGGATGGCAAGGATGTTGCGGTCGAGCAGGCTGATGGCGTTGGCGAGCGCCACCAGCGCGAGCGCATAGCCCGCCGTGTGCGCCAGGGGCGTGCGGCTCACAGCCTGAACCAGCGCTCAGCGTTGCTCTGCATCAGTTTCTTCTTGGTCGCGAGCGGGATGTCGAGGTTGTCGTGCGTGCGCACCTCGTCGGCGTGGAACTGGTACGGGTAATCCATCGCATACATGACGCGGTCCTCGCCCACGACCTGCTGCGTGAACAGGATCGCCGGCGCCCACGCCACCCCGCTGGTGGTGATCAGCACGTTGCTGCGCAGGTACTCCGGGATGGTCTTCTGCAGCGGCTGCATGCGCGCGTAGCGCTTGGCGCGCACGCTCGCCTGGTGCATGTAATCGAGTCGGTAGAGCCAGAAGGGCAGCGCCTCGCCCATATGACCCACCATGATCTGCAGCTGCGGGTAGCGATCGAAGATGCCGCTCGTGATCAGCCGCAGCAGGTGCATCCCCACCTCGACGCCAAAGCCGAAGATGGCGCCGTCGAGCCCCGCCTCGAGCATCGGTCCGATCATCGCGTCCGGCGGAGTCTGCGGGTGGATGTACAGAGGCTGACCGGTGTCGGCGAGCGCGCGAAAGATCGGATCGAACCGCGGATGATCGAGGTACTCCCCGTGGGTGTGGCTGTTGATCTGCACGCCCTTGAAGCCAAGCTGACGCGCGCCGCGCACGATCTCGGCCGCCGACCAGTCGGGGTCCTGAGGGGCAACGGTGGTCATGCCGACGTAGCGGTCCGGCCGCGCTGCGACGTGCTCGGCGAGGTAGTCGTTGGCGCGCTGGGCGAGGCCCTTGGCCTCCGCCACATCCCACAGCGCCTGTGCACCGGGCGCGGTGAGCGCCAGGATCGCCCGGTCGATCCCGGTTTCGTCCATGTGACGGATGCGCTGCTCGCCGAGGTCGAGCAGTCGCTCGATGATGAGCGTGGCGCGCTCGGACGGGCTGCGCGCGTAGAACCCCCACAGCGACACCATGCCCTGATCCGCGCTGCCGTCCTTCACCATGCGCAGGTAGCAGTCGATCTGCTCGCGCGTGGCGAAGGCCTCTTCGGTGGCGATGCGCAGGTAGCCGCGGTCGCCGCCGGTCTTAAGTGCATGGCTCATGTTTCACCCTTCGTGGACCGCCTTGACGACCAGGCACGCCATCACGCCTTCCGGCCCGTTCTCGGAGCCGTGGCCGGACCATTTGACGCCGCCGAACGGCGCGTCGGGACCGCCGAGCACGGTGGTGTTGATGCAGAACATGCCCGCTTCCACCTCGCGGGCCAGGCGCTTCTGCCGTGCGGCATCATTCGTCCAGCTGTAGGAGGCCAGACCGTAAGGCAGGCGGTTGGCCTCCGCGATCATCGCCTCCTCGGTGCGGAAGGGATTGATGAGCGCGACCGGGCCGAAGGGTTCCTCGTTCATGATGGGGCTGCTGGGCGGGACCTCGGACAGCACGGTCGGTGCGTAGTAGTAGCCCTGCGTGCCGATGCGCCGGCCGCCGGTGTGCAGCCGCGCGCCGGCACTCACGGCGCCCCCGATCAGGCGCTCCATCGCCTCGGGGCGGCGCGGGTTGGCCATCGGGCCCATCTGCACGCCCTCCTCCAGTCCGTTACCCACGCGCCACTGGCCGGCCCGCTGCGTGAACCCCGCGAGGAAACGCTCATACACGGCCTCGTGCACGATGAAGCGCGTCGGGGAGATGCACACCTGGCCTGCGTTGCGGAACTTTGAAGCGACCATCGTGTTCAGCACCTGCTCCACGTCCACGTCCTCGAACACCAGCACCGCGCCGTGTCCGCCGAGTTCCATGGTCGTGCGCTTGCAGTCCTCCGCGGCGAGCTTCATGAGGTGCTTACCGACTACGGTCGAGCCGGTGAAGCTGAGCTTGCGGATGATGGGCGAGGACAGCAGGTGACGCGAGACCTCGTCCGGCACGCCGAACACGGCCTGACCGACCTCCTTGGGGAGTCCCGCATCCAAAAGACACTGCAGCACCGCCAGCGCCGAGGCCGGGGCCTCCTCGGCCGCCTTGAGAATCACCGAGCAGCCCGCGGCAATGGGTGCGCCGAGCTTGCGGCCGGGGTTGCCGATGGGGAAATTCCAGGGCGCAAAGGCCGCCACCGGCCCGACCGGTTCGTGGACCACGGTCGAGCGCATGCCGGCCGGGCGCACCAGCTGTCGCCCGTAGACCCGTTGACATTCGCCCGCATAGAACTCGAACAGGCCGACGTTCATCAGCACTTCGAGGCGCGTCTCGGTGAGGGTCTTGCCCTGCTCCAGCGTCGCGGTGCGCGCGATCTCTTCCTGTCGCTCCCGCAGCAGGCGCGCCGCGCCCGCCAGCACCGCAGCGCGCTGCTGCGGGGCGGCATCGCGCCAGAGGCGAAAGCCCCGCTGCGCGGCCGCGAGCGCGCGGTCCAGATCCGCCGCGTCCGCGAGCGGCAGTTGGCCGAGCGCCGCCCCGGTCGCCGGGTTCACGACCGTGTGCGTGCGCCGCTGACCGACGGGGATCCTCTCCCCGTCGATGATCATGTGCAGTTCGGGGTAGCTCACGAGACTCGGGCCGCCTGGAGCTGCGCGATCCGCTCCACCTCGCGGCCGTAGGGCCGGATGCCGCGCGAGATGATGAACGCAGCGAGCGGCAGCAGGATCGAGGCCGTCAGCGCGATGCTCTTCCACAGGTCGGCATCGTGGCCGAAGACACGCTGCGTGACGCTCCCGATCAGCTGCCCCCCGAATGCTCCGAAGAAGATGAACATGAAGAGGTAGATGGCGGTCACCCGGCCGCGCATCTCGTTCGGCGTGATGAGCTGGATCGCGGAGTTCTGCGGCACGGACGAGGCCAGCGCGCATACCCCGCCCCCGCCGATGCACAGCAGCGCCAGCTCCCCCGAGGGCATGAGTGGGGCGGCGATCTCGAACGGCGCGGCGAGCGCGAAGAGGATCGTCGCGGCGCGCACGTGGGAGTCCTTGTAGCGCTTGGCCATCCATTCGGTGAATACGGTGCCGAGAAAGGCTCCCAGCAGGTAAGACACCAAAGTCACGGTCCCTAACCAATGGCCGATACGCTCATGCGACCAGCCGTAGGTGCGGGTCAGGAACGCCGGGCGCCAGACCCCGAGGCCCAGGAACTCCGTGGCGCTGAAGGCGAGGCCGATGAAGAGCGGCAGGTAGACCGCCCTGCGCGTCCAGATCTCCTGCAACACGGCGCTCATCGGCACGGCCTGCGGCAGCGCCATCACCCCGCGCCGCGGTGGCTCCTTCGCCAGCAGCAGCAGGCCCGCGATCACAAAGCCCGGGGCGCCGACCATCATGAGCACCCACTGCCAGCCGTGGATCGTCAGGCCCATCCAGTGAGTGACCGGCCACGTCGCCACGAGGGTGAGCAAGAACCCGCCGAGGTAGATACCGAGCGCGTTGCCGCCGATGAAGCCGAGCTGCAGGAAGCCGATGGCCCGCGGCAGCCGCACCGGCGGGAAGTAGTCCGACAACATCGAGTACGATCCCGGGGCGTGGGCCGAGCCGCCCGCGCCGACCAGCATGCGGCTCATGAACAGCTGCACGAAGTTCTGCGCGAGTCCACCCAGGGCGGTGATGCCGCCGATCAAGGTGATGCCCCCGGCGAGCACGTACTTGCGCGGGTACAAGTCCACCAGGCGCGCCAGGGGGATCCCGACCAGCACGTAGAAGATGATGTTGGCGGGCCCCAGCAGGAAACCCAGCTGCTCGTCCGTGAGGTGAAAATCGGCCTTGATGGACTGGGCCAGCATGTTGAAGATCTGCGCGTCCGTGAAATTCAGCGCCGTCGCGAGAATGATCACGAAGAGGCCGTAGTAGGCCGCCGTGCGCGCTGGCCACGGCTGCGCCTGCGCTCCCACGTCCGGCGCCTGAGTCATCGGCGCCCCGGATACTTCCGCGACCATAAACCCCCTCTTGTCGGCAGGCATTTTGCCAGCGCCGGACTGTATGTGTTAGATACAATATGACTTGCGGCGGTTTGTCCAGCGCTCCAGGGTGCCCTGGCGCAGGGCCGTCCAGGCGAGGGGGAACGCGCAATGCAGGATCTGCCCGGCAAAACCGCTTTCGTGACCGGCGGGGCCAGCGGCATCGGCCTTGGCATCGCCAAGGCCCTGCTCGGGGCCGGAATGAACGTCGTCATCGCGGACATCCGCGACGACCATCTCGCGCAGGCAACGACCGAGCTCGACGCGCCTGAGCGCGTGTTGCCACTGAAGCTCGACGTCACCGACCGCGCCGCCTACGCTCGCGCGGCGGATGCTGCCGAGGCGCGCTTTGGCAAGGTCCACCTCCTCTGCAACAACGCCGGCGTCGCGGTCGTCGGCCCGACCGAGCTCGCGACCTTCGCCGACTGGGACTGGGTGCTGGGGGTGAATCTGGGCGGCACCGTCAACGGCATCGTCACCTTCCTGCCGCGCATCAGGCGCCATGGCGAGGGCGGCCATATCGTCAATACCGCCTCCATGTCCGGGCTCGTGCCGCATCCGGGTGCCACGCTCTACGGCACTTCCAAGGGCGCCGTGGTGCACATGATCGAATGCATGCGTGCCGAACTCGAGCCGCACGGCATCATCTGTTCAGCCTTCTGCCCAGGGGCGGTGCAATCGAACATCGCCGAATCCGGCAAGACCCGCCCCGCGCACACTCGCCGCCACCGGCTATGCCGAGGCCGACAAGCGCCGCCAGCAGCTCGGCAGCTTCTTTCACCTGTTCAGCACCAAGGAGGCCATCGGCCAGCGCGTGCTGCAGGGCATCCTCAATGACGAGCTGTACATCCTGACCCACAGCGAATTCCGCCAGGGACTCGAGGAGCGTGCGCAGGCGATGTGCGCGGCCGTGCCCGAGGTGCCCGAGAACGAGGAGTACAAGCGCACCTTCAGCGTACTGTTCCGCAATCCGATTCACGCCGCCGAGACGGCGCGCCACCAAAGAGGCAAGAGATGAAAGACTTCGCAGGCCGCACGGCGTTCGTGACCGGCGGCGCGCACGGCGTCGGCATCGGGCTGGTGCGCGCGCTGCTCGCGCAGGGTTGCAACGTCGCCATCGCCGACATCCGCGCCGCCTCCATCGACGCGGCACTCGAGGCGCTCGACAATCCCCGGGCGATGGGCGTGCCGGTGGACGTGTCCTCGCGAGAGGACCTGGCACGCGCCGCCGATCGGGTGGAGGCGAAGTTCGGCGTCGTCAGCCTGCTGTTCAACAACGCCGGCGTCAACCTCTTCCAGACCATCGAGGAATCGAGCTTCGATGACTGGGACTGGATCATGGGGGTCAACCTGCAGGGCCCGATCAACGGCGTCATGACCTTCGTGCCGCGCATGATCCGGGCGAAGGAGCACGGCTACGTGGTCAATACGGCCTCGATGGCCGGCTTCCTCGCCGCGGGCGCGTGCGGTATCTACAACACCACCAAGTTCGCCGTGCGCGGCATGTCCGAATCGCTGCGCGCGAGCCTGGCGCCGCACGGCATCGGTGTGTCGGTGCTGTGCCCCGGGCTGGTGAAGTCCTATATCTACGCGAGCGACGAGGTGCGGCCGGCGGGCCTCAAGGCGGGTGCGAGGCCCGTGGACACGGAGGCCGTGAAGCGCCTGGCGGCAGTGCATGAGTTCGGCATGGAGCCGGACGTGATCGCCGCACGCGTCCTCGATGCCATGCGCGAGGATCGCTTCCACATCTTCTCGCACCCCGAGTTCAGGGGCGAGCTGGGCGAAGTGTTCACCGAGATTCTGGAGGATTTCCGCGACTACCCGGTCGATCCCGGCTACCAGCAGCGGACCGATTTCGAAATTACCCGCCGCGCCAGCTACCGCAAGCAGCGCCGGGGCCTGAAGTCCTCATGAGCGTGCGCGTCGAGGCGCTCGACCATGTGAACATCATCACCGCCGATGTGGAGGGGAGCGCGCGCTTTTATGCGCAGCTGCTGGCCCTGGAGCCGCGCGATGGGCCGCCGCCGCTCACGCACGAGAACGCGCGCTGGATGTACGATGACGCCGGCCGCGCCATCCTGCACATCAACAGCCTCGAGTGCCCGCGGCAATACGAGCGCGAGATCTGCCCGGGCCCGACCGGCGCCCTGCACCACGTGGCGCTGCGCTGCTCAGGCTACGAGGAGATTCGCGCGCGACTCGCGCGTCGCGGCCTCGAGCACCGCCTCAACGAGGTTGCCGCCGTGGGCCTCAAGCAGATCTTTGTCCTCGACCCGAACCAGGTGCTGCTCGAACTGAATTTCTTCGGCGCCTGAAACGCGCGGGGCGCCCTTCAGGCGCTGCCCTGCGTGCGCCAGCCTTCCTTGTAAGTCTCGCGCACCACGCGGCTGTAGGGCACCGGGCTCACCACCACGCGCACTTCGAGCTGCTTGTGCGGCTCGACCGTGGTCTTGCGCGTGCCGCCGTTCTCCTCGCCCCATACGACCTTCAGCTCGGTGCCGACCGGAATGTCCGGGCGTATGGTGCCGAGGCTCAGGGCCTGCTTCTCGTTGTAGCTGTAGCCGCTGAACATCGACAGGCCGACGGTCTTGCCGTCGGCATCGATCACGCGGTCGTAGTTGGACGAGGCGTAGTTGGCGAGCGGCACATCGAAGAACTTGTACTGCTCACCGTCCGGATTGAACAGCGAAGCCATGATCTTCGCCATGTCCTGCGGATTCCAGGCGAGCGTCACCTTCTTGCGCTGCGCTTCGGGCTTGAGCCGCTCGAGGACTTCGCGGCCCTGGAACGCGTGATCGAACCGCACGAACGGGCCGTAGCCCATCTCCCAGGGATTGAGGTAGTAGTCCTCGATGTTCTCGGACACGAAACTGCCGCCGATGGAGCCGGTGGCCTCGTAGCTGTCGGGGCCGAGCCACTGGCGATAGGGCTTGAGCTTCTCGCCGGTGTAGATCGCCGGCAGCGGCGAGGGGATCCACCCCGACTCCAGAGTGTTCGAGGGGTAAGCGCGGCTCCCGCAGGGCACCATGCCAAACTCCTTGCCGGCCTCGAGAATGGCGGCGCGGATCTCTTCCTGCTCGGCATAAGGACCCCAGATCTCAAGTCCTGGCGCGCCCGACATCCCGTGCCGCAGCGTGCGCACCGTCTTACCGGCGATGCGCATGGTGGACATGTTGAAGAACTTCAGCTGCTCGAGCGGGCCGCCATGGAGCTTCTCGATGACCGGCCAGGCCTTCGGCCCCTGAATCTGGAAGCGCCACACCGAGCGCACCACGGGCTTGCCCATGGGGCGCATGGGTGAGCGGTCATCGAACTCAACCTTGACGTCGTAACCACCGCTCGCCGCGTGAAAGCGCAGCCAGTTCGCGGCCGGCGCGCGGCCCACGTACACCAGCTCCTCGGGCGCCAGATAGAAGATGATGCCGTCGCCGATCACGTGGCCGTAGGGGGTGGTCGGGACGTACTGCTTGGCCTTGTTGGGCGCAAAGCCCTGCATCGAGTTGATCGCGGTATCGCTCAGCAGCCGGACCGCGTCCTTGCCACGCAGGTACAGATTCACCATGTGATGGGTCTGGTCAAAGAGCACGGCGCTGTGCTGCCACGCCCACTGCTCGCTGCGCCAGTTACTGAATTCCGACGCGACCACCGGGTAGACGTAGGCGCCGAGCTGCGAATTGCGCAGCATCTTCACGGTATTTCCGGCTGCCGCCAGAACTTCTTCCAGATTGCGCGCGGCCATGACTCATCCCCCGTTGCTGGATTTTCGATGATATCGCATTTTGTAAGTAACACAAACGAATCGCCCGGCGCCCTCTGCAGGGGGGCAGCTCTTGCGCGGGTTGCGGCGAGCCTTACCGGCGGCGCGCGCTTTCCCTCACGCCGGGTTGGCGATCACCACTTTCCCGAACAGCTCGCCCGAGGACTGATAGGCATAGGCGGCCTTCGCGTCGGCGAAATCGAATACCCGGTCGACGACGGGCTTCAGCTGATGCGCGTCGATGAAGGCGTTCAGGTCCCGCGCCATGGCGACGGAGCCGACGAATATCCCCCGCAGACTCGCGCCCTTGACCATGAGCGGCATCGGGTTGGCATCGCCCTGCATCGACAGCACGCCGATGAGTGCGATTTCCCCGCCGAAGCCGACCGCCTGGATCGATTGCGCGAGGGTACCGAGGCCGCCCACCTCGACGACGTGGTGGATCGTACCGCCGGCGAGTTCGGCCGCCTTGGCGCCCCACTGGGGCTCGGATTTGTAGTTGAGCGTGGCGTCCGCGCCGAGCTTGCGCGCGCGTGCCAGCTTGGCGTCGCTCGAGGAGGTCGCGATCACCCGGGCACCCGCCGCCTTCGCGATCCGCAGCGCGAGCAGCGACACACCCCCGGTGCCGATCAGCAGCACGTTGTGGCCGCGCTCGAGCGGGCGCAGGCCCGTCATCAGCGCATTCCACGCCGTCACGCCGGCGCAGGGCAGCGTCGCCGCCTCCTCATAGCTCAGCGCGCTGGCCAGTTTCACGACCCCCTTTTCGGGGAGCGCCACGTAATCGGCCAGCATGCCCCTGGCGGGCGGGCAGCCGAGCGCCTCGCCCATCGCCGGCGTCGGCGGCCCCGCAAGCCACCCCTGGAAGAAGGTGCCGGCCACCCGATCGCCGGCCACGAAGGCCTTGACGCCGGCGCCGACGGCCTCGACGACCCCGGCCCCATCGGAGAGCGGAATGCCGGCCACCTTGATGGCGCCGCCGAAATAGTGGCCCACGGCGATGGCCTGATCACGGTAGTTGAGGGAATTGGCGCACACGCGCACCAGCACCTCCCCCGGCGCCGGATCCGGCCGCGGCAGTTCCACCAGCTCGAGCTGCGCGACGGAGGTGCACCCCGCGGGCAGCTGCCAGGCGCGCATCTTCGGCCCCGCGCTCATCGCGCGTGCCCCGTCCAGGTACGCAGGCCCGGGGCGGTGCGATCTTCGCCGGCGAGCGCGCGCGCCACTGCCGGGCGCGCCGTCATCCTCTCCCGCCACGCGACCAGGCGCGGGCAGCGCGTGCCGATGTTCATCTCCGGAAACATACGTTCCACCGACATGCCGCAATAGGAATAGAAATTGATGTCCGCGAGCGTGTAGTCATCGCCTGCGATCCAGGCGCTCTGCGCGAGCTGCTTTTCCACCTTGTCGACCGCGTAGAGGATCTTCTCGGTCGCGTGGGCGAGGTCGGTCTCGCTGAAGCCCGAGCGCGCCGTGCGCCACTTCGTGCGCTGGTCGGGCAAGGGAATGTGCTCCATCAGCCGCTCGAACTCGCCGGCGTCGACCTTGCGCGCGATGATGCCGACCATGCGATGCCAGCCGTGCATCGAGACATAGTTCATCACCTGCTCGTCGCAGAACTTGTTCCAGTAGCGCATGCGCGCCGCGCCCACCGGGTTGCGCGGCCGCAGGGGAACGTCGGGAAAGACGTCCTCCAGGTACTCGTTGATGACGCTCGTGTGCGTGATGATGACGCCGTCGTGGTCGAGCACCGGCACCTGCCCTTCCGGATTGATCGCCACGAACCAGTCGGCGTGCTGCTCGAACTTGTGCAGGTCGACGTAGACGCTCTGAAACGCCAGGCCCTTCTCGATCAGCGGAATCATGGACTTCAGCGAGTTCGCCGCCGGTTCCGCGTGGTAGTACTTGAGAGTCATGTCAGCCCTGCCGTGGTATGAGAGTGCCAAGGATGCCGCCGTCGACCGCGATCGACTGCGCGGTGATGTGGCTGGCGCGATCGGACAGTAGAAAGCAGACCAGTTGCGCCAGCTCGTCCGCCGTGCCGATGTGTCCCAGCGGCACGGCCGCACCGAGTCGGTCGCGGATCACCTGCGCTGGTGCGCTCGGATCGAGCTGCATGAGCATCGGCGTCTCGATGAGACCCGGGATCACGCAGTTGACGCGTACGTTGTGCGGCGCGGCCTCGGCCGCCGCCGCCCGCGCCAGCCCCAGCACGGCATGCTTCGAGGCAACGTAGGCGACGTTGTGGGGCATGCCGCGTTCGCTGGCGAGGCTGCCCGTCACCACGATGCTGCCGCTGCGGCGCTCGAGCATCGCCGGCAGCACGCGCTTGATCGCCCAGAAGATGCTGGTCAGGTTGGTGCGCAGCACGGTGTCGAAGAGCGCATCGTCGTAGTCGCACAGCGGCGCGAAGCGCCCGCCGGTGCCGGCATTGGCGAACAGGCCGGCGGCGGGTCCGAAGGCGCGCTCCGCCTGCTCGATCGCCCCCATGAGGGCGCTGCGGTCGGCGACGTCGGCGACGCCATAGGCCGCGGTGCCACCCTCGCGGGTGATCGCCGCAGCGGCCTCGGCCAGCTTCGCCGCGCTGCGTGCGATCAGGGACACGCGCGCCCCCTGGCGGGCCAGCATCCGCGCCGTCGCCAGCCCGATGCCGCTCGAGGCACCGGTCACCAGCACGTGGCGGTCGGCGAGCTCGCTCACGACAGACCCAGGAGTCGCGCCGCGTTGTCCTTCATGATGCCCGGCAGCACCTCGGCCTTGAAGCCGACCTGCTGCGCCGCCTCCAGCCACTTCTCGGGTCGAATCAGCGGAAAGTCCGAGCCGAACATCATCTTCTTCTTCAGCGGGCCGTTGGCGTACTGGATGATCTGCGGCTGGAAATACTTCGGGCTCCAGCCGGACAGGTCGATGTAAACGTTGTCCTTGTGCAACGCCATCGACAGGCTCTCATCCACCCATGGCCAGCTCGGGTGCGCGAGCACGATCTTCATGTCGGGAAAATCGGCGGCGACGTCGTCAATCAGCATCGGCTGGCCCCACTTCAGGCGCACGCCGCCGCCGCCGGGCAGCCCCGTGCCCATGCCCGAGTGCCCGGTGTGGAAGATCGCCGGCAGCTTGTGGCCGGCGATCACCTCGTAGAGCGGGTAGCCCACCGGATCCGCGGGGTGGATGTTCTGCATGATGCCGTGGAACTTGAATCCCCGTACGCCGTGCTTCTCGATGAGGTCGCGCGCTTCGCGGGCACCCATCCGGCCCTTGCGCGGATCGATCGAGGCGAACGGGATCACGATGTCGCTGTTCTTGGCCGCGTACTCGGCGATCTCGTAGTTGCTGACGCGCTTGGCGCCCAGGCTGCTTTCACAGTCGACGGTGAACAGGCAGAACGCAATCTGCTGCTCGCGATACAGGCGGATGATCTCGGGAATCTTGGGCCGCTCGCGCGGCGCCTTGAAGTACGCGGACGCCGCATCGAAGAAGCGGCCCATGACCGGGTCTTCCGGGTCGTGGCAGGAGACCTCGGCATGCACGTGCATGTCGATCGCGCGAACCTTGGACAGCTCAATCATGCGGCACTCTGAAGTGGTTTCGGGCCCGGGCCCGAGGATACCCCGGCGCGCTTCATGCGTAACTCGCGGGCGCGGCAGGGCCCGCGCACGACGCCCTGCCCGCCCGGCACCTGCCTTGCCACGTACGGCGCTGCTTCACCTCAGGCGAGCATCTTGGGGCCGGCCTTGGTGGCCTGCTCGATCTCCGCCGCCCGATCGCGCTTGATCGGCACGTCGCGACCGGCCTGCACCGCCGGGCGCGCGCCGACGAGCGCGAGCCAGCGCTGCAGGCTCGGAAACTCGGCCACGCTGACACCGGACCATTCGTAGCCGGACACCCACGGCCACAGCGCGATGTCCGCGATTGAGTACTCCCCGGCGACGTATTCGTGGCTCGCCAGCTGCAGGTCGAGTATCCCGAACAGGCGCGTGACCTCGCGCTGATAGCGCTCGATCACGGGCTGGATCTTCTCGGGGAAATAGCGGAAGAACACGTTCGCCTGCCCCATCATCGGACCGATCCCGGACATCTGGAACATCAGCCACTGGATGACGCGGCTGCGGCCCTGCACGTCGCGGGGCAGGAACTTTCCGGTCTTCTCCGCCAGGTAGATCAGGATGGCGCCCGACTCGAACATCACGAAGCCATCGTCGTCCAGAGTCGGGATGCGGCCGTTGGGATTGAGCTTGACGTACCAGTCCGCTTTCTGTTCCAGGGTGCCAAAGTCGATGACCCGGACCTCGTACGGCAGGCCCATTTCCTCGAGCGCAATCGAGACCTTCCAGCCGTTCGGGGTCGCTGCCGTATAGAGTTTCATGGACATGGTTTCCTACCCAGGATGTCTTCTTTGGCGCGTCTCGAATCCGTGTGACTTCCGGGACGACGCGTTCAGCCCCAGCGGTTGATCTCCGGACCGACGCTCCAGCTGGCTGCCGGCTCGGCAGTGCGCGCCAGCGACAGCGCCCGGGCGACCGCGGGCTGCAACTTCACGCGCTCCAGCCAGGCGCTGGTGCGCGGCCGGCCGGCAAACGCCGCCGGCAGCAGCGCCGGCATACCGGCGAGCCACGCGAAGCTCTCGAGGTCGGCAATCGAGAAGTCGCCCATCAGCCACTGCCGGCCATCCAGACGCGCCTCGATCCGGTCCACGGCCTGATGAATCTTGGTGCGGCTGTCGGCCAGCTGCTCCTCGGAAAACTCACCGGCGACGATGTGTTCCCAGCGCGCGCGCAGATCCGCGCTGGCGATGGCCTGCACTGCGGCGGCCTCTGGCTCGGGCGGATGCGCCCGACAGCCCAGGTAAGCTGCGGCCGGCGCGGTCCGCTCGATCATCTGCCGGCACCAGGTCATCATCTGCCAGCGCCCGTACGGGTCGGCGGGACGCAGCGGCGGCCCCTGCCCGACATCATCCAGGTAGCAGGCAATGAACACCGAATCGGTCATCGGCTCGCCGTCGACCACGAGCACCGGACCTTCGCCCTCGATGCTCATCGCCACCAGCGGCTCCTGCGCACAGGCGAGGCCGTGGCGCGCGCCGCCGGCCAGATCGATGTACACCAGCTGCGCCGGCACCTGCTTGGCGAACAGAGCCGCCAGCACCGTCAGGGACGGGCCGTTCGGCTCCCCGTGATACAAGGTCATGCTCATGCCAGCTGACCTGTGCCGATGTGCGGCTGCTCGAGGATCGTGACGCGCTTGGCGAGGCTGGTTCTTCCCATGGCCCAGCAGGCCTTGGTAGCCGGACGCGCATAGATGGCGCGCAGCCAGCGCATGATGTTGGGCGTGAGCTCATCGTTGGATAGCGTCGGCTGCGACAGCGGCAGCGCAAACGCGAGATTGAAGCCGTTGATGTCGGCCAGACTGTACTGGCTGCTGGCCAGCCACGGCCGCTGCGCGAGTTCCTGCTCGAGCAGGCGGATACCGAGCGCCACGCGGCGCTGGGACTCGTGCATCTCCGCGGCACTGAACTGCGCGTAGATCGCCTTGCGCCACGCGACGCGGCGTTCCGGCAGCGGGATGCGCTCGATGGCCGCCTTGAGCTCCTCGGGGTCCTTGGCGCGCGCCGCCGGGCCCACGAACACGCTCCAGCCGATCATGGAAAAACTGGGGCCGAGCCACTGGTCCATGAACTTCATCCACCAGCGCACGCGCCAGCGGTCGCGCGCATCCTCGGGCATGAGCCGCGGGCCGGGAAACGTCTCCTCGACGTATTCCATGATCGCCGTCGATTCCGTGAGCACGCGCTCACCATGGCGCATCGCCGGAATCGTTCCTTGCGGATTGATCGCCAGATAGTCCGGCTTGTGCTGATCGAAGTTCAGCAGGTCGAGGTAATGGCTGTCGAACGCCACGCCCTTTTCCATCAGCGCCAGCATGGGCTTGCCGGAGTTGGCGTTGGGTTCCCAGTGATACAGGGTGACGTTGTGCATCCGGCTCGACCGCCATTTTTGTAAGTGTTGCATACCATCGGCGCGGCTGCCGGTCAAGCGCCGCCGCGCTCTGGGGGACCCGATGCGCGCGTGGTTTGGCTTACTGCAAGGTCACAGCCACGGGTGCATCAGTCAAAGCTCAGCCCGACATAGTTCTCCGCCACAGTGCGCGATGCCGCGCCCGATCCGGCCAGGTATTCCAGCTCCGCCGTCTGCAGGCGCTGGGCGAACGGATCCTCGGAGAAGCGGTGCATCAGCGTGGTGAACCACCAGGAAAAGCGCGTGGCCTGCCACACCCGCCGCAGCGCCCGACTCGAGTACTCATCGAGCAGCGTCGCGCTGCGACTGCGATAGAACTCGACCAGGCCGCGCGCCAGAACGCGCACGTCGGCCGCCGCGAGATTCAGGCCCTTCGCGCCCGTGGGCGGCACGATGTGCGCCGCATCGCCCACCAGGAACAGCCGCCCGAACTGCATCGGCTCGGTGACGAGGCTGCGCAGCGGGGCGATGCTCTTCTCCAGCGACGGGCCCGTCACCAGGCGGCTGGCGTAGCGCTCCGGCAGGCGCGCGCGCAATTCATCCCAGAATCGCTCGTCGGACCAGTGCTGCGGCTCATCTTCGGGCGAGCACTGCACGTAGTAGCGGCTGCGTCCGCGTGAACGCATGCTGCACAGTGCGAAGCCGCGCTCGTGATGGGCATACACGAGTTCCTCGTGCAGCGGCGGCACGTCGGCGAGCAGCCCGAGCCAGCCGAAGGGGTACACGCGCTCGAACTGTCGACGCTGATCCGGCGGTACCGCCGCGCGGCTGATGCCGTGGTAGCCGTCGCAGCCGGCGATGAAATCACACTGCAGCTCGTGACGCGTGCCGGCATGGGTGTAGCTCACCCGCGGGCGGGGTGCACCCCAGTCGTGCAGGACCACGTCCGTCGCCTCCCACAGCACGGAGCCTGGTTCGCACGCGCGCGCCTGCACCAGGTCCTTCTGAAGTTCGGTCTGCCCGTAGACCAGAACACTTCGGCCCGTGAGTCCCTTGAGGTCGATCCGGTGACGGCCGTTGGCGAAGGCGATGTCAAAACCGTCATGCACGAGTCCGTCGCGCAGCACGCGCTCGGCGACGCCGGCCTCCTGGAGCAGTTCCACGGTGGTCCACTCCAGGAGCCCCGCGCGGATACGGGCCTGCACGTAATCGCGGGAGCGCCGCTCCAGGACGACCGCGTCGATGCCGTTGCGACTCAACAGTTGCGCGAGCAAGAGCCCCGAGGGCCCCGCACCGACAATCGCGACCTGGGTCGAGCGCATGGTGGGTGAGCTTAGTTCAGCCCGCGTGCCACGGCTCGCCCGCGGCTCATGGGGTCGCTTGGCGGCCCGGCTGCCCGGAGGAAACCGCCCGCGCGTGGCGCCGTAATCCGTCCACGAGCTGCGCCTGCACCTCGGTCGGTCGCCAGTCGCGGCGCACGGTCAGGCCGATCGAGCGGGTCACGGCCCCGAAGGGGTGCGGCAGGGCGACGAGCTGCCCGCTCGCCCGCTCGTGCAGGATCTGGTGCTCGGACAGGAGCATGACACGCTCACTCGCCACGAGCATCGAGCGCGCCGCCACCAGGGAATTACATTCGATCGGCGTCACCCTCCGCTGCACGTCCAGCTTCCCGAACAGCGCATCGAAATGCCGGCGCAGCGGGGAGTCGCGCCGCGGCGCGATCCAGGGGTAGCGGGCGAGCGCCGCCAGGGTGGGCGCACCGTGACCGGCCAGTGCGTGCCGTGCCCCCACGACGATCGCCAGCGGATCATCGAACAGGTGCTCCTGCACGATGTCCTCGTACGGGACGGGATCCCGCAAGGCACCGACCAGCACGTCCGCGCTGCCGCGGCGCAGGGCGGCCAGCATGCTCTCGTACGGGCCGTCGAGGATGCTGATCCCGTGCTCGGGTCGTGTGGCGGCGAACTCGAGGACCGCGCGGGCGAGCAGCACGCTGCGCGCCAGGGGCATGGCCCCGATCACCGTGGCACCGCTGCCGATGCCGTGGGCCGCCGCAACCTCGGCCTGGGCTTGGGCAATCTCCGCAAACGCCAGACGCGTGCGCCGGGCGAGCTTGTCGGCCTCCCGGGTCGGGCGCACCCCGAAGCTCGTCACCTCGAACAAATCGGTGCCGAGCGATCGCTCCAGCTGGCGCGCGGCACGGTGCACCGCGGCGCGCGCGCGCCCGGTGCGGCGCGCCGCACTGGCAAAAGCACCCTCCTCGACTACGGCGATGAGTGCCTGCAGCTGCGTGGACGTCACGCCTCTCAGGGCGTCTGCCGAGGCCACCTGGGCCGAGCGCACGCGCACCGCCAGGAGCGCTTCGCGCAGCATCTGCAGGGCGCGGTCGACCCGCCCGGCGGCCGCGTGCCCCGCCCCGCTGAGCGTCAGCCCGGCATGACTGCGCTGCATGAGGCGCGCACCCAGGGCGGCCTCAATGTGCGCGACCGCCTGGGTCACCGCCGGCTGACTCAGGTTGTTCGCACGGGCTGCCGCGCTCACGCTGCCGCGCCGCACGACCTGATCGAACAGCACGAGGTGGCGCAGGTTGGGCGTGACGCCGGGACTTCGGCCGCCGTGGGGGCTCATGTACACAATTTCTTATACCCCATCCTGAATTGCAATTACCCCACCGGGCGGCCGCGGCCGGACAATGGCGGCCTGAAGCCGCTGCAGGTAGCTGCCATGAATGTCGTGTACACGAGTATTCGCCGCGCCGATCCTGAGGTGGTGGACGGGCTGGCGCGCTGCGGCGTGGCCACGGTCCACGAGGCGCAGGGCCGCACCGGTCTGCTGGGCCCGGCATTGCGCCCCATCTACGCCGGTGCACGCATCGCCGGCGCCGCGGTCACGGTCAGCGTGGCTCCGGCGGACAACTGGATGATCCACGTGGCGGTCGAGCAGTGCCAGGCCGGCGACGTCCTGGTGGTCGCCCCGACTTCCTATTCGGACGCCGGCTATTTCGGTGAGCTGCTGGCCTGCTCGCTGGCCGCGCGCGGCGTACGCGCGCTGGTGATCGACGCCGGCGTTCGCGACGTGCGCGAGCTGACCAGCATGGGCTTCCCGGTCTGGTCAAAGGCGGTGCACGCGCAGGGCACCGTCAAGGAAACGCCGGGCTCGGTGAACGTGCCGGTCGTATGCGCCGGCGGGCTCGTCAATCCCGGTGACGTGGTGATCGCCGACGACGATGGCGTGTGCATCGTCGAGCGCCTCGAGGCCGCGCGCGTACTCAAGGCGAGCGAGGCGCGCGAAGCCAAGGAGGCCACGGTGCGCGAGCGTCTGCAGCGCGGCGAGCTGGGCCTCGACATCTACGACATGCGCGACAAGCTCGCCAAGCGCGGACTCGTCTACCGGCCGCAGTCGCTGGCGGAGTGAGGCCCCATGCTGCGCGCCATTCGCGGCACTCTCATGCGCGGCGGCACGTCCAAGGCGCTGTATTTTCACGCGCGGGACCTGCCGCAAGCGGCGGCGGCGCGCGACAAGGTGCTGCTCGCCGCCATGGGCTCGCCGGATGCGCGCCAGATCGATGGCGTGGGCGGTGCGCATCCGCTGACCAGCAAGGTCGCGATCATCGGCCCCTCCACACGCGCCGATGCGGACGTGGATTACCTGTTTCTGCAGGTCGTGGTCGATAAGGCGGAAGTGAGCGACTCGCAGAACTGCGGCAACATACTCGCCGGTGTCGGCCCGTGGTCGGTGGAGAACGGCCTCGTGCCCATCAGCGGTGCCTCCACGCCCGTGCGCATCCACATGCTCAACACCGGGAGCATCGCCGTGGCGCACGTGCCGACCCCGCACGGCGCGGTCGAATACGAAGGTGACGCGCGTATCGATGGTGTCCCGGGCAGTGCGGCGGCGATTCCCATCGACTTCCTGGACGTGGCCGGCTCCTCGTGCGGCCAGCTGTTTCCGACCGGAGCCAACAGCGACCGCATCGAAGGCATCGAGGTGAGCTGCATTGACAACGGCATGCCCGTCGTCCTGATGCGCGCTGCCGACCTCGGCAAGCGCGGCGACGAGTCGCCCGAGGCGCTGGAGGCCGATGCCGCGCTCAAGGCCCGGATCGAGCGCATCCGGCTGGCGCTCGGGCCGCCGATGAATCTGGGCGACGTGGCCAGGAAGACGGTACCGAAGATGTGCCTCGTGTCCCCCGCGCGGCACGGGGGCGCGATCCACACGCGCACGTTCATCCCGCATCGCGTGCACGAGGCCATCGGGGTCCTGGGTGCCGTGAGCGTCGCCACCGCGTGCCTCGCACCGGGTTCCGTGGCCGCACAGGTCGCGGGCCTCACGCCCCGCTCCGGCGCGCAACGCCTGGAGATCGAGCATCCGACCGGATTCTTTACCGTGGAGATGGATGTGACGGTGGCGGGAACCAGCGTGACGGTGAACCGTTCCGCGCTGCTGCGCACGGCCCGCAAGCTGATGCACGGCGAGGTGTTCGTCCCCGCAGCCGCCTGGAGCGATGGATGACGGACCCACGCCGCGTCGGGCTGATCGGACTCGGCGAAGTCGGCCAGGTGCTGGCGCACGACCTGCACCGGGCCGGGGAGGTGGACCTGTGCGCCTGGGACCGCCTGTTTGCGGTCGAGGGCAGTGAGCCCTGGCGCGCCGCAAGAGAGCTCCCCTATCTCGAGGCGGCGAGCTCCATGGCCGGGGCGGTGCGCGGCCGCTCCCTGGTCATCTGCGCCGTCACCGCGGACGAGTGTCAGGCGGCCGCGGTCGAAGCCGCCGCGGCGCTCACGCCCGGCACGCTCTATCTGGACCTGAACTCGGTCTCGCCACGCACCAGGGCGGAGGCCGCGCGCGCGATCGAGTCCGGTGGCGGCGGCTACGTCGAGGCGGCCGTGATGTCGCCGATCGCACCGAAGCGTCTCGCCTCGCCCGTGTGGCTGGGCGGCACGCACGCCCGCGACGCCCTGCCGCTGCTGCAGTCGCTCGGTTTCAGCGGCGCCGCGGTGTACTCCGCCACGCTCGGGGCCGCGTCCGCCGCCAAGATGTGCCGCAGCGTCATCGTCAAGGGGATGGAGGCGCTGCTCGCCGAGTCACTGCTGACGGCGCGCCGTCATGGCGTCGAGGACGCGGTGCTCGCCTCGCTCCACGACCTCTTCCCCGGGGCTGACTGGCGCAGCCTTGCGCGCTACATGATCGCGCGCTCGCTGCAGCACGGGCGCCGGCGTGCCGCGGAGATGCGCGAGGCGGTGCGCACGGTGGCGGAGGCGGGCCTTGAACCCTGGATGAGCCGCGGCTGCGTCGAGCGCCAGCAATGGGCGGGCGCGCACGCCGAAGCCCTGAGCCACGAAGCACTTACGGACCTGCTCGACCACCTGCTGGCGCGAACACCGGCCGCGGCGCAGCAGCATTCGTAGGAGGCGCGGATGATCATCGACTGCCACGGTCATTACACGACGGCGCCGGCCGCTCATCAGAAATTCCGCGATGCGCAGCTCGCGGGCCTGAAGGACCCGAGTGCACCCGCGGCCCGGCCCGGCGCCATCTCGGATGACGAGATCCGGGAAACCATCGAGAAGAACCAGCTGCGGCTGCAGCAGCAGCGCGGCTCGGATCTCACCGTGTTCTCGCCGCGCGCCTCGGCCATGGGGCATCACCTCGGCGACGAGGCCATCTCGAGCGCCTGGACGCGCGCCAACAACGACCTCATCAAGCGCGTGGTCGACCTGTACCCGGAGAATTTCGTCGGTGTATGCCAGCTGCCGCAGTCCCCCGGAGTGCCCATCGCGCACTCGATCGCCGAGCTCGAGCGCTGCGTCCGGGAGCTGGACTTCATCGGCTGCAACCTGAACCCGGATCCTTCCGGGGGACACTGGACCTCGCCCCCGCTCACCGACCGGCACTGGTACCCGTTCTACGCCAAGATGGTCGAGCTCGACGTGCCTGCGATGATCCACGTCTCGGCCTCGTGCAATCCCAACTTCCACGCGACCGGCGCTCATTACATCAACGCCGACACCACCGCGTTCATGCAGTTCATCGAGGGCGACCTGTTCCGCGACTTCCCCACGCTGCGCTTCATCATCCCGCACGGCGGCGGCGCGGTGCCCTACCACTGGGGCCGCTACCGCGGACTGGCGGACATGCTCAAGCGCCCGCCGCTCGAGGAGCACGTGATGAAGAACGTGTTCTTCGACACGTGCGTCTATCACCAGCCGGGCATCGACCTGCTGGTGCGTGTCATCGACATCGGCAACATCCTGTTCGGTTCCGAGATGGTCGGCGCGGTGCGCGGCATCGACCCGCAGACGGGCCACTACTTCGACGACACCCGGCGCTACATCGACGCGCTCACCCTGCCGGCTGAGGCGAAGCAGCGGATCTTCGAGAAGAACGCCCGGCGCGTCTTCCCGCGCCTGGACGCGCTGCTGCACAAGAGGGGACTGTGAGCGCGCCCGAGAGCATTCGGCCCGGTGACCGCGACTGGCCCTCGAACTCGGCCTCCGGCCCCTTCACGATGGACCGCGACTGGCTGCCGTTTCATCCCGCGCCGCGGCGCCCGCGGTTTGCCCCGCCGCGCGGCGCGGTGGACGCCCACTGTCACGTGTTTGGACCCGGCGCGCAGTTCCCTTATGCACCGGAGCGCAGGTACACGCCGTGCGACGCGCCGCACAGCAAGCTGCTGGGGCTGCGCGACTACCTGGGGTTCGAGCGCAACGTCATCGTGCAGGCCACCTGCCACGGCGCCGACAATCGTGCCCTCATCGACGCGCTGCAGCGCTCAGCCGGGCGGGCGCGGGGCGTGGCGACCGTGACGGCGAGCGTAACCGACGCCGAGCTGGCCACGCTCGATGCGGCCGGGGTGCGCGGCGTGCGCTTCAACTTCGTCCGGCGGCTGGTCGATACGACGCCGCGCGAGGTGCTGCTGCAGATCGCGCGCCGCGTCGCGCCGCTCGGCTGGCACGTCGTCATCTACTTTGAGGCCCAGGAGCTGCCCGAGCTGTACGACTTCATCGCCTCCCTCCCCGCCATCGTGGTCATCGACCACATGGGTCGTCCGGACGTGAGGCGACCCGTGGACGGGCCCGAGTTCGAGCTGTTCGTGCAGCTGATGCGCGAGCATCCCGGCATCTGGTCGAAGGTGAGCTGCCCGGACCGCCTGTCGCACCGTGGCCCCCCCGAATACGAGGACGTCGTGCCCTTCGCCCGGCGCCTGGTGGAGAGCTTCCCCGACCGGGTGCTGTGGGGCACGGATTGGCCCCACCCGAACCTGAAGTCACACATGCCCGACGACGGCGCGCTGGTGGATTTCATCCCGAAGGTTGCGCCCACCGCGGACCTGCAGCGCCAGCTGCTCACCGATAACCCGCAGCGCCTCTACTGGAGCCGCTGAAGGAGCGCCCCGATGAGCCCTGATCAAGCCCAGCGCACGAGCGGAGCGACAACCTGATGGCCCGCATCACCGCCGGGGTCACGACCTCGCATGTGCCGGCCATTGGCGCGGCGCTGGACAACGGCAAGTCCCGCGATGCCTATTGGGGGCCGGTGTTTGCCGGTTACGACTTCTCCAAGCGCTGGATCGCGCAACAGAAGCCCGACGTGGTCATCCTCGTCTACAACGACCACGCCACGGCCTTCAGTCTCGACATCGTGCCGACCTTCGCCATCGGCTGCGCGGAGCAGTTCGCGCCGGCCGACGAGGGCTGGGGCCCGCGGCCCGTGCCGGTGGTGCCGGGCCATTCCGAGCTGGCATCGCACATGGCCCAGGAGGTGATCCAGCAGGATTTCGACCTCACCATCGTCAACCGCATGGACGTCGATCACGGTCTCACCGTGCCGCTGTCGCTGCTGTTTGGACAGCCCGCGGCCTGGCCGGTGCGCGTCATTCCCGTGCCGTCAACGTGGTGCTGTACCCGCCTCCCTCCGGCCGCCGCTGCTATCAGCTGGGAAAGGCACTGCGCCGCGCGGTCGAATCGTTTGACGCCGACCTCAACGTGCAGGTCTGGGGGACCGGCGGGATGAGCCACCAGCTGCAGGGGCCGCGGGCGGGTCTGATCAACCAGGCCTGGGACCAGCGCTTCATCGAGCGCCTGATCAACGAACCGGAGGCCCTCTCGCACCTGCCGCACCTCGAGTACGTGCGCGAGGCGGGCTCCGAGGGCATCGAGCTGGTGATGTGGCTCATCATGCGCGGCGCGCTGAACGACCAGGTGCGCACCGTGCACCGCTTCTATCACGTGCCGGCCTCGAATACGGCCGTGGGTCACCTGATCCTGGAGAACCTGCCATGAAGATCATCCTCGCCGGCGCAGGCGCCTTCGGCGCGAAGCACCTGGACGCCATCCGCATCATCGGCGACGTCGAGGTGGTGTCACTCGTGGGCCGCACCCTCGAGCCGACGCGGGTCATGGCAGACAAGTACGGCATCGAGCACGTCACCACCGACCTGGCGGAAGCGCTGAGGCGCCCGGGTGTCGAGGCGGCGATCCTGGCGACCCCGACACAGCTGCACGCCGCCCAGGCGGCCGAGTGCCTGAAGGCCGGCAAGCACGTGCAGGTCGAGATCCCGCTCGCCGACAACTGGTCCGACGCGCAGGCGGTCGCCGATCTGCAGCAGCAGACCGGGCTGATCTGCATGGTCGGGCACACGCGCCGCTTCAACCCCTCCCACCAGTGGATTCACCGGCGCATCGCGCAGGGCGAGCTCGCGCTGCAGCAGCTGGACGTGCAGACGTATTTCTTCCGACGCACCAACATCAATGCCCTCGGCCAGCCGCGCTCCTGGACCGACCATCTGCTGTGGCATCACGCCGCCCACACGGTCGACCTGTTCGCCTACCAGGCCGGTGCGCCCGTGACGATCGCGCACGCGGTGCAGGGTCCGATCCATCCGACCCTGAAGATCGCCATGGACATGTCCATCCAGCTCAAGAGCGCAAACGGGGCGATCTGTACCCTCTCGCTGTCCTTCAACAACGACGGCCCCCTGGGAACGTTCTTCCGCTACATCTGCGACCACGGCACCTACATCGCGCGCTACGACGACCTGATCGACGGCAAGGAGCAGAAGATCGACGTGTCCCAGGTGGACGTTTCGCTGAATGGGATCGAGCTGCAGGATCGCGAGTTCTTCCGGGCGATCCGCGAGCATCGGGAACCCAATGCCAGCGTGGCCCAGGTTCTGCCCTGCTACCGCACGCTCGCGCAGCTCGAGCGGCAGCTCATCGCCCAGAGTTAGTTCGCGCCTAGGGGGAGATCGGCAAGATGGTACACATGCAGTCATTCACGACGGCGGGCCTCAATCCCAGCCGCCGGCTGGCGTACTGGAACGAGCACGCCGGCGCGAGCTTCTCCCCGCTGGTGTCGGATCCGGCGGACATCCGCTCCTTCCATGGCTCCATCGAGCGCACCGCGCTCGGCGATCTGAGCCTCGCCGAGGCGTACTCCGAGGCGCAGACCGTGCGCCATTCGCGCGCGCACGTCGCGCGTACCCGCGGCTCGCTGTTCTTCCTGCTGCTGCAGCTCGCGGGCGAGAGCCGCACGCGCCAGGACGGGCGTGAGGTGTTCCTGCAGCCCGGAGATTTCACCCTGTGCGACAGCACGCGGCAGTACGAGATCGTCTTCCCGGGCGCGAACCGGATGCTGGTCCTCGGCATCCCGGATGGACTGCTGCGCCGCCAGATCGCCTGTCCCGAATCGCTGGTGGCCGTGCCCATGCGTGCCGGCGGCGGCGTGCCCGGGCTCGTGTCGCGGTTTCTGCGCAACTTCTGGCTGGCCTGTCACCAGGACCTGGAGGCGCAGGCCGGGGAGCGCGTCACGGCCGCGATCCTCGATCTCCTGGGTGCCAGCTACGTCGACGTGCCGCGCGCGCAGTGCGAACGTTCCGCGGTGGCCGCGGCCCAGCGGATCCGCATCATCAACCACATCGAGACGCACCTGTACGATCCGGGCCTCACGCCGACCCGCGTCGCGCAGTCCTGCCGCATCACGCCGCGCTATCTGCACCACCTGTTCGCCGCCTCCGGGGAGACGGTCGGCCACTACCTGCTCAGGCGCCGCCTGGAGGAGTGCGCGCGCGCGCTCGTTTCCGGGGTGCAGCTGGGGCGCACGGTGGCGGCGATCGCATTCGATTATGGCTTCAACAGCCCGACCCACTTCGGGCGCGTGTTCCGCCGCAAGTTCGCCATGACGCCGCGGGAATACCGCGAGCTCAACGGCCGCGCCGCTGCCGCCCGGCCCTAGATAAAGGAGCGGATCGGATCCTTGCCGTCCCAGGCGAGGCTTTCGCGGTAGAACCGCCCGAACACCTCTTCGAAAGCGCCGCCGAGCTCGATCAGCTCGGTGTAGCCGGGCATCACCTGGGTCGTGTCCATGTAGCCCACCCGGCCGCCGCTCGGCACCGCCGCGCGGAAGGCGAGTGCGTAGCCGGCCCGCTCGTACTGCGCCACCGCCGCATCGAATTCCCAGGTCGCGACCCCCCAGTGATGGAAGCCGTAGCCGCGCCGCTCGATCATCTCGCGGTAGACCGAGGGCGCATCGTTCTTCGGCTGGATGAGCTCGATGTTCATGTGACCGGCGAAACCCATCGCCAGGCGCACCTCCGCGCGCGAGGGCTGTCCGCGGTAGACCGGTTCGTCACCGGTGAAATGCTCGAGGACGAACCACGGGCCGACCCGCAGCGTGCGGCACCACTGCTCGATCGCCGCGTGCAGGTCAGCCACCACGTAGGCCATCTGGATGATGCCGTTGTCCGGCTGACCGAACCCCACCTGGCCCATGGTTATCCCCCGTGTGGCGCGCCGCAGTACGCGGACGCCTGATGCCGCGCACGTCCGACTCTACCCGCACGGTATCCCGGCTGCCAGAACGCGGTCCGTCGCTGCGCGGCGCCTCAACCGACAGCGAAATCAGCGGTGGCTGTTGAGCGCAAGCCCCTCGCCGGCCACTCGGGTAAAGTGACCGCCTCAGCCCGCGCAGGGATCCGTAAGAACGCTATGCGCTACGAACAGCGTCTGATCTGGGTACTCGGCATCACCTTCGGGTTCCTGTTCCTCGACCGCAATGCCGCCAGCTTCGTGATGCCGTTCATCGTCACGGACCTCGGCTTCAACAACAAGCAGGTCGGCCTGATTGCCTCGGCGCTGTCCTTCACCTGGGCGATCTCGGCGTTTCTCGGCGGTGCGCTCTCGGACCGTACCGGCTGGCGCAAGCCGATCCTGCTCGCGAGCGTCGTCGCCTTCTCGCTGTGCTCGTTCCTCTCCGGGCTCGCCGCCTCCTTCGCCGCGCTGTTCGCGGCGCGGCTGCTCATGGGCCTGGCCGAGGGTCCGTTCCTGCCGGTGTGCCAGTCGCTCGTCGCGAGTGAGTCGGATCCTGCCCGGCGCGGGCACAACATGGGCGTGATGCAGAACTTCGGCAGCAACATTCTCGGCTCCTTCCTCGCGCCGCTGCTGCTGGTGCCCATCGCCCAGCACTGGAGCTGGCGCACCTCGTTCTTCCTCGCGGGCATCCCGGGACTCGTGATGGCGCTGCTGATCGCCCGCTACGTGCGCGAGCCGCAGCAGCAAACCGCAGCCAACCGCTGCCGCCGGTAGACCGGGCGCCGACATCAGCTACCTCGCCATGCTGCGCTATCGCAACATGATCCTGTGCGTGCTCATGAGCATCGTCATGGTCGCCTGGATGGTGCTCGGCTGGGCCTTCCTGCCGCTCTTCTACGTCAAGGTGCGCCAGGTCTCCGGGATCGAAATGGGCGTGCTCATGAGTCTCCTGGGGCTCTCGGCCGCGTTCTTCAGCTTCATCGTCCCGCGGCTGTCGGACCGGTATGGCCGGCGCCCGGTCGTGGTGGGCTTCAACCTGCTCGGACTGCTGGTGCCGCTCGCGGCGCTCTACTGCGGCAGCTCGCTCTATCTGCTCGGCGCGCTCATCTTTCTGGGCTGGTCGGCGAGCGGCACGTTTCCGCTCTTCATGGGCACCATCCCGTCCGAGACCATTCCGGCGCGCTACGTCGCCACCTCCCTCGGGCTCACCGTCGGGATCGGGGAGATCCTGGGTGGCGTGAGCGCACCGGCCGTGGCCGGCTGGGCCGCCGATCGCTACAGCCTCGCGGCCCCGATGTTCATCCAGGCCGGCTGCGCCGTCGCCGGCGCACTGCTGGCGCTGGCTCTGAAGGAAACGGCGCCCGGCCGCGTGGCGGCACCCGCCGGTGAGTCAGCACGGGTTGCAACCTAAGGCCATGCGCGCCGGATGCGTGGCATGAGCGTGACCGTTCGCGAGGCGGTGTTCGCGCTGCTGCGCGAGTTCGGCCTCACCACCATCTTCGGCAATCCGGGCTCGACCGAGCTGCCGATGTTCCGCGACTTTCCCGGCGATTTCCGCTACGTCCTCGGGCTGCAGGAGTCCGTGGTGGTCGCGATGGCGGACGGCTTTGCGCAGGCGCGCGGCCAGGCCGCGTTCGTGAACCTGCACTCGGCCATCGGCGTCGGCCATGCCCTCGGCAGCATCTTCACGGCCTACCGCAACCAGACACCACTCGTGGTGACCGCCGGACAGCAGGCCCGCTCGATCCTGCCGTTCGAGCCGTTCCTGTACTCCGAGCAGGCCACCAACCTGCCGCGCCCCTACGTCAAGTGGAGCTGCGAACCGGCGCGCGCCGCGGACGTGCCGGCGGCCATCGCCCGCGCCTATTACACGGCCATGCAGTCGCCCCGCGGCCCGACGTTCGTGTCGGTGCCGGTCGATGACTGGGACCGCGCCTGCACGCTGGTGCCGTCCCGCGAGGTCAGCGGCGCCGTCAGCGGCGACCCGGCGCTGCTGGCGCGCGCCGCCACGCTGCTCGCTGCCGCGCGCCGTCCGGTGCTGGTGGTCGGCGCCGCCGTGGCGCGCGACGGGGCGTGGGCCGAGGCCGTTGCGCTCGCCGAGCGGCATCAGGCCGCCGTCTGGGTGAGTCCGCTCTGCGCCCGCAACAGCTTTCCCGAGCGGCACCGGCTGTTCGCCGGCTTCCTGCCGGCGGATCGCGCGAAGATCGTCGCGCATCTTGCGGGGAGCGACCTGATCGCGGTGCTCGGCGCGCCGGTCTTCACGTACCACGTCGAGGGCGAGGGGCCGCACGTCCCCGAGGGGGCCGCGCTCGTGCAGCTCACCGACGATCCGGCCGCCGCGGCACGTGCCCCGGTGGGGCTCGCGATCGTCACGGACCTGAAGTTGGGGATCCGTGCGCTGCTCGCGGCCAGCGCGCCCGCACGGCCGGCGCCCGCGCTGCCGCCGCGCGCGGCACCGCTGCCCCCCGATCGCCTCACCGACCGGTATCTCATGCAGCAGATCGCAGCGCTGCGACCCGCGCACAGCATCGTGGTGGAGGAGGCGCCGAGCAGCCGCGGCGCCATGCACGCGTACCTGCCGATGCTCGAGCCCGACACCTTTTATACGTGCGCGAGCGGCGGGCTCGGCCACGGTCTGCCGGCGGCGGTCGGCGTCGCCCTCGCGCGCCCGGAGCGGCGCGTGATCGGCCTCCTCGGCGACGGCTCGGCCATGTATGCCATCCAGGGGCTGTGGAGCGCCGCTGAGCTCGCCCTGCCCGTCACCTTCGTGATCGTGAACAACGGCAGTTACCGCGCCTTGAACGCGTTCGCGCCGCACTTCGGCCTCGCGGCGCTCCCCGGGACGCTGCTGCCGCACCTGGATTTCTGCGCGCTCGCGCGCGCGCAGGGCGTGGAGGCCGTACGGGTCAGCCGGTGCGCGGATCTTGATGCGGCGCTGCGCATGGCCTTCGGCGCCGCCGGGCCGGTACTCATCGAGGTATGCGTCGCGGACTAACCCTCAGTCCGCCACACCGAGCGTCCAGCCCCCATCGATCGTGATCTGCTGGCCGGTGAGATACGCCGAGGCCGGCGAGGCGAGGAAGAGTGCGAGCCCCTTGATGTCGTCGGGAAAACCGACCCGCCGCAGCGGCAGGAGCTTGCCCATGGCCTCCTGCACCTGCGGATTCTTGGCATGTCCGCCGCCGATGTTGGTGACAAAGAACCCCGGTGCGATCGCGTTGACCGTGATGTTGAAGGCGGCGAGCTCGAGCGCCACGCAGCGCATCAGGTGCGCCGCACCGGCCTTCGCCGCCATGTAGGCCGAGCCGATCGCGGGCTCACACTGGTAGGCCGCCACCGAGGTCGTCACGATCAGCCGGCCGGCGCGCTGCGGCTTCATGAGGCGCGCCGCCACCCTGAGGGTTGCGAATACGCCATTGAGGTTGACGTCGATCACCCGGTTCCAGCGCTCGTCGCTGTAGCTCTCGAGGGCCCCGGCGGGATTGCGCGTTCGCTCGCCGGACCAGCCCGCCGCGAAACCCGGGCCCGAATCGATCCCGGCGTTGGCGAATACGACGTCGAGCCGCCCGTGCGCGCTGACCGCGGCCTCGAACGCCCGTTCCAGGCCGGCGTGATCCGACACATCGACCACCGCCGCGCGCACGGCGCACCCGAGCGCTGCGAGGCGCTCGGTCTCGCCGGCGACGCGCGCGGCGTCCACATCGAGCAGCGTGACGCGTGCGCCGCCCTCGGCCAGCGCCTCCGCAATCGCCAGGCCGAGCCCGCTCCCGGCGCCGGTCACGATCGCCCCGAGTCCGGCCACGCTGAAGCGCTCCGCGCCCTTCACGCGCGTGCTCCCGCGGCCTCGGCCGCGCGGCCGGCCACGTCCACCACGATCTTGATCCCCTGCTGCCGCCGCAGCCGCTCGATCCCCTGTTCGATCAGGCCCTCGAAGGGGATGGTCTCGACCCAGCCTGTCAGCGGATAGCTGCCGCGCGCCATCTGCGCGATGACCGCAGGAAAGGCGTTCACCGACAGCGCCACGCCGGTGAGATGCACTTCGGGCATCAGCAGGTCGAACGGCGGGATGACGACCGGCTGGTGGTGGATCGCGACCACCACGGCGGTCCCGTCGACGCGGGTGCCGTGCAGCATCGCGGCAAAGGACTTCGGCACGCCGGCCGCGTCGATCGAGGCATCGGCGCCGTAGCCGCCGGTGAGATCGCGGATCGCCGCCACCGCATCGCACGCGTTCGGATCGATGAGCCGCTCGGCACCGAGGGCCGCGAGCGCCGCGCGCCGCACGGGCGAGGGATCCACCACGATCACCGCCACGCCGCGCTGCCGCAGCGTGAGGAAGGCGCCGACCCCGATCGGGCCGGCACCGTGGATGGCGACCGTCTGCCCGGGGCTCACCGCGCAGCGATTCACGGTGTGCCACGCGATCGCGAGCGGCTCGATGAGCGCGCCCTGGAGCGCCGTGACGCCCGGCGGCAGCGGATGGGCGTTGCGTCGCTTCACCACCGTGTACTCGGCGAGGCCGCCGGCACGGTTGTAGCCCTGGATCGCAAGCGACGGGCAGTGGTTGTACTGACCGGCGCCGCAATGCAGGCAGCGGCCGCAGGTCTCCACGGGTTCGACCGCGACGAGATCCCCGAGCTCGAGGCCGCCGACACCCTCACCGAGGGCTACGACCTCGCCGCACATCTCGTGGCCCATGATCACGGGGTTGTGCACCCCGGTGAGCGGGTGCGGGGTGCTGCGCGTGGTGATCGGCCCGTCGTAGTACTCGTGCAGGTCGCTGCCGCAGATGCCGTTGTAGCGAACGCGCAGCTTGACCTCGCCGGGCCCGGCTTGCGGCTCCGGCACGGAGGTGAGCCGCAGGTCCTCGCGACCGTGGTAGAGCGCTGCGCGCATCGTGCCCCCTTTCAGCCTTCCGGCACGCGCCCGCCGTGCAGCATCATGTCGGCGTACTCCGCCTGCGACATGCCGGCCATCTGCGCGGCGACGTACTGGAAGCTGCGGCCGTCGGTCGCGAACAGCTTGGCGAGAAAGTAGATGTTGCCGCC
Source organism: uncultured Pseudomonadota bacterium (assembly GCA_963727305.1). GTDB lineage: Bacteria > Pseudomonadota > Gammaproteobacteria > Steroidobacterales > Steroidobacteraceae > 13-2-20CM-66-19. The sequence continues at coordinate 72,228 of CAVSFM010000006.1, forward strand.
GAGGGAGATCATGCGGTTGTAGTCGCGGTCGAGCACCGCCCCTTTCTGCTCCGCGGACATCGGCCAGCCATCCAGATAACTGCGCTCGTTCGCCTTGAAGCGCTCACGGTTCTCGGGCTTCATCAGCGACATGCAGAACATGTTCAGGTGATAGCCGCGACGCGCCTGGTCAGTGTCGAAGATCGTGGTCCCCGGAATGTCCGCATAGGGTTTGCTCGATGACATGTTGGCGCTCCGAAATTTCAACTTGAACGAGGGCCGGCACCGCGCCGCGGTGCCGGGCGGGACTTGCGCGTGCCACGCAGGCGCCGCGGCTTGGGGTGCGCCGGCCGCGTGCGCGCGCGCCCCGCGGGACTCGCCGCTTGCTGCCTCCTGCGTCGCCGCCACCCAGTGCAGCACCTCACGGATATCGCTCAGTATGCCGTGCGGGCGGCGCGCGGGTGGCTGGCGCTCCCACGCCTCCCGGCTCGTCGTCCCGGTCGTCACGGCCAGTGCGGTCGCGCCCCCGCGGCGCGCCATCAGCACCTCGACCAGCGGGTCATCGCCGACCACCACCAGCTGCCGCACCGGCACGCCGAGTCGCGCGGCGACAAAGCGCAGGGCACGGACCGAGGGCTTGCCCGTGAGCGTCATGGGCGCGCGCGTCATCCGGCGGATCGCCGCCGTGATCGCAAAAGAATAGCCGATCGTGCGCCCCTGCTTGGTGGCAAAGAAGGGTACGTCGGAGGCCACGTACAGCTTGGCGCCGCCCCAGATCGCGTTGCAGGCGGCCTCGATGTCCGGCATGCCACACTGGGGATGCCAGCCGACGTACACGCTGTCGACCTCGGTGGCACCGGGTTCGCCGGTATACAGGATGTCGATGCCGGCGGCGCGCAGCGCGTCTGCCACCCCCGGACTGCCGAGCACCAGCGTCCGGCGCACGCCGCGGCGCCGCATGAGGTCCGCAGCGATGCTGGACGGGGTGAACATCTGAGCGTCCTCGACCGGCAGGCCGCTGGCGCGCAGCTTCGCAGCCTGCTCGGCCGGCGGGTAGGCACTGCCGTTGGTGAGCAGCGCGAAGGGCACGTGCCGCTCTTTGAGCGCGCTCAGGGTTTCAATCGCGCCCGGCAGCAGCTCATAGCCCCCGAGCGCGCGGTTGCTGAGGAGCAGCGTGCCGTCGACATCGAACACGACGCCGCGTGCTCGCGCCGCTGCGCGGCCTGCGCCCGGGACGTGTCGCGCGGCGGCACTCACGGCGGCAGCGCCCGGGGATTGCTCGCGCCCGCGCAGCTCGAGCCGGAAATCCTGCTTCTCCACGCTGAGCTCGGCGACGTTGCGCAACTTGAGCGCCCGGCGCAGCAGCTCCATCACGGGCTGCGCTCCCGGGATCGTAGTGGCGCGCCGCGGGACCTGCCGCGCGCATCGCATCCACCAGGGTCGCGGGCATGGTGGCGCGCAGCAGGAACTCCTCGTCCGAGAGCTCCCGCCCGAGCCGGGCGCGCAGCTGCGCAAGCTCCGCCATGGCGGGCTCGGCGCGCAGCTCGCGCGTGCGTGGCAGGGATTCGATGCGCTCCATCACCGCGGGGGCGATCGGAGTGTTGGGCCGGCCGAAGCGGCCGAGCGCATAGCGGATCGCCTCGTCGGGTATCACGGCGTAGCGCGCACCTCCGGTCACGTTGAGAAACGCCAGCGTGAGGAGGATCTGTGCGAACGGCGTCATGACGATCGGCCAGCCGAGCTCTTCGCGCACCCGGCCGATCTCCTCGATGACCGCCCCTTCGAGGTGGGAGAGCCGGTGCTCGGCGAGCTGCCGGCGCATGGTGCCGATCATGCCCCCCGGCAGCTGATGACGCAGGTAGCCGGCGTCGAAGGGCTGCGGCGCACCGATGGGCAGGCCCTCGGCCTCCGCGATGGCGGTGAAGAAGCGGCTCACCTCCTCGAGCGCGGCCAGGTCGACCGGCACCGTGTGGCCGAGGGCGCGCAGGTTCTGCACCACGCGCAGGGCCGGCGGATTGGAGATCCCGTCCGCGGTCGCACCCGCGGCGCACTGCAGCGCGCTCACCCCGTACTCGACCGCGTCCATGTAGAGCAGCTCCCCGAGGCCGATCGTGCAGTGGGAGTGCAGCTCCAGGGGCTTGGCACCGATCTGCGCCTTCACCGCCGGAATCAGCGTGCCGGCGCGGCGCGGCGAAAGCAGCCCGCCGGGATCCTTGATGTAGATCGCGTCCACCTCGGGACAGGCGGCGAGCGTGCGCGCGGCTTGCGCGTAGTGCTGGTCGTCGTGGATGGGACTGAGCGTGAAGACGAGCGCCGCGATGACGAACTCCCCGCCCGCGCGCTTCACCATCCGCGCACAGGCGACGTTGGACTCCGCATCGTTCATCGGATCGGCGAGGCAGAAGCGCCGTATGCCGTTGCGTGCCAGCACCTCGAAGGCGAGCGCCATGAACTGCGGGCTCGCCGTCTCCCAGGAGATGAAGCGGAATCCCGTCGACATGAACTGCAGCGGCGTGCGCGGCGTGGCCGCCGCCATGAGGCGGATGCGCTCCCACGGGTCCTCGCGCTTGTAGCGCACGGCCACGCCCATGTGGGTCGAGGTCGTGAAGTCGATCGCCTTGAAGCCCACCCGGTCCATGACCGGGGCGATGGTCAGGCTCTTCGCCGTGTCGATACCGACCGCGGCCCACGTGCTCTGGTTGCCGTCGCGCAGGGAGGTATCGACCAGCGCGATCTCAGCCACCGCGGCGCTCCTGCCGGGCGCTGTCGCGCTCGAGGAAGCGTGCGAGGAAGCCCGTGTCGACGCCGCCGCGCACGAAATCCGCATCGGCGAGGATCGCCTCGTGCAGGCCGAGATTGGTGGCGACGCCGGCCACGTGCGCGCGTGTCAGGGCCGCGCGCATCGACCTGAGCACGGTCGGGCGATCCGGACCGCCCACGATGATCTTCGCCAGGAGCGAGTCGTAGAAGGGCGGCACGCACGCGCCGGACTCGATGTGGGTATCGACCCGGATGTCCGCGCCAGCCGGCCACGTGGCCTCGGTGACCGTCCCGGGGCTCGGCTGAAAGTCGCGCCCGGGATCCTCGGCGTTGATGCGGCATTCCATCGCGCAGCCGCGCGGTTCAGCGAGCCGTGGCATGCTCCGCAGCCCCTCCCCCTGGGCCACCGCGAACTGCTCGGCGACGAGGTCGACGCCGGTGACGACCTCCGTCACCGGGTGCTCCACCTGGATACGGGCGTTCATCTCCAGAAAGTAGAAGGCGTCGCGCTCGACGTCGACCAGAAACTCGACCGTACCGGCGCCGCGGTACGCGAGTCGCGCCGCAAAGCGCACCGCCGCCTCATGCAGCGCGCCCCGCAGGCGCTCATCCAGCAGCGGCGCCGGGGCCTCCTCGATGAGCTTCTGGTAGCGGCGCTGCACCGAGCAGTCGCGCTCGCCGAGATGGATCACCCCTCCTGCGCCGTCTCCGAGCACCTGCACCTCGACGTGCCGGGCGCGCGCCACGTAGCGCTCGAGGTAGAGGCGCCCGTCACCGAACGCCGCCTGCGCTTCGGCCGCGGCGAGCTCGAGCGCGGCCGGCAGAGCGGGGAGTTCGTGCACGAGCTTCATGCCCCGTCCGCCGCCGCCGCCGACCGCCTTGACGAGCAGCGGCACCCCGATGCCGCGCGCCAGCTCGCACGCCTGCGGCACGGAATCCACCGCGGCGCCCGGCACGACCGGTACGCCGGCCGCCGCGGCGGCGCAGCGCGCCTGCAGCTTGTCGCCCACCGCCTCGATCTGCGCCGCGGTGGGACCGATGAAGACGAGGCCGTGCGCCTCGCACAGGCGCGCGAGCGCGGGACGCTCCGCGAGGAAGCCGTAGCCGGGGTGAACGGCCTGTGCGCCGACGCCGAGCGCCGCCTGCACGATCGTCTCCACCCGAAGATAGCTGTCCGCCGCCCGCGCGGGCCCGATGCACACCGTACGATCCGCAAGGCGCGCGGGGAGCGAGCCGCGGTCGGGCGCGGAAGCGGCCAGCACCGTCTCGATCCCGAGGCGCCGGCAGGTGCGGATGATGCGCATGGCGATCTCACCGCGGTTGGCGATGAGCACGCGGCGGATCCTCACGCCGCGGGCCCCGGCGCGATGCGCAGCAGTACCTGCCCGAATTCCACCAGTGCGCCATCCTGCACACAGATCTCGGCGATTGCGCCTGCGGTTCCGGCGCGCACGGTGTTCATGAGCTTCATGACTTCGATGATGCCGATGATGGTGTCCTCCGCCACCACCGCACCGACCTCGACAAACGGCGCCGCACCGGGCTTCGGTGCACGGTAGAAGGTCCCGAGCAGCGGCGCCGCCACCTCGAGCAGGCTCGGGTCGGCGACCGGTGCCGCACGTGCGCGCGGCGGCGCGTCCGCGGGCGGCGCCGGTGCCGCCGTCGTCGATGCCGCGCGCAGCGTCGGGGGCCGCTCGCCGGCGGCGCCGCGCCGCAGCGTGAGCTTGAAACCCTCGTGCTCGAGGTGCAGCTCGTCGAATTCCGACTCTTCCAGCAGCCGGGTGATCTCCGCGACGTCCCGGGCCGTGAGCGTCACCGCGGTCTCCCGAAGATCGACAGGACATGCATCAGCGGATCTTCTTCGGGCCGCGCGACGGGCACGGCATCGCGTGCCGACCAGACCGTCTCCGGGCGGCTCTGCAGGAGCAGGATGGCGCCGCTGTCGCGGTCGATCGCCCACTCGATGTCCTGCGCGCAGCCGTAGTGACGCTCGACCTGGCGCGCGATGCTGCCGAGCTCATGCAGCTCGGCATCGCTCAGGCACGGCACGCGCCGCTGCGCCTCGCTGACCGCGGCCGCCGCGACGCCGCCGCTGGCGACCGGAACGTGCTGGATCAGCTTGTCGGCGATCTCGCGTACCGAGATCTCCCCGGTGACCTTGCCGAGCACCCAGCGATCGGGGGTGACTTCCCCGCCCACCACGGCCGAACCCAGGCCCCAGGCGGCCTCGATGGTCACGACCGAGCGATCGCCCGTGGTCGGACTGCGCGTGAACATGACCCCCGCGGTGCGCGCATCGACCATGAGCTGGACCACCACCGCCATGGCGACACGCTCTTCGGGAAAGCGGTGCTTCAGGCGATAGCTGATCGATTCCACCGAATAGAGGCTCGCCCAGCAGCTGCGCACCCGCTGCACGGTGTCCTGTGCACCCCGCACCCACAGATACGTGTCCTGCAGGCCCGCGAAGCTCGCATCCGCCGCATCCTCGCAGGTCGCCGACGAGCGCACCGCCACCGGCTGCTCCGGGCTCTCGCGCACCAGGCGCTGGTGGGCGGCGTACAGCGCGTCCCGTACCTCAGCGGGAAGCTCGGCCTCCTCGAAGCGGCGGCGCAGCGTCTTCGAGCAGGCGGTGAGCGCCTCGAGGTCATCGCCGTCGAGGCCGGCGAGCGTTGCGCGTACCGGTGTCTCGCGCTCGAGCGCCGCGAGGCAGCGCTCGAACGCTTCGGTCCTCACCACGAATCCCGGCGGTACGGCGCGGCCGGCGCGCTGCAGCTCACCGAGGCTGCCGCCTTTGCCGCCGACCTGCTCCCGGTCGCCGAGCCCGATCTCATCGAACCAGGCGATATGCCCGCCGCCGCTCATGGGGCCCGCTACGAGAGGATCGTGACCACGCCGCGGCCGCCGTCGACGCGGATGCGCTGGCCATCCTTGATGCGTGAGGTGGCGGTGCCGGTGCCGACGACGGCGGGCAGCCCGAACTCGCGCGCGACGATCGCGGCGTGGCTCATCGAGCCGCCGATGTCGGACACCGCGCCCGCGATCTTCTGGAAGATCGGCGCCCAGGTCGGGTTGGTGATCTGGCAGACGAGGATGTCCCCCTGGCGCACGCGGGCGATCTCCTCCACCGACTTCACGACGCACGCCGGACCTTCGACGACGCCGCTCGAGGCGGCATAGCCGCGGATCTCGCGGCTGTCGCCCTCGCCTGCGGCGCGCAGCCAGGTGTCCAGGCTCTCGCGGGTGATGCCCCAGAGCATGACGATCGCCGGATCGTCGATCACGTCCGGCACGGGACCCAGGGCCGGTGGCGTGCTGTGCGTGGCCCACTGCGCGATCGCCGCGCGCCGTTCGCGCACGATCGCCGGCCAGTGATCCGGGCCGCGCGGCGCGGAGCCGTTCGACCAGGCCGTCATGAGATCGATGATCGCGGACTCGACCTCGTAGTGCGTGAGCTGGAACACGTCCTCGGCGTCGCCGAAGAAGCCGTGCGCCGCGAGCAGTGCGCCGAACTCGCGGATCTTGTTGAAGAAGAGGTTCGTGTACCAGTGCTCGCAATAGAACTTGTGTCCCTCGACGTAGGGGAACACCCGGTGGGCCAGCCCGATCATCTGGTCGTAGGCGGCGCGCTCCTGCTCGGAGCCGAGCAGCTCCCGGTAATCCTGGATCAGCTGGCGCCGTTCGGCCTGCAGCCGCTCGAACGGCCGCGCGAGCGACTCGCCGGCCTTGACGCTGGCGATGTAGCCGGGGAGGCCGGCGAAGGGCATCGACAGGTCGTCGTTCCAGGAGCGGTGGTAATGGTAGAAGCCATCGCCCACGTTGATGTTGAACCAGGGGTCACGCGAGACCGCCAGTTCCTCGAGCCACGTGCGCCCGGCATCGCCGCGCGTCCCGAGCGCCGCCATGACCGCCTGCGCCGTGCGTCCCTCCTGGAACTCGGCATCGACGCCCAGCTCGACCGCCAGGCGCGCCAGCCGGCGCAGCTCCTCGTCGGGGCGGAAGATCTCCGCCTCGAGGCCCGCCACCATGCGCGCGACCGTCTGGTCGCTGATCTCGGGGAAGGCCTTCTTGCAGAAGGCAAAGAAGGTCATGTACGCCCCGTAGCCGAGCAGCAGGAACTCGAAGTGGTGGTGCCACATGCGGAAGTAGCCCTCGAGCGTCTTCTGGTAGGTCTCGAGGAGCAGGTGGTTGGAGGCGATGCCGCGCCCCGCGTGCACGTTCGCGAGCGGCTCGAATTCAGGCAGCTCGGGCTTCGGCAGTGCCTCGGCCGCGTGGATCAGCGCCAGCATCTTGTCGCGCCACTGCGCGTACAGGCGCTCCCAGTTGCCGTAGTAATAGAAGGCCCGCTGCTGGAACTCGCCGGTGCGGCGGGCGATCTCGGCCGGGTCCGTCACGGCGTTGCCACCGATGTACACCCGCCCGTTGATGATGCGGTAGTCGATGCCGAGCGTGGTCGGCAGGCAGTGCACGCGGGTGCTGGCCGAGCCCAGGGCACAGTACGCCGCCTCGGCCGTGACCATGTCGAACGCGGACATCGGCTCGGGGAAGTGCATCGAGTTGTAGAACCAGAAGCGCTCATCGTCCGCAGCGCTGAACTGCATGTAATAGGGGTAGGCGGCCTGGGCGCGCTCGGTGCCGGCCACCACTTTCAGCGAACTCGGCGCTGGGAAGGCTCCCGCTGGTGTCTGCGTGTCGATGACGGCTCTCCGGCCCCCTGCGCCGCCCGGCTCGCGCGGGGGGCCAGGCCCGGGGGCGCATGGCTTTTCTCAAGCGTACGCCGAGACGACCGCCCGGGCGAGGATCGAGAGCGCAACCGCAGTGGCCTGAGGGTGCAACAAGGCCCGCGCCGGCCGGTTTCCTGTTTACAATTTCTGCCCTCTCCCCAACCGAGTCGACGCATGCAGCCAGGCGATCTCCTGTGGACCCCGGGGCCGGAGTGGATTCGCCGCGCCAACCTGACGGCATTCACCGACTGGCTCGCGCGTGAGCGTGGCAAGCATTTTGCCGACTACACCGCGCTCTGGCGCTGGTCGGTCGAGGACCTGGAGGGCTTCTGGGGGGCGCTGTGGGACTACTTCCACATCGAAGCCTCGGCACCCTACCGGCGGGTGCTGGGCCGGCGCGGCATGCCGGGGGCTGAGTGGTTCCCGGGCGCGCAACTGAACTACGCGCAGCACGTGATGCGGCGCGAGTCCGGGGGCGGGGACGTACTGCTGCACGTGAGCGAGACGCGTCCCCTCACCGCACTCAGCTGGGACACCCTCGGCAACCGCGTGCGTACGCTCGCGACGCAGTTGCGCGCGCTGGGCGTGGTGCCCGGGGACCGGGTGGTCGCCTGGATGCCGAACATCCCCGAGACCATGATCGCGATGCTGGCGACCACCGCCATCGGTGCGATCTGGGCGTGCTGCTCGCCGGATTTCGGCGAGCGCGGCACGCTCGATCGCCTCGCGCAGCTCTCACCGAAGCTGCTCTTCGGGATCGATGGCTACCGCTACGGGGGCAAGTCCTTCGACCGCCGCGAGGAGCTGCGCCACATTGCCGCGAACCTGCCCTCGCTCGAGCACCTGGTCTACCTGCCGTACCTGAATCCGGACGACGCCACGCTGCCGGTGCCTTCCGCCGTGCACTGGCACACGCTCCTCGATCGGCCCGCCGTGAGCGCGGCGCAGTTCCGCTACGAGCAGGTCCCCTTCGATCATCCCCTGTGGACCCTGTTCTCCTCCGGCACCACGGGACTGCCGAAGCCGATCGTCCACGGACACGGCGGCATCCTGCTCGAGATCCTGAAGAACGGCACCTTCCACTTTGACTTACACCCCGGCGAGCGCGTGTTTTACTTCACCACGACCGGCTGGATGCTGTGGAACTTCCTCACCGGCACGCCGCTCACCGGCGCCGTCCCGGTCCTCTACGACGGCCACCCCGCGTACCCGACGCCCGACGTGCTGTGGAAGATGGCGGATGAGGCCGGCGTCGTGACCTTCGGGGCGAGCCCGACCTACGTGGACCAGCTCAGCCGCTCCGGCATCGTGCCGCGCGAACGCTACAAGCTCGGCGCACTGCGCACGGTCAACCTTGCCGGCTCGCCTGCGACCCCGGAGTCGATGGCCTGGTTCTACCGCAACGTGAAGCAGGACCTCTGGGTCGCAAACGGCAGCGGCGGCACCGATTGCTGCACCGGATTCGTCGGCGGCGTGCCGACGCTCGCAGTGCGCGCAGGCGAGATCCAGGCGCCCTCGCTCGGGGTATCCGCCAAGGCCTACAACGCCAAGGGCGAGAGCGTCATCGACGAGGTCGGGGAACTGGTGCTCACCGAGCCCATGCCATCGATGCCGCTGCGCTTCTGGAACGATCCGGGCGACCGCCGCTACCTGGAAACCTACTTCCAGGAGTATCCGGGCATCTGGCGCCACGGGGACTTCTTCCGCATCAACGCACAGGGCGGCTGCTTCGTGCTCGGGCGCTCGGACGCCACCCTGAACCGCTACGGCGTGCGCATCGGCACGGCCGAGATCTACCGCACGCTCGGCCTGCTCCCGGAAGTGCAGGATGCGCTGATCGTGAACCTCGACCTGCCGGACGGCGGCTTCTTCATGCCGCTGTTCGTGAAGCTGGCCGCGGGCGCCGCGCTCGACGCCGCGCTCGAGACCAAGATCCGCGACACACTGCGCCGCGAGTACACGCCGCGCCACGTGCCGGACAAGATCTATCAGGTCCCCGGCATTCCCTACACGCTCACGGGCAAGAAGATGGAGGTCCCGGTGCGGCGCATCCTCATGGGCGTGCCCGCCGAGAAGGCGGCCAACCGCAGCGCCGTGGCCGACCCGGGCGCGCTCGACTTCTTCATCGACTACGCGCAGCGTCAGCAAGACTATCGCCTGTGACGCAGCCGACCGCGCTGCTCGTGCCCGGGCTGCTGAGCGATCGCGCGCTGTGGGCCGGGCAGCTCGAGGCGCTCGGCCAGCACGTGCGCTGCATCGTGCCCGCCTGCGGGGCGCTCGATTCGGTGCCGGCCATGGCCGCCGCGGTGCTCGCGCAGGCACCGCCGCAGTTTGTGCTCGTGGGCCACTCGCTCGGCGGGCGGGTGGCGCTGGAGATCATGCGTACCGCCGCAGCGCGGGTGAGCGCGCTCGCACTGCTGAATACCGGCTACCAGCCCCGTGCCGCGGGAGCCGCCGGCGAGAACGAGGCGCGCGAGCGGCAGGCGCTGCTCGAGCGCGCCACCGCGCTCGGTATGCGCGCCATGGGCCGCGTGTGGGTGGAGCGCATGGTGCACCCGGCCCGCCTCGGGGACAGTGCCCTGATCGAGGCCATCCTCGGCATGATCGAGCGCTGCACGCCGCAGGTGTTCGCCGCGCAGATCCGGGCGCTGCTCGACCGTCCCGATGCCACCGCCGTTCTGACGGCCATCCGCTGCCCGACGCTGCTGCTGTGCGGCCGCGAGGACACCTGGAGCCCGCCGGCGCGCCACGAAGTCATGGCGCGCCTGATCCGCGGTTCACAGCTCGCCGTGGTGGCGCAATGCGCGCACATGTCGCCCATGGAGCGACCGGCGGAAGTCTGCGAGCGGCTGTCGCAATGGCTCGCCGCGTCCCTGGGCACGCAGCGGCGCCCGGGGGAGCCCGGTCAGCTCTGACGCGTGCGCCAGCCCTCGTGATAGCCCTCGCGCGCCGCCTGCGCGTACGGGGTGGGAGCGACCCGCACGCGTACCTCGAGCTGCTTGTGGGGCTCGACGGTGGTCTTGTGCGTCCCGCCGCCCTCCTCACCCCAGATGAGTGTCAGGACGTCGCCGACCTCGATGTCCGGGTCGACGACCCCGAGTGACAGCGCCGTGCGCTCGTTGTAGCTGTAGCCGCCGAACATCGAAAAGCCGACCGTCCGGCCGCCCATCACGATCTTGTCGAAGGACGAGGAGGCGTAGTTGCAGTTCGGCAGGTCGAAGTACTTGTAGTTCTCCGCGCCCGGCACCAGGAGCGAGGCGAAGATCTTGAGCACGTCATCGGCGTTCCAGGCAAAGGTCACCTTCTTGCGGTGCGGCCCCTTGGCCATCTTCTCCAGCGCCTCGCGCCCGATGAAGTCGTGGTCGAACTTGATGAACGGCCCGTAGCCGAGCGCGTACGGCGTGAGGTAGTAGTCTTCGATGTTGCGCGACACGAAGCTGCCGCCGATGGACGCCGTGCCCTCGTAGCCGTTCGCCGGCAGCCATTCGCGGTACTTCTTCATGCGCTCGCCGGTGTAGACCGCCGGCAGCGGCGAGGGAATCCAGCCGGACTCGAGCGTATTGCTGGAGTAGGCGCGCGCCCCCACCTGCACCAGGCCAAAGTCGCGACCCGCCTCGAGGATGGCCTCGCGGATCTCGTCCGCTTCCGCGTACGGACCCCACACCTCCAGCCCCGGCGCGCCGGCCATGCCGTGCCGCAGGCAGCGCACCTTGCGCCCCTTGATATTGATCACGTCCATCGTGAAGAACTTCACATCCGGCAGCGGCCCGCCGTTGAGCTTCGCCAGCACCTGGGCGGCGTTGGGCCCCTGGACCTGATAGCGATAATGCCGGCGCGCGACCGCCTTGCCGCGCGGGTGCGACGGCGAGCGGTCATCGCGGATCACATCGACCTTGTAGTTGCCCGTCTGCGCATGAAACTGGATCCAGTTCACGGTGGGAGTGCGGCCGACGAACAGCAGCTCCTCCTTGTCCAGATAGAAGAGGATGCCGTCGCCGATCACGTGGCCGTCGTAACTGCACGGCACCATCTGCTTCGCCTTGTTCGGTGCGAAGCTGGCAAAGCTGTTGATCGTGAGGTGGGACAGGAGTTTCAGGGCGTCGGGCCCGGACACCGTCAGCTCCGCCATGTGGTGCGACTGATCGAAGAGCACCGCGGTTTTCTGCCAGCCGACCTGCTCGCTGCGCCAGTTGCTGAACTCGATCGGAACGACCGGATAGACGTACGCGCCGATTTGCGAGTTGCGCAGCAGCTCGACCGTGTTGCGCGCCCCGTTAAGCAGACTCTCCAGACTCTGGCCACTCATCGCTGCAGTTCCTCACAGGTGTTCATTGTTTAAGCAGGGCACCCTGCCCGGCGACCGAGTACAGCACCTGGGCGTTGCGGGTCTTCTGGAAGTCCTCGAGGGTCTGACCACGCATGGCGGCGTAGACGTGCAGGTTGGTGATGCCCACCACGGCGGCCAGCTTCTCCAGGAGAAAAAAGATCACACCGTAATGGATGAGCCCGCGCCAGTCGCGCCGCCGCACCAGGTCGCGCTCCTCAAGCGTAAGCCGCGCCGCTTCGAACATCGGCTCCGGATCAGCCAGGAACCGCCGCCGGTACTCCGGCTCGATCAGCTGGTGCAGGAAATGATTGAGGCGGTAGGCCTTCACGCTGCGCTCCAGCGTGAACGGATAAGTGCCCGGCAGCTGCTCGACCCCGGCCAGCTCATGGGCGATGCGCTCGCGGAACTCCTCGTCGGTCTCCGCCGCGTCCACCGGCGAGTCGTCTTCGTAGATCACCGTGACGATCGGAGTCATGGATGGCAGGTAGTAGGCGCTGTGCAGCTTCCTCACTCTCGCGGACAGCGCGCCGCGCATGATCAGCCACATGATCACCTCGGCGCCCTCGAGGCCGCCGCGCTCGGCGTACTGTGCGATCGACAGCTCGCTCAGCCGCTCGGGCTGCTTCTCGAGCAGCTCGAGGAACTCCATGTCCCAGGGGGTGTTGTTGAATCCGGCCCGCTCGCCGTGAACCTGGTGCGCGAGCCCGCCGGTGGCGACGATGGCCACCTTGAGATCCTCAGGGTAGCTCTCGATCGCCCGGCGCAGCGACTTGCCGAGCCGGAAGCAGCGCCGCGCCGTCGGAATGGGGAACTCGAGCACCCCGACCTGCAGCGGGATGATGGCGCCCGGCCAGCCTCCGGCGTGCGGCCACAGCATCGACAGGGGCGAGAAGCAGCCATGATCCAGGGGCTTCGCCTGGAAGTACGCAAGATCAAACTCATCGGCGCTCAGCGCCGTGGCGATATGCCGGGCAAGTGCGGGATGCCCCTGGACCGGCGGCAGATTGCGCGGGCCGCCACCCTCATCGGCGACCGCGTACTCCTCCCCCACCCCGAGTGCGAAGTGCGAGTAGTGGTCGAAGAAGAACGAGGTGACGTGATCGTTGTATATAAAGAAGAGCACCTCCGGCTGCTTCTCCTGCAGCCAGCGCTGCACCGGCTGGTAGCCGGCGAATATCGGCGCCCATACCGGATCGGTCTGCTTGTTCGCATCCAGCGCAAAGCCAATCGTCGGCGTGTGCGACGTGCCGATGCCGCCTACGATCCTTGCCATGGTCCGACTATCCTTGAGAGCCCCCGGAAGGGGCCGGGGCTCACAAATACAGCGGTGCTGCGACAGACATGTTAATGACCTCAGTGCGTCAGCTTCACCGTGATTGACGCGTACCACATGCGCGGCGGGTTGAAGTAGGCACCGACCTCGCCGGCTCCGTAGTTGGGCGAGCCCGCCGTGACATAGCGATCATTCGTCAGGTTCGAGCCGCCGAACGCAAAGTCATACATGGCGTCGGGCGAGATGTAGTGGACCTGGGCATCCAGGTTACGGGTGGGCGGCCGCCGCAGCAGCGGGGTATTGAGTGAATCGTTCCACATCTCCGCCGTGTACGTATAGGCGGCCATCAGGCGCAGATCGGCCTTGCTCGCAAAGTAGTAGTCGTACTGCGGAAAGAACGCCACTTTGTACTTCGGCGTCTTCGGCAGCCTGGCGTCCAGGGCGCTGGCTGCCATTGCCCTGCTCGCCGCAGATGGGCGGTCCGGCCGGACACACCGTGGTGCCATCGGGCAGTGCGGTCTGCGGGAAATTCGCACTCGGGGTCACTTCGGTGTAGTACGCATCGATGTAGTCGGCCGCCACGTTGAGCTGCAAGCCCGCACCCACCAGCCACTTCAGATCGAGCTCCGCGCCCTTGATGTCGGCGTTGCCCGCATTGGTGTATACGGGCGAGATGCCTTTCTGCACGTTGAGCTGTATGCCGTCGTACTGGGTGTAGTACAGCGCAGCATTCGCCAGCAGGGTGTGATCGAGCCATTCGGATTTGAGGCCCACTTCCCAGGTCTTCGAGTACTCGGGCGAGAAGCGCGCCTCCGCAGGACTCGTGATCACCGCCGACAGACGCGTGGTCCAGCCGCCCGCCTTGAAGCCCTTGCCCCAGCTGGTGTAGGCCATGACGTTCGGGTTGAAGCGCCACTGCAGACCGACGCTCGGCGTGACGATGTGCCAGGTCTGTTCGTCCGGAATGGCGGGAAAGTAACGCGTGACGTCGTGCGGACTATAGAGCGTGTAGTTGCCCACACCGACCGGGAAGTTGTTCAGATCGCTCTGCCCGCCGAGGAAGTTGGTCTTCCATTCGGTGTAGCGTCCGCCGGCAGTAAGGCCCAGGGAATCCGTGAGCTGGTAGTCGAAGTGCAGGAAACCCGCATAGTTCTGGTTCTCGACGTTATTCGAGATGTCATAGACGTACAGCAGGCTCTCGAACGGCACGTAGTCGTGCACGTAGCCGGCCTCCTTGAAGTAGTACAGGCCGCCCACGTAGTTGAGCTTGTTGTTGAGCGCCTTGCCGAGAAGCTGGAACTCCTGCGACACCTGCCACTGGTGCTGGGCATCGGTGACTTCCTGCAGCGTTTCCGGCGTGCCGTCGAGATCGGTGCCGATATTCCACTTGATCTGCCGGTAGCCGGTGATGGACTTCAGGGTCATGTCGTTGCCAAGATCGTAGACGCCGGTGACGGAACCGCCGAAGTTGTCGTTGCGCGCAAAGTCCGGACCGTTCGCATAGGTGGTATTGAGGTTACCGGTGTTGGTCGCGGCGTAGTTGAACCACAGGCGCGGCTGACTCGAACCCAGGTAGGGACCTCCGCCGGTGTTCCCCGCGTTGTACGGTCCCGGCGGGTCCGCCGACGTAGCCGGCGCCGATCAGCGGCGCGCCGCCGGTCGACAATCCGGGTACCTGTGCCCGCGGGCTGGTGCACATGCCCGCAAAGAAGGAATTGATCGGCTGCACGAACGGTGGCGGGCCGCCGGCCGCACCGATGGCGGCGGGGAGCGACGCGGCACTGTTGCTGATGCACAGGTTGTAGAGGGTCGAGAACGTGGAAGCGTTCAGGTTCCCCTGGTAGACGTTGAGGATGGTGTAGGGGAGCGCGGTCTGATCCTGATGCGTCCAGTCACCGGTGAAGGTCACATTCAGCTTATCGGAGGCCTTCCACAGCATCTTGCCGCGGATAGTCGTGACGCCGGTTCCGCCGTAATTGTCGTTGGTCGCGTAGCCCGCCTTGGGATACGCAGTCTGCGGATCGACGACGTAGGGCGTCGCCCCCTGGGGCGAGCTGGTCGGATAGGGGATGACCTTCACCCAGCCGTCCTGGTTCTGTGAGGAAGCGGTGATCGTGCTCAGCAACACCCCCGGGATGATGGGGATGTCGGCAGTAAACGCCACGTCACGCAGGTTGTATTCCCCGCCCGTGGCCGTGGCGGTGAACTTCGGGGTGTCTCCCGGGGTATGCGTGACGATGCTGATCGCGCCGCCGATGGTGTTGGCCCCGAACAGCGTGCCCTGCGGACCTTTGAGGACCTCGATCCGGTCCACGTCCAGCAGAGTCTGATTGGCGCCAATGGTGCGGGCGAGGAATATGCCATCCAGGTACACGCCCACGCCCGGATTCAGGTTGAACGCGAAATCGTCCTGACCGATGCCGCGTATGGAGGCCGACAGCACCGATCGGTCGCCGGAGAACGGCGAACCCGAATCAAGGTTGACACCCGAGGTCAGATTGGTGAGCGAGTGGATGTCGGTGAGATTGCGGTCTTGCAGCGCGTCGCCAGTGAACGCCGTGATGGCGATCGGCACGTTCTGGATGTTCTGCTCGCGGCGCTGCGCGGTCACGACGACCTCTTGCAGCTGCTGCTCCTGCGCCAGCGCCTGCGCGCAACCCAGCAGGACAAGCGTGCCGTACAGCGCCTGGCGCGCATAGGCACGAACCCAATCAGCAAACGAGAAATTCATGTTGTGTCCCCCTCGAAAAACCACACCAGAAAGCTACATCGCCCGCAGTCCTGCAACTGAATCGTCGTGGCCGACGCTGAGATCCAGGCGCTTCATGTCCTCACCCCTGACTTGACCAGAGCCAGGTGCGCCTTTGCTTCGCGGAAATCTACGGCGGAGATATTCAGATTCTCCTTCACCGGGTTCGTGTGCTCGCGCATCAGCGCCTCGGCGCGTGAACTCTCGCCGCGCTCCAGGGCGGACACGATGCAGTGATGCTGCCGATGTGAATAAGCCAGCACTTCGTGCATCCGTCCGAGGCTCTTCTTGTCGATGGCGAGCGCCTGCGGACCGGCGAACGGAATGCGCGCGTTGCGCTCCAGAGCCTGCTGGATGATGGCGCTGCGGCATTCGCGCGCGATGAGATCGTGGAAGCGTACGTTCATGTCGACGTACAGCGCTTCGGCCTTGTCCGCGACGTGGCCCTCCGCGAGGATCTGATCGCCTTCGGCCAGACAGACGCGCAACGCCTGCAGCAGCGTCCGCGAGGCGCCCCGCTCCGCGATGCGACGCGCCGCGAGACCCTCCAGGACTCCGCGCAGGTCGATCGCATCGAGAATATCGGTGGTGCTGAGCCCACGAACGACGTAGCCGCGGGTCTCGTGCTCGGTGAGCAGGCCCTCCTGTGCGAGCACCGGCAGCGCCTGGCGCACCGGGGTGCGCGACATGCCCAACAGTTCCGCGAGCGGCGCCTCCGCGAGGCGCGCTCCAGCGCCCAGTTCACCGCGCAGGATCATCTCGCGGATGCGTAGGAGCGCTCGGGTTTGATGGGTGTTCATTCGTGGCGAACCCTGCGTGAGCGCAGGGAGTGTTCCTCGTGGGATCCCGATTGTCAACAAAGGACCCGGACCGACCGACGGGCGGCGGCGCGCCCAGGGGGCAATAAACCATGGTTTCTACAGCAATTTATCTACCTGCCACGGTCAGGTAGTCCATCGGTCCGATGTTACCGATTGGGATCCCCCCGGGCGAACGGGATCCCATCAGTCCGCTCCAGGGCCCTAGTGCAGCCCCAGCGCCCGGTCCTCGTTGGCGCGCTGGATGACGTAGAGACGGATGGCCTCGATCTGCTGCGCGCTCAGAACGTTCGCGAAGCTGACCATGCCCTGACCGCGCAGGGCTCCGTCATGCACCACGGTTGCCCAGGCCTTACCGTCGGTGAGCAGCGCGCTGCGGCGCAGGTCCGGCAGCACCGTACTGCCAAAGGCCGCATCCCCATGACAGCCGCCGCAGAAACGGGCGTACTGTTGTGCGCCTTCGGCGAGCTGCTCCGGCGTGCCGCTGCTGGCCGGTGGGTCCAGCGGACGCAGCGCAACGCGGGACACCGCCGGGAGTTTGGCGTCAGCGTTCAACCTGAAGGCGAGCAGTCGCGACACATTGCGGACCGGTCCGCCGACTTCCGAAAGGATGCCCGGGGCCAGCGCCCAGATGCCGCCCCAGCCCGCGAGCACGACCACGTACTGCTGGCCCTTGATCGAGAAGGTGACCGGGGCCGCGGTGATGCCGGTCTGCACGTTGCGCGACCAGAGTTTTGCGCCGCTCACCGCATCGTAGGCCACAAACTCCGCGGCCGAGTTGCCCTGGAACACGAGGCCACCGGCGGTCGCCAGCACGCCACCGTTCCACGGTCCTTTGAAGGGCACGCGCCAGCGCTCCGTTTGCGCAACGGGGTCCCAGGCGATGAGTGCTCCCTTGGTGGCCGCGAGCGCGCCGGCGCGGATCTTCGGGTCCGCGGGCATCGCCGCGGCGGCAAAATCGATACCGGTATTGAAGCCCTGCGCCGCCGGCTTCCAGTTCGCCGCCGGAATAAAGGGAAAGCCGGCTTCCTGTGCCGGGATGTAGACGAGCCCGGTCTTCGGGTCATAGGCGGTCGGCTGCCAGCTGTGCGCGCCGCCGGGTCCGGGCACGACCACGAATGGCTTGCCGGTCTGGTCGATGCGCGCCGCGGGGTTCTCGGTCGGTCGACCGCTCTTCAGGTCGACGCCCGTGGCCCAGTTGACTGGCACGTAGTTGGCCGCGGAGATCAGCTGTCCGGTGGCGCGGTCGAGTACGTAGAAGAAGCCGTTCTTCGAGGCCTGCATCAGCACGCTGCGACTGCGCCCGCCGATCGCGAGGTCCGCAAGGATCATGTGCTGGGTGGCGTCGAAATCCCAGGTGTCGCCCGGGGTCGTCTGGTAGTGCCAGACGTACTCACCGGTCTTCGGTTTCAGCGCGATGATTGAGTCGATGTAGAGATTGTCGCCGCCACCGGGCGAGCGGTAGGCCTGGTTCCAGGGAGTGCCATTGCCGGTGCCGATGTAGAGCAGGTCGAGCTTGGGGTCATACGCCATCGAGTCCCACACGGTCCCGCCGCCACCGAGCGTCCACCAGTCGCCCTTCCAGGTTGACTCGGCACGCTTCAGAGGCGCCGTTGCATTGGCGCCCGGACGGTCCGGCACGGTATAGAAGCGCCACAGTTCCTTGCCGTCCTCACTGTCGTACGCAGCGACATAGCCGCGCACGCCCATCTCCGCACCGCCGTTGCCGATGATGACCCGGCCGTCGATGACGCGCGGCGCGCCGCTGATTCCATATGGCTTGGAACGGTCCACGGTCTGCGTCGACCAGACCGGTTTTCCGCTGTCCCGGTCGAGCGCGATCAGTCGTCCATCCAGCGTGCCGAGGAACAGGCGCTGGCCCCATGCGGCGAGGCCGCGGTTGACGACGTCGCAACACGCCCGAATGCCCGCTTCGCCGGGCACCTTGGGATCGTACTGCCAGCGCAGCCTGCCCGAGACTGCGTCATACGCCTTCACTTTGGACCAAGCGGTCGTGATGTAGATCGTGCCGTCAATGACCAGCGGCGTGGCTTCCTGTCCGCGCGCCGTATCCAGGTCCGCGAACCATGCCAGGCCCAGGTTCTTCACATTGCCGGTGTTGATCTGCCCGAGCGGCGAGAAGCGCTGCTCATCGTAGGTACGGCCATGCGTCAGCCAGTTACTGCGATCACCCGCCGCTGCGGTCAGCGCCTTGGCGTCCACCGCGGTCGCGGCCGCATGTGCAGCCGGCACGGGTGCGAGTGAAATCAGGAGAGCCGCGGCGGCCGGCGCGACCCAACCGGTCGAGCGCCGCGCGGTCAGCGGCACCGTCTGATCTCCCGGCACGCCCGCGAACCAACAGTAAGTTCCACGCAATGGCGACAGGATTGCCGCCCATACCGCGTTACGGTGCTCACTCAGCCCCCTCCTCTTTCTGTAAGCGTTGCATACCATCTGGCCGGTCCGCCGGTCAAGGCAGTGTGGGATCGCGGTTGCTTCCACCCGAGCCATTGCGGAGCGATTGCCCACAGCAGTTGCTTGAGCTGCACCCATGTCAGCTGCACAAAGACGCGGGCGTAGCCCGCACCCGCCGCCCCGCGGCCCTCCGCGTTTGCTGTGCTATCGTCTCGCCGGCGTCGCTATGGCCAGGCGCCGCCACGCGCGCTCATGACTTGATGTGAATGTCGCCACAGGCGGGGAAAGGCCGATGCGTGATCGCACGTCGCATGCGAAGCTGACCGTAGCGTCAGCCGCCTTGTTTCTGGGTCTGGCAACCCAGCTCGCGTACGCCGCCGACCCTGCCGGCACGCCTGATGCGCCACCCTCCGCGCCGGCCGCGACTGCTTCCGGCGCGCCGTCTGCATCCGCACTCCCCGCTGGCACCGCTCCCGAGCGCCGGGGTACCGAATTTGGCTTCGCAGTCTTTCAACAGCACTGCGTCTCCTGCCACGGCAATCCTGCGTTCCAGAGCGCACCGGCCCCGGCAACCCTGCGGAGCATGTCTCCGGAGCGCATCTATACCGCACTCACAACAGGCGTCATGAAATCCGTCGGCGACACCCTGAGCGAGGAGGATCGACGCCGCGTGTCCGAATCTCTGGCCGGCCAGCTCATGGGAACCGCGCGCGCGGGCGACGCAGCCACCATGCCCAACCGGTGCGCGAGCAATCCGCCGTTGCACGACGTCGGCAGAGCCGACTGGAATGGCTGGGGAAACGGACCGGGGAATGATCGCTTCCAGTCTGCGGCTGCGGCGGGGCTGAGCGCTGCCTCGGTTGACCGCCTGAAACTGAAATGGGCCTTCGGCTATCCCGGGGGGACGTCGGCCTACGGGCAGCCGACCGTCGTTGGCGGGCGCATCTTTGTGGGCACCGACATCGGCTACATCTATTCGCTCGATGCCAGGTCGGGTTGCCTCTACTGGTCGTACCGCGCCGGGGCGGGCGTGCGTAACGCGATGACGGTTGGTCCGATCGGCGCCAGGGGGCGCACGCGCTACGCGGTGTTCTTCGGTGACCTCAAGGCGAGTGTCTATGCCATCGACGCACACGACGGGAGTGAGATCTGGAGGATGCGCGCGGAGGATCACTACGCCACGCGCGTGACCGCAGCGCCGGCGCTGTACCAGGGACGGCTCTATGTGCCGATCTCGGCCTGGGAAGGTTTCCAGGCACGCGTCCCGGACTATCCGTGCTGCACCGCCGTCGGGAGTGTGAGTGCGCTCGCCGCGGATACCGGCAAACTGATCTGGAAGACCTACACGATTGCAGAACGACCGCATCCGACCCAGCAGAACTCGCGCGGCGTGCAGCAGTGGGCACCCGCCGGCGTACCGGTCTGGAACACGCCGACCATCGATGCCAGCCGCCAGGTCGTCTACGTCGGCACCGGGGATGCATCGACCTATCCGGCGCCACCGACGAGCGATGCGATACTGGCCCTGGAGATGAGGACGGGAAAGGTGCGCTGGTCACGGCAGATCTACCCGCATGATGCGTTCATCGTCGGCTGCGGCGGGGCCGGATTTACCGACAACTGCCCGAAGGTGATCGGACCGGACTGGGATATCCCGATGTCACCGATGCTGAAGACGCTTCGGGGTGGCAGGACGCTGCTCGTCTTCGGCACCAAGCCCGGCGAAGTCCTGGCGCTGGATCCGCAGCGACAGGGACAAGTTGCGTGGCGCACGCAAGCGGTCAGTCAGTCGGCCGTGCCCGATGCCCTGGGCCCCAATGGCGGCGCAAATTTTGGGCCGGTGTGGGGCGGGGCGCTCGATGAGGCGCAGGGGTATTTTGGTTCGAGCACGGGGGGCGTCGCCGCCGTGCGCCTCAGCGATGGCCAACGCGCCTGGTACACGCCGCTGAACTCGACTGCCGAGAATCAGATCACCCACTCGGCTGCCGTGACGGCCATTCCGGGAGTCCTCTTCCTTGGAGGTTCCGACGGGAGGCTCTGGGCTCTCTCCAGCAACGATGGGCACACGTTGTGGACCTTCGAGACGGCGCGTACCTTCGACGCGGTGAATGCCGTTCCCGCACACGGCGGCTCGATCATGGCGCCCGGACCCACCGTCGCCGGCGGCATGCTGTTCGTGGGTTCCGGCTATGGCGTCGTCACAGGAACACCTGGCAATGTGCTGCTCGCCTTCGGTCTGGACTGATCGCACGGGCCGCGAGAACGAGGCCCGAATCGGCGGAGCCGGACGTGGCTGATCTCGAGGTGCCGGTTCTGATCGTTGGCGGAAGCCTGGTGGGACTTTCTGCGGCGATGTTGCTGGCGCGGCACGGGGTGCGCTCGCTGGCCGTTGAGCATCACCGCGGCACCGCCATTCACCCGCGAGCGGCGCACGCGACGCAGCGAACGATGGAGATCTTCCGCGCGCTCGGCCTGGAGGAGCCGATCCGTGACAAATCCGCGCAGCAGTTCGTGCAAAACGGCGGCGTCGTGGCGGTCGAAACGCTGGTGGGCGGCGCGACCCGGCAGTTCATTGCGGACCTGAACTCAGGTATCAGGGACGTCAGTCCCTGCGAGCGCATATTCCTGTCGCAGGACGCGCTCGAACCGCTCCTGAGTCAGCGGGCTCTCGAGCTGGGCGCGAGCTTGCGCTTCGCGACGGAGGTGACATCCGTTGCCGAAGACGCCGAGGGTGTGACGGCCCAGTTGCGCAGCCGTGACACCGGAGAGCTCTCCACGGTGCGGGCGAAGTACCTGATCGCAGCCGACGGCGCGCGCAGCCCGATCAGGCAGCGGCTCGGTATCGGGATGGAAGGTCATGCGACGTTCTCGAAGAGCATCACGATCTACTTCCGTGCCGACCTCAGAGCGCTGCTGCAGGACAAGCAGTGGGCGGTGGTCTACGTCGACCACCCGCAGCTGCGGGGGTTTTTCCGCTTCGAGAAGCCCTTTGATCACGCCTTTCTGGTGGTCAATACCACCGGCGACGCGAGCCATCCGCTGGCGGACGCCTCGACCGACCTGACCCCCGAGCGCACCCTCGAGTACGTGTATACCGCGCTCGGCACGCGTGACATTCCTGTTGCCATCGACAACGTCATGCACTGGGAAGCCGCCGCACTCGTCGCCGGAAAGCTGCAGACGTCCCGGATATTCATCGCCGGGGACGCGGCGCATGTCATGCCACCGACCGGCGGGTTTGGCGGCAACACCGGGGTTCAGGATGCCCACAACCTGGCGTGGAAACTGGCACGGGTGCTGAACGGCGCCGCCCCCGTGTCCCTGCTAAGGAGTTACGAGGAGGAACGCCGACCGGTGGCGAAGCTCTCGGCCGAGCAGGCCTACACGCGCTATGTGCTGCGCACAGACCCGAGTCTCGGGACAGATCGGGTTGAACCGCTCGTCGGGGACCTCAATATCGAACTCGGCTATCGCTACCGATCTGGCGCGGTTCTGCTGGAGCCCAACGATGACGGCTCTGCGCATCTCAACCCGCGCGAGTCGCGAGGCCTGCCGGGAACCCGGGCACCGCACGTGTGGGTGAAACTGCGGGACAAGGTTATTTCCACTCTCGACCTGTACGACGGACGCTTGGTCCTGCTGACGGGCGCAAAGGCGCGCGCGTGGTGCGATGCCGCTGCAGCGGTAGCCGCGCACGCAGGACTTGCGCTGCGGATTTGTCGGCCCGGCAGCGATGAACTCGAGGATAGCGACGCTCGGCTGTGCGCGTCGCACGGAATCGAGCCGGATGGCTGCGTGTTGGTCCGACCCGATGGTTTCGTGGCGTGGCGCGCGACCGGTGCGCAGGGCGCGTCGGCTCAGACTTTCGCTGCCATGCTCGCGCGCCTGTCCTTCATCAACCCGGCGTCGGTGCCTGCCTAGGGCCAAGGTCCCGTTGGCGCACCACAGGCCCGCGGATCGAGCCCACCGTCCGCCAAGCCAGCGAAGCGCGACGCGTCGGCGTGGACCTATCCGACGAGCGCGCAGAGCTCCAGCGCACCGTCCCCCGGGACGTCGCTCGCAGGCGCAGGGTGCGATTCGTCAGCCCCTGCCGGCGGCAGGCACCGCAGTGTCGCAACCAGCCGTTCGGCCAGGTTGGGATCGGCAAATGCCATGAGACCGATCTCGGTGAGTTCCTCGGGCAGGAAGGTAGCGAATTCAGACATTTGAGTACTCCTGGTCGCTGGTAGAACGTCTCGGGACTGTGCCGCCTTTTTTACCGACCCTAGCCCCGTCATCTGTCGGGGCCTAGAATCGTCCAACGCCCCTGAAGAAGCCTTGGGCGCCCGCTGAGACTTCCTGAATCGCTCTGAAGCTGGTGGAAAATGGATGAAGGCCGGCGCGCTGACGGCGTGTACGAATTCGGCGAATTCCGCCTCCTGGCCGCGCAGCGCAGCCTGACGGCGCGCGGCGACGGCCGGCCGATCGAGCTCACCCAGAAGGCGTTCGATACCCTCCGGCACCTGGTCCAACATCCCGGCGAGCTCCTCGACAAGTCGGCCCTGATGGCGGCCGTGTGGCCGAACGTCGTCGTCGAGGAAAACAACCTGAATCAGGTCATCTCCGCACTGCGGCGCGCACTGGGCGACGGCAGCGGCGGCCGACGCTTTATCGTCACCGTACCGGGCCGCGGTTACCAGTTTGTCGCGCCAGTGCGCGAGGTGCACGACGAGGCCCCGTCTCCGCGTGCAGCACCAACAAGGACGTCGACGCCGAAGTCCATCGCCGTTCTGCCGTTTGTCAACCTGACGGGTGACTCGACGAAGGAGTATCTCGGCGATGGGATGGCCGAGGAACTGATTCACATCCTGGCGCGGGTGCCCGGCCTCAAGGTGCCCTCACGAACGTCGTCTTTTTCGTACAAAGGGCGGAACGTGGACGTCCGCGAGATTGCACGGGATCTCGACGTCGGTGTCGTGCTTGAAGGAAGCGTGCGCAGCGCCGGTGAGCGGATTCGCGTCACCGCACAGTTGATCGACGGCGCCACCGGCTTTCACCTGTGGTCGGAGAACTACGACCGGCAGTTTGGTGACCTCTTCGAACTGCAGGACGAACTGGCACGCGCGATCATGGACACGTTGCGACTCACGCTGGACGGCCGGTTGCCGGCCCAGGTGCTCCCCGAACCGCCAACACGCGATGTCGAGGCCTACCATCTGTATCTTCGCGCGATGGCCGTCCAGGCCAGCACCGTGGGCGGGTCAGCAGTGCCCACCGCGATGCGCATGCTTGAACAAGCTCTCGCGCGGGATCCCGGCTTTGCTCGTGCCCACAGCGCGGTTGCGTCGCTGCGCGCGATTGCGCTCGTGCTTGACGTCCCGTTACCGGGCACGTTGGCGGACACGGAGCGCGAGGTTCTGCAGAACCTCGCCTCCGATGCAACCCTGGGGCCCACGCATGCCGCCTTGGGGATCATCTATGCCGCGCAGGGCAAGTGGCTTCTTGCGCAACAGCAGTTCGAAGAAGCCATCGCGGGCGCTGACAGCGACCCAACGATCTACCAGGCCTACGGTCTGCACCTGCTGGGCAGCACCGGCCTTCTGCGTCGTTCTCTTGAGGCCACGCTCACTTCACACCGACTGGCCCCGGGCTGGATCGTCAACTACATCAGCCTGGCCGTTGCCCACATGCTCGTCGACGAGCCGGAAGCCGCGGACCAGTACGCGTCGCTGTGCATTGACTTTGGGATCCCACCGACTATGCCGCCATTATGCGACGTCCGCAGCCAGCTCGCGCTGCGCGCCGGCCGCTACGCGGAGGCCCGCGACATCATCGTCGCCGGCCTGCCGCCGGAAATGGGGGACTCGGCGGGTATTGCAGGCCGCGCGCAACGCTGGTCGCGGCACTCGAGTCGGGGAAGGGCGCTGCGGCTGCAACTCGGGCTCTGGACGCAGTGCGCGCTCGCCTGGAAGCGAACGCGTGGTCACAGCCCATGAAGCGCCGCTTCATGCTTTGGTACACGGAGCTCGGAGCCCTCGACCAGAGCTTCGAGGTCGCGACGGAGTCACTCGACCATTTCGCTCGCTCCGGCACGATCGGTACGGCCTGGGGGTTCCTGTGGATGCGTGAGATGCTCCCGTTCCGCCAGGACGCGCGCTTTCAGGCGATATGCCGACGAATGGGACTGTTGGACTTCTGGCAGCGCAATGGCCCTCCCGACCGCTGCGAACTGAGCGCTGGCGTACTCGTCTGCCGCTGAGTCGGGCTGCGAGGCGTTTCCCCCATTATTTTTATTAGGGGAGCCTTCGTCGAGCGTGCGCTGCGATCAGTGCCGTGAGCCCGGCAGCGGCGCATACAGCGATGCGTCCAGCAGCCTCGACTGCGCCTGGATGCGTTCCTCGCTGACCGTTCCCGCGGGCAGCGCCCGCAGCAGCGCGGCGGCGCGCGCTTCGAGCACGGGCCGTATCTCCGGATGGGTGAGGATATACAGATCATTGCGCCGCACACCCTGCAGCACGAGCTCCCCGATCTCTGCGCCGGTCGGGGCGGTGCGGAAGATGGCGGTGTCGGCCCGGACGGTTCCGGGTGGAACCACCGGCACCGAACCACTGGCGGCCAGTTCGGGTGGCCGCACCTGCTGCGTGCTCTCGAAGATCTCC
Source organism: uncultured Pseudomonadota bacterium (assembly GCA_963727305.1). Lineage (GTDB taxonomy): Bacteria > Pseudomonadota > Gammaproteobacteria > Steroidobacterales > Steroidobacteraceae > 13-2-20CM-66-19. The sequence continues at coordinate 97,911 of CAVSFM010000006.1, forward strand.
GACTTTACCGGTCCCGGACACAACACCGAGACACCGACTCCGGATTCCCGCAGATCCGCACGCAATGACTCCGCCAGTCCCACCAGCGCAAACTTCGAGGTGACGTACACACCGGCGCCGGCGCCGGTAAACAAGCCACTGACTGATGAAGTGATGACAATGTGGCCGCCGCGTCCCGAGTTGCTCATGGCTGCGGCAAACGTGCGCACCGCGTTGATCGTCCCACCGAGGTTCACCCGCAGCGCAAAGTCCCAGTCCTCATAGGTCGCCATCTGCGTCGGACCGACGAAGTTCACCCCGGCGTTACTGCAGAGCAGGTCAACGTCGCCCAGCTGGCTGGCTACCCGAGCCGCGCATGCGGCCCACTGCTCCCGGTCCGTCACGTCGAGCACCAGAGGCACCACCTTTCCCTGCCCGGCCAGCGCGGCGGCGGCCGCATCGAGTGCTGCCTTGCGTACATCCGTGATGACGACCTTCATGCCGGCCCGCAGGCAGGCACCTGCGATGCCAAGTCCGATGCCACTCGCCGCGCCGGTAACGAAGGCGACTTTATCTTTGAACTGTTCCATCGGGTCCTCCCTGCGGTTCGGCGTCGAGCCTGACCGCCACGCCTCGCAGGCTCGGCTCCGGCTCGCGATAGCGCTGCATGACGAGTGGATCATGGCCCGGAATGATGTATTGCGGCCGGCTGGCGAGCTCATGCAACCGCTCCCAGCCCGCCGCCATCTGCATCACGTCCGCGACAATGGGGAAGGGCCGACCCGTGGTCATGTTGGCCAGGTAGTGCGCGGCATCGGAGGCGAGGACCACCCAGCCCAGACGCGTCCAGACGCGCACCACCTGCAGGCCATGCGTGTGACCGCCGACGTGATGCACCGTGATCCCGGGAACGATTTCGGCATCGCCGTGGTGAAATTGCACCTGCGCGCCGTACACCAGTCGCACCATCGACAGCACCGCCTCCAGGTCGTAGGCATGCGCGAAGAACGCGTGCGCCATGTGCCGGCCGGTCGCAAACGCCATCTCGCTGTCCTGCAGATGGAAGCGCGCACGCGGGAATAGCTGCAGATTGCCGGCGTGGTCATAGTGCAGGTGCGTGATGATGACGTGTTTGACGTGCGCACAATCGATGCCGAGGAGACGCAGGGCGTCGCCGGGCTCGCGCAGCAGCTGTCGCCCGCGACGCTGGGCCGCCTCCGCGCCAAACCCGGTGTCGATGACCACGGTATGAAGCTCATTGCGGGCAGCCCACACGAAGTAGTCCATCGGCACGGCAGCGTCGTGCGGGTCTGCGCCGATGAAGACGTCCGCGGGGCTGCGCGTGGCCGTGGCATAGCGAAGCGCGTACAGCTCATAAGGAAGCGGCTCACTCATCGGGGTTGGCTCCCTGCGCGGCTTCCAGGTAGCGCACGATGTCGGTGTTGTCCGCGTTGCCGCCCATGCGGCGCTCGGCGCGAGCCCAGAGCGCGGCGCATTCGCTCAGCAGCGCCTTGGGTGTGCCCACCGCCTCGGCCAGACCCAGGGCGATGCGCAGATCCTTGGCCATCAACCCGAGCGCAAAGCCGGAATCGAAGGTGCGCGGCAGCACAAACGCCGGATATTTCTGCTCCGTGGCGGTATTGCGGCCGGTCGAGTGATTCAGGATCTCGAGCATCAGGCGCGGATCAATGCCGAAACACTCGCCCGCCATCATCGCCTCCGCGGTGGCCGCCAATGCCACCGCCGACAGGTAATTGTTGAGCGCCTTCACCGCATGTCCGGATCCGGATGCGCCGGCGCAAAACACCTGACCGAGTGGCGCAAGCACCAGCCGGCAACGGGCAATTGCGGCCGCGTCACCGCCGGCCATGATCGCCAGCGTGCCCGCCACCGCGCGCTTAACGCCGCCCGAGACGGGAGCGTCCACCAGCGCGATCGAGGCGTCCGCCAGCTGCGCGGCCAGCGCGCGGGTACCGACCGGTTCGGCGGAGCTCATATCGAGCGCGACCGAACCGGGAGCCAGGCCCGCGGCGACACCATCGGCGCCGAGCAGCACCTGCCGTACCGCCTGGCCGTCGGGCAGCATGGTGATCACCAGGCGGCAGGAGCGGCCGAGGTCCACCAGGGACCCCGCCCGCTCGCACGGCACCGTGCCGCAGAAGCGCTCCAGCGCGGCCGGGTTCGAGTCCGCCGCGACGAGGTGGAACCCGGCAGCAGCCAGGTGGCGCGCCATCGGCGCCCCCATGTTGCCGAGGCCGACAAAGCCGATGCGCTCCGGTGGTACGAACTCGTCCTGCATGATGAACTCGGGTCCCCGTGAAATCAGCGCGCGCGGCGCCAGGGCAGGCTGAGCAGGAACAGGACCGTGCGCCAGTTCAGGAGCTTCAGCCCACGGCGCACCTCCTCGGGTCGTATGCGGGCGGTCATCGGCATGGTGCCGAAGATCTTGCCGCGCAACACGAGCTCTGCGCCCTCCCGCTCGATGGCCGAGATCGCGATCATTTCCTTGTTGTCCGCACCGAAGATCTTCAAGTCCCCTCCACCCTACAGGGCCGCGGATATGGCGAGGTCGGAGAGGCGCTGAAAGCGCTCGACATTGTCGAGGCTGTCCATGACGCCCGCGCTCAGGCAGACGAACGTCACCTCGCGCGCGGGGTCGACCCAGTAGAGCGCGCTGCCGGCGCCATAGTTGCCAAACGTCCCGGGTGAAGTCAGCGTGCCGAACAGGTGGTGACAGATGGCGGTACCGCGCAGCGAAAATCCCAGGCCGAGGTACGCGGGCGCGACTGGCCAGCCGCGTTGGTGAAAGAGCGTCTTGTAGAGTTCGTTCGGCTTCTCGCCGGTCCAGTTACGCGTCGCGGTCTCGATGCTGGCCGGTGACAGAATGCGCGCCCCGTCGAGTTCCCCGCGCCGGCGCAGCATCTCGGCAAAGCGAAACATGTCAGGAACCGTGGAAGCCACCCCGACCCAGGGCATCTCCGCGTCTTCCTCCTGGAAGGCGCCGTCGGGACCGAGGTTGCTGTGACCGGGATGCTTGATCGGGAAGTTGCCGCGGAAGTCCGGCACGACATGGCGCGGGCGCAGGTCCGCGCGCAGCCCGACCGAAGTGTCACCCATCTTCAGGGGAGCCAGCAGGTCCTCGTGGACGATGGCCCGATAGGAGCGGCCGTCCGGATCGGTGCGCCGCAGGGCCTCGCCCAGCAATACGTGATTCGCCAATGGGGAGTAAGCGACGCGCTCGCCCGGTGGCTCCGCCGGACGGATGTTGGCGCACACCGCCGCGACGACCTCGTCAAACCGGTCGATGTACATGTCCGGCTTGATGGAAAACACGATCGGCAGTCCCGAGGTATGCGAAAGCAGATGGTGCACCCGGATCTCGTTGCGCCCGCTTCCTGAGAATTGCGGCACCAAGTCACTGATGCGCGTGGTCAGCGCAAAGCGCCCGAGCTCGATCGCGCGCAGCACCAGCACGTTGGTGATGGCCTTCGTCACCGAGAAGATGCTGAAGACCGAATCCAGCCGCAGCGGCCGGCTGCCCGCCGCGTCCGCATGACCGATGGCCTCGTGAAGTCCCAGGCGCCCTGCGCATGCCACCGCGATCACGGCGCCGTAGTACCGCCCGGCGGCGATGTCGTCGGCAATCACGTGCCGCAGGCGCACGAGACGCTCGTGGTCGAACAGCGCTTCGCTCATTTGGTGCGCCCTGCCCCGGTCAGCTCCATCACGTAGTGACTGTCGAAATACTCGCGCAGCGCGTAGATCTTGCCGTCCCTGACTTCCACCGCCCATGCGTACAGGTTCTCGTACGGCCGGCCGTCTGCCAGGCAACCGCCGCTATGGGACTCGACCATGACGAGCGGCCCCCTCGAGGCTATCGTATCGACAAAGATCTTCGGGTCTCCCGGCCGGAACAATGCGCGCACCGGCACGAGGAAGTCATCCACGATTCCTCCGGGGCCGCGGTGGATGCCGGCACCCGGCACGCTGCGCATCTGCGGTTTCCAGGTCGCCTGGTCGTGCAGCATCAGCCGGACCCCTTCGAGGTCGCCCGCACTCAGTGTGGCAAAGAACCGCAGCACCAGCTGCTCACTCTCGGTCTTGGCTTCAACGCTCATCGGTACTCCCTCTAGGCGCCCCTGCCGGCGGCGGTGAATCGGACGGGCAGTTTCTCCGGACCGTGACCGATGGCGGTCATCCAGGGCTCGGGCTCTCCGGCCATTTCGAAGGATTCGATGTGGCGCGCCACGGCCCCAAGAAGCGCATCGGCCTCGAGGCCGGCGAGCACCCGGCCCACGCAGGCATGGATGCCCTGGCCCCAGCCCAGATGTCCCCGATTGTCGCGGCGCACGTCGAAGCGCTCGGGTTGCACCCATTTGCGCGGATCGCGATTGGCGGCAGCGAACATCAGCCCGCAGCGCTCCCCCCTGGGAATGACGACTCCCTCGATTTCCACGTCCCGCATCGTGATGCGGCCTGCCATCCGCGACGGCGAGTCCCAGCGCAGGCTTTCATCGAAGGCCGGACGCACCAGTGAGGGGTCCGCGCGCACGAGCTGATACTGCTCGGGAAACAGGGCAAAGGCACGGATCGCAGTCGCCAGGGTCATGACCGTGGTATCGGCGGCGGCCGAGAGCAGGATTCCGACCAGCAGCTTCGCCTCGTCCTGGGTAACTTCGCCGCGGTCCGCGGCCAGAAACATCTGCATGCCGAGGCTGTCGGCGCTGAGATGCTCCCTGCTGCAGCAGCGTTCCACCCACTCGATGACCGGGCCGGTGTCCTTCATGGCCTCATGAAACAACTCGTTCACCGGCCCGAGCGTTGCCCAGACCATGTTGCCGAACGCGTACAGGTTCTCGCGCCCGGCGAGCGGAATCCCCAGCAGGTCGGGCAGTACTTTGTAAACGAACGGCCGCGTGATCTCCGCAGCGGCGTCGATGACGGTGCCGCTCTTTTCCTTCAGTCGCGTCACGAGCGTCTCGGCATCCGCGCGAAAGGCGTCGCCCATCTTCGCCAATGCCTGTGGCGACAGCGCCGCGGCGACCACGGCGCGCACGGCGGTGTGCTTCGGCGGGTCGTCCGTGAGCAGGAGCTCCGGGCGTACGGAATTCGGATCGTGCCAGGGACGCGAGGTCGAGGAGAACACCCGCCAGTCGCGCAGCCCCGCCGCCACATGCTCGTACCGGGTCAGCAGCGTGATGTCCTCGCGCGCCACCTTCACCGCGGGTGCGAGCTCGCGCAGGCGGTCATCCACCGCGCAGGCATTGCGCACCGCGGCGGCACTGAAGGGATCCTCTTCGGTGATACAGATTTCGCGCGCCACGCCGGCCCCTCCTTCCTGCGATCCTATTCGGTCCGCAGCTTCCAGCCGCGGCCATCGCGCACCACCCAGCCTGCGGTCGGGTCGGAAAAATGACTGCCGATGATCATGACCTTCGAATCCCCGAAACGCTCGACGAACGCCTGGCGGGTGAGCGCACCCTGCGCCTTGTCCATGTCGAAGTTACCATGACGCAGCGGCTCGGCGAGCTGAATGGGATGATGCATCAGGTCGCCGGTAATCACGGCGGCTTCTCCGCGCGACTGGATGAGCACGCTGACGTGGCCCGGCGTATGGCCCGGCGTCGGAAAGAGCGACACTTCATCCGTCAGCCGATAATCGGCCGTTATGTATTCAGCAAGCCCGGCCGATACGATCGGGTCGATGGAATCGTGCAGGTGCTCCACATTGTGGTAGCCGCCGGTTTCGCGCAGGTGCTTCCAGTGGTCGAACTCCTGCTTGCCGAACAGGTAGCGCGCCTGCGGGAAGGTGGGCACCCATCGACCATTCACCAGCCGCGTGTTCCAGCCGACGTGGTCGAAATGCAGATGCGTACACAGCACGGCGTGGATGCTCGCGGCCGGGAATCCGGCCACCGCCAGGTCCTCCAGGAAGCTCGTCTTGAGGTTGCAGAACACGTCGTACTCGCGCTTGCGATCGGCACCGATGCAGGTGTCGATCATCACGTTCTTGCCGCGCGAGCGCAGCACGAACGCCTGGAAGGAAATCTTCATCAGTCCCTCGGCCGTGGCGAAGTGCGGCCGCAGCCAGTCGTACTGCTTCACGAACTCAGCCGTTTCATCCTTGAGCAACATGGAGATGTTGTCTTCGAAGGCGTTCACTTCGACGATGCGCGCGACCTCGACGTCACCGATGCGCCAGTGTCTGATGTTCTCCGCACTCATGTCATCAATCTCCTGACCGCTCGTGAATCACAGTCCGTCACGCCGATCGCGCCAGCGGCACATCGATCGGCCGCGGCGCGGGAATGCTGCGGATCATATCCGCGGCCTTTTCCGCGATCATCACCACCGCAGCATTGGTGTTCCCCCCGACCAGCCTCGGGAAGACCGAGGCGTCGGCTACCCGCAGTGCCTCGATGCCCCGGACGCGCAGCTGCGCGTCGACGACGGACAGCGCGTCGGGGCCCATCCGGCAGGACCCGCAGGGATGATGCACCGTCGCCGCGGCGCGCCGCAGGTAATCGATGAGCGCTGCGTCGGTCTGGGCCTCCTGGCCTGGCTGCACCTCGACGGCCCGGTAGCGGGCGAAAGAGGCGGCGCGGGTCACCTGACGGCCGATCTTCAGGCCCCGCAGCAGGGTGTCGACATCATCCGGATGACTGAGGAGCTGCGGATCCACCAGCGGTGCCGCAGCGGGGTCGCTGCTGGCGAGCCGGACGCTCCCGCGGCTCTGCGGATAAAGGCCCACGATGCTGATAGCAAAGCCGTGTCCGAGCGGAAAGGGAAACGCATTGCGATTGCGCCGGGCTGCCTGGAATACCACCTGCACATCGGGCCGCGCGAGCTCGGGGAGCGTGCGGATGAAGCCGGTGGCTTCGAACACATTGCTCGCCAGTGGCCCGCTGCGGAACAACGCGTATTCGAGCAGGTTCAGCACGCCGCGCGGAGCCGCGCGCCATGAGATGCCATACGATTCCGTGTTCTTCATCTCCATCAGCACGGCGACGGCCAGGTGATCGTGATAGTTCGCGCCGACTCCGGGTAAATGCTGCTGCACCGGGATGCCGGCGGCGCGCAACTGTTCCTGGTCCCCGATACCGGACAACATCAGCAGCTGGGGCGAGAGGACCGCGCCGGCGGCCACCACGACCTCGCGGCGCGCCACGAGATGCCTCTTGCCGGCGGCGCCCAGCACGCTGACCCCTACGGCGCGCCGACCCTCGATGACGATTCCTGCGGCGCGCGTGTTGGTCAGGAGCGTGAGATTGCCGCGTTGGCTCGCCGGCCTGAGATAGGCAGTCGCGGTGGATACGCGACGTCCTTTCAGGATGGTCCCCTGCCGCGGCCCGTAGCCCTCGGGTGAGGGGCCATTGAAGTCCTCAGTGCGCTTGAATCCCAGTCCCGCCATGGCTTCCAGAAACGCCGGCGTCATGGGATTCGGCCGCCTGATGTGCGTGACGTTCATCGGCCCGCCCTGGCCGTGGTACGGGGAATCCGGATAGGCGTCATTGTTCTCGGAGCGCAGGAAGTACGGCAGCACCTCGCGGTAGCTCCAGCCCGGATTTCCAGCCGCCGCCCAATCATCGAAGTCGCACGGATGGCCGCGAAAATAGACCATGCCGTTGATCGAGCCGGAGCCGCCGACGACGTGTCCGCGCGGAATGGGGATCGAGCGGCCCGCCAGGTGCTCCTGCGGTACCGTCATGAACCGCCAATTGATTCGCGGCGTGGCGATGGCCGCGCCCACGGTCGCCGGAATGTGGATGAACGGATGGCTGTCCATCGGGCCGGCTTCGACCAGACCGACCCGCGTGTTCCGGTCTTCCGACAGCCGGGCGGCCAGCACGCAGCCCGCCGTACCCGCGCCGACGATGACATAGTCGAACACATCCCCCGGCTCACTCATGCGCGTCCGATCCCCCGAACGATTCTCTGCCCGCGTCAGTCCGGACCCAGCGTAACCCAGGTTCAACGGACCGGCCCGGCAGCAGGCCGTCACCACCCTTGGGGGTGGAACCATACCCCGAAGCCACGCCAGCCGCCGGATCCGCCCAAAAGAGCGGCCGATGGGTGGGCAACTCGTCCTAGAATCCAAGCCAATGGGCCTGAACCGCGGGATCGAGCGTGACCCTGACCATCAAACTCAACGAAACCTTCAGCGCGGGCGAGCACCGGATCCCACTCAACGGCCGCTACGACGCCCGTTTCGAGCCCGTGCTGGACGCGTTCATACAAAACTATCGCCTCGAGGACGAGGTTGGCTCCGCGGTCAGCGTCGTCATCGACGGGCGCACCGTGGTCGATTTATGGGGCGGTTGGAAGGACGCGGGGCGGCAGCAGGAATGGCAGCACGACACGATCGTCTGCATGATGTCGGTGTCCAAGGGAATCACCGGTCTTGCCTTCAGCCTGCTGATCGATCGCGGCCTGGTGGATGTCGACGCACCGGTAGCCAAATACTGGCCGGAATTTGCCAGCAACGGCAAGGAAACCCTGCCGGTACGCTTCGTCCTGGACCATCGCGCCGGCCTGCCCATTGTCGCCGACCCGCTCTGGCCCGGGGCCATCTACGACCACCAGGCCATCTGCAAGGCACTCGCCGCGCAGGCGCCGCTGTGGGAGCCGGGATCCGTCGCGGCTTATCACGTCCACACGCAGGGTTACCTGCTGGGGGAGATCGTGCGCCGCATCACCGGCAAGACCGTCGGTGCATTCCTGCGCGACGAAATCGCGCTGCCGCTGGCGGCCGACTTCATGATCGGCGGCTTGACCGGGCACGACCAGGCGCGTTGCGCCGAAGTCATGCCCAATATGCAGGCGCGACTGTTCGCCGCCAAGGAAGTGGAAACCGACACGCTGCGCAGCAAGGCGTTCGTGCAGAATCCGGCCGAGCCCTGGCCGGTGACGCTGAACTCCAGTATCTGGCGCGAGAGCGAGATCGCCAGCGGCAACGGTCACGGCAATGCGCGCGGCGTGGCGCGGATCTACGCGGCCTTCGCGCGTGGCGGGGAGCTGGATGGTGTGCGACTGACCCGCCCCGCATCCATCGAAGCCATGATCACGGAGCAACACCACATCACCGAGCTGATGCAGGACCGCCCGTACCACCAGGCGCTCGGCATCCTGCTGAATACGCCCGAGGCGGTGTACATGGGCCCGAATCCGCGCGCCTTCGGCCATCACGGCATCGGCGGGTCCCTCGGGTTTGCCGACCCCGACGCTCGCGTGGGCTTCTCCTTCGCGGTAAACCGCATGCACGCCGTGGGCACCAATGGTCCGCGGGCGGCGCGGCTCATCGACGCGCTGTACGGGGTTCTGTGAGGCAAGGGGGTATTCGTGCTGCCGATCGCTGAACTCTCTAAGCAGGCCGTTCTCATCACCGGCGGGGGACGCGGCCTGGGGCGTGCGATTGCGGTCCGGCTGGCGCAACACGGCGCGGCCGTCGGGCTCGTCGACATAGACGCCGCGACCTGTACCGAGACGGCGGAACTGATTCGCAGGGCAGGCGGGCAGGCGTCGGCCTATACGGCCGACGTGTCGAATCAGGCGGCGCTGCTCGATGCCGCCGGCAGATTCGCCGCGGATCACCACGGCCTCGACGCCGTCATCAACAATGCGATGCTGCTCAGGTACGAGCCGCATCGCGGCGATTACGGAAGCCGTCGCCGATCAGATGCTGGGAGTGGGCATCAAGGGGGCGCTCTGGGGGAGCCAGGCGCTGCTCACACACATGAAGACGGACCGCTCCGCGGCGATCATCAACATGGCCTCCCCGGTGGCCGAGCGCGGCTATCCCAACACCGCGCTCTACAGTGCCGTAAAGGGCGCGCTCGTCACGTTGACGAAGACGCTGGCGGCCGAGCTTGGCCCGCGCGGCATACGCGTCAACGCACTGGCGCCCGGTTCGGTGCCCACCCCGGGGGCCATGGGATTGAATGATCCGGCCGAATACGAGCGCCGGGCGCGAACGATCCCGCTGCGCAGACTCGGGCATGAGGATGACGTCGCGGCCGCCGCGCTGTTCCTGCTCAGCCCGGCCGCCGCATTCATCCACGGCGAGATCCTGCATGTGGACGGGGGCATCGCGGCCGCGGGCTGATGCGCCGGTCAGTGCCCGCGCGCGATCTTCGCGAAATCGATCTTCAGGTCCTCGCACAGGCGCTGCGCCGTGGCACGCCCCGCGCCAAACACGCCGCCACCCGGGTGCTGGAACGGGCCCACCAGGTACAGGCCACCGATACCGGGTACGACGAACTGCCCGAGCTCCGGGGTCGGGCGGTGTGCCCCCTGCTGGTAGCTCGGCATGGCGATCCCGTGCAGGTCCCCGCGCACGAAGCTCGACGAGGTACGCTCCATGTCGAGCGGGCTGTCGCAATGCCAGGCGATGACATTGTCAGTGGTCAGGTTGGGCAGGAAGCGGGACATGTGGCTGAGCATCCGCTGCGCGTACTCACCCTTCGCCTCGTCCCAGGACCGCCCGTCCGCGCGCTCATACGGCACATAGTCCCAGGCATGCAGCGTCGCTCGCCCCGGGGGCACTCGCGTGCCGTCAAATTCCGACAGTGAGCCAAGGCCGATCAGCGGATGGCTCATGAGCTTGCCATAGCGAAGATCGTCGAACGAACGCCGCAGCAGCTCATAGCGCTCGGGCAGCAGTTCGAGCATCACCGACCGCAACGGCTCGCCACGCATGGTGCGTAGCGGCTCGCGCAGCGCGGCGTGCACCGTAATGCAGGCATTGGGCGAGATTTCCGTCGCGGCGGCATCGGCGGCAACCACCGGGTCGATGCCCTGCACGAGCCGCCCCAGATGATGTGGATGGATGGCCGCAATCACGGCGTCCTTGGCGGCAAACTCGCGACCCTCCCTGGTCCGTACCCCGGTGACCCGCCCGGCGCGCGTCAATACGAGCTCAACGTCCGCGTCCGCAAGCACCCTGCCACCGTGATCCTCGATACAGCTGATCAGCGCGGAGGTCAGACTGCCGCTGCCGCCGACGGGCACGCCGAAGCCATACGCCTCCAGAAATCCCAGGAACACGTACACCCCGAATGCCGTCCCCTTCTCATCCGGGGCGGCCAGACTTTCGCCCGCAAGCCGGGCGAAGTGCAGCCGCACCCGGTCATTCTCAAAGGTGCGGCACAGCAGCTCGTGCGTGCTCATCTGCGTGATGCGCCACAACTCCCGTCCCTCGCGCGACTGGTCCAGCATCGCCGTTGAGGCGCCCATTGGCATGGGTGCCGAGTACAGCGTCGCCGCAATCATGGGGAGCCAGCTGGCCGCCTGCTCCGATAGGCGGCGGTACGCGTCCGCATCGTTTCGGGAAAACCTCGCAATCTCTGCCCAGGTCCGCTCGCGGTCGCGGTACAAGGAAAGCGTCTCGCCGTCCTCGAACAGCGAGGTCACGGGGGGATCCGGGAACTGGTAGCGCAGCCCGTAGCGGGCTTTCAGCTTGAGCTCGTCGTCCAGCAGCAGCGGGTTGCCCTGAATGAAGATGTGGGCCATCGAGTGCTGGTCGTGGCGGAACCCGGGCACCGTCAGCTCCCGGGTCACCACCCCGCCGCCGAACCAGGCGTTGCGCTCGAGAACCAGGACCTTGCGTCCGGCCACGGCCAGGTAGGCGGCGGCCACCAGGCCGTTGTGACCGGATCCGACCGTGACGATATCGAATACTTCCGACACAATCCCTCGCTGAGCAGTCGCTTGCTATTCCCGAGGCGACAGTTTAGTCGCCGTGGGGGCTGTCATCTCCACCCAAAAGGAGGGGTCATCCCTCGCGGGGCGTATGCTCTCTGCTTTCTACGACGTGATAGGAGTGTCCCCATGCCGGATGACGCGTACGAACAGGGCTTGAAGATTCGCAAGGCCGTGCTGGGCGAAGCGTACGTGAATCGTGCGCTCGCGAGCGTCAACAGTTTCAACGCACCACTTCAGACGCTCGTCACCGAATATTGCTGGGGCAAGGTATGGGGACGTCCCGGCCTGGATCGCAAGCAGCGCAGTATGCTCAATCTGGCCATGATCAGTGTGCTCAACCGGCCCCACGAATTGAAGGCCCATATCCGCGGCGCACTGACCAATGGGCTGACTCCTCCGGAGATCTGCGAAATATTTCTGCAGGTCATGATCTATGCCGGAGTGCCGGCCGCCGTGGACAGCTTCCGGATCGCGAGCGAAGTCTTTGCCGAAGATAAGGTGACGATTCCCTGAGCGCGCCGGACATCCACATCCCCCTTGCAGGCGGCAGCATCGTGCGACCGTGGTCTGACTCTGGACTGCGCACCGCACACGGCATGAGCGCGGTCGAACGCCAACACGTCAAGGGTAAGGTATGACCAGCCAGTTTCTAGCGTTGCTTCGCAGTTTGCGACCCGCCGCGGTCCTCGCCATTGCCACGATGACCGTCTGGTTCGTCGGCGCGCCACAAACAACGCTGGCGGCGCCTCCGGCGAAGCTGCGGCTGTACGTTCTGGATTGCGGGACCATTGCCCCGATGGACCCGACGTTGTTCGGGCTCAAAGCTGAAGAGGTAGGACGCGAAGTCACCTTCGTGACCCCGTGTTATTTGATCGTGCATCCGAAGGGCACGCTCATCTGGGATGTCGGTCAGGTACCGGACCAGGATATCCCCGACGACGGCACGGAAGTCGTGGAGCAGGGACTACTAAAGGCAAAGCGTCGGCTGGCGCCCCAGCTCGCCGCACTCGGCTATCAGCCGAAGGACATCACGTTTATAGCGATGTCGCACTACCACGCCGACCATACGGCCAATGCCAATCTGTTCGCCGGTTCGACGTGGATTGTCCAGCAAGCCGAATACGACGCGATGTTCAGCGATGCGAAGCTTGGCATCCGTTCGCCCGACACCTACGTTGAGCTCAGGGGCGCCAAGCGGATCACGCTCAATAATGAAGACCACGATGTGTTCGGCGACGGCACGGTGATCATCAAGACGGCGCCGGGGCATACGCCGGGACATCAGATGCTGTTTCTGAGACTGGCGCGGTTTGGGCCACTGCTGCTGGAGGGTGACCTCTATCATCTTCCCGAAGAGAGGACGCTTGATCGGGTGCCAACCTTCGACTTCGATGCGGCCATGACGCGGCAGACGCGCAGGAAGGTGGAGGAGTTTCTGCACCAGACGGGCGCAACGATGTGGATTCAGCATGACCCACCGACCTATGCGCGGCTGAAGAAGGCGCCCCAGTACTACGAATGATCCGTCGCGAACTCGCAGGCTCCCAGATAAGCTGGGAGAAGGAATTGAGAGAAACCGACGTACCGTAGTTGTGACTTGCTGATGGATCAGTGGGAAGCAGTTTCGTTTTGCTGCCGCTCAAGCTCTGTGATGACTTCCGTACGTGGCTTGCAATGATTCATCGTTTCGGCAATTCGGACGATCTTGATCAAGCCCGCGCAAGTGAGATGCGCGTTCACCTCTGCGAGTTGCAGACATTGCGCGAATTTAAGGAAGTCGTATTGCTTTGCGGTACGCAGCGGATGCAGCTGGAAGAACGGCACGATGATCTGCTGAAGTTCAGTACGCTTGCGGACACAGAACCGGTAGACGTGCTCTTTGTGGTTGTCATAGCGCCTGTTGATGTATACGGCGCCGACACCGAAGTAATTCGCGAGCATGTGAAGGCTAGCGACACTCTTTGCGCCCTGAGTCACCGCAAACTCATGAGCGAGCTGGAGTCCCGTTCTGTATCCCTTGCGGCCCACTCGATCTGGCTGTCGGATGAGATTGATCGAGAAACAACCCTCCCCATCGACGAAACCCGTGATCCAGCCGATATCGAGCAAACTGTCGTGTGAGCTTGGCGTGTCTGCGACTCCCTGGTTGTTTGCCGAGCCGACTGTAGGACGGGTCTACCAAAGTCACAACGCGCATATCTGCGCCGTTTGCGCAGATATTGCATCAGCCGCGACGAGGCGCTGAAAAAGAAAAAGCCCCTGAGATCTTTCGACCTCAGGGGCTTTCCTGTTTGAA
>CAVSFM010000007.1:0-49881 GCA_963727305.1 uncultured Pseudomonadota bacterium
GGCGCCGACATGGGCGAGCTGCTGCGACACTCCGACACCGCGATGTACCAGGCGAAGGATCGCGGCCGCAACAACTTCCAGCTCTTCAGTGCAGAGCATGGACAAGCGGCTGAAGGAGCGCATCGCCATCGAGTCGAGCCTGCGTACCGCGCTGCAGAGCGCGCCAGCTCGATGTGCACTACCAGCCGATCGTCGATATCGAATGCGCAGCGCGGTGGTCGCTCTCGAGGCGCTGCTGCGCTGGAAGCACCCGACGCACGGCTACGTGCGTCCCGATCGCTTCGTGGCTCATCGCGGAGGAAGCCGGCCTCATCGTGCCGATCGGCGAGCTCGTGCTACAGCGCGCGATCGAGGACATGGCACGCTGGCGCGCAGGCGGAAGGCAAGCTTCGTGCCGGTGGCGATCAACGTCTCCGCGGTGCAGCTGCAGCGTTCCAACCTCGCCGAGCAGGGATTGCGCGGCTGGGCCAAGGAATGTGGACTCGAAGCCTCGGGATGCTGCAGATCGAGCTCACCGAGAGCGCGGTGTTCGAGCGGCGCGAGGCGCGCGCCCGCGAGGGCGGCCCAGGATATGGTGGCGAAGCTGCGCGAGCTCGGCGTGCACATTGCCATCGATGACTTCGGCACCGGCTACTCGAGCCTCTCGTATCTCAAGCGCTGGCGGGTGGACACCCTCAAGATCGACCGCAGCTTCGTGCGCGACCTCGTGATTGACCTGAGTGACCTCGCGATCGTGAGCGCCATCATCGCCATGGCGCGCCACCTGCACATCCAGGTGGCGGTTGGAGGGCATCGAGGGCTGGCGGCAGGTTGAGAAGCTCCGCCAGCTCGGCTGCACGTACGCCCAGGGTTATCTCTTCGCGCGCCCAACCCCGGCGCAGGAGTGCCTGCGCTATCTCAACGACGCGCCGCTCGATCTCACCCAGCGCCTGCCGACGCTCGAGGATCTCGAGAGCGCGGGCAGCGGCGAATCGGTGGCGATGCGGGCCTGAGACGCAAGTGACGCGCCGGGCCGCGCCTGTCCGGCCCGTCCGGGGCCCTGCCGACCCCCGGAGTCATTCGGGACGTGCGAGAATGGGCCATGTTACCCAGCGCCGCCCGAGCTCCGGAGACCCACGGGCGCCAGCAATGCGCGGATGCCGTGCTCATGGTGCGGCCACAGGCATTCGGCTATAACCCCGAGACCGCGCTCACCAACACCTTCCGGCGCCCCCACAGCAGGCAGATGGCGATGCCAGCGCGGCGGCCCGGCAGGAGTTCGAGCAGCTGGCGCGGGCGCTCACGAGCGAAGGGTCAGGTCTGTCTCGTCGAGGATACCGAGCACCCGGTAAAGCCCGATGCCCTGTTTCCGAACAACTGGGTGAGCTTTCACGAGGACGGTACGCTGGTCCTCTACCCGCTGCAGACCGTGAGCCGCCGCTTCGAGCGCAGGCCTGAAGTGATCGAGACCGCGGTACGCGAGCTCGGTTTCCGGGTTTCGCACCTGCTCGATCTCAGCTGGTTCGAGGTCGAGGGCAAGTACCTCGAAGGCACCGGAAGCCTGGTGCTGGACAACATCGCGCGCGTGGCGTACGCCTGCGTGTCACCACGTACCCACCCGGAGGTGCTCCACGAATGGACGCAGGCGCTCGGCTACGAGGCGGTGACCTTCAGCGCAGCCGATCGTGCCGGCGTGCCGCTCTACCACACCAACGTGTTGATGTGCATCGGCGCACGCGCGGTGGTCGTTGGCACCGAGTCCATCGTCCCGGCGGATCGTGCGCGCGTGCTCGAGCGGCTCGCCGGCAACGGCCGGGAGATCATCGAGATCGGTCATGACGAGATCCACGGTTCGCGGGCGATATGCTCGAGCTGGGAACCTGGGACGAGGCGCTCGGGGACTCGCGCGTACTGGTGATGTCGGACAGCGCGCGCCGCGCGCTCAGGCCGGAAGCCTTCGCGCGCCTCTCAGGTTGCACGGACGCGGTGCTCGCGGTCCCGGTGCCCACCATCGAGAGGCTCGGCGGCGGCAGCGTCCGCTGCATGCTCGCCGAAGTTTTCCGCACGGCATGATCGAGCTCGTCCTCAAGGGAGGGCTCTCGTACCTGCTCGGCTCGATCGTGGGGAGCTTGGTTGTCGCGCGCTTCTGCGCGGGGTCGACATCCGTACGCTCGGCAGTGGCAACGCCGGCGCTACCAATGCGCTGCGAACGCAGGGTAAGAAGATCGGGCTCGGGGTCCTGCTGATCGACCTCGCCAAAGGGTGGATCGCCACCTACCTCATCGCCCCCTGGACCCTGCCCGGGGCGGTCCTCCCTGCTTCGGCAACGCTCGCCCCCTGGTGCGCACCGGTCTGCGGTATCGCAGTGGTGCTCGGACATGTCTATCCGCTCTGGTACGGCTTCCGCGGAGGCAAGGGCGTGGCAACGCTCCTGGGCGCGGCGCTCGGAATCAATGCCTGGCTGCTTCTGCCGATGATCCTCACCTGGCTCACGGCGGTCATCGCCTTCGGTTACGTGGGCCTCGCCTCTATCCTGGCAGCCGGCGCGCTCGCCGTGGCCATCGCGCTGACGAGCCCGGCCGTGCCGCTGCTCGCCTTCGGAATTCTCTCCGCACTCCTGATCCTCTACACACACCGCTCGAACCTCGCGCGCATGCGCCGGGGACCGAATCCCGCGCGCGGCGGCTGTGGCTCTTCGGTGCGCGGCGCGGTCCCGTCTGAGCATGCCGAGGACAGCCCGGGCGCCGCACGCCGCCCCATCGGGCGCGAAGGAGACACCGCTCACCGCGCAGGTGTTTGCCGTGCTCGCCGACGGGCGCTTCCACTCCGGCGAGGCGCTCGCGCGCTCGCTCGAGGTCGGTCGCAGCGCAGTCTGGAAAGCAGTCGCGGCGCTCCGGGCGCTCGGCGCGACGCTGCACGCCGTGCGCAATCGCGGCTATCGCCTCGTACATGGCTGTCAGCCGCTCGATGCAGCGGAGATCCGCGGACGGCTCGCACATGAGGTGCGCGAGCACGTCGCGCGCGTCGATGCGGCCTGGTCGCTCGACTCGACCAACACGACGCTACTCGAGCGGCCCAATCCTCGCGGCGGGACGGCCGAGGTGCTGCTCGCCGAATTCCAGCGCGCCGGTCGCGGCCGACGCGGTCGCGTCTGGCTCGCTCCCCCCGGTGGTGCCATCTGCCTGTCGCTGAGCTGGACGTTTCCCGAGGTGCCACCGGGACTCGGCGCACTGGGTCTCGTCATCGGCGTATGCGCGCTCAGGGCTCTGCGCGAGCACGGGGTCGTGGCCGTGGGCCTCAAGTGGCCCAACGATCTTTTGATCGGCGAGCGCAAGCTCGGAGGAGTGCTGATCGATCTGCGCGCCGAGTCCACCGGCCCCGCGTGCGTGGTCATCGGCATTGGATTGAACCTCGCGCTGGGCGCAGCGCTCCTCAGGCAGATCGCCGCGAGCGGTACTGCGGCCACCGATCTCGCCAGCGCGGTGCAGCCGGTGCCTGCGCGCAATGCACTGGCGGCGGCACTGGTGAGCGCGTGCATCCGCGGGCTGCTGGAGTTCGAGCGACAAGGGCTCAAGCCTTTCATCGAGGAGTGGCGCGCGGCGGACGCGCTGCGCGGGCGAGCCGTGAACGTGAGCGCCGCCGAGGGCGTCGCGCGGGGCGTCGCGCGCGGCATCGACCTGCGCGGCGCGCTGATGGTGGAAACGCCACAGGGCATCCAGCGCTTCATCTCCGGCGATGTCACCGTGAGGGCTTGAGGGTGTCGCTGCTCCTCGTCGACATCGGCAACACCCGCATCAAGTGGGCGCGTCTGGATGGCAAGGGCATCGGCAGGGCTCGGGCTGCGGTGCATTCTGACTGGAACGCTGCCACCTACGCGCGGCGGCTCTTTGGCACGAAGGCTCATCCGGCGCACCTGTGGGTCACGAGCGTTGCGGGACCGAAGGTGAACCGCGCGCTCGCCACGGCGGCGCGCCGCGCGCGCGTCCCTTCGACGTTCGTGACGGTCCCGCGACGCGGCGGGGGAGGTGGGTGGCTACGTCGAGCCCTCGCGGCTCGGTGCCGATCGGTTCGTCGGTGCGGTAGGAGCTCATGAGCTTTTCCCCCAATCGCCCGTGTGCGTGGTGGGAGTCGGCACCGCGATGACCATCGATCTGATCGATGCCGACGGCGGCCATCGCGGCGGGCTGATCATTCCGGCGCCTGCGCTGATGGTCGCCACACTCTTTGCGCGGACGCACGGCATCTACCGGCGTGCGCAGGGCGGCGGCAGCGATCGCGGCGCGGCGCGGCTCTTTGCCCGCTCGACGCGGGCCGGGGTCGTGCAGGGGGCGCGCTACGCGGCAGCGGCGCTCGTCGATCGCGCCGGGGAGGAGGGCAGGGCGCTCCTCGGGCGCAAGCCTCTCGTGGTACTCACCGGCGGTGCAGCGGCCGCCATCCGGCCGCTGCTGAAAAGCCCCTGCGTCGGGGTGCCGGACCTCGTCCTGCGGGGGCTCGCGGTCCTCGCCCGGGGCGAAGCGCCGGCGCGGCAGCGCTAGAGCACCCCAAGAAATCCCGCTCGACGTGCGCGGCGACACGTCGGCCGGTAACCAAGATGCGTGAATTCCTCGGACCCCGGCTAAGAATCCGCCCCGTGCGCCTTGCTTTCTTTGCGCTGCTGTTCATCAACCTCGCGTACTTTGCGTGGGCGCACTGGATCGACGCACCACGGCCGGCGCCCATGAACGATGCGATCGCGCATCTGCCGCGGCTGAAGATGGCGGACGAGTTGCCACCCGCGGAGCGGCCACCGCCGCCCGCGGGCAAGAAGACTGCGCTGGGTGCGACGACGATGTGCTGGTGGGCCCCTTCGGAGATTTCGCCAACCATGCCCACGCCGCGGCGCTCCTCAAGGCGCGAGGCTTCGACCCGCGGCAGCGCGACGAGCAGGGCCAGATGTTGGCGGGCTTCTGGGTCTATGTCGGGGGCCTTGCGACCCAGGCCGATGCGGATCGCGCGCTCGTCACGCTCGAGCGCAACGGCATCAAGGACGCACTCGTGATGCCCGACGCCGATGCGGGCCGCCGGCTGTCCCTCGGGCTCTACAGCGAGCGCCAGCGCGCCGAGCGACGCGCGGAGGCGGTGCGTCATGCGGGTCTCAAGGCCGAGATCGCCGAGCGCAAGCTCCCGGGCACGCTCTACTGGGTGGACGTTGCGCCGCCAGCGGGACCAAATACCATCCCGCTTCAGGATCTCCTCACCGAAGGGCTCGGCCCCCGTATCGCCGTGCAGCCCTGTCCGCCGGTCGCTGCAGCGCGCGGATCCCCCGCGACCGGGACCGCGGCAGCGGGTCCGGCGGCGCTGCGGCCTGCGACCGCCAACAACCCCACGGCGCGGGCAACGGGACCGCCGAAGCTGCCCTGACGATGTAATGGCGCAGCAGAAATCCGTAACTGCCGCTCTTCCGGCAGGAGGCCATGCGCCCGTCTGGATTGAACAGACGACCTGCCGCTTACAAGGCGGCTGCTCTACCACTGAGCTACGGCGGCGCGGTGCGGATTGTACGCCAGTTAGCCGATGGTTCCGGACTCTCTCAGATCAGTGCCGCGCTGCCCAGCCGATGTTGGAAACGCTGATCACAACATCAGGTGTACGCCCGGAAGTTCCCGTCTGGGCGGATGCGTATATCCATATAATGATGACCGGGCACCGGCCACGCATGTCATTGCCCGCAGGCAGCAACATTGAGAGCGCTGTACGAAAAAACCATCGCCTTCATCCTTCAGCTGATCGATGAGAATCGACTGGGCGAAGGCGACCAACTCCCCACCGAGGTCAGGCTCGCGCAGCAGTCGGGCGTGAGCCTCGTTACCGTGCGACGCGCGCTCGCCGAGCTGGCGGCACAGGGCATCGTGCGCCGTGAACAGGGCCGCGGAACGTTCGTGATGCGGCCACGGGTCGCGCCGAGACTACGCGGGTGGGGAACCTGTCGCAACGGGCTGCATCTTGATGCTCACTCGAAGCTCCGAGACGCGAGTGCTCAACTGCGTGGCACGGCTCGCCGCTGCGGCGGAGTGCCGGAGTCTGGCGCTGGCGGCGGGCGCGAGCGTCTGGGAGATCTCGCGCCTGCGCCGGCTCAATCGGCGCCCGCTGATACTCGAGACCTCGGTGATCCCAAAGCTTCTCGCGCCGGATCTCGGTGCGCATCTGAAGCGCCGCGATCCCCGCTCCCTGTATGAGCTGCTCGAGACAGCCTATGGGCTCAAGGAGGCGCGCGAGGAGCAGCTGCTGATGTCGCGCGCCGCGCGTCCACGCGAAGAGGAGCTTTGGGGCTGCTCCACTTCGACTGGGTGGTGGAAGTGGCGGGCGTGAGCTACTCCGACCGGCAGCAGCCGATCGACAGCTTCCGCATGATCTTCGTTGCCAAGTCATTCGCCTTTCGGCTGGCCACCGCGCCCGCGTTCGCGGTGGAGGCGGTGGAGCTCGCTTAAGTTCGCGGAGCTGGGTCAGTCCGTGGAGTGGGCTGCGTTCGCGCTGCCACAGCGCGCGCTCACCTCGAGGTATTCCGCAAAGCGGGATTCGTATCGGTGCCGATCCAGTCCCGGGACCGCAGCGCTCAGCGGCGCCTGCTGCGGTCGCACCCGACATACGGGCTCGAGCGCGCGCAGTGATCCGAGCGCCGCGCCCAGCGCCGCGGGTGAGAGGGGCGGGAAGGGCCGCACGGGCCGGGCGAGGATGTCGGCGAGCTTCCGGAGCGCGAAGGAACTTCGGCGCGATGCCCCGCGACCACCACTTCGCCTACGGTGCGGGTCTCCGCGAGCACCTCGATGCAACGGCGGATCTCAAATCCGACGCCCTCCATGAAGGCGCGCGCGAGATCACTCCGTCGGTGTGACGTCGGCCCCTGCCCCGCCCCGCGCAGGTGCGGATTCCACAGCGCACCCTGTTCACCCCCGGCGAGATAGGGGGCGACGTGACGCCACGTGCGCCAACCGGCGACTGCGCGGCGTGCCGCTCGAGCTCGCCCGCGCCCCAGCCGAAGAGCTCGGAAGCCAGCGATACGCGGTGCCGGTCGCGAGCAGGTCCATCTCGCGCGCGTACCACGGGGCCTCGACATGCGGGGTCAGGAGGTAGCGCATCCTGGCGTCGGTATGGCGCACGCGCGTCGCATCGAGAGATCACCGTGCTCGAGCCCATACCGACCCAGCAGCGCCCGGCATCGTCCAGCGGGCTCATCGCGAAGGCGCCGCTCACGGAGTCCGCCGCGCCGGCCGTCACCGGAATTCCCCGCGTGCAAACCGAGAAGGGCTGCCCCGGCCGGGTGCAGAGTTCCGGCGATCGAGTGTGCGGGCCGAACCGCAGGCAAGAGCTCGCGCGGTATGCCCCAGAGCGCGCACCAGTCCTCGGAGAATGCGCCCGGCGTCGAGATCGAAGAGACCGTAACCGGCGGCGGTGGAGGGTTCGGTCACGCGTGCCCGGTGAGGCATGCAGCAGATAGTCCTTGGCTGAGAAGACGGTGCGCACTTCGCACGCCGCGCTCGGCATGATGGAATCGAAACATGGGCGCAAGATAGCGCCCGTCGATCGGCATCCCGTGCGTCTCATAGAGCTCGCGCCGCCGGGAGCCCTCGAGCGCGCGGCGGCCGTATCCGCGCGCACGTCCTTCCAGGTGATGGCGGCGGCCCAGGGGACCCCGCTCGCCCAGGCACGACGAGCGTCGGCAGCTGCCCGGTGAGCCCGATGGCAGCGACGCGCTTCGCCCAATCCGCATCGTGCGGCGCGGTTTCTTCATCGAGCGCCTCCATGGCTCGGCGCGTGGCCTCGAGCCAGTCGCCGGTCGACTGCTCCGCCTGAGCGGCAGCGGAGTCGGTGGGGAATCGACCGATGGACCCTTCGCCCAGCACGCGCTGCGGTGCCCCGGCCTCTACCACCGCCACCTTGACGGCCGAGGTGCCCAAGTCGATGCCGAGCACCAGCCTCACGGGCTACACGTGCTCGGAGAGGTGCGGCCGGCCACGATGTCGGCCGCCTGCAGCGTGCGCTCGATATCGTCGTCGGAATGCGCGAAGGAGACGAAAGATTCTCGAACGCGCCGGGATGGAACAGTACATCGCTCTCCAGCATGCCCTCCCACCACAGGCGGAACAGGTCATGGTCGGCGTAGCGGGCGGCGTCGCGGTAATTGCGGATCGGCCGCTCGGCGAACCAGACCTGCAGACCGGCCCGACGCCGACCACGTGGCAGGCAGGCGATGCTCTCGCCAGGATCTCGCTCAGACCCTGGTAGAGCCTCTCGCAGCGCGCGATACAACGCCTGGTACTTGCCCGGGCTCGCTCGAGCTCGTCGAGCGCCGCATTGGCGGCCGCGACCGCGATGCTGTTGGCGCTGTAGGTGCCGGCCATCGACACCGTGCCGTCGGCGACCAGCGCCATGATTCCGCGCCGGCCGCCGAGCGCGGCCACCGGGAAGCCGCCGCCGAGGCCTTTGGCGAACACCGACAGATCGGGGCGGATGCCGTAAGTGACCCTGCGCGCCGCCGAGATCCAGACGGAAGCCCGTGATGACCTCGTCGTAGATCAGCACGATGCCGTGCGCGTGCGGTCAGCTCGCGCATCGCCTCGAGATAGCCCGGCTCGGGCAGGATGCAGCCGGTGTTGCACATCACCGGCTCGGTCAGCACCGCGGCGATGTCGTCACCCTCGCGCGCGATGGCATCGCGCAGCGCCGTCGATGTCGTTCCACGGCAGGATGATCGAGTTGCTCGCCCGCGGCCTTGCTGCATCCCGGTCCCTGGGGCACCGCGACCGGGCGGTGATCGCGGACCCGCCTCGTCGAGGCCGCGGATGCTTGCTCCAGTACACACCGTCCGAGAAGCCGTGATACATGCCCTCGAAGCGGATGACCTTCTCCCGGCCGGTGAAGGCTCGCGCGAGGCGCAGACGCGTAGAGACCGCCTCGGTGCCGGTGTTGCACAGGCGCACCTGCTCGATACTGGGCACCGCCGCGATGATCCTGCGGCGAGCGTGATCTCATCCGTGGTCGGCAACGCGAACACCGTGCCGCGCTTCTGGATCGCTCGACGACTGCGGCGGTGACTTTCGGGCGGCCGGTGGCCGAGGATCATCGGGCCCAGGCCGAGGAGGTAGTCGATGTATCGGTTGCCGTCGACGTCAGAACAGATGGGCGCCGGTGCCATGATCGACGAACAGCGGATAAGGATCCCAACCGGAGAAGCGCGCGCGCGCGGTGCTGTTGACGCCCGCCGGGATCAGCTCGCAGGCTTGTGGATACAACGCTGGCGCTGCGCGCGGTGCGCTGCGGGGTTCCTGTAACTTAGACTCACGAAGTTGCTCCCTCGGGATGGAGGTACCGTCAGGGACGGAAGTACGGGCCGATAGAAGAAGGCCGCGTCGCCGAAGCGTCGTACGAGCGCCGCGACCGCGCCCGAGCGCGATCGAGCCGAGGCCGTAGGCGAGAACGGCCGCGTCGATCGCCCCGGAGCGCGACGGCCTCGATCGCAACCCAGGCCATGAATAGCGACGCCCAGTCGGCAGGCAGCAGGCCGCCGAGGAGCGAAGTCCGCGGGCGAGCTGCGCAGTGTCCGCTGGCCTTGCCAGCACGGCGGCGGCGCCGGTGAGTCCGTAGAAGAGGATGGATATCAGCCCAAGGCTGCTGACGACGTTAGCGAGCGCTCGCCGATATCGTGACGTGGCGAGCGCCAGGACGAGCAGAAGGATATTGATGGCGCTCATCACAACAGTCGCTACCCACGGATTGCCCGCTCGGGGCATCGACGCGCCGAAAACGCGCAGGCATGACCCGGTCACGCGACATCGCAAAGCCCACGCGTGCCGCGGCTGATCACGGCAGCCTGCGAGCGTTGCGAGCGTGCCGGTCAGAACGACCAGGCTCATGATCGTCCCCCACGGGCCGGGTAGGCGGGTCGCGGCGATCACGGCCAAGGCGTTACCCGCATGCGCCTGCAGCTGCTCCGGCGGTCAGACGCCGCCTGGTAATCCAAAGCAGAGAGATGGAGTAGAAGATTGCCAGGATCGACGACACTGGCGATGGCCGCATGACCGGAGCTGTTGGCGCGGTCGCGAGGACTCTTCATTGACGTAGATGGCGGCGTCCCAACCCGAGTACATGAAGCAAGCGATGAGGATGCCGCCCATCAGGCCGCGCATGCCGCCCAAGCCCGTCGATCGAGAACCAGTCGCCAGGAGAACGCCGCCGCGGCCGCCGTACGCGAGAGCGCAGCGAGCCGGCTGTCGGCGACCAGCAGCAGCACCGCGTACTGGAACAATGACGATCGGCCATTCAAAGCGCGCAGCAACCTTCAAGCCCTTCAAGGCGAGAAGCAGTGACAACGAGGTTCCACGCACCGCCGGCGAGCGCCACGGCCAACGTGCCGCTCGACGAGCTGCGGGCGCCACCAGCTCGAGCGTGTACGTGCCGGCCGGAATCGTGAGACTGCTGGTGCCAAGGGTGTAATAGAGCAGAATCATCCAGCCGGCCAGGAACCCGAGGTAGGGGTGGAACACGCGGGCCACCCAAGTATAGGTGGCGCCGGCACTCGGATCCCAGCGATTCAGCCGCTGATAGCCGACCGCGATGCCGAGCATCGGCACGAAGCAGAGCAGCACCGGAATCGCACCACCGTAGCTGGCAGCCGCGACCATGCTCGCAAGGCTCACCGCGAGCGTCTGCGCCGGCCCCGAGCCCGAGAGGCCGAGCACGAGCGCATCGCCGAGCCCGACCGCGCCGTGTGCACCGCGGACGTGCCGCGCAACGCCAGCGGGACCTCCGCCTTCAGCGCGCAGCCGGTGCACGGGGGCGCGCAATGAGCGTCAGGAGGTCCGCGCTGCCTTCGATACGCACCAGGCGCGGCTCGCGCGGGCCGCCGGCGTAGTGAAGGTCGACGCTCCGGTAAACGTCGTCTTTCTCGAGCAGCAGTGTCACCGTGGTGGAACCGCGCGAGGTCGCTGCCAGCGCATCGCGCAGCTCGTCCTTCGACGACTTGCGCCCGTTGACGGCGATCAGCCGCTCCAAGCTTGCAAGCCCGGCCGCATCCGCGGGGGAGCCGGGAATGATATCGGCGAGTGTCGCGTCGTCGTTCACGTGAACCGAGCGAGAAGCGCAGATCGATGCTCGCGATCGTCCGCCTCGTGGGCGCGGTGCATGACTGCGGGCTCGGCACTCAGCTCGGGCTCCAGCCAGCTTCACCAGCCCCGCGCTGGGTACCTCGGCGCGGGCGCGCCGGATGCGCTCGTCCAGTTGCGCAGTCGTAAGGCTGCACGGCGGCGAGCGTGCGCAGCACCTCCTCGAAATGGTACGGCCGCACCGCGCGGGCTGCCGCCTTCGCCGCCGAGGAAGAGCGCAGCAGAAATCATCCAGGCTACGCCGCCCACCGGACAGCTTGCGGATCAGGGTGTCCGCCTCCAACCAGTCGAGCGCGGATTCCTGGTAGAAATCCTCCTGGCGGCGCAATCGCGCGGCCCAGTCGCGCGGCTGTACGTACAGCAACTGCGCTGCGATGGTCGTATCCTGCAGATTGCGCGAGGTGCGACCGCTATGGGTTTGCATACCTGCCAGATCGTGCGCCAGCTCGCCCTGAAACTCCTCGTTCGTAAACAGTCCGCTGCGCACGGCGAGCACGTTGCCCAGGTATTCTGTCAGTCCTTCGTACACCCACAAGAGCTCACCGCGCATCGGATCCTGGTAATTGCGAGTAGCAAGGCCCACCGGGCGGCGAAATTTACCGTTCCATGAGTGCGTGTACTCATGCGCCAGGAGGGCGGCTTCGGCACGACGCAGGTCATCGTCGAGAAACGTGCGATACGGCGAGCGATTGTCGCTCGACTCGTGGTGTTCGAGACCGTCAGGCATGATCTGGTCGGTGAGGACGTAGAGAAAGTCATAGTGCCGGTAGTGAGTGGCACCGAACAACGCCCTTGCCTCCGCCACCAGTTGTTTGTAACGCGCAACCGCCTCAGGCGTGAAATTCACGCGCCGGGCCGTCCGCCGCCACATGCAGCTTGCACCCGGGGCGTGCCGCCCAGATCGAACGACTGAAAGTACCGGCCCGCAATGAAGGGTCGAGTCGAGGAGGGTCGTCAGAGATGTCGGCTCGAACGACACGGTATCAGCGGTACCCTTCTCCGGGCTCAGTGCTGTGGCGTAGTTCCACCCGTCCGGCAGGCTCACCCGCGCCTGGTAACGCAGCAGTCCGTGTTGCTGTCGTCAGGGTAGAGCACCACCTGGTGCCACTCCAGAATCAGGAGCGATTGCGTTGCGGTGCGGGGGCCTCCAGCCCATTGACGGTGCCGTCCGGCCGCGGGCGTCAAGACCTCGAAGTCGGCATCGAGCGCCGTAACGCCAGCCGGGACCTGCAGGTGGAACGCGTACATGTCGACATCGTCGCGCCTCCATTCACGAGCGGCACGCCGTCGTGACTGAGCGTAGGGCCGGCTAGATCTGTGATCGGACCGGCAGGCCCATGCCGGCCCGGCAGCCATTTCGGGTACACGAGCGTCAGGGGGCCGGCGTTCACCGGCAGACGAAGGTGAACCTTCATGATACCGCGCGATGCTTCGCGCGCGTCAACGTCGAGCAGCGCGGTTGCGGAAGTTTTGTCGGCCGCCGAGGCCGGCGTCTCCCCGTCGACAGTCCGTGCCACCCCGTGACTCCGGCCGCGTGCCACCCGGACCCAGGGCCAGCCCTAGCATGCGCCCAGGGCGAGCCGCAGCGAGAGCCGCTAGGGATCAGCACGCGGCGCTCAGAAGCGGTAATGCAGGCCAAGCTCGTAGTAGCGCAGGACCGCGCCGGCCTGATCGAGGGAAGGGTTGTAGTTGAATCCGCCATAGGTGACCGTGTTGAGTGGCGCGAGACGATTGGTGATGTTGTTGATCGTAGCGCTGAGCTGGAAGTGATCAGTGAAGGCATACTGACCATAGAGATCGGCATAGGTGAACGAAGCGATGTAGCAGTGTGGGTTGTTGATGGAGAGCTGCAGACACTGGTCACCGGAGGCCGACTCATCGATGCCTTTCATCACTCCGCGATAGTAGATGATGGTGCCGAGCGACAGCGGGCCGCGGGTCCAGTCGAGCGTCAGCGAGCCGCGGGTGCGTGGTGTCCCGACCGCGCCACCCACCGCCGTAGGTCCGGCGGTACCGGCGTAGTGGAAAGTCTGGTTGCCGTTGATGGGATCGAAAAAGGTCTGGTCGGAGGCGATGACGTAGTTGGCATCGAGGCCCAACGTCAGTCGCCCGACGCGCCGGCGGGAACCTCGACATGCAGGGCCCCATCGTAGCCCGAGGTCTCGGAGTTCCCCGCGTTCACGTAGGGCTGCGGGTAGTAGATGATCGGCCCGGGGATCACCGTGCCGTCCTGCAGCGTCTGTGGCGCGCCGCGTACCGGCGCCTGCAGGCCGAGCGGGGCGGGCACGATCTCATCGTCACGACGGATATTGTAGTAGTCGAAGGTGAAGTTGACCTGCTGCACGGGCTCGAATACCACGCCGGCGGTGTAGCTGCGCGACTTCTCGGGCTTGAGGTTGGGATTGCCGACGCTGAGCGTGGCCGCATAGCCAAACCCGCAGTCGGAGGGCTTGTTGGTGTAGGGACAGCGCACGTAGTCCACCGGTGCCGTGGTGGCGGAGCCCGTCCCGCTGGTGCCGGACTTCGGCAATGCCCGGGTCGCGGAAACCGCGCGCGTAGGTGCCGCGCAGCGCGAACTGGGCAGCAGCGTCCACTTCACACCGAACTTGGGCGTGAAGGAGGTGCTGGGGGTGTTGTAGTGATCCACGCGGCCCGCGGCATCGAGCTCCAGCGACCGCAGCACCGGGGCGGACAGCTCGACGAACGCCGCCTCAACGCTCTGCGAGCCGTGCGCGTAGAAGCTTCCGTCCATGATGATGTCGCCCTGGGGCGCATAGGGCTCGCCGGGATTGTTGGCCTCGTGCAGATAGCGTGCTTCGACGCCGGCAGCGAGGCCGAGCGGGCCTCCCGGTAGAGGAACAGCGAGCGACTGGCGGTCGCTGACACATAGCCGGTCTCCGAAATGGCCGTGTCCTGCGTCTCCGGGGCGAGCGACGCATACAGCGAGGGTGAGTTCAGATAGGCGTTGGCACCGACGCGGTAGGTGTCGCTGGCGAGCGCCGCGCTCAGCAGGCTGTTGCGGATAAAGCCGATATAGGTGGCACGGGTGGCGGCATGGATGTAGCCAACGCTGAAGCTGACATCCCAGCCGCCGGCGTTGCCCGTCACATCGTCCGCGAAGCGCAGCACGTCGGTGTTGAAGCGGATCTGTTGCTCCGGGAAATCCGTCAGCACGGCGTACAACAACGCCGGCTGCCCGGAGTAGGCCTTGAAGTTCGCGCCGTAGAACGCTGCCGCGCCGCGTAGTAGGGACTCGCAGGGTTAAAGGGGTTGTCCGGGTGGTTGGGCGGCAGCACCATGGTGCTGGTGTTACGGGTCGGTCTGATCGACCAGCGCTCCCGTTGAGCCGACCCAGGTGTAGGGAACGGTCACTGGCCCCGTGCTGTAGTAGTCGGATTGCCGGTACTGCTCCGCCTGGGAGTTGAACAATGAGACGGGTCAGCGTGTTGTGCCAGGACTCCGCGAGGCTCTGCGTCCACCGGCCGGATAAGTTCAGCCCGGCGGTGCGGGGCTGGATCTTGTTGTACTGTTGATGTCCCAGATGCAGCCCCCCGAGGGACGGGTCGAGGCACAACATTTTGCGCGGCGCAGCCGGGCAGCGCGAATAGCCGGCGTTGGGGTCGCCGTTCTGCACCGACGTATTGCGGCGCCACCATGCCCGGCTCGATGTAGGTACCGTTGTTTGGGAACGCCTGTTGCACCACGCCGCCGCGGCGATCGGGGCCTCCGTAGGGAGTGAGATTCAGGTCGCTGAGGTAGGAGGGCCGGTCTGTCTGACTGATGGAGGCCTGATGGCGGTATTCAAGGTTGAAGTAGAATTGTGTCCGTCTGTGCTAGGTCGCCGAAGCCGTAGAGTGCCGAGACGCGCTGTGTCAGGCCGTCGGCGCGGTAGGAACCGCCGAAGGTAGCGTCCAGCGCCATCCCCTGAACTGGGGCTTGAGGATGATGTTGACTACGCCCGCGATCGCATCCGAGCCGTAGATCGCCGAGGCGCCGTCCTTGAGCACCTCGACCCGCTCGACCATCGACATGGGAAGGGAGGACAGATCGACGAACGGGCGCTGGCCGTCATCGGCGAGGGGGTAGGGTGCCATGCGATGGCCGTCGATCAGCACCAGCGTAGCATCGAGTGTCAGGCCGCGCAGCGACACACCGCTCGCGCCGCCCGCCAGCGCGCCGCTGAAGTTCTGCGTCAACGTGCCGCTGTTGTCGGCGGACACCCCGCGGATCACGTCGGAAATGGTCTGCTTGCCGCTTTTCTCGATCTCTTCGCTGGTGATCACCTGGAGTGGAGCGGGCGTCTCGGTGTCCGTGCGGCGCAGGTAGGAGCCGGTCACGATCACGGTCGCGAGCGGCTCGTCGCTGCTCTGGATGGGCACCGGCGGTTGATCAGCGGTGGCTGTTGCTGCGGCGCCCCAGAGCCTGCCGGGTCCGCCCGCCAGGCCTGCGGCGAGCGCGAGTACCAGTGCGCCGGCGCGCGATGTTTTTCTTCGATGCCTCCCCATGCTTCGCTCCTTTAACTTATTCGGCTCTGCGGCGGCCGTCCTCGGTGGGCGTGTTCCTATATCATTGCAATAACCTATTCATTTGGGGAAGTCGGTGTCGGGATTGCAGCGGCGAGCGATCCGCAACCTGGGGCGACGCCGGTCGGACGACGAATGGCACGCGCCGCCTGGGCCGCTGCGCTGACTCTGCTCGCGGCCGGCGCCCGCGCCGATCCGGCGGACAGTCTCGTCGCGGCAGCGATGCAACACGAGCGGGTTCCGGGAGTGGCACTCCTCGTGATGCGCTCGGGCAAGGTACTGCGTGCCTCGGGCTATGGCCTGGCGAACGTCGAGCATCGCGTCCCGGTCAGGCGCGACACCATGTTCCAGAGCGGCTCCCTCGGCAAGCAGTTTACGGCCGCTGCGGTGCTGATGCTGGCGGAGCGCGGCACGCTCGCACTCGAGGATCCGCTCGGCAAGTACCTGCCGCCCGGGCCACCGGCGTGGTCCCGGATCACGGTGCGACAGCTGCTCGATCACACCTCCGGAATTCATGACTCCGAGGAAGATGGCGAGGTATTCGACCTGCGGCGCGAGTACAGCGACGACCAGATCATCGACGTGGCGCACTCGTATCCTCTGGATTTCGCACCCGGCAGCCGCTGGAAGTACAACAACATGGGCTACGTCCTCGCCGGCATCATCGTGACGCGTCTCACCGGGGCGCCTTACGGAGAATTTCTGCGACACGAGATTTTTCGCCCGCTCGGCCTGCGCACCGCGCGCATCATCAGCGACAGTGACATCGTGCCGCACCGCGCCGCCGGCTACGTGCGCACGACTTCGGGCATTCGCAATCAGGACTTTGTCTCCGCCTCGCTCAATGCGACGGCCGACGGGAGCCTCTACCTGTCGCTCGATGACTGGATCGCATGGATCGCGGCCATGGATCGCGGCGCGCTGCTAGCCAAAACGTCGTGGAACGCCCTGTGGGAGCGCGGCACGCTCAGCGACGGGCAGCCTACCCAACACGGTTTCTGCTTCGATCACGTGACGCTCGCGGGGCACGAGGTGCTCGAATTCGATGGATCCTGGCAGGGCTTCCGTTCGGCCATGGAGCGTGATCCCGCGCACGGCGTGACGGTCGTGGTGCTTGAGAACCTTGCCCAGGCGGAGCCAGTGCCGCTGGCACGCGAGGTACTCTCGCGTGTCGCCTGGCCCGACAGGCCCTGAGGGGGTCGTGCGCACGTGGGGCCACGGGCAACTGTCTTCGGGCCGACGATAGCCGCCGTGAAGGGAACCGGTTATTCGGGCGCCATCCCCTTCTCCGCCAATTCCTCTCGTGCGCGCTGGTTCTTCTCCAGATGCGTGAGGCCCATGCCACGCAGGACGTTGGGGGCTTTGGTGAACTGGACATTCGAGTAGTCGACGATCTCTACGCGGTTCCCCCAGGGGTCGCGGAAATCGAGAAAGCGACCATCAAGCAGGCGAACACCTGCTGCCTGGAGCGCCGTGCGGGCCGCGGCCTGGTCGTCGACGACCAGGCCGAAATGGCGGCCATCGTCGGCGGGTTGTTTGCGGCCCTTCTGGAGCGCGATGAACTGGTCGCCCAGATCGATGAAGGCCATGGTGTCGCTCTTGCTGCGCAGCTCGAAGGCAAAGAGACGGCCGTAGAACGCCAGCGCCTCCTCAATGTCGCCGACCTCGAGCGCGACGTGGTTGAAGCCCACCAGGCGTGGTTTGCCAAATTGCGGCATCGGTTCCTCCGTCCGACTCGCCCGGATCAATGCAATTGATTGCGCACCACTTCTCCGGCTCTGATCACGCGCAGGTTCCGCCCGCCGGCCGCAAGCAGCTCGATGTCCTTCAGCGGATCGCCATCGACGACCAGCAGATCGGCGTGAGCGCCCGAGCTGATGCAACCCAAGCGGTCTTTCTGCATGAGCAGATCCGCATTGACCGAAGTCGCCTGCCTGAGGATCTCCAGCGGTGTAAAGACCTCCCTTCGGATCGAGAACTCGCGGCACTGTTGCACGTGGCTCACGCCCAGCAGATCTGTTCCAAAGCCGATTTTGACGCCGGCCCGCCGCATCGATTCCATTCCGCTCAGCGCCTGCTTGTAGGCAAAGTCAGCCTTCTCCTGAGTCTCAGCGGGGAGTCCCGCCTCGCGGCCGAGCTCCACGAGCACGAAGCAGATCACCATCGTCGGAACGATGAAGGCATCGCGTTGTGCAACGAACCTGGCGGTCTCGTCATCAATGAGAGTGCCGTGTTCAATGGAGCGCACGCCACACTCCACGGCGCGGCGGATGGCGCTCGCGGGATGACAGTGGGCGGCGGTGTAGGTGTGCCGTTCGAGCGTCTCGTTGACGATCGCGCGGATTTCATCCTCGCGATATTGATTCATCCAGATCGGGTCGGTGGGCGAGAGCACTCCGCCCGAGCACATGATCTTGACGCAGTGGGCGCCGCGCCGCAGTTCCTCGCGCGTCGCCTTGATCACTTCCGCCACGCCATCGGCGATATGCGACATGGCGTTGCTGGTTCCACAGGCACACAGCTCAGGGTGGTGCCCGAGCTCGCCCATCTGGCGGAAGTCTCCGTGGCCGCCGGTCATGGAGATGAACTTGCCGGCGTACAGGAACCGTGGGGCGCGGATCAGTCGATCCTCGGTGGCTCGCCAGAGACTCCAGTCACCGCCACCGACATCGCGCACCGTCGTGAATCCGCAATCGAGGGCATGTCCGAGCATGCGCGCCGCGTAAGCGGTGCGATACGCATCTCCCGCGAGGTCGATCTTTTGGACGTTGAGGTCCGAGCCGTAGGCGTGGATGTGGGCGTCGATCAGTCCCGGCATCAGGGTGCGGCCGCCCACGTCGATCACCCGGGCTTCTTTTGCCTGCAACGGCCGTGATGACACCTCGCGAATGACGCCACCTTCCACGAGTACTTCCATGCCCGCGGGACATTCGTCGCTAACGCCGTCGAAGACTCGTGCATTCCGCAGCAACGTCGTGGTCATGAGGATTCCTGCATTCAGCAACGGAAACGGCGCCGGACAGCGGCCCGTGGAGCTTACGTTTTCGGTGGTGGGCAAGAAACGGAATGCACGGCCGGCAGTCCTGTCGAATTATGGCTGCCATGATCAAACCGGGCAAAGGACGAGCAACGAGCTCCTCGCTCGAGCGTACACGGCGAGCACCGCAGAGCGAAGGGGACAGCCGGGGGAGCTCGGGCCCGGCGCATGACAGCGGGTCCAACGCTGTGGCGCACCGTATCGGCTCGATCGATTGGCCGCGCCTCTCGCAGCACCTGGATGAGCACGGAAATGCAGTTATCGAGAGCGTACTCACTGCGGCTGAGTGCCGGGCCATCGCCCGCTGGTATGCGGACGATGCCCTGTTTCGCTCCAGGGTGGTGATGGCCAGTCACGGGTTTGGGCGCGGGGAGTACCGGTATTTTGCATGCCCCCTGCCGCAGATCCTCGCCACGCTGCGGGCCACGCTCTACCCGCAGCTCGCGCCGATCGCCAACCGCTGGAACGAGCAGCTGCGCGCGGACGCCCGCTACCCGGGGACGCTCGCAGAATTTATGGCCCGCTGTCACGAGGCGGGTCAGACCCGCCCCACCCCGCTGCTGCTGCAGTATGGCGCCGGTGACTACAACTGCCTGCACCAGGACCTCTATGGTGCGTGCGTCTTTCCGTTGCAGCTGACCGTGCTGCTGTCGCAGCCGGGCGAGGACTTCACCGGTGGTGAGTTCGTCATGACCGAACAGCGACCGCGCATGCAGTCACGAGCGCAAGTGGTGCCTCTGCGCCGCGGGGACGCGGTCGTCTTCGCCGTGCATCATCGCCCGGTGTCAGGCACCCGTGGTGTGTATCGTGTGAATCTTCGCCATGGCGTGAGCCGGGTTCGCTCGGGGCACCGGCATGCCCTGGGTGTAATTTTTCACGATGCAAAGTGAAGTCCACGAGGATGCGCCGCGCGCCGCCCGCGAACCGCTGGCTCCCGGCGCCGCGCTGCTGCGCGCCTTCGCAGCCCCGCAAGCCGCGCCATTGCTGGCCGCTCTGCGCGAGGTGACTACACGACATCCGTTTCGTTTCATGACCACACCGGGCGGCTTCCGCATGTCAGTTTCCATGACCAACTGCGGCGAGGCAGGCTGGGTCAGCGACACAAGCGGGTATCGCTACGCTGCGCTCGACCCCGTGAATGACGCACCCTGGCCACCGATGCCGCGCGTATTCCGGGAACTCGCCACCACCGCCGCTGCGGCAGCCGGGTTCGGTGGCTTTGCCCCCGACGCGTGCCTGATCAGTCGCTACCAGCCTGGCGGGAGGCTATCGCTTCATCAGGACAGGGATGAACACGATCTCGAATCTCCCATCGTGTCCGTTTCGCTGGGGCTCCCCGCGGTGTTCCTGTTCGGCGGCCACCACCGGTCAGAGCGTCCGCGCCGCATTGAGCTCGGGCACGGTGATGTCGTGGTGTGGGGCGGTCCGGCGCGGCTGCGATTTCACGGCGTAGCGGTATTGAAGGAGGGGCAGCATCCGCTGCTTGGCGGACAGAGAGTAAATCTCTCGATCCGCAAGGCGCGATAGTCGGC
Source organism: uncultured Pseudomonadota bacterium (assembly GCA_963727305.1). Taxonomy (GTDB): domain Bacteria; phylum Pseudomonadota; class Gammaproteobacteria; order Steroidobacterales; family Steroidobacteraceae; genus 13-2-20CM-66-19. Next base: position 20,210 of record CAVSFM010000007.1, read on the forward strand.
TTCACATCCAATCGGGCTCCTGACCGGCCTTCCACTTGATGCTGCAGCCGACACTCGGCATCTGCTCCGCCGGCGGGGATTTGCCCTGCAGCAACGCCTCGCACGCCGCACGCAGGTCCGCACCGGTCACCGGGATCCTGTTCCCGGGCCGGCTGGGGTCGAACTGTCCGCGATAAGCGAGCCGGCGATCGCGATCGAACAGAAAGAAGTCGGGTGTACAGATGGCCTGATACGCCTTCGCCACCTCCTGCGACTCATCGTACAGATAGGGAAACGTGAAGCCCTTGAGCGTGGCTATGCGCGCCATCTTTTCGGGTGCGTCCTCGGGGTAGCTCACGGCGTCGTTCGAACCGATCGCGGTCACGGCGAGGCCGCGTGCGCCGAAATCGCGCGCGAAGGCCACGAATCCGTCGAGAATGTGCTTCACGAAGGGACAGTGGTTGCAGATGAAGGCGACCAGCAGTGCGGATGAGGCCGCGAAGTCCTCGAGCGCGACGGTGCGACCCGTGACGGTGTCGCGCAACGCAAAGCCGGGGGCCGCCGTACCGAGAGGCAGCATTCGGGAGCTTGTACGGGCCACGGCATCTCCTGGCAGTCCACACTAGCGCGCGGTGCTCCCGGCGGACGAGCTGCCGGCGCTCCTCACTTCACTGAGTAGCCGCGTGCCTGGATGCAGGCGGTCTGGGCGCGGAAGTAGGCGGTGCGCTTCTCGCGCGGCTGCGCGGCAGCGTCGGCGGCAGTCGGGTCGTAGCCGCTTTCCGCCATCGCCCACTGATGGCACTCGGCGCGATCCTTCGACTGCTGCTCGGCAGACTGCGAGTTGGTCGGATATGCGAAGAGTTGATCGCTCGCGCCGGCGGTGACCGGCGCCGGCGTCGTGCCGGCCGCATCAAGCCCTGCCGGAGGAGCTGCCACCTGATATTCATTACGGCCGGAATCCCACACGTAGTAGCTATCGTTGGCGTAGTAGTAGGAAGTCCCACCCCACCAGATCGTCGTGTAATGCGGTGGCAGCAATGGGAGGAACACGCCGGTCGGCCGGCCCGGAGACCACCCAGCCACCATGCCACCATCGCTGCCAGTGCCACGATTGATCCCAAGCGCCCTTCCACAGATACCAGTTGCCCTCGTGGAAGTAGTAGCGATCGCCGTTCGGGGCATGCAGGTTAGCTAGGCCACCATCAGGTGGGGTGTGCACGGCATAGCCGCGGTCGTAGTAATAGCGGTTGTGCGCGAAACGCGAGTCGAGATGTTGGTGCCCGGGTGCGTGCGTGGCCGCCGCGCTGGGCGGCAGCGCCTGTTGAGCCGTGGCCGACGCTGCTGCGACAACAAGCAGTGCCGCCGCCAGCGGGCGCCACACGAGTCTTCGATACAGTCTCACCTGCTCAACACGCACCGCAGGCAATATACACGAGCAGCCTCGCTCGAGCTGCGCCGCGGACTCTCAACCCGGGACGCTTCCCGCACCGGCCGACTCCGCCTCGAGCGCCCCGATGCTCGTCGCAGGGAGTGGGGCGCCCGCAAGCTTCGCGGCATGCAACGCGGCGCCGGCATCGGGTGGCAGTCGCGCCGCGAGCAGGCGGTACCCGCGCTGCGGTTCGCGAGCGCTGCTGCAACGGCGCCAGCAGGAGTTCGCCCAGCCGGAACATGCCGCCGGAGTAGGAAAGTGGCACGGCGAGGCTATCCGGCACGCGCAATTGGCCGCGCACCGCATGGATGATCTGCGCCAGCTCTTCGGCCGCCTGTGCGAACAGGGCGCGCGCCTGCACATCGCCCGCGGCGGCCGCCTCGCGCGACGAGCCTGGACAGGGCGCGAAACTGGCTGCGCTGCGCGCACGCTCTGACCGTAGATCGCGGCGCACAGGTCAAGATCGTCCTGCAGCGAGAAATGCCGGCGCAGAATCTCATACAACGCGCCCCGTGGCGCGCGTCCATCGCTCATCCGCGAAAACAGCGTCAGCCCCTCACGCGCAATCCAGTAGGCCGAGCCTTCGTCGCCGAACAGCTCTCCCCAGCCGCCGGAACGTGCGGTTCGCCCGCGATATTCGCCATAGGCGATCGAGCCGGTGCCGCAGACGACGTTGATGCCGTCTTCGCCGGCGAGGGCACCGGCCCAGCCGCAGACCATGTCGTTGCCGCAGCGATAGCGTCTCGGCGGGGAGCACCGGGGGCGTGGCGTCGAGCACCGGCAGCAGCCGACTGTCTTCGCCGTACGCCGGCAAACCGAAGAAGGCAAAGTCCAGGCCGGAGGTGGCGATACCGCCGAGTTCGCAGGGTCGCGGGATGCCGCAGCGAGCATTCCCCGCAGTTCCTCCAGGCCGATCTCCAGGTAGTACGCGGGTCCCTCCGTGTGCGCGGCGAGCACCTTCCCGGACTCATCGATGAGCAGGAACGCGGTCTTGCTGCCGCCGCCGTCGACGCCGAGGTAGGTTCTCACCGCTCGCCGGGCCAGGGGTATATGGAGACGCCCTGCACCACGCGGCTCACGGTGCCGGCTGCATTGGGATTGTCGGGCGTGAGTCCGAGGGAGAGGGAGCGGCGCAGCGCCAGGGTCTGCGCGAAGAGCGCGTACGGCAGGCAGAGCTCCAGGTCCGTCGGCGGCGCGCCAGCCGCCGCCGCGCCGTCGCCGACACGCAGCAGCACGAAGTCGCGCAGCTCCAGATCCGCGCGTCCGGTGAGTGTGATTACGCGCCCGGCGACGCCGTCGCGCTCGAGCTCTTTAATCAGATCGAGGTCGTAGCGGCCGCGGTACGCATCGTTGCTGAGGAACGCCACTACGAGCGTGCTGCCGTTCACGAACGTCTTGGGCCCATGACGGAACGCGAGCGGAGACTCTCCGAGGCTCGGGACGCGCCCGTCGGTGAGCTCGAGCATCTTGAGAGCGGCCTCGAGCGCAAGTCCTCCAAGCTCCCCGGCCCCTAGGTATACGATGCGCTCGAACTGCGCGCGCACCAGACTCTCGATGAGCATCGGGCAGTTCGCGAGCACCTGCGCTCCGAGACGCGTTAAGCGCTCGAGGCGTGCGTCCATCGGCAGTCAATACCTCAAGCACGACGCCCGCGGCGAGCAACATCCCGGTGAAGCTCGAGGTCATGGCAAAGCTCTGGTCGTTGCAGGCTCTAGGCAGGAGCAGCGGGTGGGCCCGGTGCATCGCACCGGCACGACGGTAGAGCTCACCCTCCGCGTTGCAGGTCACCACCAGGTGGGCGCAGTACCGGATGCGCTTCTCGGCAAGCTCCATCGCCGCGATGCTCTCGGGGCTGTTTCCGGAGCGCGCAAAGTGAACCATCAGTGTGGGGACGTCCCGGGCGAGCGTCCCTGAAGGGTCGGCGACGATGTCAGTGGTGGCGATCGCCTCCGCCCGTCGACCGCGGCGCGCAAGCGACGGGGCGAGACAGCGGCCAACGAAGGACGACGTCCCGGCGCCGGCCAGCACGATCCGCAGCGCCGGGTTGGCGAGAAGCGGCGCGAGGAAGGAACGCAAGCGAAGCATCGGCTGCGGCGCTGCGGCCGATCTCAGGCCACAAAGACGGCTGCTGCGCGATCTCGCGGGTCGTCCAGTACGCGCCGGCGGCCTCGGCTTGCGAGGGTGTAAGGTCCGGCTTCGGAGGGGAATCGCTCACCGCTGATCTTCCGCGTCAGTTGTAGTGGTAAGCGATGCCGAGCGTGTACGTGCGTCCGTAGGCGCTGTATCCGATACCGGTGCCGTTCGAGCTTCCACCGACGTTCTGTCCCGGCGCCCACGGGAGGAGTGGGTTGCTGTTGAGGTAGCTGCGTGCCACCGAGTTGCTCAGGTTCTGGCCCTCGGTGTAGATCTCGAACCTGGGCCCGAAGTGATAGTGGAAGCTGGCCGTGACCCAGTCGAAGGCATTGGAGTGTGCCGGCCAGCCCGGCACGTCGGTGCATTGGGAGCAGCGCACGTTGAAGCCCGACTGGTGATCCCAGTTGACGTCCGCACTGATCGGTCCCTTTTCGTAGAGCACGCCCATGGTCCACGTGGTCGGCGGCGCGGCGTTGATGGCGCCGACGTTGTTGCCGTACTGGTCGTAGCTGACGGTGCGGGTGGCGGTGTACTGCATGCGCGTGCCGAAGCCATTGTCCATGATGTGCTGCCAGGTGAACTCGACGCCAGAGAGGTCCGTCTCGGCGCCATTGGCGGGTGCCGTCACCGTCCACAGGAACGGAGTCCCGGGCACCGTCCCGGGCGGCCCACCGACGTACTGCAGCGTACCGAGATCGACGTTGGTCGAGACGGCGTTGTAGATGTCGTCGGTGATTTTCTTGTAGAACACGGCGGCCGTGAGCGCATCGTGCGGCGCGTAGTACCACTCAATGGAAAAGTCCGCCTGCTTGGCCTTGATCGGACGCAGTCCTGCCGTGCCATCGTAGTTAAGGGTCGGGTCGCCGTTGATGCCGTTGTTGTTGGATGTCGGGGCGAGCTGGTTCAGGTCCGGGCGCGCCATGGTCTCTGCCAGCGCGAGCCGCACTTGCAGCCGGCTCGGCACCACCCAATAGGCGAGGTTCGCAGCGGGCAGGACTTCCGTGTAGCTGCCGTTGGCCCCGAGCGGCTGCGAGGTGCCGTACTGCACGTTCCAGGTCTGCACCGTGCTCGGATTGGTCGAGGGCGTCCACAGTGACACCGGCACCGCGGAGGCAGTATTGGCGCTGGTCTTGGTGCGCACCACGCGCACGCCGAGATTCCCCGACCAGCGGGGCGCCGAGAAATCCCCCTGCAGGTAGAGCGACTAGCGTCTTCTCAGTCACCGAGTACGAGTTGTACGGGTTAATCTGCGGTTCGGTAAGCGCGTAGTTGAAGGGCGTGTAGGGCGGCAGGCAGGGGGTCGAGAGGCAGTAGAACGGATTGGGCTTGCCGTTGAGACTCTTGAGGAAATCGATCAGCTGCGTGGCGTTGAGCACGGGTAGCGTCGTCGGGTAGCTGCCGCCCGCACCCTGCATGAAGTTCGGTAAGGTCACCATCGAGACGACGTTGAAGCCCTGCGAACCGAACGAATAGGGCGAGCACTGCACGGGGCAGCCGGCGGTCTGGTAGAGCGTGCCATACTGCCCTGAGCCGTTGGTCCAGTCGTTGCTGCTGTCGATGCGGCTCTTAGTACGGTCCGTGGTGCCGACGCCGAAGCTCAGTCGGTCGAAGGGCCCCTGGTTCACTTTCCACGCCCCATCCAGCGTGAAGCCGGTAATCTGGTCGTGCACCGAGAAGCCGTTGAGCCCAACGTAGTGCGTGGACCAGTACTTGTTGTTGTTGAGGAATCCGCCGTTCATGAGTGCCGTGTAAGAGCAGTAACCCGCGTTCGTGGCACTTGAGGTACCCGCGGGGCAGGCGGTCAGTCCCAGCTGGCTCGGCGGCACGACCACGTTGATGTTGGGGAGGCTGTTTGGCAGATCGGCGAAGTTCAGGATGTCCTCAGCCACCGGCGAGTTGTTGACGAGACCGGCGGTAACAAAGGTGTCCTGGCCGCCCTCCGGGCGGCTCGCGGCGGAGCGGTACGCGTCGAGCCCGATCGTGAGGCGATCGTTCGGTTGCCAGCTGCCATTCAGGCCGTACAGATAGGTGTCCACCTTGCGATTGGTGGTGTTGTTCACCATCTCGGGCTGGAAGTTGTCCACCGTGACGGAAGTGATGACGCCGTTCTTCACCACGGCGTTGTTCTCCCAGGGCGTGCCATCGGGGTTGGCCGCGAAATAGTACGACTCGTTGTAGCCGATCTGCGGATCGCTGAGGTGCGTCCACAGCCCGTCGGCCGTGATCCGGAGGGTATCGTTCGGCCGCCACTCGAGGTTGCCGTTCAGCGCCTCGCGCTTCTTGTCATCGAAGATCGAGCCGAAAGTGATGCAGCAGGGCGTGGCACGAGGGGTACCGAGCCCGGTCCGCCGGCGTAGGGGTAGGTGGTTGGACCGTAGATATTCTGGTTGTAGGCGTTCAGCGAATCGGTGCGCATGTTCGCATTCGAGTACACCCCGCCCAGCACGAACCCGAGCGTGCGCGTCTCGTTGGTGTTCTCGACGAACGCCGAGTACTTGCTGCCGTAGAGCTCCGACATGTCGTTGTAGTTGCGCTCGGCGTGCGCACCGGCGTGCAGTCCGGGGTTGTCGAAGGCGCTCGCCTCGTGCAGGTTTACGGTTCCGCCGATGCTGCCCTCCATCGCGGAGGCCTGGGGCGACTTGAGCACGTCCGCGCCGGTAATGAGCTCGGCCGGCAGCAGGTCGAAGGCGAGGTCGCGGCTGTCGTCATCGCTCGGCAGGATGCGGTTGTTGAGCGTGACGATGTTGTAGCCGGTGCCAAGTCCGCGCACCGAGATCGATATGCCCTCGCCGCCAGTCGTACGCTGGATAGTGATGCCGGGCAGGTGAGCGAGAGCGTCCGCGACGTCGGCATCCGGAAAGCGCCCGAGTTCGGTCGAGTCAATCGAGTCGAGCACCACGGGTGCCGTCCTCTTGATTTCGAGCGACTTCTCGAGGTCCGCGCGCATGCCGGTTACCACGACCTCCTGCAGCGCCTCCTCTTTTTTAGGTGCCGTGGCCTCGTCCGCCGTCACCACGGCGTCGGCCGCTCGTGCCGCGGTCAGGTCCGCCGCCTGAAAGCTCAACAGCAGCAGGAAGCTACGGACCATGGACGCTGTGCTCAGTTGCGTCTTCATAGCGGAGACCCTTCGTGGTTTCTATTGCGGGTGGCAGGCGCGCGAGTACTGCGCCAGCACCCTGCGCACGTGGTGAATGAGGAGGTTCGGGAGGCTCGGTGAGATCGCGCCCGCACGCACCGCGGCGTAGCCGGCCGGCAGGTATTGGCTCAGGAGCGCGAGCGGCGGGGATTCTGAGGCGAACGCGGCGGTGAGTCGCTCCATCGCGGCGACGACCGCTCGGCTGCGGCCAGTAGTAGCGGATGCGATCGCTCAGGCTGTACTCGAGCTGAAGTGCGAGCGAGCGTCCCGTGCCGTGATAGTACTTGCGCCAATGGGACGGGTCGGCGCGCATGACTTCCAGGAGCGTCTCGCGCACGCGCGAGCTTTCCGATTCCCCGTGCCACTCACGCTCGATCGCATCGAGCGCCCACACGGCCTCGCGCAGCGCGAAGGTAACCGCCGGCCCCACCTTGAGGATCGCGAAGTGATCGCGCACGAGCGCCGCGAGTGAGTCGGGCGTCTGGTAGTCGGTCGAGTGAGCCTCGAAGACCAGGCGCGGAAGCCGTTCGATGCAGTCGCTAAGCGCGCGGCGCCTTCTCCGGGCGGTAGTCGATGACCCGGTCGTGGCCGAACTCAACGCCCGGCTGCACGACGAGGCCGATGACGCGCTCCCACGCGCTCGCGACCCCGGCGTCGGCGAATGCCTCCTCGTGTGCGCCCAGGGTCGCGAGCGCGGCGGAAGGCGTCGTGACCGCAAGCTCATGCAGCGTCTCCTGGGCGCCGCCCGGCACCGGCACTTCGGTGCCGATGACGTAGACCGGGGGCTCCCCACCCGCGCGCTGCCACGCCGCTTCGGTCAGCGCGCAGAGCTGCGCGGTGCGGGCGGCAACCACCACATCGGTCAGTGACGCGCGGGTCGTCCGCGCAGGACATCGAACAGTCGAGGTGAATCTTGCGAAACCCGGCCTGCACGTATTCGGCGACCATCACGCCGGCGCGCTTGAGTGCCTCCGCGGCGGGGAGCGACTGCCAGGCATTCGGTCCCAGGTGATCGCCCCCTAAGAGCACGCGCTCGCGCGCGAGGCCCGCCGCGTCGGAAAGCGTGAGCACCAAATCCCGGAACTGGGCGGGTCGCAAACCCGTGTAACCGCCGTCCTGGTTCACCTGGTTTGAGGTGGCCTCGATCAAGGCATAGCCGCCGCTCGCCCGGGCCTCTTCGATCGCGGCCTTGAGCACCAGCGGGTGGGCGGAGCACACCGAGCAGATGCCGACCGCCTCGCCCGCGCGGTGCCGCCGCACGAGATTGAGGAGCGCCTTCACACGCTTTCCTCCGGCTCAATGGCGAGCAGCGCTGCGGCGAGGAACGCGAGCACGATTCCGGTGATCTTGAGCGGCTGCGGCACGATCCCGAGGAGTGCGAGTGCGATGAGCGAGGTGATGAGCGGCGCACCGGCATTGGTGAGCGGTGACACCACGATCGCCTTGCCGTAGCGAAAGGCGTACACGAGCGTGAGCGCCCCGACCGCATTCAGGATCTGCGTCGCGGCCGCGAGGTAGGGGCCTCCGAGGCCGAGGTTGATCGGCCTCGAGAAGTCCGTCATGGCAAGCGCCACCGGCACGAGCGCGAGTCCCATGAGCGTCATGTAGAGGAAGATCGCCTCCGCGCTCATAGTGCGGTTGGCGAGCTTGATGAAGAACGCCTGTACGCCCCAGGCCGCCAGGATGATCAGCGAGTAGAAAAACCACGCGATCCCGTGTCCGGTGGCGCCCTGCCCGGGCTCGTAGTCGAAAAGCGGTAGCGCCGCGAGCGCGAGCAGGATCCCGACGGCGCCGATCCACGTAGTGCGCTCGCGCAGCAGGAGGAGCGAGAGCGCGATGGTCACGACCGGGGAGAGGGCGATCAGCGGGAAGATGAGGTAGGTGGGGCCTGTGTGCACGGCGTGAAAGAGCAGCATCTGGCCGCCGGCCCCGGTCAGGCCGATGAGTGCACCGAGGAGCACAGAGCGGCGATCCGCCGGGAGGCGCCAGTTGCTCCGCGCGAGTGCGTAGAGGGCGGGCGGGATCATGGTCAGCGCCCACACCACGTAGATGAGTGTCTCGGGGAATCCGTGCTCCGCGGGGAGGCCGGCGAACGCACCCCACACACCCCAGAACGCGGTAGTGATGAGCGCAAACACCAGTCCCGCGTGGCGTGACACGTGAGGCTCTTTAAGCTCCGAGGCACGCCGTGGTCTCGGTCGGCAATCGGCTCACTCCCCCTAAATCGAAAGAAATCGCAAGCCAATAGACGCGTTGATTTTTCGTTTCCTTTTATTCACTATTTCGAAATCTTTCGCTTCTGTCAAGATCTTCCTCGGAGCCGCAGACACGAGGACCGGTCCCCGGGCGATGCAAACGGCACATTGCGGCTTGGTTAGACTCCTTTTCATCCTGAGCGAATGTCAGAAACCTTGAGCCCTAACACCAGCCGTCGTCGATTCCTCGCGCTCGCGGCCGGCGCCGGGGTCGCCCCATACGCGTTCGGTTCTAGGGACGCGCCCGCCGGCGCGCCCCAGCGATCCGGGGCTTCCATAGGCGATGGCGTACTTCACCTCGAGTTCGATTCGCAACTGCGCGCGCGCATTTGGCACGTCCGCGGCAGCCGCCGCGTAGTACTGACGCCCTGGTCGGGGAGCGAGTGGTTGGCCCTCGCGGGGGGGCGGCGGATCGAGGCGTTCCAGCTCGAGACCGTCCGCCGCGAAGAGCTCAAAAGCCCGGCGCAGATCGGCGTGCGCCTGCTGCTCACCGGCAGCGGCCATGCCGCCGGCGACGCTTCGCTCCGAGTCGAGAAGTCGTTGCGCATCGAGCTCGATGCGCGTTACCCAGGCTTCGCGCTCTGCCACGTGACGTACCGGAACCTATCCGCGCAGCATCTGGTGCTCGAGGGCTGGCGCAGCGCCGACTTCGAGCTCAAGGCGGCCGACGCCGACGGAGCCGCAGTTCTGGTCCTACTGCGGCAGCACGTATGAGGATCGGCGCGACTGGGTACAGCCGGTGACGGCGCCGGTTTTCGCAGGATAATTTCCTGGGGATGACGGCGTCCGACTACGGCGGCGGCATCCCGATCGCCGACGTGTGGCGGCGCGACTGCGGGCTCGCGGTCGGACACCTGGAGACACGGCCGCGCCTCCTGTCGCTGCCGGTGAGGCGCACGGCCGGCGGCGTGCGTATCGCGATTGCGGGCGCGACGAAGGTGACGCTCGCAGCGGGCGAGGAGTTCCAAACGCCCCGCACATTCCTCGCGGTGCACACGGGCGATTACTTCCGCACGCTCGATCTCTATCGCTTAAGGATGGCGGAGCAGGGCATGTGTGCGCCGCGCCCACCTGCCTCCGCCTACGAGGCGATCTGGTGCGCCTGGGGCTATGAGCGCGAGTGCACGGTGGCGCTGATTGAAGGCACGCTGCCGAAGGTGCGCGAGCTCGGGCTCTCCTGGGCGGTGGTGGACGACGGCTGGCAGACCAACGTCGGCGACTGGAACCTCGATCCCAGGAAATACCCGCGGGGCGATGCGGACATGCAGCAGCTGGTGCATGACATCCGCTCGCACTCGCTGAAGCCGCGCCTGTGGATCACCCCGCTTGCGGCCGCACCCGGCTCGGACCTGCTGCACGAGCACAGCGACATGCTGCTGCTCGACAAAAACGGCGCCCCGCAGCTGGTCACATGGTGGAACTGCTTATACCTCTGTCCTGCCTATGCAAAGACGGTCGCCTATTACGAGGGCCTCGTGCGACGGATCCTTGGTACCTGGGGCTATGCCGGCATCAAGGTCGACGGTCAGCAACTAAACGGCGTCGCCCCGTGCTACAACCCCTTGCATCACCACGAGCGGCCGGAGGAATCGGTCGAGGGTCTGCAGGACTTCCTTGCCGCGCTCTATGCCACCGCGATGCGGATCGATCCCGCAGGCGGTCATGGAGCTGTGTCCCTGCGGCACCGGGTTTTCATTCTTCAATCTGCCCTCCGTGAATCAGGTGCCGGCCTCCGACCCCGAGTCCTCCTGGCAGGTACGTCTCAAGGGCAAGACGCTGAAGGCCCTAATGGGCGCCCTCGGCGCCCTTTGCGGGGGACCACGTGGAGCTCAGCGACGGCGGCGATGACTTCGCCTCAACCATTGGAATCGGCGCCATTGTCTCCACTAAGTTCACCTGGCCCAACGATCCGAAGCCCAAGGATTCGTTTCTTCTCACGCCCGAGCGCGAAACGCTGTGGCGCAAGTGGATCGCGCTCTATAACGAGCGGATGCTGCCGCAGGGCACCTACCGGGGCGAGCTCTACGACATCGGCTTTGACCGACCGGAGGGGCACGTCGTCGACAAGGATGGGCGGCTCTACTATGCATTCTTCGCGCGCCGCTGGGATGGGCCGGTGATGCTGCGCGGGCTCGCTGCCGCCGCGCTATCGCCTACGCGACTACTTCAATGCACGCGACTACGGCGAGGTCTCCCCGTCGGCGGCGTCCGTACACCTTTCCTTCGAGCGCTTCATCGTGCTCGAGGCGGTCCCGGCCTGATGGCTCCTCCGAGCGAGCGCGGCCTACTGCTCGAGGAGCGCCGCCGGCGCATCTGCGAGTTGCTGCGCGAAGAAGGGCGCGTCACGGTTGATTCGCTCGCATCGCGCTTCGGGATCTCGCAGGTGACCATCCGCGCCGACCTGTCGCTGCTTGAATTGGCCGGTGCGCTCACCCGCACCCACGGCGGGGCAGTCGCCACGCCCGAAGCCGACCAGTCACTGAACGTCAAGCAGCTGCAGCACCACGCGGAGAAGGTGCGCATCGCGGAGGCTGCCGCGGGACTCATTCGCGACGGGGAGACTATCATCCTCGACTCCGGGACCACGACCGCGGAGATCGCGCGGCGCATCCGCACCCTCGACCTCAAGTCCATCAACGTCATCACCAATGCCCTGAACATCGCGGCGCTGCTGGTCGATGTGCCCGCGGTGCGCCTGATCATGCCGGGCGGCATCCTGCGGCGGGAATCGAATTCGCTGTCCGGCCCGATGGCGGAGGCCGCGCTCGCCAACCTGCAGGCCGATCGCCTTTACCTCGGCGCCGACAGCCTGGATCCCGGGATTGGCGTCATGACGCCGCATCTTGCGGAGGCCGAGCTCAACGCCAAGATGATCCGCATCTCGCGCCAGGTGGTGGTGGTCGCGGACTCCTCCAAGCTCGCGGCGCCGCAACATTTCCCTCATCGCCAAGGTGGAGCAGATCAACGTGCTCATCACTGACCGGGCCGCGCCGGCGGAGGCGGTTGAGGCGCTGCGGCAGCGCGGAGTCGAGGTACGGTTGGTGTGACGCGCAGGGACTGCATCAGCCTGGGGCGTGCCTTCTTTTCCTCGTGCCGCTGCCGGCGCCGCCGCGGTCGCGCGTGGGCGCGGGCACGGCCCCGCGCCTACTACGCGCGGGGCGATTTCCGCAGGTGGAAAAGATCGACGCGCACGTGCACGTGCACGGCACGGCAGACCGCTTCATGGCCCAGGCGCTCCAGGACAACTTCCGCATCCTGACGATCAACGTCGACGATGCGGACTACCCTCCCATCAGCGAGCAGCAGCAGGCGGCCCTGTCGCTGCAGAAGCGCTACCCCGGGTGGGTGGCGTTTGCGGCCACCTTCTCGGTGGAGGGCTTTCGGGCGCCAGGCTGGGGCGCCGCCACCCGTGAGCAGATCGAGGCGGCGCTGGCCGCGGGTGCCGTGGGCGTGAAGATCTGGAAGAACATCGGCATGGAACTGCGCGATCCGGATGGCAGCTACGTCATGCCGGACGATGCGCGGCTTGAGCCCATCATCGCTGAGCTCGAACGCGGTCACGTCGTGCTGCTCGGGCACCAGGCCGAGCCGCTCAACTGCTGGCTGCCGTACGCGAAGATGACGGTGCGCTCGGACCGTGAGTACTTCCGCGAGCATCCGCAGTACTACATGTATCAGCACCCGAGATGCCGATCGCACGACAGCCATTCTGGCGGCGCGCGATCGCATGCTGCGCGCGCACCCGGCACTGCGCTTCGACGCCGTGCATCTTGCCTCGCTCGAATGGGACGTGGACCGGGTGGCGGCGTTTCTCGACCGCTTCCCGAATGCCGGCGTCGACCTGGCCGCGCGCCTGGTGCACCTGCGAGTACCAGGCCGCCGAGCAATCGGGACAAGGTGCGGGCCTTCCTGCTCCGCTACCAGGATCGCATCCTCTACGGGAGCGACGTCGCCTACGGCCCGGAGGAGTCCGATGCCGCCGCGATTACCGGAGGTGCACTCCGGACTGGCTCGAGGACTGGCGATTTCTGGTGACTGCGGACGTCATGCACTCGAAAGAGTTCGATGGTGTTTCCGCGGCCTGCGTCTGCCGCGGACGGTCATCGATAAATCTACCGCCGCAATGCGGCAGGCGCTGTTCGCGCACGGTTGGGATAACACGCCGCCGCCTTAACCCGTCACTCGGTCGGGGGCGATGAGCACCGGATTTGGTGATTACAGCGCACCCGGTAGAGTAAGGTGTGGAGCGCAGCGGAGCAGACCCACAGCTCTTTCCTGCGCCTTATGGCAGCAGAAAGGAAAACTTATGGCTGGTCGCAACTTTCTGTTCGTCCCCGGGCCCGACCAACGTTCCCGACCGGGTGCTGCGGGCAATGGTCGTGCGCGATGGAGGACCATCGCTCGCGCAGATTCCCGGAGCTGACGCTGCGCTGTCTCGAAGGACCTGAAGAAGATATTCAAGACCGCGAGCGGCACTCCGATCCATCTTCCCCTCCTCCGGCACCGGCTGCTGGGAAGCGGCGCTCACCAACTGCGTCGTCCGGGCGACAAGCGTGCTGGCCTCACGCTTCGGCCAGTTCAGCCATCTGTGGATCGACATGTGTCAGCGGCTCGGCTTCGAGGTCGAGACGCTGGAAGTCGAGTGGGGCGAGGGCGTGCCGCTCGATCGTTACGTGCGATGCTCGAGGCGGACAAGGAAGCACAAGATCAAGGCGGTGCTGGCTGTCAGAACGAGACGGCGACCGGCGTCACGAGCGATATGGCGGCAGTCCGCAGGGCGCTCGATGCCGCGCAGCATCCGGCGCTGCTCTATGTCGACTACGGTGAGCGCGCTCGCCAGCATCGACTTCCGCATGGACGAATGGGGCGTGGACTCTGCGGTCAGCGGCTCGCAGAAGGGGTTGATGCTGCCGGCCGGGCTGGCGGTCACTGGGCGTGAGCCAGAAGGCGCTCGCGGCCGCGAGAACCGCGCGCATGCCAGCGCTGCTATTTCGATCTACGCGGACATGATCAGCTGCCAATGCCACCGGCTACTTCCCCTACACGCCCGCGATGCCGATGCTGTACGGCCTGCGCGAGGCGCTGCAGATCTCATCGAGGAGGAGGGCCTGGAGAATATCTTCCACCGCCACAGCTACATCGCTGGCGGCGTGCGCGCTGCCGTCACTCGAGGGCTGGAAGCTCAAGCTGTGCGCCACGTGCGCCGAAGTGGTACTCCGACACGGTGAGGGCGGTCGATGGTGCCCGCCGGGCATCAATGGCGCCCACGATGATCGACGTCGCCTTCCGCCGTTACAACCTCGCGCTCGGTGCCGGGCTCTCCAAGGTCGCCGGCAAGCTGTTCCGCATCGGGCACCTGGGCGATCTCAACGAGCTCATGCTGATGGCGGCGCTCGCCGGTGCGGAGATGGCGATGCTCGATGTGCGGCGTGCAGCGTCGAGGCCGGCAGCGGCGTGGCGCCGCATCGGCCTACTGGCGTCGCACGATCCGTGCCGAAGCACCAGGCAGCAAGGAGCAGCACCCATGACGCTGCGGGTGGATTTGCTCGATCGCGGCGTCCATGCATCGCCAACGTCAGTGTTCGATCGCGCGGGCTGCGGCCAAGGTCAGGCGCCGAGTACGGCACGCATGGCAGGAGTAGCGGCCAGCGACGTATCGAGCGGCTGAAAGGCGCGAGCCGGTCGCCATCACCAACAAGGTGCCGCTGCGGGTGGCGTGCTGCGCAGCTGCCGGAGCTCAAGATGATCGCGGTGGCCGCCACCGGCTACGACGTGGTCGATATCGACTACTGTCGCGAGCACGGCATCACGGTCGCCAATATCCGCAATTACGCCGTGCACACCGTTCCCGAACACGCTTTCGCGCTGATGCTCGCGTTGCGGCGCAATCTGCTCGCCTATCGGGCGGACGTCGCGCGGGGTGCGTGGAACAGGAGCGAGCGAGTTCTGTCTCTTCGATCACCCGATCCTCGACCTGCACGGCTCGCAGCTCGGCATCATCGGCGAAGGCGCACTGGGACAGCGCCATGGCGGAGATGGCACCGCCTTCGGCATGCGCCCCGTGTTCCGCGATCATCCGGACCGCGTCGGCGAGGATCTCGAGTATCACCCGTTGCCGCGCCTGCATCGCCGAATGCGACGTGATGACGCTGCACTGCCCGTTGACTCCCAAGCACCCGCAACTTGATCGGGGCAGCGGAGCTACGCGCCATGAAGCGGACCGCGATTCTGATCAACACGGCGCGCGGCGGACTGGTCGATGAGCGCGCGCTGGTCGACGCGCGCTCCAGGAAGGGCTGATCGCGCGGCGCCGGCTTCGACGTGCTCACCAAGGAGCCGCCTCGCGAGGGAAATCCGCTGCTCGATCTGCGCCTGCCGAATTTGATCGTCACGCCACACATGGCCTGGGCGTCGCAGGGTGCCATGCAGTTCCTCGCGGACCAGCTCATCGACAACATCGACGCGTGGGCAGCCGGAAACCCGCAGAACCTGGTCACCTGAAGCGCACCGGCCATGGCGCGTGGCGCAGACGTTTTTTCCAACGCACCCGCACGGACGGGGCCGCGATCCGACCATGCCGCGCGGGTCAGCTCGGCAGCGTCAGAGCGCACCCGGATCGAGCTCACCGCAGCATGGATCCTGACGGTATTCGATGACTTCTACGCGGAGTTCCTGCGGCTCACCTGGGCAGCGAAGGCGGCGTTCGAGAGCCGCGACCATCCCACCGCCGTCGCCAACGCGCGCCGGCGTCTCGGACTGTACAACGCCACCGTGTACCCGCTCGCCGATGAGGTGCAGGGCGCCTTCCCGCAATTGAAGGAGCACGAGCCGCTCTGGCGTGAGGTCGAAGCGGTCTATCGGAGCACCGTCGATGGCCGCTACGAGGCGGACATCGCTCTCGCCTATCTGCACTCGGCGCAACGATGTGTGCACCAGGGCGAGTGGAAGCCCGTCGAGTACGGCTTCCGCGGCTCGCACCGCGTGGTGCCGCCCGCGGACGTGGTGTCCGAGTACCTGCCGTGCTCCTGGCCGGTGGACCCGCTCGTCGTACAACGGGCGCTGCAGGTTGCGCAGCTCGCGATCCCCTTCGGCGATCTCCCGCGCGATGCCGAGCTCATCGCGCGGCGTTTGAACGATGTACTCGCGAGCCGCAGTGGCGGCGGATTGCGCGCCATCGAGATGCTGCGCGCGGGTTTTTTCCGCAATCGCGGCGCCTATCTCGTGGGACGCCTCATCCTGAAAGGCGCGGAGCTCAAGCCCTGCGTCATTGCGCTCGCGAACACCGCCGAGGGTCTGCGCGCCGAAGCGCTGCTGCACGCGGTGTCGCACGTGCATAACCTGTGCAGCTCCACCGAGGCACCGTTCCAGGTCACCAACCGCCACTATCACGAGCTCAGCGCCTTCCTCCACAGCGTCATGCCCAGGCGGCCGCTCGGGCTGCATTACTCGACCATCGGTTACTACCATTTCAGCAAGGTGGCGGTGATGAACGAGGTGCGCCGCCGCCTGGTACACGAGCGCGAGCGGCTCGCCGTGGCCCCCGGCAGTCCCGGCACCGTGACCATCGCCTTCACTTCCCCGCAGCTGGATTACGTGCTCAAGGTGATCCGCGATCAGCCGACCAGCGACTACAAGTGGGAGCGCTTCGAGGGCGTCGATGCCGTGCTCGCCAAGTACAAGCGCGTGCACGAGATCAATCGCACCGGGAGCATGCTCGACAACATCGTCTACTACAACCTGCGGCTCGAGCAGGCGTGGTTCGAGAGCGAGCTGGCGAGCGAGCTGCTTGAGTCCGCGGGCAACAGCGTGCAGCGCCGGGGCCGTGCGCTGGTATTCAGGTATCTCATCGCGCAGCGCAAGCTCACGCCGCTGAACGTGTTCTTCGAGACCGCCCCCGCGCAGAAGGCCGAGCGCGCGATGATCAACCTCGGGTTCTGCATCCGCAACAACGCTGCGGCGAACGTCTTCAACAAGGACTTCGACGCCCGCAACTACGGCGTGAGCCGCTACCTCAAGATCTATCTCTATGACTACGACGCCGTCGAGGCACTGACCGATGTGAAGGTGCGCACCAACCGCGACCGCTGCGATGGCGAGGAAGAAGTGCCCGGCTGGTTCTTCGAGCCCGGCATCGTCTTTCTGCCCGAGGAGATCGAAGCGGGCCTGCGGGTGCGCAACCGCACGCTGCGGCGCGCCTTCCGCGCTGCGCACGCGGACCTGATGACGGTCGAGTATTGGGAGTCGCTGCAACAGCAGCTGCGCGCCGGCGAGGTGCCGGGCATACACACCTTTCCCGAGTCCTGCCAGCTGGAGGACTGGGGCGCCCAAACCATCGCCACCGAATGATGTCGCAGCCGGCGCGGAGGCGGCGGCTGCGCCCGCAGATCAGCGGCCCGTGGGATGCGACGCCGCGAAGCGCTCGCGTATCTCGCGCATTTGCGCCGCAACCCCTGGATCGAGAGGCTGCGGCCGGTGACTCTGCAGCAGCTCGCGCAGATCGCGGTCGATGCGCGCATACAGATCGGTGTCCGGTCCGCCGGCGGTGCTCAATGGCATGTTGGGCCCGAAATAGCGACTCTGCCAGAGATGCTCGCGGCAGTGATCGACCGTATGCTGCTGCGCCAGGTAGTTACCCCGTGGCCCGACGGCGCACGCGAGATCCAGCGCGAGCGTGTCGTCGTCAATCTGCACACCCTGCCATAGGGTGCGCAGCAGTCCCGCCAGGTCATTGCACAAGAGCAGCGCGTGCAGTGAATACGTCAGGCCCTGATCGAGCGAGCCGAGATAGTCGAGGGTCGCGGGACGGCTGAAGAAGGTCTGGAGCATTCCCGCGGTGAGCTCGGCGACGGCGTCCTGGTTGAAACGGCTCGCGCCCGAGTAGCCGGCGGCCCCGGTAAAGGACGGCAGCTCGAAGTCGCCGCCTCACCTGGCACATGACCAGATCGGCGAGCGAGGTTTGGGCGAAGTTCCCGATGCTGCCCGTGGCCGGCTCCATGAAGCAGACATCCGAGCTGCCGATGCAGAAGGAACCGCGGCGCACGAGCTGCGCCAGCACCATGGCTGCAAAGTCGGTGGCGAGGCTGTTGACGATGCTGCCGGCGGTGGTGATGGGCGTCGAGGCGCCGCCGATCGGGAGCGTGCCGATGCTCACCGGCACACCTGCACGCACGGCCTGGATGAGCTGATCGGTGTGCATGGCGTGATAGTTGAGCGGCAGCGGCGTGATGATCTGCAGGAAGTAGGGCTTGTCGGACAGCTCCTGAGCGGCCACCGCGGATGGCCGCGCCATCTCAATGATGACCCCGAGCGATTGCGCCTGTTCGCACAGGTACTCGAGGGGCTTCGTGGTGTTGGCGGCCATGATCGAGAATTCCTCGATCTCGCCGTGGATGTCCGAGCGCGCGACGTTCTTGCAGGCGATGCACACCGCATCGATGTTCGCGAGAGCATCGGCCACGCGGCTCACAGTGGCGAGGTCCTCGCCCGTGCTGTCGCGCGGCTCGCCGCTCTCGAGATCGTAGACCTTGATGCAGGTCATGCCGGGCATGAACCAGGTATGGCGGCAATCGAGATCGATCGAACGGGTGCCGGTCCTGTCCCACAGCTTCGCGCTTTTCGCCACCGAGCCGAGCGCATCGCGCACGAGCTGCGGGTCGAAGCGCACCACGCCGTCGGCGCTCACCGCGCAGCCGGCGGCCGCGCAGTATCCGAGCGCCTCGGAGCCGGGCTCGAAGGCCACGCCGGAGTCGCGCATCAGCGATCATGGCCGAGTCGATCAGCCGCTGTGCCTGCGCGGCGCTGATCGGCTCGTACGGAGCCGTGGCACCTTCATGGAGTCCGACGTCTGCGGGCGGCTCGATTTTCCGCCACGGCTCGTCGGGGGCGCCGACCGGTCCGTAGTGCGCGCTGCATGTTGCGCATCCTTTCACCGACGGCCGCGGGTTGCGCAGCCCGGATAGTGCCCGCAGCATACTCGCTTCGGCCCCTGCGGCCGACGGGTGCGGACGGAACTCAAAATGAGCATCACTGCCGAATCGCGCTACCAGACACTGTTCGATCCGGTAAGACTGGGTCCGGTCACTGCCCCGAATCGCTTCTACCAGGTGCCGCATTGCACCGGCATGGGCCATGCGCTGCCGCGCACGCTGGCGGCGATGCGCGCCATGAAGGCCGAGGGCGGCTGGGGCGTGGTCTGCACGGAATACTGCTCCATTCATCCGAGCTCGGACGATCAGCCGTATCCGTTCGCGGCGCTGTGGGATGACGGTGATGTCGCGAATCTCGCGGCGATGGCGGAGCAGGTGCACGCGCATGGTGCGCTTGCGGGGGTCGAGCTCTGGCACGGCGGCACTATGTCGCCAACCTGGCGAGCCGGGTGCCGAGCATCGGCGTGCGCTCGATGCCGAGTCGCGAGGAGCCGCTGCAATCGCAACGCATGGATCGCAGCGACATCCGCGCGTTCCGTCAGTGGCACCTGGCCGCGGCGAAGCGCGCGCGCCAGGCCGGCTTCGATATCGTCTACGTCTACCCGACGCACGGCTACCTGATGGCGGAGTTCCTGTCGCGGAGCCACAACGATCGAACTGACGAGTACGGCGGCTCGCTCGAGAACCGCGTGCGGCTGTTCCGGGAGATTCTCGAGGAAACGCGCGAGGCGGTGGGCGACCGTTGTGCCATCGCCGTGCGGTTCTCTGCCGACGGGCATGGCGATGAGCACCTCAGCGCCACCGAAGCGCACGATGTCATCGGCTTGCTGGGCGATGTGCCGGACCTCTGGGACCTGGTGGTCGCCGATTACTATGGCGAGGAGATGGCTACCTCGCGCTTCGTGGGCGAGGGCGCACTCGAGGAGCGTGTCGCGCGGGTGAAGCGGCTCACCGTAAGCCGATCGTCAGCGTCGGACGCTTCACCTCCCCCGACACCATGGTGCGTCAGATACGCGGCGGAGTTCTCGATCTGATCGGCGCCGCGCGGCCCTCCATTGCCGACCCGTTTCTGCCGACCAAGATCCGCGAAGGACGGCTGGAGGAGATCCGCGAATGCATCGGTTGCAACATGTGCTACGCGTCCAATTATCGTGGCAACGCGCTGCGCTGCACGCAGAATCCCACCATGGGTGAGGAATGGCGGCGCGGCTGGCACCCCGAGCGTGTGCCCCCGGGCCGGGGCGGCTCGGTACTCGTCGTCGGCGCAGGGCCCGCAGGCCTCGAGGCTGCGCACGTCCTCGGCAAGCGCGGCTACACCGTCACGCTCGCCGATGCGGCCGCTGAGCCCGGCGGTCGGGTGACGCTCGAGAGCCGACTGCCGGGGCTCGCCGAATGGGCGCGCGTGCGCGACTACCGGCTCACGCAGCTGCGCTCGATGCCGCAGGTGTCGATGTATCTCGGCAACCGCCTCGTCCGCGGCCGAGGTGCGCGAGTTCGGTGCCGATCACGTCATGATTGCGACCGGTGCCCGCTGGCGCCGCGACGGCGCTCGGCCGCTGGCATGCACGGCCGATCGCGGGGCTGCCGGAGCGCGGCGTGCTCACACCCGATGACATCATGCTCGGCACGCGGCCGACCGGTGCGGTCACGATCTTCGACGATGACCACTATTACATGGCCCCCGTGATTGCCGTCCTGCTCGCGCGTGCCGGCGCGACAGTCACCTATGTGACGACCACCGGGCGCGCCGCCGAATGGAGCCATTACACCGGAGAGCAGGAGTCCACGCAGCGGCAGTTGCTCGAGGCAGGAATCGGGATCCGCGTCAGTACGGCGGTGGAGGGTTTCGATGGCGAAGCGGTTACGCTGGGCTGCATCTATGGGGGCGGGCAGTGGCAGCAGAAAGCCTCGACGCTGGTACTGGTGACCTCGCGGGAACCGCTGGATGAGTTGTATCGCGAGCTCGCGGGAGAGCAGTTTGGCGCGGCAGCGCTGAGAATTCAGCGCATCGGCGATTGCCGCCAGCCGGCGCTCATCGCCCACGCGGTTTACTCCGGTCACAAGGCCGCGCGCGAGCTGGACGAGGCGGGGGATCTGGCCGTTGCGAGCCGCGATCGCAGCCTGATCGGGAGCGGCTGAGTCCGGCGGGAGAGGTCAGTTCCTCGCCCGGATCTCGAATCGATCCGGCTCCGTCCAGGCAGCGGCGCCGTCCGCCCTGGCGACATCAAAACGGACCATGGCGCACTCCAGGCGATCATTCCACAGCATGAGGCGCAGGTAGTGGAAGTTCACGGAGGTCTTGAGATGCGACAGCTCGCCGAACATCCGCGGCGCCGGCACGGGCTTGGCACCTCCGCCGCCGCTGACCACGTACATGACGCCGTCTCTGGAATAGCGCTCGTAGTTATGGATGTGACTGCCGATCACGAGCACCTTCGCTTGGAGGAACCTGGCGTGGCGTGAGAGATAACGGGCGATCTCCTTTTCGTCCAGCGTGGTCGGGAAGAACGGATCCCGGACGGGTGGATGGTGAAGCACGATCAGAATGAACCTCACCTGCTCGCCGGCGCCGGCTATCTGCTCCTCGAACCAGGCACGCTGTTCACTGCCCGGCTTCAGTGGGGCATTGGAGTCCAGGACCAGCGCGAGAAGGTTCGAGCCGATGGCGACCGAGTACCAGCGATGGGGCCGCAACGATAGATCGCCGAACGCGCTCCACCAGTTCTCGAGACAATCATGCGGATCCTGTGCACATCCCTTGAATTCGTGGTTCCCGAGCGCGGGGAACACCGGGATCTTCTCCTTCGACCACTCTGCGGTCTCGCTCGAGTACGTCTGGTAGTCGCTCGGGTTCCTGCCGTCGTACACGAGATCTCCGCCGATCAGGATCGCTGCGGGCTTCTCGCTTGCAATCCGCTCGACGAGCGCGTGCCGTGCCACCGTGTTGACGACATCCTCACGCTGAGTGAAGCGGGTGTCGCCGTACACTACGAACGTGAGCGCGCCGCCGCTCGGCGCGGGCACCTCGAATCTCGGCGGCTCATCCGCCGCCGCCCGGAGCACTCCACATGGGAGCCCGAGCCAGCCGAGCACCGCAAGTCCCGCCAGCAGCTTCAGGCTCATCCCGCGCATCGTACGGCAGACGGATGACAATTCCGCTTGCGTCGCAATCCGCTCGCACCAGCGAGCCCGGGGCACGCCACATGCCTTGCGGCGCGCCCGCGCCGGGGGCCAGGTGGATCTGTCACTTCTTGGCCGGCGCTTCCTTCACCGCAATTGCGAGCGCCTCGACATAGGTGACCTGAACGTGGTCGCCCGTCTTGATGTTCTTCAATTGGTTCGCGTCCTGCACCCCGACGTCCACCTCGTTACCCCTCGGCCCTCGCAGGGTCACCATCTGCTTGACCGGATCGACCGCAATTACCTCGGCCGTGGCGGTCACCCTGCGGGCGACGGTGCCGCCGGGCTTCGCTCCGGGGGCCGGCGCGGGTGTGATCGCATGCTCCTCGGTCGGCGCTGCCATGCCGGTCGCGCCCTTCTTCAGCTCGAGCGCGAGCGCCTGCGTGTACTTGGCGTGCACCGTGTCGCCAACTTTGATCTGATCGAAGTTACGGACCTCGTCACCAACCTCGATCGTGCGGGTATTGCCGTTCGCAGCCATGAGTGTGACCGTGCGCTGCGCAGGGTCGACCGCAATGACCTTCGCGGTGACCTCGGTCGTTGCCGCTCCGGCAACCTTCCCCGGGGCCGTACCTACCGCCGAGTGGGTACTCGGTGCGGATTGTGCCTGCGCCGCGAGAGGGCCGAGGCCGATGACGATCAGCAGTACAGTGATCGTTCCGATGCGTTTCATCATGAGTCTCCCGAGCATTGGACCGCCGCATGGCGCACTCCCGCTAAAATAGCTCCTGAGGTGGCGTATTCGCCACCCGTGCCCGCCTGCTGACACGATGCTGCGCTGCGATGGCGGCCGCACACCCGAGCTCAGCGCAGACATCCGGCGCACTGCAAGGAAAGCACCATGTTGCACATGGCCGTGATCAACGAGTCCACTGCCATCGCCGATGCCGATGTGAAGAACATGATTCCGCGAGTGGAACGAGAGCGCCCCTCGATCAGCAGGACGCGAAATTTGGCGGGGACCCCGCTAGAGAGCGGTCTCCTGCAGCAGCGCGAGCGAGCGGCCCTGCAGTGCATAGCCCTCGTGCGCCGCCAGCCGCCGGGCCTGGAACGGATCATCGAGCGCCGTGTCGAGCACCGCGGTCCACGGTTTGGCGCTGAGGATCTCGGCCACGCGGAACGGAATGGCTTCGTGATGGGCGTTGAGCAGCAGCAGGAAGTTGCTGTCCCGGATCGGCTCGCCGCGGCGTCCGCGGCGCTCGATCGCGCCCCCGGCCAGATACACCCCGAAACAGCGCGCGAAGTCCTGCTGCCAGTCGCTCTCGGACATCTCGCGACCCTCGGGATTCAGCCAGATGACTTCCTTCAGTCCTTCCGGCGTGAGCGCATCGGCGCGCACGTAGCGGCGTCGGCTGAACACCGGATGCTCGCGGCGCAGCCGGATGATCCGCCGCGCGAAATCGAGTAACTCCCGGCGGCGTTCATCGAGGTTCCAGTCGGTCCATGACAGCTCGTTGTCCTGGCAGTAGGCATTGTTGTTGCCGCGCTGCGTGCGCCCGAGCTCGTCGCCCGCCGAGCATCATCGGCACACCCTGCGACAGCAGCAGCGTGGCGAGGAAGTTGCGCTTCTGCGCGCCGGCGCAGTGCGAGCGACCGCCGCATCGTCGGTCGGGCCCTCGGCGCCGCAGTTCCAGGAGCGGTTGTCGTTGTGGCCGTCGCGGTTGTCCTCGCCGTTGGCTTCGTTGTGCTTGTCGTTGTAGCTCACGAGATCTTCCAGCGTGAAGCCGTCGTGCGCGGTGATGAAGTTGATGCTGGCATGGGGCTTGCGCCCGCTCGCCTCGTAGAGGTCGGCGGAGCCGGTGATGCGTCGCGCGCAATCTCGCCGATGAGTCCGCCGTCGCCCTTCCAGTAGCCGCGCAGCGTGTCGCGGTACTTGTCGTTCCATTCGTTCCAGCCGGGCGGGAAGTTGCCGACCTGGTAGCCGCCGCTGCCGATGTCCCAGGGCTCGGCGATCAGCTTGACCTGCGAGAGCACCGGGTCCTGTCCGATGGTGTCGAAGAAGGAGCCGAGGCGATCGACGTCGTGGAGCTCGCGGGCCAGCGCCGAGGCAAGGTCGAAGCGGAAGCCGTCGACGTGCATCTCCGTGCACCCAGTAGCGCAGGCTGTCCATGATCAGCTGCAGCACGCGCGGGTGCTGCAGGTTGAGCGTGTTGCCCGTGCCGGTGAAATCCATGTAGTAGCGCGGGTTCTCCGGCACCAGGCGGTAGTAGGAGGCGTTGTCGATGCCGCGGAAGGAGAGCGTCGGCCCCATCTGGTTGCCTTCGGCCGTGTGGTTGTAGACGACATCGAGGATGCACCTCGATGCCGGCCGAATGCAGCGTCTTGACCATGGTCTTGAACTCGCTGATGCGGCCGGTCGAGGAGTAGCGCATGTTCCGGGGCGAAGAAGCCGATGCGTGTTGTAGCCCCAGTAGTTGCGCAGTCCCTTCTCGAGCAGATGCGGTCGTCGACGAAGAAATGCACCGGCATCAGCTCGATGGCGGTGACGCCGAGGCGCACGCAGGTGATCGATCGATCGGCGCGGTCGCAAGCCCCGCATAGGTGCCGCGCAGGTGCGGGGGCACGTCCGGATGGCGCGGATCGAGAGTCCGCGCACGTGCGCCTCGTAGATGACGGTGTCGTGCCAGGGGATGTGCGGCGGGCGGTCATCGCCCCAGGTGAAGGCGGGATCGACCACGCGGCACTTCGGCGTGCCGGCGGCGCTGTCGCGCCGGTCGAACGACAGGTCGCGCCTTGGCGTGCGCCGATCCGGTAGCCGAAGTGCGCATCGCTCCAGCACGAGCGGGCCCTGCAGGTGCTTGGCGTAGGGCTCGATCAGCAGCTTGTGGGGATTGAAGCGATGGCCGCGCTCGGGGTCGTAGGGTCCGTGCACGCGATAGCCGTACAGCAGCCCCGGACGTGCCTCCGGCAGATAGCCGTGCCAGTTGCCGTCGGTGCGCTCGCGAATGTCGACGCGCTGCATCTCGTGCCGCCCGGTGGCGTCGAACAGGCACAGCTCGACTTTCTCCGCGTGGGCGGAGAACAGCGAGAAATTCACACCCTCGCCGTCCCAGGTGGCGCCACGCGGGTAAGGTTGACCGGGCCACACCGCGCCGATCAGCGCGTCCGGCTTCACGCTGGCTGGACGTTCAGCGCTGCGGCGGGGGTCCCGGTCGGCTGCTATGTCCACGCGGGCGACTCTCCTTGCGGCCGCAGCGACACTTCGTAACACCATACTAGACATCATGGCCCGCCGTGAACAGGCGGGCAGCCGAGGTTGAAGGAAAGGAGAGGTCTGCCTCCCGCAGTACCGTGGGTTGCGCACGCGCGTGCGCCGAGCCACATGTAGAGCGCCGCGAAGGCGGCATCTACACCAAGCACAGGAGGCAGACCATGGCTGAGACTATCACGGCATTTGTTGGGCTGGATGCGCATGCCGAGTCCACGGCGATCGGGGTCGCCGAACTCGGACGCGCTGCGCCGCGTTTTGTCGGGACCGTGGGAGCGAAGTTCACCGAGCTGAGCAAAGCTCTGGCCAAGCTTGGCGATCCTGCTAAGTTGCTCATCGTCTACGAGGCAGGACCCTGCGGCTATGCGCTGGCCCGCGAGCTCAAGCGCGCCGGCTACCGCTGTGAGGTGGTGGCGCCCTCGAAGGTGCCGCGTCGGCCGGGGGATCGGGTGAAAACCGACCGGCGTGATGCGCTCATGTTGGCAGGCCTTGCGCGCGCCGCAGAGCTCACCTTCGTGAGTATGCCCGACGCGCGCGACGAGGCGATGAGGGACTTGAGCCGTGCTCGCGTCGATGCGGTTCGCGCCCGACTCAAAGCCCGCCAGCAGCTGCAAGCACTGCTGCTGCGACACGGCCGCCGTTACACGGGCAAGACCTGCTGGACGGCCGCTCACGAGCGGACTCTCGCCACGGTGTCCTTTGACCACCGCGCCCAGGATATTGCCTTCGTCGAGTACCGCCAGGCGGTTGCGGAGGCGCACGCGCGCGTTGCGCGCTTGAGCGAGGCGTTCGCGCAGGAGGTCGAGCACTGGAGGATGCGCCCTCTGGTACGAGCGCTGATGACGCTGCGCGGGGTGGATCAACTCATCGCGACGACCTTGGTCGCAGAGCTCGGAGAACTCAAGCGTTTTGCGCATCCGCGCGGGCTGATGGGCTATCTGGGGCTGGTTCCTTCCGAGCACACCAGTGGCGAGAAGCGCCGACTCGGGGCGATCACCAAGACTGGCAACAGCCATGCGCGGCGGGTGCTGATCGAGGCGGCCTGGAACTACCGCTTTCCTCCGCGGATCACCCGGCCGTTGCAGATCCGCCAAGAGGCCCAGCCCGCCGCCATCCGCGCGATCGCCTGGCGTGCGCAGCTGCGCCTGAACCACCGCTATCGGCGACTCACTGCGCGCGGCATGCAACACAACAAGATCTGCGTGGCCATCGCACGGGAGCTGGCGGCCTTCATCTGGAGCATCGGCCAACAGATCACGATCCCCGCTTGAGCGAGTACCCCAAGCACAGGAGCGCATCCCCATGAGGTAATCGGCGTACACACCGGATCGGCAACGCGATGCACGGCACACGGTGAGGGGAACCCTCGTCCGCGCTATGTGGGCATCCCACCAGATGATCCCCGTACCTAGAATGAGGCAGCCCCGCGACGGACCGATGCAATGCGGTAGCCAACCCGCGGATATCAGCGTGATCCATCGTCGCTTTAAGCTGCCGTGCGTCGCGTTGCCCATCCGGTGCCGGCAAATCCCCTCGGCCGAGGAGACTTCAAATCATGCGCAAGACTGCGAGGAGCACACGTGCCACCCTTGACAACGGTGGGCCATATCAGCGGGGCCCCCGCCAAATTTCGCGTCTTGCGGATCGATGGGCGCTCTTCAAGCGTGGCAAGGGAAATTTTGCGGGGTGCTACAGCGGGCCCCCGTCAGATTTCGCCTGTCAGAGCTTGGCAGTCGCAGGACCTGAGTTGGCGAGGCTTGGCAGTAACCAACCGGCTGCGCTCAGCGCCTTGGCAGCACACCTCGATGCATGCGGAAATCAACACGGGGGTATAGTTCGCTGGGGGGCGTCGCTCGAGGATCTCGGGTATGGACGCTCAACATGTGTGGCATGTATGTGGACTTGGCGCCGTCATCGCAGCGGGTGCGGTGCTGCTCCGCGCACGCGCTGGGCCCGCCCGCGACCCGGCCGCTGCCACCGCTACCGCGGGCGCGCACATCTGCCGCAATGCCGGGCTCAAGCTTTCCCCCGGCTTCTGCGCCACGGTGTTTGCGGAACATCTCGGCCATGCCCGGCATCTCGTCGTGTTCGTTGTCCGGAAGATGACAGGGGAGTGATGTGTCACCCCCGCGCGTTCCCGCTCAGGCCGCGGGCGCTGCGCGTTTCGCATGCGAGCGGCCGAGGAGCAAGCCGAGCGTTGCAGCCACGGCTGACGACAGCAGCACCGCGAACTTCGCAGCGGCGAGCAACGCCGGATCCTCGAACGCGAGTTGCGCGATGAAGACCGACATGGTGAAGCCGATGCCACCGAGGATCCCGAGCAGCACGATCTGGCGCCAGCGCACGCCGTCCGGCAGCTCACACACTCCCGATCTCACGGCCGTAAGAGCGGCGAGCACGATGCCGATCGGCTTGCCGAGCACGAGTCCCAGCACGACCCCGGTGCCGACGGCGAGCGGTGCACCGGCGCTGACGTCGAGTCCCTTGAGGCTCACACCGGCGTTGGCGAAGGCGAAGAGCGGCATGATCCCGAAGGCGACGTATGGGTGCAGCATGGCCTCGACGCGCACCACCGGGAATTCCGGGGCGGCGCGCGGGTCGCTCCCGCTCGCAACGGATGCGCCGGCCAGCTGGGCGGGGCGCTCACGGGCTTTGCGTCCGAAAGTGCTGGTCACCGGGGTCAGAAGCCCAAGCACGACACCGGCGAGCGAGGGGTGCACCCCGGCGTGCAGCATGCCGGACCACACCACCGCCCCGGGAATGACGTAAGCGAGCGCCGACTCCACACTCAGCCCCTGGAGCAGCAGCACCAGCGCCACGCCCGCGGCAACGACCAGGAGCTGACCCGCTGCGATGCCGCCTGAGTGGTAGAAGAGGGCGATGATGAGGATCGCCGCGATGTCATCGGCGATGGCGAGCGTTAGCAGCAGCATGCGCAGCGCCGGCGGTACGCGGCCGATCAATGACAGCACGCCCACGGCGAAGGCGATGTCGGTCGTGGTCGGGATGGCCCACCCTCGGCGCACCGTGGGAGCGCCGCCGACCAGGATATATAAGAGTGCTGGCACCAGCACACCGCCGGCCGCCGCGATGATCGGGAGCGTCGCGACGCGCGGATCCGAAAGCGTCCCGTCGTGTATCTCGCGGCGGATCTCGAGACCGACGAGCAGGAAGAAGACCGTCATGAGCCCGTCGTTTACCCAGAAGTGCAGCGTGTAGGCCGGCAGAAGCGGCACGCCGAAGGTGAGCCGTCGCTGCCACAGTGCCTCGTAGGCGTGCGACAGCGGCGAGTTGGCACAGGCGAGCGCGAGCGCCGCGGCGGCGAGCAGCACCACGCCGCTGACGGCCTCCACGCTGATGAAGCGCAGCGGCCAGACGGGATGACTGGCGGGTGGCGTTGTTATGGGCATACTCCTGCGATTTCATGAGCTTAGCCCACGGCCAACAATATCGCGCGACGGATGTCGATTCCACCAGGTTCCGTTCGTCGTACTGCCATGCGAACCCACCGGGATTGAGGAGTTGTCAATCATGCATACGAGTGCGCATCTGCATTTCAAGGGCAACTGCCGGGAAGCGTTCCGCTTTTACGCCGATACTCTCGGCGGCCGCATCGTGTTCGCGATGACCTATGGCGAGTCTCCTGCGGCGAAGCACACTCCGGCGGAAATGCGCGACCAGATCATCCACACGCGACTCGACCTGGGCGAACAGTTCCTGTTGGGTTGCGACTCTCCACCCGATCGCTATCAGCTGCCGCAGGGCTTCAACGTGATGGTGGCGGTGGAGCAGCCAGCGGAAGCCGAGCGCATCTTCACCGCACTCGCCGACAACGGCACCGTGAGCATGTCCTGTCAGGAGACCTTCTGGGCGAAGCGCTTCGGCATGTGCACTGATCGCTTCGGCATTCCCTGGATGGTGAATTGCGCCAAGCCCCTCGAGGCGGTGGCGGAGGCCGGGCGCAGGAGCGCGGCCTGAGGAGCGTCCTGTCGCTTTGCGAATACACTCAGGCGAGCGTGGCTTGCGCGGCTCCTCCTGCGATGGTGTCATCCGTCCTCATGACGGCTACGGATGCCCATCGCACCATCGATGCCGTGTGGCGCATCGAGTCCGCGCGCCTTATCGGCGGGCTCACGCGCCTGGTGCGCGACGTCGGTCTTGCCGAAGAGCTGGCGCAGGATGCGCTGGTCACGGCGCTCGAGCAGTGGCCACAGGCAGGTATTCCCGACAATCCCGGCGCCTGGCTGATGGCGACCGCGAAGCACCGTGCCATCGACCAGCTGCGCCGGCGGCGCATGCTGACCCGCAAGCACGAGGCGCTCGGGCACGAGCTTGAGATGGAGCAAAACGAGGACGGGCTGCTGGAGGCGCGTGCCGATGATGTGATCGGCGATGACCTGCTGCGGCTGATGTTCATCGCCTTGAC
>CAVSFM010000008.1:0-97779 GCA_963727305.1 uncultured Pseudomonadota bacterium
ACAACTCTTCTCGCTTCCCGTCCCTTGTTGTCAAAATCAAGGCTCCATCCGAATCGACGTCAACGGCATGACCGATCACGACTTCACCAAAGGAAGTGACGTTCACCTCTTTCCCTTGAATTTGAGCCCGATCCCTCCAGGCCCTCAGCAACGGGGGACCTCCCTCTTTCGAGAAAATTTCATACCATCGCTCCAGCTCTGCCAAAAGAAGGCTAAGGAAGGATTTTCTTGAAATGGGCCGTCCTGTCTCATTTTTCAGGGAGGTGGCCTTGGCTCGAATCTCTTTGGGGAACGCTTTCGCTTCCATATTGAGGTTGACGCCCATCCCGAGGATCACAAAGTGAACGCGGTCGGTCTCGGAATGGATTTCATTCAGCAGCCCCGCAACCTTCCTTTTTCTCAGGAGAATGTCGTTTGGCCATTTGATCGATGGCGTCAGGCCTGCGTATTTCTCGATTGCATCGGCCGTTGCAACGGCTGCCATGAGGGTGATGAGGGAAGCCTGTTGAGGAGGAATCTTGGGCCAAGAATCACCGAAAGATAGAGATTCAAAAAAGGAGGAGAGACCCATTGCCTTCCCAACCTTCCTCTCCCATATTCCTGTGATTCCCCGACGACGATCTCCCCTTCTTTGGCGCCTTTGAGAGCTAATTGATAAGCAGTTGAATTCGTCGAATCGATTGCATTGAAATAGTGGATCTTCTTTCCCATCCATTTCGTTCGAAGGAGAGGATGAATCTCGGAGGGCAAGAGAAGATCCGGAGACAGGGTCAAACGATATCCTGCCCGCGGCAGAGCCTCGATGACATATCCCAAAGCCCTCAGGTTTTTGACCCTTTTCCAGATCGAAGTCCGGGTTAACTTCAGGTGACGACCGATCGCCTCACCTGAAACAAAGGCAGGAGAGTGTTCTTTTAGAAGCCGGAGAATCTCATCATCGTTCATCATTCATTTTGACGTTCGCTCTGAATAATTTGTCATCCTCGAAGCACGAAAATTGTTCCAAATGAAGCCCGAGCAGGGAACGATCCCCGCAGAGTTCTATTTTGTTAATGATATCTAACTGACCGCTTTATCATAACGGGAGAACTGCAACCCGAAGGTTCCGCGGCCCTGGGTAAGGGACCTTAATTCAGTCGAGTAACCAAACATCCGGGTCAGAGGGGCGATGGCTCGGATCAGCGTCACCCTTCCCTTTGGAGTGATGGCCTCTACAGAACTCTTTCTTGCCTTTAGATCTCCGACCACCTCGCCCATGAACTCCTCTGGGACGATAATGTTGACTTCCATCATGGGCTCCATCAGGATGGGTTGGGCTTTCCGGCATCCTTCCCTTAATGCATTGGCAGAGGCGATCTTAAGGGCAAGGAGCGAAGGTTGATTCGGATCGGTTTGGGCCTTCAGTAGCGTTACACGAATATCCGTTAAGGGGTAACCCATGATCACTCCGACTGTGGAGGCTTCTCTTACCCCCTCCTCGACGGAGAGGAGGCCTTCCGGGGACAGGGCTCCATCCGGGGCCTCGGAATGAAACGCGATCCCTTTCCCGCGGCCATTGGGGGAGATCCGCAGGAAGACCTCTGCGTAATGCCTCATTTCATCCATCTCTCTCATAAACTTTGCCGAGGCCTCTGCTTCTTTCTCCACGGTCTCTCGATAGACGACCTGCGGCCGTCCTACGTTCACCTCAAGGCTATATTCGGTCCGGAGGCGACTGACCAGGACATCCAGGTGCAACTCACCCATTCCGGAAATCACCGTCTGGCCCGTATCCTCATCGAATCTGACGTGAAAGGTGGGATCCTCTTCGCTGAGTTTCTCGAGCGATTCAGTTAATTTCTCCTGATCCCGGTTTGTCTTGGGTTCGACAGCGACCGACATCACCGGCTTATAGAAATCGATAGGTTCAAGGAGGATGGGGTGTTCCCGGTCGCATAAGGTGTCTCCAGTCGTGGTCTCTTTGAGCCCCATGACGGCAACAATCTCTCCGGTTTTTGCCACCTCGATCCGGTTGCGATGATGGGCATGCATCTGAAAGATCCTGGAAATCTTC
The DNA here is from genome assembly GCA_963727305.1 of uncultured Pseudomonadota bacterium. Classification (GTDB taxonomy): domain Bacteria; phylum Pseudomonadota; class Gammaproteobacteria; order Steroidobacterales; family Steroidobacteraceae; genus 13-2-20CM-66-19. Next base: position 2,054 of record CAVSFM010000008.1, read on the forward strand.
TCTCCTCTTTTTAAGCGCGGATTGTAAACCTCCATCCCAACACTGAGCACACCCGAATAGATCCGAACATAGACCAGTTTCCTTCCTTCATCCATCTGGACTTTGAAGGCCAAAGCGGCCAGAGAGGATTCATCGTCGGCCTTCCGCTCTTCCAACTTTCCTGTTACCGGGTTCGTGCCCATAAATAGGTGAACATCCAGGGGAGAGGGAAGACCTGCGCTCGGTGCGCCCCTATTGAGGACCCCGGGGCTCGCGCCCTGTCAACCGCCTTGAGACTGCCGCGAGACGCCCCCTTACGCTGCGCGCAAGCGCCGCGGGCGAGGCGAGCTTACGCGCCACGTGGATGCCAATCGCGCGCGCCAGGCGCGCGCGATCGAGCGGCTGCCCGATCAGGGTGAGCATGCGGCGGTGAAATGCCCAGAACTCCGCGCCCCGCCCCTCTACGGCGCCGAGCGCCAGTCGCGCATAGTACTCGCGCATACGCTGATCCATACGTTGTTGGAGCTCGGCAGAACTCAGATAGGCGGGACCATACCTGGCGAGCGCGTAGACGTGACAGCTGGCGAGACTGAAGAGGTGGTAATTGGCGGCCGTATGACTGCCGGCATGCATGCGGACGTAGCTCAGCGGTCGATTGACGAAACCGAAGTCGCACTCGCGCAGCAGGTCGTAACAGGCTTCCTCGTCCGCCTGCAGGTTGTCCGGGTTGTAAAAGGGCAGCGCGCTCGCGGATCAGATCCGAGCGCAGCAGCATGGTCGTCGGCGAACCGAAGAAATAGCGCTCCTCAAGCAACCCCATACGCCCCGCCTCCCGCCCGCTCAGATAGGTGAAAGGCGAGTGCGGCGAGGGTCGGCAGTCAAACAAGCGGCGGTTGTTGTCCGTGTGGGTGCTCGAGCACACCAGCCCCACCGCAGGTTTGGCCACGGCGCAGCACACCAGCTGCTCGAGGCAGTCCGGGTACAACCAGTCATCGGCCATGAGCGGCTTGCAGTAGACGCTGTCCGAGTCGATCAGCGTCATCGCACGGTTGTGATTGGCGATCAGGGGCAAGAAGGCGCCGTTATTGACGATGCGGATCCGGGCATCCCGGGACGCATAACTTTGGGCGATCTCGAGCGTGTCATCGCTGCTGCAGTTGTTGAGAATGGTGTAGCGCCAGTTTGCGTACCTTTGCGCACAGACGCTCTCGATGCACTCGCGCAGGAACTCGCCCCCGTTGTAAACAGGTGTAATCACACTGACGAGCGGGCTGGCGGGTGTGGGCACGTGGCGGCAGTTCACATTATGCAGCGTTCGCTGCGGGGCGCAGGCGCGCTGCCGCTATTGTACGAAAGAAGCGCGGGTGGCGAGGGGCCCCCGCCCGATCCTTAGGAGCCTTGACCGTTGCGCGTGCTGTTCCTTCACTCCCGGCCGTATCTGCCACAACTGCTTGGCGGGGTCGAGACGACCACCTTCGATCTGGTCGAGCATTTGCGCCCGCTCGGGCACACGGCCGCCGTCATGTGCCAGATCAGGAAATACGACCGGCTCTGGCTGCGCAACCGGCTGTCATCCCGCCTCACCCGCCGATATTTTCCGGTGGACCTCTATCGGGGTACGCAAGTCTACCGGGGCTACGATCCCGCCCGTGCATTGCCGGAGGTACTCGCGGATTTTCGCCCCGACGTGCTGGTGATCGCCGGAGGTTCGCATGGCTCGTTCGAGCTGGCCGGCGAGTGCGTGCGCACAGGAGTCCCCACGGCCTTCTATTTTCACGAGCTCATCGCCTTGCGCGAGCATCCGGCGTATCGCGTCCCCGAGGGTGCCCGTCTTTTGGCAAATTCCCATTACACGGCCCGTACGGTGCGCGACTTACTGGGGCGCCAGGCCACCGTCATCCCGCCACTGGTTGATCCGGCCGCTTATCGCACGGCCACGACACGCCAGTACGTGACCATGATCAATCCGCGGGGATCAAAAGGCGGCCAGACGGCCATCGACCTGGCCCGCGCCTGTCCGGACATCCCGTTCCTTCTGGTCGAAGCCTGGTATCCGGACAACAGCGTGCCGCAGCTGCGTGCCGCTGCCGCACGGCTCCCCAATGTGACCTGGCGACGGGCAACCCTCGATATGCGCGGCATCTATGCCAGGACCCGGATATTGCTCGTGCCGAGCGTTAGGGAGGAAACCTGGGGACGCGTGGTCACCGAGGCGCAGGCCTCCGGGATCCCCGCGCTGGCGCGCGCGATGGCGGCGCTGCCGGAGTCGGTGGGGCCTGCCGGCGTGCTGGTGCCGGCGGATGCGCCCGTGCAGGCCTGGGTGCAGGCGCTGCGCAGCCTCTGGGACGAGCCGAGGCCTACGAAACGCTCGTCCGCGCGCCTTCGAGTTCGCGGCGCGCGCCGAAGCGCAGCCGGCGCAGCGGATGGCCGAGTTCATTGCCGCGATTGGCTAGGCGCTGCTCCCACACCTTCCAGGGACACTCGCCCTTACCCTCCATGCGTTCGTAGGCAATCTTGTCCTTGAACGTGTCCATGCATTGCCAGAAGCCATCCCAACGGAAGGAGAGCAACCGGCGCTGCGCGATGAGGCGCGCAAACGGCTGCTCCACCAACTCCTCGCCCGTCTGGATGTGGTCGAAGATCTCGGAGCGCAGTGCAAAGAAGCCGCCATTGATGCGCACTTCCGCCTCGTTCACCGCACCCAGCGACAGCACGGTGCCATCGGGTGCGGACTGCACCACGTGGAAGCTCTGGGGGCTGCGCACCGAGACGAAGCTCGCGATGGCACGCTTGGCGCGAAAGTCCTCGAGCATGCGCGGCAGCGGCAGATTGGAAAGACCGTCCGCGTAGTTGGCGAGGAATTCCTCCTCCCCTTCCAGGTACGGACGCACGCGCACCAGGCGCTGGCCGATGTTGCTGTGCAGGCCGGTGTCGACGAACGTGACATTCCAGTCCTGCGTGTCCTGGCTGTGCAGCTCGATGCGACGACCGCCATCATGCCAGGTGAAATCGTTGGACATCGTCTCCTGGTACTTCAGGAAGTACTCACGCACCATATCGCCGCGATAGCCGAGGCACAGAATGAAGTCATGATGGCCGAAGTGCGCGTAGTAGCGCATCAGATGCCACAGCAGGGGCCGATAGCCAATCGTGACGAGCGGCTTGGGAATGGTGTCGGAGTGCTCACGCAGTCGCGTGCCGAGCCCACCGCAGAACAGAACGACTTTCATGCTTTCCGACGCCCCTTGTGAATGCGCGGCGCGCTCCGCCTCGCGCGGCCTGGTACTTTTGTGCGTGTCGGCACGGCGAGCAGCCGCGCCTTCTGTAGTTCCGCAGCCGCCGCCTGCAAGGCTGCAAACTTAAGCCCCGAGCGCTGCGCAATGTCCAGCAGCGAATGCTGCCCGTCAGACTGATTCAAAACCCACAGCAGCGCATGCTCCCGCTCGAGGGGTTCGCGCCCACCGACGGCACCATAGAGTCCGCGCTTGCCAAGGCGCGGCTCACCCTTCGGCGAGCGGTTCACATAACTCTGATTGGCCTCAATGATCGCGACCATGTCCTGGCAGGCACCCAGGCTGTCTGCGAGCGCCTGGGGCGTAATCAACTCAAGGTTGTCGGCCGAAGTATGGTACTGCGGATAGCCGCCGTTGACCGAGCGCGTGAGCCGTCCCACCGGCAGGTTAAAGCCCGGCGAACAGAGCTGCCGTTCGTCGTAGCCATAAGGGCGAGAACGGTACGAGCGAGCCGCGATGTGCCAATACATAAGCCGCGATGGCATCGATCTCGCGATCCTCCTGGCGGGTCGCCTTGTAGGTGAGATTGCTGGGATCACCCAGCAGCGCGAGCACCAGGCCATGGCGGATGCGCTTGAGTCGGGCCTCGTTTGCCTTAAGCCACGCCAGCGAACCGATGGTACCGGGCGCAAACACGAATCGGTAAGTGAAGCGGCGCGGCTCCCGCGCGATCCACTCGGCCAGCGCCGTGGCCACGGCCATGCCGCTCGTATTGTCGTTGGCGAGCGAGGGATGGCAGATGTGCGTGAAGAACAGCACCTCGGTACGCGTAGCACCGGGGACGACAAGTTCACCGTAGGTCAGCGACCCGGGAGCGAGCGAGCTGCGCACTTCGATGCGGTAGCGTCCCTCGGGCAACGCGTCGCGTGCGCGCGCGCTCATGCAAAAGCCCCAGCTGCGCTCGTAATAGCTGGTGCGATAAGGGATCCAGTCCGGGTGCTCGCTGAGCACGTGCACGCGCTTGAGAAGTTCCGCGCGCGACAGCGTCGCGCGCACCGGCTCGGAATAGCTCACGAGGTGCAGGTTGTGCTTGCGGAAGTCGATGACGCGTCGCCCGTCGGCATCGCTGACCGAGGCATCCTCGATGTTCCACTCCGGCGGGACCTGCCAATCGAAGAGCCGCGTGCCGCTGCGGACCTCATGGATCTCGAGCGGAATCCGCGCGCGGATCAGCTGCAGTGTTTCACGTACTCCGGCACCGGTAATGCTGCGGCAGATCGGATACAGGCGTGCGGCAAACTCGTACAGGCGCCGGCCCTGCGCCTCCGTCTGCGGCTTGGACACCTTCGCATCCATCAGACGGACCCCGTGCACCGGCGCCGTGCGCCGCGCAAGCTCAGCAGCAAACGTGCTGGCGTCAAAATCCGGGTAGGCCGCATCGCGCGCCGCGATGACGACGGCGGCCGTCATCGGCCAGTCGGATTGAGAACGCCGGATCGTTCCAGCGCACCCCCGCGGCAAGCTCAGGCGCATGGAAGTCGCTCATCTGGTAAAGGACCTCGGTATCGTCGGTGAGCGTCTGGAAGCCGTGGGCCATGCCTGCCGGGATGAAGACCGCGTCGCGGTTGTCCTGGTTTAGCTCCAGCGCGCAGTGCTTGAGAAAGCTCGGCTGATCGGGACGCAAGTCCACAAGCACATCGAAGATCGCGCCGCGCAGACAGCGAACCAGCTTGCCTTCCTGTGAAGGCGGCCACTGGAAGTGCAGCCCGCGCAGCGTGCCGCGACGAGGGTTCCACGAGACGCTCGACTGCACGAAATCCGCGGGCAGGCCATGCGCGCGAAACTCCTGCGCGCAGAAGGAGCGCGCAAAGAAGCCCCGCTCGTCTGCATGACGCTCCATCCGCACGCACACGGCACCGGCGAGCTTCAGGGATTCAAACTGCATGTGAGCGCCAGTAGAACTCACCGTCGATCTGTCCGGTCGCCTGCAGGTATTTCAGCTGCTTCAGCCGCGTGAACGCGCGAAACTGATACGTCTCGGGCGACATCTGGATGCGCTCGAAGAGTTCGCGCAACTGCTGCGCGCCATCGCGCGCGCGGAAGCGGCACTTGAAGCCCGGCAGTTCGCGGTGGATGCGGGCAAAGTTCACGCGGTAGCTGCGGTTGTCGCCGCCGGAGGCTCCCACGCTGACCTCGCAGCCGGGAAACTCCGCGGCAACGATCTGGGCCAGCTCCCGCACACGGTAATTCTCCGAATCCTGGCCCACGTTAAAGACGCGGCCGCGGATGGCGTCTTCGGGGGCCACCAGACAGCGGTAGATGGCTTCGCAGATATCTTCTACGTGCACAAGCGGACGCCAGGGGCTGCCGTCACTGGTCATGGCGATGCGGCGCGTGGTCCAGGCGAGCGCACACAGGTCGTTGAGCACGATGTCGAAGCGCATCCGCGGCGAGGGCCCGAATGCGGTCGCATTGCGCAGACAGACCGGCGCAAACTGCGTGCCGGCCATCGCCGCGAGGTCGCGCTCCACGAGCACCTTGCACTCCGCATAGGCAGTCTGCGGATTAACGGGCGCCGTCTCGTCCAGAAATTCCCCGCTGCCGGCGCCGTAGACACTGCACGAGGAGGTATAGACAAAACGCCGGATGCCGAGCCCCAGCGCCGTGCGCGCCAGTGCCACCGATCCTTGATGATTGATCTGATGCGTGACCGTTGGGTTGTTCTGTCCCAGCGGGTCGTTGGAAAGCTCCGCCAGGTGTACGACGGCCTCGCAACCCTCGAGGTCTGCGTCCGTAACCGCGCGAAGGTCCTTGTTCAGGGTGTAGGGGCTGCTGGCGAAGCGCGCGTCATCGCTATAGAGCCACCCATCGCGGTAGTAACCGGTGTCGAGTCCGACGATCTTGAGGCCGCGCTCCATCAGGTACGGCGCCAGCACCGCGCCGATGTAACCGTTTACGCCCGTGACGAAGACGCGCATATGGTAGCTGCTTATGCCCGGCGCGCCGCGCGCTCAGCCGTTCGCTGCGGGACTAACCTCGCGGGATGCGCCGCTGCCGATGCCCTGAAGATTCCAGCGTTGCGGGAAATAGACGATGCCGTAGCGGTTGTCGATGCGGCGACTGGAGTTGTAGACCGGTGCCTCTTCAATGTCCAGATGCACCGCGCTCTCCACGCTGTCGTAGAGATGCTGCTGGAGCAGTGAATCGAGCCAGAGGTTAAGGTAGTAACGCCCCGGCAGCAGGTTGAGTGAATCGATCTCCAGATCAATGTAGCCATCACCCGGCCGGCACCAGCGGAATATCCAGGCCATGAAGCCAGGTACTGCTATCGGTAACCACGGTTCCCAGGTCCGTGAGCAGCTGAAAACCAAAACTCGGTCGTTCAATCGCCTCGCGGGCGTGATAGTGAAAGCGGATCACGATGCCTTTGCCGGCGCGGGTCACGCTCTGCGGCTCGCCGGTCTTCGAGAGAAACTCGACCCGCGTATATTGGATTTCCCCGTGCCCGCGCCGCCCATCCACGGCGAGTGCACCGCCTGCGCTGTCCCCCGAGGCGAATGACCCCATGTAGGCTTCGATCACATCGTGGGTCGAACCGTCCATGCATACCTGGCCATTGGCAATCCAGATGCCGCGCGAACAGAGGTTCTCGACCGCGGCCATGTTATGAGATACGAACAGGACGGTACGCCCGCCACCGCGCAGATCCTGCATCGCGCTCAGGCATTTCTTCTGGAAGGCGGCATCTCCGACGGCAAGGACCTCGTCCACGATCAGCACATCGGGCTCGAGGTGTGCAGCGACTGCAAACCCCAGGCGCAACCGCATGCCGCTGGAATAGCGCTTGATAGGCGTATCGATGAAGCGCTCGACGCCGGAAAACGCCACGATCGCATCAAGCTTGGCCGTGACCTCCCGCCTCTTCATACCCAGGATCGAGCCGTTGAGGAAAATATTTTCCCGTCCGGTGAGTTCTTCGTGAAATCCGGTGCCAACCTCAAGGAGTGAAGCCACCCGGCCACGCGCCCGCACACGCCCGGAAGTCGGATACGTGATCTTCGAGAGTATCTTGAGAAGCGTGCTCTTGCCGGCGCCATTGCGGCCGATGATGCCCACGACCTCGCCCTCGTTCACCTTGAACGAGACGTCGCGCAGCGCCCACAGAATATCCTTGGGTCGGCGGCGGCGGAAAGGCGCGCGCAGGAAATTCACAAGATGGTCGCGCAGCTGCGTTTCCTGCTGCAAAGCGCCCAGCTCGTAGGATTTCGACAGGTTCTCGACCGTGATGGTCTCAGTCATGATGTATGGTGCTTGCTTCAGACGATATCGGCAAACACGCGTTCGGTGCTGCGGAAATGCCAGGTGCCAAGAAAGACCAGACCCAGAGTAATAGCCCAGGAGCTTCCCACCAGTGTCCAGTTGATCGGAGTGCCAAGCAGGCAGGAGCGAAAACCCTCGACAATTCCTGCCATCGGGTTAAGTGCAAACCACGCCTGAGCGCGCGGTGGGAAGAAGGACAGCGGGTAGATGATCGGTGTAACGAACAGCCCTATCTGCACCACAAACGGAATGGTGTACTTCACATCCCGATAGCGAACGTTCAGGGCCGCGAGCAGCATTCCCGACCCCATCACCAGCAGCACCGCCTGCAGAACAAAGACCGGCGTAAGAATCACGGTCCAGGTCGGCGTGACGTGATAGTAGATCATGAGCGCAATCAGGAACACCGAGCCCACCAGCAGATCCAGAAGTCCCCGAACGCTGCCGCCGCCGGCAGCAAGAGACGCGGGAAATAGATCTTGGTGATCAGACTTGAGTTTGCGATGAGGCTGTTTCCGACCTGTCCCAGCGTGATGGAGAAGTAGGTCCACAACAGCAGGCCGGAGTACGAGAAGAGCCGGTAAGGGACGCCGTCACTGGGGATGCCGGCCATCTTCCCGAAGAAAAAGGTAAAGACAATCATCGTGCCGAGCGGCTGAATCACCGCCCAGGCGACGCCGAGCGCCGCCTGCTTGTAGCGTACCTTGACATCACGCCAGGCGAGAAAATACAGAATTTCCCGCGTTCGCCAAACTTCAGAAAGCCATTCCCCCACGCTATATCCGCCTGATGTCCCTGCTGTGCCTATGGGTGTCCCCGCGCAGTTCCTGCGGCGGGGCTTCCGGTATCCGGGTCAGCCCCCGGGTTCCTGACTCTTATATTATCGTTAACTTGCCTATGATATCCGGGAAGCGTCCTCGGGAAGCTTGACGTAAAGCACGGTTCGCCCGCGACGCGGGCTGCACCGATCGGAGGCACCTGCGCGCGAGGCCGTGTATAAGCTCCCGTCTGTGTGGTGCACGCCTAATACCATCCGTGGACCTGAGTTGAGTCGATGGAACATATGCTGAACTGCCGCTTCTGCGGCCAAGCGCTCCGCCATACGTTCGCCGATCTGGGAATGTCGCCGCTGTGTCAGACGCACATCACCGCTGCACAGCTTAACCAGATGGAGCCTTATTATCCGCTGCACGCCTACGTCTGCGAGCACTGCCTGCTGGTGCAGCTCGCGCAGTTCGTTGCTCCCCAGGACATCTTCAGCGAGTACGCGTACTTCTCCTCCTTCGCCGACAGCTGGGTTGAGCATGCGCGGCGCTACTGCGAACTGGCCTGTACCCATCTGGGCGTCACGCGCAGCAGCCTGGTGATGGAGATCGCGAGCAACGACGGCTATTTGCTGCAGCATTTCGTCGCCAAGGGAATTCCGGTGCTCGGGATCGAGCCCGCAGCCAATATCGCCGCCGCCGCAATTGCCAAGGGAGTGCCCACCGTCAGCCGCTTCTTCGGTGCGCGCGTGGCGGGCGAACTCGCCGCAGAGTTCGGCCGGCCGGACCTGCTCATCGGAAACAACGTACTGGCTCATGTTCCCGATCTCAACGATTTTGTCGCCGGGCTGAAGCTGCTGCTGCGCGAGGGCGGCACTGATCACCATGGAGTTCCCGCACCTGCTGGAACTCATGCACCACAACCAGTTCGATACGATTTACCACGAGCACTTCAGTTACTTCTCGTTTCTCACGGTGAGCGCAGTGTTCGCGCGCCACGGCCTCACGCTGTTTGATGTCGAGCGCTTGCCGACCCATGGCGGTTCGCTGCGCATTTATGCCCGCCACAGCGAGGAACGCGCCGACCGGTGAGCGAGCGCGCTCGCGCGCTGCTCGCGCTCGAGGAGCGCGAGGGCCTGCGTGACATGCAACCTACGCACGCTTCGGCGAACAGGTGCGCGAGACCAAGCGGGCGCTGCTGGAGTTTCTGATTGGGGCCAAGCGCGCGGGCAAGCGCATCGTCGGCTACGGCGCGCCGGGCAAGGGCAATACCCTGCTCAACTACTGCGGCATCGGCACGGACTTTCTCGATTTCACCGTTGATCGCAATCCCTACAAGCAGGGCAAGTACACTCCCGGCATGCATATTCCGATCCTGCATCCGGACACGCTTCTTGCGGCGCAGCCGGATTACGTCCTGATCCTGCCCTGGAATCTCAAGGACGAAATTCTCGCCACCGTCGGCAGAACGCCGGGCCTCAAGGCTCGCTTCGTCGTCCCGATTCCGAGGGTCCAGGTCCTCGAACACACCCCATGAGTTCCGCCCTGGTCGTATCGCGGTATTTTCCGTTCAACCCCCAGCGGATCCACGCGGTCTACCAGCGGCTCGGCACGCAGATCGAGGCGCTCGCGCAGGTCACCGACCGGGTCGATTGCCTGTTTCTGGTCCCTCCGGAGCAGGAGCGCACGGCGGCGGAGATCGCCGAGCAGCAAGCGCAACTCGCCGCACTGTGGTCGGCCAAGCTCTCGGTGCGCCTCGCCCCGGTGGTGCAGGAGCGCCCCCCTAGTAGCCTATGGCAGCGCTTTGGTAAGGGGGTGTTCGACTTCCGCGCACACCCGATCGCACGCCCGCTCAGCAATGACGGTGCCAAGGCCGCCGTACGCGATGCGCTGGCCGCGCGACCGCAGCTGATACTGGCGCATCGCTTGGCAAGCATGTACCTGCTCACTGAGCTGCGCGCCCTGCTGAACGGCATTCCGGTATTTTTCGACATGGACGATATTGAGCACGTCGCTTGGTCGCGCCGCCTGTGGCGCGATCCGAGCTGGCCCAGTGAACGATTGCTGCTGCTGCAAACCCCGGCCTTGATGCTCGCCGAGCGACGGGCAGTGCGGCATGCGACGGCTACGTTTGTGTGTTCAGAAGCAGACCGGCGCTACCTCAACTCGCTCAGCGGCACCGACCGCGTACGCACTATCCCCAACAGCGTCAGGTTTCCGCCGCAGGCCGCGGAACAAAGTTCGGAAGCGCTCGTGATGTTCGTCGGCAGCATGGGCAGTCGTCCCAACGCACAGGCCGTGGACACGCTGATACAGCAGGTCTGGCCGCTCGTTCAGGCCCGCATGCCGCAGGCGCGGCTGGTCATCATCGGCAATGGGAGCGAGCTGACCACTTCTTACCCGCCCCGGGATCCGAGCGTGAGCTTTCTCGGTTTTGTGGACGACCTCGATTCCTGGTACGCGCGCGCACGCGTGGTCTGCTGCCCGATCAGCCACGGTTCGGGCACGCGGGTAAAAATCATCGAGGCCGCCGCCCACGGCCGCGCCATCGTATCCACCCCCATCGGCGCCGAGGGCCTCAACTTACGTGACGGCGAGGAGATCTTATTGCGTGAGCGCCCATCCGAGCTTGCCGATGCCTGCCTTGAGCTGCTGAGCGATCCGGAAAAGGCAGCGCGAATGGGCCGTGCGGCCCGCGCGCGCGCCGCCGGCGTGTATGAGCGTGGCGCCGTGGTCGCACAGCTCACCCGAATCTTCCGCGATCCCGCGATGCAAGCCTCGACCGCGTTGCCCGCATGAGCTTATCGAACGACCCGGCCACGGTGGGGCAAGAATCTGCTGCAGTACCGCGGGTGAGCGTGGTGATGCCGCTCTACAACGCCGAGCGGCACGTCGAGGCTGCGATCCGCTCCGCGCTCGCCTCGGATCTCCAGGATATCGAGGTCATCGTGGTCGATGACGGTTCCTCGGATGCTTCGCTCGCCATCGCCCGCGGTATTTCCGATCCGCGCCTTACGGTGGTCACGCAGCCCCGAGCGGCGGCCCGTCCCGGCCACGCAACGTTGGCATCGGCCGTGCCCGCGCGCCTTATGTGGCACTGCTCGATGCGGACGACGTGTTGAAGCCGGACAAACTCTCAAGCGCGCTCGCAGCCCTGGATCAGCATCCGCAGGCAGGGATCGCCTTTGGCGACTTCGAACACATCGATCCCGAAGGGCGGCTGCTCGCGCCCGCAACGCTCAACACGTACCCCGAACTGCAAGGCCTGCAGGCGCGCCCCTGGCGTAACGGGTGGCAAAGCATTCCGCAGCGCGAGTTTGCCCGCGGGCTTCTCTATGAGAACTTCATCGGCACCTCCGGGACGGTGCTGCGCAGGAGTGTTCTGCAGCAGGTGGGACTCTTTGACGAGAGCCTGAACTACTCCGAAGACCGGGATCTGTGGTTTCGTCTGGCGCACACCTGCGATGCGCTCTATCGAGACGCCGTCGGTCACTCTTATCGCATCACGGCGGGCAGCCTCACGCTCAGGCCGGGCTCGCAACAGGGGCGACAGCGCATCACCGTGCTGCGCCGGGAGCGGGCGCGCTGGAGCTCTGCCGCCGAGCTTCGGCAAATTGATCGCCTGATCGCTGAAAATCTGGGTGGCATCGCCTGGGACCAGCGCAAGAATGGCCGGCGCGCGGCTTCGATCGCCACCTTTGCGCAGGCATTTCTCACCTCGCCGTCCCTACGCTGGGTGCGCGGCGCCGCAGGCTCGCTCTGGCCCGTATCGCAGTCGTAGACGCTATGGACGCATGCGATCTCGCAGCCGAAATACGGACGCGAGCAGCCTGCCACGCAGCATCTGCACGCTGCTCAGTTCGCGGCGGTTCTGACTCAAGAGGCGCTTGAAGTCATTGGTACGGCCGGGACCGGCCAGAAAGTCGTAACAGGGTACGCCGCGATCGGCCGCCGCTTCCATGGCAAAACCTAGATGTATGAGACCGAGTGAGATCTGGCTGCTAAATTGCGGATCAAAGCCCATCTTGATGTTGTACTGGCGTCGCTCCTTGCGGATGTCGTACAGGACCGACACCACATTTCCGGCAACCCACAGACGCGACAGCGCCAGCTCACCGCGTGCGACGAGACGGTGCGCCAGGGCGCTATGAAACTCCAGGCGCGGCCCCACGAATGCGGGTTTCCCCCAGCGCAGCTGATGCAGGTGGTTAAGATCGGCAAACGCGTTCTCGATATCCGGCGCGCACACCTCCTCAAGATCGACCCTGCCGTAGCCGGCAACGCGTCGCCGCAGGTTCCAGACACTGCGCCGTGTCGATTGACTCAGGTCTCTAAGGTAGGCGTCGAAACCGGCACTCAGATCCGCCTCATAGCTGACACAGCGGTCGAGTTCGCGCACATAGTGGTTTGATGGAGATGCGCAGGCGGCGTACGCCTCGCACCACTCCCGGCCTGCCGCCGTAAGGCCGACCACGAATTCCGTCCATCCCTGCTGTTGCAGTAGAAAGCGCACGCGCGCCGCACCGCATCACGGTGCTCAGGTGGCGCGACGACATCGAGATACTCGGATATCAACGGCGTCTCGTCGCGCCAGGAAAGTCCCATCATCTGCACCGAGCCGATGAACATCACTCCGTTGCGCAGCAAGCGGCGTCTGAAGAGCGGCACTAGACCAATCAGCTGCTGATCGCGAAGATGGCGAGTACTTCGGCATTTGCGCCCAGGGTATCGCCGTAGCAGCGCCACCAGCTAGTCAGCCACTCCCAAGACATAAACAGATGATCTACGTTTGGCGTCGCGTGAGCTCATTGCAGAGTACTTCGCTCGCAAGCCACTCCTCGACCGGCCACTGCCGCACCGTGATGGCCTGCGGCGCGCGCGCTGGTTGTCGCGCGACATCGGCTTCCATTAGGTGTCCTTATCACCTTGGCTGATGCGCCACTGCAGCCCTTCGGCGACGCCGCCCGCCGAATACACCTGAAATACGGCATCGTCAGGGCGCGCAATGAATCCGAGGTGGCTCAGGCATGAGCGCCCGGATGCTGGCGTCCAGGGCCGTACGCAAGGTCGTAAAGCGACCCAGTCCCCCGGTATGCAGGATAAAGAGCGCGAGCAGGCCGCGCAGATCCTGCTCGGTATCTGCCAGGAGGTCGTAAATGGTGCAAGCGCCATCGAGGGTGCGATCCTCAAATACCAGGAGTGCCTTCACCGCGCCCTCATGCTGCAAAGTGGCGAAGGTGAAGCGGGTGTGCGGATGTCTTGCATAGCGCCACTCGAGTATGGCAGCGGATACGTCACGGACGGCAATGCCATGGGTGCCGTCTGGCCCGGGAGGGGCCAGGCAGCCCCGCGAGACTATCGCTGAAGTGCAGTGAGCCCTGGGCGGGGCGTAGCGGCTCACCCAGAACCGGCTAAAGCTGCGGATGGGATCGCTCAGCGCGCGTGCGAGCGGTGCATAATGCAATCAGGGACTCGAGGTACCTGGTCGGATCGAGTACATAGACCACAGGTGACAACGTGCCACCGGTATGCCAGCCGCAGGCTTCCAGAGCACGTCGGGCGCTTTCGGTCGGGATGACAAACGCCGCATGTCGGGGATAGTGCTGCTCGAGATGGGTTGTCATGAACCTCAGCAGCGTACGACCCAATCCGCGACCACGCCAGCGTGCATCGAGTGCGATGTCGCCAATGACCGCCACCGGCTCGCGGCGGCCATTGATGTAATAGGGTCGGAAATCGCGGCAGCCATGCCGATACATTCACCGCCGCCGCGCAGCAGCCAATAGATGCTGGGTTGGGAGCCTGGCGCACGCTCGTAGCGCCAGCGCAGGTATTCAAGCGTTCGGGCCGGTCCCGGTTGGCATTGCGCAGACGCAGGATCTGCGGCTCGCTACCGCCAAAGGCGGTCACAGAGCACGCGACCTCCGTGCGACGCTCATGGCGTTGCCGCGATTGGCCGTGCGAGCGCACTGTAGAGGCGCGCATGCGCGGCGCACATAGCCTCCAGGGAAAAGCACTGCTCCACCCGCTGCCGACCTGCCCGACCCATCTCGCGCAGGCGCGTCCGATCCGCGAACATGCGCTCCAGTGCCGCGCCAACGGCCGCTGCATCGTTAGGCGGTATGACCAGGCCAGTCGTCCCATGGACCACCGCCTCGGCGTTGCCGCCAACGTCGGTGACGATCATCGGTAGGCCCGTGGCCATCTGTTCGATCACGGCGTTAGAAAAGCCCTCATTGGAGCTCGGGGTCAGACAGCCGACATCCATGGCCCAGAGCCACGGGCGAACATCGGTGATTTCTCCGGCGAACACCATGCGCGGCGCCAGCCTTGAGTCGGCGATGCGATGACGGTAGGTCTCAAGCAGCTCCCCGCCACCGACGGCGAGGACCTTGAGCGATGGCACGGCTGCAAGTGCGCGCTCCGCGCCTGCGAAGAACACATCGTGATTCTTTTCCGCTCTAAAGCCGGCCACCATGCCCACGACGGCATCGTCCGGTCCGAGTCCCAGACGCTCGCGCGCAGCCTGCCGCTCCTCGTCCGCGGGAGGAGCGAACCGGGCAGTATCAACGCCGTTGTAAATCGTGCAAATGCGCTCGGGCGGTAGGCGGTCACGTGCCGAGACAGCCACGCGTACGCCATCGGCCACCATGATGAATCCCTCGAACAGGCCGCGCAGGTGGCGGTTCAGGAATTTGTGCAGGGGCTTGCGCAGATCTCCGGTATCACGCTTGCTTGAGATCAGGTGGCGTGCGCCCGAGAGCCAAACAATCAGCGCGCCGAAGGTGTCGGCTTTCTGATGAAAAGTCTGCACGATGTCATAGCGATTGCGGCGGATGAGTCGCGAGGCGGCCAAGCTTGGCGCAGCGCATCGGTACATATTCGCGGGCCACCGGCAGGTGGATGACCGGGAACACCCCGCTGGCGCAACTCTTCCAGCAGAGGATTGGTGCCGAGATCGAAGGCCACCACCGTCGCGCGAAAGTCCTTTGACGGCAGTCCCGCGATGAGCTGGCGAGGTGCTTTTCCGTGCCGCCGGTCCGGTGAAAGTAGTCAATGAGAAAGAGAATCTCGATCGGCCCGCGGTCCATAGTCCTCTCACGGTCAATTTGCCCATTGTCCCTGCCACACGCCGGGTGTGTCCACGCGCGAGGCTGTACTCCGAGTTTTTGCCCGCAGCCGGCCACACAGCGATAAGTGCGCGCGCGTTCGCAGCCCGGTAATTCACTGCGCTTGGCAAACGAGCTCATTCGCCCACGGCTGTCGGATACTGGCGACGCAAAAATCTAACGATATGAACCACATCCAAAAAACGTTGCGAACTGGTTCCCACCGCGATGTCGGCAAGTACCGACGGAATCGGAACCTTCTGGCATCGAATGAGTCTGCCAAACTGCTTCTGCAACAAGCCATTTAGGAGAGGTGATGTGTGAGGACACGGCCTGGCACAAATCTTGAAGGTGAGATAGTTGCTTTGTTTTACCCCGGACCCTCCAGCGATGACGAATTTCGCGCTCGCACTGCGCAGCGTGCAAACACAGTATATGTAGCAAGGAACGGATTAATCACGATGGACCAGCGAAAGTTTCATTCTCCCGCCGCAACCGTAACGCACTCCCCGTCACTGCCGCCGCGCACCGCGCGCCGCCGAATTAAGTGGCGCCGGCTGGTCTGCATTCCCTTAGCCATGGGCGCTGTTCTGGCCGCTGGCGCGGTGAACGGCGCCGGACGCGTGTTCTTGATGATTTCGAGAGCGGCAACGGTCAGCAAGTGGACGCAGGATCGGCAACGCGACATGTGCCAGCCCGTGCAGCGCGGTCTTGACGGCAGCGCGCCGCACGGCGGTCAGTACATGCTCCAGTGCAATTGGAACGGCACGGTGCACTGGGACGCCCACGAATGCTTATTCGACCGTCCGGCTGCCGCAAGCAAAATGGCCGTACAAAGGCGAGTTTCTGCTGCGCCTGTGGATCAAGTACGACCAGGATGTCGCCCACACCGAGGGGGGCAAGGTGCTGCGCTTTTTCCCCCCGGACCCATTTCTGGATCAGTACGTTCTCATCGCCGGGATGGAGCATGCCGGTGGACCGGCGGAAAGCTGGGTTGGCCTTCAACGGTGTCCAGGGACCGACGTACTGGGGTGCCGGCATGCCGCTCGGCAATCACGAATGGCACAAGTTGGAAATCTACCTAAAGGCCAGCACCTCTGCCGACGGCATTGCCCGGGTCTGGTTCGACGGTGCTCTGAAGCAGGAAATCACCAACATCGCCACTGTTGCTCCCGGCAAGAGCGGGGTCCGCTTTATCTGATGTCCAACTGGTCAAATATGCCGGGCTGGGAGCATGGCGCGAATAATCACATCTACTGGGACGACATCGAGATGTATACCGACACCGGCGTGGGCGGGACCGGCCAGATGAGTGACGCCTCGATCCAGGGCGGATCGCCCGGGTACTGCGCCCCGACGCGCCAACCGCCGTACAGGTTCTGATTAACGCTCGCGCTGCGGCATTTGGCGGTAGAGGTCGCGCAACTCACCAGACGCGCGCTCGGCGGAAAAGCGCCGCGCCGCTTCGGCCTGAAACGCCTGGGCGGCGCTCTGAGCCGGGTATGCGATAAAGCCTGCCATCGCGTCGCTTAATTCATCTGCGTCATTAGGTCGCACGCGCACTCAGGTGATCGGCGAAGGTCTCGCGTAGACCAAGCAATCGACCGATGACGGCACACCCGGACCATCGCCTCCATTGCCGAAAGTCCGCTCGCCTCCCATAAGGAAGGCATCAGCAAACAGCGCATCCCCTTTAGTATTGGCGCAATATCCGGCTGGTACGGCCAAAAAACGAAATACTCTTCGAGCCTAAATCGCGAATGCGAGCGGTGTCCTCGCGAAAAAGCCACCAGAGCCGACCGCAAGAATTCGCATCTGTTGGGGGAAATTCCGCGCTTCTTCAGAAGACCCACGGCATCAGTAATGATGCGAAAGCCCTTTGGTGCCATAAACGCCCGGAAACCCAAAAATTACCTTCGGGGGCGCAGTTTATTGCCGCCGCAAGATCCCGCCTGTCGGCGGCAAAAATCTTTGTTACGTCCACGCCATGCGGGATGAACGGTATTGCGGCGTAGCCGCGGAACCCATGGATACGTGGGATCAAGTTCGTGCGCGAATCATCCGTAACGCAATGCACGTAGTCCGGTGACCAAAGGCTGGCAGCGACCCCCAAGCGCCGCAACTGTCCACGCCAGCCGACAAACTGCCGGCCGAGGAGCAGATCATGTACGGAAAGTAAGTAGGGCAGGCGCGCCAAGCTGCAACCGAGCGCACTGATCGCACCGGAGATGAACCCGTGGCTATGTACGAATGCGGGACGGAGCTCGCGGCCCACCCGCACCAGCGCACGCGCTATCTCTTTGGCAGTGTTCCCGATGCGACCCACTCGACCGCGAAAGTGTCCCTCGGCCAGGCACTAATCCAGACCAGCCTCGTTGGGGGCCACTATACGAAACGTAGGTCCTGCAGCGCCGCCGAGTTGAACAGGTCGCGCAGGTACGTACGAATACCGCCGACCGGCCAGCGCACAACAGTGAGGATCGTCGGCCGCTCGTTGGGCATGAAAGCAGCATCTCGCGGGCGCCGACATCCGACGTCAGCACGTTGCTGAGCGCGTCCAAAGCGCAATTGAAAAAGCGTACCAGAAGGGCCCGTGGTTTTCATGCGACATCCGAATTATGACCGGGCCTGGAGTCTGTAAGCTTTGCTGCGCGGCGCCGATGGTCGCCCCATGGCCCGAAGTGAAATTCATCCGCAGGAAGCCTCAAGAAGGGCGGGCATCACTGCGTTCCTCCATCTCTACTGTGAAAGCTGTCAATGAGGAACAGAACCACGAGTCATCTGCCGCTACGATGTAGTCGCGGGCCAGCCACCGAATGGATGGCGCATCCCTGAATGGCTGCTGCAAAGATTGCTGTATTTGCGAAGTCGCTGGCCACTAACTCTAATACCGAACTGCTAAGTAAACCACGAGGTGGCTGCGTCGCCCATTTCCAGGCATCTCTGCCACTGCGACTAGCGCAGATTTAAGGTCTCTAAATCCGGTCAGTCACATGCTCGCCCTCGCCCGTGCTCCGGCACGGGTCTCGAGCTGCGTACTCTCGGTATAAGCCGGTAGCGGACTCGTCACGCACGTTGCGACAAACGCGGCGGCTCCTATCCGCAGAGTTCTTAACTGCCGTCGGACAATCGATGCGCTCTCCTCCTTAAAAGCAGGTAACCGCTCACGCACAGAACTCACCTGTGCCCGCAGTCTGGGTCGCGCTGACCTTCGCTTTGCGAATCGCCTGCGCCATCGCATTCGCGGAGTTGCCCGCGAAGCGCGCTGCGCCCCCGAACCACTCGATCCATGCCGCATTACTGGATAATACCAGCGGCGTCCCCACGGCCAAAGCCTCGTACGCTCCGCACTTAAGGCAGTTGTCGACCATAGTGAGATCGACGACTAGATTGGCATTCCGCAGCACCGACCAGTACTGTGACTCGCTCAAGAACCCCGTGAACGTCACGTTGGCAGGCTTGCCCGCGCGTATCTCCGAAGCTAAATTGCGGTCATTGCCCGTCACGTAAAATTGGAATAAAGGGCCTGAGTTGCGCCGCCGCATTCAAGACCTCCCCGATAGGCTCGTCCCGGTCATAGGTGGCGACCAGCACGATGTTGAAGGGACCTCGCATCTGCAGGGGATTGTCGTCGGAAGCGGTTCGGGAATGGGTCCGGCAAGACCAGAGGACGCCCTCCGCTGGCGACGACGACTTCCGCAAGATACTTATTGGTTACGATCACATAATCACATCGTCGGTGCAGCCATCGTGTGACCCATCGGACCGAAGCGTAAGGGTGAATGTATGGCACTACGGCTTCATTGTGTGCATCCATGACAATGCGAGCGAGAAAAATCGGCGCATCAAAACCGCTAAGATGGTCAGCACCATTGAAGGATTCTGAACGATGACGGTATGTGCGCGCCTCTGCGACAACAGGCGCACCGTACGCGGGATCAGTCGCAGATAGCGAGTCAGCCCTCGCGATGTGGTTACGAGCTCATGTAGCCCGATGCCAAGAGCTGAACATATCTCCCGCGTGCGCCGATGCTCTTGCCAGGAGACAAAGATGATCTTGGAAGTAGCGGGTTGCATAAGTCGGGGACAAGGAACGTTCAAACGCGTGCGCATTTCTTTATCGCCACGCTTAGGTTCTGGGGTTGTCCTTCTTTCCTTGATCCGCGTCCCCACAACTTAACCTTACTATATAGGCAGGGCGCGGCTAATAGAAATCCGCGAGTTGACGATCAACGGCTGACCGTGCCTCGCGGTGGCCAAGGAGCAGTCGCCTTACTGACGTACGTTGATCGATATAGTATGGTTTAATTGTTTCTTGCGCAGTCCGGACGAGCGCGGCGAGGTCAACCGCGAACAGCGAGCGCCGCGTCGAAGCTGTCGGGCAGGAGTTCAGTTGCCGCCAGGCGCGTTTGAAACTGTCGTGTGTGTTGACCAATTCATATTCAGGGAGTTCACCCCTGACATAGCTTTGCGGCCAGGAGGTCTTCGCTCACCTGCGGCGCATGAATTTCACACATGCCGATATTCAACTGGCCCTGCTACATAGCGCCCCCGGCTGTCGCCCGCGTACGCGCGCCGTCTCGCGCCGACTCTTAGCAAACAGGAGCTCAGAAATGAACATGCCGAGCTTTGCCCGCCCTGGGCTTCTGTGCGTGACAAAAACCAACGGTGGCTCTATCGGAGAGCCGGTCCCACTATTGAAAACGAACTCGACCATGGCCTCGGAACTCGCCGCTACATGACGAGGCTATGGCTGGGACGGGGTCGGAATCGGTGCTAGGCAGGCAAGGTTCTGGGGCGTGGCGCTGGATCCGGAAAGTCGCTCAAAGACGAGCCGTGCGCAGCAGAGGCTTGCTGGCGGCAAGCATGCATAATGAGGTGACACGCAGCGGTCATATTGAGCGCGAACGATCCGGGAACATCGCGTTCTGGTCGGACTCCCCATCGTCCTGACGTCGCGTCCAAGAGCGCCGCGAGTTTGCAGCGATGTGCGGAATAGCAGGGATCTATCTCTTCGATTCGGACGCACGCGTTTCGCAGCCGATGCTCGAGCGCATGACTCGTGCAATCAGTCATCGCGGACCGAATGGTGAAGGCTTCTTCGTCGACGGGAACGTCGGACTTGGACATCGCCGGCTATCTGTAATTGACCTAGAAGGTGGCGCTCAACCGATGATCGATCAGTCGACCAAGCGTGTCATTGTCTACAACGGCGAGATTTTCAACTTCCGTGAACTCCGAGAAGCATTTCGCGTCTCCGGCGCGGAATTCAAGACCAAGAGCGACACAGAAGTTGTGCTCCGCATGGCAAATTCTACGGTAGACAGTTGGGTTCACCGGCTGAATGGTATGTTCGCCTTCGCTCTATGGATGGCAAGGATCGTTCCCTTCTCCTCATACGGGACCGCTTCGGCGTCAAGCCACTCTACTATGTCTGTACACCGCATTTATTCGCTTTCGCGTCCGAGATCAAGGCGTTATTGCAGGTCCCGGGCGTGCAGGCGGAGCTCGACCCCGACGCGCTCGCCGAGTACCTTGCATTTAGGCACGTTCTCGAACCTGCTACTCTCTTGCGCGGTGTGCGGCTGTTGCCCGGAGGACACTACATCCATCTGACTCAGCAGAGCCGCTCAATCGCGGTGCGTCGCTATTGGGACGAGACGGCAGCATTAGCTGCCCTCCAGCAATCTGGATCCGCGGCGCCGAGCCTGCCCGAACTACTTTCGACTGCAGTTGATTACCGCCTAGTCAGCGATGTGCCCCTCGGAACCTTCAATAGCGGCGGTGTTGACAGTTCGCTGATTACGCGCGAAGTGCGCAATCACAAGACAGGCGAACTACATACCTTTTCCGTGGGTTTCTCTGAAGAAAGCCATGATGAGAGCAGATACGCGCTTGAGGTCGCGACCAAGCTCGGCACAATTCATCACGCGGAGCACCTGACAGTTGACCAGTACATTGCACTCTGGCCGCGAGCAATATGGCATCACGATGAGCCGCTTTGTCACCCACACTCCGTGCATCTCATGCACCTGTGCGCCGTCGCGAGTAAGTACGTTACCGTCGCGCTTACTGGCGAGGGAGCGGACGAGGTGTTCGCAGGCTACCCACGCTTGAGAATTCCGCTCTATAGCGCGGCACTTGGGCCTCTCGCGCCGCATATCGGTCGTCTCGCCGGTCGGGGGGCGCAGCGTCTGGGCCTTCGCCGCTTGCGTAAGCTCTTCGACACCATGTCCAGCAATGTCGACGTAGCCATCGACGCTCATCGCTTTATCGATCGCGACGATCTGACCGCGCTTCGATCGGGTGACTACAGCGGCAGGCGGGAGGCAGTCCATCGCGACGTGTCGACCAGGCAAAGTTATCTCGAACAGTTGCTCGAGTATGAGCGCCGCTCCTACATGCAGTCGCTGCTTCTGCGCTTGGATAAGATGTCCATGGCGCATGGCCTCGAAGCGCGTACACCCTTTCTTGACTACCGCCTCGTGCTATGGTCGAAAACTTTTGCGCGCCTCGAAAGTCGGCTGCGGCTGGGCCAACAAGCCATTACTGAAAGCGGAGGCCGCGCGCTCATTTTCGCGTGAGCTCGTCTATCGACCCAAAGCTGGCTTCGGCGTCCCACTTGCGCTTTGGCTCCGGCAACAGCCAACATTCAAGGCGCTACTCGCCGATATGTGCAGTCAAAGTTCCCTCGTATCTACGTTCTTCCCGCGCGACGCAGTCGCACGGCTGGTCGATGAACACTCACGAGCGATGCGCGACCACACCGAAGCGCTGTGGGTGTTGCTCAATATCCACCTCTGGAAAGATGCCATCGCTCGCGCACCGTAATTCGATTGCGGCTTAGCATTACTGCGAAAATCAGTAGACAGTGGAGCTACCCGTCGGATGCAAACACTTGAATCGCCGCTCGGCGGCCGTCGGGTTGATCTCGCCACCAGGAGTGAATTGTCGACCCGTTGACGTAATACCAAATTGCGCACAAGAAGCCGTTTTTTGGATTCTGAAATATCGAGTGAAGCTGGCGGAGAGGGATTTCGAGCCGGGTGGAACCACTGAATAGGTGCTGATGCAGAGAGCCCGGCTCGTTGCAGCGACTGTCCGGCTTCAAGGACGCCGCCCGATTTGCGATGACACCCCACAGTAACGCTTGAAGTCGTGTCCCGACAGCGGAGCCGGGAATCAGTGGCCTTGGGTCAGCTGCACGCCCGCGGTCCGGAGGATATCGGCCTGGAAGGCGGTCTCGACGCCCTCGGCGATAATCTTCACCGTAGTTGTTTGCAACAGTGCCGCGAGCCGTTCCAACCAGGGCGCTGGTGGCCGGTCGATAGCAAGCTCAGCGACGAGCAGCTGATCGATCTTGACGAAGTCGAAGTTGCAGCGCGTGAGCAGTGCCAGATTCGCGCCCGAGAGAGTCGTGTCATCGAGCGCAGCCTGTGCACCAGTGCCTGGAATGCTGTTGAGTGCACCGAAGCCCAGCTGGTCGGGTACGCTGCGCTCGGTAACTTAGGCGATGAGCTGCTTTACGCGAGCGCGTAGTCCTGACCTGGTCGCGGCGTACTCGAGTCGGCCTCGGCCGAGAATTTCCGTCGGCACATTGATGCTAATGTGGACCGACTGTTGCCCCCGAGCCAGTCGCCTAACTCCACTGCGACCGTGTCGATGACCCAATAGGTCAGCATCCCCGACAAGGGAGTGTTGTCGGTCAACGGGATGAACTCGGACGCATTCAAACTTTATTCTCGTGTCGCTACGGGGATCAGCGCTTTGGCGCCAAAGCAAACCCCATCATGAAGAGAGACGATTGGCTGATAGACGAGAAAGAACTCTTGTGCGTCGAGCGCAGAACGAATCGTATCGATGTCTTGTGACTTTTGGCCGCTACTCTGAAGTTCAAGCGATATGCGACGCAGCGTAAACCCAGGCAGCCCATGCTCCATCTTCAGCTGGCGCGCGCAGTCGCGAATTCGCCGGTGCGCCAGCCTACGTGAATGGCGCAAGAATGGCGATCTGGGCGAACGACCTTGACACTCGCGGTGGAGGCCGCGAACTTGCGCTGACCCTCGGCAGGATCCTGCGTTGAGCGTGTCTGGACCATGGCGAACGCACGTCTGGCGCGTGCTCCTTGCGCTAAACGCATTCCTGCTAGTCGAAGGCCCGGCGTACGGCGCAACCGGTGGGTCTGAGCGCACGTTTCCGGTGCGAGAAACGCGCGCTCGGAGAACGCGCCCGACCGTCCGACCCGATCAGTATCCGCTCCGGTCATCGGTTGCGCGACTACTACCTCCTCGTTCCGGATTCGATCGGGCCGGATATTCCTGCTCCCGTGCTCCTGTCACCGCACGGGTCTTACTCCACGCGACTCCATGCTTGCGCAATGTACCCACGTCGCAGAGCGTGCAGCGCTCACCCTCGTTGCGCCCAAATCCTTCGCTGACTACGGCTAGCGTATCCACGATGACACTCGTTGCTCATGCGCGACACCATCGACGAGCTCGCGACCAAGCTGTAAATCGCGAACGTCTGTACCTCTTCGCGCATCCCGCCGGTGGCGTGCACGCGCTCACGTTAAGCTTGCTCGAGTCGAACTACTTCGCGCAGTTGCAGTGCGCGCGGCCGCCGGACGCAACGTGACTGTTTCCAATGTGATTCCACTGGCGCGACGGAAGATCCGGCTATGGATGACTATCGGAGATCCACGATCAGTACGTCGCGCTGAAGGATGTGACAGCGACTGATGCGCGCTGCGCAGCGGCGGGTTTTACAGTTTCGACTCCACGCTGATCGGGGACCCCACACCACTCCTATGCAGACGCCGCGCCATCGGTAAACCGGGCGGCTTGGCAGTTTCTCGAATCCATCGAACTCGCCCAGCCCGCTGTATTCGATACCTATAAATGAATAGTTCGCGCTTATTCGAACCGTTGAACTGGCGGAATACAGGTATTTAGACGCTGGAATGTGTATCGTTGAACGTGTACTGTTTCACGGCCGTGCAGTACCGAGAAACGACGTCGACAAACCTGGTTCGCGCGGGTCGCCGCCCCGCGCCATCTCCGATCCACCTTTGGCCGCCTGGTTAACAGGGCGAGGATGGCGATGGCTAAGTGTTCACCAACGGACTGCCGACCCGACACACCGGCAGCCAGATATCATGCTAGAAGAGCTCTATCACGTACTCCCGGTCGCGATGCAAAACGTGGCCGTCTCGCTGTATGGGTGGCGGCTCCGGCGGCAGCGTAAAACAAGACACACAGCCGAGTACCGGCGCATGCTCGAACACACGGCCAGGCTCGACACATCGGCTCTCGCGCGATGGGTCAGTCGGCGAGTCCGTCGCTTTGTGCAAGAGGCCCTCGAGAACGTACCCTATTATCGACAACTCAACCTCGACGCAAATGCGTGGCGGGGTGAGAATGTCCACGTTGCAGAGTTGCTAAAGAGCCTTCCGGTCATCGATCGGCTCGAGGTCCGGAGCAAGGGTATCGAGTTCGCCGCGCAGATGTTCGTGACCAGTTCACTTCATCGACAAGTGGTACCACCGGGTCGCCTATGACGATTTACTGCGATCGTGAATCGCGTGCGCTACATTACGCCTTCTTCGATAGGCTTTGGGGCTCCGCCGGTATACGTCCTGGCAAGGATTGGCGAGCGACTTTCTATGGCCGCACCATCCTCTCGCCGAGTCAGAAGCGCGCACCGTATTGGAGGCTCGATATTGCGCAACGAAACGTCCTGTTTAGCTCCTATCACATCTCGAGAGACTCGTCAGCACCTACGCCGCGGAGCTCCAACGAATTCGCCCTCCCCTTATCGTCGGGTACCCGTCAAGTCTTGCGAGCCTATCAGAACTCGCACTTCAAGCGGGCTGCGAGATGCCGCGGCCGAAGATGGTAATGACAACGGCAGAGAAGTTGAGCGATAGGCAACGTAGCGCCATTCAGCGCGCGTTCGGAGTTCCCGTAACAGACCAGTATGGGTGTACCGAAATGACACATTTCGTAGCGCAATGCCCGCTCGGTTCCTACCACATCCACTTAGAGCACGGCCTGGTTGAGATCCTCAGAGAGGATGGTTCGCCCTGTTCGAAGGGTGAACTCGGGCAAGTCGTCGTCACGGGCCTCGTGAATCGTGCGATGCCGTTGCTGAGGTATCGCATAGCGGATACGGCATCTCTCTCCGATGAGATGTGCAATTGTGGCTCAGCTTTCCCGCTCCTGGGCCCCATCGCGGGCCGGTCCGACGACATACTCCACTTCGCCTCAGGGCGCGCGGTGGGCAGGTTCGATCCGGTGTTCAAAGGATTCACGGAAGTCCTTGAAGCGCAGATCGAGCAAACTTCACCGACGTCGCTGATCGTCCGCGTAGTCCCATCATCGGGCTACTGCGCTGAGATCGGACAGCGGATCGTGTGGGAGATACGAAAGAGAGTAGGGGATGACGTCTCGATACAAGTTGAGCTGGTTGATGCGATTCAGCGAGGACCCGGTGGCAAGTTCCTCGCCGTTATCGGCTTGAAGAAGTCTCGCGCGGAGGTCGGCTGACGTAACGAGCTGCACCTGATGGCGCGGTTCTAGGGCGCGCGCAAGCTCGCCGCGCAGTTGCGGCGGGAAGGGATATGACGTGGTGGGTCAGCACGTGCGGACCTTGATGCGCGGGGATCGAGGCGCTGTACGTCGGCTCCGCACACGAGCATCCCGACTGAAAAGCGACGATATACCCCCTACCCGCTCGGTGGTCTAGTTGATCGAGCGGCCGAGCCACGCGTGGACTAGGTCGCGCACCAGATCAGCACCGCGTTCTTCGTATAGGTGAACGATTACCTCAGTGTCCGACTGGGTCTTGAACTGGTGTCCGCGAGCCTGCAATTCGTGCCGTAGCGCTTTGAAGTTGTATATTTCGCCATTGAAGACAACAGCGACCGATCCGTCTTCGTTATAAACGGGCTGCGAGCCACCGGGTAGGTCGATAATCGCAAGACGGCGCATCGCTAGACCGACTGCTCCTGTGAAGAGATATCCTTGCCCATCAGGGTCCGCACCGATAAAGCACGTCGTTCATGCGTTGCAGCCTGTCGAGCGTTTGAACGCGCGTGGACGAGACAAAGCCGCAGATGCCGCACATTGCGCAGGCTACCGAGTGCGTAAACGGAATATCGGCCGAGACAACGTCGGACGTTGTCGAAGCGGCGGCGCAGTCTGCGGCGTTGCGCGGCGCTGCTTCGGCGCAGTGCTCCTGCCCTGTCCGGGGCCAACTTCGCGGCGAGCCGCGCGGTCACAACGGACAGGCCACCGAAGAGATACCAATAGGGCTCGGAAAATCCGAATGAGGCGAAGCTGAAGAACAAATCGACCATCACCACCACAACGAGCGCTCTTGCAACGTCGTGCAGAAATCTCAGGCGCGCGTCTGTCAGCGGCGAGGCGGAGACGAATCGCTCTGCCGTCCAACACGCACGCAAAAAACTCCAGAGAAGCATTAGCATAAGCGCGAGGCCTATGTACCCCAGCTCTTCCGCGACCTCCGTATACAAATTGTGCGAGGGCTTATCTTCGCCGCGAAAATTCGCATTGGCTTCCCGGGAGGTTCCCAGACCGTGACCGAAGAATGGGCGACGCAGCGAAACCTTAAAGTCTTCCAAGACACCGGTAATCCGCCCTTCGGCAGTTGCTCCACCCTTCGCCGAGTGAGAAACAATGGAAACGTAGCGCTCTCGCTGTAAGTCGGTCATGAGCCCTACGCTGATCAGCGCAACTATCACCAGGAGCACTAAGATAGGCGGCACGATGTTTGCTGCGCCAGGCCACCAATATACCGAGCACCACCACTCCCAGAAAGCCCGAGCGAGAGGCACTCAGGACCAGTGCATAGCACATGGCGATCACTAACAGCGCGAGCGTAATGCGTTTCACAGAGGTGTTGGGCTTGATCACGAGAGGAAGCAGCGGCAGGCAGAGGATAATCACAAACCCCAGCCCATTAGGGTTAATGATGTCGTAAGGAGAGCCGGATAAACGGTCCATGTACTCCCAATTCCCCAGCGACGTGAAGGAACCCCAGTACCCGGACTGTATGTGCATGCCGAGGGGCTCCAGCACACGCCAAGCCTGTGTGGCGGTATATACGGTCACCAATATTTTTAGTTTGCGGGTGGTATCAACGGTCGCGACGACAAAAAAGAAAAAACATAAAGATTTCGAGAAGTTTTCCAGATTGTGCAATGCACTGCCCGGCCACTCGACAAACGGAAGGGTGACGATTATGTATCCGAGCAATATCCACAATTGCTTCGCAACAGGATCCAGGCTCATTCGGCGCGATTTTCGCGAATGAGCCCGCGGAGAATAAGAACGCTGCAGCGGTGATTGCGGCGAGCACGAGATCAAAATGCACGGCTCCGAGGAAACTGACGCGAGCAGTGAGGCGTCCAAAGTAACTGACTATGAACGCACAAAAGAGATAAAAGCGAGATCCCGCTTTCCCTGCTCCCGTTCAACTTGCTGTTTGTGCCTGGCCCTGAGCATTTTTTGATTATGTCACGTCGGGCCGCCCTCGAGGGGCTGGCCCCGCAACCTGGAAAGTTTGCCCCAGTGACTTTGCCCCGATCACGGCAAAGTTCACGTAATTTCATTCCAGCTAAGTTGCCGGGGCACCTGCGGCTGCACCTCGAGCATGAGATCCCGCAGATTCGGAGGCAGTTATGCGATCTGCCCGCACGGAATCGCCTGCGCGCTGGTAGTGCTGTTTTCCCCGAACTCGGCCAGAGCGCAACGAGCAATGGGCAATCATTTGTGCGGCCAACCTGGGCATTAAGGCGCGTCAGAAACCTCTCTGAAGCTCGCATTTGACTCCGTACGCTGACGTCAGTCTGTCGGTGAATACCCGCAGCGTGGCCTCGTATGTGGGACTTGTTAAACAATGCGCTGATAGACGCGAGAATACTTTTCCGCCATCTGACAGGTCGTATAAGTCTGGGTTCCGACGTCGCTGCGAATCGCCGCGCCTGCTGATCGCGAGGCCATCAGCGCCGCGAGAGCGTCGGCAAATGCAGCCATGTTGCGTGGTGGCACCACGGTCCCGCGGGTACTCGCACGAAGAATTTCGGGAATTCCCCCGACGCTCGTCGCCAGAATCGGTACCGGCCATTGCATGGCTTCCAGCAACACGAGCGGCATCCCTTCCGTATATGAACTCATCAAAAAACCCGCGGCATGTTCAAGGAGTCGGTCCGCGCCTTCGACGAATCCGGCGAGGCACACACTTTGTCGCAAACCAAGCTCGTCAATGCGCCGCTCGAGCTTGGGTCTTTCCGGCCCTTCGCCCACGATCAGCAAGCGATGCGCGGTTGCCATTTCGTGCACTGGCCATTGAGAAGGCCTCAAGCAACAGCTCAAAACCCTTCTCAGGAGACAGTCGCCCGATTGCCACATACGTCGGCGCCTGCTTGATAAACTCTGCGAGCGCCTCCGGAACAGAACCGATTCCAGAAGCGGCCATATCCGCCAGGCGCTCCCTCAATGGCGGAATTCCGTTTTCAATTACCTGGACCCGATCCCGGCTCAATCTGCGGATGGGACCGCAATTCCAGCATCTGGCGCGTAACCACCACGACCCCGTCGATGTTTCGCAGTGCCCAGCCATCGAGCCGTTCGCGTAAACCCAGCGACGTGAAAGCCCGATTAGCGGACCATCCATGCAGTGTTGCAAGCATCGGACCGCGCGTTCGCTTGGGCAGCAGCCCGAGCAAGATATTTGCCTTGTAGCCGTGGGAATGCAGCACATCCGCCTTCAAACCGCGAACCGTGCTCAATAACGAGCGCACCACCGAGGGCGTCAGGGCTGGACGGATGCGAATGGGGACAAACTGGCAGACCCCACGAGCGCTGCCAACTGTTCAAACTCCGTCATCTGGGGTTCTGCAGGGGCCTATACTTCCTATCGAGTGGCTCGTCGTCCCCGCCGCTTCTGTTCGCGCGCTAGATACAATAGGATTCGCTCCGCTCCGTACACGCCGTCACTGTCGATCAAGATGAAGTATCCGCATTGGTTCAGCGCCTGAAAGCAATCAACGCATGACGTGGGCAAGGTGTCGGGCGCTCATCGCCTCGGACCTGTGGCGTTACGCGGGAATGTCGAGCGGCAGTGCTGTTCTGGCGTCATCTGCTGGTTACGCCCGGCTTTCGTTACACGGCATTGCTGCGTTGCTACCACTGGGCACGTGCACACGCCTGGTGCGGCTTGGGTCTGCGCCAGTTGATCGCGCTTATGCTGCGTCACTACGCGATTCGCTTCGGCATTGATATATCGCCCGATGCGCGCATCGGCAGCGGGTTTTACATCGGACACTTCGGCGGCATCGTCGTGAATCGTGAAGTAGTGATCGGCGATAACTGCAATCTGTCGCACCGCGTGACTCTGGGGCAACTGAACCGCGGTGATAAGGCCGGCTGCCCCGTCATCGGCAATAACGTGTACATCGCTCCCGGAGCGGTAGTCATCGGACGCATACGCGTCGGCGACTTCGCAGCGATCGGTGCCAACGCGGTGGTCATCGGCGACGTGGCCGAGCACACCACCGTCGGGGGGGATACCCGCCCGACCAATCTCGAGCGCGGGCTCTGAAGGTTACGTCAATCGGACGGACTACCCGCCCATCCCTGCACACTAAGGTAAACGCTCGCACGCATTCAAGTCGGCGCGCGCGTCGTGACCAACGAACGCAGGATCGAGCGCCACACCGACCATGACCATGGCGCAAACGAGAGTGCGCGCCGGTAGTCCTTGAAGGCAGCCAAGTGATCGTGCTCGTGCCAAAGCGTCGTGTCTGCACGGCCGGCGTAGGTGTGTGCCCACGCCTCGCGCACGACAGCTCGGATTCACGATTCCGGGATTGTTCGCAAGAAAGCTGCGCATGATCCTGATGGCCGACTCGTAGCGCTTGCGGTAGTTCTTCGACATCTGTCCGGCCCAGATGCGATAACGCACCGTCGACTGTGGGACAAAATCAAACTGCCAGTGCGCCGATAGCCGCAACCACAGGTCATAGTCGATTCCCATATCGAGGGTTTCGTCGAAGCCGCCGTTACGCTCTAGACATTCGCGCCGCACGACACCCGCCGAATAGCGGATAAAGTTCTCAATCAGGAGCGGTCCGGTGACCCAACCGCGGCGCATAGGCGTTACACCCTTCACGAGCGGCCGGCCGTCTGCGTCCATGCATTGATAGTCCGAATACACGACCCCGAGTTCGGGGCGCCCGCGGAATAGCGGCATCTGCTGCGCAAGTTTGTCCGGATTCCAGGCATCGTCGGCGTCTAAAAATGCAACAAACCGACCGCGACTGAGCTCGACGGCGCGGTTCTTGGCGCGGGCCTGCCCGGCGTTCGCCTGACGGTGTGACCGCACGCGGGGATCCCCGGCCCATTGCTGCAGGATCTGCTGTGTGTCATCGGTCGAACCATCATCGACGATCTGCACCTCGACGTTCGGGTACGTCTGCGCCAATACCGACTGCACCGCCCCGCGCAGGTAGTGCCCCATGTTGTAGCTCGCGATGACTACAGAGACCAGGCCCTCGGAGACTGCAGCAGGCATTTTCAGACCCGACAAATGGAGAAGCGGTACTTGCCGGAGCTTTCCTGCGGAATGCTCTGCACATACTGGGGGCGGAAATCGATGCCTTCGCCAAACACGTCACGAAACTCGCGCAGCAGCGCCTGCTCGGAGGCCTCCGTGAAGTCATCGGCCCGCACGACGTTCAGTATGATTTCCTCGCGCGATGGTTGCACGATTTGCAATTGCTCAATTCCCTGGATCGCCGTGAGCGTGCGCTCCACCAGCGAAACTCCCGCGACCAGGGACCCGTCACGCCGCTTGAGATAGTCCGCCACGCGCCCGGCTACCCGCTCCATGAGCGGCAGGCCGCGTCCGCAGGGGCAGCTGCCGCTCGCTCGGCACGCCGACATCCTCGATGCGGTAACGAATGAGTGGCATTCCCCGATTGAGAAGGTCCGTGATGACGATGGCGCCCTCCTCCCCCGCCGCCGCCGCACTGCCATCGGCACGCAGAAACTCGATGTAGAGATGCTCAATGTTCAGATGCAACCCCGCGTGGCGCTCACATTCGCAGGCGATGAGCCCTACCTCCTCTGATCCATATCGGTCGGTAACTTTGCAGTTGAACGCCTGCTCGATCGCGCGTCGCTCATGTGCCAGCAGCATCATCGAGGTTGAGACGATACCCTGTGGGCGCAGGTCCGAGATCTTCTTCTCGAGCAGATAGCGCGCCAGCATGTAGAGCGAGTGCGAATGCCCAAAAAGCACTTCCGGCCGCTCGCGCCGCCAGGCGGCAATGAACGCCTCGATTGAGCGCTCATTCAGATCGATCGTATCGAGGTAAACAAAGCGATCGATACACAGGCGTCGCAGCCGTTCCTTGACCGTGCGCGCCACAGGGGGATTACCCCACAACGCCGCCACTTTCATGCCATGAAACGCTCCCGCCCATTGATCCGAGCGCAGAGCGTCCGCCGTGCGTATCTCCAGCCAATCGCGGTCAAAGTACGTGGTCAGCGCGACTCCGGTCGATCCTCCGGTTTTGTGATGCCCGAGTTCGTCGCGCCGGAACTCCTGCGACAACATGGTGTCCGTTGAGGCGCGGATGATGGATTTGGTCAAGAGTGGCAGCGAACTGAAGGCGGTCAGATCGAAATTCGCCGGATCGAAGCCCCGTTCGCGAAACAGCTGCCGGTAGTACGGCGAATGCGCGGCAGCGTAGCGCACGATCTGCTCCAGACGCGCGCGCTGCATCTGCAGAAGCTCAGCCAGCGGCAACCACTGCGTGCGCTGCAGTGTACGCAGGACGCGCAGGCGCTGGCTGCCGTCCTTGAGATCCCACAGCGGATGAAATACATGGCGTGACAGCGCGCTCATCAAGCGCATGGCGGCTTTCATCCCACCCGTGGCTGCCAGAGCACCTGTTTTTCGCCGCGCAAAAAGCGCCCGAAGGCGACCGCGGACGCCCAGTTCAGCAACAGGAAGTAATAGCAGTAGCGCGCCAAGCCAAAGCCGCGCAGAAGCTGCGGCCCGCGCAGCACCAGATACGTGAGCAATGCGGCGCAGCACTGCAGCAGCGCCAACGTTTCGAAAATCCCGCCCGCGGGCAGCGAGCATCCAGTTGAGAAGCGCCGCCGCTCCAAGCGGGATAAAGCTCAGGTACCGCAACAGCTTGTGGGAGGCGAGCTGCCAGCTATAGAGCGGATAGCGCAGCGGGTTGAGGAGCGATCGTTTGTCGCGCAGCGCCCAGAACGCTCGTAATGCTACCCGCACCCGCATCCGGTATTCGGCAGACTCATTCGTTAGAGTTTCTTCTTGCTGGATCGCTTGCGGTACAAATATCACCCGGTAGCCCTGCTCTATCACTGAAAGCGGAAGCACCAGATCGGGTAACTGATCGGCGCGCATCGGTTGATACAGTGAGCGCCGCACCGCGTCGACGCCGCCATCGACCCCCACGATGGAGCCAATCCGGGTCTCGCAGGCGCGCAGCCAATTCTCGTAGCGCATATAGGCGGTGCAGCCATCGCCGATCAGTGATCCATTTGAATCCACATAGCGCATCTGCCCGGACACATAGCCCACCTGCGGATCGGCAAACGGGGCGACCAAACGTCGCACCGTATCGCGTCGATACATCGAGTTGGCGTCGGCGAAGACAATAATCTCGCCCCCGGCGCGCGCGACCATGAGATTCAGGGCGGCCGTTTTGCCATTACGGCTCTGTTGCCTGAGGTAACTCACCCGCGGATGCTGTTGCGCGAGGCGCTTGAGTACCGCATCGGTTTCATCGGTGGAGCTGTCGGAGACGACGATGAGATCCAGCAGCTCTTCGGGGTAATCCTGATCGAGCTTGTTGAGGATCGTCGTCTCGATATGCGCCGCTTCGTTGTACGCCGCCACGACGACCGTGACTCGTGGGGTAATGTTCGCCCGCCTTTACCGGGCGCGGATGCACGATGCTCAGCAGTACGACGCACAGCGGGTAACCCAGGTAGGGATAAAGGCCCACTGCGAGAAGGATCCAAAACCAATATTCGGTGGCGTAAACCATGAGGCGGGGGCGACGTTCTAGAAATATGGCTGCGAGGTAGGAGCCTTGGGCTGCATGATGGCATCGGTCGCCTTCGCGGCTGCGGACAGCGCATAGCTTGCGATCACGCCGACTTGGTTGTCCGAATAGCCACCCGGCGAGCCAACGTCGGAGTGGGTATAGAAGAAGCGGAGCCCGATCTTCGGCCCTACCTGCCAGCGCAGGCTCGTAATCGCATTCCAGGTGTGCTGGGTATAGGTGATGTAGTTGTCATGCTCATACAGCACGCCTAATTCCCAGTTAAAGGATACATTTAACTGGCGGGAGATCAAGGCGTTGAGCTGACGCGCATCGTGATCGGATTCCGGAGTCTGCGAATAATGATCGGAGTAATAGAGTGCCATTGAGGGTGAGCGCCGTGCGGCCGGTGTCATACCTCCAGGTACCGCCATATTCACGATGGGTGAGTGGTTGTCCCGTCGCAAGTTGCGACTGCTGGCCGCCCGGTACCGGCTGGCTGAGGTTCAACCGAAACAGGTTCGCGGCATCGGTCACCTGCTGCAAGGCATGAAGTGACAGGCGCTGGGTCGGCGAGATCAGGCGCGACAGACTCGCCTGCCAAGTGGTACCGCTAGGGTTCTGCGTGTTCGACGGGGTCGTACTCGTCGGCGGAGTAGTCGTTGTCGCGGCCTCATCGAAGGAAGGAAGTCCGACCAGGGCACCGTGCGGAACGGGATATTGAGTTCCCGGCGGCGCTCCCTCCAGGTGTGCCTGGTTGTAGCCGCCAGCCAAGTCGAGGCCGGTGCGGGCATCTCCGAAGCGAACTCCGAGAAGGCCTTGGACAAGATTGAAATCCTGATTAACCGTCGTGTCGCTGAACTGCACCTTGGCATAATTACCGGTGAGATAGGCGCTGAAGGTGTTCGTGAAAGCCCGGTCGATACGCAAATCGCCGCCCAACTGATGATTGTCGATGTTCACGTAATCCGGGGACTTGGAATTGGTGGCGACGTAGGAGTAAGTGCCGTCGACGACGATGGTCGTGCGCAGGGTCGGGCGCAGCGTCAGCCGCGGACCCGTGCTTATGTAGTTGATGCTCTCCAGATTGTCCGGAGTCCCCGGACTGGCCTGATTGATGAGCACCTGCGAGTACGTATCGCGTGCGGTCCACGACAGCGTGCCCGGAACGATCTTGAACTCGCCGAATCCATCCAGATAGCCGTAGGGCTGGGTGGAATATGCTGAGTTGAAGTACTTGGCCACCACAAGGTCGGAATCGAGATGGTAGTCAAAGCGCGGCGCATCCACGCGCGACGTATCACCCACCAATCCGAGGAGCGCGACGCCGGAGCCGGAGCCGCCGGGCGTCAAATTGACGTTATCGTCGTACAACAGCCCCGCAGTCGGCCTCGAGGTAATTGCCCCGATGAGAATTTCCCGATTGATTGAGGAAAAGGCTCTGGATCGTGAACGGGCCGGTTCTGGGCAGCCGCGGGCAGCGCGATCAGTGTCAGCAGGATTCCGAAACCCAGGCGCCTTGTACGCGTCCAGGTCCCCGATAAATACCTCATGTGACGCGCCCCTTCAGCGTCGCTCAAGCGCCACTGTCTGTCTCACCGGTCTTGCTCGTCGTGTAGCGATAGTAGTAACCGGCATGCGGCTGCCTCGTGCTCTGGTTCAGCACCAGCGACACGGATTTGTTCTCAGCCAGCGTTTCGATCGCTTCCAGCACCACGTGCTGCGGCGTGTCTTCGGCACGCACGACGAGGAGAATCTGGCCGGCGATCTGTGTCAGTGCCTGCGACTCGGTCGTCAGCAGCAGCGGTGCGGAATCGAACAGCACCACACGCGAAGGATCCTGGCGGGCGAGTTGAGCCACGACTTCGGCCATGCGAGCGCTCGCCAGCAGTTCGGTTGCATTGGGGTCCTGGTGACCTGCCGGCAGGAACGAGAGCCCCGGCACGTCCGTGGGCAGGATTGCCGATGTCATAGAGATGGAAGGGTCCTTGATGACGTCTAACAGGCCGCGTGAATCGTCGGTGCCGAGGATCTGGCTCAGGCGCGGGTTCACCACGTCGCCGTCGATCAGCAACACCGTGACATCCTCCTCGAGCCTCATGCTGAGCGCGAGATTCAGGGACGTGAAGGTCTTACCCTCCCCGGGCACTGCGCTTGCCACCATGATCAGGTTGCCATCAGGAAGCGCGACGACGCCGCGGCCAATGGCGTTGTTGAGTAGCGGTCGCTTGATCTGACGGAACTGCTGCGCAAGTTCGCGTTCCTGATGGGCAGGCGGAAAGAGACCGGCTTCTCGTAAAGCATCCAGGTCCAACGGGATGACACGAGTCGGGGCGGCGGCAGGCGTATCGGCGGCCTGTCGCCTCCCGGCAGTGCCCAGTGAACGCTCGCGGGCCGGCTCCGCCGCGCCACGCGAGGCCTGCAGTCTCTTGATTGCGTTCTCGATTACACTCATGTCATATCGATCCGTGCAGAATACGAGCTGCCCATCCTTGGGTGCTTAGTGTGATTAGCGCCACCAGAACCAACACGCCAGCGACCGCTGAATAGGCCCATATGGCACGGCGGTCCTCTGCCTTGTGCCGCTCGAGCCATGTCATGCTCACCGCGCCCAGCACCGGCAACTGCGTCAGCTCATTCAGCTGCCGCGTCGAGGTGAACACTGGGCTTAGCTGGTGCATGAAATAAGCCACGGCAATACCGGCGACGAAGCCGCCCAACAGCACCGTCAGTATCAGCCGCACACGATCCGGTGACACCGGATGATCACTGCCTGTGGGCGGGTCGACGATCTTGAAGCGCACCACGCCGGTGGCATCCGCCAGGTCAGAGAGCTTGGCGCGGTTCAGACGATCGACCAGCGCCTGATACTCACCACGGGTCACATCGTAATCGCGGTTGAGGCGCGTGAACTCTGCCTCGACCGCCGGCGCGGTGTTGATCATCTTGCGCAGCTCTTCGATGCGCGCTTCCTCGTCGTGCACCTGCTGCCCCGCGGCCGCGGCTTCCGCATCCGCCTGACTCAGCTGCAGGCGGATCCCCTGGTAGACCGGGTTAGCCCCGAGGCCTGTGGCGGCGATTGCGGCCTGATCCCCGCGCCGCACCGCGGCGATCTCGGCCGCCTGCCGCTGCCGCAGGTCAACCAGTGCCTGGCGCGCCGCGATCACGTCGGGATGCTTGTCGGTATAACGGAGCAGCAGTTCATCGAGCCTGCCCTGGGCCTCGCGAATAGCGCTGCCGGTGCTGGTGGCGCCACCGGCGCCACCGGGTCCGCTCACGGCACCCACCTGCTGCTCGCCCACGAGCTGGCGTCGCAGCTCATCGCGCTTCTGCTCGGCTACGGTGAACGCCAGCCGATCCTTATTCAGATTCTCGGATTCCGCTTGCAGCCGGGAGAAATAGTCGCCGCCGTTGGCGCCGGGCACCAGGCCCGGATGCTGGCGTTTGAAGTCGGCCAGCCTGCCCTCCGCCGCCGCAAGCTTGCGGTCGTATTCGGCGATCTGCTGCGTCAGGAACGTCTGCGCCTGCTCGGAGCCGACCTCGGTGTCGCTCAAGGTGTTGGACATGAAAAGACTGAGCAACTGATCCACGACGTGATGCGCGTTGCGCACGTTGTGATCCGTGTAGGAAATCAGATAGAGGTCTGCGGGAGCGTTCTTGTCCGCGTTGACCTCGACCGTCAGACGCTCGCGCAGCCCGTTGATGATCTCCTGTTGCTTATCCGCTGAGGCGGTCGCATAGCTGGGAATGGCGAGCTTCGCCACCTTCTCGAGCTGCGGACCGCCGAGGAGCGCCGAGCGCACCACCTCCAGCGAGGAGGGGATATTCGACCCCACCCCGATAGGCGCCGTGACTTGGCTCAGCCGTGTGCGGGTATCCACGTAGACGCGGGCCCATGCGGCGTAGGTGTCCGGGATCAGCAGCACCACGAACCAGCCGATGAGACACACGACCCATGCAACCAGCATGGCAATCCAGCGAAAGCGCCAGACGCCCCGGATCTGCTCAAAAATAAAATCAAGAGCGGCGTTCATGATCAGAAGAGCGATTGCGGCACGACAAGTACGTCGCCGGGCTTAAGCGGTACGTTGTCGTGAACGTCACCGTTGTTCATCAAGTCCTCGAGTTTCACGTGAATCACGGTTTCCTTACCATTGACCATACGAACAATGCGCGATCGATTTCCTGAGGCGAACTGACCCAGTCCGCCCACTTCGAGCACCGCATCGAGCACCGTCATGCCCTCGCGGTAGGGCAATGCTTGCGGATGCGCGACCTGACCCACGACCTTGACCAGGCTGAAGGCGCTCGCCGCCGTGGTCACGATGATGTTGACCTTCGGCGAGCGCACGTATTCGCTCAGCACGCCTTCCATGTCGCGTGCCAGTTGCGGCGGGGTCTTGCCGACCGCCACCATGTCTTCCACGAGCGGCGTGGAGATCTTGCCGTCCGGGCGCACGGGCACCTGCACGGTCAGTTCCGGATTGCGCCACACGAAAATCTGCAGTGTGTCTCCGGGCCCGATGATGTAGTCCGGTCCGACCACCGGCTTTGCGGGCACCGCGGGTGCTCCGCTCGCAGGCGTCGGCGTCGACGCCGGTGCGGCTGGCGGGGGAGTTGATGCGCAACTGATGGTTAGTAGTGTTATAGCCAGCCATCCGGCCAGCCTCAGCACGCTTGGACGTTGCATACCCGTTCCTGGGTGAAAAGTTGAGACTAACAGAAAGCACGGGAGCAAAAACTAGGGAAATGGCTGAACTGTCGCTCCCCATTTATGACAGTCCGATCATAGGCTTGTGTGTTGTTTGACGGCCCGCGAAGCTCGCCGCACCGTCTCCCCATGGCGACGCAGCTTAGCGGCCCCCACTCGCTGCCGTTGTGAATGCGGTCACAGACAAGTGCCGCCGCCTTGGTCGCAGGGCGCCGCGTCGACTTATGTCACGGGTCGCGCAGCAACCTTTGGCTGCAGCATTCCTATCAGCGCAGCGCGTTGGTCGAGATCAGTTCGTTCAGCAACGCGCGGGCCTGGCCGCAATCCCCCCGGCACGGCGCGCGCAGCGCGATAAGCGAAGCCGGGGGACTCCAGAACATCGCGTTGAGTCCATACCAGAGCTGACAGGCAAGCGGCTGCACGAATGCGCGGCCGGCGATGTTGTAGCGCCACCAGATGAGCGAGCGTACGTCGCCTGTTTCGGCGACTTCGGTCTCCTCAAATACGCCCGCCGTGCTTGTGCGCCGCTGCTCGCCGCGCCAGCGCAGCTTCGCGCCCAGCAGTGAGCTCGAGCCGCCGACCAGTTCCGCCCCCTGGTGCTGCACCCGATAGCGCACGCGAAACACCTCGATGGGGGGACCCTGGTTCTTTTGAACCTGCAGGTACTCCGTGTCATCGGCGCCCGCGAAATCCGGCCACCACGCGGAGTCGAAAGTCGGTGGCGACGCCGACCAGGGTGGAGGAAGCACTACAAACGGCACACTGCTCAGAGGCGCCGGTGGATGCGCCAAGCGAGCCATCAGACTTGACGCAGGCAGGATCGCGAGCAAGACGATGGCCAGCGCCCGAGTCCCCTGAGTTCGGTCCAGCCATCCGCGGCCGGCGGCGGCGTGAATGCAGCTTCCTCAGGCGGCGGGGCGGGTCCAGTGGCCGGCGTAAGCCAGGTGGTCAGCCAGAAGAACGCGATCAGCGCAACCGCGAACACACCCCATCCGAACCAGTAGTGGCTGACGCTCACCAGATAGTTGCGCATGTTGCTCAGATAGCCCGCCTCGATGATGGTGTACACCCGCACCCAGTTCGCAAGCAGTGCGAGCGCCGCCATCAGGCCGAGCTCCATGAGCACGCGTCTTCCAGGAATCACGCCGCAGCTCACCGTGCAGTGCTGCCACCGCGAGCCCCACGATCATGAAGTGCAGGCCACTGCATCCCTCCTCGATCCTGAAGCTGCCGTTGGGTATGTGGATGACGTCACCGCTGATCACGGCGGCAGGTCCCGTGAGGCTCAGGAGCAGCCGCATCGCGAGCACCGTGAGCTCCTGCAGGGGATTACCGAGCTGCGCCCAGGAAGGCAGCGCAAAACAGAAGAATGCGACCGGAAAGATCAGCAGCCGGGCCACCGGCCAGCCGAAGGCTGCAGCGACAGCGAGCCAGAAGAGGCCGGGAAACAGCGTGACGTGCAGATCCTGAATGCTCGCGCGGTAGCACACGAGCCACGCGAACACCGCGAGCACGAGTGCGAGCTGCGCCAGCGGCCAGGGCCGCGCCGGAGCCGCGGCAATGGCACGGCCGGAGCGCATCACCAGCCACACACAGACGGCGAGGATCAGCCAGCCATGCGTATAGGTGATGTTGACGAAGTCCGACCATTGCTGGATGAGGACAGCCGTGCTCGGCCAGAACACGGCGGCAACGACCACCGCCAGGACGAGGATCATCCACAGCCGCAGGGAAACGGGAGTTGGCATGCGCGGAATCTTACCGAGACGCGCCGCACCACGCGCTGACCGGGTACCCCGGGTGTGCCGTGGCGATGTTGTTATCCGGGCTTAGCTGATGGTCTTGCTGACGATGTTCGACAATGCGCTTTCGACGCCGGCGCTGGTCACCGCTCTGACGGCAAAGTACCAGGTGCCCTGCCCGAGGTTTTCGATCATGTAGGTCTGCAGGCCCACGCCGGCAGCTGCACGGTCTGGGTCAGATCCTCGGCCTTCAGGCCGTAGTAAATCCGGTACCCGGCAAGATCGGTAAGCGCCCCGCCGCTGGTCGTAGTCGTGGGCGCCTCCCAGGATAAGGTCGCAGTGCCTGGGCCCTGAGCGCTTGAGGGCTGCGGAGCCGGCCCCTGCGAGCCGTTATCGAACGTATGACAGCCCACCAGCGCGAGGGCCGATAAAAGGGCCACGAGAATCGGCTTGATCAAATTCACGGCGCAAACCCCCACTCAGGCCCAATGGACGCATCGGGCACCCACACTTCGATCCGGAAGCTGCGAGCTGGCGGGGCAAGCGAAAAACCCGGCCGGCCGCAGTCAAGGGAAGGAAGTGCAAGGCGTATGCCGTCGGATTAATTGCCAAGTTTTTCAAGTTACTTGACAAGCTTCAGGCTCGCGGAGGGTTTAACAAAGTTTGTTGCGTCGTCGCATCAAGACGACGGCGTAAGCTGTGCAGGACGCATATACGTCACTAACTCATTGTTTTTGTTTGGTAAATCTGAGTCGCGTGCGGCCGACAGCCAAGCTCCGAAGCAGCACGGAACGTCACCCTGTGACGTGGAACACAATTTTCAGGGGATATGTCGCATCCGGTCCCGAGGTGCCCCACCCTTTGATATCCTGTTTTCAAGCTCCCCTGCCCCGCTTGCAGCGTACAGAGGGAGTGGCACAATGAGACTGAGGGATTCAAACCAACACGGATGACCGGCAGGTTCTGCTGCCACGAGCGCTCAAGGAAAGGTCATCGGAGAGGATACGGCGATGAAGAGAATTACTTTGATTGCGGGTTTGGCCAGTGTTGCGGCCCTGACGTCCGTTGCGTGGAGCGTGCCGGCATCGGCCACCATGTGCGGAAGCAGCGCATGTGCGGTTGTGCATAACCGCTGGCCGGGCCGCCCGATCATCAATACGCAGACCAGTCATCCCAGTCAGACCGATCCCAGCGGCGTGCCGGAACCCGGCGTGCTGCCGCTGCTGGCATTTGCTCTGGGTGGGGTCGGCTTCGTCGCCTTAAGACGCAAGCGCGCACAGGCCTAAGGTCCCTCGCGAGTCCGCGGACTTGGAGTAAACGGCTCCTTCGGGAGCCGTTTACTTAATGGGGCTCGGCTGCGTCAACAGCTCGGCTACGGCATCACTTCAGAACGCCCCGCGCCGTCCCACATGCAACTACGCAGTCCACCTACCAACGCGGAGCTCTGCGGTTCGCTATAGTCAGAGACGAATGGATTCCAAATCTGACTCCCACGGGCCCGCCCCGGATCGACTCATGAACGCCTTCACGGTCGACGTGGAGGATTATTTCCATGTCGCGGCCCTGAGTTCGGCCGTAACACGCGACAGCTGGGACCAGCGCGAGCTGCGGGTCGATGGAAATGTTGAGCGCCTGCTCGGGATCCTGGACGAGCACCGCGTGCGCGGTACGTTCTTTGTGCTGGGCTGGCTCGCCGAGCGTCATCCGGAACTGGTTCGCCGCATCGCCGCCGCCGGGCACGAAGTAGCGTGCCACGGTTATTCCCACCAGCTCGTCTACACGCAGTCGCCGCACGAGTTTCGCGAAGAGACGCTGCGTGCCAAGGGCTTCCTGGAGGATACGCTCGGGCATCCGGTGCTCGGCTATCGCGCCGCGAGCTTTTCCGTCACGCGGGACTCGCTCTGGGCCCTCGACGTACTGATCGATGCCGGATTCCGCTACGACTCCTCGATCTTTCCGATCCACCACGATCTGTATGGCCTGCCCGGCGCCAACCCCGAGCCGCACCGCGCAACCGCCCCTTCCGGCCGCATGATCGCCGAGTTCCCCATGTCCGCGGCGACCTTCCTCGGGGTGCAGGTCCCGGTCTCCGGCGGTGGCTATTTCCGCATCCTGCCCTACTGGCTGACGCGGGCGGGACTTCGCCAGATCAACCAGCGCCGCGGGCGCCCGTTCGCGTTCTACATGCACCCCTGGGAAATCGATCCGGGGCAGCCGCGGATCCAGGTGGGCGCGTTCTCACGCTTCCGGCATTACACGAACCTGGAGCGCTGCGAAGCGCGGCTGCACCGCGTGCTCGGCGACTTCGCCTTCACCTCGATGCACGAGGCTTTGCAGGAGCTTGGCCTGCTGTCGCCGGAGCGCAGCGCCGCTACGCGACCGCGACTGCCGCTGGCAACGGCTCCGCTGGTGCAGGGGCGTCAGCCGGCAGGCTGACGCTCACTAAAAGACCCCCACCTGCGGCATTAGCGGCGGTAATCGTGCCGCCATGCAGACCGATCGCGCGTGCGGCGATCGCCAGTCCCAGCCCCTCTCCCCCCGCGCTGCGGTGCTCGCGCGCAGCCCCGACACGGTAGAAGGGTTCGAAGATCAGGGTGAGGTCCTTCTGCGGAACTCCGGGGCCGTGATCGCGCACGGTGACCTCGATGCGGCGTTCCGCGGCTGCCGCTGTCGTCCGGGCTTCGATCACGACCTCGCCACCGTGCGGACTGTAATGCACGGCGTTACGTATTAGATTTTCGAAGGCACTGCGCAGCAGTTCCTCATCCCCCTGCACCGGCAGAGGCCCTGCGAGCCGCAACGCGACCTGGCAGCCCCGCGCGTCGGCTTCGATCGCGACGTCGGCCGCAATCGTACGCAGCAGTGCCGCGACGTCGACGCTTTCGTGCGCCAGCGGCGGGGACGGCTGCTCCAGACGCGCAAGCTTGAGCGTGCGCGCAAGCAACTGTTCCAGCCGGTCGGCCTCGAGGACGGCGCGTGCGAGGTGGCGCTCCGTCGCGTCGCGATCACGGGCCGCCAGCGACAGCGCCAGCTGCAGCCGCGCGAGCGGCGAGCGCAGCTCGTGCGACACGTCGCGCAGCAGCTGCTGCTTGCCATCCAGGAGCTGTCGCAGCCGCTCGGCCATGCTGTCCAGGTCCGCCGCCAGCAGGCCGAGGTCGTCGCGGCGCCGCAGCGCCGGCAGCACACGCACGTTGAGGTCGCCATTGGCGAGGCGGCGCGTCGCCAGCCGCAGCCGGTCCACGGGAGCGGCCAGATAGCGCGCAAGCACAAAGCACACCGCGGCACTCACCGCGAGCGCGATGAGCAGCACCGTCACCGGCACACCGGGCAGCTCCAGCTCGCCGAAGAGCCTGGGACTGTCGCGCACGGGTCCCACGATCACGTAATAGCTGCCGCCTGCGGGGGTCATGACCACCAGAGCGCCGCCGACCGGGGCGATGACTCCGACGCCCGGCGCGTGGCGGAGGTCAGCCGGCGCTCCGGCCGCGCCGTACAAGGACGCCGGCAGCGCTCGCCGCAGCATCTCGGTGCCATCGGGATTCACGACGAAGGTGCGACCCCGGGTTTCCGCGGGCAGGCTCTGCAGCCACTCGCGCAGGGCCTCCTGGCCGCCCGCCTGGAAGGCATGCGCCGCCTGCCCATAAAGCTGGCCGCGCTGGATCCAGGGTCGCTCCGTGCGGTGCTTGGTCGCATTGACGGCCGCGGTCAGGGTACCCACGAGAATCAGCGCGAGCGCCGCCCAGAAGGCCAGGAAGATCCGCCAGTAGAGTGAATGCACGCCGGCCCCTAGTCCCCACCCCCCGCGACCGGGGGCGGCGTGGAACTCAGGGTCAGGGCATAGCCTGCGCCGCGCACGCTCTGCACGTTGACGCGGTCCGTGTGGCGCTGAAGCTTGCGGCGCAGGTTGCTCACGTGCGTGTCGAGGCTCCGGTCCGTTGGCATAAGTCGCCGTCCCAGCGCCTGCTGCATCAGTTCCTCGCGCGATACGGTGCGCGTGTCGGCCCGCACCAGGAGCTCCAGGATCCGCAGTTCCGCGGAGGTCAGCTCCA
Source organism: uncultured Pseudomonadota bacterium (assembly GCA_963727305.1). Taxonomy (GTDB): domain Bacteria; phylum Pseudomonadota; class Gammaproteobacteria; order Steroidobacterales; family Steroidobacteraceae; genus 13-2-20CM-66-19. The sequence continues at coordinate 46,067 of CAVSFM010000008.1, forward strand.
GATCATATTCCCCGAGCGCTGCGCGGCGTGCGCGCAGATCCAGGGACAACGGACCCCATTGGATCGGGCCCTCGGGCGCGCCGGCATCGACCGGCCGCCGACGCAGCACCGCGCGAATACGCGCGATGAGTTCGCGCGGACTGAACGGCTTCGCCAGGTAGTCATCCGCTCCCATCTCCAGGCCCACGATGCGATCGACCTCCTCACCGCGTGCCGTGAGCATGATTACCGGAACCCGGCTGAAGGCGCGAATGCGCCGCAGGACCTCGAAGCCCGACAGCTCCGGCAGCATGACATCGAGCACGACGAGGTCCACGGGGATGCGCCCGAGCTCCTCCAGGGCCGCAGGGCCGGTGCCCGTGCTCAAGGGGGCAAAGCCTTCGAGCGTGAGGTACTCACTCAGCATCGAGCACAGCTCCTGATCGTCATCCACGATCAGCAGCGTCGGCCTGGATTCATTGATCACGGCGGACTGCATGGCAGAACGATACACGCGCCCCTGCTCGAGCGCATATGGCCAAGCTGCCGCGTCGCCGTCCCCCGCGGGGTGCCCTTAGGTGGGATTCTCGAGGCTGAAGGCCTGGCGGTTGTCGTCGTAGGCGAACACCTCGCCGTAGCGTCCCCAGCTGATGATGGTACGCAGGGTCTGCTCGGCCGCCTCTTCGGCCATGTAATCCTCGAGCTCATCAAAGAAGCGGCTCTTGGGTGCCGTGTGGCTGGCGCGTTCGTCCAGCACCCGGCGGATATGCGCGGCCAGCGGGACGTAGGTGATCAGATGTTGCGCAAAGAGCTTCTTACGCTCATCGAAGTCCCCGCGCGCGAATTGCAGCCCCGCCTCCGTGAGCTTCATGTCGCCGCCCTCCACTTCCGCAAAGCGCAGCAGCTGCAGCGCTTCGGCGGCGGGAAACAGGTCATCGACCTCCAGGTGCTGCTCCTCGGCGATCGCGGGCAGATCGGCCTTGCCGCTGTGGGGTGGCTCATTCACCGCCTCGACCAGGCCGGTGAGAATGGTCGAAGAGACGTGCGTCAGCTGGGTACCGATGCCGGTGCCCGGGAAGCGCTCGGCCTTGAGGCCGGGGCGCAGCTCGCCCCGCGGTCGCGCGGTCATCTCGACATACACCCGGTCGATGAATGCCCGGAAGCGGGGATCCTGGGTGTGCCGCGGCTGGGGCAGGTCGATCGGGATCTCGCTCACCACCCGCCCCGGATGGGTCGAGAAGATCAGGAGCCGATCGCACATCTGCACGGCCTCCTCGATGTTGTGGGTGACCAGGAGCACCGACTTGATCGGCAACTGGCCCTCGCACCAGAGTTCCAGGAAGTCGGTGCGCAGCGTCTCGGCCGTAAGGACGTCCAGGGCGGAGAACGGCTCGTCCATCAGCAGGATGTTCGGGTGCACCACGAGCGCCCGCGCAAACCCCACGCGCTGGCGCATGCCGCCGGAGAGCTCGCGCGGATACGCCGATTCGAAGCCGTCCAGTCCGATCAGGTCGATCGCCTTCAGCGCCCGGGCGCGCATCTCCCCATCCGGCGTACCGAGCGCCTCGAGCCCGACCTGCACGTTCTCGAGCACGGTAAGCCAGGGAAAGAGCGCAAAGCTCTGGAACACCATCGCGATCCCTGCCGCCGGGGACAGGACCGGGTGACCGAGGTAGCTCACGACTCCGCTCGAGGGCGGATCGAGGCCGGCGATCGAGCGCAGCAGGGTTGACTTGCCGGAACCGGAACGGCCGAGCAGTCCCACGATCTCCCCGGGCCGCAGGGTGAGGTTCACGTTCTCCAGCACGACCAGTTCGTCCCCGTCGGGCTTGCGGAAGGATTTGTTGACGCCCTGCACGTCCAGGAGCGGGGCGAGGTTCAACGGTGCCACGGCATTCACGGTCTTTTTCCCACCTGACTAGCTCATGCGGAACTTGCGCTCGGCGCGCGCGTACAGCGGACGCCAGAAGAGCCGGTTGAGTACCACGACGAAGAGGCTCAGAACCACGGTTCCCAGCACCACGCGCTGGAAATCGGCCGCCTCCGTCGCCGCATGAATGTACGCGCCCAGCCCGTGCGCCGTCACCGTCTGCTTACCCCAGGAGACGACCTCGGAGACGATGCTGGCGTTCCACGAGCCGCCGGCGGCCGTGATGGCCCCGGTAACGTAGAAGGGAAAGACCGCCGGCAGCGCGAGGCGCTTCCACCACAGCCACCCCCTCACCCCGAGGTTCTGGCCCACGTAGCGCAGTTCCGGGGAGATGGCGGAGGCGCCCACGATCACGTTAAAGAGGATGTACCACTGGGTGCCGAGGATCATCAGGGGGCTCAGCCACACGTCGGGGCTCAGCTTCAGGATCACGATGGCCGACACGACGAACCCGAAGAACAGGTTGGCCGGAAACGCCGCGAGGAACTGCGCAATGGGCTGCACGATGCTCGCCGCCCGGGGCCGCATGCCGACCCACACCCCGATCGGCACCCAGATGAGGCTCGCGATCGCAATCAGCACCGCGACGCGCAGCAGCGTGATGAACCCGAACAGTATGACGCGGCCGATCTCACCGACCGGCACATCGCCATGGACGAACGTCACCGTCTTCCACAGCGCCACGAGGCCGACGGCAATCAGCGCCCCGTACCAGAGCACATCACCGAAGCGCTGCGGCCAGCGTGTGGCCGTTGCGGGGGTGGTCACTGGCGGCGGCGGGCGCCGCGGCTTCATGCCCGCGCGCAGGAAGCGAGCGAACGCGTGTCCGATGATGCCCAGGATCCGCGAGCGCCGCATCATGGTCAGCGCCCACGAGCTGTTCGGCGTCTGCCCCACCTCCTGTTCGAGCCGGAACCAGTCGGCGCTCGCGATCAGCGGGCGAAACAGCAGCTGATCGAAGATCAGGATCACGACGAACATCGCGGCGATTGCCCAGCCGATGGCGGCGTAGTTGCGCTGGTCGTTGGCGAGCGCGATGTAGGAGCCCACCCCGGGAAGGGTCACGGTCGTGCTGCCGACGCTGATCGCCTCCGAGGCCACCACGAAGAACCAGCCCCCGGACATCGACATCATCATGTTCCAGATGAGTGGCGGCATGGCGAACGGCACTTCCAGGCGCCAGAAGCGCATCCACGGACTGAACTGGAAGTTGCGCGCCGCCTCCTCCATCTCATCCGGGATGCTGCGCAGCGAGTGGTAAAAGCTGAACGCCATGTTCCAGGCCTGACTGGTGAAAATCAGGAAGATCGCCGCCATTTCGGCGCCCGCCACGCGCCCGGGCGTCAGCTGCAGGAAGAACAGGACGAAGATGGAGAAGCTCAGGATCGGTACCGACTGCAGGAAATCCAGCAGCGGCACGAGCAGAACTTCCGCCCGCCGGCTCTTGGCGGCAAGCGTCGCATAGGTGAATGTGAAGATGCAGCGAAAACATGAGCGCGATGAGCATCCGCAGACCGGTGCGCGCTGCATAACCGATGAGGGCCCACGGCTTGAGCGAAATCGGCGTGGCTTCCAGGTGGGCGAGCGAGCCGGTGAGCCCATGCGCGGCCTGCGCGAAATAGACGAAGAAGGCAAACACCAGAACAAAGGCGAGCACGTCCCAGCCGCCGGGGACATACCGGTGGCGCAATACCGAGATAGGCAGCCGATCGAGGAGCATTCGCCGGAGTTTGCCCGATTGATGCGATGTTTGGCACCGCACTGGGGGCTCTTTTCGCAGGTCGCATGTGATGCCGTGCCGTGCAAACAGGGGACGGCTGTCGTAGGATAGATTTCATGAAAAAGCTTATTGTCAGCGCGTTTGGCGCCGCTCTTGTTTGCACTCGGCCTGGCTCATGCCGCGAGCGCTTAGGCCGCCGATGAGGGTCTCGGGGCTACCATCAAGGAAGATGCGAAGAGCGCCGGCCACAGCATCGCGGAGGCCTCCCGCGAGGTCGGCCACAGCATCGCGGACGCCTCCCGGAAAGTCGGACACACGATCGCCGATGACTCCAAGAAGGCCGGCCATGCGATTGCCGACACCTCCAAGAAGGTGGGTAAGGACATCAGCGACGGCACCCATAAGGCCGTCGCTGGCGACGAGTCCAAACCCAAGGGCTGACGCAGCAGCGTGCAGCGGATGCGCGCCCAGGCGGGCCTCAACCTGGCGTATGTCTGCCGTGCCGAAGATGCGCGGCGGGACGATGTGCTCGGGATAGCCACTTTTCACGACACGCCGGCCGGCGGCGCTCGGCGATGCGGGCATACCCATTGCGCAGGTCAATACACCGGTCCTTCCGGCTGACACGCCGCTGTATGAGATCTGGAGCTCCGGAGAGCCGGCCGAGTCTGGGCAGCAAGGGCAGCGTGCGGTTTCGGCGCACGCAGGAAATGCTGTTCGGCTGCATCGCCATAGCGGAACAGGACTTCGCCGTACCAGACGGCGATCGCGAGCCGGCGACCTCCCCCCTGCACCGGGCAACCGCCCAGGCGTACCGGGAGATCTGCGCGACACTCGAGACACAGGGGTATCCCCATCTCCTGCGCATCTGGAACTACCTGCCCGACATCAATGGCGACGTCATCGGGCACCGAGCGTTACCGGCAGTTCAATACCGCGCGGCGGCACGCGCTGCGCGCCAGCGGCCGTGCGGTGGCGGGCAGCGTCCCGGCGGCCTCCGCGCTCGGAGCCGACAGCGAAAGCCCTCTGGTGATCTATTTCCTCGCCGGACAAGTCGCCCCGGTGTTCGTCGAGAACCCCCGGCAGGTCAGCGCCTACCACTATCCGCAGCAGTACGGTCCGCACAGTCCGGCTTTCTCACGCGCCGCACTGCTGCGTCAGGCCGGCAGCCTGGCGCTGTTCATCTCCGGCACTGCAAGTATCGTCGGCCACCGCTCGCTGCATATCGGCGATACCGCCGCGCAGACCCGGGAAACGCTCACCAACATCGAGGCACTGCTCGGCGAAGCCAATCGGCTCGCGGGCGGCGCGCACTTCGATCTTGACGCGCTCGCTTATAAGGTCTACGTGCGCCGACCCGGGATCTGCCGGTGATCCAGGCACAGCTGGCCTCGAGCCTCGGCCCGCAGGCGCAGGTCATCTATCTGCAGGCGGACATCTGCCGCCAGGATCTGCTGGTGGAGATCGAGGCCACAGGGATCTGTCCGCTCGCGGCAGCTGCCTGAAGCGCGGCGCTCACCGTGGAAGCCTCACCGCGCATGATCAGGGTCTACAGCCCGCTCCATCTCAATCTCCAATCTCAATCTCCAATCTCAATCTCCAATCTCAATCTCAATCTCCAATCTCAATCTCAATCTCCAATCTCAACCTCAACCTCAACCTCGGCCTCGGCCTCGGACAGCAGCCCGGGCGAGCGGGCTGGAAGCTCGGACTGCTCGCAGGGTCCCTGTTCGCAGACCACCGCTACAATAGCTAATTCTATGCCGTGGCGCCGCGGTAGGGCGGTATGAGACGGCGGACCGACCCCGCCTATGAAGCGTGTGGCGGCTATGCTAGAAGTCAGACAATGATCTCCCTGACGCGGCGCTAACCGACTTACTGTGTCGGCGCCTTCGTGTGCCAACGACTTCCTCTGAGGTGCACGCTTCGTCGCCAGCCGGTGGTGAAGACCACGAATTATTGGTCGGGCGGCATCGGGGTAACCTGGGTCATAGGGTCAATCGGGCCGCCTAATCACGAGTGACGAATGACGCTCTCGACGACTCATCTGGTACTGATTCCCAGCTATAACCCGGGCAGCAGGGGCGTGGCCACCGTGCGCGCCGCCCGCTCGCTGTGGGCGCCGGTGTGGATCGTGGTCGACGGCAGCACCGATGGAAGCCCGGCGGAGCTCGCCGCCCTCGCCCAGAAGGATCCGCAGGTGCGCGTCATCGTGCGATCGCAGAACGGCGGCAAGGGCGCGGCCGTGTTCGATGGCCTGATCGAGGCACAGCGGGCCGGCTTCACCCACGTGTTGACGATGGACGCCGACGGACAACACCCGGCGACGCTTATTCCGCAGTTCATGGCCGCCTCGCAGCAAGCCCCGGCGGCGATGGTTCTTGGAGTGCCCGTGTTCGACGCCAGTGCGCCGGCGATCCGGGTCCGGGGACGCAAGATCTCCAACCTGGCCGCCGCGATCGAGACGCTCGGCGGCGACATAAAGGACTCCCTGTTCGGCTTTCGGGTCTATCCCATCCAGCCGCTGATCACCATCATGCGCCGCACCCGCTGGATGCGGCGGTTCGACTTCGATGCAGAAGCCGTGGTGCGGCTGAGCTGGATGGGACTGAGGCCGCTGAATCTTCCCGCCCCGGTGCAGTATTTCAGCGCCGCAGAAGGTGGCGTATCGCACTTCAATTACTGGCGGGACAACGTCCTGCTTACGTCAATGTACTTTCGCCTCGCCCTGGGCTGGATAGCACGGATCCCACTGCTGTTGGGCCGGCGGCTGGTCGCGGCGGCCGCGCGCGCGCGATTCAACCTGAGCGGATGATTGCGCGGTTGTCGTAGCCGCGCATGGCGATACGGCCGGGGTTCCCGACGACCAGAGCCCGACTGGGGACGTCCTTGATGACGCGCGCACCCGGTGCGATGGTCCACCGTCTCCTATTCGAAGGTTGCCGTAGATGGCCGCGTGCGCCCCGATCCACACGCCGCTTCCGATGCGCGGTTGCGCTACGTCGCCGCGACGCCCGACCTTGGTGTGCTGACCCACGGTGCAGCGCTCCCCGAGTTGGCAATGCGCCAGCTCGATACCGCCGAAGTGCCCGATCCAGAACCCCGGGCCGATGTCGGCACTGAGCTCAAGACGAATGTCGTAACACTCGCGCACCAACTCGGCGGCCATCGCATACAGCAGCCATCCAATCGGCAGCAGCGGCCAGACCAGCGGACGCCGGGCGGCGGCACGCAGCAGCCGTCCGAACCGGTAAACGAGCAGCGCCTGCAGGCCGATCTCTCCGCGCAGTGTTGAAAACATGCGGCGCGCAGAAAGCGTGCCGAGGTCGGTGCAGCGGCCGAGATCCGCGCGGACTGCGCCGAGGAACCCGCTCACAGCCGCAACACCGCCGCGCGGTCGATATCGCGCGCGAGGGAGCGCCGCAACCCGATATTATCGAAATTTCCGCGCACTTTTGTGGCCGGGTTACCTTCGACCACACTGCCCGCGGACACATTCGCCGACACAACCGACCCTGGCAGTACCGTCGCACCGTCGCCAATCGTGATGTTGCCGTAAACAATGCAGTCCGGACCGATCCACACGTTGCGCCCGATGTTCGGGCCGTCGGTTCCGCCACGGCGGTCACCCCAATCGTCACCCGCTCGTGAATGACGGTGCCACTCCCGATGCGCTGTGGCCCGAGAATGAGGTAACCGCGGTCGGACAGGTACACTCCCGGCTCGAAGTACGCCTTCGAGGCGACGTCTGACTTGCATATCAGCACGAGAAGCCGCGGCCCGAGTGCCATCAGGAGCCGCAAAACCAGCAGGCGGACGGTCCAGCCCTCACGTTCGCGTTGCAGAACGTAGTGGTGGCCGAGGCGCTGAACCGCCAGGACCAACAACCCCGGAGAGAACCATACCAGTGCGCGGCGCCAAACGGAGCGACGCTGCGGCCAGCGTAAGCCGCAGAAAACCCTAGCGTCTGATTTCAATTCCGACAGCATAGGCGATTACCTTGCGCTTACGACAAATTTCGTGCGCACTAACTCCAGCTACGCGATGTCCAGACCGCCTCATAGATGTCCATATAGTGGCGCCCCATGATCTCGCCGAATAGTTTTCGCGATAGCGCGCGTAGGCGCTTTCGGCGCGCCGGCCTGCCGCGGCTCGATTCCCAGTGGCCTGCTCGATTGCGTGGCCGAGCGCTATGGCATCGTTGGCCGGCACGATCCACGCGTCTAGCCCGTCACGTAGCGTGGCCGCGATCGCGCCAACATCGGTTGCGATGATCGGACAGCGCAGCGCCATCGCCTCGAGGATGATGATCGGCAGGCCTTCCTTGTCCGAGCTCAGAACGAGGGCGTCCGCGGCGGCGAGGAATCGCGGAATGTCGTTGCGATAGCCACAGAAGACCACACGTCCGGCCAGACCGAGCCTCCCGACCTCGACTTCAAGCTGTCCTCTGAGTTCTCCGTCGCCGACCAAAAGCAGCCAGGCCTGCGGCGCCGAGCTCGGGCGCGTCAGCGCCGACAGCAGCAGGTCATTGCGCTTGGAGCGCGCCAGGCGACCAATCTGCACCAGTAGCGGTGCGTCTTCAGGAACCCCGAACTCGGCACGCGTTGCTGCTCGGGCGTCCGCCTCAACTTGAGGCGCGTTGATGCCGTTATTAACAAGAGTTACGTTTCAGGCGGAACTCCAGACTAGCAGATCGCGCGCGATCTCGCGTGACACCGCCACGACGTGGTCGAATCCCCGAACCGCTCGCTTGTCCAGCGCCTCAAGCGTTCTATCTTTAGCGATGTGCTATACCAGGAATGACAGGTCGCAAGACAAATAAGACGATGCGGCACACGAGCAAAGACAGGAGGATGTCAGGCTTGTAACCGTGCGAATGCACCACGGCGCGCGGATAGCGTTGCAGCAGCGATCGCAGGCGATTCGCCATGGGGAAAAGACCCAGACGTCCTGAAGGTACGAAGGCTTCGGCCCTCAGACGCTCGGCTGTCGCGCGTCTAACGAGCTCCGTCGACGCCTGCACCCTCAAGCGCCACCACGTAGTTGTCCCACCCCCGATCACGAAAAAACGCGGCCAGCTCGATGAGCGTACGTTCTGCCCCGTAGAAACCACCCGTACTGGTAAGTTGTATAGCGACGCGTCGCTCACTCACAGGCATCTTCCCCGAGCAGCAGCTCCAAGTAGCGCGCCGCAATCTGCCGAGCCTCAAAATGCGTCGCGCACATAATCGCGGCAGGAGCACTGAATGAATCAATCTCCTCGGGATGGCCCAATACAAAGTGGATAGCTTTTCGCAACGAATCGGCGTCATTGGGCTCCGTCAACCAACCGCGTCCCGCTAGCATATCCGGGATACCCCCAACCGCAGGACACAACCCTGGCAGACCCATCGCCATCGCCTCGAGCAGCGCCCGTGGAGTTCCCTCCGAGCGCGAGTTCATGATGAACACATCGGCCGCCGCAAGGAACGGTCGGGTGTCGGACTGCTCGCCGACCAGACTCACGCGATTTCCGCAAGCGTGAGATCGGACTAGCTGCTCACAGGCGGCGCGGTCCTGACCATCACCAACCACGAGCAGCTGCGCCTCCGGCGCGCCCTGTGACTGGACATCTAGAAAGGCAGTGATCAGGCCGGGCACGTTCTTGACCGGAACCAGGCGTCCAACAAACACGAACATGACCTGCTGTCCGAGATTAAGCCGTGCACGGCAAGCGGCGCGGTCTGCCGGCCGAATCGCTCGATCTCGATGCCAATCGGGATAATTCCACCCGTTCCGCGGGCACGCCCAAGCGGTTGCACAGATAGTCGCGGATGCTCGGGTGGATAACCGTGATCTTTGTGGCCAGACGCCAGTTCAGTCGCGCCCGGACCCTCCCTGCCCGACTCTGATCGACATCGAAGATGGAGTGCTCCGTGACGATGATGCGCGGAACTCGGGCGAGCCGTGCCGGAATTCCCAGCTTATTCAGTCCAAGAAAGTGTTGCAGATGGACGGCGTCAAGCCGTAGCTCTTGCATCCGCCGCACAAGAGTTGCAGACTGATGCCATTACGGCCGAGGATATTGCGTGGAATCCCTAGATCGACAGGCTGGATACCGTAGTCAAGGCAGCGATCGATCAGCGGGCCGGGGGTGCGATCAATGGCGCCGCATAAAACTTCCGCACCTCGCTCGACAAGCTGTCGCGAGAGCTCCAATCCAAAAAGCTCCGAGCCGCCGAGTCTGAAGCAGTGCAGCACCTGCAAGATACGTGGGGGTGGCACTGCTACGTCGCCCGGCGTCCGAATCAAATGAATCAACTGCCATGGGGTCACGGCTTCGCGGGTTGCTGGTTCCGTAGCTTCTCGCGCCGCTAGGGTCGCACTGACCAGCTCGGTGAACCGCTCCAGATAGTCCGAGGCGGAAAATTCCCTCGCAACGCGCTCGCGGGCAGCGACACCCATCCGATCTCTGAGATCCTTGTCTTCGATCGCGCGCTCAAGGCTTTCAGCGAGTTGCGAGATGTTCTCCTTTTCGAAAAGAAGCCCATCGATGCCATCCGCTATACACCGTCGGGATACCCCCAACCCGAGAGGCAACCCGACATTTTCCTGCCGCGGCGCTTTCAAGCAGTACTCTCGGAATGCCCTCAGTGCGTGAAGCGAGCGCAATGATCGAGCATCGCGATACCCACTTCGCGAGCTCTCGTTGTGGCATTCCCGGAAGGGCATGGATTTGCGGATGTTCGAGCTCCGGGCACGCAGCTTCATCGGGAATTCGGTGTCCGATGAGCACTAGCTTCCAGGTAGGATGGCGCGATGCGATCCGCCGGAATGCGCTCACTAGAATATCCACGCCCTTGATCATGAAAGGGAAGCCCACCGCGAGAATCAGCGGCTCCTCGGGGCCTGGATAAAAGCGCTCGATGTAGGCCAGATCGAAGAACTGGCGCACCGTTTTGGCACTCGTGAGTCTGACAAATTCTCGAGTTGGCCGGTGAACAACAGCCGCACAGCGTCCGCCCTGTGCAGCACGAACGAGCCCAGTATCCGAACCTGCAGCAACCTGAGCCAACGCCAACGAACGGATCGGATGTGCGAGAAATTATCCGGATTTCCGTAAACCCCGTTCACCTCGCACAAAAACGAGCCCCCAAGCAGTCGTGCCACGCGCCAGGCAAGCAACCCGCCCTTGAAAGGATCATAGGACGTCACCACAACGCGCTCGGGTGTCGTGGTCCGCAATTCGCGTGCCCGGCCCAAAACCGCCAGCGCAAAGCGCGAGAAATTGATAAGTTTCCGCCGCGAGCGGTCCTTGATAACCCTGACCCGCATCCGCCCGACTTCGACGTCGGCTTCGTAGGAGCCATAGGACCAAAGCTCTCCTTGAAAATGCTGCGAGAGGAGCTTGCAGATCGCCTCAAGATCCTCAAGCGAGTACGTGGGTCCCTCTCGGACCATGAACAGATACGCTAACGGCTCGTCGGAGGACAGGCCGCGACTCATTCATCGCATTTTCCCAAGATGAAGAAAGAGGACACTACAACATTCCCATGGGCTTAGAGTAGCATCTCTCCCTCTAGAACGGATCGAGACTCTCTTCACATTATGTACGTCTGTCCCCATTGCAAAGGCCCCCTCACCGAATTCACTTGTCGGCGCTGTGGGGTCACATTCCCAGTGCTCGACGGGCATTCCGTGCTTCCTGATCGGCTCACCGGACAGCCGGGTTCGCGAGATCTACGACCAGATCTACACACGCCATGAGGATGTCTGTATCGATCAAGGACGCTCGGATCTTTCCAGAGGTGGTTCAGCGAACTGGCAGCATCACTTTCCACTGGACCACTGCTTGAAATCGGATGCGGCGAAGGCAGTTTGCTGTCCGTCTTCCGAGTCCCCATTCGGGCAGGAATCGATCCATCCGTCCACGCACTGATTCGCGCGCGCAAGCGCTCTGCCGCGTGGTGCGCAGTGGCTCGGGCGGAGGAACTACCCTTCGCGTCCGAGTCCTTCGATGTCGTGGTGAGTGTCGGAGTGATGGAGCACTTTGAAAATCAAGATTCCGCTAGCGGCGAAATCCGGCGCGTACTTACCCGCTCCGGGCACTATGTCGCGCTTTTTCACATCGACATGACTCGCGGCGAGCGGCTGCGGATAAAAGTGAAGGAGTACCTGCTCCCGCTACCGAGACCGTCGCATTCGCGAAATGGATTCGCAAGAAGCTCTTCCACCCGATCGCGCAGCCTCTACGCAAGTCCTACACGATCGAGAGCGCGCGAGCGATCCTTGAGCGCAACGGCTTCAGCGTCCACCAGATCATTACGCGAGACTCGCACCGTAATGCACCGCTCGCCGGTCGACCATGTGGTCATCTTTGTCGCAGAGAAGCCTGCAGGCTGAGTGGCACGCGCGATCCGGCGCAATGCCTCGGCGAATGGCCGCGTCGACGACGGCGCCTCAGACGGCTATTCTGGCGTCCGGGTATCCGACGCCAGTGCGCCAAAACTTAGAGCGAGGCCGAAGGGCGTCCAATTCGATCGTCAATGTCGAAACGTTGTACAAGTGTCAGCCAGTTCCCTGACTAGAAACCAAGCGGCGAAAGGTATACCCAGTGTCAAATCAGACTGAAACGTCAGCACGATGCTAGTCGTACTCGTCGATTCCAACGTTCAACGAGCGTGGGAACATCGGCAGACTGATTGATGAGCTACAGAGCGTGTTCGCCTCGCTGCCGCACGAGATGCACATCCTTGTGGTGGATGATAACTCCCCGGACGGCACGATCGACGAAGTGCGTGAAAAGCAGCGCACCGTACGCAATCTAGACGCGATACAGGGGAGAAAACAGGGGTTGGGAGCCGCATATATCCGCGGTATGCGATACGCGCTCGACACACTTCGCGCGGAGGTCGTCTTCGAAATGGATGCCGACTTCTCGCACAAGCCCTCCGATATCCCGCGATTGCTCGCGCGCATCGAGCAGGGTGCAGACTTCGTAATCGGCAGTCGCTACGTTCCTGGCGGCAGCATTCCAGCGGAGTGGGGGCTGCACCGACGCCTCAACTCTCGAGTGGGAAATCTTGTAGCCCGATACGTAGCCGGCCTCTATCGAATCCACGACTGTACCGCGGGATTTCGCGCCATTCGCGCCGATGTCATTCGTCGTATCGACTTGGAACGCTTCAGGGTTCAAGGATACGCTTTCCAGATTGCGCTGCTGCACGCCGCCGCGGCCGGCGGTGCCAGAATTGCGGAGTTACCGGTCGACTTTATCGACCGCACCGTTGGGGAGTCGAAGCTCGGCATCAAGGACATCATCGAGTTTTTCCGCAGCGCCGCCTGGATACGCTTCCAGAGTTCTAAGGTCTTCATAAAGTTCTGCGTCATCGGCGCATCGGGTGTCGTCGTCAATCTTGGAATCTTTTCTCTACTTTTGTCGATGGGCGTCAATAAGTTTCTTGCCTCTCCGATCGCGATTCAGTGTTCCATCATTGCTAATTTTATCGGCAACAACTACTGGACATTCAGCGGGCGCAATTTGGTCGGACCGATCCATGCCCGGGGACTCCGGTTCAACGTGGTCTCAATTCTTTCGCTCGGAATTAGCTATCTGACCTTCGTGCTTCTGTCGCGGATGTTTCCGACAGGAGCCCCGCAGTTGCATCAATTGGCGGGAATCGTTCAGCTACGCTCGTGAATTACTTCCTCAATTCTTATTGGACCTTTCGAGATAGATCGCGCGCTGATTAGCGTTGATGCCAATGGATAGTTCGTTGGCATGTCGACGTCTTTTCACCTACACCGATCCGACGCTCCTAGATCAAACACTCTAAGCACCCGCCCCGTAGACTCATGGCACCGTGCATCAGGTACCTGCCGTTGCAGTTGGCGGAACCCTCATGCCCAAATGTCCGGGCGTGATCCGCAGCCCGTCGATTAAAGGGATGCCAACCTATCTGGCCCCGCGCTTCGACCTTGTCAACTACGAACCGCGCTCATCTTCCTGACGCCTCGTCTGCTGGTCTGGACAGCGGGCCCGGCTGCGCCGCCGACTCAAGCGCAGCGCATAGTGTCCGGACGATCTCTGCAAACGAGTAGCGCTCCACAACGAGCTGCCGCGCGGCCCGTCCTCTACTCTCGCGCTCGGCGGAATCGCAAAGCAGTCTGCGGATTGCTTCCACGAAATGCCCAGCGCTCTCGGCAAACTCGACATCTCGGCCCGGTGTCACTTCGATTCCCTCGCAGGCGATAGGATGTGCGATGACACATTTCTGCATTGCGAAGGCATCCAACAGCTTGAGTTTGGTGCCACCGCCGTCGCGGATCGGGCACACGTAGAGCGTTGCCGCGTCAATCAGCGGCCGCACGTCGTCTACGAAACCGTGGACCCGGACGTCATTCAACGACGCAGCCGTCTCGAGCACGGCTTGCGGCGGCGCGGATCCGACGATATCCAGGCGCAAGTCTGGTACCGCCGCCTTGACCGATGGCCAGATTTCCTTCAGAAGAAACATAACCGCGTCCACGTTGGGATACCAATTGAGGCTGCCGACGAAAATGATCGACGGTGGAACCGAGATCGGAGTAGCGGCTCTGTGGAAGTAATCGATGTCGACACCATTGGGTATCGAGATGGTATTCGCGGACGGAGCGATCGCCTGTAGCCGCTGGGAATCCAATTCCGAGCAGGTCAGATGTGCCCTAAACCTTCCGGCGATCCGCGCCTCATATTCTTGGACACGACGCCCCTCCTGCTCGAAATACCAGCGCTTTAGCGGATTCCGCTCATTGGTGGCGCGCCGCAGCAGTATGTGCGACTCGATGTTGTGATGCCCCAATGTTGCAGGCGTGTCAGGGAAAAATTTACGGAAGGGCGCGAGACCGATCGTATCGAATTGCGCCAAAGCATATCCCTCGCGGGAGGCACTGAGGAAGGCCTGCCGTGCCGCCGGGCTCTGCAACCGCCGCATCGTGTAGCTTGTTGGCAGCACGAGAGCCTCTAACGCAGTTCGAACCTGCCCTCCCGGGCGCCTCAGACTCTCTATTGGCAGAAACGTTACCGATCGACAGTGCTCGAGCAGCGCGCGGCGACAGTCTTCCAGACCCTCCGCTGGCGACGGATAGAAGATTTTGAGCCAATCCTCCTGGATAAAGGCGATCAGATCTACTTCGTGCCGCGAGGCCGCGCCGCGCAGGAGATGGTAGCTGCGCAAATGCACACCGGACTTTGGAGGATAGGGAATGATATGGGAAGCCCAGAGAACTCGCATCCTCACCTCACCGTCGGAGCAGACGAGTTGCGAGATACCGCGCGTTGTCAAAGTCTTGGCGCGCGTATCGCCGCATCAGCAGTCCGTAGCAGACCCCCCCCAGAACCACGCCAAACGCCAGCTGCGCCGCAAAGGGGAAAAATGTCCCGCCGGGCGCGAGCACGACAGCAACCACAACCGAGCTGGCGAGTGAGCAGAGCAGGGGCGCGCGCATCGGCCTGAGGAGCAGCCAGAGGGTTACCTGAAGTGCACGGGCGATACGCTCCATCGAGATCAGGAACACGATGGGGAATCCTATGCACCAGCTTCCTGCCACCCAGTTAGCTCCGAAATGCGCAGCGACAAACAGGATTGGCATCATTACGCCGGCCCAGGTCAGCATATTGCGAAAGGTGGTCGAGACGCGGCCCGTACCGATGACCGCCCAGTCCATCAGGGAGAAGATGCTGCGGAAGGGCAACACGAACATGAACGCCATGAATGGGATAACCATGGGCGCCCAGCGATTGCTGAACATGAGTGGCAAACAGCCCGCGACAATACGCCGCCCAGCCAAAACAATGGAAAGACCAGCGCCGAGACCGTCGAGATTATCAGTAAGAAGCCGTGCAGCTGCGCGCGATCGTCGCCGGCTTTTGCGGCGAAGGCCGGCGTCGATACCTGATTAACGATGCCGGCGAGTTGATCCAGCAGCGAGTGCGACAGCGTCTTGGCCAGCGAGTACGAGCCCAACACCGTGGCTCCTCCGAGCCGGCCGAGCATGAAAATGTCGAAATCCTGGGCGACAAAGAACACCAGCCGCTGCCCCGACCATCTGAGTGCCGCTGCGCCACAGCGAACGGAGCGCGGCAAAGTCGCAATTCGGTGGCGGCCGCTCCTGCAGGCTCAGCCACAGGAAGACGGCGCGCACGGCGCTACCGAACAGCGTACCGACGATTAGGGACCAGTACGCAGCACCTGAGCACGCCATCCCGAGAGTGGCTAACCCCCGCAACACGCTTGAGCCGGCCTGTGCCAGCGCCAACTCTCGAAACTTGAATTGTCTCGACAACAGCGCGGTCGGTACGACTGCCAGCGCGGCGAGCGGTAGATAGAGTGACGCGATACGTAGAACGTCACGAGCGCTGAGTTATTGAATAGCTGCGCGCCCAGAGGCGCGATTGCGATGATCACCCCGGCCAGCATCAAAGAGACCAGCAATACGACGGTCACCGCGGCGCCATGCATGCGACTGGAAAGGTCGCTACGGCTGACTAGCACGGCGCGTAAGCCGCCGTCCATCAGCTGCATCGCGAGGATCGTAAACAGCCCTGAAGTAGCCACGATGCCGTAATCGCGCGGCTCCAGCAGGCGTACGGTTACGATCGTGAGGCTCCATGTAACCAGCTGGGTGAACATCCGGGCTGTGCCGATCCAGCGTAGCCCGCTCATCACCTCATCAAAATGCGCCGTTCGCGGCGGAGGTTCTGCGGGGCCGTCCGCGCTCAAACGGCCGCCCCACCCGGAAAGGGCCTACTCGATGGGACGGCCTTGTTGGTCGACGTCGCTGCCGTTGGCGCGACCCGCACAAGCGATGCGCAAATCGCTACGGTCATGAATAGACAGGACAAGTACGCTGGAGAGGAAGAACCCGGCCACGACATTGCCGAGCAGCCCGATACGAAGTGCCCGGGCATACAGGGCAGCCCTCGCGCTCTCATGATCTACCGACTTCTGGAGCCCCCTCCTCGCAATCTTCCCCAGCTCCTTCCAGCTGAGTACATAAATGGATCCGAATAGCACCAGCCCGACACCCCGAGCTCGACGAACGCTTGAACCAAGCTGTTGTGAGCCGTGCGGTCCCAACCCCCGGCCAGTCCATCAACCGCCGAGGCGGAGCCGGCTCCGTATCCGATCGGTCGCTCCAGGGTAAGTTGGATGTCGCGGCGCCATATTAGCGTGCGACTGGCGTTCAAATGCGGGTCCGCGTTGTAGTCGTGCTCGAGGTCCACCAGAGTCGCGAGTCGGTCCCTCGTGGCGCCGGGCAGCTGGCCCCAGACCACAACCCCGAGCACCGCGAGGAAGGCAAGCTTGACGATCATGCCGCCCGGGGCGCACCCGCGTAGTTCCCCAGTCTTCGAGAAGTTCAACGGAAAGGCGAGGGACAAGCATCACAGCACCAAGTCCAATGACCCCGCCACGCGAGCCAGTGAGCAGAATCGCCAGTATCATCATCAGGGAGAGCCCGTAGGCAATGCGTTTTCGGCGCTTAGAATGTGCCACACCGTACGCGATGACGATCGGCAGAAGCGTATCAAGCACGTACGCGATGTCGTTGGGATCGAAGTTGTCGTTGATGTGGGCCTGGCCACCGCCGTAGTTGACCAGCACTCCGACCGTGAGCGAAATGGCTGAGCCGACGAGTGCCAGAAACATTCTCTCGACATCGCGCATGGTCTGGGTCATCTTGACCAGCATCACGAACGCAATGAGAACGATAAGGTTCGACTGACTCGCGATGAGCGTATTGGACCTGTAGATGGAAAAGAACACGCTCAGGATTGCAAGCACGAGGAACGCAATCGCTGGCTTCGCAATCCCCAGCGATTTCACCCGAACAGGAACGATCTTCTGCCAACTCGGGCCGAGTAAGATCACGACGAACAGGAAGCGACCTGGCCAAGCGGCAGTCCAGAGATCCCAGGCACCCATTCGGTCACCTTCCCCGACCATTACGATCAGAAAGACGGCCATCCAGGCGTGTTGGGGTCCTACCGCTGGAAGCGGTGCCTCCGCAGACGGTGGCTGAGTGTCTGGACCTGGAGGAAGGATTTATGACGCCGGCGCGCCCTGAGCCCGCGGAGCTAGTGCGAGCGTTCACAGGTCGAAACGACGCGCAGACGCGGGGAGCCCACGGTTCCCCGGTTCACGACCTTGCGTGCTGTCGGCGTCGAAAGCGATCAGGGGTAGTTTGACGGTTCTGGGGTATTTGCTCGCGAAGAGTTGCTCCTGTTTCTCCGGAGGCAGAAGTTCAGCAGCGCGCACGACTTTGCGGTGGATGCCTACAAGCTTGCCCGAGCGGCACGCAACGCGCCCGCGGTTCCGTGCGACGTTCGTGCATCGACGAGCCAAACCGACGAGCCGAGTAGAGCATCCTGATTAAAACGCAATGCCCGCCTCGTATTTCCTGTGGCTTCTTGATCGCTTTCTCGATACGAATCACCTGCCCTCACTTTAAATATCGAGGGGGACGATGGTCGGGCCGAGCGGGAATGAACAATTGCCCCCCTATAACCGCAAACGCGAGGGCGCCGAATAGGTGGCAACGACAGTGGATAAACCGACTCGCACGCGAATACTAAGAGGACCATGAACCGCGGTCAATAAAGGCCAATTCGGACATGTTCACGTATTAGTGACTCGCGGTTGGATGCGCTACCTAGGTTACCGGCTAGTGCTCGAAGTGGCTCAACGTTACCCGCTTTTATCAAAGCCAGCACGCCAACCCCGCCGCGCTCACGCTGCGTCATAGATCTCTGAAAAAAAAAACGGCCATAAACGATGGGCGCGAAAGCTGGAAACCGGGTGAGCAGGTCGAGGGCGCGGTATTCGGCCCGCTGCCGCGGGGCTTTTGCCCCGCAGTAGTCGTGTTTCGCGCTGCCCACCGACACGTCCCCTACGCCCTCAGCAACCGTCGTCGCACCATGTACAGATTGGTGAGCGCCGCGGTGACCTCCAGCCGGTGCAGGTTCTTGGCCAGGCCGCGGTAGCGCACCTTGTGGAAGCCGAAGATGTTCTTGATCACGCCGAACACGTGCTCGACCTTCGCGCGCACCCGCGACTTGTTGCGGTTCTTTGCCTTCTCGACCTCGTCGATCCGGCCGTTGAAGCGGTAGCGCTTGTTCGTGAAGTCCTTGGCGTGCGGCGCACGCTTCGTGGATGACGGCGCTTTGGCCCTGATAGCCCTGGTCGCCCCAGACCCGCGTCTCCTTGCCATGCAGCAGGTGCGGCAGCGCGTCGCGATCGTGCCACGTTGGCCGCCGATGCCAGACCGTGTGGATGAGCTTCGTGCGGCTGTCGACGCCGACGTGCGCCTTCATCCCGAAGTACCACTGCTGGCCCTTCGCCGTCTGATGCATCTCCGGGTCGCGCTTGCCGTCCTGGTTCTTCGTCGAGCTCGGCGCACCGATGATCGTCGCGTCGACGATCGTGCCGTTGGCGATCTTGATGCCGCTGCGGCGCAGGTGCTCGTTCACCGCCGTCAGCAGCACCTTGCCCAGCTTGTTGCGCTCCAGCAGGTGCCGGAACTTGCACACCGTCGTCTCGTCCGGGGCGCCTTCGACACCCAGGTCGATGCCGACAAAGCCGCGCATCGCCGACCGAGTCGTACAGCGCTTCCTCCACCGCCGGGTCCGACAGGTTGAACCACAGCTGCAGGAAGTAGATCCGCAGCATCCGCTCCAGCGGAATCGGCGGCCGGCCGCCGTTCTCGCTGACCTTCGGGTAGCCGTCTGCCACCGCCGCCGCCAGCTCGGCCCACGGAATGATCCTGTCCATGTCCGCCAGGAACTGCGCTCGCCGCGTCGTCTTCCCGTACTTCTCAAATCCCGTCAGCGTCCGTTGCTTCATCGTGGGCCCCTGCATGCGAACAAAGCAATCACTCGATTTTACAGGTGAATAACTCTCTCCTAAGTAGCGAGACCCCATCGAGTCGCGGCGGAATACGCGCGCCAGTATTCCCCATAGGCGCTTTGTGCTCCCCCCCGCGCCAGCTTGGGTTGACCAAGCGCCCCGCAAGTGCACGCCGCGAGTGCCGCGCGGTCCCCGGGCGGCATGAGCCAATCATCCCTGCCATCCTTCAGCATGAGGGGGGATAGCTCCCACACTCGTCGAAACCACAGGGCAATGCGTCGTCGTCGCCCCAGGAGCTGATGAGCAACTCCCCTCCTTGTCCGACGTAATCGCCACCTGCGCAACCGCAATAATCTTAGGAATATCGGTCGGATACTCGCCAAAATGCACGCGGTCACACTGCATCACCATTCGTGCATCACCATTCGACTGCTTGAAGAACAGACACTTGGGCGCCGCAACCGATCAAGCGCAGCTCACATTTCATCAATATCAGTGCGGGGGTTCCTCGATCCATTTTTTCGCAGCAGTGCTGTCGAGAACGTGACAAGAGAGAGCTCGATCCGCGAAGCCGGTCACAAAAGCCACGGCTAACTTCCAGGACTTCTGCGCCAAGGCGTGCAATCGTGGGCGAAGCACCGTGTCTCATCTGAGAGACAATTGCGGGCTCGCGCGTGGCGCGCCACAATCCCCTCGGCCCTCGCCTTCACGTGCTCTTGGGGGCCCTACCCTTTGGAGGACGAGTAATGCCGATTTCGCGACGAGATGTCCTGAGAACTGGCGGTTGCGCAGTCTTGGTGGGCGCATACTCGGGTCTATCCAGACGAGCCCGCTCGGCGATCACCGCGCCCAGCACATTCGACTATTACATCTCAACGACGGGCAGTGACAGCAACCCAGGCACTCTCGCGTCGCCTTGGGCAATTACGGCCCTCAACAGCCCAAGCCTGCGTGGCCTCTACGCAGGAAAAAGCGTCGGACTCATCGCGGGTGTTTACAACATCCATTCGCTGGTGCAGGCCGCGAACTCGACTGGACCAGCGCTCTGTGTGCAAGGCGGGACCTCCGGTTCCCCAACCTACATCGCTTCCTGTAACGCATCCGGCGTCTACACTCCCAGAGTCGCACAAATCTCGGGCGACAGCTCGGGTGGTCTGAACGGCGGAAGTTATCCGAGTAGTAGCGCCGGGCTCATTGGCCAGGGACAGACTGGCGCGACCTCTGCGCAGAGCGTCCGGGGCAACGTAGTTCTCGACGGACTCTATCTCGACGCCGCTCAACCCAGTTCGGCGTCACTTTCTGGGGGCTCAACAACGGCACGCCGCCTACGTACACGGGCAACGTCGTCCAGAATTGCGAGGTCTACGACATATCCGGCTGGGAGAACGGCAACATGGCCGGCGTCAATTTCTTCTCGCAGAACGGGGCGCGGGCTACTAACAATTTGATCCATTCGGTACTTCCCACCTCAGGCAACATAGCTTTGTGGGACTGCTTGGGGCTCGGAGGTCAGCAGAACTGGAACAACATCTACGAGTACAACACGATCTACAATTGCAACTCCTGCATCTACGACAAGAATACAAACACTGGCGGCCAGACTTGGCGGTACAACTATCTGGAGTCCTTGGGTACCAACCCCCAATGCCGTCATCCAAGGACGGCGCTGGTGGCAATGCCGGCCAGCCACCACGGTGCATCACAACATCATGGTCTGCTCCCTCGGACAGAACCAGGGTCTTGTGGTATGGAATGGACGTGCTGCGTCAGCCAACAACGCGAGCACCGTCAGCTTACAACACGTTTTATATGTTGGGGAGCGGTTGTGTTGGGGAAGTCTTTATTAGTGCCGCGGGTGCCTCGGTGTCTCCGGCCTCGACCGTCACGTTCTATAACAATATAGTCATGTACGCGGGGGGCTCGATCGGGTACGCCGGGCTCGTATCCCTAGGTCCATCAGGGTCTGTGACCAGTAACTACAACTGCTTCTACCAGTCGGGTGCAACTAACTCCACCGCCATTTTGGGTATGGGAAGTGGCTCGGCGGACTCACCTTCGCTGTATTCGCTTACGAACTGGCAGAGCAAGTTCGGTCTTGACGCAAAGTCACTCGTTGCAAACCCATCGTTTACGCGCCCCGGCGGTGGTGCAGTAAATCCGGCGGGCTATACGTTAGGCGCGAGTTCGCCGTGTCTCAGCGCGGGCCGAGTCGGTGGAACGAGCAATGGCGCTGTCTGTAATATGGGCGCATGGGACGGGACGGCGACTCAGATCGGATGTAGCTTTGCAAGTGGCAGCAGCGGCGGCTCAACGCCTATCCCCGTTGCGCCAGTACTGACCGTCTCGTGAGGACCGCCGCACGAAGCTGCCGGCTCAGACTTCGCGCCGCCGCGCATGCGCAAATCTCGCTGGCGTCGCTGGGGTTGCCCGCGTACGCACATCACCGCGGATCCGTACGACATATCGCTGAACATTTGCCAAGTGGGCCCGGACGCACCGAGCGATTGACATAAAGCGTACCTCAGGAGTCGATGTTCCCGGCTTGCTGCCATGACTTCATGGCCGTCTGTCGCATTAGCTCGTCACCACTTGAGCCATAGTCGACGGCGGTGCGCACGCGGACAGTCCCCCCCGGACGGCGGCTGGAAGTTGCTCGATAGTTACCTTTTCGTCACTATGGTTAGGCCCGTCCGATCCTGCCGTCTGACCGGGGCTCTCTTGCGTTGCGAAGAACGTCCCACAACGAAGTGGGCAACTGCCACTGGCCGCTCGAGTGAACCTGCAAAGCTCGGCGATCTAGAACTTCTTGTCTGGTGCACGCTGGCAGTGCTTTGCGTCACAGGACATTCTTTCATCACGCACGGTCCTCTGCTAGGGAATGACAGTTACGTATACCTGAGCGAGGCCGAGAATTTTCTTGCTGGGCGGCCGGCTTCCACCTCGATCGTATACTTCGACACTGAGCGATCGGCCGGGCGTATACCGGCACCTGTTACCACGTTCCCGGCGGGCTTCTCTCTTGCCACGAGTGCAGTGACCGCAACCGGCCTGCCATTGGAATATTCCGCTTTAGCAATCTCGATCTCAGCCCTAGCGTTGTTGATTCCCGTACTTACCTACGCTGCGAGATTACTTGGGATCGGAACGTTCCTGACTCGTGCTTTGCTGGCTTGGCTCATCGGCAATTCTTGGGTTTCCATCTACGCAACCGCCGACACGGCAGAGTCGCTTTTTACGCTGACGAGCGTTGCAGCCATCACTCTGCTCATAACAGGCATGATTCGCGCGCGGGCCGGTTCCCCTCGACTGTGGCCCTTCCTCCTGGGCAGTCTCCTGATCGGGCTGAGCTATTGGGTCCGCTACGCGGGAGTTTTTTTGTTCCTATCAACCGCTGTCCTCTTCGCCGCCCGATCGCTGATAATCCGCGACAAGGCATCCCGCAACGCGACGCTGACGCTCGGCGTGGCTGCTGCGATCATAGGTGCGGGATTTCTGCGTAACGAACTGCTGACGGGAAACTGGAAGGGCGGCAACGGCAAGGAAGTCCACCATGCCATCGTGCAGGTACTACATGACTTCCTTGTCTCGGTGCACCACCTCTTATTGGGCGGCATAGCCTCCGCGCGTTTCAGCTGGCTCGAAGGCCTATTTGTGGCTGGGTCGCTCGCGACCGGCATAGCCATCACTACGCGTGGGGGAAAGGCACCACTGACCGGGCGCTTGCCCTGGAGAGACCGCCTGGGCCCAAGTGCTCTGATGATCTGGTACGTCGCGGTTTACTGTGCCGGCATGATCTATCTCGGGGTCACCAGCGTGATCTCCTTCGACACGCGGATGTTTTATCCGATCTTGCCCGTTGCACTCCTGCTGCTAGCGCGCTTGCTGCAGGTTGGAGAGCCGACGTCTCAATCCGTGTTAGCAGCGAGAACGGCATTCTGTGTCGGGTTAGCGTCGGCGACGACTGGTTACGTGTGCATTCACGCTCGCAGCTATTTCACGACGCTCGGCCCGGCGCCACATGAGCTCGTCGTGCGCGAATTGGGAGGCGCCGTCTCGTCCGGCTCATCGATGCAATCCTGGATCTCAGCAACGTACTGGCGACGAAGTCACCGTAGCAAACCAAGGCCAGGCCAGCGGGTAGTGGCACCGCACCGTAAGACTCTGGCGCTCGTTTCGCAGCAGTACAGCAATCAAGTCTGGGACGCCGCGGCAATTCATTCTGTTATGCGAACCTACGATGCCCGCTTTTTGATTCTCTACAGCGGAGAAGCCGCGGACGATGTCGTGCACGACTCGCCATTTCTTTCTGCCGGGCGCACGGATCGCCACCACCTAGTTGGCTCACATTGGCGGCGCGTAGCCGCGGTGTTTTCCGTCTTTCGCCTGATAACCTGACGCAAACCGTCTAGCTCGTGTTCACATCGACATCGAAGACCGTCGTGCCGACGTTCAAATGGCACGGTAATATACACCCGCTGATCCAAGCACTTCAGACTCAGTCCTGCACATCGCCTATGCGATGCATAGTCCAGTCCTCGACGTTTGCTTCTCCGAGGGGATCACCAATGTGGCCCAAGCAACGGCACATACCGCGTCCGATATCCCGCACGGACGTAATCAAGCGACACCACTAGGGCCGCAAACAATTTGTCTCGTATTAAAGAATGTGTGGCGGATCCCCCGAAGAAGGCATCACGCATTCAGCGCTGGCTTGTGCCTGATCTCCGAAGGACGTTTCAACCGCCCAGTATCGCAACGGCCTTTCGCCCGGACATAGAAGGCCTTCGAGCCGTCGCAATCATTTTGGTGGTTGCGAACCACCTCAGCCCCAATCTCGCTCCGTCCGGCTTTATTGGTGTCGACCTATTCTTCGTTCTCTCCGGCTACCTGATCACGCGGTTGCTCGTAAACGAACGCGAGAAAACTGGGTCGATCGACCTCGCGAATTTCTATGCAAGACGAGTCAAAGACGGCTCCTTCCGGCGGCGGCGCCATGACGTTGACAACGTTGCTGCTAGCGATGTTCGTCTATTCTCCGAGCGAACTGGAGTTCTCCGCCAAGGGCGCGCGCGCTGCTGCCCTGTACGTCAGCAACGTCTTCTTCGGCAGGTAACGCATCCGACTATTTCGCGACAGATACCCAACAAAATCTGTTCTTGCATACCTGGTCTCTCGCCGTCGAAGAACAATTCTACCTTCTTGGCCGGCCATCATTCTAATCTCGGCCTTTCGTTCGACGAGCACCAAAGGCGTAGGCGTCGCTCTAGTCACTCTTGCAGTCTTTTCGTTGGTGATGTCGATTCACTTGTCCCCTCGGAACGCACCCTTTGCTTATTACATGCTTCCCACCAGAGCCTGGGAATTCGCCATTGGCGGCATCGGTTGCCTGCTTCCACCTCTCGCGAGGCCCTTGAGCTTCCTGACTAACGTCACCACGACGAGCGTCTGCTTTCTCGCTGTGCTGCTGTCTGCGTGGTGGATTCCACCCAGCGCGGACTATCCAGGCTTCATTGCGCTTCTTCCAGTATTGAGCACCGCGACAAGTCTGTATCTTTTCCAAACCAACACCAACAATCCCGTTCGCATCGTTCTTGGAGCTTGGCCGGTTCAATGGGTAGGAAAGATGTCCTACTCATGGTATCTATGGCATTGGCCTCTTATCGTCTTGGCCTCCGCACTTTACCCGCATAGCACTTTCGCTCGACCGCTGGCCGCTCTGCTCTCTCTCGGCGTCGCCGCCACATCGTTTTATATCCTCGAAAACCCGCTGCGATTCGACCCAAGACTCGTGAGCGATGCTCGCCGCTCACTCGCTTTTGGGTTTATTATTACGCTAACAACCGTGAGCGCCGCGCAAGTCCTGCTCACAATGGCAATACACGAGAGCAATGCCCCGCGAATGAGCAGCGTTGCGGCGGCGTTGCATTTCGAATCGAGCTTGCCGATCGGGCGTTGTGCTACACTGGGTAATTCATCCGTCGTCCAATCTTGCGAGTTCGGCACGGCGCACCCGTCCGCCACCGTGGCCTTGTTCGGCGACTCACACGCAATTAGTTTGTTCGATGCTTTGCGTGCCGTCACCGAAGCACGGGGCTGGCGGATAGTCACCTTCATCAAATCCGGTTGTCCGGCGACCAGTGTTCGCGTGGAGCGCCGCGGGTGGGGTTCCCATTTCCCCGATTCGTGCGATTCGTGGCGTCGCGACGCTATACGTCAAATTCAAGCGCTCGCTCCCAGCGTCACAATTGTCGTAGAAGCGACTGAATATGTGCAGAATCGTGCAATCGGCGAGGAGAGTTGGACGAGCGTATCAACACTCGATTGGGCACTTGGCACCCGTTATTCAGTCCAGGAGTTGAGTAAGTCGGGCGGCCCCGTGATCCTGGTCCGCGATAACCCAGAATTTGCTTCTAGTGTCCCTGAGTGCGTCGGCAGATCACTTGCGCATTACTGGTACTCCGTGTCCAACTGCCTGATGCCCAAGCGTGCTGCTTTGAATGTGCAACTATGGAGTCAGATCTCGAGATCACTTGAGGACGTTGAGAACGTGATGATACTTGATTTGACGGATGTGCTCTGTCCGGGGTCATCGTGTCCGGTGCTCGACAAGGGCTACGTCATGTATCGCGACTCGAACCATCTCTCGGAGCCTTACGTGATAACACTTGCTTCTGCTCTGGAAGCAAAGTTGCCAGCATTGGGCCGTGCGCCTAGATAAACGTCGACAGTCTCTAGCCCATCCCGTGTTCAGATGGCTCTGCATAAAAGGCCGCGCCCAAGCCGCGCTCAGTCGAACCGGAGTCAGCTAACCAGAAATACAGGCCCGCAACGCACAACGACGCAAGGGTAAATTCCCGGATCCCTCAATTATCCAGGCTGCCCGCCGCCCGCTTCCCACTCCCCTGCCATGTACCAGGCAACCGTCTTCTCTATCCCGTCCTCGATGCTATAAGGCGGCTCGTAACCAATGGCACGTATTTTCTCGGCTAGATGATGCGTTGGACTGGTGAACTTCTCGATCCGCTTCGCCGTCAGCGGCAGGTCCTTCCCCGTGGCCTTTGCCAGCACATCGAACGGAAACGCGGATGCCAATGCCATCGACTTCGGAATTCGAAAGAAGGGTACGTTCACTTGTAAATTGGCGGCTATGCATTGCACGAGTTCGCCAGTAGTAAGATGTGGCGAGTCTGCATAATTGAACAGTTCTATTCCCGCCTTCATCCGATCGATCAGAAACAAGGTTGCCTCAGCGACGTTCTCGACGTACCCAACTGATTTTGTGTTCCTTCCGTCACCCACACGGATATACCTTCGCTTGGCGACAGAGTCGATGAGCCGATACATGTTTGCGTAATTCCAGGGACCGAAGACGACTGTTGGCCGGACTATGACGACCTGCCGCCGGCCATCTTCGGTGGCCCATTTCTCGATGCGTCTTTCCGCAAGCAGCTTAGTCTTCCCGTACGGCAAATCCGGCGCCGGGGTTTGCTCTTCGTGCGTCGGGGCTGAGCTGTTCCCATAGACTGCGACGCTACTGAAGAATACAAATTTGCTCACTCCGGACCGGGCCGCGGAACGAAGCAGATTGTCCGTTCCGTCGACGTTGACCTCGTGGTACAGGCTTTCCGCAACGCCAAAGTCTTTGTGCTCCGCCGCGAGATGAACGACAAGGTCAATGTCCTGCATTGCATGACTTACCGCGCTCTCGTTCAGTATGTCTGCGTGAACGAATCGGAAATAGTCGCCGGAGGCGTTATCGACTCGCTTGTCTATGCCGACGAGTTCATGCCCCCCAGCGGCGAGCCTGGGCATCAGGAATCGGGCAATGAATCCGGAGCTTCCGGTAACCAGGACGCGCATTCGTTCGGCCCGTTATCGGTCCGGTTGCCAAGTGGGACGACGGACCCCGCTTACGTACTGCATGAGTCCCATCATGCAAGCGTAGTTAAGAAGCACGAAGTAATAAGGCAGATCGGTGACCCGTGATTTCCTTGTACCGGTCTTTGTCCTCACATATCCGGCGAACGCAAGGCCATATATCGCACTCTGCATAAGGCACAGAGAGAGATATACGCCGGAATCGCGCGCCAAAGCACAGTTGGCAATCAGCGCGGTCAGCATCGGTACCCAGCAGAATACCCGGAGATACTTGTGCACAAACAGACTGGTACGCCGCGAATCCGTAGCGCGGATTGAGATACTTGACGTACGACACGAGGCCCGTCACGTTGCGCACCGCGATTCTCTTGCGCATCCGTATCTCGCTTGCATGCGTGGAGCTGGATCTCTCCTCGATGATGACCTCGGGGTCGAATACGACCCGCTGTCCAGCCATTGCGATCTGCAGCGGATTGGAGAGGTCCTCTGCAATGTCCGATCGAATCGGGCGGAATAGGGATTTGCGAATTGCGTACGTCGTTCCGCTGGCGACGATGTTCGTCTTTACGAGCGCACCATAACGACGCAGAAACCGCTCGTATTTCCAGTATGCTCCCTGCCCCTTCTCAACAACCCCATCACGCTCGCTGACGAAGCACAAGTCGACAGCGACACATCCCACCGCCGGGTCGGCGAAGTTTCGGACGATATTTCCCATAGCGTCCTTCGGCCACACGCATGTCGCGTCGGAGAAAATGACGACGTCACAAGAAAGTACGGGGACGATTTCGTTTTGCATCGCGGCTTTGCCGCGATTCTTCTTAAAATCATGGAGCACTATTCTCGGCTCGTTGAACGACCGGACGATATCCGCTGTTCGATCGGTGGAACCATCGCTTGCTACAACAATCGCGTAACTTCCCTGATAGTCCTGTTCCAGTAAGTTTCGAATCTTTTTCTCTATACCTTTCTCCTCGTTGAAAGCAGAAATAAACACCGCTACCGACAGTTGTACATCACCTTCACGCCACTTTTGTCGGGCGCACTCGAGCCAGCAAAAAAAGCAGCGCTGGGTGACCTACGTACTCGTACATTACGAGCCAGAGTGACAGCCATAACAAACATACGAGCATTGAATGGGGAATGTTCATACTCACTCCGCGTCATTGGACCGTTCCTCGTCTTGACCATAACCGCCGTAACCGTAGTAGCCAGCCCGGGCTTTGTACGGCGTATGGTTGAGGATCAGCCCCTGAAGCTTCTTCTTGTCGACGTGGGAAACTGCATCAAGCACTGCACGCTGCGGGGTAACATCCATACGTACTACGAGCACGACCTGCCCAGGCACACGTAGCAGCGCGCGGGCCTCGCTCGAGGCCAGAAGCGGTGCCGAATCAAACACGATCAAGCGCTTCGCATTGCGTGCGCTGATGCGCTGCGGCGATTTGGTCCATTCGCGCACTGGCGAAGAGTTCGGTGGCGTTCTCGACGAACTTGCCCGCCGGCAGGATCTCAAGCCCGCGTACATCCGTCTCCACGATCAGTGACTCCACATCCAGCGATTCATCGCTGAGCGCATCGAGCAGTCCACGCTCGCCGCGAATTCCCAGAACCTCGCTGATGTGTGCTCGCGGAGCGTCTGCATCCACCAGCAGCACGGAGACATCGCGTTCGCGCGCCATGCTCAGGGCGAGATTCAGGCTGGTGAACGTCTTGCCGTCGCCAGGCAGCGCGCTGGAAACCAGGATCAGCCGCATGCCCGGCTCGCCGGCCAGAGCCCGCTCGATGAGCGGGCGTTTGATCTGACGGTAGTGGTCGGCGAAGCGCCGCTCGAGCCCCTCGGCGGGCAAGTAGCCGGCGTTACGCAGTGCTTGCGCGATCGATCGCAATTCGCTTGCAGCACGTGATGTACAGGCGGCGGAGCTGCAAGCGTCGCTGCTCTCTGCGGCGGTCGCGGTAGCAGGCGTCGCTGCACGCGGTGCAGCACCGGTGGCTGGCCGCACCGGCTCTGCCGGCGCGGCGGAGTTTCTCCAAGGCGCTTTCTATGAGACTCACGCGTGCACCAACTGCTTGAGCGCCGTGACACTAAGGTGATATCCCTGCATGACTCACGATGACAACGACCACGAATGCCAGGACAAGGCAGCCGGTCGCCAAAGAAATCCGCAGGCACGTCACGACGCCTGGCCATGCGCGCCCGCTCGGGAAACGCCTCGCTCACCAGACCCAGCACCGGTACGCCAACCGCCGTGCGAGCGCGTCCGCCGAAGTAACGACCGGGCGCAAATAGTGCAATCCGTACGCCAGCGCTGCGCCCGCAGCCAACGCAGCTAACAGAGTTTCGGCCAAGAAGCAGCGGGCGCTGCGGCCAAACCGGGCCGCAGACTCGCCGTCGGCGGTTGCACGATCTCAAAGCGCACCGAGCCGGCGTTATCCGCGCGCTCGCCGAGGCGCGCCTTCTGCAGGTTCCCAAGCAAGCGCCGTGTATTGAGCCTTATTGACGTCGTAGTCACGGTTGAGCTGAGCGAACTCCGCCTCCACCTGCGGCGCCGTGTCCAAGTAAGCGGCGTAGCTCGGCCGCCTTGGACTCGTGCTGAGCAAGCTCGCTGCTCAGATCCGCGATGTCGACATCTACTTGGTTTAGAGCGAGCTGCACGCTCTGATAGACAGGATTGCTGCTCGCCCGACTCGTCGCAGCGGCGGCGGCATCGCCTTGGCGCAATTTCTCGATCTCCGCCTCACGCCGCTTCTTCAGATCTTCCAGCGTTTGCCGCGCCTCAATGACATCTGGATGCTGGTCCGTGAACCTGAGTAGCAGATCATCCAGATGTGCCTGCGCGGCATCGATGCGGGACAACGTATCGCTCGCCGCGATGCCGCCCGCGCTTGACTGGGGCGGCCGCGGCTGCGACAGCGACGTCGCCGTGAAGCTGCTCGGAGAGGGTGGCTCGGCGCGCCTGCGCCTGGGCGAGCTTGGTCTTGATCATCGGCGACCGCCTCCTGCTCCTTCTGCAGCTGCGCAAAGTAGCCACCCTGCTCAGTCGGCATGAGCCCGATGTGACGTGACTTGAAGGCCGCTAGGCGGTCCTCGGCGGTGCGCAGACGCTTTTCATAGTCGCTGATCTGACTCTCGAGAAACTGCTGCGCGTTCTCGGAGCCCTCGCGCTTGCCACCAAGCGTCTGGTTGACGAAGGCATCCAGAAGGATCCCGACGACCCGCAGAGCGCGCGCGCGATTGCGGTCCTGATAAACGATGCGATAGATGCTGCCGGCCGTGTTGCGCTCTTCTTCTCGTCCGCTGGCGCTGAGCATTTCTATTCTGATGCGCCTGGTCATATCAGCCAGAAGCGCTTCCTGCCGCCGCGGATCGATCGCGTTCGACGGCAGTATTCCTACTTCGCGCGCAACGTTCTGCAGCTGCGGTCCCGCCAGCAGCGACTGACGCACGAAATTGATCTCGCTGTCGACATCTTGCTCCACCGTCAGCCCCTGCAGCGCCGGCTTCAGAGGCGTGCGCGTATCCACGAACACGCTCGCCACCGCCTCATAACGGTCTATTAGTGCGAACACGATCAGCCATCCCGCGCCGGCGATCACCGCCGCGGCGGCCACACCAAGCCAACGAAACCGCCAGGAACTGCGTACCTCGTCCCAGACCTGCTCGACTACCTGATTCATACGGCGCTTCCTCTACCGCCTCGACGCGACCTCGACGCGGGAATTGCGATGAGTTCCGGAGCGAGCTGGCGAGTGAAGTCAGCAAGTCTGGCTTGTGCGGCAGGGCATGAGGGAACACATTGCGCCCGGAAGGCGAACAAGTCCGAATAGGGCTGCGATGTCAGAGAACTCAACCCGTACCAGAGCTGAGACAATATCGGCGTCACAAACGTTCGACCGCCTATGTCATAGACGGACCAAATGACTGAGCGGCGGCCCTCACGGTCGGCGACAACCATCTCACGGTAGCTTTGTCGGTCGTCAACGATGAGTCGACCGGTCAGTTGCGTGAGGTCCGTGCCGAGCAATGAATTGTTTTCACTGACCAGCTTGCCTTCCTGTGTCTGGCGCGAATAACCGATGACTAGCACTTCAACGGTCTCACCGGCTGGGCCCCGATACACGGTGTACGACTCCGCATGGGCGCCGATAAAGATTGGACGCCAGCCAGAATTCGAATCGCCCAATGGACCGCGCCAGTCTGCACGCCCGACTGGCCATTGCACCCCGGTCGCCGTCACGGACACATCACTCGTCGCAGACCCATCACTCGGCGCTGCAACGAGATACATCAGGACCGGTGGCACAGTCAGGGCGGCGACCGCCGTCAGGAAACCGGCGAGCGACGGCACTTGGACACTCCCAGCTCCCGGAGTCTCAAACCGCGGCGGCGGTCGAGCGCGCGTGGCGAGCCACACAAAAGCCACCAGCACGCCTACGAAAATCACCCATCCGAATAGCACGTGGTAGCGCGACGCAAGCACGTGGCGCATCTCGGTGGTATAGCCAACCTGAATAATGATCATCGCGCGTGCCCAGTTGGTGATCAGCGCAATGATGATCATGCTCCCGAAGAGCCGAAGACGACGCGCGACGGGTGCCTGCTCGAGTTCGCCGAGGAGCGTTGCAACGGCAAGTCCCTGGACAAGAAATCCGACACCGCTGCAGAGCGGAGTGACTTCGAACGTCGCCCCGTTAGGAAAGCTGATCAGAGTTCCGGAAACTGCAGCGGGAAGACCGAATAACAATGCAAGGACGCCGATCGCGTGAACCGTTGCGCCCTGCAGATAGGGGCCCATGAGCTGCCAGGCGGGCATCGCGAAGTAAAGAAAACCGACTGGCACTGCCAGAATCCTGGCAACCGTCAGACCGAATGCCGCGAAGATAGCGCCGAGAATCAGGAGCGGCAGCAACATAAAGTACATCGTCTGAATCCCGGCGCGCCACAACACTAGCGTAACGATACTTAAGAGCATGACGAGCACAGCAGCCCACCGGACGGGGCGTACGGGTACCCCGGAGAGCGCGTCCCTCCGCCGATAGATAAGCCATACCGAAAGAGCTGCGACCAACACGCCCTGGCCGCCGACATAGGGCTGCAACCAATAGGTCCACAGCGCCGCGGTCAACGGCCAAAAAACGGCGAGCACCCCGACAATCAGCCCACCTACCTGCCAGCCCATCCGGCACGGAGGCAGCGGCACGTTGAGAGCGTAACTGTGAATGCTTGTTTTCCTTTTTTAGCCGAAAAATGTTACCGCAAAAGGTCGATCGGAGCGGTCGACCCCGGACTGGAATGTGACGAGCCGCACGTCGGTATGATTTACGCTCCTCCCGCCATCTGTGGCGTTTCGGTATCGCCAGCCGCGTAAGCGAAAATCAGTACGACCACGCCGTACACGGTGAGGGGCACGAAAACCTAATTGCCAAGGGCCCCTGTACCTCGGCTCAATGCGGCCACTAGGAGACTCACAATACGTGCCGTCGTTGGTCCGCTGTGTGGCGGGCGCTGAGACGCCTGTTTTCTATGGCCTTCCCTGAGTCTGGGGATGGTATCTCAAGCGCTGTCGCCAATCTCAGACATCAGCAGAAATGTGACGCGGTGCACGTCGGCAGATCTCATCCGTGCGATGTTCAACTCAGACTCGTAGTCTATTGTTTTTTAAGTAGTTTATAATGCCACGGTCGCGCTTCGCCGGTGCAGGCATGTCGAAAGTCTTTACAGCGGCGCTGTCAGGTCCGAAGCACGTTCTCCTCCTGAAGGGCTGAAGAACAAGGGATTAACAGTTCTGGTCCGGTACTTGCAGCGTATGGGTCATTCCGAACCCGGGAGTGCACGGTGCGCAAGATTATTTTGGCAGTGGTTATGACAGTCGGCGCGTTGTCTCTTGGAGCGACGCCGGCCCACGCAGGCTCAAGCTGCAAGCTCGTGCCGTCCTTCTGCCCGCCGGCGCCCGGAGGCGGGGGTGTGGTACCAGAGCCC
Source organism: uncultured Pseudomonadota bacterium (assembly GCA_963727305.1). Classification (GTDB taxonomy): domain Bacteria; phylum Pseudomonadota; class Gammaproteobacteria; order Steroidobacterales; family Steroidobacteraceae; genus 13-2-20CM-66-19. The sequence goes on from CAVSFM010000008.1 coordinate 79,417, forward strand.
GGGACACTTGGTGTGCTTGCTGCCGGCGCGCTCGCCGCAGCCGCGGCACGTCGGAGAAAAAACAAGAAGTAGCGCTCCCCACTTAAGGCTAAATCCTAAATCGGAATAGCGAAGAACAACTCGCAGTTCAAACTTCCGAGACTGTTAAATGGCGTGACTTCTGAGGGCGGGAGTTCTTTTCCGCCTTTTCCTTTCTTTCCCTTTCGCTGACTCCGAGTTTCGGTTTCCCGAAGCTTCATGCGAAGTTATGTCGCGCGCGTGTCTGCGCGCGCAGACATATTGCCCTGTACCAACAACACGGGGTCTACTGCGCGTCAAGGGCAAACCCACCGCAAGGTGGGGACGCAAAGCCTCCGGTCTCAAGCTGCTTGGGTCGCTTGTCTACTTGAGATAGCGGGGTTGCCGACGACGCAACTCACTCCTGCGTCGCCGACATTAGTCGTCGGTCTCTCTTTGCCCTTGCACTTTGGGGAAACGCCGCCTGGCGGGGTTGCAAGGTATGACTCGCGGTTTTCATATTCTGGCAAACGGACCGTGGCGCTGGCGCTCTTCAGCGCTCGGCCTCGCCCTTGTGCTATTGCTCGCCGCGTGCGGCTCAGTCGGTGTCAATGGCGGTCCCAACTCCGCGGCCTCCGGCGTCGGCTCCCCCGGCGACGGGACACCTCCGCTTAATGCGCCGACGATTTCCGGAACCCCCGCCGCCAGCGTCAGCGTCGGGCAGGCGTACTCCTTCTCGCCCAGCGCCTCCGGTGGTGACGGCAGCGCGCTCACGTTTGCGATCGTCAACCTGCCGAGCTGGGCGAGTTTCGACAGCTCCAGCGGACAGCTGACGGGCACGCCGGCGGCTTCGGACATCGGTACCGTGGCCAGCATCCAGATCAGCGTGACGGACGGTCAGTCCACCGCGACGCTGCCGGCGTTCTCGATCACCGTCGTCAATGCGCTGCAGCTCTCCGGCTCGCCGTCCACCTCTGCCCTGGTCGGGCAGCCCTACGCCTTCCAGCCGTCGAGCAATGCGACGCCTGGTACGGCACTGACCTTCTCGGTGCAGAACCAGCCGACTTGGACCAACTTCGATTCGACCACCGGGCAACTGTCCGGAACGCCCGCCCAAGCCGGTACGTTCTCGAACATCGTCATCAGCGCGACCGACGGCATTCAGACTGCAACGCTGGCCGCCTTCAACATTACCGTCACCGCGCCGACGAGTAGCAGCCCACCGACCATCATCGGCACGCCACCCACCTCGGTGACGGCCGGCTCGCTTTACACCTTCACCCCGCAGGCCTCCGACCCGGCCGGCAAGCCGCTGACCTTCAGCATCCAGAACCAGCCTGCCTGGGCGACCTTCAGCACCAGCACCGGGGCGCTCATCGGCACGCCGACCTCCGCACAGGCCGGCACCTATGCGGGCGTCGTCATCAGCGTGAGCGACGGCTCGCAGACAGCCTCGCTGGCGCCGTTCAGCGTTAAGGTCGTCGCGCCGCTCAGGATCTCCGGCAGCCCCGCAACACAGGTGGTAGCCGGGCAGAGCTACTCGTTCGTCCCCACGACGAGCGCGTCTGCGGGCAGCTTGCTTACTTTCTCGATTCAGAACCGCCCGGCTTGGGCGACCTTCAGTGGCGCCACAGGGCTTCTGGCGGAACCCCGAGCGCCACTCAGGCGGGCACCTACTCGAACATCGTCATCAGCGTGAGCGACGGCTCCCAGTCAGTGGCGTTGCCGGCCTTCGCCATCCAGGTTACGGCACCGCTGAAGATCTCCGGCAACCCGCCCACCCAAGTGACCGCGGGCAAGCCGTACACTTTCCAGCCGACCGCCACCGGACCCGCGGGCACGACACTGGCGTTCTCCATCCAGAACAAGCCCGCTTGGGGGACTTTCAGCACCAGCACCGGCGCGCTGACGGGCACGCCTTCCGCATCCCAGGTCGGCACCTACGCGAACATCGTCATCAGCGTCTCGGCCGCCTCGCAAACGAGTGCTCTGCAGGCATTCTCGATTGTCGTGGCTGCAGCGACTCCGACGATCTCGGGCGTACCGCCCGCCTCCGTGAACGTGGGCTCGGCCTACAACTTCGTCCCGACGGCGTCTGACAGCGGTAGCACCCTCACCTTCAGCATCACCAACAAACCGTCGTGGGCCAGCTTCAACACCACGAACGGTGCGCTCACCGGCACGCCTGGCGCGGCCAATGCCGGGACGTACTCGGGCATCGTGATCAGCGCGAGCAATGGCTCCGCGAGCGCCTCCTTGCCCGCCTTCAGCATCACCGTCAACGAAGTCTCCAATGGCACGGCCAGCCTGAACTGGACCGCCGTAACGCAGAATACCAACGGCACGGCTCTGAACGACCTGGCCGGGTACAAGGTCTACTACGGTACTTCCGCAAACGCGATGAACACGGTGGTAGACGTCGCCAATCCGACCGTGACCAGCTACATCGTGTCCAACCTGTCCTCCGGCACCTGGTACTTCGGAGTCGTCGCGTACGCGAGTGACGGCTCGCGGAGCGCGCTGTCGAACATCGGCAACAAGACGATCCAGTAACGGCCCCCAGCGCCAGGAACGCCGCCGCAAACGCGGGCGAGGTCCAATTGACGGCAGCGCCATCACTGGCGTGCATACAACCCTTTCGCCGACGATCTGCGTCCGAAACCGGAAGCCTGAGGCTCAGGCCGCAGGTGGCGGACTGTTTTCCTGGCGCGAGTGGCGCAGGCGGTCGCGAATGCCGCGCATGGCCGACTCGACCCGAAATCTCAATCGATCCCGCTGTAACACAATCCATGACATTACTGCGACGTCGGTGCCGAGCGCCTGCTTGTATTCGGCGTCACCGCCGAGGAAATCATAGATATCGTGGCCGGAGCGGGCACTGAACTCGATCGCATATGCGTGCGCGACCAGTCCCGGACGGTTGTGTTTCTCGCAGATCGCGTAATCGAGCCCTGACTGATAGTTATAGATGCGTCCCTGGTAGATGAAATTGTAGATGTATCCCAGTCGGCGGCCGCCGGCCTCCATGGCCAGCATCTGGATCTCGCCCCGATTAAAGGCTTCGTCCACCAGTTGCCGGTGGAAGCGCTCGAAGAATGGGTTCGCGAACGCCCCCGGCTTCCCGCGGCTGATCCAGTAGCTCTGGTGCAGGGTCTTCAGGCCATCGAAAAACTCCAGTGCCTGGGTCTTGTCCGCTGCCACGTGCAGGGCCAAGGGCCCCACAGTTCCGTACTCTTTGAAGCTGCGGCGAATTCGCGCGCGGGTTTTTGCGCCGAGCAGGCTCAGGTAGCCGCCCTGAGCCTGACGGACCGCAGCCAGCCTCACGTAGTGATTCGCGTAGCGCTTGACGCGCGGTCGTACGCCGGAGGGGTGTACGGGCCATTCCGGAGTGCCCCACAGTCCATCGAGGACCAGCTCGTCCCAATTTCTCTCGCAGGCGGTGAGATAGTTCAGCATCGCTAAACTGACCATCTCCTCCGCGCCGCGCGCAACCAAGAATCCATTACATTCGATCGCCAGAATGTCGAAATCCGGGCTGCCAGTAGCGTGCAGTCGCAGCGTCTTAGAGAAGATCACGCGGTTGCGATGCTCTGCGCACACCGCTAGCACGCCAAGCCCCACCGTCTGCCGCCCTAAGGCGGCCCGAATCAAACGCAGGTCGGCGGCGTTGTTAAGCAGTCGGATCCACAGACCGATCCAGGACCAGCTGGTGAAAAACGATCCAACGCCACGTGACTCCAGATCACGCCATTCAGCGGCGAGCTCTTCGAGCGCCGGCAGCGGTACGAGGTTCACCGATATCGAGGCGTTTCGGGTGCCGTTTCCGTTGGCCGCCATTTGTTCTTCTGTCTATCCGGAAGCTGCTGAACTATATCGGATATCTGCGTGCCGAACGCCAACGCGGCCGGCTTTGATCCACCGTGTTCATTCTACCTGGGGCTAAGCGACAGCCCTTACGCAGATATCCCTATTTCCGCCCTCTCAAGTATGCCAGACGCCGGGTTTGCGGGTTTTAAGAACCGTCAGCCGCGAAGCCTGCGCTTTACCGCTCGCAAAAACCGCAGCATCGGCTGGGCCAGCCGTGGCGGAATCATGGCGGTGCAAAAAAGAAGGACCGCTCTGCTGCGCCACGGGTATAAATGCAGACTGGCCCGGAAGTGCGTCCTGGCTCGGGTAAGGTTGCCGACATTGAATGCGGTCTCGCCCAACCACAGATGCCCGTCAGCCAGAGAGCGCGTCAGCATCCATGGCGGTAACGTAACCCGGGAACGGTCCGTCTCCAGGGTCCGCTCGACCGTACGCAGGAAATTTTGCGCGATCTCCATCATGAGCTCGCTGCGGCTGAGCTGATCGGAACGGCCGCACTGATAGCGGATCGCTGCCACATCCAGCAGTGCAACCGGTCCCGCGCGGCAGGTGCGCAGGTGGAAATCGTAGTCCTCGCCGGTCCTCATCGACTCGTCAAACAAGCCTACCTGCTCGTAGCGCGAGCGCCGCATCAAGACCGTCGAGGTGTGCACCAGGTTGCCCATGAGCATGGGCGAAAAAATGTCACCGCTGCGCACGATGGCGTCATGGGCGAGCGTCCGCGGCACTTCGGTCATGAGCCCGGATAAGGGTTGCTGCACTGCAAAGAGCTGCTCGGGGGAGAACCAGCGATACGCGAGATACATGTGGCGCAGAAACCGCGGCTGCAGAACCTTACCGTCGGGGTCAATGGCTTCCATGTCGGTCCATATCATCCCTACGTGAGGAAGCGCGCGCAGGCACGCCAGCTGCGCTTCGAGCTTCCACGGCAGCCAGGTGTCATCGGAGTCCAGCAGCGCCAGATATTCGCCACGTGCGGCGCGCAGACCAAGATTGCGCGCGGCGGAGACTCCGCGGTTCGGCTGATGCAGATAGCGGACCCTGGCCTCCTGAGACCAGTGACTCTGAACCACGTCGCGGGTAGCATCGGTCGAGCCGTCATCGACCAGCACGATCTCGAGATCCGCGTGCGACTGCGCCAGCACCGACTCGACGGCCTGCGGCAGGCAGTAGGCGCGGTTGTACGTGGGCACGATGACACTGACCAGCGAGTTCGACACGCGCTATTGCCTTCAGCCGTATCGGGCTCGCAACGGGACGGGCGGCCCCTCGCGGGGAACGATAAAGCGGCCGTCTATGACCTCGTGCAGCGCGCTTCGATCGTAGGTATGTGGCCCGACCATTGCAGCACGTTCGAGGGTCACCGCTACCACCGGAGACTCGCGGTACGCGGATTCGGTCAGCACCTCGATCGAGCGGAAACTCATCGAACCGCCGTAGCTGATGCTACCGTCCTGGGCCGGGCGCAGCAATCGTGAGCCGCTGCGAAAGATGCGCCCGGCGCCGCGCGCAAAGCGCACGTCAGCGCAGATGGGATTGTGTGGATGTGCGATCCAGTCACCGTCGAGCCGCTCCGCGCGAAACAGCAGCAACTGCGAGGCCAGGGCGGCGGCGTCAGCAATGATCGAGGTAAAAAACCAGAACTGATCGCCATCGTAGTGGACCGAAGTATCGAAGGCTGGTCCCTCATAGAGCACGCGGACCAGCTCCCACGTCTGAGGAAACGAGCGGGCGCGGTAAAGCTCGACCCTGCCGGCGTCTCCGGATTCTGGGATCATGTAGAAATCGTCCTGGTGCACGAACACATGCGGGTATGAGAGGTGATACGGCCGCTCGAGTACCGGCTCGATTGCACTGGCACGACCCGTGGAGTCGATCTCGGTGCAGACGATGCGCGCACGCCGCTGCGCCTCGACCATCTGCTCCATGAATAGATAGTCGCAGCCCTCGTGTGTGGCAAGAAAGGGATCAGCCAGCCAGCTATCCGGCCGCAGCGGTAGCCACGTGTAGCCCTCCGTGGCATCAAAACCGTCCGGGTGGACCCGTCGGCGCAGGCCCACGCTGTACTGCTCCTTCCATGGGGCCGGGCGCAGGCGTCGATAGAGCTTTCGGACCGCGGTGCGTGTGATGTCCCACGACAAGCCCACCGCGTCTGCGCCTGCCAGCTGTAAGCTCGCCGGCTCAGTGATCTCCGGATAGGTGCGGCACGGTGCGGCCGTGCCGCCGGTCGCACTGGCACGACGCAGGGCCGCTCGCAGCAGATCGCGGCGCACTGGCACCAGCGCTTCACGGTTCCTCGCGACGGAAATGCTGGAGAGAGTGCGCGCGGACGCATAGTCCAGCGCGTATGTCGCCTGTGCGTCACTACACCAGAGTATCTCGCGCACCGGGAGCCCGTTTAGGGCGGAACACAGAAGAATGCGGTGGTTGTCCAGTGAACGATCCGACGAAGATGCGGCGAACCACCACACGCCGAGACGAGCCACCTGCGCGTAAAGCGCGAGACCCTCGAACGCATGTAAGACGATCACGACATCGAGCCCCAGCCCGGCCAGCGTGTGCGGCTCGACCTCGCAAAGTTCCTCTCGCGGCGTCGCAGAACCAGCGATGTGCCTGTCCGCGGCCCGATGCATGGTGAGCACTGGCCAGCCCTGGGGGAGCGAAGTGCCCTGCGTGCTTGGCACAGCCACAATGACGAGCTCAACGAACTCGGCCTCCTGGAGACTGTGGCGGATACACACCTCGCTGCGCAGCATTTGCTCGGGACACAGCAGCAATCCCACGCGCAAACGCGACGGCCCGCTCGTACCTGACATCGCGTCGGTATCCGCGCCGGCCGTTGCAAGCGGTCGCTCAGACATGCGTTGCGTGCAGCGGGGGCCGCTGCTCAAACCACCGCTTCAGGGCGAGGAAGCGTTTTTCCAGCAGCTGGTAGCTGCAGAAAGCCAGCAGGTAGCTCGCACCCAATATCGCAAGCGCATAGAGCAGCACGACGCCCGCCGTCGGCCGCGGACCGTAGCGTGCCACCAACCAAGGGTCCCCCCAAAGCCGGTGCAGGAGATTATGAAAGACGTAAATCGCATAGCTGTAGAGGCCCAAGGAGCGCAGCGGGGCAGCCGCGAGCAGTCTGCGAGGCGCACGCGCCTTGCTCGCCTCCGGAATGCTCAGCGCCGTGACAAACAACGCCGCGCACAGCGCCAGCACCAGATAGCCGGCGGTCTGACCGGCGAGAGCGGAGGTGCTGTACACATGTGTCGCCGGAATCCCGGCTGCGAACAGCAGCGCGGTCAGCAGGGAAATGCTCCCCAGGTTCCGTACAAACCATGCGCGAGGCGCGGGCAGGCGCAGCAGACATGCTCCCGCACCACCGAGCGCCAGCGCATCCATGCGGCAAGCGGTATTGGAATAGATGCTCCAAGGGTTCGCACCGTGCAACGCAAGAACCACCCTGAGTGCCAGTGCGCCGAGGGCGACGCCAGCGCAGACGCCCAAGAGGCGGCGCGGTGCCAGCCAGGCCACCACCAGGGGCCAGACAAGATAGAACTGCTCCTCGACGGCCAGGGACCAGAAGTGGGCGAAGCCGTAGGGAAGCGCCTGTGCGTAGTTTGCGACGAACAGCCACAGTGGTGCCTGCGGCGCGTTCTTTAGCAACGTTGCCGAGTCGAACAACGGCCAGACCACTAGCAGCGCGAGCAGCACCGCATAGTAAAGCGGCATGATGCGCAGCGCGCGCTTGGCGTAGAAGTTGCGAAAGTAGTGCGGTAGTCCCTGTGTCGCAAGCAAACCACTTGTAATGAGAAATCCTGATAGCGCAAAGAACAACTGCACTCCCACCCAGCCGGTGTGCGCAAAGACCATTAGCACATAGGCCACTCCGTGCGAGGCGCCGCTGACCCGGTCGGTGCAGTTGTGAAACACCACCCAGACGATAGCTACGCCACGCACGCCGTCGAGCGCGGGCACGTGTGAGAGCACTCGTGCACGCTGTTCGGCGCCGTCAGATGGATGCAGTACAGACATCTAGACGGGCTTCACGCCCACAGAATGCTTGCGGCCTCGTAATAATATGCCGCGTCATTGTCCAGCATGCGCACGCCGAGTGGGAAGGCGGGAACCGCGCCACCATTGGGCAGCCGCAGCTGCACGGGCAAACCGAAGCGCGGATGAAAACCGCAGCTTGTCAGGGCAGCGGAAAAGGCCGGGTCACTGGCAATGACGGCGACCTCGGCGCTGCCGGGGTCCAGACGCGCCTGCTCCACGGCGCATATCAGCATGGCCTGCCAGTCGACTCGTGCCCTGGACTCCATCCAGCAATCGGCGATCCGCACCTGTCCGGGCGCATAGGCGAGAAGAAAATACCCGCCGAGGTGGCCACCCCTTTCGACCCCGAACAGGCGAATGGGGAGTATGGGGCACTCGAGCATGTACTGCAGCTGCCCGGTGCTGCGGTCGAGCACGTTGGAACCATCAGTCTCGGGCCGGGGCAGTACCTCCGCGACGCTGTCTACCGCTTCGCGCTGTATCTCGCGCGCGCTCCAGCCACGCTTCCCCACCACGGGTGTATATGCCGACCAAAGGGCGCTGCGCAGCAGCCGCGGCACGAGGCGCCAGTTACGCGACCGGACGACCCGCAGGAATCGATGCGGTCCGAGCGAGCGCACGTAGCCGGTCGCCGTGCCCGCAGCACGGAAGCCAAGATAAGGCAGTACCTCCCGGGTACGCATGCTGCCGCCGATCGCCAGCAGTGCCTGTGCTTGGTGCCCCATGTGCTTCATCAGCATCGCGCCGGCCCCGGGTACGCCGCCGCGCGCGGCCCAGTCAACGACGTGGATTACGCTCATGCGTTGGCTCTGATAGTGGCACCAGCCGGGCACGATAGCCGCGTGCGCGATCAGTTCGTCCCCGCGCGTCAGCACAAACGAGCGCGGCCCCGGCCAGTCGGCACGCGGCTGCCAGTACTTCCACCACAGATCCTGGGGGCGGCTGTTCGGTTGCAGCCCGGCCTCAGTGAGTAGGCGCGTGATTGCCGCAGCATCCTCTGGGGTGGAAGGCCGAATTGGCGAGTGCATCAGTGTAGCCGCACCAACGCGCGTCTAGATGGGAACGAAGAACTCGATCTGCGAGTTTATCTGGCCGTTGCGTACTTCGATCAGATCGACGAGCTCGGTCGGGATGCTGATGCCCGTGATCTTGGATTCGATGTCCACGCGCCAATGGGCTGCAGCGCGTGCGCCCCTCGATCGTCAGCGACAGCAGCTCGTAGCGGCTAGGCGGAAAGTCTTCACCAGTATCGACAGCCACGGACGGATGTTGCTGATGCGACTTGCGTCAATCGCGATGGGCTTGCCGTCGCTTGAGCCCGCAATCCGCAGCCGCGCATCGGGTGCGTAAGACCCGGCACAGCCGCTCGAGGTCCCCGGCCAGACGGGCCGCGTGCAACTCCTTGACCAGCTGTTCAACCTGCGAGCGTTCGGTCATTCCTCTATCCCTCTTGCGGCTCAGGCGGCCTCAAGCAGACTGCGAATGTCTGCGCCCATCTGCGCAAAGGCGTCGCCAGCGTACGGGATAAGCCCGCGCATGCCGTAGAACAGGTGAATCATACCGGGATGGCAGCGGTAAAGGGTTCTGACGCCCGCGGCCTCAAGTTGCTCGGCGTAGGCCCGCCCCTCATCACGCAGCGGATCGTATTCGGCGGTATGGATCACGGTCGGCGGAAGGCCCTGCAGATCCTCTGCGCGGAGCGGCGAAATGCGCGGGTCTGCCGGATCGTCCCCGGGTCCCAGGTAGTACTTGAGATCGTGTTCCAGGGTATCGCGGTCGACGAGGTAACCCTGCGCGAGCTCCCGGCGCGAGTCGCTCTCGCTGCGAAAAGTCCGTAATCGGGCAGAGCAGGAACTGAAAGGCCAGTGCCGGTAGCCTCGCGTGCGCGCCACATCTGGCACACCACCGCCGCCAGCGTCGCGCCGGCCGAGTCCCCGCATATCCCCAGCCGCTGCGAATCGACGCCCAAAGCGTTGGCAGTTTGCGGCGATCCATGCCGTCGCCGCGTAACCATCATCGACGGCCGCCGGGAAGCGGTGTTCCGGCCCCAGGCGATAGTCGATCGAAAAGCACGCGGCAACCGCTCGCATTCGTCAGGGCGCGACGCGATCGCGTCGTGGGTTTCGATGCTGCCCGCAACAAGCCCGCCGCCGTGAAAGTAGATCAGCCCGGGAAGTGCCTCACCGGGCATGCGATCCGATCGGGTCGTAGCGGCGAAATGCGATCGGTCCGGCCGGTCCCGGGATGACGTCATCTTCCACGCTCCGACCGCCTCCGACTGCCCGGAGAAACTCAGCAGGTGCTTGAGCGCGTTGCGCCGCTCGGCGGCGCTCAGGGACAGCGCACTGGGAGGATTGAGTGCGGCCAGCGTGTCAAGAAACCGCTTGGCGCGCGCATCAGAGGCATGAGCTTGTCGAAGCGGCTGAAGATGCGGCGAAAGCCTTTGAGCCTTCGGAACAGCCGCTCGATCTCATTGCGACGTCGGTACTAGCGCTTTCTTGAGTCTCCAGGGCTCGACGCGCTGCGGATTGCGGCGGCACGACTGGGAATGAAGCCCAGATCGAGCGCGAGTTGTCGCGTTTCGTTGCCTTCATACGCGCAGTCCATGAGCAGGTGGCAGGACACGGGCAGCTTGCGGGATCGAGCGCAACAACTCCCGGCCCTCCGGAGCATCGCCGGCTTGCCCGGGCGAGAGTGAGAACCCTATGGCGCATCGAGCACTCGCGGCAACCATATGAATTTTGGTACTCCAGCCGCCGCGGGATTTGCCGATGGCTTGAGGGCCGTTTTTTTTAGAGCACCGGTGCCATCCGGATGAACTTTGACGATCGTACTGTCCAGACTGACCGCTTCGATCTTGATGCGGATGAGCTGCTCGCGCTGCAACTCCGCAAACAGCCGATCCAGCACGCCGGCCTTGGCCCAGCGATTCATGCGGGTGTAGATCGTATGCCAGTTACCAAAGCGCTTCGGCAGTGCACGCCATATCAGTCGCGGCCGCGGGCGCTCACAAGGCCGAGCGCGCGGCGGACGATGGCCGGCCAGCGCGCCAGGTCCACGCCATGGTTGGCAAACAGCGCGACGGCCAGGCGGTCCATGCCGAAGGCGACGCAGCCGGTGTGCGCGTGCTCGTGGCGCTCGTTGTGCAGCCCCCACACTTCGCCGAAATGCGCCTGGTGATAGTTGAAGCTCATGCAGGCGGTGGGCTTCGCGCCCGGGTAATAGGGAATGAGCAGCTCGAACTTCAGCGAGTTCTGTACCTGGCTCACCGCCATCATCTGCCCGACCCGGCCGAAGAAGGGGTCACTGGCGACATCCAGCGTGTAGGGCAGTGCCAGCTGATCGGCGAGACCCTTGGCATGCGTCATCCAGCCCTCGCGGAACGAGCGGATCTCCTCGGGCGAGCCGATGCGCACGAACTCCCGCATGCGGAAGGACTGCAGCCGATCCAGGGAGCGCGACGGTTCGCGACGGAAGCAGTCCGCCGCGACGTCAAAGATCAGGCCGCCGGCCGGGATGCTGCCGCGGCTGGCCACCAGCGGGTATACCGGGTAGCAGGCCGCCGGTGAGAGCACCAGATCGGCCGCCGCCAGCGAACTGGTCCAGTCGCCCCCCTCCTTGTAGCGGTCGGCGGCGCTGCGGATCTGCGCCTCCGTCCCGTGCAGCGCGCATACGCAGCCGAGCAGGTTCGGAAAGCTCTCGAGGTAGCCGGACTTCTCCAGCTGCTTGCGGCTCATCACCGGCGGGAAGCGCAGCACCTCGGCACGCGGGTCGCGCTGCGCCGAAATGAAGGCGGCGAGCCGCTCGATCACACCCTCGTAGAGGGCGCTGCGCGCATACACGCCATCGACGCCCATGTCGCGGAACAGAGCCCCCGCAATGGCGGCGAGCGGATCGTGCGTAGCGGTTTCGGCAGAAGAAGCAGTCATCGTCGCTCGGCTCCGGTAGTCGGGCGGTTGAGGTACGCCTTAAGGATTGCAGTTACTCGCGCAGCGACGTCGGTATCGCGCTCATCAGCGCAGGCGTCGCCAGGTTCGCAAGGATACGGTCGTTGTTGATCATGATCGGCGAGGACAGGATGTCGCGCAGATGACGCCCGAGGGTGTAATCGCCATCGTTGCGGTAGCCGGCAAGTCCCGTGGCGCGCATCGCGCTCATCACGGTGGCCGCGGCGAGCTCGGAAGCCTCGACCTTGGTCAGCGTGATCATGGTCTGAAATTCCAGCCCCGCCATGGCCTGCGGGTCATCCATCACCTGCTGATAGCGACGCAGCGAGCTGGTGAGCATGCCGCGCAGCGTGCGCAGGGTCGACATCGCCTTGGTGAACTGCGGGGCGCCCGGGGGCAGCTGACCGTTGCTGTGGCGCATGGCGTTGCGCACGAAGGCCTGCGCCCGGGCGGTGGCGCTCGCGGCGATGCCGGTCCACACCGAACCCCACAGCAGGTGCGCCGAGGGCACCATGGTGCGCGCGTGGATCGTCTCGTAGGGTTCCGGCAGCACCTGGTCGGCCGCCGCGTTCGCCTTCAGCATGTAGCCTTCGCTGCAGGTGCCGCGCATGCCGAGCGCATTCCAGCCCTGCAGCTTCGTCAGCGTGTAGTCGCTCTTGAGCAGCGCGACGAGGACCTGATCGGACGCATTCGCATCGGACGCGCGCCGCGCGGTCGTCACGACCCCGTCGGCGTAGGCGCCATAGGAGATGACGCTCGCCTTGCGCTCGAGACTGATGCGGCCGCCCTCGAGCGGCTCGATGGGCGCCTCGCTCGAGCGCACATTGCCGCCGCCCTGCCCCTCAGTGGTCGAGGAAGCGAGCAGCAGCTGCTCGGCGCACAGTCGCCGCAGCAGATGCTGCAGGGACGCGTTGGCGCCCATGTGCCGCACGATGCAGGCGATCTTGATCTGATGCATCGCATAGATCATGCCGGTCGAGGCGCACGACTGGCCGAGCTGGTAGCAGACGTCGGCGACGTCGGCGATGCTCGCGCCCTCGCCGCCGAAGGCCTTGGGGACCATGATCCCGAGAAGTCTCTGCGCCTTGGCGGCGGCGAACGACTCCGCCGGAAAGCGGGCGTTGGCATCGACATCCAAAGCATGGGTCGCCGCGACAGCGGCCACGACCTTGGCGCGCGCCGCCAGATCGCCGACGACCGCATCCGCCACGCCGGTGGGCGTCCCGCCGATTAGTTGCGCTTCCATTAACGAGACCCCCGGATTAGTTTTCCTTCTGGCCAGACGGTAATCTGACTAATCCATGATACATCAGGATCTTGTGACGACCTTCGCAGGCCGTCACAAAAGAAAACGGCTAAAAATAAGTGAAATATCATGCCTGTAACCCTTGAACCCCGCAGGACGCAGCCTCCGGGACCCCGCACCATCGTGGGGCATCCGGGCGCAGGCTCGGCTGTCCGTATTGGACTTATCAATAACATGCCCGATGCGGCGCTCCAGTCGACCGAAGCACAGTTTTGCGGGCTGCTCACCGCGGCCGCGGGCAGCTACGGCGATCGACGTGCGGCTGTCCTCGTTTCCGGAGCTTCCCCGGGGTCCGGAGGCCCTCGAGCGCATCGGCCACAGCTACTGGCCGATCGATGAGCTGCTGGCGGAGCCGCTCGATGCACTCATCGTGACCGGGACCGAGCCGCGCGCCCCGCGGCTTACCGACGAACCCTACTGGCACCGTTTCGGTGAGCTGCTCGATTTCGCGCGCGACCACACCGTAGCCAGCATCTGGTCGTGTCTTGCCGCGCACGCGGCGGTCGAAACCCTCGATGGCATCCAGCGCCAGCGCCTGCCCGAGAAGCGCTGCGGAGTTTACGAACATGCCACGCTCGCCGGGCATGCCCTGATGCGCGGCACCGCAACCCCCTTCTTCATGCCGCACTCGCGCTGGAATGAGCTGCCGCCCGAGGCCCTGCGTGAGGCGGGCTACACCCTCCTCAGCTGGTCCGCCGTCGGGGGCGCGGATACGTTCGTGCGGCAGCACGGAAGCCTGCTGCTCTTCTTCCAGGGGCACCCGGAGTACGAAGGCACGACGCTGCTTAAGGAATATCGGCGTGACGTCGGCCGCTACCTGAGCGGCACGCAGCCGAACTATCCGACGCTGCCGGTCGGCTATCTGTCGCCGGAACTGACCCGCCGGCTCGAAGCCTTCCGGGATGAAGCGCTCGCGGACCGCAATCCGAACCGGCTCGAGCAGTTTCCGTTCGCCGCCGTGGCGGCGGCGCTGGCGAACACCTGGCAGCCCTCGGCGCTGGCGCTCTACCGCAACTGGCTCGCCGTGATTACCGAGGCTCGCAACACAGCGCGCGCGACCGAGCCGGTATCATGGGCCGCAAAGCGATGAACGATATTTCCGCCAACCCTTCGGTTCCCGTCCTGCGCGCGCGCCTGCTGACGCTCATCGGGCAGATTCTGAACAAGGCGGACGCGCACAGCCTGCCGGTGGATGCGCGCCTGAGCGAGCTCGGGATGAGCTCCATCAAGATGGTGAACCTGATGCTCGCCGTCGAGGGCGAGTTCGATCTCAGCATTCCGCAGAACGAGATCACGCCGGAGAACTTCCGCTCCGTCACCTCGATCGAGGCGCTGCTCGCGCGCCTGCTCGCGCTTAAGCCCTAGCTTCGAGGGCTTCGACGAGCTCTTCGACGTCCTCGACTGAGGTCTCCCCGTGGGTCACGCAGATGCGGATGACCTCGCGTCCTTCGGTCCTGCTCACGGCCACCCAGGCGCGGCCGGAAGCGAGCACGCGCTTCACAATGTCGCGGATGGGCGGGTAACCGGCCGGCGGCGTCACACACAGGACGGCCAGCTGGGAATCGTTCGCCACGCCCCAGCCGCGCGCCGCGAGCCGCTCGCGCGCTAACGCGGCTACTTCGACCGCGCGCTCCACGTGCACGCCGTACCCCTGCCAGCCCGCCGCCGCGAGCGACAGGAACAGCCGCAGTCCCGAGGAAGCGACGCGACCACTGCACGGTGGTCAGGTACGGATCCAGCTGGCTGACCGATGAGGGCATGAACGCCGCATCGACCTTGAACGTGTCGCTGAGGATCGTCGGATCGCGGGTGATGAACATGCCGCAGCCCATCGTGGTCGCGAACCACTTGTGCGCATCGATCGTGACCGAGTCGGCCAGCTCAATGCCCGTAAGGAGCTTGCGCAGCCGCTCGGACGCCAGGGCCGCCCCGCCCCAGGCCGCATCGACGTGATGCCACACCTGGTGCTCGCGCCCGATGCGCGCGCACTCCGCGAGCGGATCGATCATCCCCGCCCCCGTGGTACCGGCGGTGGACGAGATGAGCACCGGCACCACACCGCGCGCGCGGTCGGCGGCGATCTGCGCGGTAAGATCCCGTGCATCGAGCCGCCCCTGCCCGTCGGTGCCGATCAGCCGCAGCGCATCGCGGCCGATGCCGGCCTGGTGCACGATCTTGAACCAGGCCGGCTGGCATTCGCGCGAGGTGTACATCGCCACGGGTGCGCCGAAGGCGCGCACGCCCTCGCTCTCGAAACGCGGCGAGGCGCGCGTGAGCGCGCACAGGAGCGCGGTGTAGTTGGCTTCCGATCCCGAGGTGGTGAAATGTCCCACGCTCTCTTCGGGCAGCCCGGCGCGGCGCGCGACGGCGCGGATGACATGCGCCTCGATCTCCACCGGCGCCGGGGATGAGCCGGAACTCGCCAGCTGCGGATTGAAGGAGCCGGCGATGCGATCGGCGCACTGCGAGGGGAAGTTCGCGGCCGGGTTGAACAGGCCAAAGTAGCGCGGGTGGTTCATGTGCACCACGCCGTGCTCCAGGCGCTCGATCGTCCAGTCGAGGAGTTCGTCGAGTGCGCGGGGGGCGGCAAAGTCGAACTGCGCGAGCTCGCGCCGGAACGCAGCCCGATCGAGCGTCGGCATGACGCTGCCGCGCCCGACGCGCTCACCCGCCTCGTTCAGCGCCCGCGTCAGCCGGTCGTCCACCCGGGTGCGGGTGTCTTGGTCCGGAAACAGCGCCGCGGGCGGCGCCGGGAGGTCGCGGCCGCTCATGAGCCGCGCGTGGCGGCGGCGAGCGCCTGATCCAGGTCTTCGATGATGTCGTCGATGTGCTCGATGCCGATGCTGAGCCGCATCGTTTCCGGTCCCACCCCGGCGGTCCTCTGCTCCTCGGGCGACATCTGCCGGTGGGTGGTCGAGGCCGGATGGCAGGCCAGCGACTTGGCGTCGCCGAAGTTCACGAGACGCTTGAAGAGCCGCAGCGCATCGTAGAAGCGCGTACCGGCATCGGCACCGCCGCGGATCGCGAACGTCATGAGCGAGCAGGCGCGGCCCTTCAGGTACTTCTGCGCGAGCGGATAGTAGGGATTATCGGGAAAACCGGCGTAGCTGACGGATTCCACGCGCGGATCCGCCCGCAGGAACTCGGCGACCCGCTTCGCATTCTCCACGTGCCGCTCCACGCGCAGCGCCACGGTCTCGATGCCCTGCAGCAAGAGGAACGCATTGAACGGTGAGATCACCGCGCCGATCGTCCTCTGGAAGACGCTGCGCACCCGCCCGAGAAACGCCTTCTGGCCGTAGTGCTCGGTGTAGATCAGGCCGTGGTAGGACTCATCGGGCTGGCTGAACACCGGAAAACGCGCGGCTTCCTGCTGCCACGGAAAGCGGCCGCTGTCGACGATCGCACCCCCGAGCGTCGTGCCGTGGCCGCCGAGGAACTTGGTGAGCGAATGCACGACGATGTCGGCGCCGAAATCGAAGGGGCGGATGAGGATCGGCGTCGGCACGGTGTTGTCGACGATCAGCGGGATGCGGGCGCGCTGCGCCACGGCGGCGAGCGCCTCGAGATCGCAGATGTTGCCGGCGGGGTTGCCGACCATCTCGCAGAAGAGGCCGCGCGTGTTCTCGTCAATCAGCCTTTCCAGATCTTCCGCGCGGTCGGATTTGCCGAAGCGCACGCTGATCCCGGACTTCGGCAAGAGGTGTGCAAACAGCGTATGCGTCGTGCCGTAGAGCTGGGGCACGGAAACCAGGTTCTGGCCGCTCTCGGCGAGATTGAGCGCGGTGAAGTAAAGCGCCGTTTGCCCGGAGCTCACCGCGAGCGCATCGATCCCGCCCTCGAGCTCGGCGACCCGGCGCTCGAGGATGCTCGTCGTGGGGTTGCCGATGCGGGTGTAGCGGAAGCCTTCGACCTCCAGGTCAAACAGCGCCGCGCCGTGGGCTGCGCTGTCGAAGGAGTACGCGACCGTCTGGTAGATCGGCACCGCCACGGCCTTGGTGGCCGGGTCCGAGTCGAAGCCCGCGTGCAGGGCGATCGTTTCAGGTTTCATCGTCGCACATCACGCCAAGAACGCTGGCGCGCACCGGGCAAGATCATCTATTGTAATTTGCATCATAGCAGCTGACGGGGCGTCCCGAAGTGCACATAACGCCCCGCACGATGGCAGTGCAAAGCGACGAAAACAAGCGATCGCCTCTCAAGGCCTGGGTTCGCGCGCTCGAGCGCACGGCCCGCCTTGACCAGGACCGCTCGCTCACCCTGCCGATACTGATCGACCTACTGGCGGAGCGCCTGCAGGAAGCCCCTGCGCTCGTCTCCCGGCAGGGCAGTCTCTCCTACCGCGCGCTCGCCCGCGCCTGCCATGCGTTTGCGCGTTGGGCGGTGCAGGAGCGGCTCGAGTTCGGCGATGTGGTGTGCCTGTTCATGGAGAACTGCCCCGAGTATCTGGCGATCTGGCTCGGCTTGAGCCGCCTCGGCGTGACGGTCGCACTGATCAACACCAACCTGTCGGGGGAACTGCTCGCGCAGTCGCTCAATACCGTCGCCCCGCGTAATGTCCTCACCAGCGCCAGGCTCGCACCGGCCCTGGAGGCGGTGCGCGGCCGGCTTGCCCCGGGGGTACAGTGCTGGGCACTCGGGGCGGGCGCGCACACACTGCCGCGCCTGGATCTTGCGGTCGCCGCCCTCGCGGGCGGCGGTCCGCCCGATGGATTAAAGCATCGCGCCGCCACGCTCTCCGACCGGGCGTTGTGCATCTACACCTCCGGTACCACGGGCCTGCCGAAGGCAGCCAACGTCAGTCACTACCGCCTCATGCAGTGGAGCCATTGGTTCGCAGGCTTGATCGACGTCACGCCGGCGGATCGCATGTACAACTGCCTGCCGCTGTATCACAGCGTCGGCGGGGTGGTCGCCGCCGGCGCAACACTGGTCGGGGGCGGCACGGTCGTGCTGCGCGAGCGCTTCTCGGCCAGCACGTTCTGGCAGGACGTGGTGGCGGAGCGCTGCACGCTCTTTCAGTACATCGGCGAGCTGTGCCGCTATCTTCTGAATGCGCCGTCGCGCCCGGAGGAGACGCAGCACCAACTGCGTCTCGCGTGCGGCAACGGCCTGCGCGCAGAAGTGTGGGTGCCGTTCCAGGAGCGCTTCCGCATTCCGCAGATCCTCGAATACTACGCGGCCACCGAGGGCAACTTCTCACTC
>CAVSFM010000009.1:0-14058 GCA_963727305.1 uncultured Pseudomonadota bacterium
GGTCGGAGCGCCGAGATTTGAACTCGGGACCCCTTGCACCCCATGCAAGTGCGCTACCAGACTGCGCCACGCTCCGATCCGTGTTTTCGATGCTTCGACGCGCGGTCGGGGAAAGTCCGCGCGGGCGCCGATCATACGCCGATTTTCCGGTGACAGCGCGGCAGCTTCAGCGCCGCAGGATCTTCATCAGGTCTTCGAGTTCGACGCGCAGCTGCTTGACGATCTGCTGGCTCTGGGAGACGTCCGTGCGCGCTTCCTCGCCCGTCAACTTGTTACGCGCGCCGCCGATCGTGAAGCCCTGATCGTACAGCAGGCTGCGGATCTGGCGGATCACGATCACGTCCTGACGCTGGTAGTAGCGCCGGTTGCCGCGCCGCTTTACCGGCTTCAGCTGCGGAAATTCCTGTTCCCAATAGCGCAGCACATGCGGCTTCACGCCACACAACTCGCTCACCTCTCCGATGGTGAAGTAGCGCTTGCCGGGAATCGCCGGCAGCTGCGCGTTATTCTTTGGCTCCAACATACGCTTCGACCCGTGCCTTTAGTTTCTGGCCTGGACGAAAAGTCACGACGCGGCGGGCACTGATCGGGATCTCTTCGCCGGTCTTTGGATTGCGACCGGGACGCTGGTTCTTATCGCGCAGATCGAAGTTGCCAAAGCCGGAGAGCTTCACCTGCTCTCCGCCGGACAGCGCCGCGCGAACCTCCTCGAAGAACAGATCCACGAGCTCGCGCGCTTCTCGCTTGTTGAGCCCGAGTTGATTGAACAACGCTTCCGCCATCTCCGCTTTAGTCAGGGCCATTTCTTTATTCTCGAATTCTTGCGTTCAAGCTCTCACGCAAATCCGCGACCACGGAGGCCATCAGACGCTCCACATCGTCGTCAGTAAGAGTGCGAGAAATATCCTGAAAAATCAAGCCTAAAGCAATGCTTTTTCGACCTTGTTCGAGGCCGGGGCCCCGATAAACGTCGAAAACGCGGAGTTCACGCAGCAGGCTTGATGCCGCCAAGGTTACACGCTCGGTGAGGGCACTTAAAGTGACGGCCTCATCGAGCACCACGGCGAGGTCGCGCCGCACCTGCGGATAGCGCGAGATCTCCTGGTAGCGCACCGGGTGCACCACAAGGCCCGCCAGATCCAACTCGAACAGGACCGGCGCATATGTAAAATCCATCGACTTGAGCAAGGCCGGATGCAGTTCCCCGAGCCAGCCCACCGGCTCACCGCGGCGCAGCACGCGTGCGCAGCGCCCCGGATGCAGCGCCGGGTGTGCAGCCGCCTCGAAGCTGAAGGCCGCGCCCTCCCCGGTAGCGGTCAGAAGGCCCATCACATCGTTCTTGACGTCGTAGAAATCGGCCGGACCACGCGCCTCCTTGCCAACGCCCCACTGCTCGGGCAGCCGTGCGCCGCAGGCGATGCCGGCCAGTGAGTCGACCTCACGCGTTTGTGCGCCCTGCGGGATGAAGCGCGTGCCGTGCTCAAAGAGCCGCACCCGGTCCTGCTGACGACGCTGATTCTCGAGCGCCGCACGTAACAGACCCGGCCACAGCGACACGCGCATCACGCCCAGGTCGCTCGCGATCGGGTTCGCCAGCGTGAGCCCCGGTTGCTCCGGGAACAGCCGCGCTCTGCAGCGCCGGATCCACGAAGGCAAGCGTGATCGCCTCCTGGTAGCCGCGCGCTGCGAGCGCCTCGAGGAGCACGCCCTCCGCGGCGTGCTCTTCGGGCAGACGCCTGAAGGATTGCGCCACCGCGGCGTCGGTCTCCGGGATCGCCTCAAAGCCGACGATCCTGGCGACCTCCTCGATCAGATCCGCCTCGATGCCGATATCGAAGCGATGTGCGGGTGGAGTCACCCGCCAGCCGCTGTCGGTGGTCGTCACCTGCATGCCCAGTCCCTCCAGCGCACCGAGCACGCGCGCGGCGGGGAACTCCACCCCGAGCAGGCGTCGCAACTGCGCGCGGCGCAGCGCAACGGGCGGGCGCTTCGGCAGGTGGCTGACCGACTCGGTGAGCTGGACCGGACCGGCGGCGCCGCCGGCGATGGGCTGCAGCAGCGCAAGTGCGCGCTCGATCGCACGCACCTGGCCGCTCGGGTCCACGCCACGCTCAAACCGCTGGCTCGCATCCGTCACCAGGCCCACCCGCCGGGCACGCCCGAGAATCGCCTCGGGGGCAAAGAACGCCGACTCCAGGAACACGTCGCGCGTCTCGGCCGACACGGCGGTACGCAATCCGCCCATGATGCCGGCAAGACCCACCGCGCCCGCCTCGTCGGCGATGAGGAGCATGTCGGGCTCGGTGCGCAGTTCCTTGCCATCGAGCAGCGTCAGTCGCTCGTCCGGCTGCGCCTGCCGCGCACGGATGCCGCCGCGGAGCTTGTCCAGATCGTAGGCATGCATCGGCTGGCCGAGCTCGAGCATCACGTAGTTGGTGACGTCGACCACCGGGCTGATCGAACGCACGCCCGCGCGGCGCAGTCGCTCGCGCATCCACAGCGGCGTCGCCGCGCGGTTGTCGATGCCGCGCACGATGCAGCCGGCGAAGCGCGGGCACCCCGCGGGCGCCTCGAGCCTCACCGGGAGTTGCTCGCGATGTGCGGGCACAGTGGCGCTGATCGCAGGTCCGGCGAGCGCAGCACCCGTGAGCGCGGCAACCTCGCGCGCGATTCCGAGCACCGACATCGCATCGCCGCGGTTGGGCGTGACGTTCAGATCGAGCACCGCCTCATCGAGCTCCAGATACTCGCGCAGCGGCGTGCCCACGGGCGCATCGGCGGGCAGCTCGAGGATGCCGCTCGGCGCCCTCCGCCAGGCCCAGCTCCCTGGGGGACGCGAGCATGCCCTGGGACTCGACGCCGCGCAGTCGCGCCGCCTTGATGTGGACTTCACCCGGGAGCGTGGCGCCGATCTCGGCCAGCGCGCTCTTCAGTCCCGCGCGCGCATTGGGCGCGCCGCACACGATCTGCACCGGGGCGGCTGCGCCGCTGCTCACGCGGCACACCTGCAGCTTGTCGGCCTGCGGATGCGGCTCGGCGCTCAGGATTTCCGCCACCACCACACCGGTGAACCCAGGCGCTGCGCTCTCGAGCGACTCAAGCTCAAAGCCGGCCATGGTGAGGCGCGCGCCGAGCTCGGGCGCTCCCCAGGGCAGGCGTACCCAGTCTGCCAGCCAGCCGTAGGGAAGCTTCATGCGCTGAAGGTCCGGAACTGCCTGAGGAAGCGCAGGTCGTTCTCGAAGAACAGCCGCAGGTCGTTGACGCCGTAACGCAGCATCGCGAGCCGGTCGATCCCTGCGCCGAAGGCGTAGCCGGTGAAGCGTTCCGGATCGACCCCGCTGGCGCGCAGCACGTTCGGGTGCACCATGCCGCAACCGGAGATCTCGAGCCACCCGGTGAACTTGCAGGTGCGGCAGCCCTTGCCCGCGCAGAACACGCAGGACATGTCGACTTCGGCCGAAGGCTCGGTGAAGGGAAAGTACGAGGGCCGCAGCCGCATCGCCAGGTCGCGCTCGAAGAAGGCCTGCAGGAAGCCGTGCAGTACCGCCTTCATGTTGGCGAAGCTCACGTTCTCACCGACCACGAGACCCTCGAGCTGATGGAACATCGGCGAGTGCGTCATGTCCGAGTCGCAGCGGTAGACGCGGCCCGGGGCGATGATCGCGAGCGGCGCGCCGTGCTCCTGGAGCGCGCGGATCTGCACCGGCGAGGTGTGCGTGCGCAGCAGCCGTCCGTCGGGGAAGTAGAAGGTGTCGTGCATCGCCCGCGCCGGATGATTGGCGGGGATGTTGAGCGCCTCGAAGTTGTGGAAGTCGTCCTCGATCTCCGGACCCGCGGCGACCTCGAATCCGGCACGCCGGAACAGCGTCTCGATGCGCAGGCGCGCCCGGGTGACCGGGTGCAGGCCGCCAAGCGCCTCGCCGCGCCCCGGCAGCGTCACATCGATGCGCTCGGCGCTGAGCCGCTGCTCGGTGTCGGCGCGGCTCGAGGGCCGCGCGCCGCGCCTCGATCGCCGCGTGGATCTCGGTGCGCGCCTGCTGCACGCGCGTGACCGCCTCGGGACCCTCGCTCGCGACGAGCTTGCCCGCGGCCTTCAGCAACTCGGTGATGCGGCCCTTCTTGCCCAGCCAGCGCACGCGCGCGTCTTCAAGCGCCGCGAGGTCGCCGCAGGCGGCGACCTCGGCGAGCGCCTGGCCGGTAAGGGCCGTCAGGTCTGACAAGACCCGCCCCTAACTTCAGCTGATACCGAGGGCGGTCTTTGCCTGCTGCGCGATCGCGCCAAACGCCGCGGTGTCGTGCACGGCGATGTCGGCGAGCACCTTGCGGTCGATCTCGACGCCGGCCTTATTCAGTCCGTTGATGATGCGGCTGTAGGACAGCCCGTACAGGCGCGCCGCCGCGTTGATGCGCGCGATCCACAGAGCGCGGAACTCGCGCTTGTTCTGCCGCCGGTCGCGGTAGGCGTACTGCCCGGCCTTGATGACGGCCTGCTTGGCGGCGCGATAGACCTTGCGGCGGGCGTTGTAGTAGCCCTTCGCTTTGCCAAGAACCTTCTTGTGACGGCGCCCGGCCGTCACGCCACGCTTAACTCGTGCCATGGTGCTGCTCGCTTACTTGGAATAGGGAAGAAGCTGCTCGAGACGACCCACATCAGTGTGGTCGACGAGGCTCGAGCCGCCGGAGCGGGCCTGGCGTTTAACCTTGCGGGCCTTGTGGCCGAGGTTATGGCGACGATTGGCCGCGTAGCCTTTGAAGCCCTTCGCTGTTTTGCGAAAGCGCTTGGCCGCGGCCCGGTTGGTCTTCAACTTGGGCATCGACGTAGACTCCTAATTGTGTAGCCCCGTTCGCAAGGTGCACGCTGCACCCGCTGGCGGGCGAACACTGCCTCCTCACCGGCCTCACCGGCCGCGAAGAACCCAGCGTTACTTCTTTTTTGGTGCAAAGACCATGATCATCTGCTTGCCTTCCATGAGCGGGTTCTGCTCGACCACCGCGTGCGGGGCCAGGTCAGTTGAAACCCGGTCAAGGAGCTTGCGCCCGATGTCCTGGTGCACCATCTCGCGGCCACGGAACCGTAAGGTCACCTTGGCCTTATCACCCTCGGCAAGGAAGCGCGTCAGATTACGCACCTTGATCTGGTAATCCGCCTCGCCCGTGCCGGGACGAAACTTCACTTCCTTAACCTGAATCTGCTTCTGCTTGCGCTTGGCGGAGTGGGCCTTCTTGTTCTGCTCGAACAGGAATTTCCCGTAATCCATGATACGCACGACCGGCGGTTCAGCGGTCGGCGATACCTCAACCAAGTCCAGCTCCGCGGCCAACGCCATCTGCAGGGCGTCATACCGGGACATCACTCCGGCCTGCGACCCATCGGCCGCGATCACACGCAGTTGCGGCGCGCTGATGTCTTCGTTGCGCCGGACCCGCTTTGTTGCACTAGCGATTCGTCATCCCTCCACTACCTCGCGCCCGCGGCTTTTGAGCTCGACACGGAGTCGTTCGGCGAACGTCTCCGGGACCATCGTGCCCAGGTCCTTGCCGCTTCGTGTGCGCACTGCAAGTAAATTTGCGGCTACTTCCTTGTCGCCCGCAACCAATAGATACGGAACACGCTGGAGCGTGTGCTCGCGGATTTTAAAGCCGACCTTCTCGTTTCGCAAGTCGGACTCGACCCGAAATCCCTGATTTTTCAGGGATTCCGTCACGCGGCTGACGTATTCGTTCTGCCGGTCGGTAATACTCATCACGACGGCCTGCACCGGGGCCAGCCAGGCGGGCAGGCGCCCGGCGTGGTGCTCGAGCAGAATCGCGAAAAAGCGCTCCAGCGAGCCGAACATCGCGCGGTGCAGCATGACCGGCGTGCGCTTGGCGCTGTGCTCATCGATGTAATAGGCGCCGAGGCGCTCGGGCATGTTCAGGTCCACCTGGAGCGTCCCGCACTGCCAGTCCCGGCCGATGGCATCGCGCAGCACGAACTCGAGCTTCGGACCGTAGAAGGCGCCCTCGCCCCTATTTAAGGAGTACTCGATCCCGGCCGCCGCGGAGGCGGCCTTGAGGGCGGCCTCGGCGCGGTCCCAGATGTCATCCGACCCCACCCGCTTGGGCGGCCGGTCGGCGAACTTGATGCGCACGTCCTCGAAGCCGAAGTCGCGGTAGATGTCGAGGATCAGCTTCGTGATGGCGACGCACTCGGCGGTGATCTGCCCTTCGGTGATGAAGCAGTGCCCGTCGTCCTGGGTGAAGGCGCGCACGCGCATGAGGCCGTGCAGGGCCCCGGAGGGCTCGTAGCGGTGCACCTTGCCGAACTCGGCGAAGCGCACGGGGAGCTCGCGGTAGCTGCGCAGGCCGTGCTTGAAGATCTGCACGTGGCCCGGGCAATTCATGGGCTTGATGGCGTAAGTGCGCTCATCGGGGGTCTTGGTGAGGTACATGTTCTCACCGAACTTCTCGAGGTGCCCCGACTGCGCCCACAGCTGCGCATCCATCAGCTCCGGCGCGTTCACCTCTTCATAGCCCGCCGCCCCCTGCCGCTCGCGCATGTAGGCGATCAGGGCCTGGAATACCGTCCACCCCTTGGGGTGCCAGAAGACCGCACCGGGCGCCTCTTCCTGCAGGTGAAACAGATCAAGTTCCTTGCCGATGCGGCGGTGGTCGCGCTTCTCGGCCTCCTCCAGGCGGTGCAGGTACTCATCCAGCTGCTTCTTGTCCGGCCACGCGGTGCCGTAGATCCGCTGCAGCATCTCGTTGCGCGAATCCCCGCGCCAGTAGGCGCCGGCGAGCTTGGTGAGCTTGAACGCCTTGAGCTTGCCGGTGGAGGGCACGTGCGGCCCGCGGCACAGGTCGACCCAGTTGCCCTGGCCGTAGAGGCTGATCTCCTCCTTGTCCGGAATCGAGGCGATGATCTCCGCCTTGTAGAGCTCGCCCAGGTTGCGGAAATACTTCACCGCCTCATCGCGCGGCATGACGCGGCGGTTGACGACCTGGTCCTGCTTCGCCAGCTCGGTCATCTTCGCCTCGATCGCCGCCAGGTCCTCGGGGGTGAACGGGCGTGCGTAGGCGAAGTCGTAGTAGAAGCCGTCCTCGATCACCGGCCCGATGGTGACCTGGGCGTCCGGAAACAGCTCCTTCACCGCCTGCGCCAGCAGGTGTGCGGTGGAATGCCGGATCACCTCCAGGCCGTCCGGGTCCTTCTCGGTGACGATCGCGAGGCTCACGTCGCGGTTGATCACGTGGGAGGTGTCGACCAGCTTGCCGTCGATGCGCCCGGCGAGCGCCGCGCGGCGCAGGCCCGCACCAATGCTGCCCGCGACCTCATCCACCGTCACCGGGTGGTCGAAGCTGCGCTGGCTGCCATCGGGCAATGTCACAACGGGCATATCGGGCCTTAACTCAACGAACGGCGCACCGCGCGGCGGCCCCTTCAGCGGCAAAAAAAGGGCGCTGCGGCATCCTGGACCGCGAGCGCCCTCTTTCCGGCACTGGTAGGCGCGAGTGGGATCGAACCACCGACCACCACCATGTCAAGGTGATGCTCTACCACTGAGCTACGCGCCTGAAACCGCTGTTCGCGCGACGGGGGCGCGAACGATACAAGAGTGGCACCCCCTAAAGCAAGCAAACCCTGACTTTCCAAGCACTTACGTTTGCGTGCGCGGCGCCGGAAATCCGAGCTCGAGCTGCTTCAGACGCTCGATCTCGTCGCGCAGGCGCGCTGCATCCTCGAACTCGAGGTTGCGCGCGCGGCGGAACATCTCCCCCTCCAGGCGCTTGATCTGCTTCACCAGGGCTTCGGGCCTGAGGTCCGCCGCCGTCAGCGCGGCACCGCGGCGGCCGCGCTCGGCCGGCAGCGGTGCCTCCGCGCGGGCGCCCTCCATGATGTCGGTCACCGCCTTCTGGATGCCGCGCGGGGTGATGCCGTGGAGCTGGTTGTACTCCAGCTGCTTCGCCCGGCGGCGGTTGGTCTCCTCGATCGCGCGCTGCATCGAGCCGGTCATGCGGTCGGCGTACAGGATCGCGCGGCCGTTGATGTGGCGCGCCGCGCGGCCGATGGTCTGAATGAGAGAGTTGTCCGAGCGCAGGAACCCCTCCTTGTCGGCATCAAGAATCGCCACCAGTGAGACTTCCGGCATGTCCAGCCCCTCGCGCAGCAGGTTGATGCCCACCAGCACGTCGAATTTCCCGAGACGCAGGTCGCGGATGATCTCGGTGCGCTCCACGGTCTCGATGTCGGCGTGCAGGTAGCGCACCTTGGTGCCGTGCTCGCTCAGGTACTCCGTCAGGTCCTCCGCCATGCGCTTGGTGAGGGTCGTGATCAGCACGCGCTCACCGACGGCGGCGCGCTTCTTAATCTCGGAGAGCACGTCATCGACCTGCGTGCCGACCGGACGCACTTCCACTTCCGGATCCACGAGACCCGTCGGCCGCACCAGCTGCTCCACCACCTGTGCTGAGTGCTTCGCCTCGTAGGCTCCGGGGGTGGCGGAGGTGAAGATCATCTGCGGTGCCAGCTGCTCCCACTCCTCGAACTTCAGCGGCCGGTTGTCCAGCGCCGAGGGGAGGCGAAAACCGTACTCCACCAGAACTTCCTTGCGCGAGCGATCGCCCTTGTACATCGCGCCGAGCTGCGGAATCGTCTGGTGGCTCTCATCGACGAACAGCAGCGCGTTCTTCGGCAGGTAGTCGAACAGGCACGGCGGCGGCTCCCCGGGGGCGCGCCCGGAGAGGTAGCGCGAGTAGTTCTCGATTCCGGCGCAGTAGCCGACCTCCTTGATCATCTCCATGTCGAACATGGTGCGCTGCTCCAGTCGCTGCGCCTCGACCAGCCGACCGGCCTCACGCAGCTCCTTCAGGCGCTCGCGCAGGTCGTCGCGGATCTGGTCCACCGCGCCGATGAGCCGCTCGCGCGGGGTCACGTAATGCGTGCCCGGGTAGACGGTGAAGCGCGGCACCTTGCGGTTGATCGCCCCGGTCAGGGGGTCGAACAGCGTCAGCGAGTCGATCGAGTCATCGAACAGCTCGACCCGCACCGCCTCGCGCTCCGACTCGGCCGGGAAGATGTCGATGACGTCCCCGCGCACCCGGTAGGTGCCCTGGGTGAGATCGAGCTCGTTGCGCGTGTACTGCATGTCCGCCAGGCGCCGCAGCAGGCCGCGCTGATCCTGCCGGTCGCCGCGCTTCAGGTGCAGCACCATCGCCAGATACGCCTGCGGATCCCCGAGTCCGTAGATCGAGGACACGGTGGCGACGATGATGGAGTCGGAGCGCTCGAGCAGCGCCTTGGTGGCCGAGAGGCGCATCTGCTCGATGTGCTCGTTCACCGAGGAGTCCTTCTCGATGTACGTGTCCGATGAGGGCACGTAAGCCTCGGGCTGGTAGTAGTCGTAGTAGGAGACGAAGTACTCGACCGCGTTGTGCGGGAAGAACTCGCGGAACTCCCCATAGAGCTGCGCCGCAAGGGTCTTGTTGTGGGCGAGCACCATCGTGGGGCGCTGCACGCGCTGGATCACGGAAGCCGCTGAAAATGTTTTGCCGGATCCCGTGACTCCGAGCAGAGTCTGGTGCGCAAGCCCCTCCTTCAGGCCCTCGACGAGCTTATCGATCGCCTGGGGCTGGTCCCCCGCGGGGGTGTAGTCGGCTTCGAGCTGGAAGGGTCGCGATTCCATGCGCTGCGGGTGCGTGCCTGGGTCTATATATATGGAGTGGCCCGGGGCGTTTCGTGGCTGCTCCGGGCTTAATCCCTTAATATAGCCGTCTGCCCGAATCTGAAGCGATCCACAGGAAATATCCGTGACCGTGCCTGTCTCCCGACGCGTCCAGCGTGTGAAACCCTCGCCCACCCTCGCCGTCACGGCCCGTGCCGCGCAGCTTCGGGCGCAGGGCAAGGACGTCATCGGCCTCGGCGCCGGCGAACCCGACTTCGACACCCCGGCGCCGATTGCGCAGGCGGGGATCGACGCCATCCAGGGCGGCTTCACCCGCTATACCCATGTCGAGGGGATCCCGGAGCTCAAGGACGCGATCATCGACAAGTTCAGGCGCGACAACGCGCTCAGCTACGAGCGCTCGCAGATCCTGGTGTCCTCCGGGGCCAAGCAGACCATCTACAACCTGTGCATGGCGCTGCTCGATCCGGGCGATGAGGCGGTGATCCCCGCCCCCTACTGGGTGTCGTACCCGGACATGGTGCTGCTCGCGGACGGATTGCCCGTCATGCCCTTCGCCGGCATGGCACAGGGCTACAAGATCACGCCGCGCCAGCTCGCCGCCGCCATCACCTCCAAGACTCGGCTGTTCCTGCTCAACAGTCCCTGCAATCCGACCGGCGCCGCGTACTCGCGCGCGGAACTGCGCGCGCTCGGGGAGGTGCTGCTCGAGCACCCGCGCATCGTCATCGGCACCGATGACATGTACGAGAAGATCTACTGGGAACCCGAGCCCTTCTGCAGCCTGGTGACGGCGGTGCCGGAGCTGTATCCGCGCACGGTCACGATCAACGGCGTCTCCAAGTCCTACGCCATGACGGGCTGGCGCATCGGCTACTGCGGCGGCCCGAAGGAGCTCATCCAGGCGATGAGCACCATCCAGGGCCAGTCGACTTCCAACCCCTCCAGCATCTCGCAGAAGGCGGCGCTGGCCGCCCTCACCGGCGACCAGGCCTGCGTCGGCACGATGAACGCGGCCTTCAAGGAGCGCCGCGACTTCGTGGTGCGCGCGCTGAATGCGCTGCCCGGTGTGAGCTGCCTCCCCGGTGCGGGCACGTTCTACGCCTTTGCCGAAGTGTCGCGCGCGATGGCCGCGCTCGGCTGCCGTGACGACAATGAGTTCGCGGAGCTGCTGCTCAATGACGCCGGCGTCGCCGTGGTGCCGGGCTCGGGCTTTGGCGCGCCCAATCACATGCGGCTCTCCTTTGCCTGCAGCATGGAGACGCTCGAGAAGGCGCTGACCCGCATCGGCCGCCTGCTCGTGGAGCGCGTGGCCGCGTAACGGACTTAGGACGAGCCGAGCGATGCTGTGGTCGCGCCTCGCCGATGCCCTCGTCGTCCTGCACTTTGCCTTCACCGCCTTCGTCGTCTTTGGCGGCTTCCTCACCTGGCGCTGGCCCTTCATGGCGCTCTGGCACCTGCCCGCGCTTGCCTGGGGCTGCTGGATCGAGCTCTCGGGCGCGATCTGCCCGCTGACGCCACTCGAGAACGACCTGCGTCTGCGCGGCGGTGAGGCGCACTACGCCGGCGATTTCCTCGCCCACTACCTCGCCGGCGTTCTCTATCCCGCCCACCTCACCGCGCACGTGCAATCGCTGCTGGCCGGCGCGCTTCTTGCGATCAATGCCGTGGCCTACGGGGGCCTTTGGAGACGCCATCGCGCCGGCCGCAGCCGTTAACGGTTCCGGGTGACTCTAAGCGGCCAAGTTACCGCTCCCGATCGCGCTGGAATCGAACGCGCGTGACGTTGCACCCTCATCGGGTCGCGCTAGACTCGTGGGCAACGCTGCAGCTGAGCGATGCCTGGGGAGTATCGATGCATCAGCACATCACACCGCGTCGTTGCTCATGAATCGCGCATCCGTGCTCACCCCCGAAGTCGGCGTGGCGCAGCCGCCGGCGCGGACCAACATCCTCGGGCGCATCCTGCTGCACGGCCTTTCGCTCGCGGCCGCCGCCGGCGCCTTCGTCGCGCACCAGCACTTCAAGCTCCATGGCCAGTCCACCCCGGCACTCATCAGCCTGGTGATCGCCGCCGTGCTGGCGTTCGCGCCCATCCGTGCACTGGTGGGCGAGTTTTTCGTCATCGAGCGTCGGGTGCTGCACGCCTTCCATGGACTCGGCGCACTGGCCCTCGTCGGACTCACGGCGGGCGGGGCGTTCTCGGGAGGCTCGCTGCTGAATCATGCCGCGCTCGCGCCCTTTGCTCTCATGGGCGCCGCGCAGGCGGTGATGCATCAGGACCATCCGCGCAATGCGCAGCAGGCCGCAGCGCTGCAGCGGTTCGCGAGCAGCCTGCCGGAAGTGGCGCAGTTCACCCAGGGCAGCCTCACCTCGCCGGCCAATGCCGCACGCGCCGTCACCGTGCTGCAGGATCTCATCACCAAGGCGGAAGCCCTCGGGGAGACCGAGTTACAGGCCGACCCGAACTTTCAGAGCGCGCTCGCGCGCGCAACCACGCGCACCGGACTCACGCTGGGGCTCGACAGCA
This sequence comes from uncultured Pseudomonadota bacterium, assembly GCA_963727305.1. Lineage (GTDB taxonomy): Bacteria > Pseudomonadota > Gammaproteobacteria > Steroidobacterales > Steroidobacteraceae > 13-2-20CM-66-19. Next base: position 12,193 of record CAVSFM010000009.1, read on the forward strand.
TCGATCAGGCCATCAACAGGCTGGCGGCCAATCCGGCGACTGCGAGCGCCGTTCCGGAGCTGCGACGCCGGCTCGCCCAGGCGCGCCAGCTCGCCGGGGCCAAGGGACGCTGACCCCTGCTGCGCTGCCGGGGCTTTCCTTGACTCCGGCGCGGCCCTTGCCGGAGAATCCGCGCCCTTCGAGTGTCCCGCCTGTTCCCCGGTAGCTCAGCGGTAGAGCGTCGGACTGTTAATCCGTTGGTCGTTGGTTCGATTCCAACCCGGGGAGCCATTACGCCCTAATCACCGCGTCTCAAGTCGTATCACCGCGCTCTAATCTCGTCTTCTTATCAATAATAATCAATAAGTTATGTGATCAGTTACGTCCCAGACGGTAACTTGACAGCTCCCAGGCCGTGGGGATACATATCGGGGTAGCTCGCCCCCTCGTGGGGTAGCTCAGAGGTCAAAAGCTACCCCTAAAAGGCCATTTTCCCAGGAGCTACCCCCATGAAGCTCACGGACACCGCAATCCGCAACGCCAAGGCGGGCGAACGGCCGATCAAGTTGTTCGACGGTGAAGGCCTTTATCTCCTCGTCTAATCCCTCCGGCACCGCGGCTGGCGCTTCAAGTACTACTTCAGCGGTACGCGAGAAGCTCCTCTCCCTTGGGCCCTACCCCGAGATCACCCTTAAAGTGGCCCGCGACCGTCGCCTGGAAGCTCGCCGGCTGGTGGAGATGGGGACGGATCCGAGCGTGCAGCGGCAGGCAGAGCGTGCCGCCCAATCCGGACACGTTCGAACTGCTCGCCCGTGAGTGGCTCGAGGTGCAGAGGGGCTCACTCAGCGAGAAGACCTTCCTCAACAAGCAGGAGCGCTTTGAGGCCTTTGTCTTCCCATATATCGGCAAACGCCCCATCGCCCACCTCAAGGCGGTCGACATCCTTCCCCTGCTCAAGAAAGTCGAGGCCCGCGGGCGAAACGAAACCGCCCATCGAGTGCGCTCCGAATGCGGGAACGTCTTCCGCTATGCGGTGGTGACTGGCCGTGCCGAACGGGATCCCACCGTCGATCTGCGCGGCGCGCTTGCCTCAGTCGTTCGTCGCAACCGCGCGGCGATTGTCGACCCAAGCCGCCTGGGTGAACTGATGCGCGCGATCGCGGGCTACCGCGGCGACATCTCGACTGAGTTCGCCTTGAAGCTCCTTCCCCTGACATTCGTCCGGCCCGGCGAGCTGCGAGGGGCTGCCTGGGACGAGTTCAACCTGAAAGGCGCCGAGTGGCGTATCCCCGCCGCCCGCATGAAGATGCGCGAGCTTCACGTCGTGCCTCTGTCGACCCAAGCAGTCGCCCTCCTTAGCGACCTGCATACCCTGACCGGCAAGGGCTACTACGTCTTTCCGTCCATTCGCTCCAAGGACCGGCCGATCAGCGACAACACCATCAATGCAGCGCTGCGAAGGCTGGGATTTAGCGCCGACGAAATGGTCGCACACGGTTTCCGCTCGACTGCCTCGACCTGCCTCAATGAGCTCGGGTGGCACCCGGACCTCATTGAACTGCAACTTGCTCACGCCGAACGCAATGAAAGCCGCGGCGCCTACAATCGTGCACAGCGGCTCGCCGAGCGGCGAAAAATGATGCAGGCCTGGGCCGACTATCTTGAGGAACTCTGCGCGACGAGACGGAGCGCCTCTGGTTCAAATGCAGCGCTCGGCGTAAGCGAATGAACGCCAGCGATGTTGGCCGCGGTGCCCTGTGGGTTCTCTGGAGGTCGCTAAGTCTTCCAGCGCTCATTCTGCTCGCGATCGTCGAGCCGATTGTGAGCTTCGTATTGGGCTCACTTGCGTTGCTCGGCGTCCTGGCGGCTTTCTTTTTCAAGTTGATC
>CAVSFM010000010.1:0-92663 GCA_963727305.1 uncultured Pseudomonadota bacterium
GAATAGCGTGCTCCACGGCAACTACGTGCGCTCGGCGCTCAAGCTGGGACTGGAACTGGATGCCAAGCTCGGAGCCAACCCCTACAAGTCCGGTCTTATCGGTGGCAACGATGCCCATGTTGGCGTCGTCACCACGAGGCAGGACAACTTCGTCGGTGAGTTTGCCAACGGCTTGCCGTCTCCGACGCGTTGGAATACCCCGCTCGCCATGATTAACAATGACCCGAAGAAAGGGCCGTTGATGTCGGTCTGGGGCGAACAAGCCGCTGGCCTCGGTGGGGTGTGGGCGCGCGAGAACACCCGTGAGGCGATTGGGACGCGCTCAAGCGCAAGGAAGTCTACGCGACCACCGGCGACCGGCCGACCATACGCGTGTTCGCGGGCTTTGACTTCGTGAAGACGGATCTCGATCGCCCCGACTACGCAGCGAACGGCTACGCCCATGGCGTACCCATGGGCGGTAGTCTCGACAAGGCACCCGCCGGCAAAGCGCCAACCTTCCTCGTGTGGGCCATGCGCGATCCGGACGGCCCCAACCTCGACCGAATACAAGTCATCAAGGGCTGGCTTGGCAAGGACGGCAAGGCGCAGGAACGCATTTTCGACGTGGCGGTCTCCGGCGGACGCAAGATCGGTCAGGATGGCCGCTGCAAGACCTCCGTCGGCAGCACGGTGGATGTGGCCAACGCGATGTACACCAACACCATCGGTGCCACGATGCTGACAGCGGCGTGGAAGACCCGGCGTTCGATGCCGGGCAGCGCGCGTTCTACTACGTGCGCCTGATCCAGATCCCCTCGCCTCGCTGGACGGCGTATGACCAGAAGCGATATGGCATCAAGATGGCCGCCGATGTGCCGATGACGGTCACCAATCGCGCGTACACCTCGCCCATCTGGTACACGCCGGCTGCGCACTGAAGCCATGACAACGTCGTCGGCGACTACCGAGCTGAGACTGCGGTAAGGAGCGGCCGAACGGGCTACCGGCCAGCGCTACATTCACCGACGCCCAGAACACCTGCCGAGAGGCTCCCTCTATGCGGCGCTTGCCGTACCGGGGCGAGCGCTGAATGATCAGCCGGAGCCAGATTTCGCGATTGAGGGCTGAGAGCTCGCCAATTGCTTGCCAAGCGCTGACACGCGGCTCTGCAACTTCTTGAATTTGGAGCGGGAAACGAAGACTCGAACTCGCGACCCCGAACTTGGCAAGACCGGAAGATCTTTTGTAAGTTAATCATATGAGAGATAAAACGTGTCAATTCAGGGTTCGGCGGCCCTGACAACAACGGCGTTGAGCCACCCCTAGGTGGCCGCGGTTAAGGCTCGTCGGCGCCGGTTACGGCGACAAAACCTGGAACTCCGTCACGCATCACCCGGAGCAATAAGGGCATCTGCGCACTCGGCTTACTGACAGCGACGAGATCGCCCACATCGGTCAGTCGTTTCGTTCCAGCGTGGGTGATAAGGTCACCCACCTTAAGACCCGCCAACCCTCCCGGCCCCACTCGTCTGACTTGAGTCACGATCAGGCCGCCGGTCTCCGCTTCCGCCTTGAGCGCCTTGCGGATTTCGATCGTCGTATTGGCCAGCCCGAGGGCGAGGTTGGGCACCCAGGTGTCCTGGCCACCAGTCAGAGATGGGTCGGAAGGCGGCTCGGGAAGTCGACCGATCGTCAGTGCCACCGTTTGCTGCACGCCATCTCGTACGACAATCGCGTCCATCCTGCGTCCTGGTGCGAGCCGCGCCGCAATCTTAGGCAGCGTTCCAAAGATCACCGGCGTAGATCCAATTCTGAGCAATACGTCACCAACGAACAGGCTTCCCTCCGCGGGACCTTTTGGTTCAAGCGCCGTAATTAACGCACCGTCAGTGTTCTTAAGGCCCAGCGCCGTCGCGATCGCAGGCGTCAGCGCTTGCGCGGAGGCGCCTAGATAACCCCGCTCGACCCGACCATGTGTTTCGAGGTCCCGGAGGACCGCCGCCACGGTTTCCGCCGGTATCGCGAAGCCAAGGCCTACAGAGCCCCCATTCGGCGAGAAGATAGCTGACGTAACCCCAAGGACTGTGCCATCGGTGGACAACAGAGGACCGCCAGAGTTACCGCGATTAATTGCGGCGTCCGTTTGCAGAAAATCGATATATGGATCGTCTTCCAGAGTACGGCCCCGGGCGGAAATTATGCCGGCGGTGACCGATTGGCCGAGCCCAAAGGGATTACCGATGGCTATGACGGCTTCCCCGACGGAGATCTTTTCGGAGGATCCCAGACGAAGCGCAGGCAGGCGACCGGCCTTGACTTGCAGAAGCGCAATATCCGTCGCGGCGTCGGCGCCCATAACTTGCGCAGGGAACTCCCGAGAGTCAGAAAGGCGTACGCGTACCGTGCGAGCGCCGAGGATGACATGACGGTTGGTGACGACGAGTCCGTCTGCAGAAACGATGAACCCCGAACCGAGCACCGAGGCACCTTCGCGAGGGTCCGGATTACTCCCTGGTCCGGAGAGTAAGCGGCGCATGAGTTCGCGCATAGCCGCATTGGCATCGAAATCGGTATTAGCGACCGCTCGATCAGCGGCACGTTGGCCAGCGCCTTCGCCCGGTTCTTCCACCAGGATCGTTACCACACTGGGCGCGACCCTGCGGACGAGCGGTCCGTAGCCAGCCTGTGCAGTACTGGTAGTCGTATGGACGATTAGCGCAACGAGCGAGCCGACGACTGCTGGGACGACGAGGCCTCGCACTGCCTTTATCCGGAAAGATCCAAGTTCCCTTGCCATGATGTGCCACCCGCCGCCCGTTGCATCACGGGCTCGCCACCGAAGTTGCGTGCTCTCAACGAGCGCGACCCCAGTATCCTCCATCATCTTTCCCCTGCCACTTGGATTCGCGATGACACTCCATACACAACAAAACCGTCGACCGCTTCTCGCATTTCAGTGGCGCTGGCAAGTCTTCGGAGCATCCTCGCAACAAACAGAAACAGGCTGCTATGAATCGACACGATTCACCACGAAACGGATACTGCCAGGTTGGTACGCCCTGGTTGCGCAAGTCAACCCGCAGCGGCTCTGTCTCAACCACCAAGGCGCAGCCCTTGAATTGAAACCTCCGGCATGATCGAGTCGACTCCCAGCCTGATGCGCAACTCACCCGAGTAATGCAGACCTGCGGGGTCAGCTATGCGCGCCATCTGCCGAGCGCCCACACGCACCTGGCAGCGCAACCCGATGCGCTTGAAATTTGGGGCGACGTGACGGTCCGTGGCTGCCTTCGGCTTTGTGGCCAATAAAAACGTCCGCCTCGCCATCAGGGACAGCTGCCTCCGCGAGCCAAGTGCGCACCGTATGGCGAATGATGTTGGGCCTACCGTTGACGCCTGCGGTCTCTGCGAGGAGGTCGAAAGATTCGCGCGTCGCGAGCGGCTTCCCGTAGTAGGTGACTACGTGTGTTCCGTCTCGGCTCCAGGAGTGCAACTCACGGCTCAGGGTCGGTGAGATCGGTACCGTGGGGCGTCGCTTCTTGGGTTTGTCGCCGAGCTGCCGGGTTCAGCATATGCGCCCAAGCTTCAGATCCACCTGGCTCCAGGTCAGTTCACGAAGTGCGGCCTCGCGCGAGGCCGTGCCGACCGCCAACACCAGAAATCGCCACCAGTGCTGCCTCATGTAACGTAGATCTGCTCTGTGTGCAGCAGCGGCGTTGAACAGTGCGCCAAGTTCCTGAAGCGAGCAGGTCCTGTCATTGTCCGGCAGGACCGGTTTCCAGTTGGCGGCCGTAATGGGCTCAGGTACCCTACAGATCGCGGTTATCACGCTTGAACCAGTTCATCATCGCCCAAACTCGCCTGAGGCGCGTGCTGATAGTCCAGTCGGCAAGTCCGCGGGCTCTCATGGCATCCACGAACTCAAGTTTCTTCCTGCGGTCCCACTGAAGGCAGCGCGACAGGCAAGCGCTACATTCACCGGCGGCCGGAATATCTGCACGGGGTGGTGGAGGGTATAGAAGCCCTATTTCGCGCTCTGGGAGAGCTCGTCGAGCGACCCGTCAAGGAACTCGAATGGACGGATCAACCGCCGCCCGACGACCCGTTTCCAGAGCTACTGCGTGCCAAGTGCGTTCCAACTCAGCACACGCACCTTCGCAACGTATTTGAATTTGGAGCGGGAAACGAGACTCGAACTCGCGACCCCGACCTTGGCAAGACCTGAAGACCCTTTATAAACCAAAGACATAAATGGCTGAGGCATGCCACCGCGGGTCATTGAGATCAAAGACTTGCCAAGTGCTGCGTGCCAACCGCGTGCCACGCAGCGATGGAGCAACGGATCCATCGCACCCTTCTGTTCGCCGAGCGATCTGGCCTCGAGACCTCGCTGCAGCCTCGCAGCGCTCGCCCTCGCCGAGTGGCGCGAGTTCAATTTCACCGAGAACACCTGGACGATACCCCACGGGCACGCAAAGGCCGGCAAAGGGCACGTACTGCTGCCTACTGCGAGCCAATGAGCCCTGTTGACCCTGATCGGCCACTCCGGAGCGGCCGCTATAGGGCCGCCAACTTGGACCAAAGCGGCGGCAATTTAGGCGCGTGGAGGCATCTCCGGGAATCTGGGAATACTCGCATTGGGCTGATCCCACGCATGCGCACGGCTGGTGTAAATACTCATACTCGGAGCGATTTGGGACGGATCGTCCAACGTGCCAGCGCGCAGCAAGGTCATTCCCGCCATTGATTGCAGTCGCGAGAAGAGTGCGGAGCCGCATTTAGAGCAGAAGGTCCGCTCGTTCGGCTGCCCGCTTGCGGCGAGCTTGGTGAACGTGCGGGTGGGGCCCGTGATCTTAACCGTGGCGTCAGGCACCGCGGCGACCGTCAGATGCCCGCCGCCGGTCTCCTTCTGGCAGTCGGTGCAATAACAATGGCCACTGAACACTGGCTCCGCGCTTGCTTCATACCGAACGGCGCCACAAAGACAGGTTCCAGTTAACGACATGTAGGCTCTCCCCGCGGGTTTATCAACTTTTAGAGGGTAATCGTCTTTAAAGGGTATCCGCTGCCGTCAAGAATGGAAACGCCTTCGGCTACTGCCTACTTGTGGGAGCCGAGGCGGATTGATATTGCAGCCTGTCTGGCAGCCGCAGACGCTTCCCCTGAGCCGCCGGTTTTTGCCCCTTGCCGTCGTTTGCGAGTGTCAGCTTCCGGGGTGCGCCGTGAAAAGGCGGCGCTTTCCAGTGGGTGAGAGTCCCACCCGGCGAGTGCTCCAGCCGGAAGCTACCGGAGCAATCGTGGAGGTAACGAAACGGTTGAAGCCTTCGGTGAAACTGTCACGAAATACGGTGACGGTGCGCGTGTGCAGGCCGTAACGCGAGTGAACGCTGAGCAAGCCTCGAAAAGGACGATGCGCAGGTCGACCCGGAGCCCGAATCGGGGAAGACTGATACGGCTGGGGGATTGAGCAGATGGGAACCCAGCTGCTGCGCCGGGGTAGTGGCGACAGCATGTACACATGGGAAAGCGCACGCAACACGGGAAGCCCCTCGGCGTGCTTGGGCGGCCAAGCAACCGGACACCCGCGAGGGATAGGCTGGGCGCCTTGGGGTGGCGGAGAGGTTCGTAGTACCGCTGAAGCCGGGTAACGCCGGTGGAGGGAAGGGACCTCAGTTCAGGACTGACGCAACACGTAGTGAGGGACCGGGGATTGGGCAACCTATGAAACTCCGAAAAGTGTTCCGAATCTGCAGACGGCGTTACACGCGTAAGGGTGATGTCCTGTCCGAGAGCCGGATGCGGGAGATCTGCAAGTCCGGTTCGATGAGCGGGATGTGAAAACGGAGCGACGGCGAGGGTACTTGGGCACCGCCAGTCGAAAGAGGCGGCAACAGACAACCCGAACCTAATGCCACCGCGTCACATCCCGACTCTACCTGGCTGGTGGCTTCCCCTCGCGCCTACCGCGACATCTGCGGGCTTGCGCCCGTAATGTCACTTCGGATCACCTTGCCGCCCTTCATCACAAAAGTAACCTTCTGCAACACGTGGATATCTACGGTGGGATCTCCTTGCACGGCAATCAAGTCAGCAAACAGTCCAGGTTCAACGGCACCCACCTTATCAGTCCAGCCAATCAGGTCGGCGGCGGAGATGGTGGCCGCCCGAATCGCTTCGATCGGGGAGAGTCCGCGTTGCGTCATGGCCTCCAATTCCACCGCGTTGCGGCCGTGGCTGCTGGCATCGGACGCATCGGAACCATCGGCGATCTTCACGCCGATCTCCTTGGCCATGGACATGGTGTGACTGAGGGCATCGAGGAACGCCTGCGCTTTGGGCGAATGAGTTGAGCCGTTAAAGCGCCTGGCCATCGCGGCGTCGACCACCGAGAGCGTCGGAACCAAGTACGTACCCTTGGTCTTCATGAGCTGCAATGCGCCTCTGTCGGCTTCATGGCCGTGCTCGATGGAGTCCACGCCGGCCATGACGGCATTGCGAATGCCCTCCGGCGTCGTTGCATGCGCAGCCACCTTGAGTCCAGCCTTGTGAGCCTCTTCCACAACCACCTGCATTTCGGCAACCGTGAGCGTCGGATGGTGCCAGTCGGCATAGACTTTGATGACGTCTGCGCCGTAGCCGATTTGCTCGCGCACAGCGCGCCTGGCTTCCTCGACGCCGCTGATCATTTGAGCCCCGGTTGGGAATCCGACCAGGTCGGGGCGGACGTTGAAGGGCGGATACTGGCCAACCGCCGCGATTCCACGGGTGGCCACCAACATGCGCGGTCCTTCCACCAGTCCGGCATTTATCGCGTCACGAAGCGCAACATCCGCGTAACCTGAACCCTCATTTTCCACATCCCGGACGGTGGTAAAGCCGGCCCGTAAAGTGGCCCGAGCGTCCGCGGCGCCTTCCAAAGCACGGTACGCCTCGGATTTTGTCAGTAGGTTCACTTCGTACGCATTTTCTCCCTCGGGTATTCGGGCCATTAAATGGGTGTGGCAGTCGATCAATCCCGGCAACACTGTCGCATTGTGCAGATCGATGACAGTAGCGTCCGCCGGAGCGTGAGCAGTGATGGTCTGGGCGGGCCCTATACTCACGATGCGCTCGCCCTCAATGTTGACGGCAGCGTCTCGCAGGTAGTGACCCGACCGCACGTCGAGAACCTGGGCCGCCAACACGATCACCTGACGCGGTGGCGCAGGTGCGGGCTCTGCGTGGGCGGCCACGATAGACCAGAAAATCGCGACAGCCGTAACCTTTAGAGGCTGTCGAAGATCAAATGCGATGGCCGCCATGCCCATGTCCCTCCGCGATCGTGTCAACTGTGCGCCGGACAATCGAGAAAGGCGAGTGATCGCGCAACGCCAGCACGAACGTCCGCTAAGGAGCATGCAATTCAATGGCTGCGATGACCGGATTTGGCCGGGAAGCGCCTGATTGGTCTCCCGATTCCGGACAGTCAGCACGAAACCCCGAAAGGCGTCGGCAAGGGTCGCTTCGTGACCCTAAGCCGCCTGTGGTGACCGTCAGCTTTCGGGAAGCCCGGCATGGGATTCCGACAGCTACCCCGGTAGCTTCATTTTCTTCACTAACCCCTGAAAGCGCAGAGTTGAGTCGATGCGCGTATCGTAGTCTCCGCAGCAGTTCTGATTGAGCCCGGTCTTTGAGTCCAGGCCCAAAGAGACATTGTAGAGGCTACGAGACGATTTTCGCGGAGTGACGTCGCCGCCGCGTTCAGCAGCGGCTGGCATGGGAGTCTACCGGGCATTGAGAGATTGCGGCAGGCGCCGATTCCCTGCACGGGCGAGTTCGGGCCGCGCACGGTGTGGGCACGGCTGCAGGATCTGGTTGCACCGACGCCTCACGAGGACGCTGACAACGGCCCGGATAGTTGCAAGCTGCAGTAGGACGGCAAGCACTACAACGCGCAACGCGGCGCGGGCCGGAGCCTCGTGGTGAGCGAGGACGGGAAGCCGGTGCGCACGATCAACGGTGCTGCGCGGTGACACCGGAGACGATGGCACCGGTCCCATCGCGCTCACAGCTCGGCCGAAAGATACGCGAGCGCCGTGCGCGGCGGCGGGTATGGCACGAGTCCGCCGCTGGTGTCGGCCACGCTCCAGACTTTCTCGTTGGTGAGGTTCTGGACCTGCACGCGCAGCGTCACCGTGCGACCCTGCACGCTGAATCGATAGCGGGCGCCAAGGTTGACGATCGTCTGCGTCGGGTTGTATGCGCCATCATCCAGCCGCACGGGCATGCGTCCCGCCTGCGTCGCCGTGAAGTCGACCGAGCATCGCGGCCACGCTGCAATGCGGTAGTCGGCAGCCAACTGCACGAAGCGCCGCGCCTGGCTGACCGGCTCGGTGCCAACCCCCACCGCGCCACTTGCGACGGCAACAACCGGCGACATCAGCACGGCACCGGCGACGACCGTCAGCCCGGAAACGAGCTCGGTGTTCAGTGACAGCTCGATACCGGAGTGGGTCTCCGACCCGAGCCAGGTGTAGTTGCCGTCGTTGCCCACGTTGAAATACGGCTTGCGCACCTCGAACAGGCCGGCGATGAAGCTGGTGGCGCCGGCCGAGTAACGCACCCCCACCTCCTCCTGACTGGTGCGGCTCGCAGGCAGCAGCTGACCCCGGTTCGTGGCGCTCGGCGGCGCGAGCCCCGAGTCCTCGAGGCCGCGGGTCAGCGCTGCATAGGCACTGGCGCGCACCGAGATGGGCACCCCCGCGGAGGCGTAGTAGAGCGTCGGGTTCTCGTACCCCGAGATCGTCGGGGCCCCGGGCTCTATGACGGTGCGGTCATAGCGCACCTTCTCGAGACCTGCGGCAAAATCGACGACGTTCTTCCAGCGCAGTGCGTACGCCATGCCACCGGTCCACTGGCTGATATGGTCGAGGGTCACCGGTCCGAAGGTGAACGGCGGCTCGGCAACCGTCTGCTGGACCCCGATGACCGCCGTACCGAGATCGAGCTGGTCGTAACCCCCGTAGCGCGCCGTCACATCCCGCGCGCGCAGGGTGAACATGAGCTCGTACTCGCGCGGACCGCTGGTCGTCAGGTGGCTCGCGCGCAGCTCCCCAGAAGTCGATCCGGTGAACTGATCGGGGTACGCGACGTACTGAAACTGAGCCACACCAGCGGGGTTCGGATCGTAGAGCAGGTCCGAGCCCAGATACGGCTGGTCGTACTCGGAGCGGAAAACGCCGGCGCGCAGCGTCCAGTGTGCGGGCGCCTCGAGCCTGACGAGCCCGCCATAGTCGGTGAGCACGGTGGACTGGCGTGCCCAGCTGGGCCCGGTGTTGCGCGCATCGAACGGCGCCGGGGTCCCCACCGTGGTGAGATAGATGGTCGGATACACCCCCTGCTGCGTCTCCGTGGTGCGGCCAAAGAACACACTGCCGCTCGACCCGGCCGAGGTTTTGCACGCTCCCATCACGCCGATGTCGGTCGTGAACTGGGTGAGCGCCGGCACGAACTCGTCCCAGCGGCGGGTGAGACCTGCACCGAGGCCGCAGCGCCCATCGCCCACGGGAGCGTGGGCGTCGAGATCGAAACCGCTGGTGCCGTACGGCCCGATGTAGACGGTGGGCGTCACCCCGGCCGCGCCGAGCGGACTTTTCAGGCTGAAATCGACGATACCCGTGGGCGATGGAAAGGGGAATCCGGCCGCAGCCGGACCTACGCGGATGCGTATGTCCTGCACGAGCCGCTGTGGCAGAGGTCCGTACGGTATGGTCGGGCCGCGCACGTCGGCATACATCCCCTCGATGCGCGCGTTTCCGGCGGCGAGCGGATCGAAGCCGCGCACCGCTCCAGGGTTGTACACCCCGAGCGCCTCGACGCCGATCGAGACACCGAAGGCATCGGCGGAGGCGGTGACGACGTTGGTATCGTTGCCTTCGGCGAGCGCCTGCCCCGCTACCAGCAGGGCGAGCGGCCAGGAGCGGAGCATGCAGCGGAACGCCCGCGCCGATCCGCCGCCGGCAAATACGGATGAGGGTGAGTGATGGGCGTCAGATCCACCGCCCATCGTGACCTTTGCGATCGTTGTTATGGGTGTCAGTCACGAATCTCCCGCGTCGCTGCAGATTGTGTCGTGAACGTGGAAAGGTGGGTCGCAACCGAGAACCTGGTCATGCGCTTAATTCTTTAGCCCCTAGGCGACTGCTCCGCGCGAGTGACCACCGATTACAGTGTGGCGGAACTGCACAACTTACACAACGCAGCCAACCGCCTGCAAAAGTCCCGCAAGAATCTTGCCACGACCGTGCGTCCGACGGTATGAGAGCAAGCGCGTGTGCGGCATCCGTCTTTTTTGGTGGGTGCTGACGGGCTCGAACCGCCGACATTCGCCTTGTAAGGACTCACCGGCCGTACAAGCCGCAAATCTCGCATACAAGGCCGCATGGTAACTGTTTGATTCTGTTAGCGACGAATTGATCGAAAGCCTGTGGGTCGGACGGCCGTTGCAAGCGTCGAGCACAGGAGAGCACGGCTGAGTCCCGCAAAAGTCCTGCCCGCGAGCCTGGCCGTGCCGCCCACTGTTCCCAGATCCTGGACCTTGCCGTTCCGCCAGAGGGCCGCACGGATCGCGGGATTTCCTGTGATCGGATAAAACTGGTCGTTCGTGTTCCATGGCTGGCTCACGTCGCTGCAGGGCCGAACAATTTGCTCACGGAGACGATGGTCGCTTCGTGACCCCTTGGAGACACTCGCGAACGGCAGGTTTCCGGCGGCTCGCTGCCGGGATCAGGCGACCGCATGGCGATGACGATTCGTGTCGAAGCTTCCTGCCTGCGGCAGCATCCAATATTGATAGCGACCGGAGGTCGGATTAACCTAACCTGATGGCTAGCGCAACTTGCTTTCGCCTACTAAGCGTTTTCGTTGTACTCGTGCCAACGCTCTGTTGGGCGACACCACACTCCTCTTCCGATTCAAACCGCAATGACTCCGATCAGGCGGCGGTGTATCGAAAGCTTCTCGATCTCCGTTCGGATTTCATCAAGCGGGTTAGGTATGAAGGCTATGTACCCAGCCTGCCCGCACCAAAGATTGTGATTGGAGATCCGCCGACGTTCGGCAACTACAATGCCGAAAAGAATGTGCTGTACATCGCCATTTGGTCGAAGCTCACGGCAGCAGAGAGACAGCAGTTTGCGGACATCGCGAAGGATCTAGGGCCCAAGGCCACGGCGCGCGGTGTCTTCGAGGCCGGGACAGATCGATGGGTGTTCACGCACGAATTGGGCCATTGGTGGCAGGCTTGTCAACACAAGACTCGCGCGAATTCCTACGAGGAGGAAATGGGCGCCAATCGGATTGCTTCGGCCTACTGGCGGGAACGAGACCCGAGGTTCATGCACGGAATGGTCGAAGGATTTCGAAGCGTGCGGGAATCGATCCCGAGTCCTGTCCCAAAAGGAGAGTCGAAGGTCAGCTTTCTCGACACGCATTTTGAGGCGGTAAGCACCACGGACGGCTACACGTGGTACCAGAGCGACATGGTCATTGACTTGGCTGCCGAGAGCCCCTTGCCGTCGTTCCATCGCGCACTATCACAACCCCTTTATCCCTGGTAGTCGCGACCGCGAGTGCCGACAAGCCTAGTTGACCCCTAAGCGAACGGCAGCTTTGGCGACGCGTTTCGTCGGGGTCGAAAGACCGGAAGTGGCCGGACCCGGCCTGTCGGAGTGAACTGCCGGTCTTTTGTCGCCGGTCGCGAACCGCCGCTTGTAAGCGTTCCAATTCGTCGCCCTTGACTCTCTAACTCACGGATTATTCCAAAGGAAGGCGGTAGCCAGCGTCATCTGCCGATTGACCGGAAATCGCCGCGGAAAAAACCCCGTGCTATGCGACTCGCCGGATTGGATCGCGGTTAGCGCCGTATTCAGGTCGTGCAGATCCGTCATGGTCAGCCAGGGCGCTGATGTAGGCTCGCCGAGTCGACAGCAGTGCGCAGTCCAGATTTTTGTATCGGCGGGCAGCGTCGCGAGTAGTTTTCGCGTCGTCGCCTGATATTCCGCGAGGCTCGCTCCCGGCAGGAACGCGTAGAGCGTCGTGGGGTAGATGAAATCCCCCGCAAAGAGTTGATGCGTTGCTGCGTCATACAGAGCGACTGAGCTGTGCGTGTGGCCTGGCACATGTAGGATCCGCAGCACGCGCCCGCCGAGATCAATCGTTGTGCCGGGCTTAACCCACTCGGTCACCCTGAATGTAGGGGGCACTCGGCCATCGATCATGCCCAGGTATTCATAGCGGCTGGGGGTCAACCTGCCATTCGTGACGTCGGCGCGGGTGTCGGGCAGATCTATCATCGCGACCGACGTGAAAGGTGCGATTCCACCGGTATGATCGAAATGCAGATGCGATGGCATCACCATCACCGGCAGGTGCGTCAGGCTCGTGACGACGCCGGTGATGTCGCGTGTGCCCGAGCCGGCATCGAACAGCAGCGCCCCTCGTCCACCGAGAATGAGATACGTGTAGTTGGCCTGGTAGTAACGTGGCTCACCGAGCGCGTACGTGTTCGCGTCGATGTTTTGCACGGCCCAGTAGTCATCCACCATGCGCCCCTCGCCGAGGGCCGGCTCCGCCGGATCGATGATCGCGTGGGGCTCCAACCAAGCCGACAATTCGGCGAAGACGTACGGGGCAAATGCCAGAGCGAGGCACCCCAGAACAACCACAACAACGGCTACCCCTACCGCCCACATCGCCAGCCGACGCGCCAGACTCATCCGCCGCTCCCATTACCGCCGATCGGCAGTCCCGCGCCCTGCAGCCATCCACTACTCATGAAGATCCCCCTTCGACGCTTGGCATGTTCGTGGATGCGGTCCGTCGAGATCAAGATCCGGGTGGTCTCGGGCATTCGGTTCCGCGGAATGTCCGCTCTGCAGCGGGGATTCCAGAACCAACGAAGACAGCTTTTGCCCGGTCCCGGCCGGTCGGAGTGAACCGCCGGTGTTGACCCCAAGCCGCCGAATGCGTCTCCCGATACCGGTCATTCAAAAACAAGAAAAGGCGACACTCCACTCGACACAAGACGGGGCCAGCAGCGGCGTCGACTTCACTCCTACCGTAATGTCGATATGCCGCATTAGTCGGCACTTCGAGGCGGCGCGGAATCTGACAGCCACCCATTCGAGGTGGTGAGCGAGTCAAGACAGCCACGATCGAACCATCGTTCAGTTGCTCAGCACAACTGCGCAAACGCGCGCATAATGGCTGCGAGTGATCGGAAAACTGCGATCTTTCGATTGCAGACATCAATTGACATAAATCGCCGACTGCCCCGCGCCTTATCGCAGCGGGTTTGGTTTGCACATTCCTTACGTCCTGCGGCGGACGTGGTGCCGGTAGCGCGCCACTGCCCAAGCCGCCGAATGTGACCGCGGAGATACTCCATTCGTTTGGGAGCAGTTCCACAGACGCAACGACACCGAGTGGGATGCTCATTCAGGGCTGTAATCTCAGAGTCGAGACCGATGCAGTAGGCCCGCTCCGGCCTCGACTCTTCGAGGTTGCTACGGCTCCCGCCTGTTAGTCAGCGGCAACCCGTTTGAATTAGTCGGACTCGACTCCAACTCTTTCAAGCAGAGATGACCTGCTGCCGATTGAAGTCCCCGCAAACCAGCCAGAGGGCGCTGCTCCTGGCGCGTTTGACTGCCCCGAGTAGTTGGTGCGGAACGACTTTCCAAAGTGCCCCAAGCGGTACGCCACTCCATCCAGAGTGAATGGTTCCACGTGAATGACGGTGTTCGTATGCACGGTCAGGAAGGCGTTGGTGCCCGTATTGAGGATCACCTGCTGATGGTAATTTGACACCTGAATGGGCATTCCCTGGCTGAAGGTCGCGGGATTGGTAAAATCCGACGGTCCGCTGTTGAGATAAATCGTGGTTGTGCCCGTACGGTCAACGATTCTGAATGGTCCGTTGTTTACCACCTGGTAAGTCGTTGCGTTCGTAACAAAGGTAAACAGGGCCGTGGTTTCGTTCTTGGTGGTTGTACTGCTGAATGCGTTGGCCAACCCCGTAACGCTGGAGAGATAGCCATACTGCTGGCTGGCTGAACCACTGTTGTTAAACTCTCCGGTCATCTCATAGAGAACCTGCTCATCGGCGATCGGTAGGGCAACTTGCGCCGAAGAAGTTGCTGCCGCTGTACACACCACGGCTGCCATTGACCAAAAACTGACTCGCTTTATCGCTCGCATGGTAAATCTCCTTGGTGGGGCTGTTTCCTGCTTAGAACCCTCGACGCCGAGGTGTAGCCCGTCTGAAGAATCGCGGCCATGGAGCGGCGATGGAGTTTTCCTCAAGTTTCAATAAAGTTTAGGTTTAGAATCGCAAGTGGCTGTAAACCAGAACATTGTTTGTGAGAACCAATGGCCGTCTGAAACGCAAAAAAATTAGCACTGAGGTTATCCGAGTTGCCTGAAGCTCCTGACCAGCCCGATAATCTGGAGCTCGACCTGCGCCGCTACGAGCTGCGCCGCGGGAGCAGGGTGCTCAAGCTCGAAAAAAACCCTATGGAGCTTCTGATCCTGCTGGTTGAGCGGCGGGATCAGTTGGTCGGCCGCGAAGAAATCATCCGTCGGTTATGGGGCAAGGATGTCTTCCTCGACACCGAGCAAGGCGTCAACACTGCCATTCGAAAGATCCGCCTGATCTTGGGCGACGACCCGAATGAGCCGCGATTTCTGCAAACCGTTGTAGGCAAAGGTTACCGCTTCGTGGGCCCGATTACGGTCATTGCCGCTGAGCCGACTCTCTCCCGGTCCAGTGCTCCGGCTACGTCGCCGGCTTCCGCGGCCGAAGACGACAAGAGCCAACTGAACCGTACTGAATCGGCGCCGCGGTGGAAAGTGAGCGCGGCTCTTACTGTCTTGACTTTGTTCGGCGTGTTAATCATCGCATTCAGGTACCTGGACCTGGCTCGCTGGCTGCCGCGTGCACCGGTGCATGCGATTGCAGTGTTGCCACTGAAAAATCTTTCCGGCAATCCGGCGGACGAGTACTTCGCGGATGGCATGACAGATGAGTTGATTACCAATCTCGCCAAGATTTCCGCCTTGCGGGTCATTTCCTATACGTCGATATCGCAATACAAGACAACTTCCAAGCCTTTGCCTCAGATTGCACGAGAACTGCAAGTGGATGGAATTGTCGAAGGCTCGGTATTGCGTTCCGGCGACCAGATTCGCATCACCGCACAATTGATCTACGCGCCTCACGATCAGCACCTTTGGGCGGAAGAGTATCAGCGCTATGTTCGCGACGTGATCTATCTGCAACGCGAAGTCGCGCGGGACATTGCTGAACAGGTTCGAGTCACTCTCACTCCAAAGGAACGAACCCGCCTCGCGACCGCCGGTGCGGTGGACCCATCGGCCTATGACAAGTACCTTCGCGGACGTTCGTTTTGGAACCAGCGCAGTGAGGCCAGTTTGCTCAAGGCAATCGACCAATTCAACCAGGCCATTGAAGCAGATGCCGGGTACGCGCCTGCCTACTCGGGACTGGCCGACTGCTACACCACTCTCGGCTATCTGAGTTACCTCGACCCTCTCGACGCCTTCCCCCGCGCCCGTGACGCCGCCACAAAAGCGCTTGAACTCGATTCCAGCCTGGCCGAGGCGCATGCGTCCCTCGCCTATTACAACCTTTATCACGCCTGGAACTGGGCGCAAGCGGAGAATGAGTTCAAGAAAGCGATTGAACTGAATCCGAACTATGCCATCGCCCACGATTGGTACAGCTACTATCTCGTGGCGATGGGGCGATTTGATGACGCTTGGAAGGAAGCGACCCGTGCGCACGAATTAGATCCTCTGTCCGTCACCATCTCCACCGATCTGGGGTTCAATTATTTCTACCGACACGACTACGACCACGCCATCAGCCAGCTGCAGGGCACGTTGTCGGCCAGCCCACACTTTCCATTGGCGCATCTGTGGCTTGGCCGCGCATATCAGCAGAAGAAGATGTACGCGGAGGCTATCGATGAATTCAACAAGACTGATGCCGCCCTGCCCGGTTGGGTGGTGACAATCGCCGGAATGGGAAACGCCTTCGGTGAATGGGGACACCGAGCCGACGCGGAACAGATACTCGTCAGCCTGGATGAGATGACTCGATCGAAATACGTTACGCCGTACGGAATTGCTCTGGTGTATGCCGGACTCGGCGACAAGAATCAGGCATTCATCTGGTTGAACAAGGCGCTACAGGGCCGCAGTCATTGGCTGGTGTGGCTCAACCGTGATCCGCGCTGGGATGGAATCCGCTCAGACCCACGTTTCGCCGAACTGGCGAAGCGCGTCGGATTGCCGGAGGCCGACCAATAGTTCACCGCAGGAAACAGTGAGTCTCAATGCATGTCGAGCATAAATGGATACCACTCCCTCGAGTGGTTCCGTTCGACGTCGCCATCGCCCGCAACATCGCGCCGGGCAGCACCGCCGGACTTCCCGGACTCGTACCTGCCTGCAGGGTTGACCTCGGCTGGCCTCCCCGTTGCCGTCGAGCTCGATGCCGCTGCCGGCACCGACAGAGCGCTGCTTGGGCTGGGCACGAGTCTGGCGCAGGTTCTCGGACCCATTCCGCCGCCTAGATTCACTGTGTCAACCGCACTAGCAACGTAGCCACCGCCTCGCGCGTCGCAGCGATGTCACCATGCTACCGCCGTGCGCCTCGAAGGGACTGCACCGGGTGTTCGTTTCCAGGCGATCGAGCGGGAGTTGAAGTTCCCGAGCTTAGTGGCGGTGCGGTTCCGACACGATTCCTTGGGTCCCTCGAATATCGTTCCAGTGTCCGCTATGTAGAAAATTGAGGGTTCTGCTCGTGTGGCCGGAGTTGGCCGGGAAGCGCCTGACACAGTTCCAGATACCGGACGCTCATCACAGGAGTCTCAGGGTCAAAAGCGGGCCAATCCACACGTCAGTCCGACCGTCGGTAGATACTGCGCACCCCGTCCCCATTCAGCCGCCCTGCGCGGCCGGTGGTAACCGCCCCAGGTTACTTGAGCACTAAGCGGCGGCCGTTCGTTTGCGACGCCAGGCAGCGGCACGATCGGCCCCGCGGAATTACGGCCTACGTGCGACTGAAAACGCTCCTTCAAGCGGCACGCTGGTAAATCGAGCGGCATTGTCCCGATTGCCCTTGCTGCGATGGACCAGCAGGTTGCGTACCCGCCGCTGAGATGACCGACCTGCTGTCCCTCTTGGACCAGCCGTATGACAAGAGCGGCGAAAACACGGTAGTTGGCCGGATAGCGGGGTGTCCGCGTTTGCAGCAACTCCCGGTCAGCACCGCGGCATTGATGCGTCCACTTCCAGCCCTGAGCACCCATATGCCAAGCAGCCGGCCCCCCGGCGGTGTCGAAGTATTGGGGCCTTTCGATGACGGTTGCGGCAAAACAGCTTCGAGTTTTTACCAAAACTGGTGCAATACTTCGGCTGATTTTCGAGAGACGACGGGGCCATGATTTAGCCACCCGCGCTGGGTACGTCGGGTCGAATGGATGGCGCCATGCGGTGCATAACCTGCAACGTGCGCAACGAGGTCGATTCGGCCCTTCGCGGGCTATCGGCCGAGGCGACGTGCGAGAACAATCGACCAGCATCGCTTTGTGCGCCTTCGGTCCGGGGAATCTTCTGGTGAGCTCTCGAGCAGACGCTGAATCCGTGCCCTCGATTACCGCTCGCCCATCCCCGGCGGAGAAGGCGCAGTTCGTCAGTGTCGCAGTGGCACGGGGTTTGACGGAGTCCGCCCTGGCGCTGAAAGCCATCCGCACGTACCTGAGTTTTGCTCCGGTAGCGTCGAATACCCGACCCGATGGCCGGATACGGGCGACGGACCGGATCACGATCCGACTGCGCCCCGGAGACGGCGGATGGGTCGCGCGTCGGGCGGCGGAGCGCGGAATGAAGAGCTCGGCCTACATCGCCGCCCTCGTTCGCGCCCACGTCTCACGCCACCCGCCGCTGCCAGAAGACGAAGTCCGGACCCTCAAGCGGGCCGTCTCGGTTCTGGCCGAGATGAGCCGGATCGTGAACAACAAGTCTTCAACCCAGTTCACGCGCGATGATCTGCAGCACACTCGCGCGGCGGTCGCCGCGGTTGAGAAGCACCTGCAGGACTTTGCCAAAGCCTCCCTGATCGCCTGGGAGAGCCGCGTTGAATAGACCTGCGTCCCTTCTCTCTCCCAGGCGAGAACCGCTCTTGGATCTTTACAGTGCCGGTCGTCCGGGTCTCGGGCGACGGGATCGATTCACAGCCATACAGCTGGAGCACATCCGGCGCACTGTACGGCGCACACCTGAAGTCCTGGTTAAGGTCACGGGCGGCGGCCGAACCATTAAAGGCGTCGCCGCGACTCTTGCGTATATCAGCCACGATGGCGAAGTGCCGTTTGAGGATGATCGGAGTCGCTCGATCGAGAAGTCCGAGCAGAAGGCGCTGCTGAAGGAGTGGCATCTGGAACTTTCCTCCGGCCAGTATCGGCCCACCAGAACTGCGGAGGGTCGGGCTCGGCGGATCAAGCTCGTCCACAACGTGGTGCTGTCGATGCCCTCTCCCACTCCCGCCAAGGCGGTCCTGGCTGCGGCGCGCCACTTCGCCCGGGAGAAGTTTGGGGCACAGCACCGCTACGTCATGGCGCTACATACGCACCAGCAGCACCCGCACGTGCATCTCGTCATCAAGGCCGAGCCTGAGGATGGCCGAAAACGGTTACGCATCGACAAAGCGATGCTCCGCGAATGGCGCGAGGACTTCGCCGAGGCAATGCGCGCTCAGGGAATTGCGGCGAACGCGACCCCACGCGCCTGGCGTGGCCAGAGTAAGCGCTCAACACTTGACCGGGCCTTCTGGGCTGAGCGCAATGGTCGTTCGTCTGTCGTGGCGGCGCACATGCGGGGGATTCTTCCCGAGATCAAAAGCACCGGCACCTTCCGGGATCCGGGCCGGGCAAAGCTGATCGAGTCTCGCAAGACTGTAGTCGCCGGCTGGGAAAGCATCGCCCGGACGCTCGACTCCCACGGCGAGATCGAGCTTGCGGGCGATGTTCGCTATTTCGTGAGCCAGATGCCCCGGGTGCTCACGAATCGAGAGCGGCTCGCGGCGGATTTCATCACCTACGTAAACCGTGAGCGGTCCAGGGCACGCGCTACCGCCGAGCGCGTGCGCGATCGCGCACAAGAGCACACCCGATGAGCTGCAAGCCACGGTATGGCACGGCGCCGCCGCTCGACAGCCTGCCTCGGCTCTATTTGCCCGAAGAAGTGGCGCGTTATCTGCGTATTAGCCCGAGGACCGTCAAGCGGTTCATCGCGTCAGGTAAGCTAAGGGTGACTCGCTTCGGACGTTCGCCCCGGGTATCGGAAGAGGATCTTCAGACGTTTCTGCGGGAGGGGACATGCAAGTTCAACGAGAACGCGCGGGAAAATTCTTCCTCAAGCAGCGCGGACCGGAAGGCACCTGGTACATCTGTTGGTACAGCGGTGACTCTCGACAGACAGAGCGTCTTTCAACTGGCTCAAGCGACCTCGAGACGGCGCGCAAGGCGCTCTATGAGCACGCCCTCCGGCACGATCGGGTCGACGCCGAGCCTGACGCCCAACTCGCCCGAGTGATGCAGACCTGCTGGATGAGCTACGCCCAGCACCTGCCGAGCGCCCACACGCACCTGGCGGCGCAGCGCGATGCGCTCGAGATCTGGGGCGACGTGACCGTCCGTGCGCTCGACCGGCGCAAGCAGCTCGAGTTCGTAAAAGCCATGAGAGCGCGGGGTCTCGCTGACTGGACTATCAGCACGCGCCTCAGGCGCATCTGGGCCACGATGAACTGGTTCAAGCGCGACAACCCGGACCTGCAGGTGCCGGAACCCATCACGGCTGCCGACTGGAAGCCGGTTCTGCAGGACAACGACAAGACGTACTCTCTTCGGGAACTCGGCGCGCTGTTCAACGCCGCCGCCTCACAGACTCCTGACTTGCGCTACACCCGTCAGCACTGGTGGCGTTTTCTGGTGCTGGCAGTCGGCACCGCCTCGCGCGAGGCCGCGCTGCGTGAACTGACCTGGGACCAGGTGGACGTGAAGCTCGGGCGCATTTATCTGAATCCCGCCGGGCGACGACAGACCAAGAAGCGACGCCCCACGGTGCCGATTTCACCGACGCTCGGCCGGGAGCTGGACTCCTGGACCCGGGACGGCACGCATGTGATCACTTACTACGGGAAGGCGCTCTCAACGCGCGAGTTCTTCGATCGTCTTGCGGAGATCGCGGGCGTCACCGGCGGACCCAATGTGATTCGCCATACCGTGCGCACCTTCCTCGCGGAAGCTGGTGTCCCTGACGCGGAGGCCGACGTCTTCATGGGTCACAAGGCCGAAGGCAGCGCGACGGGTAAGCGCTACATCCATCGGCGGCCGGAATATCTGCGGGGCGTTATTGACGGCATCGAAGCCCTCTTCAGGGCCCTGGGCGAGTTCGTCGAGCAACCCTTCAAGGGACTCGAATGGACCGATCAACCCCCGCCGGATGATCCGTTTTCAGGCTTACTGCGTGCCAAGTGCGTGCCAACCCAGCGCACGCACCTTTGCAACTTGCTGAATTTGGAGCGGGAAACGAGACTCGAACTCGCGACCCCGACCTTGGCAAGGTCGTGCTCTACCAACTGAGCTATTCCCGCATCCGAGGAGCGCGAGATTCTATGGCCACCCCTTGGGAAGTCAAGGTAAATCGAGGCCTCCCACCAGCACAGCTTACAATAAAAACAAGATATTTATCAATGTCTTAATTCGTATAGCTAACGTCGTAGCTCGGGCCACGCCGCACGCAGGTACATGGCCATCGAGACCAGTGTCGCGGCGGCGGCGATCTCGGTGAGTCCCACTCCGAGCCAGTAAATCGGCAATCCCAGGAAGGGAACTCGATACAGCATCATCGACAGGCCCGTGATCTGCAGGATGGTCTTGTACTTGCCCAGCTGGGACACGGCCACCTTGCGGCGCTGACCGATCTCCGCCATCCATTCCCGCAGCGCCGAGATCGTGATCTCGCGGCCGATGATGACCGCGGCCGTCAACACGATGAGTGCCCGGGGGTCCTTGCTGACCAACAACACGAGCGCCACGGCCACGATCAGCTTGTCCGCCACCGGGTCCAGGAACGCCCCCAGACGTGAGATCTGGCCGAGACGCCGGGCGAAGTACCCGTCCAGCGAATCCGTCACCCCGGCTGCGGCAAACAATAGCCCGGCGGCCGGATCGGCCCACGGATAGGGCATGTAAAAGAGCAGCACGATGAGCGGGATCGCGGCGATCCGCGCCCAGGTGAGTGTGTTGGGCAGACTCCAGGGCATTCAGCGGTGCCTGAGCAATGGGCAGGCACTGATCATAATGAGTCGCTTTCCGGGGCGCTGCGCGGAATAGGCCCGGCTTGGCACCCTACGGGCCTCCCGGGCGGGTGCTGTACAGAACGACAGAATTGCCCCCGTAATCTTAAGATTCATTGACACTGGTACAGGATACAGTGGCTGGATTGGATTTAATCGCGAGCCTAGAGTGGCGCTGCGGTGCCGAAGGTCGCTGTGCGCCGGCGCGAAGCGCCACAAGCCCTCCATGAACGACGTCCACAGTCCGCCGCCCGTGATACCGGACGATCAAGCCCGGCTGAGCCCGGTCACTTCCGTCACCCGGTGGCGCCGGCTCCTGACACGGCGCTGGCTCCTGCTGCTCGGTGCGATTGCGGCGCTGGTGCTGCTCGCCTGGGCTTTGAAACCGCACCCGACCGACACCGCCGGAGGCCGGTTCGGAGCGGCCGGGGCGCCGATGCCGGTGGCCGCGGCGAGCGCGCAGAGCGGCGCCATGCCGATCCTGGTCAACGGACTCGGTACGGTCACGCCGATCACCACGGTCACGGTACAAAGCCAGATCAGTGGCCAGATCACCCAGATTGCCTTCAAGGAAGGCCAGTCGGTCAGGAAGGGGGATCTGCTGATCCAGATCGACCCGCGTCCCTATCAGGTCGCGCTGGAGAACGCCGAAGGGGCGCTGGCACGCGACAAGGCGCTCCTGGCGAACGCCCGGGTTGACCTGGAGCGCTACACCACGCTCTTCGCGCAGGATTCGATCGCCGAGCAGCAGCTGTCGACGCAGAAGTCCCTCGTCGCGCAGGACGTGGGGATCGTGAAGACGGACCAGGCACAGATCGATGCCGCCAAGCTGAATCTGATTTATTGCCACATCACCTCCCCCGTCGACGGGCGTGCCGGCCTGCAACAGGTCACGCTCGGCAACTACGTGACGCCGGCCGAGCCAAACGGCCTGCTCGTGGTCACGCAGGTCAAGCCGATCACGGTCGTGTTCGCGTTGCCCGAGGACGAGATCCCGCCGATCCTCGCGCAGATGCATGCCGGCCAGGCGCTCAACGTGACGGCGTTCGATCGCAGTCACACGACGCAGCTGGCGAGCGGGACGCTGCAGAGCGTCGACAGCCAGATGGACACCACCACCGGCACCGTGAAGCTCAAGGCCATCTTTCCTAACCAGGACGAGAAGCTCTTCCCGAACCAGTTCGTGAACGTGGATCTGCTGGTGAACACGCTGCAGGCTGCGACGCTGATCCCGCAGTCGGCGGTGCAGCGCGGCGCGCCGGGCACCTACGTCTACATCGTGAACGCCGATCAGACCGTGAGCGTGCGCAAGGTCACCCTGGGTCCCGGCGATGCCAGCCGTATCGTTGTGACTTCGGGCCTGTCCGTCGGCGATGTCGTGGTGATCGACGGCGCCGACCGGCTCAAGGACGGCGCCAAGGTCCGGCTGCCGCAGCGCGCCGGCCCGCATGCGCCGGAATCAGGACCCGGTGTCACCGCAACCCCCGCGCCGGCTCAGCAGCCGCACCGGCGCGGCAACCACGGCCCCGCGGCCGCTCAGGGCGGTCAGGCGCCAGCGCACTAGGATCCCGGCCGTGAATCCGTCCCGGATCTTCATCCTGCGGCCCGTCGGCACCTCGCTCCTGATGGCGGCGATCCTGCTCGTCGGGATCGTCGCCTTCGGCTTCCTGCCGCTCTCGGCGCTGCCGGAAGTCGACTACCCCACGATCCAGGTGCAGACCTTCTACCCCGGCGCGAGCCCGGAGGTCATGACGTCTTCCGTCACCGCGCCCCTGGAGGTGCAGTTCGGGCAGATGCCGGGCCTGAACCAGATGTCCTCGACCAGCTCCGGCGGCGCCTCGGTCATCACGCTGCAGTTCAATCTCGACCTGAGCCTCGATGTGGCCGAGCAGGAAGTGCAGGCGGCGATCAACGCCGCCGGGAACCTGCTGCCCTCGGACCTGCCGGCGCCGCCGATCTACGCCAAGGTCAACCCCGCGGATGCGCCGATCCTGACCCTCGGGATCACCTCCAGGACGCTGCCGCTGACTAAGCTCGAGGACCTGGCCGACACGCGCATGGCGCAGAAGATCTCCCAGGTCGAGGGCGTGGGACTGGTGAGCGTGAGCGGCGGGCAGCGCCCGGCGGTGCGCGTGGTCGCGAACGTGCGTGCGCTCGCCGCCTACGGGCTCAACATCGATGACCTGCGCACCACGATCGCCAATGCCAACGTCAACTCGCCCAAGGGCACGCTCGATGGCCCGGCGCGCTCGTGGACGCTCAACGCCAACGACCAGATCCAGGATCCGAACGAGTACAAGAGCATCATCGTCGCCTACAAGAACGGCAACCCGGTGCGCCTGTCCGACGTCGCCGACGTCATCGCCGGGGCCGAGAACGCCTACCTCGCCGGCTGGGTGAACAACAGCCCGGGCATCATCCTCAACATTCAGCGCCAGCCCGGCGCCAACGTGATCCAGGTGGTCGATCGCATCAAGGCGCTGCTGCCGAGCCTCACCGCAAGCCTGCCGGCGGCGGTGGACGTGGTGGTGCTCACCGACCGCACCAACACCATCCGCGCCTCGGTCCATGACGTGGAGTTCGAGCTGAGCCTCGCGGTCGCGCTCGTCGTGATGGTGATCTTCCTGTTCCTGCGCAGCATCCCGGCGACCATCATCCCCAGCACCAGCGTGCCGCTGTCGCTCATCGGCACGCTGGCGGTGATGTACCTGTTCGGCTACAGCCTCGACAACCTTTCGCTGATGGCGCTCACCATCGCGACCGGCTTCGTGGTCGATGACGCGATCGTCATGATCGAGAACATCTCGCGCTACATCGAGCAGGGTGAGCCGCCGCTCAAGGCCGCGCTCAGGGGGGCGGGCGAGATCGGCTTCACCATCGTGTCGCTGACCGTGTCGCTCATCGCCGTGCTGATTCCGCTGCTCTTCATGGGCGATGTGGTCGGGCGGCTGTTCCACGAGTTCGCCATCACGCTCGCGGTCACGATCATCATCTCCGCCGTGGTCTCGCTCACCCTGGTGCCGATGATGTGCGCCAAGCTCCTGCACCGCACGGAGCCGCAGAGCGAGTCGCGCATCGCGCGCTGGTCCAACGAGAAGTTCCAGGCCCTCATCGATCGCTACGGCCAGGCGCTCAACTGGGTGCTCGAGCGCCAGCCGCTCACGCTCGCCGTGGCGGTGGGCACGCTCGCGCTCACCATCGCACTCTACGTCTTCATCCCCAAGGGCTTCTTCCCGGTGCAGGACACCGGCGTGATCCAGGCGATCACCGAGGCGCCGCAGTCGGTCTCCTTCGCCGACATGTCGCGCCGCCAGGCGCAGCTCGCCGCCGCCATCCTCAAGGATCCGGACGTCGTCAGCCTGTCCTCGTTCATCGGCGTCGACGGCACCAACATCACCCTCAACAGCGGGCGCATGCTGATCAACCTGAAGCCCGTCAGCCAGCGCTCACAGCATGCCAGCGAGGTCATCCGCCGGCTGCAGCGGCAGACCGCGCAGGTCACCGGCATCAGCGTGTACATGCAGCCGGTGCAGGACCTGTCGATCGCCGACACCGTCAGCCGCACGCAGTACCAGTTCGTGCTCGAGGATGCGAACCCCGAGGAATTCAACACCTGGGTGCCGAAGCTGGTGGCGAAGCTGCAGACGCTGCCGCAGCTGGAGGACGTCGCCAGCGACCAGGAGAACCAGGGGCTGTCCGCCTACCTGACCATCGACCGCGACACCGCCGGGCGCTTCGGCATCACCCCGGCGACCGTCGACAACGCACTCTATGATGCCTTCGGCCAGCGCATCGTCTCCACCATCTTCACGCAGTCGAACCAGTACCGCGTCATCCTGCAGGCGGACGACTCGCTCATGGCCTCGCTGGATGCGCTTGGCACCATCTACCTGCCCTCCTCGACCGCGGTCGGCGGGGAGGTGCCGCTGTCGGCGCTGGTGAAGGTCTCCGAGCGCACCGCGCCGCTCTCGATCGGCCACCTCGGCCAGTTCCCGGCCACGACCGTGTCGTTCAACCTCGCCCCGGGGGCGGCACTCGGCAGCGCCGTGGATGCCATCACGCAGGCGGAGAAGGACATCCACCTGCCCCCGAGCCTCATGACCACCTTCCAGGGTGCCGCGCTCGCATTCCAGGCGACGCTCGGCAACGAGCTGTTTCTGATCCTCGCCGCGCTCGTCACCGTGTACATCGTGCTGGGCATCCTCTACGAGAGCTTCATTCACCCCATCACGATCCTCTCGACCCTGCCCTCGGCCGGTGTCGGGGCGCTGCTCGCCCTCCTGATCGCCGGCGATGACCTGGGCGTCATCGGCATCATCGGCATCGTGCTGCTGATCGGCATCGTGAAGAAAAACGCGATCATGATGATCGACTTTGCGCTGGTCGCCGAGCGCGAGCAGGGCATGGATCCGCGCTCGGCCATCTATCACGCCTCGCTCCTGCGCTTCCGGCCGATCCTCATGACCACGATGGCCGCGCTCCTTGGCGCCCTGCCGCTGATGCTCGGCACCGGCACGGGCTCGGAACTGCGGCACCCGCTCGGCATCACCATCGTGGGGGGCCTCATCGTCAGCCAGCTGCTCACGCTGTTCACGACTCCGGTGATCTACCTGTACTTCGACCGCCTGGAGCGCCGTGTGAGCGGGCGCACCGGGCCCGCGGCGCTGCCGAGCGGGGCGGGCACGCCATGAACCTCTCCGAGCCCTTCATCCGCCGCCCGGTGGCGACCACGCTCCTGACCTTCGGCATCGCCCTCGCCGGCGCCCTCGCCTACTTTCGCCTGCCGGTGTCGCCGCTCCCGCAGGTGGACTTCCCGACCATCGCCGTGTTCGCGACCATGGCGGGCGCGAGCCCGGACGTGATGGCGGCCACGGTCGCAACGCCCCTCGAGCGCCACCTGGGCCAGATCGCCGACGTCACCGAGATGACCTCGTCGAGTTCCACCGGCTCGAGCCACGTGACCCTGCAGTTCGGCCTGAACCGCAACATCGACGGCGCCGCGCGCGACGTCGAGGCCGCGATCAACGCCGCACGCGCGGACCTGCCCACCGCGCTGCGCAGCAACCCCACCTACCACAAGGTCAACCCGGCCGACGCACCGATCATGGTGCTCACCCTGACCTCCCCCACCCTGTCTCCCGGGCGGCTCTACGATGCCGCCGACACGATCCTGGCGCAGAAGCTCTCGCAGGTGAGCGGCATCGGCCAGGTACAGATCGGCGGCAGCTCGCTCCCGGCGGTGCGCGTGGAGCTCAACCCGAGCGCGCTCTTCAAGTACGGGATCGGGCTCGAGGACGTGCGCGCCGCGTTGGCCTCGGCGAACGCCAATACGCCCAAGGGCTCAATCGACGTCAGCGGGCAGCGCTACCAGATCTACACCAACGACCAGGCCAGCCGCGCCGCGGAGTACCGGCCGCTCATCATCGCCTACCGCAACGGCGCCGCGGTGCGCCTGGCCGACGTCGCCGACATCCAGGATTCGGTCGAGAACGTGCGCAACCTCGGACTGGCCAACGGTCAGCCCGCGGTGCTCGTCATCCTCTACCGGCAGCCCGGCGCCAACATCATCGCGACGGTTGATCGGGTGAAGGCGCTGCTGCCGGCCCTCCGGGTGTCGATCCCGAACGACATCGACCTGAAGGTGGCCATCGATCGCACCACGACCATCCGCGCCTCGCTCCACGACGTCGAGCGCACGCTCCTGATTGCCGTCTCGCTCGTCGTGCTGGTGGTGTTCCTGTTCCTGCGCAACGGCCGCGCCACGCTGGTGCCGGCGGTGGCCGTCCCGATCTCGATCCTCGGCACCTTCGGCGGCATGTACCTGCTCGGGTACAGCCTCGACAACCTGTCCCTGATGGCCCTCATCATCGCCACCGGCTTCGTGGTCGATGACGCCATCGTCGTGCTGGAGAACATCACCCGCCACATGGAGGCCGGCATGCCGCGCTTCGAGGCGGCGCTGCTCGGCGCGCGCGAGGTCGGCTTCACGGTGCTGTCGATGAGCCTGTCACTGGTGGCCGTGTTCCTGCCGATCCTGCTGATGGGCGGCATCGTCGGACGGCTGTTCCGGGAGTTCTCGGTCACGCTGTCGATGGCGGTGCTGATCTCGCTGCTGGTCTCAATCACCACGACACCGATGCTGTGCTCGCGCTTCATCCGCACCGCGCGTGCCGCCGAGCAGGGGTGGCTGTACCGCGCGAGCGAGCGTGCCTTCGAGCGCGTGCTGCACGGCTATGAGCGCTCGCTGCGGTGGGCGCTGCAGAACGGCGCGCTGCTGATGGTGCTGCTGCTCGCGATCGTCGTCTTCAACGTCTACATGTACTGGCACATCCCCAAGGGCTTCTTCCCGCAGCAGGACACCGGTCGCCTCACTGGGGGCATCCAGGCAGACCAATCGATCTCCTTCCAGGCCATGGAGAAGAAGCTGCGCCAGTTCATGCAGATCCTGCAGTCAGACCCGGCCGTCGACACCGTGGTCGGCTTCACCGGCGGGGGTTCGAGGGCGCCAGACCAACAGCGCCTTCGTCTTCATGTCGCTCAAGCCCAAGAGCGAGCGCAAGCTCTCCGCGGATCAGGTCATCGCGCGGCTGCGGCCCAAGCTCGGGCAGGTGGCCGGCGCGCGCCTGTACCTGCAGGCGGTCCAGGACATCCGCGCCGGCGGGCGCCAGAGCAACGCCCAGTACCAGTACACGCTGCAGGGTAATGACGTGCAGGAGCTGTACCTGTGGGCGCCGAAGCTGGTCGAGGCGCTCGCGCACGTGCCGCTGCTCACCGAGGTCAATTCGGACCAGCAGCAGAACGGCCTGGAGATCGACCTCACGGTCGACCGCGACACGGCCTCGCGGCTGCAGCTGAACCCGGCCTCCATCGACAACACCCTCTACGATGCCTTCGGGCAGCGCGACGTCTCCACGATCTACAACCCGCTGAACCAGTATCACGTGGTCATGGAGGTGGCGCCGCAGTACTGGCAGAGCCCGGAGACCCTGAACAACCTGTGGATCAGCACCGCCGGCGGCACGGTGAACGGCACCCAGGCCACGAACGCGGTGGCGCGCACGGTGAGCTCGGCCAAGACGGCGAGCAGCAACACCGCGGCGGCGCTCGCGGCCAACACGGCCATCAACCAGGCGACCAACGCGCTGGCCAACACCGGGCGCGGCGGGGTGTCCACGGGCGCCGCCGACAGCACCGCCTACGAGGCGATGGTGCCGCTCGCCTCAATCAGCGCCCACGCCCCGGGCAGCACGCCGCTCGCGGTCAACCACCACGGGACCTTCGTCGCCACCACCCTCTCCTTCAACCTGGCGCCGAATGCCTCCCTCAGCCAGGCCGTCGCGGCGATCCGGGAAGCCTCCGCGCAGATCGGCATGCCGGCGGACATCCACGGCACCTTCGCCGGCACCGCGGCGACCTACCAGTCCTCCCTCAGCAACGAGCCGCTGCTGATCCTCGCCGCCCTCGTGGCCGTCTACATCGTGCTCGGCGTGCTGTACGAGAGCTACATCCACCCCATCACGATCCTCTCGACGCTGCCCTCGGCCGGGACCGGCGCGGTGCTGGCGCTGCGGCTCTTTAATAAGGAGTTCAGCATCATCGCGCTCATCGGCGTCATCCTGCTGATCGGCATCGTGAAGAAGAACGCGATCATGATGATCGACGTGGCGCTGGAGCGTCAGCGCGAGGCGCACGTGCCGCCGCGCGAGGCGATCTTCCAGGCCTCGCTCCTGCGCTTCCGGCCCATCATGATGACCACGATGGCCGCCATGTTCGGCGCGCTGCCGCTCGCCTTCGGCAGCGGGGATGGCGCGGAGATCCGCCAGCCGCTGGGCGTCGCGATCGTCGGCGGGCTGATCGTGAGCCAGGCGCTGACGCTCTACACGACCCCGGTCATCTACGTGTATCTGGATCGCTTCGGCCACTGGTGCAGCGCCCTGTGGGCGCGCCTGCTGCGGCGCACGCCCGCCGCCCCGGGACTGACCCCCGCCACGGATATCCGCGGATGAGAGCTATGCGTAAATCCCTCGTTGCCGTTGTCGCCGCCAGCGTGACCGCCTGCGCGGTGGGGCCGAATTACGAGCGGCCACCGGCGCCGGTGCCGTCGCACTTCAAGGAGGCCGAGGGCTGGAAGCCTGCCGAGCCGCGTGAGGCGGCGAGCGGCACTGCCTGGTGGTCGGTGTACGACGATGCGCTGCTCGACACCCTCGAGCAGCAGGTCGACGTCTCGAACCAGACACTGAAGGCGTCCGAGGCCGCGTGGCGGGAAGCGGTGGCGGTGGCGCAGGCCGCCGGTGCCCAGCTCTACCCGACCACTGCGGTGGCTGCGAACGCGCAGCGCTCACGCGGCACCGCAAGTTCCTTCACCAACACCTCAACCGGCAGCATCAGCAACAGAGTGCGCCCGGCGCCGGTGAACGAATTCTCCCTCACCGGCAGCGCCTCCTGGGACCTGGACATCTGGGGCAAGATCCGCCGCACCGTGGAGAGCGATGTCGCGAGCGCCAAGGCCACCCAGGCGGAGCTGTCCGCCGCGCGCCTCTCCGCCCAGGCCACCCTCGCCATCGACTACGTGGAGCTGCGCGTCGCCGACGAGCAGCGCCAGCTGCTCGCCGACACCATCAAGGCTTATGAACGCTCGCTCGAGATCACGCAGAACCAGTACAAGGTGGGGGTGGCCGCCAAGGCCGACGTGATCACGGCGCAGACGCAGCTCGATGGCGCGAAGTCGCAGCAGATTGGCCTCGGGGTGACGCGCGCCCAGCTCGAGCACGCGATCGCCGTCCTCGTGGGCAAACCCCCGGCGGACTTTTCCATCGCCCCCGCCGCCCTCGGCGCCACCATTCCGATCGTGCCGGTGGGGGTACCCTCGGCACTGCTCGAGCGCCGCCCCGACATCGCCGACGCCGAGCGCAAGATGGCGGCCGCGAACGCCCAGATCGGCGTCGCGGTCGCCGCGTACTTCCCGGACCTGACGCTCAGCGGCGCCTACGGATTTGCCAGCAACGTGAGTTCGGGCCTGCTGCAAACGCCAAACAACGTCTGGTCGGTCGGCGCCGGGTTGAGCGATCCGCTGTTCGACTTCGGTGCCCGCCGCTACCAGGTGCACGCGGCACGTGCCGCCTACGATGCGACCGTGGCCAACTACCGCCAGACGGTGCTGACGGCCTTCCAGCAGGTCGAGGACGAGCTGGCGGCGCTGCGCATCCTCGAGCAGCAGTACGCCGTAGCGGACCAGACCGTCCAGGATGCCAACCTCGCCGTGACGCTGACCCTGAACCAGTACCGGGCGGGCATCGTGGCCTACACGGCGGTGGTAACCGCCCAGGCCACCGCGCTCGCGGACGCGCAGTCGCTCCTAACCATCCGCCAGAGCCGCCTGGTGGCGAGCGCGACGCTCATCCAGGCCCTCGGCGGCGGCTGGAGCACGCAGGACTTGTCCGCGGTACACGTCGCCCTGCCAACGCCGCTGTAAGGTGCAAGCGCTTCAGGCGCCCGGGTGCAGGTGCTCGTAGATGCTGCGCGCGAGTGTGGCACCGATTCCGCCCACCTGCGTGAGATCGGCGACGCCGGCACGCATCACGCCCTGCAGTCCGCCGAAGTGCTGCAGCAGCGCGCGCCGCTTGGCGGGCCCTAAGCCCGGGATCGCCTCGAGCACCGACTCGTTGTAGCGGCGCGCGCGCCGCTTGCGATGGCCGCTGATCGCAAAGCGGTGGGCCTCATCGCGGATGCGCTGGATGAGTCGCGAGGCCGGGCCGTGCGCCGGCGGCACGATCGCACGCTCGAGCCCATAGACGAACAGGCGCTCCTGGCCCGCCCGGCGCTCGGGTCCTTTGGCCACGCCCACGAGCGTGAGATCGGCGAAGCCCAGCTCCGCGAGCACCGCGTGCACTTCGCTGATCTGCCCAAGGCCGCCGTCGATCAGCAGCACGTCCGGGGCCGGTACCTCCCCGGCGCGCACGCGTTGGTAGCGCCGCTCGAGCGCCTGGCGCAGGGCGGCGTAGTCATCACCGGGGGTGATGTGGGCGATGTTGAAGCGCCGGTACTCCTTCTTCAGTGGCCCTTCGGGGCCGAACACCACGCAGGAGGCGACCGTGCCCTCACCGCCGGTGTGGCTGATGTCGAAGCACTCCAGGCGCTGCGGGGCCTCGGGCAGGTCGAGCTCGCGGGCGAGGTCGGCCAGCATCTCATCCATCCCCTGGCGCTGCGCGAAGCGCATGCGCAGCGCCTGGGCCGCGTTCTCCTGCGTGAGCTGCACCCAGCGCAGCGCCAGGCCGCGCATCGGGTGGCGCACCTGCACGGCGTGCCCGCTGCGCGCGCTGAGGGCTTCGGCCAGCGACGCGGCCTCCTCGATGCGGCTGCCGAGTAGCACCTCCGGCGGCACGTCCTGCGCGTAGTACTGCATGACGAAGGAGGCGAGCGCCTCGTGCCGCTCGGCCAGCGCGGCGCGCGGAAAGTAGCTGGTGCTGCCGAGGTTGCGGCCGCCGCGCACCAGCATGACGCTGACGGAGAACTCCCCCGCGTCCCCGACGATGGCGAAAATGTCGACGTCGCGCTCGCCCTCGGCGGTGATGAACTGCTGCGACTGGATGCGCTGCAGCGCGGCGAGCTGATCGCGGATCTGCGCGGCGCGCTCGAAGTCGAGCCCCGCGGCAGCCTCCTCCATGCGTGCCTGCAGCTCCGTCGTGACCTCCTCGCTGCGGCCCTCGAGCACCTTGATCGCGGCGGCCATATCCTGCGCGTAGGTCTCGTGCGTGATCAGGCCCACGCAGGGGGCCGAGCAGCGCCCGATCTGGTGCTGCAGACACGCGCGGCTGCGGTTGGCGAAGAAGGTGTCGCGGCAGTTGCGGATGTGGAACAGCTTCTGCAGCTGGCCAAGCGTATCGCGCACCGCGCCGGCGTTGGGGAACGGACCGAAGTAACGCTGCCCCTGCGCGCGCGAGCCGCGGTAGAAGGCCAGTCGCGGGAAGCGGTGCTCGTCGCACAGCTGGATGTAGGGAAAGCTCTTGTCGTCGCGCAGGACGATGTTGAAGCGCGGCTTGTGCGCCTTGATGAGGTTGTACTCGAGCAAGAGCGCCTCGGTCTCCGAGTTCGTTACCGTGACCTCGATTGCGCTGACCTGCTGCACCAGTGCCTGCACCTTGGGATCGACGTTGCTGGCGGCGAAGTAGGTGCTGACGCGGTCGCGCAGGCTGCGTGCCTTGCCCACGTACAAGAGTTCCTGCCCGGCCCCGAACATGCGATAGACGCCCGGACGCTTCGGCAGCGCCGCAAGGTAGGACTTGTGATCGAACCCGCTCGGCTTCACCGGAGGAAGCTCCTCAGGCAGTGGGGGCCGCGGGCACGGCAAGCCCGGCGAGCTCGCAGGCGCGTGCCAGAACTGCGCGGAACATGGGCGTGGTCAGGCGCCGCGTCTGGGTGTTGTAGCGGCTGCAGTGATAGGAGTCGATCATGGTGTGGGCATCGCTTAAGGCGTGTTCCCGTGCGTGCCCGAAAGGATAGCGCCCGCGCGGCAGGCCCTGCGCCAGAAGCACCGCGTCATGGGCCACGCGGCCGAGCGCGAGAAACACCCGCACCGAGGCGAGCTCGCGCATCTCTGCGGCGAGGTAAGCGTTGCAGGCGCGCACCTCCGCCGGCAGCGGCTTGTTCTGTGGCGGCACGCACTTGACGGCGTTGGCGATGCGGGCGCGCTTGAGCTCAAGGCCGTCCTCGCTGCTGAGCGATTCCGGACCGCTCGCCAGCCCGGCCTCAAAGAGGCTGCGGTAGAGCAGGATCCCGGCATGATCCCCGGTGAAGGGCCGCCCGGTGCGGTTCGCCCCGTGCATGCCCGGGGCAAGCCCCACGATGAGGAGGCGCGCGTGCGGATCGCCGAAGGAGGGCACCGGGTGGGCCCAGTAGTCCGCGTAGCGCGCCCGCGTTTCCTCGAGGAAACCGGCCAGACGCGCGCAGCGCGTGCAGTCCGGGTCGTAGGATTCTCGTCTCATCCGGCCCCCGGATGACGGCACGCCACGCCCGCGCCGCCGGCGCTTCAGGGCTTCGGGGCCGCGGCGGCCGCCGCGGCCGCCGCGCGCTTGTCTGCGCGGCGATTCTGGCTGCGCTCGGCGATCAGCATGGCCAGCTCCAGCGCCTGCTCATGGTTCAGGCGCGGATCGACGCTCGAGCGGTAGGCACGCTGCAGGTCCTGGTCGGTGAGTCCGCGGGCGCCGCCGGTGCACTCGGTGACGTCATCGCCGGTGAGCTCGAAGTGCACGCCGCCGAGGGTCGATCCCATGTCGCCGTGGATGCGGAAGGCCAGATCGAGCTCCTCCAGGATGTTCTCGAAGCGCCGCGTCTTGATCCCGCCGGTCGTGGTCTCGGTGTTGCCGTGCATCGGATCGCACATCCACAGCACCGTCTGTCCGGTCTGGCGTACCGCCTCGATCGCCTGCGGCAGCGCGCTCGCCACGTCCTTCGCGCCGAAGCGGTGGATGAAGGTGAGCCGCCCCGGCTCGTTCTGCGGGTTGAGCGTGGCCACCAGGCCCTGCAGCCACGCGGCATCCATCGCGGAGCCGACCTTGACCGCCATGGGATTGGAGATGCCGCGGAAGTACTCCACGTGCGCCCCGTCGAGCGCGCGCGGTGCGCATGCCGATCCAGGGCAAGTGCGTGGAGAGGTTGTACCAGCGGTTCTGGCGCGGGATGAAGCGCGTCTGCGCCTGCTCGTAGTGCAGGTGCAGCCCCTCGTGGCTGGTGTAGAAATCCACCAGGGTTGCCTCGTGGACCTGGCGCCCGCTGATGCTCTCCAAGAAATCGAGCGAATCCCCGATCGAGCTCACGATGCGCTCGTAGGCATCCTTGAGCGGCGCGTGGTGCACGAAGCCGAGGTCCCAGTATTCCGGGTGGTGCAGGTCGGCGAAGCCGCCCTCGATCAGCGCGCGCACGAAGTTAAGCGTGAGGGCCGCGCGCTCATAGCCGCGCAGCAGCAGTTCCGGGTCCGAGGCGCGCGCCTCGGGAGTGAACTCCGGACGGTTGACGATGTCGCCGCGGTAGCTCGGCAGCGTCACCGCGCCGCGCGTCTCGGTGTCGGTCGAGCGGGGCTTGGCGTACTGCCCGGCCATGCGCCCGATGCGCACGATCGGCTTCTTCAGCCCATGCAGCAGCACCAGGCTCATCTGCAGCAGGATCTTGAGCTTCTTGGTGATGAAGTCCGACTCGCAGTCGGCGAACACCTCGGCGCAGTCGCCCCCCTGCAGCACGAAGGCCTCCCCGCGCTGTGCCGCCGCCAGGCGCGCGCGCAGCGCCTCGATCTCCCAGGACACCACGATGGGCGGCAGGCGCGAGATCTGCGCCACGACGCGCTCGAGCGCCTTGGGGTCGGCGTACACGGGCTGCTGCTGGGCCGGGCGGCTCTGCCAGCTGGCGCTGTGCCAGGAAGTGGTCTCGGGTGAGCGCATAGGTGCCCGGAATCCTAGCACGCGCTGCCGGGGGCCTATCCGGCGGCCCCGGAACGCCGCCCGCAGGGCCGCCTGGGTGGTGGCTGGCGCCCGGGGCACTTCGCGGGCAGAATGCGCGCCACTTTTCGAGGGGACCGTATGCATCGCGTATTGATTCTCGGCGCCGGCAAGATCGGCGCGCTGATCTCAGGATTACTAGCCGAATCCGGCAGTTACAGAGTCCATCTCGCGGACGTCGATGGCGCCGCGGCGGAAGGCGTGGTGCGGGCGCACGGTACCGGCAACCTCACCAGTTTCGCCCTCGACGCGAGCAATGCGGCGGCCCTCGCCCGGCACCTGGCCGAGCACCCGGTGGACGCGGTGATCTCGAGCCTGCCCTTCTATTGCAACGTCGCGGTCGCCGAGGCCGCCCGCAAGGCGCGCACGCACTACTTCGACCTGACCGAGGACGTGGAAGTGACCCGCGCGGTGCGCACCATCGCGGTCGGCGCGGAGCAGGCCTTCGTGCCGCAGTGCGGGCTCGCGCCCGGGTTCATCAGCATCGCCGCCGCGGAGCTCATCACACACTTCGACGAACTGCGCGCGGTGAAGCTGCGGGTCGGCGCCCTGCCCCAGCATCCGAACAACGTGCTCAAGTACTCCCTCACCTGGTCGACCGACGGCCTCATCAACGAATACGGCAACCCCTGCCAGGCGATCAGCGAGGGCCGGCTGATCGAGCTCGCCCCGCTCGAGGGGCTCGAGGAAATCGAGCTCGATGGCACCCTGTACGAGGCCTTCAACACCTCCGGCGGCCTGGGCTCGCTCGCCGAGACGCACGGGGCGCACATCGAGTCGATGAACTACAAGACCATCCGCTACCCCGGTCACTGCGAGCAGATGCGCCTGCTCATGAATGACCTGAAGCTCAACCACGACCGCGCCACGCTCAAGCGCATCCTCGAGAACGCCGTGCCGCAGACGCTGCAGGACGTCGTCATTGTCTATGCCGCGGTGACCGGCAAGCAGGACGGCGAGCTGCGCGAGGAGAACTACGTCAACAAGATCTACCCGCAGGTCATCGCCGGGCGGCTGTGGTCCGCCATCCAGGTCTCAACCGCCGCCGGCATCACCGCCGTCGTCGATCTGGTGCTCGAGCAAAAGGGCCGCTATCAGGGCTTCGTCGCGCAGGAGCAGTTCCGCCTCACCGACATCCTCGCCAACCGCTTCGGCCGTCACTACGCCTCCGGCGGCACCAAGCACCTCTCCGGGGAGGTCGTGGTCGCCGGCAAGAGCGGGCATCAGCGCCGCAAGAAGGCGGTCAGCGCATGAGCCAGGTCGATCTCAACGCCGTGCTCGCCCGCCTGGGGCTGAGCGCCATGAACGCCGGCGCCTGGTCGGGCTCGGCCGGCTGGTCCAGGAGCACGGCCGATGCTCTCGTGAACGTGCGCAATCCGGCCGACGGGGCGCTCATCGCGCAGGTGCGGCCGGCGAACGCGCACGACTACGAGTCGGTCCTGTCCTCCGCGGTCGCCGCGGCGCAGGCGTGGCGCGAGGTCCCCGCGCCCAAGCGCGGCGAGGCAATCCGCCAGCTCGGCGAGGAACTGCGCCGCCACAAGCACGACTTAGGCACGCTGATCTCACTCGAGAACGGCAAGATCCTCGCGGAGGGCCTGGGCGAGGTGCAGGAGATGATCGACATCGCCGACTTCGCCCTCGGCCAGTCGCGCATGCTCTACGGCCTCAGCATGCACTCGGAGCGCCCCCAGCACCGCATGTTCGAGCAGTGGCACCCGCTGGGCGTCGTCGGCATCATCTCGGCCTTCAACTTCCCCGTGGCGGTGTGGTCCTGGAACGCGTTTCTCGGCGCCATCTGCGGCAATGCCTGCGTGTGGAAGCCCTCCCCCAAGACCCCCCTGAGCGCGCTGGCCGTGCAGATGCTGTGCAACAAGGTGATGGAGCGCGAGCGGCTGCCGCCGATCTTCCAGCTGTTCATCGATGTCGGCACCGAGCTCGCCACGCGCTTCGTGGAGGACCGCCGCGTGGCGCTGGTGTCCTTCACCGGCTCGACCGAGGTCGGCCGCCGGGTCGGCGAGCGCGTCGCCGCGCGGCTCGGCAAGAGCCTGCTCGAACTCGGCGGCAACAACGCGGTGATCGTCGATGAGAGCGCCAACCTCGACCTGGCGGTGCCCGCGATCGTGTTCGGCGCGGTCGGCACCGCCGGCCAGCGCTGCACCAGCACGCGGCGCGTGCTCGCCCACCAGGCGATCGTCGCCGAACTCGAGCGCCGCCTGCTGCACGCCTACCGCCAGGTGCGCATCGGCGACCCGCTCGAGAGCGGCACGCTCATGGGACCGCTGATCGATGCCGGGGCCGTCGAGCGCTACCTGACCGCGATCAACCTCGCGCAGCAGGCCGGCGGCAAGCTCCTCACCGGCGGCTCCGTGCTCAAGCGCGCGGGCAACTTCGTCGAGCCGGCCATCGTGCGCGCGCGCAACGAGTGGCCGATCGTGCAGACGGAGACCTTCGCGCCCATTCTCTATCTCATCCCGGTCGACTCGCTGGAAGAGGCGATCGCGGCCCAGAACGCCTCGCACCACGGCCTGTCCTCCTCATTGTTCACCGACCGCCTGCAGAGCGCGGAGCTGTTCCTGTCGGCCGCCGGCAGTGACTGCGGTCTTGCCAACGTGAACCTCGGCACCTCGGGCGCTGAGATCGGTGGCGCGTTCGGCGGCGAGAAGGACACCGGCGGCGGACGCGAGTCCGGTTCGGACGCCTGGAAGGCCTACATGCGCCGCCAGACCAACACCGTGAACTGGAGCCGCTCGCTGCCGCTCGCCCAGGGCATCGAGTTCAACGTCGCGCCCTAGCGGCCGGGCAGATGCACGGTGACGCGCGCGCCGCCGAGGTCCGAGGCCTCGATGGCGAGCGCGCCGCCGTACAACTCGATGCTGTCGCGCACCATCGCCAGTCCGATGCCGTGGCCCGGGACCTTCTCATCGGTGCGCACGCCACGCCCGAGCACGCGGTCCCGGTCGCCCGGCGGGATCCCCGGGCCGTCATCGTCGATGGTGAGCACCAGGCGCTGCCGCGCCGCGGCCTGCGGATCGGCCACGGCCGACAGGCGCACCCGGCTGCGGCACCACTTGCAGGCGTTGTCGAGCAGGTTCCCCAGCATCTCCAGCAGATCGCCGCGATCGCCGATGAAGGCGCTGCCGGGAGCGACGGCCAGCTCCAGGGCCAGGTCCTTGGCGGCGTAGACCTTCAGGAGCGCGCCGCGCAGTTCGGCGGCCACCTGCGCCACCTCCACCGGGGCGGCGCCCAGGAGCGCACCTCCCGTGGCGGCGGCGCGCTTCAGCTGATGCTCGATGATGCCCTTCATGCGGTCGATCTCGCCGCCGAGCGTCGCCGCGGACGCATCCGCGGGCAGGCTCGCCCGCATCACCGCGAGCGGCGTCTTGAGGCTGTGGGCGAGGTTGCCGAGCGTGTCGCGGTAGCGGCCAACGCGCTTGCGCTCCCCGAGCAGGAGGGCGTTGAGGTTGCCCGCCACCCCGGCGAGTTCGCGCGGGTAGCCCGCGCCGAGCGTGTCGCTGCGCCCCTCTTCCACGGCGTGGATCTCGCGCTCCATGCGCCGCAGCGGCGCGAGCACCCAGCGCAGCAGGGCGGCGAGCGTCACCAGCAGCGCGAGCAGCAGCCCGCTGAACCAGCCGAGCAGCTGGCGCCGGAACTGCCACAGCTGCTGCTCGTAGGGGGCGAGCGACACCGCCACACTGAAGGTGTAGGTGCCCGACTCGGCGGCGCCCTCCTCGAACTGGATGGCGCGACTCTCGATCGCGACGCGATCGTGGTCGAAGTCGGCGTACGTGAGACTGCGTTCGCCGTGCGGCAGCGGCGCCCCGAAGTCGCCCGTGATGCCCGCGGTCGAGGGCGAGCGCCACGCGTGCGCGCTCGAGCGGATCTGCGCGTACACGCCCGACTGCGGCGTCTCGAGGCGCGGCTCGAGCGCCTGCGCCGCCGGCGCGTAGCCGCCGCCGGGCTGCGGGTCGGCGGCGGCGATCAGCGCCACCATCTCCGCATCGAGGAGCTCCTGGAGCGAGCGCTCCGAGAGCGTGCGAAAGCCGCGATCGAGCACCAGCATCGTGACCGCGGAGAACAGGGCGAGCGGCAGCG
Organism: uncultured Pseudomonadota bacterium; assembly: GCA_963727305.1. GTDB lineage: Bacteria > Pseudomonadota > Gammaproteobacteria > Steroidobacterales > Steroidobacteraceae > 13-2-20CM-66-19. The sequence goes on from CAVSFM010000010.1 coordinate 38,983, forward strand.
CGACCGAGATCAGCAACCGCCGGCTGAGGGAGTGCACGAGCGTGCGGCGCCCGCGCCTAGGGGCCCGCGTCGCGCGCGAGCGAGAAGCGATAGCCGCGTCCGCGCAGCGTCTCGATCGGCTGCAGCTCCTCCTGCGGGTCGAGCTTGCGGCGCAGGCGACCGATGAGTACCTCGATCACGTTGCTGTCGCGCTCGAAGTCCTGGTCGTACAGGCGCTCGGTGAGTTCGCCCTTGGAGATGACTTCCCCGGCGCGCAGCATCAGGTGCTCGAGGATGCGGTACTCGAAGGTGGTGAGCTCGACCGGCGCGCCCCGCACCGCGACCGTCTGCGCGCGCGTATCGAGCACCACCGGACCGCACTTGAGCTGCGGGCTCGCCCAGCCGCCGGCGCGGCGCAGCAGCGCCTGCACGCGCGCCAGCACTTCCTCGAACTGGAACGGCTTGGCGACATAATCGTCCGCGCCCGCCTGCAGCCCCTCCACCTTCTCCTGCCAGTTATCGCGCGCGGTAAGGATCAGGATCGGATAGGTCTTGGTGGCGGCGCGCACGCGGCGGATCAGCTCCATCCCCGGCACCCCCGGCAGGCCGAGGTCCACGATCGCCACATCCAGCGGGTACTCGAGCGCAGCGAACAGGCCCTCGTCGCCGTCGCGCGCCACGTCCACCGTGAAGCCGGCCTCGCCGAAGCGCGTCTTCAGCATCTCGCGCAGCGTCGCCTCGTCCTCCACCACCAGGATCCGCATGCTGCCCGCGCCTCCCTACTGCACCGCGCCGCTGGCGGCATCTACGCGCACGGTCCAGACCTTACCGGCGTCGTTGAGCAGCTTCAGCACATAGGTAGTGCGCCCGTCGCTGTGCTGCGTCTCCGCCTTGACCACGCGCGCATGGTACTGCCGCTCGACGTTCTTGACGGCCTGGTCCATGGGCAGTTCGGGCGGGGGCGCGGCGGTACGCGCAGCGCCCGCGGCGAGCACGGTGAGGCACACAACCAGCAGCGCGCGGCTCGGGACGTTCATGACACGCTAAGGGTAGCGTATCCAGGTGTTAGGTTGCGACTTCGCAGGCTTTCAGCTGCCGTTCAGTTTGGCCTCGCACCACAGCGCCTCCCACTCCGCGGGCTTGAGCGCCTGCAGCTGCAGTTGCCGCTCGCGCGCCAGCACCTCCATGCGCTCGAAGCGCCGCACGAACTTCGCGTTTGCGCGGCGCAGCGCCACCTCGGGATCCACCTGCAGGTGCCGGCTCCAGTTCACGAGCGAGAACAGCAGATCACCCAGTTCCTCGGTCACCGCCTCGCTCGCCCCCTCGGTAGCCGCAGCCCCCCTGAGCGCCTCATCCACTTCGTGCAGCTCCTCGATCACCTTGGCGCGTACCTCGCGCGCATCCGGCCAGTCGAAGCCGACGCGCGCCGCGCGCCGCCCGAGCTTCAGGGCGCGCGTGAGCGCGGGCAGCGCCTGGGGCACCCCGGCGAGCACCTCGCCGGCGGCCGCGGGCCGGCCGGCTGCGGCCGCGGCGCGCTCCTGCGCCTTCTGCTCCTCCCACACCCGCACCAGGTCCTCGGGCGCAAGCTGCGCGCCGGCGAAGATGTGCGGATGGCGCCGCGTCAGCTTGTCGGTGATGCCCGCGGCCACGGCGGCGAAGTCGAACCAGCCCTGCTCCTGCGCCATGCGGGCGTGAAAGACCACCTGGAACAGCAGGTCGCCGAGCTCATCGCGCAGGTGCCCGTGGTCATTGCGCTCGATGGCGTCGGCGACCTCGTAGGCTTCCTCGATGGTGTAGGGGGCGATGGAGGCGAAGGACTGCTTCAGATCCCACGGGCAGCCGTGCTCGGGATCGCGCAGGCGCGCCATCAGCTCGAAGGAGCCGGGTGAGTTCGGCAGCGGCAGCGCTCATCCGGGATCCTCGGCGATGCACAGCCGGTACAGCGTCAAGAGCATGCCGGCGGTGGCGCCCCAGATATTGCGCTCTCCGTACGGAATGTCGCAGAACTCCACTTCCTCGCCGGTGAAGCCGGAGCGGCGCATGCGCATCTTGTGGTTGGCCGGATCGAAGATGAAATCCAGCGGCACCTCGAAGGTGTCCTCAACCTCCTCCGAGTCGATCAGCAGCTCAAAACCCGGGCGCACGAAGGCCACCACCGGGGTGACCCGAAAGCCCGTCATCACCACGTGATCGGGCAGGTAACCGATGACGGACACGAACTGCGGCTCAAGGCCGATCTCCTCGTGCGCCTCGCGCAGCGCCGCCTGGGTGGCGCCCTCGTCCGCCGGCTCGATGCGGCCGCCGGGGAAGCTGATCTGGCCGGCATGATTGCGCAGCTGCGTGGCGCGCTGCGTCAGCAGCACGCTCAGCTGCGGGCGCTCCACCAGCGGCACCAGCACCGCCGCGGGCCGCGGATTGGCCGGGAAGTGCTGGCGGAAACGCTGGCTTTCCTGCGCCGACAGCCCCGGCACGCGCCACTCCTCCACGCGGTGCTGCGGGCGTGTGCCGGCCAGCCGTGCACGGATCACGGCCGCCCAGTCGCGCCGCGGCACGCTCTGGGGCGCGCGGCCACCCGTTGCTTCTTCGCCCGCCAAGACTCGTCAGCCTCCGCCGCTGGTGCCGCCCTTGATCCCCCCGCTGGTGAGCTCGGCCGGGTCGAGCAGCTTCTTGAGTTCCTCGCGCGGCAGGTCGGTCATCTGCTGCGCCACTTCCAGGATGGGCCGCCCCTCCGCGTACGCCTTCTTGGCGATCGCGGCGCCCTTCTCGTAACCGATCACCGGGTTCAGGGCGGTGACCAGGATGGGGTTGCGGTCGAGCGCCTCGGCCAGGCGCGCCCTGTTCACGGTGAAGCCGGCAATCGCCCGGTCGGCGAGTGCGCGCGCGGCGTTGCTCAGGATCTCGATGCTGTGCAGCAGGTTGTACGCGATCAGCGGCAGCATCACGTTCAGCTGGAAGTTGCCCGACTGCCCGGCCACGGTGATCGTGGCATCGTTGCCGATGACCTGCGCGGCGACCATCGCCGTGGCTTCCGGGATCACCGGATTCACCTTGCCGGGCATGATGCTGCTGCCCGGCTGCAGCGCCGGCAGGGCAATCTCGCCCAGCCCCGCGAGCGGCCCGCTGTTCATCCAGCGCAGGTCATTGGCGACCTTCATGAGGCTGACGGCGAGCACCTTCAGCTGCCCGGAGAGCTCCACGGCCGTGTCCTGCGCCGACATGGCCTCGAAGTAGTTGCGCGCCGGGCGGAACTGAAGCCCCGTGATCGCCGACAGCTCGGCGCAGAAGCGCTGGCCGAACTGCGGGTGGGCGTTGATGCCGGTACCGACCGCGGTACCGCCCTGGGCGAGTTCGTGCAGGCGCGGCTGCACGGCCTGCACGCGCGCGATGCCGTTCTCGATCTGCGTGCGCCAGCCGGAGAGCTCCTGCGACAGCGTCACCGGCATGGCGTCCATCAGGTGTGTGCGCCCGGTCTTCACGATGCCGGCCACCTCGAGCTCCTTGGCCTTAAGCGCCTCGCGCAGCCGCTCGAGCGCCGGCAGCAGGCGCTGCTGCACGGCGAGCGCCGCACTCAGGTGCACCGCCGTGGGAATGGAGTCGTTGCTGCTCTGGCCCATGTTGACGTGATCGTTGGGGTGCACCGGGCTGCCGCGCCGGGCACTGGCGAGTGCGGCGATCACCTCGTTGGCGTTCATGTTGGTGCTCGTGCCCGAGCCGGTCTGAAACACGTCGATGGGGAAGTGCCGGTCGTGCTGGCCGGCGGCCACCTCCGCGGCGGCACTCTGGATCGCCTGCGAGAGGTGCGGATCGAGCAGCCCGAGGGCGGTGTTGGCGCGGGCCGCCGCCTGCTTCACCAGGGCGAGCGCGCTGATGAAGGCGCGCGGCAGCTTCAGGCTGCTGATGGGGAAGTTCTCCACCGCGCGCTGCGTCTGCGCGCCCCAGAGCGCATCCGCGGGCACTTGCAGCTCGCCCATGCTGTCACGCTCGACCCGGAAGGAACTCGTCATGCAGGCACTCCGCGCAAAGATACCGAGGTCACCCGGCCGGACGACCGTATGCGTTATGATGTAAATCCTAGCACCTCAAGGGCCTGCGCAACGCATGTCTGGGTCCCCCGACGAGCCACTGTCCGCGCTGGATGCGCTCTCCCCGGTCGATGGTCGCTACCGCGCCAGCAGCGCCCCGCTGCGCGCATCGCTCTCGGAGGCCGGGCTCATCCGCGCGCGCATCCGCATCGAGGCGCAGTGGCTGCTGCACCTGGCGGCCGCCGCGCCGCGCCTGCCCGGTGCCCAGCTCAGCCCCGCCGTCCGCGAGCGGGCGCTCACGCTCGCGCGCGCCCCGGATGCCGGCGCCGCCGCCGCGGTCAAGGCCATCGAAGCGCGCATCAATCATGACGTGAAGGCGGTCGAATACTACGTGCGCGAGCAGCTGCGCGCCGCGGGCGCCTCGGCCGCGACCCTGGAGCTGGTGCACTTCGGCTGCACCTCCGAGGACATCAACAACCTCAGCTACGCGCAGCTCTTGAGCGCGGCGCGCGTCACGCTCCAGGAAACCCTGCAGGCGCGCATCGCCGAGCTCAAAGCGCTCGCGCAGCGCTACGCCGAGGTCGCGATGCTGGCGCGCACCCACGGCCAGCCGGCCAGCCCGACGACGCTCGGCAAGGAGTGCGCGAATTTCAGCGCCCGGCTGGAACGGGCCGCGCGCCGCTGGGGTGCAGTGGCGATCCTGGGCAAGTGGAACGGCGCGGTCGGCAACTTCAATGCCCACGTGGCCGCGCTCCCCGAGCTTGACTGGCCACAGGTGGCCGCGACGTTCGTGCGCTCGCTGCAGCTGGAATACAACCCCCTGACGACGCAGATCGAACCGCACGACTGGATCGCCGAGTACTGCGATGCGCTTGCGGCCGTGAACGTCATCATCGTCGACTTGTGCCGCGACTTCTGGGGCTACATTTCCCTCGGTTATCTGCGCCAGCGCGCGGTGGCCGGCGAGGTCGGCTCCTCGACCATGCCGCACAAGGTCAACCCGATCGACTTCGAGAATGCGGAAGGCAACTGCGGCATCGCCAATGCACTGCTGCGGCACTTCGCCGAGAAGCTGCCGCTGTCGCGCTGGCAGCGCGATCTCACCGACTCCACCGTGCTGCGCAACCTCGGCGTCGCCCTCGCCCACACGCTGATTGCCTGGAAGTCCCTCGCGCGCGGACTGGCGAAGGTCGAGGCCGACCCCCAGCGCATCGCCCAGGAACTCGAGGGCGCCTGGGAAGTCCTGGGTGAGGCGGTCCAGACGGTACTGCGCGCCGCCGGGATCGCGGACGGCTATGAGCGGCTGAAGGAATTCACGCGCGGCCGCGCGATCGATGGCCCGACGCTGGCCGCCTTCATCGATGCACTGCCGCTGCCGGCACCCGAGAAGGCGCGCCTGCGCGGGCTCAGGCCGGAAGCGTATACCGGGCTCGCCGCACAGCTCGCGCGCGGCCCCTGAGGGCGGCGCCGCTGGCGCTAACGGCAGCGCTCGCGCATACGCCTGAAAAATGGCCGAAAAACCCCCCGCCGACCCCCGAAAGTGCGAACTGCGCCGCGCTTTTGAGCTACCGCCCGGGGGGCGCGGGCGCAAACCGTGAACCGCTGCGCACCGGCTTTCGAGGTTTGGTCACTAAGATCCTCCGCAGCCTGCCTTTCGTGCCGGCAATGCGGGGCGCCCACGCGTGGCAATAACCGGGGAAATCGACATCAATAGTGCCTTGGCCCAGCTCGCCAACGCGCGGTATGCCTCTGACTCCGTCGGCAGTGGCAACCCCGCGTTAAACCGCCAGGGCAACGAGACACTCGCCGTGCTGACCTCGCTCGCCGAGGTGCGCGCCGCCGTGAACGAAGTCGCCGCGACCGCGCAGCGCCTGATCTCCATCTATACCCCCGATCTTGAGCCAGACCTCTACGACCAGAGCGCCTTCCTCGAGGTCATCAAGCACTTCGTGCTGACGCGCAGCTTCGCCAAGGTGCGCGTGCTGCTGGCCGAGCCGACCCGGGTCATGCGCGACAGCAACCGCTTCGTCGCCATGGGACGGCGCCTCTCCAGCTGCATCGACATCCGCTACGTGGCGGCGCAGGCCCCCCAGCGCGCCTCCACCTACCTGATCGCGGACGACCGCGCGATCGTCTACCGCATGCGCGCCGATACCTGGGACGGCGTCGCCGACATCAATAATCCGGTCGCCGCCCGCTTGTACTTACAGGAGTTCGATCAGGTGTGGAACGCCAGCGCAGCCGAGCACGGCCTGCGCGCCGCCCGTCGCGGCTGATCAACTCCCGCAAGCCGGCGGCGCGCCGGCGGTTACAATCCAACGCGCATGACCCGCACGCCCGAAATCACGGTGGCCGCCGTGGCCGCCAGGGCCGGCCGTTTCCTGTTCGTCGAGGAACGCATCAACCAGCGCCTGGTCATCAACCAGCCCGCCGGCCACGTCGAGCCGGGCGAGTCCCTGCTCGCGGCGGTGATCCGCGAGGTCCGCGAGGAAAGCGCCTGGCGCTTCGAGCCGCAGGCCCTGCTCGGGGTGTACCTGTGGCGCCGGCCAAGCGCGCGACGCGCGACGCTGCGCTTTGCCTTCACCGGCACGGTGAGCGAGCACGACGCGACGCGCCGCCTCGATCGCGGCATCGTGCGCACCCTGTGGCTGTCGGCCGATGAGGTCGACGCACAGGCGCCGCGCCTGCGCAGCCCCCTGGTCCTGCGCTGCGTCGAGGACTACCTCGCCGGCCACACGCGCAGTCTCGAGGGAATCGGGCAGCTGGACCTGACGGCCGCCGCCGGGGTTGAACCCACCGCCCGGCTGTAAGGCGCGCACGGCGCGGCGGCGGCCGCTAGAATTCGTCCCATGTCGGCCCTGACACTCCCCGTCCCCAGCCCCGGAGCCCGCGTGCTCGTCGGCCTCTCCGGCGGCGTGGATTCGGCCGTCGCGGCGCTCCTATTAAAGGAGGCCGGCTGGGAGGTGCAGGGGCTCTTCATGAGCAACTGGGACGATGAGGACGATCACTACTGCACCGCGGCGCAGGACTACCAGGATGCGCGTGCCGTGGCCGCCGAGCTCGCCATCCCGCTGCACCGGGCGAGCTTCGCGCGCGAATATCGCGAGCGGGTCTTTGCGCACTTTCTCGCCGAGCACGCCGCCGGCCGCACGCCCAACCCGGACGTGCTGTGCAACCGCGAGATCAAGTTCGGGGTCGGCCTCAGGTGGGCCCGCCGCCTGGGCGCCACGCATTTCGCCACCGGGCACTACGCGCGCCTCGAGCGCACCACCGACGGCACCGGTCTGTTCAAGGCGCGCGATGCCGCCAAGGACCAGAGCTATTTCCTGGTCGCCGTGCCGCCGCAGGAATTCGCGGGTCTCCTGATGCCACTGGGGGACCTGCACAAGGCCGAGGTGCGCGAGCGTGCCCGGCGCGCCGGGCTTCCGGTGTACGACAAGCCCGACAGCACCGGCATCTGCTTCATCGGCGAGCGTCCGTTCCGGGAGTTCCTGGGGCGCTATCTGGCCAGGACTCCCGGCGCCATCGAGTCCGCCGACGGCGAAGGCCTCGGGACCCATGAAGGCCTTGCGTTCTACACCCTCGGGCAGCGCGCCGGGCTCAACATCGGCGGCCGCGCGGGCCGGTCCGAGGAACCCTGGTACGTCGCGGACAAGGATGCCGTGCGCAACGTCCTCACCGTGGTGCAGGGTCACGATCATCCGCGACTTTCCAGCCACGCGCTCGAAAGCGGCCCCTGGCACTGGCTGGGCCCCCCGCACCGCAGCGCGTTCAGCGCCGGGGTGAAGGTGCGCTACCGCCAGGCGGACCAGGCGGCGCGGCTGCAGCCGCGCCCCGATGGCACGATGCACGTCACCTTCGAGGGCGCACAGCGCGCGGTGACGCCCGGCCAGTACGCGGTCGCCTACGAGGGCGAGCGCTGCCTCGGGGGCGCCGTGATCGAGCGCGTCGCGCGGGCGCTGGAGCACGCCTCGGCCGCCTGAACCGCAAAGCAGCATCCCGCGGATGCGCCCGATATAATTGGGGGTTCACAGCGGAGATACGCATGACGAACAGCTTTCGGGCGCGCTCGACACTGACTGCGGGGGATCGTTCCTACGAGATCTGGAGCCTCGCGGCCCTGCCGCAGGACAAGCTGGCACGCCTGCCCTACTCGCTGAAGGTGCTGCTCGAGAACCTGCTGCGCTTTGAGGATGGGGTCACCGTCACCCGCGCAGACATCGAAGCGCTGCTGGAGTGGGATCCGCAAGGCCACGCCCGCCCACGAGATCGCCTTCACGCCCGCGCGCGTCATTCTGCAGGATTTCACCGGCGTCCCCTGCGTGGTGGACCTGGCGGCCATGCGCGATGCCATCGTCAAGCTCGGCGGCGATGCCGAGCGCGTCAATCCCCTGAACCCCGCCGAGCTCGTGATCGATCACTCGGTCCAGGTCGATGAGTACGGCTTCCCGGGGGCGCTTGCGGCCAACACCGCCATCGAGTTCGCGCGCAACAAGGAGCGCTACGCCTTCCTGCGCTGGGGCCAGACCGCGTTCCGCAACTTCGCCGTGGTCCCGCCGAACACCGGCATCGTGCACCAGGTGAACCTCGAGTACCTGGGACGCGTGATCTTCGATACCGAGTCCGCCGGCGTGCGCCGCGCGTACCCCGATACGCTGGTGGGGACGGACTCGCACACCACGATGATCAACGGCCTGGGGGTCCTCGGCTGGGGCGTCGGCGGCATTGAGGCCGAGGCGGCCATGCTCGGTCAGCCGGTCACCATGCTCATCCCGCAGGTCATCGGCTTTCGTCTCGAGGGCAAGCTGCAGCCCGGTGCAACGGCGACCGATCTGGTGCTTACGGTGACGGAGATGCTGCGCAAGAAGGGCGTGGTGGACAAGTTCGTCGAGTTCTTCGGCGACGGCCTCGCCAATCTGCCGCTCGCCGACCGCGCGACGATCGCCAACATGGCGCCCGAGTACGGCAGCACCTGCGGACTGTTCCCGATCGATACCGAGACGGTGCGGTATCTTGAGCTCTCGGGCCGGCCGCGCGAGCGTATCGAGCTCGTCAGCGCCTACGCCAAGGCCCAGGGCATGTGGCGCAACCAGGGTGCAATGCCCGCCCGCTACACCGATGAGCTGGAACTCGACCTCGGTAAGGTGGAACCGAGTCTCGCCGGACCCGCGCCGGCCGCAGGACCGTGTGCCCCTGAAGTCCGCCAAGACGGTGTACGAAACGAACGCCAAGAAGACAGCCACGGAGCGCGCCGCGCACAGCGGTGGCGGCCGCGGCAGCGCGCCGGTCACGCTGAATGGAAAACAGCTCGAGCTCAAGGACGGCGCGGTGCTCATCGCGGCGATCACGAGCTGCACCAACACGTCGAATCCTTCGGTGATGTTGGGCGCCGGGCTTCTAGCGCGCAAGGCACGCGCACGCGGACTTAAGCAACAACCATGGGTAAAGACGAGTCTCGCTCCGGGTTCGCGAGTGGTTACGGACTACTTCGCCAAGGCCGGCGTGCTCGAGGATCTCGCGAGTCTCGGCTTTGATTTAGTTGGCTATGGTTGTACCAGCTGTATCGGGAACAGCGGTCCGCTGAAGCCAGAAATTTCGGCAGCGGTGAAGTCCGGTGATCTTACAGCCTGCGCGGTGCTGTCGGGCAACAGAAATTTCGAGGGGCGCGTGCATCCGGAAGTGCGCATGAACTTCCTCGCATCTCCGCCGCTCGTAGTGGCCTATGCGCTCGCCGGCACGCTCGACATCGATCTCACGCGGGAACCGCTCGGTACGGATGCGGAAGGCAAGCCCGTGTATCTCGCGGACATTTGGCCGAGCGATCAGGAGGTGCAGGAGCTGCTGAAGCGCTCGATCGACTCGCAGATGTTCCGCAACAGCTATGGGAAGGTCTTCCAGGGCGATGACAACTGGGCCAGCATCCAGGTGGCCGCCGGCAACCTCTACCGCTGGGATGAGAAATCCACCTATGTGAAGAACCCGCCCTACTTCGAGGGCATGACCATGACGCCGGCGCCGCTTACGGACATCACGGGCGCCCGCGTGCTGGCGCTGCTCGGGGATTCGGTGACGACCGATCACATCTCCCCGGCCGGCAACATCTCCAAGAGCAGTCCCGCCGCCCGCTACCTGATCGAGCAGGGCGTGGAGCTCAAGGACTTCAACTCCTACGGTGCGCGCCGGGGGAACCACGAAGTCATGATGCGCGGCACGTTTGCCAACATCCGCCTGCGAAACCTGCTGGTCCCCGGTGTCGAGGGCGGGGTGAGCGTACACCTGCCCGACGGCGAGCAGGGCTCCATCTATGACGTCGCGATGCGCTACAAGAAAGAGCACACGCCGCTCATCGTGCTCGCGGGCCGCGAGTACGGCACCGGCTCCTCGCGCGACTGGGCGGCCAAGGGCACGTTGCTGCTCGGGGTCAAGGCGGTCATCGCCGAGAGCTTCGAGCGCATCCACCGCTCGAACCTGATCGGCATGGGCGTGGCTCCCCTGCAGTTCCAGACCGGGCAGACCGCCAGCTCCCTGGGTCTTACCGGCCGCGAGCTGTACTCGATCGAGGGCCTAAGCCGCGGCGATGCGCGCGAAGTCACCGTGACCGCAACCCCGGAGAGCGGCAAGCCGATCCGCTTCACCGCCCGGCTGCGCATCGACACGCCGAAGGAGCGCGAGTACTACCGCCATGGCGGCATCCTGCAGTACGTGCTGCGGCAGCTCGCCGCGGCGGGCAGCGCCGCCTGAGCGATTCGGCCGCCGCGCCGGCGGGGGGCGTTGCCGTCGAGCGCGAGCCGCTGGTCGCGGTCTTCGACCTCGACGGTACGATTACGCGCCGCGATACCCTGCTGCCCTACGTCATGGGCTATCTGCTGCGCCATCCCTGGCGCTTGCCGCGTCTGCTGGGCGCACTGCCGGGCGCCGTGCGCTTTCTCCTGGGACGGGCGGACCACGGGGCGGTCAAGGCGTCGTTCATCCACGCAACCCTCGGGGGCGTCCGGCGCGCGCGGTTGCAGGCCTGGACGACGCAATATCTTGAACGGCTCCTGCGCCACGCCCTGCACGCGGACGCCCTGAAGCGCATCGGGCAGCATCGCGCGCGCGGTGACTACCTCGTACTCCTGAGCGCGAGCACGGACCTGTACGTGCCACAGCTCGCCACGGCGCTCGGGTTTGCGGAAGCGATCTGCACCGGGGTCAAGTGGCGCGATGAGGTACTCGTCGGTGATCTCAGTACCCCGAACCGGCGCGGCGAGGAGAAGGTGCGCTGCCTCGAGCGCCTGCGTGCCCAGCACCCGCGCCGGCTGTTGGCCGCTTACGGCAATGCGGGCAGCGACATTCCTCACCTGCGGATGGCGGAGCGCCCGGTACTGGTGAACGGCAGCCGTGCGGCACGCGTGGCGGCCAAGCGCTACGGCATTCCCCAGGAAACCTGGCACTGACCCTCAGCGAGCGGGCCCGCACTACATCGAGGTGCGGATCTGCCACAGCTCCGGAAAGAACTTCAGCTCAAGCGCCTTGGCCAGGTACGACACACCGCCCGTGCCACCCGTACCGGGCTTGTAGCCGATGATGCGCTCCACGGTCTTCATGTGATGAAAGCGCCAGAGCTGGAAGTTGTGATCGAGGTCCACGAGGCGCTCGGCCAGCTCGTACAGGTCCCAGCCGGTTCCGGCGTTGTGATAGACGCCGAGCCAGGCGCCCGCGATCTGCTTGCTGGCGCGGTAGGGCTGACTGAAATCTCGAGTGAGGTAGTCCTCGGGGATCTCATAGCCGCGGCGGCTGAGCAGGCGCAGCACCTCGTCGTACAAGCGACGGTGACTCGAGCGCCCGCTGCAGGATCTCGAACGAGCGCGCGTCGCGCTGGTGCACGCGCACCATGTCGGCATTCTTGTTGCCGAACAGGAACTCGATCAGCCGGTACTGGAAGGACTGAAATCCCGACGACCGCCCGAGCGCGTTGCGAAAGGCCGAGTACTCGAACGGCGTCAACGTTGAGAGCACCTCCCAGACCGAGATCAGTTGCGTCTGGGTGCGCGAGATGCGTGCCAGCATCTTCAGCGCCGGGTCAAGGTCGTCCTGGCGGATGCAGTGCAGCGCCGCCGTGAGTTCGTGCAGCACCAGGCGCATCCACAGCTCCGACACCTGGTGCACGATGATGAAGAGCATCTCGTTGTGCTCGCTTGAGAGCGGCTGCTGCGCCTCGAGCAGCTTCTCCAGATGCAGGTACTCGCCATAGGAGAGCGAGCTGCCGAGGTCCCAGTGCACGGCCTCGTCGGCCAGCTCGACCCGCTCGGACTTGTCGTACGGACCGGTGGTGCTCATGCCTGCGATGGTACACGTCGCACACCGCCCGGCAACCGTCGCCTCCTTAAAGGGCGAGGCGGGGAATGAGCGAATCCGCTAGGATCGCGCGCCGGTGTTTGTAAGGCAGTAAGACTCGCCGTGAGCCCGACGATCCTCGAGGTCCGCGACCTCGTCAAAGAGTACCCCGCCACCACGGCGGTCGCCGGCGTGTCCTTCAGCGTGCCCGAGGGCACCTGCTTCGGGCTCCTGGGTCCGAATGGGGCGGGCAAGACCACCACCATCGAGATCATGGAGGGGATCCTGCCGGCCACGGCCGGGGAGGTGCGCTACCGCGGCGAGCCCCTGGGGAGTCGCTTCCGCGAGGAGGCCGGGATCCTCTTCCAGAAGACCGCGCTGCAGGACTTCCTCACCGTGCGCCAGAGCATCACCCTCTTTCGCGGCCTGTACGCCCGCGGACTCGACGTCGAGGAGGTGATCCGCCTGTGCGCGCTGGAGAAGCTCGCCGAGCGTGACAGCCGCAAGCTCTCCGGCGGCCAGCAGCAGCGCCTGCTGCTCGCGATCGCACTCGTCAACGACCCGGCGGTCCTGTTCCTGGATGAACCGACCACCGGCCTTGACCCGCAGGCGCGGCGCAGCTTCTGGGAGCTGGTCGAATCCATCAAGGCGCGCCGCAAGACCATCATCCTCACGACCCATTACATGGAGGAGGCGGAGCTGCTGTGCGATGAGATCGCCATCATGGACCGCGGCCGCATCGTGGCGAAGGGATCCCCGCGGCAGCTGCTGCAGGAGCATTTCGCGGAAGTGATGCTGGAGCTGCCACGCCAGGACTTCCCGGCCGCGGCGCGCGAGCTCAAGCTCGATCTGATCGAGGGCCCGGAGCGCGTGGAGATCAGCACGCACGATCTGGAGGGCACGCTGCGCCTGCTGCTCGAGGCGCGCGTGCCGCTCGATCACCTGCGCATCCGGCCGGCGAACCTCGAGGACCTGTTCCTTGAGCTCACCGGCACGGAGCTGCGCCAGTGATCCGCCGCCTGCTGTCGATCCTGCATGCCCGCAACCTCGAGTTCCTGCGCGACCGCGGCACACTGCTCTTCACGACCCTGCTGCCCCTCATGGTGGTCGTGGGGATGGGATTCGTCTTTGGCGGGCCCGAGCGGCCGCTGTTCAAGGTCGGCATCGTCACCGCGCACCTGGATAAGCAGGCGGACAGCTTCCTGCGCGAGCGCTACGTGGAGTTCATCGCCGAGTCCGACACGGCGAGCGGCCTGCAGAAACTCAGCCACCAGCAGATCGACCTGCTGGCGGACCTGCGCTCGCCGATGCACTACTGGGTCAACACCGACTCGCCCAAGGGCTACATCATCGAGAAGCTCCTGCGCGCCGAGCACCCGGACGCCCGGCGCGAGGCCGTGACCGGGGCTGCCGTGCGCTACGTCGACTGGCTGTTCCCGGGCATCCTCGGGATGAACATGATGTTCAGCTGCCTCTTTGGCGTCGGCTACGTGGTGGTGCGCTACCGCAAGAGCGGCTTCCTCAAGCGCCTGCACGCGACGCCGCTCACCGCCTTCGAGTTCCTGAGCGCGCAGGTGCTCTCGCGGCTGCTGCTGATCCTGTTCGTGACGCTCATCCTCTACGTCGGCATCAGCACCATCATCGGTTTCCACAACGCCGGCAGTTTCTTCACGCTCGCCCTGGTGGCGATCCTGAGTGCCCTGTCGATGGTGGCGCTCGGACTGACCATCGCCGCGCGCTTCTCCAGCGAGGAGCTGGTCGGGGGACTGCTCAACCTGCTCACCTGGCCGATGATGCTCCTGTCGGGCATCTGGTTCTCGCTCGAGGGGTCACCGCGCTGGATCCAGTGGATCGCGCATATCTTCCCGCTTACGCATGCGCTCGATGCCGCCCGCGCCGTCATGCTCGATGGGGCGGGGCTGCGCGCCATAGCGCCGAATCTGCTGTATCTTGCCGCGACTGCGCTCGCCTTCCTCGCCTTCGGCGCCTGGTCGTTCCGCTGGCGCATCGACTGAACGGTAAACGCTTCGGAGAGCCACGCTTGCAGTTCCTCAGCGACAACACCTCGACCGCCTGCCCGGAGATCCTCGCCGCGCTGGAGGCGGTGAACCGCGGCCGGGTACACAGCTACGGCGATGACGAATGGACGCAGCGCCTGGAGCGCTGCTTCGGCGACTACTTCGGCACCCCCGTGCGCGCCTTTGCCGTCGCCACCGGCACCGCTGCCAATTCCCTGAGCCTCGCCACGCTCAGCCCGCCCTATGGTGCGATCTTTGCGCACCGCGAGGCGCACATCGAGACCGACGAATGCGGGGCACCGGCTTTTTTCTCCGGCGGCGCGCAGATTGCGCTGCTGGACGGGGAGCACGCGCGCATCACGCCCGAGGGCTTCGCGCAGGCACTCGCGGATCACCCTTCCGTCAACGTGGGCCTGCACAGCGTGCAGCCCGCGGCGCTCTCGCTCACCCAGATGACCGAGCACGGTACCGTGTACCGGGCGGCCGCGATCGCGCGCCTGAGCGAGCTGGCGCATGCGCGCGGCCTCAAGGTGCAGATGGACGGCGCGCGCTTCGCCAACGCGGTCGCCTTCCTCGGCTGCCACCCGGGCGACATCACCTGGCGCGCAGGCGTCGACGTGCTGTCCTTCGGGGCCACCAAGAACGGCGCCCTCGCCGCCGAGGCCGTGGTGTTCTTCGACACCACCCTGGTGCGCGATTTCGAGCTGCGGCGCAAGCGCGCCGGGCACCTGTTCTCCAAATCGCGCTACATCGCCGCGCAGCTGCTGACTTACGTCGAGAGCGGCCTGTGGCGGCGCAACGCCGAGCGCACCAACGCACTCGCGCAGCGCCTGGCGCAGGCCGCCGCGGCGTACCTGCTGCATCCGGTGGAGGGGAACGAGCTGTTCCTGCGACTCGGCGTCGAGCGCCGGGCGCAGCTGCGCGCGGCGGGCTTCGAGTTCTACGACTGGGGCCCGCCGCACCGCGGCGAAGCGCGCCTGGTGGTCTCCTGGGATCAGCCGGCCGCGGACGTCGACGCGCTGTGCGCGGCGCTGGCGCGCCTCTAGAGCTCGCGCAGGCTGGTCGTCACCGGCAGGCGCGCCGCGCGCACCGCGGGCAGGAAGCCGCCGATCATGCCGATGATGAGCGCGATCACCAGACCCCGGATGACGAGTTCCGGGGTGACCTTGAAGCTGAACACCACCTGGGTGAAGTTCTGGCCCAGGGTGGAGACCGACAGGTTGTTGAAGAGCAGATAGGCGATCAGCGCCCCGAGGATGCCGCCGACGAGTGCGAGCAGCAGCGCCTCCATCATCACCGACACCACCACCGGCAGCCCGCCAAAGCCGATCGCGCGCAGGGTGGCGATTTCCTTGCCGCGCGCCGCGACCGCGGCGTACATGCTGTTGAGCGCGGCAAAGACGGCGCCGAGCGCCATGATGACGGTGACGATGCCGGCCAGGAGCCCGATCGTCTTGCGGAACTGCCGGGTCTGGCCGTTGAAGTAATCCTGCTCGTGCACCACGTCGACCGTCAGGCGCGGATCGGCCGCGGCGGCCGCCTTGAGCTTCTCGAAGCCGCCGGCGCCATCGAGCGCGGCGTGAATGGAACTCGAGCCGGTGCGGCCGAAGGTGCTGCGGGCGACGTTGATGTCCGTCCACAGCTCGCTCTCGTTCGCGTCCCCCGAGGCGAACGTCCCGACCACGGTCCAGTCCGAGCCGCGCATGCGCACCACGTTGCCGATGTCGGCGCCCTGGAACTGGCGCAGCACACCCGCGCCGACGATCAGCTCGCGCAGCCCCGGCGTGAAGAGGCGGCCGGACGTGATCTTCAGCTGCGGCCGCAGGGTGAACGCGGCCGGGTCCACCCCGCGCAGGGTGATGTTGGCGCCGTTCACCTTGTCATCGCGACGCACCAGCTCGGCGATCACCATCATCTCCGCGGAGGCCTGCGGGTGGGCGTCGGCGCCGGCGCGGATACCGGGCAGCTGCTTGATCAGGTCGGACTGCGTGCGATCGAGCCCGGAATTGAGCTCCGCGTCCGAACCGCCGCGCATGATGATCGCGACGTCCTCGCGGCCGGTCGCCTTGAGCGTGCTCGCGAACCCGCCCGCCATGGCCAGCAGCGCGGTGAACACCGCCACGACGCCGGCGAGCCCGATGACGATGACGAGCGAGGACGTCCAGCGCTCGGGGATGCTGCGGATGTTGATGCCGGTGATGGCGAGAGCCTGGCCGAACACGATCCTGATCTCCTTCGCGTTAGCGCCCGGCGAGCGCGTCGACGATCTTCAGCCGCCGCGCGCGCAAGCCCGGCAGCAACCCCACCACGAGGCTCATGAGGATGATGGCGGCGACGCCAATCAGCCAGACCTTCCCATCGACGCTCAGCTGGAACTGATCCCCGGTCCCCTTCGCCACCGCCGCCCCGGCGAGGGTTGCCAGCGCGAGCCCGAGGAGCCCGCCGCACAGGCACAGCGCGAACGCCTCGGCGAACACGAAACCGAGCACCGTGCCGTCGGAGAAGCCGAGGGTCTTCAGCACGGCGAGCTCCGGGATGCGCTCGCGCACGCTCTGCGCCATGGTATTGCCCACCACCAGCAGCAGCGTGAAGAACACCGCGAACAGGATCCAGCGCACGATCAGGCCGATGTCGCCGATCTGCTTGACGAACCCGAGGTTGAAGTCCTTTTCCGTCTGGGTCTTGGTCTCGTCGGGCGAGTTCTCGAACATCGCATCCACGGTCTTGCTGACCGCTTCGGCCTGGCTGCCGTCGGTCAGCTTCAGGATGAAGAAGTTCGTGCGCCCCTTGCCGAACTGGTTGGCTTCATCGAAGTAGTCGTGGTTGATGAAGGCCTGGTTGGTGAGCCTGCGCGTGGCCTCGTCCTTGCCGTCGTAGATCCCGACCAGGTCGAAGGCCCAGGACTTGCTGCCGTTCTTCTGCGGATAGATGTTGGAGCCGACCGGGATCTTCTGCCCGATCTTCCAGCCATACTTATCCGCCAGTTGCTTGCCGGCGATCATCGCCGTGCGCGTCTTCGCGAACGCCTGCCACTGTTCATCCGGCATCACGTACTCGGGATACACGTCATGTTGCCGCAGTGGGTCGACGGCAAACACGAATATCGGCGTGTTCTCCTGCCACACCCCGCCGAACCACTGCGAGTAGCCGACGCGTGCCACGCCGGGCACCGCCTCGAGCTTGGGCACCATGCTCAGCGGCAAGGGCTGCGTGAAGGAGACGCGCGCCTGGGTCATCAGCCGCGTCGCACCCACGAAGTTTGCACCGGCATTGAAGATCGAGTTGATCGACTGCAGCAGGCCGAACAGCAGGAACGCCATGATCACCGACAGCAGCGTCAGGAGGGTGCGCGTGCGCTTGCGAAACAGGTTCGCGATGACAAAGCCGCTCTTGGTCATGGTCGTGTACCGCCCCGGGTGCCTTCAGGCCGCCTGCTCGAGCAGCTGCCCCTTCTCCAGGTGCAGCGTGCGGCGGGCGAACTCCGCCGCCTTCGGGTCGTGCGTCACCATGACGATCGTCTTGCCGTGCTCGCGGTTGAGCAACTGCAGCAGCCCGAGGATTTCATCCGCGGTCTTGCGGTCGAGGTCCCCCGTCGGCTCATCGCACACCAGCAGCTGCGGGTCCGACACCAGCGCGCGCGCGATCGCCACGCGCTGCTCCTGGCCGCCGGAGAGCTCCCGCGGCTTGTGCTTGGCGCGGTCCGCGAGTCCCACCACCTGCAGCGCCACGGCGGCATTCTTCTTGCGCTGCGCCGCCGAGAGCTTGGTGAGGAGCAGCGGCAACTCGACATTGCCTTCGGCGCTGAGCACCGGCATCAGGTTGTAGAACTGGAACACGAAACCCACGTTGTGCGCGCGCCAGCGGGCCAGTTCGCCGCTGGAGAGCTGATCGATGCGCTTGCCCCCCACCCGTACTTCGCCCGAGGAGGGCTGGTCGAGGCCGCCGATGAGATTGAGCAGCGTGGTCTTGCCCGAGCCGGACGGACCCATGAGCGCCACGAAATCCCCCTTGGGGATATCCAGCCGCAGCCCGTGGAGCACCTCCACCTTCTGCTTGCCGCGCTCGTAGACCTTGGTGACGTCGCGGATCTCAACCATCGGTTCGCTCATGGCACCCTCGCTAGCAGAAACTTCGCCGAGCCACCGCTCCGGCAGGAACCCTTCCCGCTCACGGCGCTCACGACTTGGCCACGCTCACGGCCGCGCCGTCCTTCAGCTGCGGCGGCGGATCGGTGATCACGGTCTCGCCCACGGCAAGGCCGCTCACCACCTGGCGGGCACCGGCCATGGTGCCGCCGAGCGCCACGACGCGCCGCTGCGCCTTGCGGTCGGCGAGCACGTAGACCACATCCTGCGTGCCCTCGGTGCGCACCGCCGCCACCGGCACGAGCACCCCGGGCGGCGGCGGCGCCTGCCCCTCGCCGGCCTTCGCCGCGGCCTCGAGGAAGGAGACCCGCACGCCCATGTCCGGCACGATGCGATTGTCCTTGAGGTCAAGCCCGATGCGCACCTTCACCGTGGCCTTGGAGCGATCGGCGGTCGGGATTATAGCGATCACGTGCGAGGGGATCTTCCAGTCCGGATAGGCATTGAGCACCGATTCGACCGGCTGCCCGGGCTGCACGCGGTTGATATACGCCTCGTTGACGTCCACCTCGATCTCGAGCGAGTCCATGTCGACGATCGTGCCGATGCCGGTGCGCGTGAAGCCGCCGCCGGCGGAGAACGGCGAGACGACCTCCCCCACCTGTGCGGACTTGGCGATCACGACGCCGGTGAAGGGCGCGTGCACGGTGCAGTAGTCAAGCTGCACCTGCGCCGAGCGCACGTTCGCCGTGGCCAGATCAATCTGTCTTTTCTGTCCTTCCACCTGCGCGCTCTGCGCATCGACCTGGGTGCGGGCCTGCTCGACCGCCTGTGCGGAGACGAGGTTGCGCTTCACCAGGTCCTCGGCGCGCTTGAGGTCGCGCAGGCTCTGCGCCAGCTGTACCTGGTCCTGGGTGAGCTGCGACTGTGCGGAATGCAGGGCCGCCTGCGCCTGCGTCAGCGCGGCCCGCTGCGCCGTGTCGTCCAGGCGCCCGATGACCTGGCCGTCCTTCACGTGATCGCCCTCCTCGATCAGCACCGCGGTGATGGTGCCGGTGATCTGCGCGGACACGGTTGCCTCGCGGCGCGCGGTCACGTAGCCGGTGGCATCGAGCACCGAGGCGCTCGCGGCCGCCCCGCCGGGGATCGGCCGCGCGGCGGCCACGTGCACGGGCAGCGCCTGGGTGCGCCCGAAGGTGAACCAGAGTGAGCCGAGCAGCAGGAGGACGGCGAGGGCTGCGCCGAGGAGCCGGTAACGGCGCGGCGCGGAAGCCTCGGCCGCGGACTCGGTGCGGTCGATACGCAGCTGCTGCAGCAGCGCCTTGTTGTCATTTTCCGAAGACATCCGCCCACGATCCACAGCCGCAAGGCGCGCAAAGATAACACAGGCTGGCGGGGCTCCCGGCCGCACGCCCATCCAGTGCGCCGCTGTTCCGGGCGCTGTATCGCGGGTGTGTACCGCGGCGTCGCGGGACTCGCGGGCGTGACCCTCAGCCGGAGGCGATTTTTGCCATGAGGCGCCGTGCCTGGCGGTCATCGGGCGCGAGCAGCAACGCGCGCTCGAGCGCGTCGCGCGCCCCCACCGCGTCGCCGTGATCCATGAGATCGCGCGCCAGGAACAGGTAGGCCTCCGCGGCGCCCCAGCCGGGCAGCGGCCCAGGGCCGGCGCGCTCGACCTCGAAGGCCGCCACCGCCTGGCGCAGCTTGACGAGCGCGCGCTCGCGGTTGCCGCCCTGATTGCCGGGCAGCAGGTAATCACCCACCGCGTCGATCAGGAGCACGCGCGGGTTGCGCGGCGCGAGCGCGAGCGCGCGCTCGATGTCCTTGCGCGCGCTGTGGCCGGCAAAGGGCAGGTGCAGCCCGCCGCCGGCCACCGGGGGTTCCTGACAGGCGGCACGCAGCGCGAGGCCATCGGGGAAATCGGCCTGCGCCGCGAGCACGCCGTCGAGTTCCTTCACGCAGCGCTCGGCGAGCTGTGCGGCAGCGGCGCGCCCCTCGGCGGGTGCGTTCTGGATCGTGAGCAGCGCCAGGCGCCACGCCACCAGGGCCGCGTAGTAGCCGCGCCGCGCGTCATGCGCGTCATCCTGGGCGAGCGCGTCCTGCAGGTTGCGCAGGGCGCGGGCATCCTCGGTGTAGTAGCCATACTGGATGCGGCTCTCGATGTCGCGCCAGTGCGTGTCATCGGCCTGCGCCGCGGCGCTCAGCAGCCCCAGGAGCGCAACACCCGCACGGCACGCGCAGCGCACGGCAGACCGGCACAGCAAATGCCCTCCTCCATTCAGTAGAATGCGCGGCATTGATGGATGACCATAACATAGCCGCCGCGGCGGACGCCGCCACGGACCCCGCGCCGCTCATCGACATCGGGATCAATCTCGCGCATGACAGCTACGATGCCGACCGCGCCGCGGTGCTCAGCCGCGCGCGTGATGCGGGCGTGGTGCAGCTGATCGTCACCGGTTCATCGCTCGAGAGCAGCGCGCGCGCGATCGAGCTCGCGCGCGCGCACCCCGGTGAGCTGTTCGCCACCGCCGGCGTCCATCCGCACCACGCGGCCGACGTGAGCGCGGACGCCTGGGACGCGCTCGCAGCGCACGCCAGCACGCGCGAGGTGGTCGCGATCGGCGAGTGCGGACTGGATTACTTCCGCAACTATTCGCCCCCGGCCGCGCAGCAGGCGGCGTTTCACCGCCAGCTCGAGCTGGCGCGCGCGCTCGGCAAGCCCGTGTTCCTGCACCAGCGCGAGGCGCACGCGGACTTCCTCGCGATCCTGCGCGAGCACGGCGCACCGTGGCGCGGCGTCGCGCACTGCTTTACCGGTGACGCCGCGGCGCTCAGCGCCTACCTCGACCTCGGGCTCGCGATCGGCATCACCGGCTGGATCAACGATGAGCGGCGCGGCAGCCACCTAGCGGGGCTCATGCCGCAGATCCCCGCCTCGAGGCTGCTGCTGGAGACCGACGGGCCCTACCTGCTGCCGCGCGACCTCAAGCCGAAACCCGCCTCCCGGCGCAATGAACCGGCGTATCTTCCGCACATCGCCCGCGCCGTCGCGCGCGCCCGCGGGGAGCCGCCCGAGCGGCTCGCCCGCTCCAGTACGCAGGCCGCCCGCGCGCTGTTTGGCCTGCCGGACACCACGTAGAATTGACATCGAGTCATATCGCTAAGTTACTGTTCTAAAACACGAGAAAAGACCATGGATGCCACGCGCCTCAGCCAGTTCATCACGCGGACCTGGGATGACTCGATCATCGAGCAGCTCACCGCCTACGTTCGCATCCCGAACAAGTCCCCGATGTTCGACCCGCAGTGGGAAGCCAACGGCTACATGGAGCAGGCGGTGCAGCTGATGGCCGCGTGGTGCCGCGCGCAGCCGCTGCCGCAGGCGCGGGTCGAGATCCGCCGGGCGCCCGGACTCACCCCGCTGCTGCTCATCGATATCCCCGGCGAGCTGCCCGACTGCGTGCTGCTCTACGGGCACCTCGACAAGCAGCCCGAGTTCACCGGCTGGCTGCCGGGCCTGGGTCCCTGGGAGCCGGTGATCCGCGACGGCAAGCTCTACGGCCGCGGCGCCGCCGACGATGGCTACGCGGTGTTCAGCTCGCTCACCGCGATCGCCGCGCTGAAGGAGCAGCAGGTCAAGCTGCCGCGCTGCATGGTGCTCATCGAGGCCTGCGAGGAAAGCGGCAGCACCGATCTGCCGGCGCACCTGCGCGCGCTCGGCAGCGCCTTGGGAGAGCCCTCGCTGGTCGTATGCCTCGATGCCGAGTGCGGCAACTACGAGCAGGTGTGGAGCACCACCTCGCTGCGCGGCAATCTCACCGGCAACCTGCGCGTGCGCGTGCTCACCGAGGGGGTGCACTCCGGCATGGCGACCGGCATCGCGCCCACCGCCTTTCGCATCCTCGAGCAGCTGCTCGCCCGCATCGAGAGTCCCGTGACCGGGGATCTGCTGCTCGATGAGCTGCACGTCGCGCTGCCCGCCGACCGGCGCGCCCAGGCGCAGGCGGCGGCGAAAGTGCTGGGCGAGTCGGTCGCCGGCAAGCTCCCCTGGGTGGCAGGCGCCCAGCCGCTCTCCAACGACCCCACCGAACTCATCATCAACAACACCTGGCGGGCAACGCTCGCGGTGACCGGCGCCGAGGGGCTGCCGCCGCTGGGCTCCGCCGGCAACGTGCTGCTGCCGGAGATCGCCTGCAAGCTCTCGCTGCGCCTGCCGCCGACCTGCGATGCCGCGCGTGCCACGCGCGCGGTCGTGAACGCGCTCGAGCGCGACCCGCCCTATGGCGCCCAGGTGAGCTTCGATTCCCTGTCCGCGACCGGCGGCTGGAACGCCCCGGTGCTCGCACCGTGGCTCGAGCAGGCCATCCACCAGGCCTCGCGCGCCATCTACGGGCGCGAGGCGGTGCACCTCGGCTGCGGCGGCACGATTCCGTTCATGGGGATGCTCGGGGAGCAGTTCCCGCGAGACGCAGTTCTTCATCACCGGGGTGCTCGGCCCGCACGCCAATGCGCACGGCCCGAACGAGTTCCTGCACCTCGACTACGCCAAGAAGCTCACCGCCTGCGTGTCACTGGTGCTGGCCGAGCACGCGCGCACGCGCGCCTAGCGCATGTCGACCATGTAGCTGGGCTTCACCGCGGTCTTGATGCGCTCCCAGCCCTCGCGGTACTGCGCGGCCGCCTCGGCCGGGGCGTCGAAGTCGGGGGAGGCGAACTCCGCGCGCAGCGCATCGAGCATCAGCGTCCACTTGGGCAGACCCTTGGGGAACTTTCCGCGCCGCGTGAACACGATCCTTCCTTCGACCGGCACCTCCCCGGCGATGGCCTTGACCGCGGCGATGCGGTCATACAGTGCACCCTGCGGGTTGGTGAAGGTGAAGCGCTGCGCACCGTCCATCACCGTCCACTCGGCCATCTGATCGCCGCCGAAGATGTTGCCCTTCACGTCGCGCAGGTCGATCACCACCACGCCGCGCATCGTCAGCAGCAGGTAGTCGACGTGGAACCCGGCGCCCATGCCGTCGGGCACCAGCATGTCGATCAGATGCTCACTCGTGCCGCCGGTCACCGCCGCGCGCAGCGCCTTGCGCGCCCGGTAGTGGCGGTACCAGCGAATCGCCCACGAGAGCGCGAATCCGACCGCGGCGGCGATGCCGATCAACGCCCAGGCGGTGGGGGTCAGTTTGCTCAGCTCATCCACGTCAGCTTTGCTCCTCGAAGAGTGCGCGCAGCGCGCTAAGGTTGGCATCCACCTCGGTACTGTGGCTGGGGCGCGCGTACAGCGCCGCAAGACTCGGCGGCACCGCGACCGCCCGCCCGATCAGGGGCTCGACGATTTCCGGGAACTTCGCCGGATGGGCCGTCGCCACCAGGACCCAGCGGCGCTGCGGCGCGCAGCGCCTCCGGCAGCCGCTCCCAGGCCTCCGCCGCGGTGGCCGTATGCGGGCACCAGACCTGGCCGTACTGCTCGTAGCCGATGCGGATGCGGGCGCGGATCTGCGCATCGCTCACCGAGTAGGCGCTCACGGCGGCCTGCAGCTCGGTGAACTGCGGGAACAGCGCCCGCAGGCGCTCGAGGTTACTCGGGTTGCCGACGTCCATCGCGGATGCAAGGGTGGCAAGGCTCGCGCGCGGCTGCCAGTCCCCGCTGGCAAGATAATCCGGCACGCCGCGGTTGGCGTTGTGGGCGAGGACGACATCGCCGATCGGCAGGCCCATGCGGCGCGCCCATAGGCAGGCCACCGCGTTGCCGAGGTTGCCGCTCGGCACGATGAAGGATGCCGGCTCGCCGTGGCGGCGCCATACCGCAAGGCTCGTGGCCGCGTAGTACACCGCCTGCGGCAGCAGGCGCCCGAGGTTGATGCTGTTGGCGGAGGAAAGCAGCACCCGTGTGCGCAGTGCGTCATCGACGAAGGCCTCCTTCACCAGGCGCTGACAGTCATCGAACGTGCCGCGCACCGCGAGCGCGCGCACGTTGCCGCCCCAGCAGGTGAGCTGCCGTTCCTGCGTCGGCGAGACCCGGCCCCTGGGAAAGAGCACCACCACTTGATGCCCGCCCGCCCGTGGAAGGCCGCCGCCACCGCGCCCCCGGTGTCCCCGGAGGTTGCGACCAGGATCGTGAGCGGCCGCCCGGCCCCCGGGCGCAGGCGGCTGAACGCGCCGGCGAGGAAGCGCGCACCGAAGTCCTTGAACGCCGCGGTCGGCCCGTGAAAGAGCTCAAGGACCGACAGTCGCGCATCCTCGGTGAGCGGCACGAGCGGTGCCGGAAAGTTGAACGCCTCGCGCACCAGCGCTGGCAGTTGCGCGCCGAGCGCGTCGCCTTCCAGAAACGGCGCCAGCAGCCGCTCGGCCACCGCGGGAAGCTCCTCCCCTGCGGCAAAGGCTGCGGCGGTGAGAGCCGGCCAGTGCCCGGGGACATAGAGCCCGCCGTCGCTGGCCAGCCCCTCGAGGAGCGCCTCGCTGAAGCCCCTGGCGGCTGCGCCGCCGCGCGAGCTGTGAAAGAGGATGCGGCGCGGCGCGCTCACGGCAGCACCCGCGCGCCGGCGGCGTTCACCTCGACGCACCAGGCGTCCGAGCGCAGCCCGCGGTGCGCAAATTCCTGCTGCATCGCGCCCAGCACCGCCGGCGCGCTCGCGAGCGTCGCCCACGCAAACATCGCAGGTCCCGCGCCGGAGATGGAGCAGCCGAGCGCCCCGCACCGCATGGCGGCCTGGCGCACCTCCTGGAAGCCCGGGATCAGCGCCTGGCGCTGCGGCTCGATCACCACGTCCTCGAGCGAGGCGCGGATCATGTCCAGATCGTTCGTGTAGCAGCCGGAGAT
Source organism: uncultured Pseudomonadota bacterium (assembly GCA_963727305.1). GTDB lineage: Bacteria > Pseudomonadota > Gammaproteobacteria > Steroidobacterales > Steroidobacteraceae > 13-2-20CM-66-19. Next base: position 64,226 of record CAVSFM010000010.1, read on the forward strand.
GAAGCCGGCGAGGTTCGCGGTCTGCCACACGAAGTCCGACAGCTCGACGCTGCGCTTGAGCATCGCGCGCGCCTTCGCGGTGGCGAGGTACATGTGCGGGTGCACGATCACCGCGCGGATCGCCGCCGGCACCGGGATCTGCTTGATGCGCGGGTGATCGATGCCGACCGTGAGCACGAGCCCGCCGAAGAGCGAGGGCGCGATGTTGTCCACGTGCTGGCCGCCGCTCGCCACCGCCTCCCCCGCCATCGCGAACTTGAGCAGCTCCAGCTGCGTGCACGGTCGCGCCAGCAGCGCGTTCGCCGCCACCACCGCGGCCACCGCCGAGGCCGCCGAGCCGCCGAGGCCCGAGCCCAGCGGGATCCCCTTCTCGATCTCGACCGCGAAGCCAAACTCCGGCCGCACCGACTCCTGCAGCGCAAGCAGCGCCCGGCCGGCGGTGTTGTCGCGCGCTTCCCGCGAGATGTCCTGCACGACCCCGCGCACGGCGCGGATCGCCACGCCGGGCTCGCTGGTGCGCGTCACGGTGACGCGGTCCCCGAGGGCGCCGACGGCGAAGCCGAGGATGTCGAAGCCGATGGCGACGTTGCCGACGGATGCGGGCGCGAAGGCGGTGGCGCGCTCGGGCGGCGCCGTCACAGGCGCGCCCCCAGGTACGCCGCCAGGCGCAGGATGTCGGCGAACACCCCGCCGGCGGTGACCTCCGGACCCGCCCCCGGCCCCTGCACGATCAGGGGGTTTTCGCAGTAGCGACGCGTGGCGAAGCGCACGACGTTGTCGGTGAGCGCAATGTTGGCGAAGGGGTGGCCGCGGTCGAGTTCCTGCAGCCCGACCGTGGCCTCGCCGGCGGCGGTGATCTTGCCGGTGTAGCGCAGCACCGTGCCGCGCTCGCGGGCATGCTGCAGGCGCGCCAGCATGGCCGCGTCGTAGCGCGGCAGGTGCGCCATGAATTCCTCGATGGAGCCGGCGGCGAGTTCCGGCGGCACCAGGCTCTCCACCTGCACATCCTGCAGCTCGAGCGCGAGTCCCATCTCGCGCGCGAGGATGATGAGCTTGCGCGCCACGTCCATCCCCGAGAGGTCATCGCGCGGATCCGGCTCGGTGAAGCCGCGCGCGCGGGCATCGTGCACGATCGAGGAGAAGCTGGCGCTGCCGTCGTAGACGTTGAACAGGTACGCCAGCGTGCCGGAGAAGATGCCCTCGATGCTGCTGATGTCATCGCCGGTCTCGCGCAGGTCGCGCAGCGTCTGCACCACCGGCAGCCCCGCGCCGACGGTGGCTTCGTAGAGGTAGTGCGTGCCGCCGTGACGGCGCGCGTGCTGCAGGTGCTGGTAGGCGGCGTAGTCGCCGCTGTTCGCCTTCTTGTTGGGCGTCACGACATGGATGCCCGCGCCGAGCCAGTCCGCGTAGCGCGCCGCCACGGCGGCACTGGCGGTGCAGTCAACGAGCACGGTGTGCGGCAGGTAGTCCACGCGCACATGATCGAGGAACTGCGCAAGGTCCGCAGGCTTGGCGCGCTCCTGGAACTGGGTGTGCCAGCTGGCGAGGTTGATGCCGGGGTCCGCGAGCAGCATGCGCTGGGAGCTGAGCAGGCCGCGCACGCGCAGGTCGAGCTTGGCCTGCTGGCGCAGCCGCCCGCTCTGCGAGGCCAGCTGCTCGAGCAGCACGCGGCCCACGGCCCCTGGCCCGATGACCCCGATCGAGAGCGTGTGCGGCGAGAGGTACAGCCCGGCGTGCACCGCGCGCAGCGCACGGGTGGCGTTGCGACCCTCGACCACCGTGGAGATGTTGCGCTCGGAGGCGCCCTGGGCGATCGCGCGCACGTTGACGCCGGCGGCGCCGAGGGAACTGAACACCTTCGCCGCGATACCCGGGGTGCCGGCCATGCCGTCGCCGACCACCGCGAGGATCGCCAGGTCCGGATCGATGTCGACGCTCTGAATCTGGCCGTCCTTGAGCTCGCGCTCGAAGGCGCGCAGCACGCAGGCCGCGGCGCGCTCGGCCTCCTCCTGGGGGATGGCGCAGCAGATCGAGTGTTCTGAGCTGCCCTGGGAGATCAGGATGACCGAGATGCCCTCCTCGCGCAGCGCGCCGAACAGGCGGTGCGCCGTGCCCGGCACCCCGATCATGCCGGTGCCCTCGAGGTTGACCAGCGCCACGCGGTCGATGCTGGTGATGCCCTTCACCGGCAGCAACGAGTCCGGCTGGGCGCAGATCAGGGTGCCGACCTTGTGGGGCGCGAAGGTGTTGCGGATCCAGATCGGGATGCTGTCCTTGACCGCCGGCGCCATGGTCTTCGGATGGATGACCTTGGCGCCGAAATACGCCAGTTCCATCGCCTCGTTGTAGGAGAGCGAGTCGATGACGGTCGCATCCGGCACGCGGCGCGGATCGGCCGACAGCACCCCATCGACGTCGGTCCAGATGTGGATCTCGGACGCATCCAGGAGAGCCGCGAAGATCGAGGCGGAGAAATCGCTGCCGTTGCGCCCGAGCGTGGTGCGCACGCCGCGGCGGTCGGCGGCGATGAAGCCGGTGATGATGAGGGTGCCGGTGAAGTCCTTCGGCACCTGCGCGGACAGGTTGGCGCGCGACTCGGTCCACTGGATCCCCGGGCCCCAGGCGCCCCAGTCCACCAGCACCACGCGGCTCGCATCCACCCACTGCACCGGACCCGGGCGCCCGCGACGCTCCTCGAAGAAGCGCTGGAACAGCCGCGAGGACCAGATCTCGCCGTAGCCGGCGATGAGGTCGCTGACGGTGTTGGCGGCCGAGCGGGTGAGCTCGACCGCATGCAGGATCCCGAGCAGGTCCTGGCAGTCGCGGTCGAAGCCCGCAAGATACGCCTGGGCGGACTGCGGCGTCAGCACTTCCTGGGCGATGGCCGCGTGACGCGAGCGCAGCTGGGCGAGTTCACTGCGATAGGTGCCGTCCTGGCGCTCGGCGAGCGCCACGAGGCGCAGCAGCGCATCCGTGACGCCCTTGCAGGCCGAGAGGACCACGGCGAGGCGGGCGGGCGGTGCGGATTCGAGGATGGCCGCGACCTTGCGGAAGCAGTCGGCGTCAGCGACGCTCGAGCCCCCGAACTTGTGCACGACCCAGGGATCGGGTTGGCTCATCGCCACGGGACTAAGACCTTAATTCTAGGGATGTTCGGAAAAGAGGCCGTGCGACTCTACTGACGCGCCGCCGCCGGCGCAACGGAGCCGTGGGCGCGGGCGCAGGTCGCCCCAGCCCGCGCCGGTTCGCGCCGTGAACGGCGTAGCAGGCCGGGCATTTTCAGCGCCGCGGCACGAAAGCGGTTGACGGCATCAGGCGAAGGGTGCCGCGCGGTGCGGAAGCGCACAGGCCCTCGGGCGACTGGCATAATCGCTCACGCGTGCAAGCCACCCTGGGTCCCCTCCTGCCCCTGTTCGAGCGCGAACGCAGCGCCGGGCGCCCGCTTGCCCTCGGCGTGCTGGTGCACACCAGTGGCTCGACGTACCAGAAGCCCGGGGCACTCATTTTGATCGCCGCCAGCGGCGAATACGCGGGCCTCATCTCCGGGGGCTGCCTGGAGGGGGATTTGAGCGAGCACGCCCGCCAGGTGATGGCCGATGGAGAGGCCCGCAGCGTCCGCTACGACTTGCGCGGGCCGCAGGAGCTGCTGTGGGGCCTTGGGCTTGGCTGCGAGGGCACGATGCGGATTGTGCTCGTGCGCGCCGGTCCCGAGAACGACTGGCAACCGCTGCAGCACCTGGCCGCAGCCCAGCGGGCGCATCGGCCGGCGGCCGTCGGGATCGTGTGCGATTCGACCCGCAGCGACATACCGGTGGGCACGCTCGTGCTGCCCGACAGCCTCCCGGCGGCCGCACCGCTGGCGAGTGCGCGCCTGCGGGCCGCGCTCGCCCGCGCTGCCACGGATGCCGACAGTCTCTGGTATGCGAGCGAGATGCGGGACGTGGAGCTGTTCCTGCTGCCGCTGGCGCTGCCGCCGCGCATCCTCTTGCTCGGCGCCGGGCGCGATGCGGTCCCGGTGGTGGATCTGGCGGTGCGCCTGAACTGGAAGGTGACGCTGGTGGATCATCGCGCGGCCTATGCCAGCCGCACGCACTTTCCATGCGCGGATCAGCTGCTGCAGGTGCATCCGCAGGAACTCGCCGCGGCGCTCGACCTGGGCGCCTTCGACGCCGCCGTCATCATGAGCCATCACCTGCCCTCGGATCTTGCGTACCTGCGCTGCCTCGCCCCGACCCCCATCCCCTACGTCGGACTGCTCGGTCCGCCCGCCCGCCGCGACAAGCTCCTCGGTGAGCTCGGATCCGAGGGCGCGGGCCTGGGCGGCCGGTTGCACGCCCCGGTTGGCCTGCCACTCGGGGGCCGCACGCCCGAGGCGATCGCGCTCGCGATCGTCGCCCAGCTGCAGGCCTTCCTGCACGCCGGCGCAACCCCCAGGGCCGCCCCCTTGAGCACCGCGCGCGCCGCGGGGGCCCTCTAGGGGTCCGGCCGCGTGAACGAGATCCAGCTGATCCGCGCGCAACTGGAGGTGGAGCGCGAGCGTGCGCAGGCGATCGCCGCCGCCTGCAGCGCCGCGCTCGCGCAGGCCGCGCCGGCGGCCCTGAGCAGCGCCTCGCCGCTCGAGCAGTTCCGGCAGGCGTGCGTGGACTACCTGGTGTGCGTGCTGGCCTGGTTCGAGGAGCGCGACCGGCGGCTCGCGGGCCTCCTGGACCGCTACGATCCGCACGACCCCACGCGCGACGCCCTGGATGGGGCACTGACCCGGCCCGGCCGCAGCCGCGAGGCGCTGGAGAAGCTGGAGGCCGCCTTTGCCGCCCACACCAGCGGCGCGGCCCGGTGGCAGGAATTCGCGCACTACATCAGCGGGCCCTGGAGCGCGCGCCGCGAGGCGCTCGAGACGCTGCTGGCTGGCGGCGGGCGCACGCCCGAGTGGCGCGCCGTCGGCGGCATCGATGCGGATGTGATGCTCGAGGAGCGCGGCCGCTTTGCACGCGTGAACGCGACGCTCCCGCCGGGGTTGAAACTCACCGCTGCGCGCCGCACGCCCGGGGCCACCGGCGCATGAACGCCGCCGCGCCGCGCAGAAGCCCGGGATCGCTGTTTGCCGTCGTGCTGGCGGCCGGCGAATCGCGCCGCTTCGGCTCGCAGAAACAGCTGGTACGCATTGCCGGGCGGCCGCTGCTGCACACCGCCGTCACGCGCGCCTCCGAGGTGACCGGGAGCGCCGTGATCGTCGTGCTCGGCTCCGGCGCGGCCGAGCTGGGGGCGCTCCTGAAGCATTCGCCCGGCTCGATCGTGATCAACCAGGAGTGGCGCGAGGGACTTTCAAGCTCCATTCGCGCCGGCATCGCGCGCCTGCCGCTCACCTGCGCCGGGGCGATGCTGCTGCTGGCCGATCAGCCGCTCGTCAGCGCCGATGACCTGCGGCGCCTCGCCGGTACCTGGCGCAAGCAGCCGCAGTACATCGCCGCCGCGCTCTATTCCGGTACCACCGGCGTGCCGGCGATCTTTCCGCGCAGCCTGTTCCAGGCGCTCCTGCAGCTGCGCGGGGATACCGGAGCGCGCTCACTGCTGCGACGTAATACGGATCGCGTGGTGCGCGTACCCATGCCCTCGGCGGCCATCGACATCGATACGCCCGAAGACCTGCTGGCCGTCGCCGCGCCGCAGTGAAGACGCGCTGGCGCGGTCTTGCCCGCGCCGCCCCGGGGTGCGAAGGCCCGAGGCGTCCGAGGTGCCCGCGTCCGGGATCCGCGGCGCCATTCAAAACGACGGTCTCAGCATGACTTTCCGCTACCCGCTGCGGGATGCGGAAAGTTGTCCGACTCGTCCTCCCCGGCGCGCGGTGCCAGGCAGGCAAAGTCCTTCTCCAGCGAGATCTGCAGGATCCCCGGCGGCACGCTCTGGCTGTGCGCGAGCGTCACCTGCTCGCTCGCGCACCACTCGGCCGCCAGCGCCTGCGGGACGCGGATTTCGATGACGTCGCGTTCAAAGCTCGCCTGGATCTGCGCCACGCTGGCATCCCGCTTGAGGCGGTAGATGAGCTGCGCCTGCGCCGCGAAGGGCACGCGCTCCTCGATCTGCCCCTCCTCGAGGAGTGCGCGCACTTCCTTCTGCGTCAGGCGCAGCCGCAGCGAGGCGCCCTTGATCCTGAGTTTCATGTCCGCTCCCCTAGGGTTTCGGTGCCGCCAGAATACGCTGCGCCTGCAGCAGGTGCGGCCGGTCGATCATCTGCCCGTCGAGGCTCGCGACGCCTGAGTTCCCGGCCGCCGCGAAGGCCGCCAGAACCCGCCGCGCATGCTCGCGCTCGGCATCCGTGGGGGTGAAGGCCGCGTTGATCGGTGCGACCTGGTCAGGATGGATCGCGAGCTTGCCGTCAAAGCCATCGCGGCGCGCGTCCTCGAGCTCGCGCTGCAGCGCCGCCGCGTCCCGGAACTCGGTGTGCACGCCGTCAACGGCCGCGACGTCGAGCGCGGCCGCCGCGAGCCGGCACTGGGCGCGCGCCAGCTGAAAAGTGAACGTGAGGGTACCGGCGCGGTCGCGCTTGCCGCCCGCCCCGAGGGCGGCGCTCAGGTCCTCCGCCCCCCAGGTGAGCCCGGCGAGGTGCGCACGGCTCACCGCCGAGGCGGCGAGCAGCGGCGGGTACTGGGGCAGCGCCAGCAGCCCCGCCGGCGTCTCGGTGACCAGCGCGAGGAGGCGCATGTGCCCGGAAGGTTTACCGTGCGCAGCCTCGAGTGCCGCCAGGCGCTCGGCCGCCGCGATGATCTCGTCGGCGCGGCTGACCTTGGGCAGCACGATGCCCGCCGGCAGGGCGCGCGCGCAGGTCTGCGCGAGATCCTGCGCGAGCGCTTCCCCGCCCGGGGCGCTCACCCGCACCCACAGCTGCGGTCCGGTACGGCTGACGGCCAGAAGCTCGGCAATCCGCGCGCGCGCGGCGGGGCGCTGCGCGGGGTCGACGGAGTCCTCGAGGTCCAGGATCAGGGCGTCGGCGGCGCTCGCGAGTGCCTTGGCCTGCTTGCGCTCGCTGTCCCCGGGGACAAAGAGCCACGAGCGCAGCGGCGCAGCCGCGCCGGCGCTGCTCACGCGGGCGGCCGCTTCATCATGAGGGCACTGCGGCGGCAGGAGGCCACCTCCTCGTCGCGCTGATTGAAGGCGCGGTGCTCGAACACCACGATGCCCGCGTCGGGGCGCGACTGGCTGGCGCGCGCGGAAATGACGGTCGTCGCCGCGCGCAGGGTGTCGCCGATCAGCACCGGGCGCGGGAAGCGCACCTCCTCCCACCCCAGGTTACCGAGGGTCGTGCCGTAGGTGGTGTCATACACCGACAGCCCCGTCAGGAGTCCCAGCGTGAACACACTGTTCACGATGCGCTCGCCGAAGGGGGTGGTGCGGGCGTACTCCGCATCCAGGTGCAGGGCGGCCGGATTCATGGTGAGCGCGCTGAAGAGCAGGTTGTCGGTCTCGGTGACCGTACGGCGCACCACGTGCTCGAAGCGCTGGCCGACGGTGAATTCCTCGAAATACAGTCCCGGCACGGCGTTCATCCATCAAAAACAAGCACCTAGTGTTGCATAGGCTCATAACCCCAGAAAGGGGTGCACCAAACCAGACGGTATTTAGCGCCCCCGGCGCACCCGCCTATAGTCGATCGAGCCATGTACCAGTACGACGAGCTTGACCAGGCCTTCGTGGATGCGCGCGTCGCGGAGTTCCGCGACCAGACGCGCCGCCACCTGGCGGGCGAGCTGTCCGAGGAGGAGTTCCGGCCGCTGCGCCTGCGCAACGGCCTGTATATCCAGCGCCATGCGCCGATGCTGCGCATCGCCATTCCCTACGGACTCCTGAGCGCGCCGCAGCTGCGCAAGCTCGCCGACATCACGCGCCGCTACGACCGCGGCTTCGGGCATTTCACGACGCGCCAGAACCTGCAGCTGAACTGGCCGAAGCTCGAGGACGTCCCGGAGATCCTCGCCGAGCTGGCGACCGTGCAGATGCACGCCATCCAGACCAGCGGCAACTGCGTGCGCAACGTCACCGCCGATCACTTCGCCGGCATTGCCCCGGACGAGGTCGACGATCCACGCCCCTACTGCGAGATCATCCGCCAGTGGGCGACGCTGCACCCGGAGTTCACCTACCTGCCGCGCAAGTTCAAGATCGCCGTCACCGGAGCGGCCACCGATCGCGCGGCGTCCGAAGTCCACGACGTCGGGCTGCACCTGGTGCGCGATGCCAGCGGCTGCCTCGGCTTTCGGGTGCTGGTCGGCGGCGGCCTCGGGCGCGCGCCGATGATCGGCCAGGTGATCCGCGAGTTCCTGCCGCGCGAGCAGCTGCTCGCGTATCTGGAGGCCATCCTGCGCGTCTACAACCGCCAGGGCCGCCGCGACAACATCCACAAGGCGCGCATCAAGATCCTCGTCAAGGCGCTCGGCATCGAGCGCTTCCGCGAGCTGGTCGACGCGGAGTGGCAGGCCAGCCGCGAGCACGCGCCGCGGCTGCCGCTCGCGGAAATCGAACGCGTGCGCCGCTTCTTCAGGCCGCAGCCCTACGAGATTCTCGCTGACATCGACGCCACCGCCGGGCGCGAGCCGCGCTTCCAGGCCTGGTACCGCTACAACACGCGCGCGCATCGCGTGAGTGGCTACCGCGCAGTATTCGTCTGCCTCAAGTCGCACCGGGCGGTGCCCGGGGACATGACGGCCGCGCAGATGGACGCGCTCGCCGCGCTCGCCGAGAGAGTCAGCTTCGGCCTCATCCGCGCCACCCACAACCAGAACCTGGTGCTGGCGGATGTGCCGCAGCGCGAGCTCTACGGCGTGTGGCAGGCGCTCGAGGCGCTCGATCTCGCCATGCCCAACATCGGCACCCTCACCGACATGATCGCCTGCCCGGGCCTGGATTTCTGCTCACTCGCGAACGCCGGCACGCTGGATGTCGCCCGCCAGATCCAGGAACGCTTCGATGACCTGGACTACCTCTACGATCTGGGCGAGATCGAACTGAAGATGTCCGGCTGCATGAACGCCTGCGGCCATCACCACGTCGGCCACATCGGCATCCTCGGCGTCGACAAGCACGGCGAGGAGTGGTACCAGATCACCCTCGGCGGCTCGGCCAGCGGCTTCACCGCGCTCGGGGAGGTCATCGGCCCCTCGGTACCCAAGCACGAGGTGGCCGCCACGCTCGAACGCATCCTCGAGGTGTACCGCGGCGTGCGGCACGAGGAGGAGCGCTTCGTCGACACCGTGCGGCGCGTGGGACTGAAGCCCTTCAAGGAGCGCGCCTATGCGCCACATCCTGCGGCAGCGTGAGCTGCACGTCGATCACTGGCGCCACCTGGGCGAGGAGACCGCCCCGGGGGATGCGGTGATCGTGCCGTTCGCCGAACTGCGCCAGGCGCGCGAGCGCTGGTGGGCCTGGGACGGGCGCCTCGGCGTACGCCTCGCCCCGATCGATCGCGTCGAGGATCTCGCCGACGCGCTGCCGCGCCTCGACCTGGTGGCGGTGGAATTCCCCAGCCCCGGCGAAGGCCGCGGCTATTCCCAGGGCAAGCTCCTGCGCGAGCGGTACGCCTTCCGCGGCGAGCTGCGGGCCCTCGGTGCCGGCGTGCGCCAGGACCTGGTGTTCCTGCTCGCCCGCTGCGGCTTCGACGCCATCGAACTCGCTCCCGGCGAGGATCCGCAGGCCGCGCAGCGCGCGCTCAGCCGCTACCCGGTGGCCTATCAGCCGGGCGCGGCGCAGGTGCCGGTGCAGCGCCAGCGGTTCTACGCCGCCTAGCGCTCCGGCAACTCGATTCCCGCGAACATCTGCTGCACCTCGGCGGCGCTGCCGGCACGGTGGGCGCGCTCGATCAGCCGCCGCTCCAGGTGCGGCGCGAGCAGCTGCGCGAACTCGTACATGTACTTGCGCAGCAGCGTGCCGCGGCGGAACCCGATCCAGGTGGTGTGCGCGGCGAACAGGTGCGAGGCGTCGATCACCTTCAGGGCCGGGTCGTTCTCAGCGACCGCCATGTGCGCCACGATCCCCACCCCGAGCCCGAGCCGCACGTAGGTCTCGATGACATCCGCATCGCGCGCGGTGATGGCGACGTTCGGGACCATGCCCGCGCGTGCGAACGCCTCGTGCAGCGATGAGGGTCCGGTGAAGCTGAAGGTATAGGTGATCAGCGGATAGGCGGCGAGCGCCTTGAACGTCAGCCGCCCGCCGTCGGCGAGCGGATGGTTGCGCGGCACGATCACGGAGCGATGCCAGCGGTAGCACGGCAGCAGCGTGAGATCGCCGAACAGCTGCTCGGAGCCCGTGGCGATCGCGCAGTCGATGCGATCACTCGCCACCATCTCGGCGATCTGCTCGGAGGTGCCCTGGTGCAGGTTCAGCCGCACCTGCGGATAGCGGGCGCGGAACTCGCGGATGACCGAGGGCAGCACGTAGCGCGCCTGGGTGTGCGTGGTGCCGATCGAGAGGCTCCCGCGGCCCTCGTCGCGCAGCTCCGTCGAGAGGTCGCGGATGCTCTGCGCCTCCTGCAGGATGCGCAGCGCCCGCTCGATGACCTGCTGCCCGGCCGGGGTGATGCGGGTGAGGTTGCGTCCCTCGCGCACGAAGATCTGGAAGCCGAGCTCATCCTCGAGGAGCTTGATCTGCTTGCTCACCCCGGGCTGCGAGGTGTGCAGCTTCTGCGCGGCTGCGGTGATGTTAAGTCCGCTCTGGGCGACGGCCGCGAGGTACCGTAACTGGTGCAGTTTCATGGCCCGCGTAAGCCTAACCCAAGCGCCAGCGTCGGTGTGCGCCCGCTGTAACCGGCCTATAACCGGCGCGCAACCCTTCAGAAGCAATCGTTCGTTCAGTGCGTGCGGGGGCGCCCCGCTATAGTCCCCGGCACGATGCGCGCACCGACGACCCCGGAACTGGAACTGCTCGCGAGCGCGACCCGCGAGCAGCTGGGCGCCGCGCTCGAGCGCCACGGACGGCTGGTGTATTCCAACAGCCTGGGGGCGGAAGCGATCGTGCTCACCGACCTCATCTGGTCGCATTTCCCGCAGATCGAGATGTTCAGCATCGACACCGGACGGCTGCCCGAGGAGACCTACGCCTTGCTCGAGCGGCTGCAGCGGCGCTACGGGCGCCGCGTGCGCCTGGTGCACCCGAACGCGCGCGAGCTCGAGCGCCTCGTCGCCCGCCAGGGCGTCAACGGCTTCTACGGCAGTCTCGAGGCGCGTCTGGAGTGCTGCCGCGTGCGCAAGGTGGAGCCCTTCCGGCGCGCCATCCGCGGCTTCTCCGCCTGGGTCACCGGCGTGCGCCGCGAGCAGTCCCCCGGGCGCTCCCGGGCGCAGGCCGAGGAATGGGATGCCGACTACGGGCTCTACAAGATCAGCCCGCTCCTTGACTGGAGCGAGGCGCAGGTCTGGCAGTACATCCGCGCCCGCGGGCTGCCGTACAATGCGCTGCACGACCGGCAGTACCCGAGCATCGGCTGCTCCCCGTGCACCCGGGCGATCCAGCCGGGCGAGGCGCGGCGCGCCGGACGCTGGTGGTGGGAACAATCCGAATCGCGCGAATGCGGGCTGCATCCGAAACATCTGACCGCGGCCGCGGCGGCCGCGATGCACTAGGTCCGCGCATGGACTACCTGCCGATATTCCTGCGCGTCGAAGCGCGTCCCGTGGTGGTCGTCGGCGGCGGTGAGGTGGCGCTGCGCAAGGCGCAGTGGCTGCTGAAGGCCGGCGCGCAGGTGACCGTGGTGGCCCCGCAGCTGCACGCCGAGCTCGCCCAGTACGCCGTCAACGCCGACCTCAGGCACCGCGCCGCCGCCTTCGCCCCGGAAGTCCTCGAAGGCGCCGTCGCGGTGGTCGCGGCCACGGATGAGCGCGCGGTGAACGCGGCCGTCTCTGCGGCCGCGCGCGCGCGCGGCATCCCGGTCAACGTGGTCGACGATGCCGAGCTCTCGACCTTCATCTTTCCGGCGATCATCGATCGCTCGCCGCTCATCGTCGCGGTGAGTTCCGCGGGCGCCGCCCCGGTGCTGGCGCGTAGCGTGCGCGCGCAGATCGAGGCGCTGCTGCCGGCGCGCCTGGGTGCCCTGGCGCGTTTCATGGGGCGCCACAGAAAGACGGTGCAGCGCGCCCTGGCGAAGAGCGGCCGCCGCGCCTTCTGGGAGCGCATCGTGCACGGCCCGGTCGCGAGCGACGTGCTGCGCGGCCGGGAGGGCGCCGCCGCCGAGGGACTGCAGCGCGAGCTGCGCACCTCGCAGCTCACCACTGCCGCGCCCGCGCAGGGGGCGGCGCTCGGTGAGGTGTACCTGATCGGCGCCGGGCCCGGCGATCCGGACCTGCTGACGCTGCGGGCGCTGCAGCTCTTGCAGCAGGCCGACGTCATCCTCTATGACCGCCTGGTGAGCGAGGCGGTGCTCGATCGCGCACGCCGCGACGCGCGCCGCATCTTTGTCGGCAAAGAGTCCGGTGAGCGCGGCCAGCAGGAGCGCATCCACGCGCTGCTCGTCGAGCTCGCCGGTACCGGCCAGCGCGTGGCGCGCCTGAAGGGCGGTGACCCGTTCGTGTTCGGCCGCGGCGGCGAGGAACTGGAGGTCCTGCAGGCCCACGGCATCCCCTACACCGTGGTGCCCGGCATCACCGCGGCGCTCGGCGCCGCGGCGAGCTCGGGACTGCCCCTCACCCACCGCCGCCTCGCGCAGAGCGTCACCTTTGTGACCGGTCACGACAACGACCGCGCGGCGCCCGACTGGCGCTTCTTTGCCAACCCGCAGCACACGGTGGTCTTCTACATGGGCGTCGCCCAGCTGCCGGGCATCGTCGCGCGGCTGCGCGCCGCCGGGGCACAGGCCGATCATCCGGTCGCGGTCATCGAGCGCGCGACGCTCCCCGAGGAGCGGCTGCTGCGCGGCACGCTGGCCGATATCGCCGCGCTCGCCCAGGCGCAGGACGTCGAGCCGCCCGCGCTGCTGATCGTGGGCGCGGTGGCCGCGCTCGCCAGCAGCGATGCGCTCACCGCGCTCGCCAGCCCCGCGGTGGCCGGTACCGTGGCGTGAGCGCGGTCGCCGGCTTCGTCGGTGCGGTCGGCAACACGCCCCTCATCCGCTTAAAGGGCGTGAGCGAGGAGACCGGCTGCGAGATCCTGGGGAAGGCCGAGTTCATGAACCCCGGCGGCTCGGTCAAGGACCGCGCGGCGTGCGCCATCGTGGCGCGCGCGGAGGCCCGTGGCGAGCTGCGCCCGGGCGGCACCGTGGTCGAGGGCACCGCCGGCAACACCGGCATCGGGCTTGCGCACGTGTGCAACGCGCGCGGCTACCGCTGCGTCATCGTGATGCCGGACAACCAGTCGGCCGAGAAGTACCGCCTGCTGGAGCTGCTCGGCGCCGAGGTGCACCAGGTGCCCGTGGTCCCCTACAGCAATCCCAATCAGTACCAGAAGGTGGCGCAGCGCCTGGCCGCGGCGCTCCCGGACGCCATCTGGTCCAACCAGTTCGACAATACCGCGAACCGCGATGCGCACTTTGAGACCACCGGGCCCGAGATCTGGCGGCAGACCGGGGGCAAGGTGGACGCCTTCGTCGCCGCGAGCGGCACCGGCGGCACTTTCGCCGGCGTGGCCGCGTACCTGAAGTCGCAGCGCGCGAGCGTGCGTTGTGTGCTCGCGGATCCGCCCGGCAGCAGCCTGTACGCCTTCGTGCGCACCGGCGTGCTGCAGGCGACCGGCTCGGGCTCCATCACCGAGGGCATCGGCATCGCCCGCATCACCGCCAACCTCAAAGACGCGCCCATCGACGATGCGGTGCACGTTTCCGACACCGACACCGTCAGCTGCGTCTACCGGCTGCTGCTCGCGGAGGGACTGTTCCTGGGCAGCACCAGTGGCATCAACGTCGCCGCCGCCGTGCAGGTCGCACGCACGCTCGGGCCCGGGCACACCATCGTGACCGTACTGTGCGATGGCGGCGCCCGGTACCAGTCGCGCCTCTTCAACCGGGCATGGCTCGAGCAGAAGGGACTGGCGGGGTGCGCACCGGCGCTCCCCCCCGGCGCCTCCCCGGCTGCCCTGCAGAGGGCGCTGGTCGCCTAAAGAGCCTCGCGCGCGGCGCTGGCCGCGCGCCCGTGAGCCGTGCGAGAGTTGGTGGCGTGACGCCTACGATGCAACGCTCGCTGGTGAGATGAACGGCTTTCTCACCCCGCCGGAGCTCGAAGCGCTGCGCCTGAGCCTGGACGTCGCCGGCCGCAGCGTGCTCCTCAGCCTGCCGCTCGCGATCCTCATCGCCTGGCTCCTGGCGCGCGCGCGCCTGCCGGGCAGTACGCTGTTTGATGCCTTCGTGCACCTGCCGCTCGTGCTGCCGCCGGTCGCGGTCGGTTATGTGTTGCTGCTGCTGTTCGGCACCCGCGGTCCGCTCGGGGGCTGGCTGCAGCGCCATTTTGGGATCGAGCTCGCCTTCACCACCGCCGGCGCCGCGCTCGCCACCGCCGTCATGACGCTGCCCCTCATGGTGCGTTCGGTGCGCCTGTCGCTGGAGGGTATCGATCGGGGACTCGAAGAAGCCGCCCGCACGCTCGGGGCGAGGCCACTGGATCGCTTCCTCACCGTGACACTGCCGCTGATGCTTCCGGGAATCCTCGCCGGCACGGTGACTGCCTTTGCAGCAGGGCTCGGGGAGTTCGGCGCGGTCATCACCTTCGCCTCGAACGTACCGGGCGTCACGCGCACGCTGCCGCTCGCGCTCTATACGGCCATGCAGTCCCCGAACGGGGATGCCGTGGCGCTGCGCCTGGCGCTGCTGTCCTTCGTGCTCGGGATGCTCGGCCTGCTGGCCGCGGAACTCCTGACGCGGCGCGTGCGCCGGCTCCTCGGCCGCGCGCCGGGCTGAGGGCGCCAAGCCATGCTGCGCGTCGCGCTCACCTGGCAACGGCCGCAGTTCTCGCTGCACGCGCGCTTCGAGGCTGCGACCCCCGGGATCATCGCCCTCTTCGGCCGCTCCGGCAGCGGCAAGACGACGCTCGTCAACCTGATCGCGGGCCTGCTCGCCCCGGATGCCGGCGAGGTGTCACTGGATGGTGAGGTGCTCACCGACACGCAGGCGGGCATCAGCGTGCCCGCGGAGCGCCGCCGCATCGGCTACGTGTTCCAGAACGCGCGCCTCTTTCCACACCTGAATGTTGCCGGCAATCTGCGCTATGGCGCCAAGCGAGCGCGCGCCGTCGCGCCCTTCATCCGCTTTGACGAGGTGGTCGCGCTCCTCGGCCTTGAGCCGCTGCTCACGCGCCGCACGCACCAGCTCTCCGGCGGCGAGCGGCAGCGCGTGGCGCTGGCGCGGGCGCTCCTGGCGCAGCCGCGCCTGCTGTTGCTCGATGAGCCGCTCGCCTCCGTCGACGTGGCACGCCGCGAGGAGGTGCTGCCGTATCTCGAGGCCCTGCGCGACCGCCTAGAGATCCCGATGGTCTACGTCAGCCACCAGTTCGAGGAGGTGCTGCGGCTCGCGACCCACCTGGTCCTCATCGAGGCAGGCGAGGTGCTCGCGCAGGGAACGGTGGGCGCGGTCAGTCTCGCCCCGCAGCTGCAGCGCATCGTCGGCCCGGACCATATCGGCGCGGTGCTCGACGGGGTGGTCACGCGGCTGGATGCCGCGGATGGCAGCGCGCAGCTCGCCGTGGGCCGCGGCACGCTGCAGATCAGCCTGCGCGGCGTGCCGCTCGGAGCGCGGGTGCGCCTGCAGGTACTGGCGCGCGATGTGATCCTCGCGACGCAACCGGTGCAGGGCTTGAGCGTGCGCAACGCCCTTCCCGGCACGGTCGTCACCGTCAGTCAGGATGAATTCGGGGTGCTCGTCACCATGGATGTGGGCGGCGCCCTGGTGCTGGCGCGCATCTCGCGCGAGGCCGCGACGGCGCTCAACCTGCGCCCGGGCGATGCGGCCTGGACGCTCTTTAAGGTCATCTCCACGCGCGGCCATGCGTTTCGTCTGCCCGGCCCCTGCAACGTGACTATGACTCGTACGTATTCGCCCCTACGCATTCCTCCACCGATACTCTTGCTTCTCGCCAGCGACGGACGTCGCCAGACCTCTCCTGATTATTCTCCGTGTCAACGAGTGAATTAGGACTACACTGTCAACGGTTACCCGAGCCGCGCACCGACCACAAACCCACCGCTGCGCCGCAGCGCGACGGATTACCGTTCGTCTTAGCACGTAGCTACTGCGACGCGCTCAAGGTCCAAAAGGCGCCCACCCATCGTCTCCGGATCCCACTTCGGCGGCGGATGGAGGACCTGTGAGCGAAGCCACACCTGAGTACGAGCAACAGTCGTTTGCTGACGAAGTAACTTCTCGTTTCGGCATTCTCCCGAACTTCTTTTGCTCAGCGCCGAGCGCACCGGGAGTGGTACAGGAGCTTTGGAAGTTCGCAAAGTCCGGTTATCTGGATAGTCCGCTCCCCTCTCTTTTTAAGGAGCGGCTATTCGTGCACCTGTCGCGATTCTGTGAGGTGCGCTATTGCATCGTGCGACATGTCGGTTTCCTGCTCGGTGAAGGCCGCGCCGCGGGGGATGCCGCAGTGCTGCCTCAGACGATCGCGCAAGTGCTGCGCCTGCTGCGCAGGCCACTGCCAGACGCGGACATGCTCGCCCTCTGCTTCGAACGTCTGGAGAGTCATGGACACCCCGTCGGGATGCCCGATCCGGAGACCGAGCTCGAAGGCGATCTATTTGAGGCCCTAACGGTTATGTTCGTTGAGCCCGTTCGCTCGGAGCGTGCACGGCGAGCTGTGACCTGCGCCTTCGGGGAGAGCCAGTTCGAAGTCTTCACGGCTTTCTTGGCCTTTGTGCGCGTGGCGCATTACTGGACAGAGACCCACCCGTCGTTGGCGTACGAAGCCGATATGCTCGCGGTGATGGCAAGACACGGTGAGCTTGCAGCCCTGATGCTCGATCAGACTGAAGCTGAGCAGGTGAAGGCGGGTGAGGCGCTCCGCCGAACGCTGGCGGAATTGCAGGTGATGCGGGGCGAGCGGGCGCAAGTCGAACAGGCTTTGCGGATTAGCGAGGAGCGGCTCGCCGCAGCTCTGCGTGCCGCGAGCATGGCGTATTGGGTCTGGGATCCCGCAACCGACACCGTGAATGCCTCCGATACGCTGGATGAACTGCTTGGCTTACCTCCTGGAAAGCGGTTGGACAGTGGTGTCCGCGGCTTTGAGCTGGTGCACCCGGACGACCGACCCGCGCACCGGGCAAAGAGCGAAGCGGCCGCCCGCGAGGGTGGGACATGGCACCAGGATTTTCGCATTATCCGCCCTCGCGATGGAAAAGTGGTTTGGCTCACGGAGCGTGCCCACGTCACGCATGACGCGCACGGGAACCGGGTGATGGCAGGTCTCGTATGGGATGTCACCGAGCGCAAGCTCCTGGAGTCTTCGCTCCAGGACGCCGACCGAAGGAAGGATGAGTTTCTCGCGACGCTGGCCCATGAACTGCGAAACCCACTCGCGCCGCTTCGCAACGGATTGCAGATTGCTCGGCTCACGAGTAAGGCCGACTCACCGTTCCAGCGCACAATAGAGATGATGGAGCGTCAGCTGACGCACCTAGTGCATCTTGTGGATGATCTGCTCGATGTCGGTCGCATCAGCTCCGGCAAAATAGAACTGCGCCGAGACAAAATCACACTCGCTGATATCCTGACCAGTAGCGCGGAAGCTGCGCGTACAGCCATCGACGCCCACAACCATGAACTCATCATAGAAGCCGGCGCAGAGGACTTATGGGTAGAAGGGGATTTCGATCGCCTTACACAGATTTTCCTGAATCTGCTCACGAATGCGGCTAAATACACCGAGCGAGGTGGGAAAATAGAACTGCGAGTTGCGCGTCAAGGGGCTAGCGCAGTCGTCAGCGTGACTGACAACGGCATTGGCATACCTTCAGCCGATCTGCCGCATGTTTTTGAGTTGTTCTCTCAGGTTCGGTTGCACCAGGGACGTGCCGAAGGGGGGCTTGGTATCGGGCTCTCCATCGTTCGCAAGCTCGTGGAAATGCACCAGGGCACGGTCTCGGCGTTTAGCGAGGGCAGCGGCAAGGGCAGCACCTTCATCGTAAGCTTGCCCCTCGTCTCGGGCGGCGCGCGAACACAAATGCAAGTAAACGTGGCACGCCCGCCAGCGGTTTCGCCTCGCCGAATTTTGGTGGTCGATGACAATGCGGATGCGGCCAACTCTCTTGCGATGCTGCTCGAGCATCAAGGGCACGAAGTCAGTACGGCACATGACGGAGCAGAGGCCCTCGTAAAGGCGCGGAAATTGCGGCCTCACGTCGTGTTCTTGGATCTTGGCATGCCGCGGATGGGAGGGTTGGAAGCGGCCGCGTATCTGCGCTCATCATCCAACGGTGAGCCAATGACCTTGGTCGCGCTCACCGGATGGGGACAGCAACAGGATCACCAGCGCACGCGGGCGGCCGGATTTGACTGGCACCTGTTGAAGCCCATTGATCCCAACGACCTGGCCAAGGTCCTCTCCTCATCGCCGGCCTAATGAACGACGCGGGAGGCAACGCACTTATGGATGCCTCGATAGCATAAGTCCGCGGAATTGTGAGCTCGCCGTGGACGACGACTCTTATCAACCATGAGCCCATGCGCGACGGGGCTCGGGCGCCGACTCGGAACGGGCCGATAGTCGCCCGCGACGATACGCTCCGCGTGCGAATGCCCGTTTGCGCTCCTCTACGGCGCCTGGAATCAAGGATGCATCCGCCAGGTGCCCCCGTCACGGGTCAGCTCTAGCACCGGGAAGCTGCGAGGTGGAGCTCGCCGATACACGCGCGGCAGATCTGCGAAGCGTCGCAAAGATCGTAGAATCGCTCCCGTGCACGGTCGCCCCATAGAGTTGGGCGTATGGAAAATCAGCTCGAGAAGCGCGAATCCGGACAAGCCAAACTGGGTCGACGTACCCTTGCTGGTCCGCGTGAGCCGCGTCATCCGTGGCGGCGCGAGACGCTCTTGTTGTTGGCACTTGCCGTTGTCATTACGGTCCTCTTTGCGTTCTCGCCGCTCGATATCGACGCCGCCCGCGTGTTCTATCGGTCCAACGCCGTGGACCACTGGCCGCTGGCGCGCCGGATGCCGTGGTCGCTGCTCTACGGGGCAGCGCCGTGGATCACAGCATCGCTCGTGCTCATCGGCCTCGTCGCGCTCGCCGCAGGAATTCTGCGCGATCGGCGCACGTGGCGCCTGCACGCAGTGTTCCTGCTGCTCAGTGTCGTCGTCGGACCGGGGCTTCTGATCAATACGGTGTTTAAGGATCACTGGAGCCGACCCCGGCCGCGCGAGATCGTGGCGTTCGGAGGCCCGCTCCAGTACGTGCCGGCCCCGCTCCCTGGCAGCGAGGCCGGCGCATCCTTCCCGTGCGGTCACTGTTCGGTCGGGTTCCTTTATGGAGCCGGCTGGTGGATCTGGAAGCGCCGCCGTCCCGCCTGGGCGCGAACCTCACTCGCTATCGGAATCCTCGCAGGTGTTGCGCTCGGAGCCGGACGGATGGCTGCGGGAGGACACTTCGCTTCAGATGTCGTCTGGTCCGCACTCCTCGCGTACGGGGTATGCCACATTCTTTACTACCACGTGCTATCCATACATCGTCGCGAATCACCCGAATCGCCGGCACCGGCCACGCAGCGCGCGCAATCCCATTGGCATCATATGACCGTGCTCCTCGCAGCGCTCGGCGCCGCGGGCGTGCTCGTTGCATTGTTCGCAACTCCGCACGGTACGCAGATCAACACCGTCATCCCGCTCTCATCGCTGCCGCGAGCCCCGCAGGTGTTCGAGTTTGCGGCTCGGACGATGGACGTCGAAATAGTGCTCATCGATCCGCCCGCCTCTCAATTCTCGGTCGAGGGGGAATTGCACGGCTTCGGGCTTCCGACCAGCCGCCTTAACGCCTTCGTCGACTTCAAGCCCGACCCTCTGCCGACGCTGTACTATCGAGTCGAGCAGACGGGCTGGTTCACCGATCTGAACGGCGCGGCGACCGTCCTGGTGCCTGCTGCAGGGCTCGCGCGCGTCGTCGTGCGGCTCAATCACGGCAATATCCGGGTTCGGGATATGACCCGGAGCGGTGTGGTCAGAAGCGGGATACTGCATCTCGATCTCAAGACGGCGAGCGGGCACGTACAAGCTGGCGAACCAGTCACTTCCATTTCAAACGTACCGGCTGCCGGATCTCAGGAACGAGGCATATCGGGCCCCCGCTAATCCAACCCTAGAGCCAAACGGGACGCCGCCGCCCGGCAGACCCTTCAGCGCATCTCCGCATCAACACACTGGATTGTTCGAACTCCAACTCGAGCTCCCGCTGCCATTTCGGGAGTCCGTCCACGAGGTTTACGGCACAGGTTTCCACACGGGGAACGTGTAGGTAAACACGATGTATCCGGCCGTCGAATGAGCACCGCCGTTGGGAAAGTATACGGCTGGGTTGAATTGCAGCCGCGCCGTTACATTGCAGGTGAAGCCCACGGTGAAATAGTTGGCGCTCCCGCTTTGATAATCCAGCTGAAAGCGCCAGGTCTCGTTGAAATCATGCGCCCAGCCGAGCAGCAGCTGCGTCTGATCGTGAACCCGGATCGGGCCGGCCATCCACTTGTCGCTGGGCGTGTAGTAGCCCGCCTCGAGGAAAGGTTGCGGGTTTGACCCGCGGGTGGACCAATTAATGAACCCGGTGGTCAGCAGCCAGGGTTCGTGCTGGACCAAGCCCACCTGCGTACTGAAAATCTGCTCGCCGGGCGACAACCCTTGAAAGACGGCTGCTTCCAGCCAAGAAGTGATGCCGAGCTCGGCCTGCAGCTCATAGGGATTGTCAATTTCCCGCGCTTGCGCCTGGAAGCTCAGCGACAACTGACCCTCGGGCTGCAGATCCGGCGTGACGATCTGGCTCAATCCCTTGGTGGTTGCGTGCGCCTCCCCCAGTGTGCACAGGCCGATGATCAGACAGGGAATTGGTCTTATTCTTCCCACCGGGTCTCATTCTAAACGGTGCTCCATACACGGCCGCAAATACTTCTACTGGCGCAGGCGCGCCGCAGCGGGCGGCGGCGATCTTGCGCTCCGTACATGACAATGAGTGTGCTGCCGGCTCCCGATGAAGGCTGATTGCCAACAACTTCGTGTACCGTTACGGTCTGTCGACGAGCGGCTTGTATCAGGGAGCACGAGCTATGATTGGGTATGTCACGTTGGGGACCAACGATCTTGTGCGTGCAGCGAAGTTCTACGATGCCATCGCCAAGGAATTAGGCGTCGGGAGGATGATGGAGACGGAACGCTTCATCGCGTGGGGCACACCCGAAGGTGGTGCTGGAATCGGTTTGACGCTGCCATTCGATGGTAAGCCGGCGACTGTCGGCAATGGGGTCATGGTGGCTCTTGAGGCGAAGGACAAAGCGCAAGTTGATCGGATTCACCGGCTGGCGCTCTCCTTGGGCGGGACGGATGAAGGTGCCCCGGGTTCGCGGAGCGAAGGGTTCTACGCTGCCTACTTTCGCGATCTGGACGGCAACAAGCTCAATGCGTTCGTAATGGGTTGAATCGAAGCGCCATCGCCGCGGCTCCTTCAGCGCGAGGACGTCGACTAAAACCACTTACGCTGGCGAACACCTGGCTGTCGGGATAACTCTCGCGCTCGACCGTCTGCTTTCGGGAAAACTACGAGAACACGGCAAGCGTCCACTCCTGGCCCGGGAGCTGCCGGTCGGCGGGGGATAGCCGGCGACCCGCCGCGGCGCTTCCCCGAACCCAACATCGCGCCCCGCTCCTAGGCGGCCCACGGTCTTGATCCGTCCGCAAGCCTATTTGTTACGGGCCTTTTCAGCGGCAGCGATTGCGGCGTTCGCCTTAACCATTGCGGCATCGATCGCACCCTTTTCACAGGGAGGGTCACCGGCTATCGGTCGTCGGTTCGGATACGCCGTATCGATGTCCTTGCAGGCAGCCTTGGCCGCGTCCGCGATGCGCTGCTTCAGAACCTGCGCACCGGAACTCGTGCTTATGTCGATATTGCTGTAACTCACGACGTGGCTTACCGTGATCACATCCACGGGGACATCACCGGCGTAGGAAGGCGGACGCGCCACTTGTATGCGTGGTGCCTCAACTATAATTTCCTGTTGCTGAGCAAACGACGGCGCGCTGGTGATAGCTAATCCCGCTGCTATCGTTCCCATTACGGTACGCGATTTCATGTCGATACTCCAAGTAGTCTAAGTTTGAATATGGTGATACTAGACACTTGCACCGCGCATCCGGAAATGTCCCTATATTGGGCGGGATGTTAGCCCATGGCTTACTGCGAGGCGGGCCGCTGCGCCTATCACAGCGCGCCAACATCAAACATCACCCCAAAGTGGTGTGTTGGCCTACCTGATAGCAGCCGCCGAGGTGGCGGAGCGGACGATTGCGCCATCACATGTGCCGGGAAAGGACCTGCCGGGTCGCCGCCCATGTCTCAGTGACTCGTCTGCTGCGCAGCGGCGCGGCCGATGCGCTCTCGCTCCGCCCGGGTTGGCACCCATGGGCTGGTCTTTCACCTATTTCGTCCACGTCCCTTCGGCATCGACAACGGTGCCCATGGGCCTATAGGCGGCGTATCCCTGTACTAAGTTCGCACTTTCGACGGACCTACTCCGCGCAAATCTAAAAACAATCATCGGATAAGCTGCAATGCAGCAAGAGCACGCATGATGTCGCAAGGCGGTGGCGCAAACTGGTCGAAAAGCGCTTAGCCGACGCAAGCTCGTCAGCTTGCGCGCAGTCCAGTGGCGCGCACGCCTACCTGCGGAGGCGCATCGCTACCTCGCGAAAGCACAGCCGCTCTTAAGTGGCTTCAATCCTGGCGTCCGCGTCGACATCTACAACAACACGGGCGGCTCGGCGACCGCCAGCGTGAGCGCCCTCGTGCCCTAAACACGAAAACGCCGCCCGAAGGAGGGCAACGGAACGCTAGGGAGTGTCACGTCTTTCGGCGGCAATAAAATTGCAATGCGACCGCTCGCCTTTCGCGCTTACATCAGTCGGTAACCTTCGCCCTGGTGGCACCACTAGGTACGGTTGCGCACAGACCCATACCTGCATATCGCCTAGCTTGCCTGGCGGTGGATAAACGCACGAAAACACATGCGATTCCAAGATGGGGACACCATGAACGAGCTATTTGCGATGCAGCAGCGAACCCGGCGACATGTGAGGGCAATTGCGCGTCGCCGCATAGCGAGCGGCGCGCTACCGTGCGTAACTCCTCCGTACCGAATGTGGGGCGGCTACGGCAGCGGAAAGGTCTGTGTCGTATGCGACAAAACGATTGAGTCTGCTGAGGTGGAATTTGAGATGGAAGAGAACGTAGCGGGCCACGCTAAGCAGATGTGGTTTCATAGCCTCTGCCAGTCGGCCTGGCAGCTTGAATGCGCCCGCGCTGCGTCCTTTGAAGGATCGCGAGCAGCCTAACCTCGCAGCAGACGGATCTCGACTGTGTTGATTGTCCCCGTGACTAAACTCGTTTGGCGATCCCAGCACGCTCTCGGTCACTGACCGACCAAGTCGCGTTGCACGGCGTGCAGCTCGCCTTCATCGCGCGCGCCGTATTGAGTAACTCGAGAAGAGCGCGACGCGTATACCCGTTCTGTAGCCACTCGCGCTTGCACTTCGGGCATAGCGAGGTAAACAGCACAGGCTGATGCAAAAATCGTATACCCGGGCCGAGGGCTTCAGACAGGTCGGTGTTCGACAGTCCCATTTTTACGCGTCCCAGTTCCGCTAAAGGGGTTGACTATCTTCAAAGGCGCGGGACCGCATCTGTACGCTGACGTACAAAGGGGCCAGGAATGACCGGTGCCGCCTCGTTGATACGATGGCGTGCAGACGACCGCTTTACATAAGCATTCAATACAAAGGGCCTGCCCTGGGGCAGCAGCGCGCTACACTCCTGCGGCTAAATCTCGGAGGAGTGGCGGCGCGGTTCCGACACGATTCCTTCGGTCCCTCGAAGATCGCTCCAATGTCCGCTATGTAGAAAATTGAGGGGCCTGCTCGAGTGGCCGGAGTTGGGCAGCAGTCAGTCCACTTTAACGTTTGAACTCACTGGGCATTATGCCAAGTTGCGGTGCGGCACCAATGTTTAGGGGACCGCTGTCGACTCGAAGGGCCCGGTTGAAGCGGACCTGATCGACGCCGTCTGCGACCCTAGGCCGCCCAACAGCCGGCGCGCGATCAGGCTGTGGCATCCTTGCTTCGATGTTTACGTTTCGAACCTGCAGGCGACGGTGGCTCGGAGCGATCACCACGGCGCTGGTCGTAAGCGTGGCCGCGCTGTTGCTGAGGTCCATGCTCGAGCATGGGGTGCGAGCGCGGATCGAATCCGCGGCCGTGCGCCATGGCGCGGTTGCCCGAATCGGTGTGGTACACGTCGGCGTCTGGCCGTTGCTGCGATTAGAGGGATTCGATCTCGACTTCGGTCATGGCGTGCAACTGCATGCCGACATGATCGCGGCCACGTGGCCCGGCCGTTTGCGACTCTCAGTTCGCACCGCCACTCTCGCGGGGCCAGCAGGGGTCAGGGTCAGCTCGGCGGCCACTGCCTGGGACATGGCGGGAATTTTCGGCGAGGATCTCCGGCTCACGCTGGTGGACCCACAGGCCGGCCTGTCAATCCGCAAGCTGGCGTATCCGGTGGGCAGCGCGTGGAATATCGAGGCACGTGGGCTCGACGTCGGACGTCTGGTCGACACGCGGCGCGACGCCCACCCGCTGCTCGATTGTGGTATCGCGGACGGCCGCGTGGACCTTCAGGCCAGCACCGATGCGCTCCGTTTCCACGTGGACATGGGCGCGCGCGGCGCGCGCTTGGGAGCGCTGGCGGATAACGCCGCCGACGAGCCGCAGCTCGGCGATCCGACAGACGTGACCATACGATTCGATGGCGCCTGGCGCCGGATCGGGGGCACGATCGAGATCCCCGAGATCCACGCGACGGTGGCCGGTGCCGCCCTATCGGGCTCGATCACACTGCGCGATGTCGACACCGATCCGGTTGTCGATCTCGCACTCGGCATGCAGCATCTGGACTTCGCGCAATTGCTGGGTGCATCCGGGCTCGCGGTGCCCGAAAGCTTGGGAATGGCGCCCGGCGCCGGCCGTGACCTTGGCTCGGCCACGATCGACCTGCGTGTGCGCGGACGCCTGGCGGACCCTGCCTCGCTCTCGGTGAGCCAGAAGATCGACTTCAGGCCGCCGCGTCAGATGCCGCCGGCAATCGCACGCCTGCGCGGCGATTTCATCTTCAGATCCGAAGACGGCCCCGGGCCGCACCGCCCCATCGACGTCTCGCTCGCGTCCCCCGACTTCATCGCCCTGCACGACGTTCCGCCGCTATTTGTACGCATTCTGCTGCTTGCCGAAGACGCAGGTTTTTACGGGCATCGCGGCATCGACCTGCGCGAACTACCCGCCGCGCTGCTCACCAACTGGTCGCGCGGCGGCGCCGCGCGCGGAGCGTCGACAATCACCCAGCAGCTGGCCAAGAACCTGTTCCTGTCGCGCGACAAGCAGCTCGGACGCAAGCTGCAGGAACTGGCGATCACGTTCCTGCTCGAGTCGGCGCTCGGCAAGGATCGTATCCTCGAGATCTACCTGAACATCATCGAATGGGGACCGGACCTGCGTGGCCTGCGGCCCGCGGCCCGCCGCTATTTCGGTCGCGAACCCCGAGAGCTGACGCCGGCCGAGATGGCCTTCCTGGTCGCGATCGTCCCCGGGCCGATCAAATACCAGAGTTCATTCGCGCACGGCACGCCGGGGCCTGGGCTGCGTTCGCTGATCGACGAGCTACTGGCGAAGCTGCGGTCGGTGGATGCGATCGGCGAGGAGGAATATCGGCGGGCGCTCGGAGAACCCATCGTCGTCGCCTCCGTGGGCGGAGCTTAGCTGAAGTGACCAAGGTTGGCCGAGCTGGGTTGCCGGCTGAGGGGCAATCGGTCCGGATCGACCGGCGGCGCTGTCAATGTCCGCTCTACTACTGTTGAACGGCGGCTATTGCGAGAGTCGTCCGACCGCTCCGGGTCAACTTTACTCGTTCGCGGTCACCCGCTGATTCAGCACTGTCAAATCGCACCATCGAGATCTGCCGACCGGTTGGTAGGCCGTCAATCCGGTGAATTTCAGGCTTTGAACTCCCCTTCACACAGTAGGAGTTCAAAATGTTGGCACCCACCGTTGTATCTGGCCGCCGCAATCCCTGGAATAAGGGCAAGCTGGTCGGTCAAAAGGCACCGCTCAAACTCAGGGACATTTGGGCAATCCGGGTTCGGCTCGAACTGGCCGATCGGATGCGCGAGCTTGCGCTATTCAATCTGGCCATCGACAGCAAGCTGCGTGGTTGCGATCTCGTGCAACTGCGTGTGCGCGATGTCGCTCACGGCGATCGAATCGCCGCGCGCACGATCGTCATGCAACAAAAAACGCAGCGGCCGGTTCAGTTCGAAATTACGGAGCCGACCCGCAAATCGGTGTTCGCCTGGATTCGAGCACGCGGCACTGAAAGCAGAGGACTATCTGTTTCCGAGCCGGATACGACGTTCCCCACATCTGTCAACCCGGCAATACGCGAGAATTGTCGAGGCTTGGGTCACCGAAATCGGCTTGGACGCCGCCGCCTATGGAACCCATACGATGCGCCGGACGAAAGCCTCCCTGATCTACCGGAGGACCAAGAACCTACGCGCGGTGCAGCTGCTGTTAGGCCATAGCAAATTGGAAAGTACAGTCCGGTACCTTGGGATCGAGGTCGATGACGCCCTCGAAATGGCCGAACAGACCGAAGTTTAGGACCCGACGGGCGGCGGCCTGGCCGGATTAGCTTCGGTCAGCGCCGCCGCCTCTCAAAATGGGGACCGGTGTCCAATGGGGAAAGTTGACCCGAAGCGGTCCCTCGCCAATGGCAGCTATTGGGTGTCTTACCCGAGGACTTCTGGTGATAGTCGGCGCTGAAGCGACTTCCTCCACGGAAATCACGGAGTTATCTCGTCGCGGTCAGTCGACCGGTAGACTTTCGGTACACGTTGACGTCGAACCACCGGTAGACCAGCGTGCAATCCACAGACCAGATTCATCGATTGGGTTCTGGTTCCCTTTCAACCGGACGCGTTCTTATGCGACGTAGAATCGAGACGGAAGCCACTGTCTCTTCATTCCGCTTTCGCATCGGCGCCATGCTCAGACAACTGAGCCCCAAACCACCATGTATCGCAGTCAGCAGATGCGGATCCGTGGTCTCAAAAGTGATCTCGGCACCGTCAGGTACGTCGTAGTATGAAATCTTGACACGCTGAGCACCGACCTGAAGTTCTTTGAGCCCTGGCATAGTAACTCCGTGCAGTTTTGCCGGGTCCGAGAAATCACCGTGCTGAAAGCGCTCTGCTTCTTCACGCAAATGTGCCCTAATGAGCGTGACTTGGCCCGCGTCGCTTCGGTCTTTCACGATGACCCGTTGAATGCCGCCGGATTCCGTCATCCTAAAGACGTGCAGAGTCTTCGCCATATCAAATGGCATTACGGAATGAGACATCCCGTGCACATGCTCCTGCTGCGTTTGCGCGATCACGCTGCCACAATTGAGCTGCAGGAGAACAATCATTGAGGTTACGGAAAAGGAGTTTACATTGGAATGTTTCACCATCTGGTGGCCCTGATTCGATTATCGACGACGTCGTATCGGTAACATTAATAATAATGCTCCAACATCGGAGACAATCCTGCGAATAGTTGATCGGGACGAGAACTGGGGCTGAACAGCATTTTCACGGGGACGGTGAATGGTTTGGATCTCTGCGTGGCGCGCACGGCAACATGGCCCGCGGCGTGAAGCGGCGAAGAAGCCGCCGATGCCTCGGTGAACCAGCAAGGAATCCTAGCGCGCGATCGCCCGGTGCCCCCAATGAAAAGACAGGATCTGTTGCCTGATGCCGATCCCGCGCGCCGCGCCGCCGCCCTTCATTCTGCCTATGGAGTCCGCGTCGGCATGATGCAGACACATCAACTCGGCATCGTCTACCTCATCACGCCTAGAATGGGCCGACGCCTTGGCGGTTTATGCGTGACTCCACCGCCGACGGGCCCGGCAAGCAAGTGCGCTTCCGACGAATATCGAGTGTGAGGCCGTAGATATGGAAATTGAAGTCTTGGGATCGGGTTGCAGCAAGTGCCGCGTCACGATCGGCATGATCGAACGGATTGCCCACGACTTAGGTGTCGCGGTTGAGATCACCAAGATTCAGAACCCCGAAGAGATACAACGGCATGGTGTCCACGCGACGCCTGCCGTAATCATCGACGGCAAGATCGTGCACAGCGGCGGTCTGCCATCGCATGACGAAATTCAAGGATGGTTAAAGCCCGCCCAGATCGGATTTC